>CAMNTH010000005.1 GCA_946557785.1 uncultured Blautia sp.
GGGATAAGGTTCTTACCTGTACATTCATAAGCTCCTGTACCTGGAACAAATCCACAAAAAACTCTTTGTTTTTCTTATACTCATCTTCCGGAATACGATATATTTCTTTAAATAACCGCAATGTATCCTCCGCTGTCAGTTCAAAAAACAACTGGCTCTTTTGTCCCATAACTACCGCATACTGCTGCTTAAATGCTTTCTCCAATTTATTCGGATAAAATCCCATAACTTGTATCCTGCCGCTTGTCGGTGCAATGATACCAGTCAGCATCTTTACCAGTGTGGTTTTACCTGCTCCGTTCGGCCCAATCAGACCTACAAACTCACCCTCATTCACATGAATGTCAAAATCATCTACTGCAATTTTTTCTTCATATTCTCTGTGAAACAGGCCCTTGATACTTCCAGTCAAGCCCTCCTGCTTTTTGTAACGCTTATACCTTTTCGTTAAATTTTCCGTCTCAATAATCTTCATCTTCAAAACCTCCAGTTTAAATATTGTTCACCAAATAATTAAAATACAAAACAATACTGGAAACCACGGATTCATATATCTTAGATGGTCTAAAAAAGCAGGGCATCCCCCCAAAAAGGAGTCAGCAATGTCCTGAAAGACACAGCCCATTTGTTCGCAGAAATAAAAAAAAGCATGACTACCACAGTCATACTTTCCCCACTTTCTTATCCATCATAATAAGACAATCATTTCCGGTGTATGCAGTATTCTGTAAGGCAGAAACAACCAGCATTCCATAATGCTGAAAAGGGTAACACAAATAAAACACTCTATTCAGTGCTTACCCTCTTATAAAATTTAGTTGTTCTTTGTCATTACAGAAACAATTAACATCCACATACCTGCTCTTTCTTAAAATATAATTCTATATTAGCCTGCAACTATCCCAATGTCAATATATTTTTGTTGGACATATTTAACAAATCTGTTAAATAACCATGTCCTTTGAAAGAACCAGCTGCCACAAACAGTTAATATACATATAACCATCATCAAATCACTCATATCATGCATAGGTAAACATTCTCTGATAGTAATAGGTGGAGCAGCAGGCAATCCGACCAAGCTGTTCATAGTCAATTTCACCTGTCAAATGTTCCCCAATATAATTCATGCTTTGGTTTAATCTTTCAACCCATTCCATAAGCTACCTCCTTATCCGCACATATTGTGCTTTATGGACATAAATTCGTCTTTATTATTATAAGGCTTATTCTTTCATTTTTCCTCTCTATCCTTGCACAAAAAAGAGAGACTTTTATTCAACAAAAAACACCAGCACCCATGATCCAGGTACTGGCATTTCCTTTTATTTCCTGTTCTTTTCATAAATTACCAAAAGCCCTTTCAGCAGAAGATCTTCATCCAGGATGATGCTTCTTCTGCAGTGAGGCACGATCTTTCTGGCCATTCCGCCTGTGGCGATCACTGTTACTTTTTGGCCAAGCTCTTCCTCGATTCTGTCAATGATACCGTCCACTGCTGCTGCATTGCCGTAAAGAATACCGCTTTTCATACAGTCAATGGTATTTTTGCCGATAAGCTTTTTGGGTTCCTCAATGCTGATTCCACTTAACTGGGATGCACGGGATACAAGAGCATCCAGGGAAACCCGCACGCCCGGCATGATCATACCTCCAATATAGCGCTTCTTTTCATCCACAACGGAGAAGGTGGTAGCTGTTCCCATATCCACGGTAACAAAGGGCACCGGATATTCCGCCAATGCAGCCACAGCATCAGCCACCCGGTCAGCTCCCATTTCGCTTGGATTATCCAGCATGATATTCAAACCTGTTTTTAACCCAGGTCCGATCACCATAACTTGTTTTTTCAGAATCAATTCGGAAGCTCTTACAACCACATTGGTAACCTGGGGAACAACTGAGGAAATAATACATCCCTCAAGATCCGTCCGCTTCATATGATAGATGTCCAGAACCGTCTTCAGATCAATGGCATATTCCAGCTCCGTTTTTGTGCGGACTGTGGAAAGCCGCTCAATGAAATAGGTTTTTTCTTTATCGATGCATCCTACTACTATATTGGTATTTCCGATATCAATGGCTAAAATCATGTTGGTAACTCCTTTATGCCTTTGCCAGCTTCTTGCTGTTCATCTGTGCTGCCGGAATCAGGTGTGCCCGGGATAATGCAGCTCCTACAGCTCCTGTGACCACAGTGGCTGAAAGAATTTCGCATACTGCATTAATTCCTACAAATGTACAAATAAACACGATCACATTTCTTCCCCCGATCATCTCCTGGATATAATCCGTATTTCCAAAGAGAACAACCAATGCAGTCATAAAGAATGCGGTGTTCAAAAATGCGGAAAAAAATCCGGTTACTGCGCAGGAAACATAGATATTGGTTCTTTTTCTCATTCCTTTAAAAATGTAGCCAAGAAGCAGACCATCCAAAAGGCGGGGAATAAATCTCTGGATAAACGCAAGAACCGGATTGATGCTAAAAAGCATAACGCCCATGGCGCTGGTTCCGCCGATTCCGATACACTGGAGAAAACTTGTAAGTCCAAAAATGGATCCTGCAATTGCTCCTCCTACCGGTCCTAAGACTATGGCACTGATTGCAACCGGAATTACATTAAAGGTAATCGCCAAAGGTCCGATGTTCAGATAGCCAAGAGGCGTATAGGCCATCAGCAAAAGTACGGCTGCCATAAGTCCAAGCATTGTGATCTGTGATGTTGTCAGTTTCGTTTTCATGTTTTTTCCTCCTTGTTATCGTTCCCCCTATAGGGATACAATACGGTGATGGAACTGCGGGTATGTACCCGCATCCTATCGTTTACGGGTTACTTTTCTCTTTCCTTCATAATGGAAAGAATTTTATCCAGGATTCTTGTGGCTGCATCCTCCTTGCTCATAAGCTGGAGTGATACGTCTTCCTCCTGTGTAATCAGGGTCAAAACATTGGTATCGCCCTGGAATCCGGCGCCCGGCACTTTTAGATTGTTGGCCGCCACCATATCCAGATGCTTTTTCACAAGCTTGTCCCTGGAATTACCTAGCATATTCTGCGTCTCCATAGAAAAACCACACAAAAACTGTCCGGGACGGCGATGCTCTCCCAGGTATTTCAGGATATCGTCCGTCTTTTCCAGCTCTATGGATAATTCATTATCGTGCTTTTTTACCTTTTCATCGCTCACCTGATTTGGCCGATAGTCCGCCACGGCAGCCGCTTTTATAATAATATCCTGCTCTTCACTTATGGAAGTAACTGCTTCAAACATTTCCCTGGCAGTAGTAATCGGTACTACCTTTACAAAAGGCGGCGGCGCAATGGATACCGGACCGCTTACCAGCGTTACCTCTGCTCCCTTAAGCATTGCCATCTTCGCCAGGGCATATCCCATCTTTCCTGAGGAATGGTTGGTAATATAGCGCACCGGATCTATGGCTTCCTGGGTAGGCCCTGCTGTTACAAGCACCTTTTTCCCTTTCAAATCCTTGGAAAATGCAATCTCTTTTAAAATATAGGAAAGGAGCGTCTCCGGCTCCGGCATTTTTCCGGCTCCCACATCCCCGCAGGCCAAATAGCCGCTTGCAGGCTCTATCACTTCATATCCATAGTCTTTCAGTTTCTTCAGGTTATCCTGCAGAATGGGATTTTCGTACATATTGGTATTCATAGCCGGTGCAATGATCTTATGGCATTTGCAGGCCATGATGGTAGTGGTAAGCATGTCATCTGCAATTCCGTTGGCGATCTTGCCGATCACATTGGCGCTTGCCGGAGCGATCAATGCCACATCCGCCTGTTTTGCAATAGAGACATGTTCTACCTGAAACTGAAAATTCCGGTCAAAGGTATCCACCAGACATTTCGTTCCGGTAAGGGATTCAAAGGTAATGGGAGTAATAAAATTCGTTGCATTCTTCGTCATGAGGACATGAACCTCTGCGTGAAGCTTCTTCAAAGCGCTTGCAAGATAAGCGATTTTATATGCGGCAATACTTCCGGTCACTCCCAGAAGCACCGTTTTTCCTTTCAGCATGGATCCGCTCTCCTTCCGTCTGGTTTCTTTTTAGCGTCCTTATTATAAATCAAAGCCTCTGCAGATGCAATGCATTTTTTCTGTGTTCATTTTTTTATACAACTCATTTTTGTTGAAAGAACTGAGCTTATACAGTATAGTATTATTAATTTCTTTTGCAAAATAATATTATTAAGGAGATTTTATGAGAAATTTTAAAATTACAGAATGGTGTTCTCACTTTATAAAGGAACAGGTCATGCCGGGAGATTTATGTATTGATGCTACCATGGGAAATGGAAATGATACCCTTCTTCTTTCCAGGCTTTGCGGGGAAACCGGACGGGTTCTGGCATTTGACATCCAGGAAATGGCACTGTTCAATACCAAACAAAAATTAATAGAACAAAATGCACCGGAAAATTACCGGCTGATCCTGGATTCTCATGCGAATATGGAAGCTTATGCAAAAGAGGGTACCGTCAGTTGTATTGTCTTTAATCTTGGCTATCTGCCCGGAGGCAACCACGAAATGGCAACCAGAAAGGAAAGCAGCATCCAGGCGCTCTTCGCCGGCCTTACCCTCTTAAAAAAAGGCGGGATGATCTCCCTTTGTATTTACAGCGGCGGCGACTCCGGATTTGACGAGCTGGAGGGAGTGCTTGCGTGGCTTAAAGAACTGGATCCCCGGAAGTATCTGGTAATCAAAAGCAATTACTATAACCGCCCCAATCACCCGCCGGTTCCGGTTCTGATCATTAAGATGTAGAAGTCGGCTGCACAGATCATACCCACTCCAGGGTAATTCTTCCCAGCCTGCCGCTTCGGAAGTCCTCAAAAAGAATTCCTGCGGTTTTGGCGTAATCCAGCTCCTCTCCCTTTTTCAGACACCCTCTGGCACGGGCGATCCCTTCCAGAAGATTCACATTGCTTCCTTCCTCCTCTATACCGTAGCGCCCCTTTAATGCACCGGGATACTTTTCCCGAAGGAAGCCGATCAGGTTTAAGGAAAGCTCTTCCATATTGAGGATATCATCCTTAACTGAGCCTACGCAGGCAAGGCGGATGCCCACTTCCCGGTCTTCAAATTTCGGCCAGAGGATTCCGGGGGTATCCAGAAGTTCCACCCCTTTATTCAGGCGGATCCACTGCTTGCCCTTGGTTACACCGGGTTTATTGCCTGTTTTGGTGCAGGCCTTTCCCGCAAAGGTATTGATAAAGGTGGATTTTCCCACATTAGGGATTCCCGCCACCATGGCACGGATAGGACGGTTCTTAATGCCTCTCCTTCTGTCACGTTCGATTTTCTCTTTGCATGCTTCCTGGATCACATTCTGAATGGCCTTCATTCCGGAACCGGACCTGGAATCCACTTTTACCACAAAGAATCCTTTTTCCTGAAAAAAGGCCTTCCAAGCTTCATTTTGGCGTTCATCTGCCAGATCCGCCTTGTTCAGCAGGATCAAACGGGATTTGTTTTTGCCCAGCTCATCAATATCCGGATTTCTGCTGGATAAAGGCACACGGGCATCCACAAGCTCAATGATCAGATCAATCAGCTTGATATCCTCCTGCATCTGTCTTTTTGCCTTGGTCATATGACCTGGGTACCACTGTACATTCATAATGTTCTCCAATCACTAGTCTTCCAGGAAACCGAGCTTCTTCACCGGATAACAGGTGAACCAGAGCTTTCCTGAAATATATTTTTTCTTCACAATGCCAATATCGCCGTATCGGCTGTCTTCGCTGTTGTTTCTATTATCTCCAAGAACGAAATATTCTCCGGCTTCCAATGTAATGGGGCTTGCAGCCATTCCCGGATTGCTGATCACCGGAAAATCTCTTCCCTCTTTGTAAGTCTCCCCGTTAATCAGGATACGTCCATCGGAAATTTGAATGGTCTCTCCGGGAAGTCCAATTACCCGGCGGATATGCAGGGCAGCCTCATCACTGGCATTGGTGCGGAACACGATGATATCCCCTCTCTCCGGAGAGGAGATACGGTAGGCCAGGCGGTTTATAAAAAAGCGGTCTCCTACCGAGAGAGTTGGCTCCATAGAGCTTTCCTGCATGGTCACAGACTGGAACATGGTAATCGCCACAAGGGCTGCGAAAGCCAAAGTGACCGCTATCTCAAAAATAAGGCGTACTGCACTTCGTACTTTCTTATTTTCCAGTTTTTCTTTCGCCTCTTTTACTTTTTCATGTTCTTTCCAGTTTATTTTTTCTTTTCTTCTGTTCTTTTTCTTTTTTTTGCTAAATTCCATATTACGTTCTCCATGGACCGGTATTCCAGGTAATCTAGAAAAAAGAGGGACAATAGCTTATGTTATTGTCCCTGCCTTTAATTACTGTGAAATTTTCATTATCTAACGCGCTCTTTAACTTTAGCAGCTTTTCCTACACGGTCTCTTAAATAGTTCAGTTTCGCACGGCGTACTTTACCATGACGGATCACTTCTACTTTGATTACGTGCGGGGAGTGCAGAGGCCATGTCTTCTCTACGCCTACTCCGTTGGAACTCTTTCTTACTGTAAAGGTTTCTCTGTTGCTTCCGCCCTGTTTCTTCAGAACTGTACCTTCGAAGATCTGAACTCTTTCGCGGTTTCCTTCCTTGATCAGTGCGTGTACTCTTACAGTATCACCTACGTTAAACTGCGGTACTTCTGCTTTTAACTGAGCAGCTTCAATGTTTCTGATAATGTCGTTCATTTCATTCTCTCCTATTCTGTCTGGATGTTCTTAATACATGAATTGTAACAGAGGACCATCTTTTTTTACAACACAAGGAATTATACAATAGAATGGAAAGGATTGCAAGAGGGAATTTCGTTAGATTTTATGCGGTTGGGAATCAACTAACTTAAGGAGCCGGGAATGATGCTCTTCCTGATACACTCCGCAAGCTCCAGAACAGAAGCCGCATATCCTGTCAGAGTCTCCTTCCAGTTTGACAGACATTCCTTCCCGCTGTCTGTGATCCGGTATTTCTTTTTGTACTTATTCACTCCCTCTTGATAGTCAAACTGTTCCAGAAGTCCTCTCTTTTCCATAAGCCTGAGATATCGGTAAATTCCCGTGGCATCAGGCTTTTCCTCCCGAAACATGGAAAACTCCCCTACCCTCTTGAAGATTCCATATCCCGTATCCGGCCCGTCTGTGAGGATTAAAAGTATGATGGGCTGTATAAACCTGTCCAGATTTCCTCCCTTACAGGCACATTTCTTTGTTTCTATTTCCATTTGATCAACCTTCTTTCCAGAAGTCCAATTCCCATATTCAATATGGAAACTACTGCACCTACAAGAATAATGCCGGCAGCCACATTGGTATAATTTGCATAGTCCGAATAATTTTTGATAAAATATCCCAGTCCGCTGGATGCACCCATCATTTCCGCCATTGTTAAAATAAGGAAAGAGGTGGACAGCGTTACCCGAAGATTGCGGATGATTCCCGGCCATACATAGGGAAATAATATCCTGCTAAGCATAGTCCAGGTATTGGGGCACAGCGCCCTTGCAGAATCCAGGAGCTTTTTTTCCATTCCGGTCACCCTTAGCACAGTATTCATAAACGCAGGCCAGAAAATTCCCAACACCACTACCGCTACCGATGCACTTCTGAAACTGGGCATCAATGCCACCACATAGGGAGTATAAATGATGGGCGGAATGGGGCTTATGACTCTTGCTATGGGAAACAGCATCCTGTTCAGGCGGGGGATCCACCCTGCCGCGATTCCAAAGCCCACACCAAGGGTGAGCCCCAGAATCATCCCCGCAAGCAGCAATTCCATAGAAGAAAAGATTCCCGTTACCATTAGCCTGCGCTGTGTCACAAACACCTGAAAAACATTCTCCGGTGACGGTACAAGAACGGGATGTGCCATATCCAGCTTCGTACAAAAAAGCTCCCAGATCAGCAGCAGTACAAAGACAAGGGTGAGGATGTCATGCAGCGTTTCTATGAATTTCCCCTGAAAACACCGCAGGATCCATAGTCCGCCCAAAGTGCATACCACTATAAGAAATACCGTACAGGATTCCGTCTCCCGTTTCCCGGGCATTAAAATCAAAAAAACTAAAATCACCCACAGAAAAAAGGGAAGAGAACATATGGCTTTTTTCATTCCGTTACACCGCCTTCCTCCTCGAACAGCTCCGTAATTATCTTACGGAAGGAACAGAAACACTGGCTTCCTGTGAGCTCACCGATCTTTCTCGGTCTTTGAAGGGGAACCTTGACTTCCTCATATTGTCCTTTTTTTCTCAGGTACAAGATACGATCGCCCAGAAAAACCGCCTCATCAATGTCATGTGTCACAAATATCACCGTCTTGGGCCTTACCTCTTTTTCCTTCTTTTGCCAAAGAGAAACCAGCAGTTCCTGAAGCATTGTCCTGCGCCTGGGATCCACTGCCCCAAATGGTTCATCCATAAGAAAGATATCACTGTCCATAGCGAAAGTTCTGGCTATGGCGGTTCGCTGCTGCATCCCTCCGGACAATTCCCCGGGATATTTACTGCCCTCTTTTTCCATTCCAACCTGGAGAAGTGCCTGATATGCCTGCTCTTTTTCCTCCCTGCGGCTGATTCCCGATCTGGCCTGCCGAATTCCGAAACGAACATTTTTCTCCACTGTCATCCAGGGAAACAGGGAATCATGCTGAAAGATTATGGATTTTCGAAGATCCGGGCCTGTAACTTCTTTTCCTTCTATTGTAATACTGCCTTTTTGGGGAAGGATCAGCCCTTCCAAAAGGGAAAGCAGCGTACTTTTCCCGCATCCGCTCTGTCCGATCACAACCAGAAATTCTCCCTTTTCTATCTTCAGCGAAAAGTCCCTGATGATCTCCTCATGCCCGTTTCTCGATGGATATCCGAATGAAACATGGTTAAATTCTATATAGCTCATATCATTGATTATTTTCTTCAAAGTCCTTCCTCAGTTCCTGCCACAGCGCTTCCTCAGATTCCCGCTCCAGCATGGCGTTCAGCGCTTCCTCATAAATAGAGGAATCCACAGCCTCCTTAAGATTCCACTTGCTGTCCTTAGGGATATCTCCGTTGGCATCCATGATCTCATAGAAATCCTGAATCCTGTTTTTTACAGGATCCATGGTGATCTTCATGACATCTGCATAAATGCAGTATTCTATATACTCTTCTGACTGTCCGGAAAATTCCATTAATTTCTGAATCGTAGTTTCCCGGTCTTCCTGCTTAAGCTTCATGGCGCGAAGATTCGCGATCTGAAATTTCACCAGAGTATCTCTTTTTTCTTCAATCACACGTTTGGAAGTCGTTTGGCGGCAGCACACTGCATCCGGTGCAAAATCCCTCACGTTCAGAGCAACCTTCAGCCCCTGCTGTTCTGCTATCTGTCCGAAACCGCTGTTGACAAATCCAACATCCGCAGTTCCTTTGCTCACAGCTTCGATCACGGACTGAAATCCATCCATCTCCACAAAGTTCACAGTATCCATAGCCACTCCCGCTTCCCGGATCAGGCTTTCTGCGATCATATGTCCGGTTTCCGGGCGAACACAGGCAATGGTCTTTCCTGCAAAATCCTTCATTTCATGAATGGTATCCTGATTCTCCTCCGTTACCACTGCCTGGCTGCCCTCCGCAATGGTTCCGCCAAAGATCACAAAGTCAGATCCCTGGGAAATAAATGTCACAGAGGGGATCACCCCAAGAGGAAGAATGTCTGCCTTTCCAAGGTCAATTGCAGTCAGTCCTGCATTCAGATCCGTAATATTTTCAAATGTAACATCCAGCCCTTCCTCTTCATAATATCCCATCTCAGAAGCCAGAACTACCATGGCTGCTTTTATGCTGTTTCCGGTATTGGCTACTACAAGGCTGTTGTCTGCCGCCTGCACAGTTACCCCCAGGAGCATCCCTGCTGCGATGGCGGATACGATTCCTTTAGCGATTCTTCTTTTCATAATTTCCTTCCTTTCCTGTACTAATATTCTTTTCCCGGATAAAAGGGACATTTTTCTTTTTTACACTCTTTATTATTTTCAAAATAATGACAGACTACCTTCTCCGGCCTTTTCAGCTCCAGCCCTAACCGCTCTCTCACAATTTCCACCGCCTCATCAAATGCCAGAAAGGCATTTCTCTTGCAGCACCTTGGTCCCTCCACAGAGGCAATTTTGATCAGGCACCTTCCGGTTGCCTCATTTACCCATTGCCAGGTTATATCCGAAAGAGGCGTGGTTTTTGTATAAATGCTTAAAAAGATTCCAACACCGACCCCTGCCCCGCAGTTTCCATAATTTCCGCAGAAGCCTCCCAGTACCTTTTTCGCCCGCTTGTCAGCTTCAGCCAAAAGCTTGTCCAGCTCTTCCAAAGACTTCTCCTCTTCCCGGGCACAGGCTGTCAAAAGTACGGCGGGAACCAAAAAATGATGGGGCGGGCAGTGCATAGGAAGACCCTCCAGATCCATACATTCCATGGCCATATCCCAAATCGTTTTTTCCTCTCCATTCTTAAAAAAATCAAGACATTTTTCCCGGATCGCCACATAATAATCCATCTTTTTTCCTCCCCTATTTCCCGGCCGGTTCAAAGCTCTCCACTTTGCCCGGATACCATTTTATAGCCTCTTTGACGCTTTTTGCCGCAGGAAGCCCGTTTCCTGCCAGGATCACAATTTCATTCAGGGCATTTACCTCTTTGTCATAGGGCTTGAGGCTGAAAAGATTACCCACGCAGTCCAGATACCAGGTTGCATTCTCCAGCCGTACAAATCCTTTTACCCGGTAGGTATCCTCCAGAAACATCTCTACAAATTTTTCCAGCTCATAAAGGCTGAAACTTTCATTGATCTTTAAAAGGTAGCTGCGAAGGGTTATATCCTTTGTCTGTATTTCCGGTTTTTCCGCTGAGAAAGCCGGTCTTTTTATTTCCGCCAGTATGTTATCCTTGATTTCTCCGAAGCTGGTTTCATAAATGGGAATATCCGGGCGGTGGTCCCTGACTGTTTGACGGACATTTTCCAGCTCTTCCGGTGTCGCCAGGTCCTTCTTATTGATCAGTATGATGTCACTGATTCCAATCTGCTTTTTTACTACGGTCGCTGTCTTGTACACTTTATGGAATCTCTTGGCATCCAAAAGGCAGATACTTCCCATATATGCAAGACCTTTAAATTTCTCCTCCTGCGCCATGATCTTCCTGACATTGGTGGGATTTGACAGCCCGGAAGCCTCAATAATAATCACATCCGGAGCCGCGCTTAACGCATTTTGAAGCACCTCCTCAAACTTATCCAGCCTGCAGGAACAAAAGATGGATCCGTTGTTAATCTCATCCAGCACAGTTCCCAATTCCTTTAATAGCTGCCCGTCAATGCCTTCCTTTCCATATTCATTTACAATGACATGAATCCTCTGTCCTTCAAAAATCCGGATAAAATTTTTCAAAAAAGTGGTTTTTCCGGCTCCGAGGAAACCGGTGATCAAATAGAGTTTTGACATTTTTTCTTTCCTCCCGTGTGGTTTCCTATGCAGAAACAAAAAAATGCTTCCCAAATGGATTATTAGACTTTGTCTAATAGACTATCTCCATTATAGGAAGCATTCCAAAACTTTGCTATAAATTTTTATTTGTTTTTTGTAATTTTTTTGTATTATTAGAAATTTTTACAATACCTCATTGATTGCAGCCTCTAATTCTTCCTTGGCAGGAACGATAGAGCTGAATTTCAGTTTTCCATTGATATAAATGGAAGGCAGATTCTTAACGCCCATTTTCTTGCATCTGGCAATATTCTCTTTTACGGTAAATTTATACTCGATCATGTCAATCTTGTCGCCAAAAGCTTCTTTTGCCTCATTCGCAGCGCCCATCATGTATGTGCAGGCTGCACAGGTTGCAGAATCCAGGGTAAATACTTCCATGAATGGCTTTTCCAGATGCTCATAATCCGGAAGCTCAATCTCAATATCATCATCTGCAGCAACATAATTCTTCACCATCTCTCTTACCTCATCCGGCTGGGTAACTGCCTGTACGGCGCCGATAGTATTCTCAACCGGAACTGCATAGGGCATATCACATCCTGGGGAGAGAATGAAGTTTCTCTTGTCCGGCATACTATCCAGAAGATCGACCACATATTTCATATTATCCTGCTGGGTTCCATGCAGCATAATAGTAGTCAGCGGAATGTTTCCGCCAATGCAGACATTATATTTGTCTGTGATCTCTTTTGCTGCAAGAAGGTTGACATTCTCATCTACGGAGATGGCATCCGGATTCGTCTGGCACATTACCTCAATGTTTCTGGTGGCATCGCCGCACACAAAGAAAGAGGAGTATGCACCTTTTTCACGGATGTGTGCAAACAGTTCCGTAAATGGCTTGCTCATAAATTCATTGAAATGGTTGGAGGAAATCTGGGAAATCAGCGGATCCACAACTGCGATCACATCCATACCGGCTTCAATATAATAGTCTGCCATTGCCTTAGATACTTTGCAGCAGTAATCCATAAAATCTTCCACAGCTTCCGGATCATCAAACATATCCATAAAAATATTATTTCCTCGCAGATGCGCAGCAAGGGTAAACGGGCCGCAGATCAGTCCATAAAGAGCAGTTTCCTCGCCAATCGTCTCCTTCACCCTTCTCATTACATCCAGGATCATGGGAATTCGTCCGTCTTCCTTTGTGGGAATGGTACACTCGCAGGGTGTTACCAGATCTTCATCGTCTTCCATTGGATGATGGGATACCGATGGAGGAGCATCGTCTGCCCATGTCAATTCACATCCAAGGCACTCTGCCTCTACCTGGAGGTCAAAGATCACCGGAAGGCCGGAAGGTTTATACAGCTTATGAACCTCAATCAGCGCCTTGTAAAGATTATCTCCGTCAGATAAAACCTCTCTTGCGTTGCAGCCGATCAGCTGGCCTGCATGTACTCCAGCAAAAGGCACCCAGGCCACCTGTGGTGTTTCCTCATGTCTCAATGTAGCTAAAATCAACTCTTTTGGTGTCATGTCTTTATTTCCTTTCTTTTGGAATTTTTTCAGAATTTACTTGATACACTTATTATAATTTTTATTTATTTCACGTCAATAGATTTTGTCCAAGTGACAAATTCCGTCCCAAAATTCCATAAAAAATCCCAAAATCCAATAGTATTGGATTAGGTCTAATAATCTCCTGCAATTTCCTGCTCACCAATAACCGCAAAAGAATCTACGAAAATACCCTGGTCTTCTTTTCCTGTCTTGCGTAAGCATATGACGTTTTGTTTACCGGCCTGAAGCTTTACCGATATTCTCATGGAGCGGGCATTTCTCATAGAAAAATCCCCCGTACTTTCGAATGGGACCTGCCCCTGGATTTCTCCGTTTACCACAAGCTCATAAGCAGAGCTGCCCGCCTGGCCTCTGCTGTAACGGATCTCCAGGCCAAATAGTCCGCCTGTTCCGCCGTTTACGTCGGCTACGGTTACCGCATATCCCGGTTTTCCCAGATATTTTACCACTCTTCCGCCAAATGCAAAATAATCGTTTTCTCTCTGGGGAAGCCCGTCCCAGCATCCATTGCCGGATGGAGTAAGAGCTCCGTTTGCCGCCGCATAAACCTGACAGCAGCTATTCTCCGTTTCTAATGTAATATGGTCAATGGAGAGCTTTCCATATTGGTAGCGGCCAGACTGTATGCATACTTTGTTTACCCCCGGCTTTACATTCACAGGGATATGAACTTCCGCCGGATTTTCCCCCAAAGAAGCCCTGCCGTTTACCGGAAAGAGGATGTTTCTCTGATAAACATCATTGATCCTAAGTTCCAGTTCTACAGCCTCATCCCTGCAGCAGTAAGGAATCACGATCTCCCCGCAGCAGCCTGCGCCTCCATCCAGTAATCCCTGAAGAGAAGCCCCTTTCAGTTCCATATTACCAAGTGCGCGATGACAGCTGGCAAGTGGATCATAGATTCTTGCAGCCCCCCGGCCCACAAAAGAATACACCGGTTCCGCAGTACTTTTTTTCTTCCCGTTATCAAACGAAAACCAGTCCAGCAAAACAGAATCTCTCGCACACAGACATAAGGATTTTGTCCCCCAGCCGCAGGCAAGCACGCAGCTATGGATCCCTGTTTCCAAAGAAGGAGCAGCATCCCCAATAATGCATGTTCCAAGAATTTTTCCGTCAGCATTATTTTCCCTGATTTCCAAAAGAGCTTTCTTTTCCGGATTCAGGGCTTTTCCGCAAAACTGCATTTTGGTATTTTGTTCTACATTTGCAATATGAGGGAAGCAGAGCATTTCCCCCTGGTCAAGTTTCACTGCAAATCCGCCGCCCTTAAGCTCAGTTTTGCATTCTCCGGATGCGGAAAAATACCATTCCGCCTCGATTTTTTCCCATGCAGCATCATACTGTCCGCATCCGTATTCCATAATTTTCTGGTCAATCACAATGCCTCCATCCTCTCGGTAATGGCAGGGTGCAAGATAAGAAGCTCTCAGATAACGATTGGGATTATCCATTCCTCCGGAAGCAAAATAGGTCTGATTATGATAGGTAAAATAACTTCCATGGTCAATGTTGCAGCCTGTATTTCCCATATACTGATAGGGGCCGTAAACGTTATCCGATACCGCATAATAGGAGGAGTGGGTCAGGTAATACCGATTTCCGTATTTATGGACAGAAGGCTTATCCTCCGGGCAGGGATTTCCTATATATTCTATGGGCTTTAAAGGCTCTGCCAGGCTTATCATATCCTCATTCAGCCTGGCGATAAAATAACAGTTGCAGGGAGCCGGCAGTCTGCACTCGCCCACGATCAGATATGCGCTGCCATCATCATCCTGAAAAGCGCAGGGATCCCATTTGGGAAAGTTCACCGGTTCCACCCGATAGTCAACAAGAGGCTTCCCCAACGCATCTTTAAAAGGCCCGGCCGGATTCTCTGCCACTCCCACGCCAACGCCCCAGTCCCCTGTGGAAAAATACCAGTAATATTTGCCGTCCTTATATGCTGCATCAACAGCCCAGCACTGATCCAGCGCTCCGCAATAAAAATCTTCCGGATGAAGCACAGCTTCCTGCTTCCATTCCACCAGATCCTCCGAAGACCAGATTTGCCAGTCTTCCATATGAAATCCTTCTTCATATCCCGGAGAATCATGGGTCGCATATAAATAAACTTTGTCGCGGAAAACATGAATGTGGGGATCACAGATCCCCTGTCTGAATATAATCGGATTCATATTAATATTCCTCCAGAGCAGTATGAGTTCATGTCATACGAAATCAAAAATCAACACTTTGACCACGCATTGAATACCTCATAGACGTTTTCCGGTTTTGCCCCCGGTCCGAATTCGCACTGTGCGATACATCCGCCCTGTCTCCATAAGGTTTCCCGCGCTCTTGCCACAGCACTGCGAATATCTTCCGCAGACCCCTCTACCAAAAGATGCTGGCGATCCATTTCCCCCCAGAACGTGATCTTGCCTGCCAGCGGCTTAAGCTTATCCAATCCAATGCAGAAAATCTGAGAATTGATCGCATCCAGCCCCATCTCCGCAAGATCCGGAATGATATCCAAAATATAACCATCGGAATGCATAAAAATCTTTTTATGGTGGCGTTTTGCAATGTCAATGAAGTCTTTATACATAGGCTTAAAAATCTCACGCCATAATGCGGGACTGATCAGCAGGCTATTCTGGCTTCCCCAGTCATCCATGAAATTAATTGCATCCACCTCTGTTTTTGCCCATTCTTCCAGAAGTTCACAATAAAAGCTGTGCATATTCTTCATGAATTTCTGCATGTTATCCGGAATATCCATGAGATCCATGTAGAAGTTTTCCGTCTTCCTGATAAACTGCATCTGCTCAAATGGTCTTGGACAGCATCCGCAGTTTACAAATTTATCCGTACTTCTGCAAAATGCATTGACTGCTTCCCTGTCAAAGCTCAGCCATTCTCTTGGAATATGAATTTTGTCCACATCCTCCCAATCATCATCCGTCACAAGAGGATCCAGCACCTCTCCTATCACGCCCTCATGAATATTCGTCACGATACATCCCCATGCATCACGGCTTACCCCTTTTCTATAAGGGTCTCCCTCTTCAATAGTCTTTTCCCCCAAGACAGCCGGCGCACTCACAATATCATCCGGATAATCTCTGTGGATTTTTGCTATGGTGTCTCCGTACTTCCATTCGCTGTAAGGAAGTGTCCACATCTGTCTGGGTACTCGTTCGGATCTGTTTTCAAATTCCAGGGTCGCATATACCAATTCTCTTGGTGTCATTTTATTACCTCCTAATATATTTATAAAATTCAAATTCATTTTTGCATTTTTATTCTTCATTCCCATTTGGACTATGTACCTGTTCCCTGTATGCCTGGGGAGTAACGCCGACTTTCTTACGGAAATAAGTATAAAAATAATTGGTACTCACAAATCCGCATTCCTCTGCGATTTCTTTTGCCGGTCTATCTGTGTTTTCAAGTTCACTAATCACCCGCTTCAGCCGCTCTCCATTGATATAATCTGCCACAGACATTCCGATATCCTTTTTGAACAGACGCCCCAGGTAATTGGGTGAAACACCGAATTCTTCTCCAAGCTTTTCAAGGGTAATATTAGGGTCACGGAAATTCTGTTCAATATAAAGCTTCACCTCATCCAGTTTTCCTGTAACACCTTTCTTTACAGCAGTTTTATTCTGGTTCCATGTAATCTTTTCAAACAGCTTCAGAAACAGTGCTTCCGTTTCCGAAGCTTTTCTGCACTGCGCCAGCTGAACCAGGAATTCGTTTCCCTCAGATTCTGAACATACATATTTTTTTGATCCCCGCACAATGGAAATTCCAAGCCAGGTCATGGCACTCATATAGCCTGCCATAGAACATTCTTTTAGTTTCTTTGAAACATCTTTGTAGGTTTCTTTCGCATCTTCACCTGCATTGAGATTTTTACTGATGCTGCTCGCATCCAGTTTCTGGAAATCCACACTCTGACCATGGTTCTCCATAATCTCTTCATAAGTCACATAAGTATTGCTGGGATAAAAAAATCCCTCAGCCGTCACATTCACAAGCTGGCTGTTCATCTCAGGAATACGCTCCAGATTCTCCGCTCTTCCCATTCCGAACAGCATAAAATCCCAAGGAACAAACACCTTCACATTCTCACAGAATTTCCGGAAATATTCTCCAATTTCATCCAGTCCATGATCCCGAATCTCCAGAATAAAAGTCATGGTTTCATCATCATTAATCAATCCCATGGTCCGAAAATGCTCCCCGAAGGTTTCCTCAAAAATATTGCAGAATCCATATTTGATATCATACGTTCCTTTTTCCCCGAAAATTTCCTGATACTTCTCATAATTCTCCAGCATAAGGAGCACTTCTGTAAACTTCTGGTCTTCCGAAACAGAAAAACCGATTTTTTCCATTTCCGCTCTCAGGCTCTGTTTGCTGAAAACCTTCCTGTTGTAAATAAAATCAAGAAGGAATCGTTCCTTGAGGATATGGGGATTGGATTTCTTTGCCTGTGTAATGCGGGCATATTTCATCTCCAGCTTTCCGTGAAGCCTGGCAATCGATACGGAACTCCAAAGAGAGCTTAGAAGTACCGCCATTACGCAGACAACAGAAAAGATGATCATCCTTCTCTGAAGCACTGTAAGCGTGTGAAATATGGTTCCCCACTTTGTTACTTTGATATAATTCCATTTACTCCCTGCAGAATACAGATAGAAAATGCCGTATTTTTGTCCACTCTCCGTATATTCCCTGTACTTCTCCCCTTCAGAAGCCATTTTCTTCACCGTTTCCCTGATTTCCGGGGACTCTGCAAAATCCATGGTCTGCTGCTCCACCAGCCGCTCATCCTTTTCATCAATGATTCGTATAACACTATCCTCCATGAATTCCATCTGAAGGATCTCATGAATCATACTGTCAAATTTCATATTTACCACCACCACATTCCCGTCCGGGTCCCTGGGGGTAAACATCAGGTAGGAATAAACCATTTCCCCTTTTTCCGACTGATTGGAATTTCCAAAGGTCACTTCCCTGGGAATCAGTGTCTGGGTATAGTAGGTATCCGGTTCCCGGATCAGCTCCACAATCCCTGTATCTGAAAAATCATCGCTTCCCGCAGCTTTCAGACCGGATCCTGAACTAACAAAAAAATCAGCAGTCCGATTATAAAGATAAATAGAATCAATCTTCAGGTTTGTATTCTGATACAGGGAAAGCTGGTGTCGGACTCTGTTCAGCAAGATGCTGTTCATTTTCTGCCGTGAGGCCCCATATAAAAATTCCGAGCAGATATCATCCAGCATTACCTGGGTGGCAATGGTATTTGCCGTATGATTGGCCTCTTCAAACTGTGACTGCACCTGGGAAAAAGCCTGAAGGGACAACTGTATGTTCTGTTGTATAATGACATCCTTTACGATCTCATAAATAAACCCTATGCCCACTAGGATCACGATCAGCATACTTACAGAAATCTGCAAAAAGTTTTTTCGGAAGGTACGCTTCCTTTCCATCTGCTGCTGCACTTTTGTTCTCTGGACAAAATATTCCTGCTGTTTTCCCCACGCCCTCATCCTATCTTCCCTCCGCAATTCTGATATCCTTATTTTCTTATAAGCTTTCCAAAAATGCAACTATTTTTTCGGCACAAGCAGCAGCGCTGCGGATAGATTTTCCCCCATCCGCAGCGCTGATCATAACTATGGGCTATATGAAACTATCTTTCAAATTATTGTTCAGCAAGGAATGCATCTACCTGGGACTGCATTTCTTCAATAACCGTATTTACACCTGCAACTTCCAGTTTTTCCAAGAATTCTGCATTTGTCTCTTCTACAGGAAGCTCGCCGCCTACAAGGCTTTCATACTCTTTTACCACCTTGGATACGTTTGTGATTTCCATTTTTACGGGTTCCGGGTCAAAAGAGAAACCAAGGATCGGAGATGTTTTTGCACTGTCGTTTAATGCTTTTGTCTGCTCCCATACATCCTCCGGCTGTCCTGCCAGAGAGTAGGTGTTAAATACGTTTCCAACTGCCCAGGACTGGCCATGGGAATATCCGCTGTTGGGGATCAGTTCGATGGAAGTATCACCGGTTTTATTATAGTGTGTTCCTTCAATACCATAGGAAATCAGATTCATGACATACGGATCTGTATTCACAAGCTCAAAGTATTTCAGAGTTTCTACCGGATGTTTGGATGTTGCAGAAATACCATACATTGTTGCAATAACACTGTTTGTGGAAATATAGGGAGCTGTATCAGCAACTGCCATGACACAGTCATAGCCAGCACGTGCAGATTCCTCTGCCTCAACGCCCGGTTTATAAGTTCCTGAGTAGAATGCAGATGTCTTCTTGGCTACACGCTGGCTTTCGCTGTATTCATCCATGTAACCGCACTCGCCGTCAAGAAGGCCCTTTTCATTTAAATCTACAAGTTCATTCAGCATTGCTTTCCACTCGTCCGTTGCATAGAAGTTTACAACTTTTGCTTCTGCATCGTCCATTTTAATAGCACCCGCTGCCATATAGTCGCTGATGTATTCGTATCCGCAGTAGTCTGCAGCCTGTGCACGGTTTACACCGCCTACTTTTGCCCCATATTCATCAAATGCCTTCTGCGCATATTCGCCCATGTCCGTTAAGGTTTTAATGGTGCTGACATCTGTACCTGTTCCTTCAGCAAATTCTGCAGGCATAAGAGCTCCTATCTGACGTGCTACGATCTGCTGGTTGGGAACTGCATAAATTCCGCCTTTTACAGTAGCCGCTTTCCACATGTAATCCGGAATTACTTCCTTAAGAGCCGGTACTTCTTCCAGCATGTCCGTGATATCAACGAAAGCGCCTTTTACCACATCTGTATTATAGGGATTCAGCCAGTTGGAGGTAAAGCAGGCATCATATTCTTCACCGGAAGCAATAATCGTCTGAATCTTGTCGCCATAGGAACCGCCGTGGAATACATATTCTACTTCTACACCGATTTTTTCTTTTGTGTACTCATTCAGAGCTTCCATAACACCATCTCCGTCTGCCTGCTCCGGAATGGGTGTGTGAATCTTGATTTTTACAATGTCATCTGCCTTTACAGACTGTGCTCCTGCCATTGTACATGTTCCGGCTGCCATAATAGCTGCCAAACAAATAGCAAATGCTTTCTTTCCTCTCATGATTGTTTCCTCCTTAAAATTATTTTATATTTTGTAATTGCTAAAGCAATTTACATTCTCTGTTACTTTTTATCAGCCTTTCACACCGCCTACGGTAAGGCCTTTTACAAAGTACTTCTGGAAAAACGGGAAGATAACCAGCATGGGTCCGGCCGCAATGACGCACATTGCCATGCGCATGGACTCTGTAGGCATATCTGCAATACTGATACCCATTCCGGAAATTGCCGAATTCTTCATCATCTCCTGTACGTCTCTCATAAGGATATATAATCTGTACTGCAGGTTATACAGATCCCTGTTGTCAACATACATCAGAGGCTGGAACCAGTCATTCCAGTAATTCAGCGTTATAAACATCCCTACGGTTGCCAGCGCCGGTTTTGCCAGCGGAAGTACGATCTTAAAGAAAATGGTAAACTCTCCCGCACCATCTACGGTTGCCGCTTCCATAAGCGAGGACGGTATTTCAGAGAAAAATGTTCTCAGAAGAATAATGAACCAGGGTACGATCAAAAGCGGGAGAAGCATGGCCCAGATCGTATTTTTCAGATTCAGGTATTTTGTCATCCAGATATAAGTAGGAACCAGTCCTCCGTTCAGTACCATAGGGATGATCAAAAATACGGTAAGCTGTTTACGGTATCTATAATCTCTTCTGGATAGTACATAAGCGATCATGGCATTTAACAATAATCCGCTGACAAGTCCCATAAGAGTTACCAGAATTGTTACACCGTAAGAGCGAAAAATTGCTTCTGAGTCTTTAAATACATATTTGTAGGCATCTAATACAAACCCTTTTGGAAAGATTCCGTATCCTTCCTTTGCAATCTGCAGATCACTGGAAAATGAAATGGAGATTACAGTAATGATGGGAATGACACAAAGCAGGCAAATTAAGACCAGAAATATGTAAATCGCAAGCTTTGGTCCAAATGATATGTCTTTCTTCATAATGATCCCCCTTAAAACAATGCACTGTCTCTGTCAATCTTACGGACAATGAGATTAGATCCCATAATGAGAATAAATCCTACCACTGCCTGGAAGCATCCTACAGCAGAACCAATTCCAATATCTCCGGTTACACGAAGCGCTCTGTAAATATAAGTATCAAGAACATCCGTTGTTGCATAAAGTGCACCCTGATCTCTTGTCAGATTGTAGAAAAGACCAAAATCCGAGTACATAATTCGTCCAATCTGAAGAATCGTCATTACAATGACGAGACTCTTGATCATGGGCAGGGTAATCTTCCAGACCATCTGCCAGCGGCTGGCTCCGTCCAGTGCTGCTGCCTCATAATAAGTATCATCGATTCCAATGATTCCTGCATAATAAATAACGCTGTAGTATCCTGCGTTTTTCCACACGAACATAAAAGTCAGTATCGCAGGCCAGTATGCCGATTTCGCATACCAGGAAACACTGTGCATTCCAAAGAAGGCAAGTACCTGGTTCAGGATACCGTAATCATGGTGCAGATATGCATACAGCAGATAACCAACTACAACCCATGACATAAAGTATGGAAAAAACATGATCGTCTGCACGATCTTGATCACACCGCGGCTGCGTACCTCATTCATCACCATAGCAACTGCAACCGAGACAACGAGCGTCATTGCAATGAACAGGAAATTCAACCCGATCGTATTACGTAGTACCACCCATGCGTCATTGGATCTAAAGAAAAACTCAAAGTTCTTAAATCCGATCCACTCACTTCCCAAAAAGCCTTTATCATAGCGGAAATCTTTAAAAGCGATTGTCAGTCCCACGATCGGCACATAGGAAAAGATAAAAAGAAGTAATGTTGCCGGAAATGCCATTGCGGACAAAGTCATTGTTTTCTTTCTTCCAGCTCTGCCTATCCGCTTATTCATTTGCTGTCCCTCCTTATTTTTTCTTTGCAGGTTTTTTCTCAATCCTGCGCCTGTTTCTATTGTTAACCCATTATCTTGCATTTTTCAACTTCCAAATCCTGTGATTTCACAGTTTTCCAACGAAAAAAGCTTACAATTCTGTGCCAAATCCTCTTTTACAGAATAACAAATCACTGATGATCCAGAGGATACTCTTTTCCAAGAAGCTTATTGGCGATCTGCGGCTGAATATAAAGCTCTCCCTTGGGAATTTTATCAGATTTCTGATGAGGGATCGCCGTCAAAACACGTTTTTTCTTTGTCATTGCTTTTTCCCCTTTTTTATGATCTCTTCGCCTGCTCTGATCTCGATCTGCTCCATCCTGTGAAAATACAAATGTCCAAGCTTCTGATTTCGGCTTTCGTCCACCAGAAGTGTCACTTTCGCGTCATAGTCCGAAGGGTTGGTAATTTTCAAACAGAACTCATCCTCTTCATTTTCCCAAAACTCTGCTTTCACATGATCCGAACACCAGATAAGCTCCTTCTCAAGATCCACATATATTCCCGGGATCTCTGTGTAAGTAAGGAGCATGGTAACTTCCGGCCAGTTAGAACCGTAAAGAAACTCTCCTATGGTTTCTTTTCCTTCCCAGTCGCAGGTCTGTACACGCTCATTGAAATATCCGGAGGGCAGATTTTTTCCTGCCAGAGTATATACCGGACGGTTTTCAAGTGACACGAATTGCGAAAGTACATGGCTGATCCTGCTCATCCAGGTAAGATATCTGGTATCCCCTGTAAACCGGTAAAGCTTCAGCATAGAATTTCCGGAAAGGGTACAGATTCCAGGAGCCGAATGCTTATTCTGGGCATTTGCAAAAACCGTCCCTCTTGTATGGGCACCCAAGCCTGCCGCTGTACTTTCCTCTGGAAAATGGAAGTCATAGCTTACCACCCACGTAATCGCCAGCTCGAAAGCTTCCTTCGCCCTGGAAAGCCATATCTCTTTTCCTGTGGTTTCATAGAGCTGGACACAGGATTCCAGGAAGGCAAATGCAGATTCACTGTCCGGAGCCTGGCAGATTTCTCCCGGACCTCCGTTTAGCACTCCTTTCTGAAGAAATTCCCTGTCATAAAGCTCCCCAAGTGCTTCTGCAGTCGTCAGATAGGTTTCCTCTCCAAAATATTCATAGGCCAGTGCAAGTGCTGCCGGGGCAATTGCCGCACAGGCAGTTCCGCCCTGCAGCAGCGTATCTCTGTCCGTATCCACAAACTGGCCAAGCTGACCGTTCTTTCGGAAAAAACGCACAAAAGCATCTGCCTGAAGCCGGATACTTGCTTCCAAACCGGGAAGCATTTCCTTTTGGCTTTTTAGTTCCATTGCCTGTTTTAAAAGGAAATAGACCATATCCCCATTCTTCCTTGTGAGGGAAATGTTGCTTCCGTCATCCTGAAAATTATCGCCGTACCTTTTTCCTTTTGCATACATCGGTACATACCAGCCGCTTTCCTGCTGCAGATGCTCTACAATAAACTTCAGCGTACTCAAAGACTGTTCACGGGCAATTCCATGATCCTCCCTTAAGAAGGAGCAGGTATTCATTCCTCCCCCTACCCAGCCTGCCTGCCAGTAAGCAGGAGGTACCTCGGTTTCCGTCCCTACGCGGTAATAGCCCTCTTCTGCGAAATTATATTTCGCATACTTCGCTTTCACGGCAGCATAGGCAGCAGAGAAGGGAATACTGCAAAACTCCGTTCCCTCTTCCATATCTTCACGAAGTACATTACATTTTTTCAGATATTCCGGAATCGTCTGTGACGCGATCCAATATTTGCGTACCTCGAAACAGATCTTCTTTCCCTGTCTCAGAATCATTCCTTTATCATCAGAGGGATAATCACAGGTGGGATAAAAGCCGGAGCCATCCGGAAGTTCACCGAAATAATATTTCTCTTCTTCCCTTACAGCCGGAACCTGGATGCGAAATGCGGCTGCATTTTCTATTTCTTCAATCGTAAATCCAGTGTACCTGCCATTTATTTCATGTTTTGCAAGGATGAACTCTCCGCCATCCTTTTCTCTGTCATAATATCCCATTGCCGGAGTTGCCATATCTCCGGAACGAAACTGAATCCTGGACACCGACTTTTCTTTGTCAAGATGAGGAATATCCGTAATTACAGAATCCCACTTGCCATCCGTCATGCCTGCATGATAGGGAGGATAGGGGATCTTTATGCTCTGCATACGATTCCCATCGTATACGGCACCGGGCATGAAAACATATTCTGTTTTTTTCCAGTTTTCTTTTTTGTATTCCAGTGCGAGAGACACCGGTTCCTGAAATTTCTCCAGCATCTCCGCTTCCAGGAGCACACTCTCCATGTCTTCCCGGCTGCTTAAGCGAAAACAGATCCTTACCGGAAATTCGCAGAAGTCTTTCACCTGCTCCCCTGTTCTTTCTTCCGGTTTCCAGCGTTCTTCTTTTACCCAAGTGCTTTCTTTGTATTGTTTAAAGATTACCTGATAACTCATAGAAGCCCTCCTTGATTTTCTTTTCCCATTCCCAAAGCCATACAGGATCCAGATGTGCATTGCATATCATATGTAACCTTTTCATTGTAAGCACACTCCTCTTTCCCACATTTTTTTACTAGTTGTACTCTATAAAAAAATTTTCTCTTGGGCAACAAACAAATATTGTGATTTCTCTGATTTCCAACAATCCTGTCTCCCTTTTTCAACACTTTCATTTTTTCCAAAAGAAAGCCCGCCCGGAAAAAATATCCGGGCAGGCTGTTCAAAAGACTGCTATTCTCTTGGTAAATATTTTTCTGTAATATTGGTCAGATCTGTTTCTTCTATCCACAGATTGTCTTTCAGATCCATAGACGAAAATCTATGCTTTTTCTCAAAAAAATCTAAAAAAGCATCCAATACTTTCTGAGACAGTTCTGAAGTTACCACCATCTCTCCCACATGAATTTCTCCATTTTGTTGATAATAAGGCATTTTTAAATACCGAAGCTGATCACAGGTAACAGAACCGGCATCTCCGGGCACCATATCTGTGATCTGCGTATAGATCTCATCTCCTTCCAGAATAGGGGAAGCCGTAAAATAGATTCCCGGGTTATCCGGATATAAAGTTTCACCGGACAGAACTTCTCCAGGCTGACAATCCAGAATGCTGGCCCGCAGCGGCATCGGGGCAGATGTGGAAGGTTCCTGAACCGGCTGAGATTCTTTTCTTGGAACATTGTTCACCTCTTCTTCCGCTTTTTGAATATCTGTCTCCAGCTCTTCTTTCTGTTCCTTTAACTGATCTATCGTCTTTTGGCTTTCTTCCAGTTCCTTTGCAAACAGCTCGTCCAGCTGTCTGTCATCCTTTTTAAGGAGGTAAGCGTTTCGCAGCAGATATCCTGCACCTGCTGCGATACACAAGCAAAGGACGATTCCAAAAAGTAT
The DNA here is from genome assembly GCA_946557785.1 of uncultured Blautia sp. Lineage (GTDB taxonomy): Bacteria > Bacillota > Clostridia > Lachnospirales > Lachnospiraceae > Blautia_A. Next base: position 25,593 of record CAMNTH010000005.1, read on the forward strand.
CGGCATTTTCTTATTTTGTTTATTCATATTGCTTATTCTCCGGAACCCACATCTGACATGATCTTATTCAGTTCACTGATCATTTCATCATCTTTCAAACGGAACTTCACCTCCACACGGCGTGATGCATCTTTATCTACGTTTCCGTCTGCATCCAGAATCGGGTTTGCCATGGAATGGCCATTGACTGTCAGGTAATTCTCCAGGCTCTTAATCTGGGAATTATTCAAAAACTCATACTGGATGTCCAGAAGGTACTGGGCAACTGCAAGGGAACGCTGCTGGGAAAGTTCCAGATTGTAGCTGTAGTCACCGTCCGTATCCGTATATCCGTCAATAATGATCTCTGCCAGATAGGGCATATGCTGTTCTTCCAGAAGCACCTTGCAATAGATGGGAAGAACCTGCTCCAAAGCAGATTTTCCCTCCTCTGTAAGCTCGGCTTCATTATAATCAAACATAACATTTGCATCCAGTGCCAATGCACCTGTCTGGGAATCAATGTCTACATTAACATTGTTTTTTGCAAATTCTTTTCTTAAGGATTCTACTACCTCGGCTTTTACGCCGATGATCTGGTCGATCTGTGCCTGCTGATCTTTCAGAAGGGCAGTCTTTTCATCCAGGGAAGTCTGCTGTGCATTCAGCGTTTTCTCCTGTTCCTTCAGCTTGGCAGCCAGTTCTGCAAGAAGAAGCTTCTGCTCCTCCAGTTTTTCATCCTGGGATTTCAGCTGCTCATCCTGATTCTTTAACAGTCCCTCTTTTTCTTCCAGGGCGTTTTGCTGTGCCAGAAGTTCCAGGGTATATTGCTCCTGCAGGGCGATTTTTTCATCACGCTCCTTGATGCTGTCATTATAGCTTTTCTGTGCCTGGAATAAAGTAACGCACATGATCAGGACAAAAAGAAGCAGGACACCCGCCATCATATCGGAATAAGAACGCCAGACATTAAATCCTCCGTTATCTGATTTTTTTCTTCTGCGCATGCTTCTCTCCTTTTATTTAAATATACTGAATTTACCTTTCTGCGCATTTCTGGAAAGATCCTTAATGCTTCTGGACATTTCATCAAGCGCTGCCTGCTGACGTTCATTCTGTTCCTCAAACATACTCTGCATCTGTCTCAAGGTCTCCCTGCTGCTGTTCTGGGCAGACAGATTTCCGCCTGACAGGTAAACATCCTTGCCATTCTTGGCCACAGTAATATCTGTAAGGAGAGCACGCACCTGATCCATAGTCTGGCAGGATTTTTTCTGATATTCCATAAATTCGCCCATTCGGGAATTGAATTCCTCCACCAGGCGCTTATTGGAGCGAAGAACCTCTTCGCTTGCCTGACTGTTGGAAGAAATACGTTCTACTGTACTGGATGCAGATTCCACATACTTCTGCATGGTCTGGTTACATGCCACCCAGAATTTCGCAGAGGATCTCTCTGCATCCTTCATATAATCAGCAATATGCTGGTAATCCGCCTGCTGCATCTTCTGGATCTCTCTGTTATCCTGAAGGATCCGGCTGGCTGTATCCATATATTTGCCCTGAGTATTGGTCATCTCTTCCATGAGAGACCGCATCATACGCTCCTGTTTCATATAAGAATCCGTAAGCTGGCGGGTCATCGTCTGGTATAACTCGCTGGTATATGCGGCATTGTCATTCTGAGCCTTCTTAAGCTTTTCCAGCGAATCAGTGAAATCCTTAAACTGAAAATTGAAGGAAGAGTGCATCTCCTTCAAAAATACGTCCAGGATATCCTTCACTGCATCCTTCTGACAGCGCAGCACAGATGTTGCAAGCATATCCAAAGACTCGTTCATTTTTACAAAGGTAGGCGTAATGACCTTTTCAAAGCTGTCCGCCATCTGCACGGAAAATTGTTCCGCCATCTGCTCCATGGCTACAGTCTGGTTCTTCTGACTGGAAACCAGAAGGTTGCGTGATTCATTCTCTGCAGTGGGCATTACACAGGAATGAAATTTCTCCAGAAATGCCCGAAGGTTTTCTGTCATGGCAGAGTATTCGCTTTTCATTCCAAAAGTATAGATAATAGACAGGGCAATTCCGTATATGGAGGTAAGGAATGCAACCTTGATACCATCTACAAGCGAAGCAACAGAGCTGGTCATTGCTTCGTAATCATTGGGTGCAAAGTTCTTCAGACCCCACACAAGGCCTACAAAGGTTCCAAGGATACCAAGGCTGGTAAAAATATCCGGAATCATCTCCAGAAGGCGTTTGTGAATGTGATCATCAAGCTCCTCCTCATTGAGATATTCCTCAATCTCTCCGATCCCTTCCTCACTTCTTGACACACTGTCTGTAAAATTTCCCATTTTTCCGTCAAGATATGTATGATTAAAAATATCATTTAAGTGAACCAGCTTCTCTGTGGCTACTTTTCCGGTTGTTTTAAAAATACCGGAAAGCTCTTCCGTAGCATTGGAAAGCGCATCCGAAATAGCACTCATGCGGAACATTCCGCCAATCATGCCTGCCAGATATAAAATAACCATAACACCAAGGAATACAAAATTATAAATCATGACTCCTGCAGCGCCCTGCCCCACATAAATGGTCATTCCTACTGCAGCGGCAAGTACAGCTAAAAAAAGCACAATATTAACAATTTTTTTCCCCATAATCAGCCTCCTCATTATTCTTGCTGATATGACATCATCATTCGGACATAACAGCTTTTTTCTATCATATCATATCACTTTATGGCGTACAAGATAGTAATTTGCAGTTTACCGCAGATAACCAAATATAACCAAAATGCCGCCGTACAAATACATCACATCCTGCATTCATACGACGGCTTATCATGTTAAATATGCTTATGATATTTGTATTAATTGGCAAACACCTTGTCCTTTGCAAGAAAAGCACAGGTTCCATCTGCAACTTCGATAATATTCACGCTGCAGTTAGGCGGAACACATCCATTCCAAAAGGGCGTGCCCTTGGGGTATACGTTCTGCAAAAGGGCTCTCACCGCACATCCATGGGATGCGATCAGAACTGTTTTATCCAAAAGGCTTGGGTCGGAAACCTTTTCCAGCCAGAACTCCCTGGTTCTCCTGCAGATATCCTGAATGTTCTCTCCACGGAGCGGACGAAGAAATTTTTCCGGCTCATGGAAGAAAATAGCCATTTCCTCGCTGATAATATTTCCATTTTCATCTTTAAAGCGAGTACCTTCCAAAACGCCGAAATCAATCTCCTGTATCCGCCTGTCCTCTATCACTGGAACTGCCCCCAAACGTTCTCCAAGCACCAGCTCCGCTGTTTTGCGCGCCCGCATAAGGGGGCTTGTAAAGCAGATATCAAAAGGAACATCCTTTAATGCCTCCCCCGTCTTTTTTGCCAGACGGATTCCCTCCTTGGCAAGAGGGATATCCGCTGCACCCTGTATCTTTTTCAGCGCATTCCACTGGGTAATGCCATGTCTTACAAGATAAACCCGCATCAGCTTCTCAACTCGATTCCAAGAGCTGTAAGTCCGTTTAAGATTTTCTTCATTGCAGCCGTAATCTCGCTCTCCTCCAGGGTTTTATCATGGGCCCGGAATACAACAGAATATGCCATAGATTTGTATCCCTCTTTAATCTGGCTTCCTTCATAAATATCAAAGAGCTGATAGGATTCCAAAATTTTTCCGCCTCTCTGCGCAAGAACAGCTTCAATCTGACCTGCCAGCACCTGTTTCGGCACAACCATGCTAAGGTCTCGGGTCACTGCCGGATATTTGGCAATACCAATGAATTTGTGGTTAAATCCTGCAAATTCCAGAACTGTGAGAATATCAACCACTGCAATATAGGCTCTGTCCCCAATACCATAGGTATCTGCAACAAGAGGATGCACCTCGCCAAGATATCCTACCACTTTATTGTTATAGATCATATTTGCCTGTCTTCCAGGATGAAGGTAGGTTTTATTGCTGTCAGGAGAATACTCCATCTTTGCTTTCATTCCCACTTTTTCAAAGAATTCCTCGCAGACACCCTTCATATCAAAGAAATCGCCTTTGCCGTACATCCCCAGGGTAAACTGTGTTCTCTCATCCGGAAGCTCTGTAAGAGGCAGTTCTTTTGGAAGGTAAACATTGCCCATTTCATAGAGGCGTACATCTTTGTTTCTTCTATTATAATTGTTTGCAAGAGAAACCAACATTCCGTTAAGGGTCGTGGTACGCATAATACTGTAGTCTTCTCCAAGAGGATTATTAATGGTGATTGCCTGGCGGAGAGGACTGTCTGCTTCTAGGCGCAGCTTATCAAATACCTTGGGGCTTTCGAAAGAATAACTCATGCCCTCAGAAAATCCGCAGTATTCTGCAATATCTCTTGCAACGCTTTCAATACGAAGCTTAAAGGGCAGCTTTCCGGTAGTAGCTTCCCCTGTAGGAAGGGTTGTCGGAATCTTATCATAGCCATAAAATCTTGCCACTTCCTCCGCAACATCTGCAAGGCAATGAATATCCTGACGGAAAGTCGGCGCTACGATTTCCCCTGTTTTTTCATCATAAGCCAGTTCTACACGTGCAAGATATTCCAGCATTTCCTCTTTAAAAAGATTTGTCCCAAGAAGTGCATTGATACGGTCTGCATCAAATGCCACACGGGACGGCTCCCTTGTTTCGCTGCACACATCCACCATGCCCCCTACTACTTCTCCGGCGCCTAATTCCTCCATCAGCTGGCAGGCTCTGTCAATGGCAGCCTGGGCATTGTTTGGATCCAGGCCTTTCTCGAATTTACCGGAAGCGTCTGTACGAAGGCCGATCCGTTTAGAAGAAAGGCGGATATTTGTTCCGTTAAAGCAGGCTGCTTCAAAAAGAACTGTCTGAACCTTGTCTGTAATCATGGAGTTCTCGCCGCCCATAATACCGGCGATGCCTACTGGTTTTTTACCATCGCAGATCATAAGAACGGAATCATCCATTGTACGTTCCTGTCCATCCAAAGTTACAAATTTCTCGTCCTTTAATGCACGGCGAACAATGATCTCGCGTCCTTCAATGGTATCCAGATCGTAAGCATGCATTGGCTGCCCAAACTCTTCCATCACATAATTGGTGATATCTACCAGATTGTTAATGGGGCGGATTCCGTTTGCAGCCAGACATCTCTGCATCCATTTCGGCGACGGACCAATCTTAATATTTTTTACAACTCGTGCAGTATAACGCGGGCAAAGATCCGGATCCTGTACAGTTACCTTGATATAATCAGAAGCATTTTCCCCATTTCCAGTTACTTTTACTTCCGGAGGACAGAATTTCTTCCGGAAAGTAGCTGCCGCCTCTCTGGCAATTCCAATAACGCCGTAGCAGTCCACACGGTTAGAAGTAATTTCATATTCAAAAACCGTATCGTCAAGGCCAAGGGCTTTTACTGCGTTTTCTCCAACAACTGCATCTTCCGGAAAAATATAAATACCATATTCCGGTGCTTCCGGATACATTTCCCTGGTGCTTCCAAGCTCTTCAATGGAACACATCATGCCGCAGGATTCAATTCCCCGAAGCTTTCCTTTTTTAATGCTGATTCCTCCAGGAGTCATTTTGCCATCGTGTCCGCCGGCTACACGTCCGCCGTCCAGAACTACAGGAACCTTATCTCCTTCTTTTACATTGGGCGCACCTGTTACGATCTGAACAGATTCCTCTCCTACATTTACCTGGCAGATGATCAGCTTGTCCGCATCCGGGTGTCTTTCAATTTTCGTAATCTGTCCAATGACAATATTCTCCAGGTCCTCATCCAATTTTTCATAACCTTCTACCTTGGTTCCGGATAAGGTCATGGCATCAGTATATTCCTGCGCCGTTACATCCAGATCCGGCACATACATCTTAATCCAAGACATTGAAGTATTCATGTTCGTTATCCCTTCTCTTTCTTCTAGTTTAGAACTGTTTTAAGAAACGAATGTCGTTTTCATACAGAAGTCTCATGTCGTCAATTTCATATTTCAAAAGTGCAATACGTTCCAGACCTACGCCAAATGCAAAGCCTGTGTATTCCTCAGGATCAATGCCGCACATGCGAAGCACATTGGGATGAACTGTACCGCAGCCTAAAATCTCAATCCAGCCGGAGCCTTTGCAGAAACGGCAGCCTTTACCGCCGCATTTGAAGCAGGAAACATCCACCTCTGCACTGGGCTCTGTAAATGGAAAATGATGAGGTCTGAACTTTGTCTTTGTTTCCGGTCCGAACAGCTCCTTGGCAAATTCCTCTAAGGTTCCCTTTAAATCTGCAAAGGTAATGTTTTTATCAATAACAAGTCCCTCAATCTGATGGAAGGACGGAGAATGGGTCGCATCCACTTCATCAGAACGGAATACACGTCCCGGTGCGATCATACGGATCGGAAGCTTGCCTTTTTCCATGGTACGGGCCTGTACCGGAGATGTCTGGGAACGCAGCAAAATAGAATCATTAATAAAGAATGTATCCTGCTCATCTCTTGCCGGATGATCTTCCGGAATATTCAGCTTTGTAAAGTTATAATCTGCATATTCTACTTCCGGTCCTTCTACCACTTCATAGCCCATGCCAATAAAAATACGCTCAACCTCTTCCAATGCAATTGTATTTGGATGACGGTGGCCAATAAGGGATTTCTTTGCAGGAAGAGTAACATCAATTACCTCTGCCTTCATTTTTTCTTCACGGATCGTCTCTTCCAGTTTCTTTTTGGATTCATCTAAAAGAGCCTCAATCTTCGCTCTGGTTTCATTTACAAGCTGTCCAACTTTCGGGCGCTCTTCCGGAGCTACATCCTTCATACTTTTTAAAATAGCAGTCAGTTCCCCCTTTTTTCCAAGGTAGGCAACTCTTACATCATTTAACTTGTCCAGACCCTCTGACTCCTCGATCCGCGCTTTGGCAGCATCAGCCAGTTCCTGGAGCTTTTCTTTCATGTCCATGCTTTTATCTCCTTTTTCTAAAATGATGTTGGGGGCAAGAGCCCCAACTATGATACCTACGGATTGCTCCGTGCTTTGCACTTCCACAATCCTTCCCCAATATGAATTTCTCAGGATATAGCTTTTTGAATCATAGAAATCCTCATTGAATGCAGAACAATCTGGAGTACTTTCCTATGATACAAAAAAAGCTCCATCCCCATAATAGGGACGAAGCTATATCCGCGGTACCACCCTGATTCCTGCAAAATGAGCAGGCTCTTGGTTCTGCTTAACGCGCAGAGACGTCATTTCCTACTGCTGTTTCAGAAATGCAGCTCCGGTGGGAAACTCAAGAATTATCTGAACTTAAGGAAGCTTGCAGCCGGTGACTCCCTCTCTCTGTAAGAAAACAATCCTCTAAAAACACCTTCTATGCCTTTCATCTATCTTTTTAATACTATGCCACAGCCGGAAAAAGATGTCAAGAAGAAATTTTTTTCTCTTTTGCCAAAAGCTCATGAACAGACTGCTGAGCCTGGCGGAACTGGTTCTCAAAATAGGCATTGATCTCTGCGCCATAAAGCAAAAGATTCATGCAGACATATATCCACAGCATTACCAGGATAATGGCAGCCAAGCTCCCGTCATACATGTTTGTAATGCCGGGAAAAAAAGAAAAATATAGAGAAAAGCCATAGGAAAATAAAGACCAGGCAATTGCAGTAAGCAACGCTCCGGGAACCTGACTTTTAAAAGTTGCTTTTCTGTTAGGCAATACCTTGTACAGCAAAAGAAAAATAAGAAACAGGGCGCTGAATACGATCAGCGTTCTTGCTCCAATGATTCTTGCAATAATTTTCCCGAGAAATGGAACATGCCTTGTAAGCAGCATCTGTATGCGATTTCCCAAAACCAGCATCAAAAGGCTGGCAATCAGTGCAATCACAAATAAGAAGGTATAAAAAACCGCCTTAATCCTCTTCAAAAACCAATTACGTGTCTCTTCCACATGATAAATAGTATTTAACCCATTAATCAAAGACATCACACCCTTGCCGGAGGACCAGAGTGCAACCGCTACAGAGGTTATAGAAACCACCGCCGTATTTCTGTAGTAAATATCCGCCACGATTCCCATCACTGCATCCTGGAGATTTTCCGGGATAATGCTGATAATCGCCTGTCTCATCATACCATAAGTAACCGGGGTATATTTTATCATTGCTGTTAAAAACATGATAAAAGGCATAAAAGACATAATCATGAAAAAGGCGGCCTGGGCGGCATAGGCGCCTATGTGGTCTTCCCCTGTGCGATTCATAAATCCCATGATCAGGGAATATACCGGCTTTTTCTTATTTTCTTTCATTGTTCTAACCTTTCTGTATGTCTTAGGCATCCGTATCTAATCTGCTTCCTGTGTAAGCAGCAGCAAAATATTTTCTATATCTTATCATGAATCTTCCTTTGTGTCTACCTGCTGAATTTCTACCTCCCTGAAAAAATAATCCAAAATCTCCAGATAAGAATATCCTTGTGCTGCCATCTGATTGGCTGCGGTCTGGCTCATGCCTACACCATGTCCATATCCTCTTCCCTGTATGGCAACGAAATCCCCGGGATTCACTTCCATTGTAAAATAGGCGCTTGGAAGAAGGCTGCCTCCCTGCACTGTTGTCCCGTCTTTTTCCAAAATGGTACAGCCCATGGGAGACAAAAAGTCCCGAATCCCATACTCCTCTGTCAGATCAAAAGAGCCTTCGTCAGTTACCACATGGAGTCCGGTTACTGCATCGCTTTGATTTTTCCTGGTAATTTCCAGAGATTTTAGTGCTCCGCCAGACACCCGGCCATCTAACATGCTCCAGGGAATCCTTACGCTCCATGAACTCCAGGGTTCATCTTTATCAAATTGACAGGAAACTGCCTTAAGATAGGAAGCCTCTTCCTCTGCTCCCCAGATTTCATCTGTACTGGTTGCTCCTGAGGATGTAGAAAAGTAATAGGCCTGGATAAGCTCTCCATTCTGACACAGTACCTCTCCTTCGGTTGCATGAACTGCTTTTGAGGTGCTCTTTTGAGGAGGAATATTGCAATAAACCTGGAAACGCACACTGTCATCCACATCCGCACCATATTCCTTAAGACGTGCTTCCTGCATCTGGCGGCATGCATAGGTCCTTGCACAAACAGCCTGAGCCTTCAAAGCCTCTGCTTCATAAGAAGATGGCATCTCACTTGGCACTACGGATTCCAGATAACTTTCCAAGGGAAGCTCATTGATCAAAAGGAGGCCATCCGGGGTGCTTCTGATTTCCAGGCTACCCTGGTATCTTGGATTCCCCTCCTGCCTTTCTATACTTTTTATCACAATCCCCTCCTCCTGTTTGGGAATAATAATAGGAAAAGTCTCTGTATCGAAAGCAGTATATGTAACTTCTTTGCCGCTATAGGCCACTGTTACAGAGGGATGGAAGTAGGACTGATAGCCTGTATCCATTAAAAGTACCCTGATCTCTTTTTCCTTTGGTTCAGACTTCTGAGGGATATTTGTCATCTCATTCTGAACGGTCTGCTGAGTCTCGCTCTTCTGTGGGGCAGTCTCACTTTGTATTTCCTCACTTTGGGGTGCAGCCTCATTTTGTATTTCCTCCTTTTGGGGCGCAGCCTCACTTTGTATTTCCACTTTCTCCGGCATGCACCCCACATTTGCCTCCTGGCTCATGTTCAAGCGGATTCCTTCCTCAAGCAGAAGCATCCAGGCAAGGAAAATCAGCAATACGAATTTTACACTCAAAAAAAATCTGGTTTTCTTCATACTTTAATTATATGAAGAAAACCAGAAAATATCGCTAACATGGCAATTTTATTTTCTTTCCTGAATATAGAATCTATAAGAAGTTTCCGACTGATAAGCCTCTCCCTTTTCTAAAATGGGAGAATGGAAGCGTTCCTCATTCACAGCATTTGGCTCTACCTGGGTTTCCAGACAAAAGCCGGCTCTTTTATCATAGGCATGTCCGTTCTTGCCCTGTTCCTGCTCAATAAAATTACCTGCATAAAGCTGTACACAAGGACAATCTGATTTCACTTCCATGGCAATCCCGGTCGCAGATGAACACGCATTAGCGATCACTCTTACACTGCCCTTTTCATAATGGTCCGTTACATAATTATGGTCATATCCGCCTGTAAAGATCAGCTGTTCATAATCTGCATCAATATCCCTGCCGATCTTCTTAGCCTTTGTGAAATCCATGGGCGTTCCGGCAACCTTCGCATATTCTCCGGTTGGAATTCCCTGACCGCTCTTCAGCGGAGTAAAATACTCTGCATAAAGTGCCAGCTCCTGATCCAACACATTGCCGCTTCCCTCGCCGGAAAGATTAAAGTAGGAATGATTAGTCAGATTCGCCACTGTCGCCTGATTACTGGATCCCCCATAGGTAATCTTCAATTCATTGTCCTCAGTAAAGGTATAAGTCACGGAAACATGGAACTCTCCCGGGAAGCCGTTCTCTCCATCCGGGCTGACTCTGGAGAAAGTAATGCTGTTTTTCTCGTCATCCTTCTTCTCTGCCTTCCACAGCTTTTTCTCAAAAGCATCGGGGCCGCTGTGAAGATTGTTGGTATTTTCATTTTTGGAAAGAACTACTTTTTTTCCATGGATAAAAAATTCAGCGTTCTCAATCCGATTGCCGTTTCTGCCAATAGTCGCCCCAAAGAAACATCCGTTCTTCTCATATCCCTTCAGGTCATCATAACCCAGAACAACGTCCGTCAGTCTTCCCTCTTTATCCGAAACACATAATTTCACAAGAATGGCACCAAAATCCATTACTTCTGCATATGCTCCGGATGCATTTTCCAGATGGAAGATCCTGACCTCTTCTCCTGCAGGTAATGTCCCAAACACTCTATCTGTAATCACTTAAAATCCTCCCATATGTACACATATATAAAAAGGACCTTATGACCGGTCCTGTTTTTTTATTCCCGAGATGCCGTTCCCTTCTCTTTGACGCCTAGCCAGAGCTAGGTGGGTGTCCTCAACAGCGCTTCTGCCTACCACAACGTGAGGTCTGACATCCGAGCTGCGATCTTGGAGTCCCTTTATGTCGATGTAGGTTCAAAATAAAAAGGGGCTTCGCACATCCCAGGATTTCTTTTTCTTTTTTTATTATACTCTAGTGTATGCACTTTTTCAACAGAAAATACATTTATTTTTACTCATGTAACTCCAAAGGAAGACCATCCGGATCCTGGAAAAATGTCATTTTCTTTCCTGTGTAATCATCCGTACGGATAGGCTCACATAGGATTCCCAATTCTCCCAGCTCTCTCACTGTTTCTTCCACACTTTCCACGCAAAAAGCAAGGTGACGCAGACCACAGGCTTCCGGATGATTTACCCGCATCGGCGGATTTTCCTGGGCAAAAATCTCCAGCTCCGTACACTCATTCACACGCAGATCCAGCTTCCAGTCCCTGCGCTGTGGCCTGTAGTTTTCCCTGATCACTTGAAAACCAAGCTTATTCACATAAAAATCCTTTGCAGTCTCATAATCCGATACGATAATAGCAATATGATGAATTGATGATAAATTCATGAAATCTGTCTCCCTTTGTTTTCTAAAAAAATCTGTTCTCACCTTGTTACCATATTACCTGTTCATGCATAGCTTTGCAAGGATTATCCGTTCCTTGGTTCATAATTTTTTTCACTTCAATTTTTTATCCAAACCCTTTTCACAAAGCACCAAATAGAATATACCGGAGGAGACACACTTATTCATTTTCTCCATACCATCTTATCTACAACACCCGTATAGCTCTGAATAAGCTTCACTACCTTTGTACTAACATTTTCTTCCACATAATCAGGTACCGGAACACCATAATCCCTTTCTAGATTCATCGTTACCGCTGTATCAACAGCCTGCAGCAACGATTTTTCATCAATACCTGCCAGTATAAAACACGCCTTATCAAGCGCTTCCGGGCGCTCTGTTGATGTACGGATGCATACTGCCGGGAAAGGGTGTCCTACTGCCATAAAGAAGCTGCTCTCTTCCGGCAACGTTCCTGAATCTGAAACTACCGCAAACGCATTCATCTGCAAATGGTTGTAGTCATGAAATCCAAGCGGCTCATGCTGAATCACACGCTTGTCCAACTCAAATCCGGACGCTGCCAAACGGTTACGGCTTCGTGGGTGACAGGAGTACAAAATCGGCATATTGTATTTTTCTGCCATTTTGTTGATTGCCGTAAATAATGACAAGAAATTCTTCTCCATATCAATATTTTCTTCTCTGTGTGCAGAAAGCAGAATGTATTTCTGAGGTTCTAATCCCAATCTTTCCAGAATATCCGACTTTTCAATCTCCGACAGATTCTGGTGCAATACCTCTGCCATCGGAGAACCGGTCACATACACCCGCTCCTTCGGAAGTCCGCACTCATGAAGATACTTTCTCGCATGTTCCGAATAAGCCAAGTTTACATCGGAAATAATGTCCACAATCCGACGGTTCGTTTCCTCCGGCAGACACTCATCCTTGCAGCGATTTCCGGCTTCCATATGAAAAATCGGAATATGTAGACGCTTCGCCGCAATGGCCGATAGACAGGAATTTGTGTCACCCAAGATCAGCAGCGCATCCGGTTTAATCTGGTTCATCAGCTTATAAGAACAGTTGATAATATTTCCAACTGTTGCACCAAGATCATCTCCAACCGCATCCATATATACTTCCGGATTCTCAATCTTCAAGTTTTCAAAAAATATTCCATTCAGATTATAGTCGTAGTTTTGTCCTGTATGAGCAAGAACTACGTCAAAATATTTACGGCACCTATCGATTACCGCTGCAAGGCGGATGATTTCCGGCCTGGTTCCTACGATGATGAGGAGCTTCAGCTTTCCATCATCTTTAAAATGTATATCAGAATAATCCGTTCTTATTTCCATCTCAATGGCTCCTTCTCTGCATATTCCTCAAATCAGTTATGCTTTATTTCGGTTTTATACCGGCTCAAAAAATGTATCTGGTCTTTCCGGATTAAAAATCTCATTACAAGTCATCACCGTCACCAGATTCTCTGTCTCGCTTAAATTAATGATATTATGAGTCCAACCCGGAATCATATGAATCGCTTCAATCTTCTCTCCACTCACTTCAAACTCTACCATTTCTCCCGTATAAATGTTGCGTTCCTGAATAAGGCCATGTCCGGCAACTACGATAAACAATTCCCATTTGGAGTTATGCCAGTGCTGGCCTTTTGTGATTCCTGGTTTACTGATGTTGATACTAACCTGGCCGCAGTCTGCGGTATGCACCAGTTCCGTGAAAGAGCCTCTGGCATCTACATTCATCTTCAACCCATATTTGAACTTCTCCACCGGAAGATATGTCAGATAAAGACTATATAACTTTTTCGCAAAAGAACCTTCCGCCATCTTCGGCATCATCAGTGTTTCCGGATGCGCCTTGAACTGCTCCAGCAAATCCACTATTTCGCCAAGCGTTACCTTGTGTGTCACCGGCACACAGCAATATCTCCCACTTTCAGTAACAACCGTCTCCACACCTTCAAACTCACAATGAACTTCTTTACATTCAAGCAGGTCAAACATTCCCTCTACCAGATCGTCAATATAAAGAAGCTCCAGTTCTGTACTGCGGTCATTAACCGTAAACTTTTCATCATTTGCCACCGCCCAGCAGAATGTGCTGATGGCACTGTTATATTTCGGACGGCTATGTCCCATCAGGTTTGGGAATCGATAAACTGCCACTTTCACCTGGGTTTCTTCAGCATAAGAGAAGAACAGTTCTTCCCCGGCTTTCTTACTTCTGCCATATTCACTATTTCCAAACCGCCCAGATAAAGTTGCCTGTATAGAAGAAGAAAGCATAATCGTTGCTTTATTCTCGTACTTTTTCAAAGTATTCAAAAGCTCAGACGCAAACCCGAAATTTCCTCTCATGAAATCTTCTGGATTTTCTGGTCGATTCACTCCAGCAAGGTTGAACACAACGTCTGCTTTCTGACAATACTCATCCAATTCCTTAGCAGTAGAATCCAAATCATACTCATAGATTTCATCAATGTGAATATCTGGTCTCGTCCGATTTTTATCCTCTTTAATATTTCTTAAATTGGCACACAGAGCTGTTCCTACCATGCCCTTTGCACCGGTTACTAATATATTCATACACACCTCAATTATTATTGATTATTTTTCGCCAATTCTTCCTGAATATATGTAAGCGCTGCAATCTTCACTTTCGTTTCCTCCACGGTCAGCAGCTGTGTATTATTGGAATTAAACTCGCTTAACTTCGCTCTCTCAACATTGCCTTGTGTGAAATATTTATCGTAATTCAGCCCTCTCTTGTCGCATGGTACACGGTAATAATTTCCCATATCAATGGCGTGTGCACATTCCTCATTGGTCAGAAGCGTTTCATACATTTTTTCACCATGACGAATACCAATGACCTTAATATCCTCTTTCTTTCCGCCGAACAGTTCACACACTGCTTCCGCCTGTGTCTTAATCGTACAAGCCGGCGCTTTCTGTACCAGAACATCACCCGGCTCGCCATGCTCAAATGCAAATAGAACCAGATCAACTGCTTCATCAAGAGACATGATAAATCTTGTCATGGTCGGTTCAGTTAATGTAATCGGATTTCCATTTCGAATCTGATCGATCCAAAGCGGAATAACAGATCCACGGGAACACATTACATTACCATAGCGAGTACAACAGATCTTCGTTTTCTTTGTTGTCTTTGCCTTCGCAACAATTACTTTTTCCATCATTGCCTTACTCGTTCCCATTGCATTTACCGGATAAGCTGCCTTATCTGTAGACAAACATACGACAGCTTCTACCCCTTCTTCAATTGCAGCCGTCAATACATTCTCTGTACCAAGTACATTCGTCTTAACCGCCTCAATCGGAAAAAACTCACAGGATGGAACTTGCTTTAAAGCGGCCGCATGAAAGATATAATCCACACCATGCATTGCATTCTTTACTGAAGCTAAATCGCGGACATCTCCTATGTAAAAGCTGATTTTATCCGCAACTTCCGGCATCTTCGCCTGGAACTCATGACGCATATCGTCCTGCTTCTTCTCATCTCGAGAAAATACACGAATTTCTCCAATATCGGTTGCAAGGAAGCGATTTAAAACAGCATTTCCAAAAGAACCGGTACCTCCAGTGATTAATAATGTTCTATCTTTAAATGTACTCATTTATTTTTATCTCTCCATTTTTATATTTGCTCTTTCAAAATTGTATTAAATTAGGCCTTCTGATGTCAAAGTTAGTCTCTGAAGAAAATATCTCTCGTATAAACTTTATCTTTTACATTATCCAGGCATCCATCATACCGATTCGCAATAATTGCCTGGCTCATTTCTTTGAACTTCTCCAGATCATTCACAATTCTGCTGCCAAAGAACGTACTTTCATCCTCAAGCGTTGGCTCATAAATAACAACCGTCGCGCCTTTCGCTTTGATGCGCTTCATAACTCCCTGGATAGAAGACTGACGGAAGTTATCAGAATTAGACTTCATAGTCAAACGGTATACGCCAACCACCACCTCGACTTCTTTACTGGCATGATAATCACTATTCGCCTCATATCCCCCTGCAATCTCAAGCACGCGATCTGCTATAAAATCTTTTCTCGTTCTATTACTCTCCACAATTGCAGACATCATATTCTGAGGAACATCTGCATAGTTTGCCAGTAACTGTTTCGTATCTTTCGGCAAACAATATCCACCATAACCAAAACTCGGATTGTTGTAATGTGAACCGATACGCGGATCCAAACAAACTCCATTAATAATCTGTAGCGTATTCAGTCCTTTCATCTCTGCGTATGTATCTAGCTCATTGAAATAAGAAACACGCAGAGCGAGATAAGTATTTGCAAACAGTTTAACAGCCTCGGCCTCAGTAAATCCCATAATCAAAGTATCTATATTCTCTTTGATAGCCCCTTCCTGCAGAAGACCTGCGAATGTGTTTGCTGCTTTCACCAATCTTGCATTCTCCTCATCCGTACCAACAATAATTCGTGACGGATACAGATTGTCATAAAGAGCCTTAGATTCCCGCAAGAATTCTGGACTGAAAATGATATTATCACAATGATACTTCTCACGCACTGACGCTGTAAAGCCTACCGGAATCGTAGATTTAATAACCATAACCGCATCTGGATTGTACTGAATTACTAACTTAATCACCGTCTCAACGGCTGATGTATCAAAGAAATTCTTCTTACTGTCATAGTTGGTAGGTGCCGCAATTATAACGAGATCTGCCTCCTTGTATGCCGTCTCTGCATCAAGTGTAGCTGTTAAATTCAGTTTCTTTTCTGCCAGATATTTTTCTATGTACTCATCCTGAATCGGAGACTTCCTATTATTAATCAGTTCTACTTTTTCAGGTACAATGTCCACAGCTATAACTTCATGATGCTGGGATAAAAGTGTGGCAATCGATAAACCTACATAACCTGTACCAGCCACTGCTATCTTACATTTCTTTTCCATCTTTGCATCCTTCCTTGTGTGAGTATTTCCTCTCATATCTTTATAAATAAAATTCTTTATACCACTCTGCAAAACTCCGAAGTCCCTCTCGAAGACTTGTAGTTGGTTTAAATCCAAAATCCCGTTCTAACGCACTTGTATCTGCATAGGTTATAGGCACATCTCCCGGTTGCATCGGAACCAACTTCTTATGAGCTTCAAAGTCATAATCTTCCGAAAGTACACCGGCATGTATCAATTCTTCCTGTAATATCTGTACAAAATCCAACAAATTCTCCGGTTGGTTATTTCCAATGTTATAAATTGCATACGGCGGAATCGGCAAACCATCTTTTCCGTTCTTTTTCTCCGGTGCTGCCTGCAAGACTCGTTTCACACCTTCCACAATATCGTCCACATAGGTAAAATCACGTTTGCAGTTTCCGTAGTTGAAAATCTGGATTGTTTCGCCTTTTAATAGCTTATTCGTAAATCCAAAGTACGCCATATCTGGTCTGCCTGCCGGTCCATAGACTGTAAAGAAACGCAACCCTGTAGATGGTATATTATAGAGTTTTGAATAGGCATGAGCCATCAGCTCATTGCCTTTCTTTGTTGCTGCATAGAGAGAAACTGGATTATCCACCTTATCCTCTGTACTATACGGAACTTTCTTATTCGTACCATAGACAGATGAAGAAGATGCATAAACAAGATGCTCTACACCGGTAGAACCGCCATCATAGGAATGGCGACAAGCCTCAAGAATATTATAGAAACCAATTAAATTACTTTTTATGTAGGCATCTGGATTCGTAATTGAATACCGGACACCAGCTTGCGCTGCCAGATTCACTACTATGGACGGCTTATATTGTTCAAAAATGGAATCAACGAAAGCCTTTTCTCCAATTGAGCCTTTAATGAATGTCCAACTGGATTCTGGATGTTCTTCTGTAATTTTTTCAATTTCCTTTAGCCGCCATTCCTTGATTGATACATCATAATAATTGTTCAGATTATCGATTCCGATGATATGCAACGGAGACTGAGCCTTGAGCAGTTCCAAGACCAAATTGAAACCGATAAAGCCTGCCGCTCCGGTCACTAAGATTATTTTATTTTTTAAAATTACGTTTTTTTGTTTCATTTTGTTTCCTCCATCCGCTTCACTCCCTTTCGGCGGATGAAGCTATCTCATTTCTCCTATAATTTTAATGAATTAAGTGACTTCAAAATATAGCTTATTCTTTTTCTGAATACCAGTAAAATTGTGCCAGAAAATCCGCCCATGGCGAATATCATTGCAATATATTGATTAAGTTTATTAAATATAAGTTTCCCATTAATGAAGTAAAACACCGTTGCAACAAAAGCAAGGCCTAAGACAAAAGACAAAATATCCTTCAAATCTATAATATCCATCCATTTTGCATTTAGAATTTCAGCTGATCTTCTTAAAATAGCTATTGTATATCCAGTAGTTACAATTAATGTGGCTATTGCTGGTCCGATATTTCCCCATATATTAAAGAAAATAATATTAAAAACCAAATTCGCAATCAAAGAAAATGCCGAGTATTTCGTCAAAAGCTTAGCGTTTCCACTTGCAGTTAATATTAAATGCATACTTGCAAACTTCATCATACTGTCAATAACGTAAATGATAAATATTGTCTCACCTGCCAGATATTCCTGTGAATACAAAAAACAGATTGCCTGTTTTGCAACAATTAGGACTGCACAGCCAAAAGTCCATACTGTGTAATAACCGATTTTTAAATAATTTTTAAATAATGTAATAGAATTTATGTGTTGTTTTTGAGAAATATATTTCATTATATAGGGTATTAAAACTGTAGCAAATGAAAGGACAATCATATCAAACGGCAGCACCTTCGAACAATTAGAATAAATTGCTATTGTTTCTGTATCAGCCATATTACCAATGATAAGTTTGTCTATATCTCGTGTTAATGTATTAGTTAGTGCAAATATCCCCATTGGAAATCCATATTTCATAATTTCTTTCACCAATCCAAAATCACACTGGAACGGAGAAACCACAAACTCTTTTTTAGAAAAAAGAAATGCAAAAAAAGCCAACTGCAACACATCTAAAAAGATCAATGCCACATATATCGCAATTACGCTTTTAAATAAATGAACAGCAATAAAAACAGAAACCACCTTTAAAATGGAAACAATTAAATTTCTAATCGCAATAACTTTTGCCTTTCCTATAGAAACAAATAATACCTGATAAAAATAAATTATATTGTCTAACATTGGTTTTATGGAAATGATCACAACAACCAATTTTAAACCTACGTTTGAAAAATATCGTGCAATCAAACCGCGTCCCCAAAAGACAACACAAACCAGTACAATCCCAGCAATCATTTCTATCGCATATACTGTATTAACAATCTGAATTCGTTTTTCTTTAGAGTATTTTCCAGAACTGTCATTAAAAAAATAGTTTATTGCATCTCCTAATCCAAGTAAAAGAACCGACACACAAATTGACACAATAATATTTGCTTGTGAATACGTCCCATAGTCAGTTAATGAAAGTCCTACTGATAATATCTTGGTTTGGAGTATTGCTGTAAAAGTTGTTATGAATTTAACAACTGAAAGAAACACTGAATCCCATGTAGCTCCTTTCATACTAATCTTTTTCATAATTTTCTCCCCGCTTTAGTTTCTTAACTACTCTAGCAGGATTACCTACAGCAACACAGTATTCTGGAACATCATGTGTTACTACGGATCCCAATCCTACTATGGAACCTTTACCAATTGTCACCCCTTTCATTATTACTGCATTTTTTCCTATCCATACATTTTCTTCAATTACAATCGGTTTACTATGGGCATAATTCCAAGTCCAAAGTTCATTTGTCATGTAGTTTTCACATTCGGACAATAACATTCTCTCTTCTGGATCAGTTGGATGATTATTATTGTCACAAATAAGAACATTATTGGATATTATCACATTATCTCCTATAGTAACTCTCTCTTTTGATTGAATATACGTACCTGAGCCTATATATATATTATTCCCAACGATTATTTTACCTGAACACATTGCTTGGAAAATTCCAAAGCAACAACCATGGTTTCCAATCACAATATTATCGCGTTTTCCTGTATTTAAAACACCTGAACTAGTTGCAAACTGTATATTTTTTCCCACTATAGCTTTCTTTCTAATTTCATTTTCCTTCTTTTGCATAATAAGTTTTTTCAGAAAACCTTTAATCATGAATCAAACTCCTCTACTGAATCGGAACATTTCTTTCTCTCAAAATATTCTCATGTTTTCTAATCTCACTTTCAGTAAAGCGCGGTATATTTTTAGCTGAAGGTACACCCACATATATTGAGTACGCCGGTATGTTTCTTGTTACAACTGCTCCAGCACCAATTACACTACCGCGCCCTACAGTAACACCTTTTAAAATAATCGATCGTGTTCCTATCCAACAGCCAGATTCAATTGTAACATCTGCATCGTACCCCCCCCCTAGATTATCTTTATCCTTATCTGTAATTTCACATATATGTTTTCCCACAATATCTGTTGGATGATCTCCTGAATAAATTGTTACATTTGGTCCAAACATTACATAATCATGTATTTTTATCGTAGCTCCTGTTGAGACAAAATATGCACCAACACCAACTGTAACGTTATCACCACATTCAACATTTCCTTGGAAATGGCAATTTTTTGAAATGCGAACATTATTCCCGCATTTCTTTAAGGCTTTTTTTCTTTTATTTTGTATAATCTTATAAATCATTATCTTAAACTTCATAATAATCCCATTCTCTTTGTTCCGGCATTGACGATAGCCAACACAATATTACCCACAAACAGCGATTGTCTATTGCATCAAGAAACATAATCTGCAGCAAGCAACCAGTCAAAATGCAAAAATAAGTCTTGTTTACTCTAAATGTTTTGGCCAAAAGTCTCATTGAGAACATTGAAAAAAGCATAAAACCTATAACTCCAGTTTCACTCAATAACTGAATATATGTATTGTGAGAGGCCTTCCCATAAATACGAGTCATTGCACCCAGACCTTTTCCCAAAACAGGAGATTGTCTCCATGCATTAAACGCTCTATTCCAAAGTTCTATTCTTCCGTTATCATTTTCTTCTCCAAACACAGTCATACGTTCCCACTGAAGAGTATAATTCGAAGCTAAATATTTCGACAGATAAACCACGGCCACTACTATGAGCATTACCCAGATTATTTTTGTCACTATTGAAACTTTATTTTTTTGTAGATAAACACTCAAAACTAATATATTTGAAATTAGCAGGCTCAACATGTTACCTCTAGAAGCCGTGTAAACAATGGCAATGGTTAAAATGACGTAACATACTAAATTAATCAAACGCTTCTTTCCTTCAAGAATATTATCCAAAATCAATACCGAAGCTGAAACAAATGGAATTCCAATAAAATTAGGATCTAACTTAGTGTTAAACAGCACAATGCTATCATGATAATACCTTGTTGTACCCAATTGATAGCAAGACCAAATAGTAAGTAATGCATATATTACTGTTGACACAGTAAAAACAAATCTCAGAAAATTTTCTTCTGGTTTTTCCAAAGAATACATTGCTAATAAGACGATACATAATAATATTTGTGCGATATATCTTAAAATGTAACTTGGAAAACTACCTGAAAATAAAGTCGAAAACAATGTAAATGTAAGAAAAAGTATTAGTATCTTACTTTCTCTCGGTAAGTAAAACAGTTTAAAAGATACACCTCCACTAGAAAATGCTGTAAATATAGCAAGCATCAATGTCACAAGTGCTGTAACAGTTCCTAATCTCATATATGATGTTTGAAATAGCATCAGCGCCATAAAGATTCCAAACCAGATTATAGGAGTTCGCACTTTATTGTCCATATTGTATTCACCTCCATAGTGTCCCCATTTATGCTTCTATATCCGAATAGACCTTACAAAGCATGGCAATATTGCTTTCTAAAGTATAATTAGAACTCAAATCTCGGTTTTTCGTTTGCATTTCTTCTAAAATGCCCGGGGTGTCATACAATCTTCTTACTGCCGTTTCTATATCATGATGGCTTTTCACTCCAATCCAAATTACATTGTTCTCATTCAAAATTTCCGGAGTTGCCCCAACTTTCGTTGAAATCAGAGCACATCCCTGACTCATTCCTTCCAATATAACAAGCGGCATCCCTTCATGATAGGATGGCAATAATAATACATCTGCCCGATTAAATAATGCTGTTTTTTGTTTTCCAGAAACATACCCCCATATAGTAGCTTTTTCACCAAGTCTGTCAAATAAACTATTCACGTCACTCTTGATTGATTTATCAGTAAATTTCCCGCATAGATCCAAATGAAAATCTATATCCTTAAGGTTGTTTAAAGCAGTCAGTAATTCCAGCACTCCTTTTTCTCTGTGTATCGCACCTACATAAATCAAATGCAGCTTTGCTGTCCTTTTCAATGCTGCATTATTGCCGACAGTTTCCATATCATGAAAATTATAAAGTACTTTACATCTTTCTTTATACAGCCCTGCTTCGATAAATTGCTTTTCAATCTCTTTTGACAAAAAAATCACCTTACTGACATATTTATTCATATATGAAATCAATAAATTCCTTAGCAGACGTATTCTGTTAAATACTGTATTAATATCCCCCACATGGATATTGATAACTACAGAGCAGTTAAATTTCTTTTTTGCCATTTTTGCCAATAAAATGTCTTTTAAAAACAGAAACTCTCTAGATGTATGTATGTTTATAATTACATCAGAATCATCTTTTATTTTACTGGATAATGCCTTCCTCTGCTGAAAAATGTATACAATATTATTTAATTTTGAGTTATGTTTATCCCATTTCCCCGCAGGTTGATAATCAAATACATCAATTTGAACACCTGCATTTTTAAACAAATCTTTATTTTTCAAATATGACTGTAGAATCGAAACTACTCCACCTACATAGGAATTATTGTGCGGCATTCTACAACACATTAAAACTTTTTTCATATTTTACCTTTCCGATTTTCCGTATACCAATTTATATCTAAAATCAGAAAATCACATTATACTATTAACAAAATCTACAATCTTCTTAGATTGAAGATAATAGTTTTTCTTTCCTATAAACTCCTGTGCAGCTTCACAATATTCGATATATTGCTCATCTTTTAATTGCAAATTGTGAATTATTGCTTTTTTTACCTTTTCCTTGTCTGCCTGATCGACTGGAACAATATACTCAAAATATTCCTCTGGTATCCCAAGTAATTTTGTAGATAAAACCAGACTACCTGATGCAATGTATTCAAGAATTTTCGATGGAAAAGAATATTTTGTTAGTTCTTCAGCAGGTGAGCGAAAGTTTATTAATATTTTCGCTTTTTCTTCCATCTCAAGAACCTCTTTATTATTTACCCTGCCAAAATATTTGATTCTGGAATCTTGCGAAGCAAGTGCTCTTATTGTATCTTCGTCAGATCCAACACCACAAATCCACACTTCGCATATTTCCGGTATTTCTTTGCAACACTCTAACAAGAACGGAATTTTATTATCTGCCGCCAAACCACCGGCATACATGATTATATTTTTTTTGCCGGATGTTGGTTTCTTTCTAATTTCCGGTGCAATTCCTTCCAGAACCATAGTACGTTTGCTTTTGTACCGTACAACATTTTTCATCTCAGCTGAAAAAAATACATATCCATCAAACTGCTCATTAAACCAAGTAAAGACTCTCTTTTTTATTTTCGAAAAAAACGAATTCCCATAGCGTCGTAACTCCGGTACTTCCGAACAGATTGTGACAAACTTAATATTATATTTTTTCTTATATTTAACAAGATAATGCTCAAATATTGGATTGACGGCATACATGATCACTCTTAAACCATCCTGACTCTTTTTACATATATCTAGTAAGTATTGCTCAAATATCTTCCCTGCCAAAATTGCACTCCTCGCACTACTCTTTTCTATCGGAAGATGTTTAACCTTAGCATTTTCAATATAACTTTGTGTTGGAATCTGCAATCTGCCATTTGTTGGAACATAAGAAATAAAATCAATATTTTCTCCCAACTGAGCATGTAATCCCCGAATCAGGTTATACTCAAACTTCTGTCTAGCAACAGACATATTATTAATCTTCTCTTTTAAAATCAATTCAAACGTCATCTCGTCAACATAGTATCCAACAAATAAATAATGCATTTTTTTATTCCTTATAATGATAATATTCTTTTAAAGCCCTATCTTTTTTTTCGTATTTTAAATGTCCCAATCCCAAAGATTCTTTCTTTGCCTTTTCAAAATAATCATCTGCAGTTTTTATTACTCGTGCTGGGACGCCTACTGCAACGGAGTTACTCGGAATATCATGTGTTACAACTGCTCCTGTTCCGATAATTACTTTATCGCCAATCGTCACTCCCCCCATTATGGTTGCGCGCGCTCCAATATACACTTCATTGCCAATGACAATTGGTCGGGTCAATTCCAGTGTTGGCTCCTGATTCCTAAAGAGAAGCGTTGCACCATCATGGGTTACAAATCTGCATTCCGCTGTAACATAAACATTATTTCCCAATGTAATAATCCAGGGTTCCGTTCCCCAGGAAACCTTCCCGTAGACATGGCAATTATCACCCATATTGACTCCGATTTTTCTCGCAAAGAATTCATGACTTATTTTATCCAATATAAAATAATAGGGATTGATAAATAACTTCTTCACTTTTCTTAATATGCTATTCATCTTCATTAATGCTCCCTATCATATTTATCTGCCTTGTAGATATAAATCACTGTAGTCGAAACCAATGCGAAAATATTAAACGCACAATAAAATAATGTCATCAAATCATATGCGCCAAAGATTCCACACAATATCGTCAGAGGCATAAATGCGCCCGAAATACCAATTTCTTTTCCCACTCTTCTCCGAATATAAGAAAGTGACTTTTTGCTTTCGTTGATATAATCTGTAGGAACATAATCGGAACGTTTCATAGAGAAATTCCCATAATCCTTGTTTATCAGTCTTGCAAGAATATCCGAGATACATGACACAGCACCAATTACAATAATCCAGTGACTACCATTCAGAAAAATTCCTCCGTCAACGTATGTGCGAATTGATATTGCAAGATATACAAAAGCAACTACATAGTATCCACCTATATCGTCTACAAACTCTCCATAAATTGTTTTCTGTTTCCTACAACGTGCTATATTTCCATCTACACAGTCCAAGATCAGCCATAGATTAATAGCGACAATTGCTGCCACCAGGGTCCACATAGCCGGTACAGCAAAGCAAACGAATGAAAACAGCGCTACGAAAATAGAAAGCACAGAAACACCATTCGGTGAAAATCCCAAATTGATCAACAAAAATGTAAATAGGAAGGATGTTTTCCGTACCCACAGTTTCACCCACCAGGAACTATTCGAATTCTTTTTCACCGGAAGTGAATCTAAAATCTGGCTATATGTATATTTCATACAAACCTCTCCTTTCAACTCTCCGACTAATAAATTTGATTAGTCTCATTCATACTCCATTGATTACTTCATGCCCCTATATATAATCCTTAACTTATTTCTAACCGCCGTAGAATTATCTGGAACATCTTCAAATATGACTGTACCAGCCCCTCCACTTTCCAAATTCATCACATAGTCTGCCCAATTCTATCTCTAAGCATCGTAGATGAAACCGACTGTGTATATGGTAAATAAACCATATCTACACCGATTTCCAAAAGTTCTCTTTCTATACGCTTCCACTTTTCCGTACCTTTCCAGTCATCTCCAACAAACATGACATCAATATCATATTTGACTGCAGCAGATTTTTTATCTGAATAGTCTGTCTGTGGAACTACTTCATCAACATATCGAATTGCTTCCACAATCCTTACCCTGTCTTCAAAATTAATAATTGGCTTTTTATGCTTGTTCTGCCAAACGACCTCATCTGTTGAAACAGCAACAATCAAGTACTCACAATATTGCTTTGCACTCATAATTACATTCAGATGCCCTACATGGAACATATCGTAGACACCTGCTGTATATCCTACTTTGTATTTTTTCACAGAAGAATCTCCTTAATTTTCTCTTTATACGCATTAACAACAATACTCCGAGAAAAATTCTCTTCTACATACTGTCTTCCAGCTTTTCCCATCGTCTTTCTAATCTCATTTTCCATCGCTAAGAATCGTTCAATTTTCTTTACTAAATCCTCAACATTACCACCGTGATAAATAAAACCTGTCTGCTCATTTATTACGGTTTCCTGGCATCCAGGATTATCTGTGGTAATGATAAATCGTCCTGAACTTGCATTCTCCAGAAGAACATTACTCATCCCTTCCCCGTAGGTAGACGGATGAATGATTGCATGTGCTCTTGTGATAAATGGTTTTACATCTTTCTGGCTTCCCAGGTATCTTACAATGTTCTGTTTTCTCAGTTTTTTCAGTACTTTCATATAATGTTTTTCCGTTGGTTCAATAAAACCAAGCATATTGAATTCTGTATTCGGATATTTTTTCTTAATCCGTTTTGCTGCCTCAATATAGTCATCCACACCTTTATCATGCAGAATACGACCTATGTAATTGAACACAATTGATTCACCATCAACACCATTGCCGCCAAGCGGATATGGCTGCAGTGGGTATCGCTCTGTATCCACCCCTGAACCTGGAATCAACTTATAATCCCCTTTAATCATTCCGGAATCCAACGCCATCTTCATATTGGTAGAGTTCTGAAACATAACACAGGCTGCTCCGCGATATGCCGTCTTAAACAATGTCATGATAAACGCACGCATCAAACCTGTCTTATTCAAAACACTGCCCAATCCTGTTACATTATTGATGTACGGAATCCCAAGCTGTCTTGCTGCAACACTTGCATAAACATTAGGCTTCGCTGTGTATGTCAGCACAACTGCCGGTTTATATTTCTTAAATAACTTTCTATAATGCAAGAATAATTTGCTGTCTGCAACAACATTTGTTCCACGTCTATCAATGACAGGATCATCATAGATGTACGGAATATCTGTCATTAGTTCAAACTTGGGACCATTCGGACACGAAATAAGCATTTCGTAGCCTTCTTCAATGAGTCCTTCGATAAGTTCCTTACGAAAGCAATAAACATCATCATCATTATTTGTAAGTAACGCAACCAATGGCTTTTTTCTATTTACTTTAGTATTTTTTGTTGTTTTTTTCATAATCTTTTTCTTCTTTGTTTTCTCTTTTTCTGGAAAGTCTATTCCTACTACTGCCAACACAGTCTTTATCATCGTTCCAATTTCTCTCCAAAAACTGAACTTTCGGATGCTCTCCAAATTGTATTTCATCTTTTGCGGAAGTACCTGTTTCACATACACCTTATCAACATCATCCGCAGCATTCAGTAATTCTGCTTCATCTTTATATCTAATGCTGGCTTCTGATGTAATTCCTGCAGGAAGCAACAATGTCGCACGCATCTCTTTCGTATACTTCTTCACGTATTTCGTTGCCTCTGGCCTGGTTCCCACCAAACTCATATCTCCCAAAAGAACATCAAATACCTGCGGTAGCTCGTCCAATCGATATTTTCTTAAAAACTCTCCCACTGGTGTAATCCGGCTATCTCCGGAAACTGTTACTGTAGAACCAATCTGATCTGCGTCCGCTACCATTGTGCGAAACTTATGTATTCTAAATTTCTTTCCATATGTCGTGATACGTTCCTGCCGATAGAACACACCTCCCGGTGATTCAGCTGTTATCTTAAAACTGATAATCAACATCGGTATTGCAGTCAAAATAAGCACACAGGTTCCAGCAGCGATGTCAAAAAGGCGTTTCATCTTCAGACTCAATCTCTTCTCAGAAAGAATATCGTAATATTCTTTTACTTCTTCACACTGCATAAACTTCGGAAGCTCTTCCCACTTTCTCATCTTTTTATCCCTCAATTCTGCTGAGAAAGCGTTGCTCTTCCTCCCGCAAATTTCTATATGTATTCTTTCAAAGCCTCTTTAAATTTCTCCACCACATACTCCACATCCTCATCAGATAGTTTCGTATGTAATGGTAACGTAATCAAATTCTTATAATAGTCATACGCATTCGGAAAATCCTTGATATCCCATCCAAGTGCTTTATACGCAGTCATCATCGGAAGCGGTTTATAATGAACATTCGTTGCTACACCTTTTTCTGCCAGCTTTTCGATGATTTCGTTTCTCTGTTCGCAGGTAATTCCCGGAATTCTGGTTAGATAGAGATGTCCGCTGCTCTTGTAATCCTCTCCGTAATGATTCATGTGGAACACGCCAAGTTCATCACATATTGCATCGTACTTACCGATAATCTCCCTTCTTCTTTCCAACATTCCCGGATAACGGTCAAGCTGACGTAAACCCATTGCTGCCATGATATCAGTCATATTGCACTTGTACCATGGGCCAATAATGTCATACTCCCATGCCCCAAGCTTTGTCTTCGCCAAAGCATCCTTATTCTGCCCATGCAGGCTGTATAACTGGTACTGCATGTAAAGAGCTTCATCATCTGCTCCCGGAATATTCCAGGTTGCAGCTCCACCTTCGGCTGTAGTAAAATTTTTTACAGCATGATAGCTATAAGAGGTCAAATCGGCTGCTTCTCCTGCCATTTTACCGTGACGAAATGCACCTAAAGCGTGAGCACAGTCGGATACCACAGCAACTCTGCCAAGCAGTTCCTGAACTGGACTTTCTGCCTTAAACAGATGCTTCTTGTTTTCTACTGCCTGATAAATCCGCTCATAGTCGCACATAATACCGCCAAGGTCAACACAGATAATCGCTTTGGTGCGCACTGTGATAGCCGCTTCCATAACGTCATAATCCATTTCAGGAGAGCCTGTGACCGGATCGCCATCCTTCTGGGAATCTACAAAAATCACAGTAGCTCCGCAATGGATTACTGCCGACGCTGATGCCGTGTATGTGTATGCCGGAACTATGACTTCATCCCCCGGTTTAACTCCAAGAATACGCAGATTTAGTTCTTCTGCCGCAGTCGCAGAATTTAAGCACACCTGTTTATTTGTATGACAATATTCTGCCATACGCTTTTCTAATTCTTTCGTTCTCGGGCCTGTGGTAATCCAACCAGAGCGAAGCGCCTTTGCTACCTCTGTAATCTCCGACTCGGAGATATCCGGCGGACTAAACGATATTATTCTCTTTCCATTCTCTACCATGATCTATGTATCTCCCTTATGTATATTGCTGCCTTCTTGTTTCCATTGAGACTAATGCAGCTTAACCTCCTTAGTCCTCATACAACTGCCAGTTCCCGCCGATTCTTCATCTCATCAGATTCACTGGCTTTTACATTCACCTCTTCTGGTTTCTTAAAGGTTGGAACAACCCGTCTCAAAACATCACGGACCCAATCATCAGATCCGGTTTCACAGGCACGATGAAGCATTTCCAGTTTTTCATTAATTTCCTTTTCACTCAAAGGTATATCACGCTCAACGAAAATCAAGCTGTTGTCTGTTTTATCAAGTTCCTCTGTTTTCACAAGAAGCTCCTCATAGAGTTTCTCTCCTGGTCTTAATCCTGTTTCAACAATTTCAACTCCCTGAATACCGGACAATCGGATCATATTTTCCGCAAGGTCAAGAATCCGAATCGGCTGTCCCATATCCAGCACAAACAATTCGCCGTTATGTGCCATAGCTCCGCTTGCCAATACCAGCTGACTTGCTTCCGGTATTGTCATGAAGTATCGGATGATACGCTTATCTGTCAGTGTAACGGGACCTCCATTAGCGATCTGTTTCTTAAACAACGGAATTACAGAGCCCGCCGACCCTAAAACATTCCCAAATCGGGTAGCGCTGTACTTTACTTTCCCATGGGTACTTGCACTTCGTACCAGCATCTCACACATCCGCTTTGTCGCACCCATGACATTTGTTGGATTAACCGCCTTATCTGTAGATACCATCATGAAACGTTCGGCTCCATATTCCTCACAGCAGTCCATCACATTCTTTGTTCCAAAGACGTTATTCTGCACTGCTTCCACACAGTTGCGTTCCATAAGCGGAACATGCTTATGTGCAGCCGCATTAATTACAATATGAGGATGATAGGTGCGGAATACCTTTCCCAATGCCTTCTTATTCGTAATAGACATAATTTCTATACGGACATCCAGCTTTCCAGTATAGGCAATTTTTAATTCCTGTTGGACATCATATGCACCATTTTCATAAATATCTAAAATCACAATCTGTTTTGGCTGCATCTTCGCAAGTTGCCTGCACAGCTCAGAGCCAATAGAGCCACCGCCTCCAGTAATCAAAATTACTTTATTACGATAATATTTACTGGTTCGCTCATCGTTTACAACGATTGGACGCCTGAAGAGCAATTCTTCAATATCAAACTCTCTGAGATGCCGCTTTCCACCGGCGGCCTGCATTGTTGGATAGTCATATACTTTGATCTTGTATCCGGCCTTTTGATAATGTTCATAAAGCCTCTTCTTTTTGTCATCTGCAAGATGCGGAATTGCAAATACAACTTCCTGGATATCCAAAAACTTCAATTGTTCCAACGTAGCTTCATCTTCAACAAGCACAGGAATTCCATGAATATCCCGCCCAACTTTTTCCTTGCTTACATCTACAAAGCACTGCGGTGTATATGCGGAAGCAGCATTGTTTAAGAGTTCCTCCGCCAGGCTGACTCCTACACGCCCTGCGCCAATAATTGCAATGTTAATCTTCGTTGCATCAAGCGTGCGCTCTCCAACTATCTTGCTTCCAGCAAACACCCTTAATATCAGCAGCAGGATTTTCCCAAAAAGGGTATTGCTATTTCCACATTTAAACGCATAACGGTACATTATTCGTATTGTTAATGCACCCAGTAAATTCATGCAGGCAATGACAAGCACTCTCAAACAGGTTGCATGTTCCATCGGAAGTATTCTTCCTATAATCAATGTAATCACCAACCCAATCGAATCTGTAAAAATCAATCGAATATAGCATTGAATCCCACCGTATCTCCAAATTTGGTTATATATGCTTCCCAATAATCTGGATAGAAAAACAGCAGCAAAACCAACAGTTCCCTGAGCCACTATTCCTGAAACGGAAAGTTTACTACCTGAGAAATCAAACAGCAGTAAATTAACAAAAATCATTATAAAAACATCATAAAAAAAAAGCTGCCATCGAATATTTATCTTTTTCTTCATTTTTTTCCTCTTCCGTCTATTTGTTATCACCCGATATTCGCATATAGGAACGGTACGGTCTCCCATATCGCTCCTATATGCGCACCTGCCGCCTGCTGTCCGGCAGATGCACAAGCGTTCCGGATTATTCACCTGTTTTTGGGTTATACACGATCATCAAAGGACCTACTTCTTCCAAATGGAAGAACAATGTTTTTTCTTTGTAATCTACTTCCGGTTTGATCACAGTCCATCTTTTTTCTTTATGGATGTTATGGTGCAGAACACGGATATCCCTCATTTCTTCTGTCAGGTTCTGCACTTCAACCTTTACATCAACATTCTTAGCCCCTTCTATGATGTTTCCTGCTGCATCTTTCACCACAACGTCATGAATCTTAGTCAGGGGAAGACATGCCTCCACATCAAAGGTATCCTCCGGATCTGCATATTCAATCTGCTCTTCCTTGATCATCTTCTTGATTTCTTCCTTAAAGACATTCATATTGCCGGTTTCTGCTGCTTTGTCAATGGCCTCATTCACTTTCTCAATCTGAGTCCGTACTTCCTCTGTGACCTTTGTAGTAATCTCAATTACTTTTCTCTCTTCATCTTCCACAGGGAATACCTCGATCCAGCCTTCCGACACCGGATTTCCCTGGGCATCCGTTACACCGGAAGCTTCCGTAATCTGAGATTCCACAACAGTTACCCCTGCCCCGATGCTGGGTGCTGCATATACACCGGATACGGTAAGCACTGCTGAAAGCACCCAGGCTGATAATATTTTCAATAATCTTCTCTTCATCATCTCTGCCTCCTTTTGCATCACATTGATTTCCTTTTGTAAAAAAGTTGCAATACCAACTGCTGCAATGCTTCTTCATCCACCAGAAATTCATCATGGTATTTTCCAGCTTGATCCGTTCCCTGGACTATGTAATAGTCCTGTTCGGGATCAAACTCATACTTCAATGCCATCTCTGCAAAAGAAGAAATTTCATTCAGTCCGATATTGGTTACTGTGTTTGAAAAAACAGTTTCCATTCTGGATACGGTTCCGGAGAAATCCTCCCTCAGCAGCAGTTTCAATTTCTCCAGATAGGCTTCCATATAAAGTTTCTGTCTTCTCATTCTTCCCTGATTGGAAAACTCCTGCTCCGTGTCACGGCTTCTTACAAACCGCTCCACGTTCCCGGATGTAAGGGTCAGGGAACCCTCTTTATAAAAATCAGCATCCAGACCAGACAAATCGTCTTCTGTAACCTGAATGGTGATTTCCCCCACTAAATCATGAAATACCGAAAGTGCAGTCAGATCTGCAGCTCCGTAATAAATAACCGGGATGCCCTGAAACATCTTGGATACCGCTTCCTGAGCCAGCAGGCACCCCTTTTGCCTGGTTCTTCCGAAAGCATATGCAAGTGCCAGATGCTGTTCATTCCAGCCAAGGTCGTTTCCTACAGCATCAAATACTCGGATCGGCACCATGGAATCACGGGAAATTCCCACCACCCGTATTCTTTTTTCCCCTCTGTCAAGAATCAGAAGATTAATAAAATCCGATTGTCCCATCGTATCCTGACCCTCAGAATCAATTCCCAGCAGAAGCATGGTGATCAAATTCGTATTGTATCTATATTCAACACCATCTGCAGTAGCCTTTCTGTACAGGCGTTCATCAAGCCCGACAGGTGGTATACTTATTGAGATTTCCTCCCGCCGATTCACATACAGCAAAAACAAAAGTCCTGCCGTCGCAGCGATCACCGCAACAGTAACAAAAAATCCTGCACCTATCCGGCGTCTCCTGCTTTTACTTTTCTTTATATCCATATTTGTAATATCCTGAATAATAATAATAATCTTTCTGGTGCTTTTTCACTCTGTTCAAAATAACACCCAAAAGCTTGCACCCATTCTGTTCAAATTGCTCAGCGCCTCTCTTCACTGCCGCCTTTTTGCAGAAATCATTGCGGACTACTATCAAAGTACCGTCTGCATTTCTTCCGGTAATGGCAGCATCAATTACAGATCCGATTGGCGGTGCATCCATCACGATATAGTCATATTTCTCTTTTAACGCATTCATAAATACAGAAAATTTCTGACTGGATAGCAGTTCCGAAGGGTTGGGCGGAAGCTTTCCGCTGCTTATAAAAGATAGATTTGGAATATCCGTATTATGAATGATCTTTACAGACTGCCCTGTAAGGAGTTCGCTTAAGCCCTCCAGCTTTCTGCCTCCATGAAAACGATCCATCATGGAAGACTTTCTAAGGTCGCAGTCCACCAGCACCGTCTTCTTTCCTAGCTCAGCAAAGCTTCTGGACAGCTGAACTGCAATTGTAGATTTTCCTTCATTAGGTAATGTGCTGCTGATATTAATGGTCTTAATATCATTGCTGTAGATGATATTGGTTCTTAAAGTATTCATGGCTTCCGTGACAGCAAACTCCGGTTCCATTCCTTTCATTTCTATCATACTCATACGTTTCTTATCCCCTTACCACTCCACAGTCTTCTTCTGAGGTACATTTTTATAGGAACAGCTGGTGCTTTCCGGTACAATACAGAAAACAGGCAAACGCAGCACCTGTTCCACATCCCGTACGGAACGGATGGTATCGTTCAAAATATAATTCAACGTAATAGCGCCTGCTACCAATACAATTCCCAAAAGCGCACCCATCATCAAGTTCTTTCTGTGGGAAGGGCTGACCTTATCCCAGTCCGTCACAGCTTTTTCTATCAGGTATGGCTCCTTGGAATCAATTTCTTTAACACTTTCCATTCCTACTTCCACAAGCTCATTTACGATGCTGCTGGCCAGCTCCGGGTCTGCATCCTTTATGGCAACCCGCAGGATACGGGTATCCTCCTGATTATTCAGTTCTACTCTTCCCTTTAACTGTTTCCAGGTCATATCAAGGTTCAGATTTTTAATTACTTCTTCCAGGATCGGACGGCTTCTGAAGATCACCTCGTAATCTTTTGTAAGGGCTGCGCCTACCTGCAGGTCCTGAAAAGAAACGGTTTCCCCTGCACCTCTCATATAAACCATGGATGACGCTTCATAAATTGGAATGGCAATCTGGAAGGTATACACCCCTGCCAGAAGGATTCCTGCCACAAATCCACTAAGGATCATCCACCATCTTTTTAAGTACTGCCGGAATAGATCCTGAAGATCAATATAATCCGAGTTCATGTTATTCCTGCTTACATCCGTCTTAATTTTTTCCAAAACCAGTTCCCCATTCTTTCCCGGTAAGTTTTACCAATTTATCATAAAGTTAGATACTTTACGATAAATTGGTAAAATATTACAGAAACCAAAAAATCCATAAGGCATAATAAACGCCTTTTGGGGCAGAAATAAAAAATTACTGGGTAAAATTACGATTGACATATGTAAATAATTCAAGTAAACTATTAACGTCAGTAGATTATAGCCTATATATGTTTCGTATAGTATCTAACTTTAAGACTATTCAGAGTTTTAAAAGATTTATCTGTTTTCTTTTGGTTTCCAGGGAAGAATGTACATAATAATTCAGCGTAATGCTTATATTTGCATGTCCCAGAATTTCACTTAACGTTTTCACATCCATCCCCACTCTCACACATTGTGTCGCAAATGTATGCCGCAGAATATGAAAATTCACGTTCCTGATTCCGTTTTTTCGGAGTACGCTTTTAAAAAAATATTGATAATTCCTGGGTTCTATAAACCGATTCGTATTAGTCAGAAAAAAGCTGGAATCATCCGCTTTTCCCCGGATTTTTTTGATACTTTGATAGATCTGATTAGAAATAGGAATTGTCCGAATGGAAGAGGCTGTTTTGGGTTCATCCATTACAATCTGCGTTCTATGCACACTGTTTTCATCTGTTACGGAAATGCGCTGCAGAGTATGTCGGACATGAATCACCTTATTTAAAAGATCAATATCCGCCCAGCGAAGAGCACAGACTTCCCCCAGACGTATCCCGGAATACATACATAAAAGAATTCCTTCGCATCGGGCATCACTCCTGTGTTCCCACAGATAATGGAATAAGGTCTTCGTCTCCTCCTCTGTTAAAGTTTCTATTTTTTCTTTTTTCACCTTTGGCATGACTGTATTTTCTGCCACATGACATATCTGGTACTCGCTCTCTGCATATTTGATAATTGCTTTTAAAACCATATTAATGTCTCTGACTGTTTTGCTTCCCAGTCCTTTTTTACTACCCTCTCCACCAATTCCCATCTTTTTGCTGGTAAATGCATTGATCATGGAGGAATTCAGTTTTTCCAGGGGTATTTCCCCCAGCTCAGGGATTATCTGACGCTTTACAATACAATAATACGTAGAAAACGTGGATTGCTTTACAGTCAGCTTTTTCATACTCAGCCATTCGGTACTTACATCATTAATTGTAATCTTTGAAACATCCATTGCTTATTTCTCCTTTAGTGTTTATCATTCTTACTAATGCCTATAAGATCTATAGATATTATGTGGAAAATCGAAAATCAGATTCATACCCTGGCACACTGCTTCACTTTTAGTATTATAGGAATCCGCCATAAAATTCCCATGATATAAAAAAAGAAGCCCTCACACAAATTTATCGTGCAAAGGCTCCTTTTCCCATATTTACCTTAAACCATATTCACTTCACTCCAAGCTTCTCCAGCTCTGCTGCAGCCTGTTTGAAACTCTTAAAGCAGATTGCATGTATCCCAAGAGCCTGGGCTCCCTTACAATTCTCCTTCCGGTCATCTAAAAATACGGTTTTCCCCGGCTCCAAATGGTACTGCTGCAAAAGCTTCTGGTAAATTCCAGCCTCAGGTTTTAATTCCTTTACTTCGCAGGAGAAAACAATCCCATCCATATATTTTAGGAATGGCAGCTTTTCTTTCGTCTGATCCAGCATAAACAAGGAATAATTCGAAAGAATATATAGATGATAGCCCTGGTTCTTCAGATATTTCACCCAGGTTTCTGCATAGTCAAATGTGTGTATAGTTTCCGGGCTCCGGCGCATTACCTCCCGGATGTCCGCTTCATACTCCGGTGCAGCTGCGCAGAATTGCCTTAAATATTCCTCCTCCTCATAGAGTCCTCTGTCCCTCTCATCCCAGACCCTGCTCTTAAAAACTGCTTCTGCAATCTTTTCGTATTTTTCTTCCGAAAATCCGAATCCTTTAAGATAACTTTCCCAGTCATACTCCACCAGTACTTTTCCAACATCAAACACAATATTTTCAATCATGTGTTCCTTTTCCTCCTCAGACTTGTTTTTTCCAAAAAAGCGAAAGCCTAATAAAAATATATACGCCATTACAGGTACCATGATTGCTGCTGCCAAAGCTCCCTTAAATGCAGACTGGGATCCTTCACTGTCTCCAAATGCAAATATCATTGGAAGACAAAATATCAAAAGCAGCAATACCGCTCCGAGAATTGCCGCCGCTCTCTTAAAATTCTTCAACCTTCATCTCCTTTTCTTTTCCAGAGCAGAGATACAGCACACGCCGGAGAGAACTCTCCGGCGCGGATGCTTTACTGCGGATATATTACTTTTTTTGATTTGTTTATTTATTTCTGTAAATAATATCATTTCTTCCCGGTCCGTTGGAAATCATAGTAATGGGGAAGCCAATCTTCTCTTCCACAAATTCAATGTATTTGCGGCAGTTTTCCGGAAGCTCCTCATAATTCTTAATTCCCCGGATATCCTGCTTCCATCCCGGAAGCACTTCAAGAACCGGTTTCGCCTTCTCAAGAAGTCCTGTTGTGGGGAATTCCGTTGTTATCTCACCATTGATTTCATAGCCTGTACATACCGGAATCTCATCCAGGTATCCCAATACGTCCAGTACAGTAAAGGCCACATCCGTTGTTCCCTGCATACGGCAGCCGTATTTGGACGCAACACAGTCAAACCATCCCATACGTCTTGGGCGTCCTGTTGTTGCGCCGTACTCTCCCCCGTCTCCGCCTCTTCTGCGAAGTTCATCTGCCTCTTCACCGAAAATCTCAGAAACAAAGGCACCTGCTCCTACTGCACTTGAGTAAGCTTTGCATACGGTAACGATCTTCTTGATCTCATACGGCGGTACGCCCGCACCAATGGCTCCGTAAGCAGCCAATGTAGAGGAAGAAGTAACCATAGGATAAATTCCATGATCCGGATCCTTTAAGGAGCCAAGCTGTCCCTCCAGGAGGATCTTCTTTCCATCCTTCAGCGCATTCCAAAGGTATAGGGAAACATCCCCTACATAAGGCTCAACCATCTTCCTGTAGCCATTCAGTTCTTCCATAAGTTCATCCGGGTTCAGCAGCGGTTTATGATACAGATGCTCCAAAAGGACGTTCTTCATCTCACAGATCCGCACTACCTTTTCACGGAGAGTTTCTTCGTCAAACAGTTCGCTTACCTGAAAACCAATCTTCGCATATTTATCAGAATAGAAAGGAGCGATACCTGATTTGGTAGAACCAAAGGATTTTCCGCCCAAACGTTCTTCCTCATACTGGTCAAACAGGATATGATACGGCATGACCATCTGTGCCCTGTCTGAAATCATGATTTTCGGAGCCGGTACGCCTCTGCCTGTAACTTCATTATATTCCTTAAAAAATACCGGAATGTTCAGCGCCACCCCGTTTCCGATGATGCTGGTTGTATGGTCATAAAATACACCGGACGGGAGTGTGTGAAGTGCAAATTTGCCATAGTTATTCACGATTGTATGGCCTGCATTGGCTCCTCCCTGGAATCTTACGATGATATCTGCTTCCTTGGCTAACATATCGGTGATCTTACCCTTCCCTTCATCTCCCCAGTTGGCACCAACTACTGCTGTGATCATAGCACTTCCTCCTTATACGTTAATCTCTGCCTTCATACCAAGCAGGTCCTTACGATCCTTAAGAATGGGATTGACCACCTTCGTAAGGAATGCATCTGTCTGCTCCTTGGCGCGGCCTACATATCTGGCAGGATCCATAGCCTTCTGAAGCTCCTCCAGCGTCAGGTTAAATGCAGGATCTGCTGCGATCAATTCCAAAAGGTTGTTCTCTTTTCCTTCCGCCTTTACGTTTCGGCCTGCTTCCATGGAAAGCTCGCGGATACGCTCATGAAGCTCCTGACGGTCTCCGCCGGCTTTTACCGCATCCATCATAATATTCTCTGTAGCCATAAAAGGCAGCTCAGACCTTAAACGTTTTTCAATAACTTTTGGGTAAACCACCAATCCGTCAACTACATTCAGGCAAAGATCCAGAATGCCGTCAATTGCAAGGAAGCCCTCCGGAATACTCAGCCGCTTATTTGCAGAATCATCCAATGTTCTCTCAAACCACTGGGTTGCGGAGGTAATGGCCGGATTCAGGGCGTCCACCATCACATATCTGGACAGGGAAGCAATACGCTCGCTTCTCATAGGATTTCTCTTATATGCCATTGCAGAAGAACCGATCTGCGATTTTTCAAATGGTTCCTCTACTTCCTTCAAATGCTGCAGCAGACGAATGTCATTGGACATCTTATGTGCGCTGGCCGCAATGCCTGCAAGAACATTGAGAACACGGGTATCCACCTTACGGGAATAGGTCTGTCCTGATACAGGATAGCATTCCTTAAATCCCATCTTCTCTGCGATCATAGGGTCAATCTTATCAATCGTCTCCTGATCTCCGTCAAAAAGCTCCAAAAAGCTTGCCTGGGTTCCTGTAGTCCCCTTAGAACCAAGAAGCTTCATAGTACTTAATACATGTTCCAGATCCTCCAGATCCAAAAGGAACTCCTGGGTCCAAAGGGTCGCGCGTTTCCCAACAGTGGTAGGCTGCGCCGGCTGGAAATGGGTAAATGCAAGGGTTGGCTGTGCCTTATATTCTCCAGCAAACTTCGCCAGCTCTGCGATCACATTGACAAGCTTTCTCTGAACCAGCTTCAGTGCTTCTGTCATAACAATTATATCGGTGTTGTCTCCTACATAGCAGGAGGTTGCTCCCAGATGGATGATACCTTTTGCCTTAGGACACTGTACTCCGTATGCATATACATGGGACATGACATCGTGGCGCACCTGGCGTTCCCGTTCTTTGGCCACATCATAATTAATGTCTTCTGCGTGTTCTTTCAGCTCGTCGATCTGTTCCTGGGTAATGTTCAGGCCCAGTTCTTTTTCTGTTTCCGCAAGGGCGATCCACAGCTTCCTCCAGGTACGGAATTTCATATCCGGGGAAAAGATGTACTGCATCTCCTTGCTTGCATAACGCTCTGATAAAGGACTTACATATCTGTCTGTACTCATCTTCACTCTCCTGATTTATAATCTGGTTATCGATTCCTTAGAAATTATATAACATCGTCTCTTTAAAAGCAACCAAAAAACCAAAGTTTTCCCCTTCCTTCCAGTATGTTATGGTTACTGGGTATAACGGGAGAGGAACTGCTTCGTACGTTCTTCCCTTGGATGCTGAAAAACCTGGATCGGATCCCCCTGTTCCAGAATAGAACCATCGTCCATAAAGATCACCTGGTTTGCCACATCCCTTGCAAAAGCCATTTCATGGGTAACGATGAGCATAGTTGTTTTTTTGTCTGCCAGCTCTTTGATTACCTTCAGTACTTCTCCTGTAAGCTCCGGATCCAGGGCGGAAGTAGGTTCATCAAAGCAAAGAATATCTGGTGAAAGTGCCAGCGCCCTGGCAATAGCCACCCTCTGGCATTGCCCTCCGGACAGCTGATGGGGATAATTTTCCTTTCGGTTGGAAAGTCCCATCTGTTCCAGAAGTCCCTCTGCCTGGATACGGATTTCTTCCTGTATATCTTTCTTCCTATTTTTATAGTCTTTCTGTTCTCTTGCCAGAAGCTCCCTGGCCAGCATGACGTTTTCCAGTGCCGTATATTGAGGAAACAGGTTAAAAGACTGAAAAACCATTCCGAAATGCAGTCTTTTTTTCCGAATGGCTGATTCTTTCTGTGTTGAGGAATCCTCAGAATCAAATAATGTCTCTCCTCCAACCCGGATCACGCCACGGTCAGGCTGTTCCAAAAAGTTCAGGCACCGCAAAAGGGTGGTTTTTCCGCTTCCGGAGGAACCGATGATGGATAAAACCTGTCCTTTTTCCAGGGAAAAGCTGATGTCCTTCAAAATCTCCGTACGGTTAAAGGATTTGCAGATATGTTCTACTTCTAATATAGCCATTTCCTTTCCTCCATTTATCTAAAATAATCCAGTTTTTTCTCCAGTCTCCCAAGAAGAAGGGTCAGGATACCATTAAAGATCAGGTAATAAACCGCAGTAAAGAACAACGGCCAGATAGCCCCGGAAATTCCCTGGGAGCCCTTCATAAATGCCTGGCCTGCCCATATGATCTCCTGCAGTGCAATAATGCGGGCAAGGGAGGTATCCTTTACCAGGGTAATAATTTCATTGGACATAGGAGGCACGATTCTCTTGATCACCTGCAGAAGCTTGATCTTAAAGAATATCTGCGTCTTTGTCATGCCAAGCACCAGTCCTGCTTCCTCCTGCCCAACAGGAACTCCCTGAATTCCGCCCCTGTAAATTTCAGAAAAATAACAGGAATAATTCAGGATAAAAGAAAAGGATGCAGCCAGGAAACGTCCTGTTTCCCCGCCTCCCCAAATAGGGTTGTGCAGCACCAGCCCCGGAAAATAATAAATGATCAGAAGCTGGATCATAAGCGGCGTTCCCCTGATGATCCAGATTAAAAGCTTTATAAACCAACTTAAAGGTTTTATACGTGAGGTAGAACCAATGGACATCAAAAGTCCCAAAGGAAATGCTCCGATCAAAGTCACAAAAAAAAGTTTCAAGGTCTGTATGAAACCGATGTTCAGAGAATGAAGAACCACCGGCATCTGTTCCATAATCTGTTCCATAAAAAATGTCCTGCTTTCTTTTATAATGTGTGGGGGCAAAAAGAACCGTTTTTGACACCCTCCTTCTTCAGACACACTGCGCAAAATAGAGAGCGGGAAAACCGCCCTCTATGTTTATGGTGCTATCCAAATGTAACAGAAGATTATTTCTGCTCAACAACCGCATCCTGTACACCGTATTTCTCTGCGCATTCCATCATGCTGCCGTCTTCATAGCTGGTTACAAAGAATTCGTTTAATGCTTCTGCAAGATCGGAACCTTTGCGGAAGCCTACACCGTATTCTTCGCTGTTCAGCTCTACGGTATGTGTCAGTCCTTCATAGCCGGTTCCTTCTCCGATCATAGCTGCTGCCATCAGAAGGTCGATAACAGCTGCATCAGAAGTATATGCTGAAACTTCCATTAAAGCATCTGCCTGGGCTTTTACAGGAGTATATTCAAGCCCCAGATTACTGACTTCTGCTTCTCCTGCACTTCCAGCTTCTACAGCGAAGGTCAGGCCGGAAAGGCTGTCCGTATCCTGATACTCTTCTGCCTTGTCTGAAGGAACAACCACTACCTGGGCATTCTTGCAGTATGCATTTGAGCATTCCATAGAGCTGGTTACTTCATCCGTAAGGGTCATGCCATTCCATACACAGTCAATAGTCTTTCCGTCCAGTTCCATGATCTTATTATCCCAATCGATCTCTACAAATTCCACTTCAACTCCAAGGCTCTTTCCAAATGCCTTGGCCATATCTGCGTCAAAGCCTACCCATTCATCGCTTCCCTCTTCTTTATAATCCATGGGAGCGAAATCTGTAATGCCTATCACCAGGGTTCCCTTGTCCTGAACATAAGCCTTATCGCTCTCTTCTGCTGCAAAAACGCTGGCTGTCACAGACACCACCATAGCAGCTGCTAAAAACATTGAAATCATCTTTCTCTTCATGGTTTATCTCCTCTGGATATTTTTATTATGCATTCTTTTATCACGCAGTCACTCTACCACATGAAAGTACTTGGTTATAATAACATACACATCCAATTCTGTCAATACCAAACCAAAAAAGAGTACCGGTCTCAGGAACCGGTACTGCGATGATATTCTCTGATCATTTCTTCTAACTGACTGTCTGTATTTTGGGAATACACCTGCTTTTCCAGGCGTTTTTCAAAACGCTCCAGCGCTTCTCCCACTTCCTTACGTGTTTCCTCATCCACATGAAGTTCCGTAACCTTGCTTTCATATTCTATGGGCGTACGAATGCTGCGAAAAGCCAGAAGATAAACGGCCAGGGCCTTCCGGCTGTGATCCAGTTCATAAGCTTTGTAAAAGCAGTCTACAGCCTTCTCCATCTGGAAAAGATAGCTGTAGGCACAGCCAAGATTGTGCAGGACACTTTTTGTAAGCCCCGTCCTGGAAGTCTCAAGATCCTCCCTCTTTAAAAGCTTCTGGTAAACCAAAATGGCATTCACATACATTTTGTTTTCTACCAACGTATCTCCTTTTTGCTTTTCCCTGACCGCTAAAGACTCTCCTTCATATTTTTTTATCCTTCCGTTTAAAACACGCAGCTCCTCATAAGTGAGATAATTGATTTCCTTAAAAATCGGATACAGAATATCCTCCATACCGGCATACTTGCTAAGATTCGGGCGGAGCTTGGCAGCCAGCTTTGGAAGGTTCAGTTCCTCCTGTATCCAGGTGCAGAGCCCCTCATTGATAATGGTCTCGTCAATCAGATAAAGGTTATGATAAAGATAATAGCACAGCTCTTCTATTGTATAAATGTTCGTACTGATATTCTCAATAAAATAAGGCATTTCCGCTTTTTTTGTTTCACATAAAATATATCCGCTCATGTTTTTCCTTCCTTACCACTGTGCTGTTTCCTTCCACACCTTTTTGCTGCCTGGAAACATTTCTCCAAAGCCCAGATCCTTCACAGTAATACAGCATTCCCTGGGTGAAATATAGTTCAGTTCCACCAAAAGACGGGTTGTCTTATTTGGCCTTTTGGGAAGGCCCGGAAGACTCATGGATACACGGCGCTTTTCCGGATTTTCCATAGTAGCTACCGTAAAAACCAGCTCATCTGTCTGATCCAGGATCAGTTCACACTGTGCCTTGCTTTCATACCAGTTGTTTCCTGCCTCAATAAGAGGATGGTATGCAGGAGACCCCATCACACGCATTTCCATTCCCACATCAGCCAGCACCAGGGAATCGCTCATATAGCGGTAGCCTTTCAGGTTCTTCTTTTCCAGACGCTCTACCCCGGCTTCACATGCGCCTTTAGCAAAAAGATTGTTGCCGTAAAAGACTTTTCTTTTTTGGTAACACAGCATTTTTACAGACTGCTTAGCCCACTCCGGATCAAATCCTGTACCTGAGATCTGGATGCTGGAATACAGCTCACTGCCCAGGGTCTGCTGGATAAATTTATAAAAATCTGCATCCCGCG
Source organism: uncultured Blautia sp. (assembly GCA_946557785.1). GTDB lineage: Bacteria > Bacillota > Clostridia > Lachnospirales > Lachnospiraceae > Blautia_A. Next base: position 68,796 of record CAMNTH010000005.1, read on the forward strand.
CCTCTCCCCCTTCACTTAGCTCCGCCTCCTTAGGATCACCGATCCGTACCAGAACCGGCCTTCCCTGGGATGCCATGGACATTTTCCGGAAGGTCACCTTTTCCGGCGTAAATGCATACCATGCCACATTCCTGTTCCAGGTATCCCGTTTCTGGGTAAGCATATAATAGTAGAAGCTTTCCCCATAATCCAGGAGCATATATTTCTCTTCCGGAAATCCAAGTTCCCTGCATGCCCTCTGGAAATTTTCCACCTGGACAGGTTCCAGGGACGGACAGGTAATGACCATGCATTTCGTATTTTTTACAATATCCACAATCCCCAGGAATTTAAGCAGTCCCTTCAAAAAAGCAGCCAGAAGCTCATAAGGCTGTTTTTCCGCTTCTGCTACCTGTACAGGTGCTTCCATCGCAGAAATCTCATATAGATTATCCAGCATGATTCCGTTCTTTTCTCTGGCAAAATACACGGCTTCAAGGCCGACACAGTAGTCCCCTTGATTCGGCCTTAAGCACATACAAGTAGGCGCTTCATACTGGCTGCTGCCCACCTTCATGCTTAAAGAACGTGTCTCCTCAGCCTTCCTGTCATAATAACAGATCTGGGAATTTTTCTTCCCGAAATCAATTCCGATCATTAAGTCACGAATCTCATTCATCTTTTGTTTCCTTCTCTATGATAAACATTTCTTTTACATACTGTTCCTGACAAAGATACTGCTTCATTCTTGCCGCCACTTCTTTTTCCTTATCCAGGCGCCGTGCAGAAAGCATCTGGTTGATCAGCTGGTATTTACTTACCGACGCTGCGTCCACGTGGTTCATGGTAATTACCCGCTCCCCTGTTTTCTGGATTTTTCCCTCATGCTCTATCTTGAAATAATAATGAAGGGACTCCCCGTAAAACAGGGTAAATGTCTTCGTAAAAATACCTTCGTACATATTTTTCAAAGGCTCGCTCTTATATCCGGAATCAATTCCAAGTCCTGTATCCAGCGCATAGAACAGCGTAACCTTTGCTTCCGGATAGGTATGATATTCCACATATGTCTTATCATCCAGCTGGTAGGGACTTAAAAGCTCAGGAGAAAGCCTGCGGAAAAAGGAAAATACCAGACCTTCCTTCGCACATTCCAAAAGAAGCTCCCGTTTCATATCCTCATATCTGCTCTTGTCATCCTTTTCTTTGGATAACGCCTTCAAAAGTGCCATACGGCAGATTCTATTTACCGGCCATTTCCGTTCATATGCAATCTCCAGCCATTCTCTTACAAATGTACTCATAGAATAGTCTTTTACAAAGATGCCATAGGAAACCAGGGTCAGATAAGCGCCGATCATGCGCTCCTTTCCTGCCTGCTTCGCATAGGACTGAAAAATCAGTTCTCCATCCTTGCGGTAATCAGACGTAAATATCAAAAGGCCCAGGATGCGTTCTTCCAGCTCATATGTGTCCATATCAAAGCCCTTGGCGCTTTTCCAGATTGCAAACAGATCATCAATGGAACCGAAGCGATATTTCATCAGATAATGAAGGATAACTTCATCGTACTTACCGGCTCTGTATACTACATCGGCCAGTGCCAGAAGCTCTTCATCCTCTTCCATCTCTTTCTCAAGGATCATCCTGCTGGTAAGCTTCAAAAGGCTTCCCATGTCCACACCTTCGCAGCCAAACTCTTCGATCAGTCCCATAGCCTGTTGAAAAAATCTTCTGGAGATCAAAACCTCCAAAAGTATTTTTCTGTCTACAAGCGCATATTCCCGAAAATCCATACTCTTCAAATAATCATCCAAGTCTTCCCCCTGAACATGCCCTGCATAATAATCCAGGATCTTCTTACGAATAGACTTTCTGTATACTTCTGTATAAGCCTGGGACTGTACAAGCTTCTGAAAAATCTCCAGGTTATCTTGGTTCAGAGCCGTATTCTCACAGTAGTGAAGCAGGATTCCCGGCTCTGCCACACCTTTTTCCAGGACATGTGAAAGAAGTTCCCTCTCATCCATAAGGTCTGTTACATTATAATCCACAGTAGAGGCATATCTGCGTTGCTTATCATCCTGGAAAAGAATCACTGCATCTTCTGTATAGATTCTTGGATATGCCACACCCTGTATACAGGGGTAAACTTCCTCCTTGGCCATCTGATGATGGCGCACGATCACCTGGCGGATCTTTTTATCATCACAGTACAGGCGGCATGTAAACATTGCCCTGGCCGCCGCCTGTGCTTCCGATGCATCTGAGGGTTCCATACAAAACTCCTGATAAAGTGCGGCATAGTTTTCATTCATCCGCCCCTCCCGCAGTTTTTGCATAGCAAAGCTTTTCATGGTGTCTTTATAATTCTCGTAGGTTCCGGGTTCCTTTTCTTTATAGGCGGCCACGTTTGCATAAAGGAATGCTTTTCTGGAATCTCCAAGGGTATTGTCATTATAGGTAAAATACATCAAAAGAGGTTTGGGCAGCTCTCTTTGATAAGTAGTATCCAAAGTCTCCACATAGTATTCATAAAGCCTTGTAATACGAAGCCCCTGCTTTACTGCAAGAGAAAACCATTTAAAATATTCCGGCCTGCGGGGGTTTTCCTTAATGATATATTTGCAGATTGCTTCCAGTGTATCATCAGTTGGGAATGCTTCGTATCCCATTTCCAGAGCCCTGTAAAAACTTTTGTTGAAATTTTTCTCATATCCTGACAGATAGGCAAAACGCATCACAAGTTCCTCTGTGAGCAAACCGTTTTTGCCTGCATACAAAAATACCTGTATCCAGAAACGGCTGATCCTGTGAAGAAGGGACATATCGCTTCTGATATAATTCCAAGCCTCCAGGTAAAGCAGCGGACTTGCACAGCCTTTTTCAAACTGCTCCTCCAACATGAATACGGCTCTGGATGGCGTACGGTGCAGCTCCCCGTCCATCCGAAGCAGAATCCACATAAGCATGACGCTGCTGGGTTTCTGCATATAAAAGCTCTGGATCTTCCGTAGCGCCTGCCCATTGTCTCTATAGCTTCCTGTCAGGCAGCATAAATACAGGTAAAAACCTTCAAGTTCCAAATCGTCACCCGAATAGGTCCTGCTTTGGTATTTTTTCAGGATTTCAAGCGCTCCTGCCCGGTCATCCTCCTTGTAAAGAAGAAACGCTTCTGCCATTTGATATTCCGGATAGTCACAGCCTGCTTCCTGAAGCTGGTTAAGTTCAAAATGGGTACTTCCTGCCCAGGTCTTAAAATCCATTTTTCCGCTGCGGTATTCCAGATAGTCCCGGAACATAGCAGCTCTGTGTTTCTTTTCCATAGCCCCAATGTTAATGGAGGGCTTCATTCCTTTTGAAGCGATCACCGGATATACCAGTTCCTGATAAGGGCTCCTCAAAATAATCTGGCCAAACTGATTGCCATCCCCAAGGAGTTCTTTATGAAGCACATATTCTACCCGGTAGCTGCTGCCAATAAATTCCTCTTCCGTAACTACACGGCGCTCCACTTCCAGAAACGCCCCCCTGATTTCCACATCCAGCCTTAAATGCCCCCAGCCTGATTTATGGATATCAAAGGATTCCTGCACGGATTCACGTACTTCATAAAACTCAGCGCCCTGCTGTTTCAAAGAAATCTGTACAGGCTTTTTTTTGCCCATGCCAATCAGAAATTCCTCCAGATTCTGATAGGTTACAGGCTGTACGCTAAGCCCGTCATACAAAGCTTTTTCCTTTGTTGTTTCCTGTCTCATTATCATAGAAAAAGATTTTTCTTTAAAAAGACGATAGGCTTCCCGGAAATCCCTCCGGGCAATCTGACAGAACGCTTCCATATCAAAAACCTCTCCCTGGGAGCTTGTGATCTGTTCCTTCTGTGTTTTTACATGGAATGGAATCCTGTGTTCCCCAATATTGGTAGTAAAGCAAAGCCATCCGTCCAAAACCTCTCCCGGTTCCATTCCTACACCATCCACCCCATAGGGAATACAAATGGTTGTTCCCTGGAATCTTCTGCTTCCGGTCACTACCCGTCTGCTGGAAGAAGTGATATATCCCTGAATCTGCCGGTTCTGCGCAGTTCCAAAATGCAGCTCCCCGCGCATCGTCTCCCCGGCTTTTAAGGTTACCTCTATCTTATCCTGAGAAAACAGAAGGTCCGGATTCTCATATTCAAATTTTCCATTTAACAATTGCTCTATCTTCTTCTTCAAAATCTTTCTCCCTATTGTCCTTGCTTAAACTCTTTTGTCTGCTCTTGCTCCTCGCTCTGATATATGTAATAACCATCGCGTTCCCTGCGTTTCATTTCATACAGTGCACTGTCTGCACATTTATACAGCGTATGATAGCTGTATCCATGCTCCGGCGCATATGCGATTCCGATACTGCAGGTGATTTTCTGCTCCTCCATTCCCTTTATTTTCAGATTACGGATACGTTCCCCGAAATTTTCTGCATGAGAAGCTGCGGTTTCTTTGTCTCGGAGATTTTTCATAAAGACAACAAACTCGTCTCCTCCGATTCGGCCAATAATATCGCTGCTCCAGAATTCTTCTTTTAAGGTCCTTCCCACCTGCCGCAGAGCTTCATCCCCTGCCGCATGTCCATAAAGGTCATTAATGGCTTTGAAATAGTCAATGTCCAGCATAAAAAATGCCTGAAAACGCTGACATTCTTCTTTGGAAAGCCAGTCTTCTATTTCCTGCTCTGTCCTCAGTTTATTATAAACTCCGGTAAGGGCATCTGTCTGCGCATATTCAAATAAATTCTTCTGACGTTTGCTGCTTGTATAGAGAAGCAGTAGTATAGACAGCAAAATCCCCAGACCCAGCACAACCGACAAAATATATTCATAATGTTTTATGAAATTGTACTTTTCCATAGCCTTCTCACTGGATACCACATAACAGATCATCCATTCGTTTGTGTCAAAGGGTTCATATGCAAGATAATAGCTGGTACTCCTGCTGGAAATCTTTATCCTGCCTTCTTTATGTACGGCAAAATCCTCCTGCATCTGTCCCAGAATCTGATCCTTCGCAGCATCAAACTCCTGAAACATCTCAAAAATATTTTCGTCCTTTTCCAGTTTCCACTGCTCACGATCGCCGTCAAAGGAAACGATCGTTCCATATGCCGTTACAATAATGCAGGCGCCTTCTCCGTCATATATATCCTCAAACATCATATGGCTCAGCGCCCCTACATTATAAGAGCCGCCAAGTACACCAATGATTTTATCCTCTTTATAGATCGGAACACCCAGAATAATCCTGGTGTAGGAATCCACCTTGCTCTTCAGCGGGTCACTCAAAGTCCTGCTGCCTTTTATAGCATCCTGAAAATAGGAGCGGTTTGCAACATTCTTGACTACTCCGTTATCATAATGACTCTTTCCCTTCGCATCTATAATCGCAACCCGCTCCAGCCCGCTTTTCTCCCGCAGATGACGGACCAGCTCCATATTGTTTTCCGTAAGCAGTTCCTCCTGCTCTCCAAGATAATCTGCAATGGACTCCAGATATTCAAACTGAATATCCATAATTGACTGAAAATGAAATGTCTGATGCGTCACATTTTTATGAATCGTGGATTCTACCTCCTGCTCCACGCGTTTCTGTACACAAAAGAAAAAAACAGCAATACTGAGCACCATAAATATGAAGAATCCAACAATTACCTTCAAATGTCCACGCAGATTAAGCTGCTGTATCTCTTTCTCATTCATAACGCCTGATCCTTCTCATAATCGTTTTTTATACAATCTGATACTAGCACACAACCCTTTTTTTGTAAAGTGCTGCTCCATTTTCCCCCTTCATCTTATTTTCTTGGAAAAGCACGAAAAGCCAGTCCCCGGCATAGACTGTATAGAAATCCCCTTTGAGGTGAAGATTTGAAGGCTTTTTTGAAACCTTTGACATCTGCTGAAGAAAAGTTCTATCTTCAACGTTACCAGGGGGGCGATTTGGAAGCAAGGCAAATCCTGATAGAGCGGAATCTCCGCCTGGTAGCCCACGTAGTAAAAAAATATCAGGGCACAGACGAGGATCTGGACGATTTGATTTCCATCGGCACCATAGGACTCATCAAAGCGATCACCACCTTTGATGCAAAGAAAGCTACCAGGCTTTCCACCTATGCAGCCCGGTGCATTGATAATGAGCTTCTGATGATGCTTCGTTCCAAGAAGAAACATTCGAAAGAGGTGTCTCTTTATGACCCCATCGGTACGGATAAGGAGGGAAATGAGATCAACCTTTTGGATATTATTGAAAGTCCGCCGGTAGATGTAGTAGAAGATTATTCTACCAAAAATGATATCCGGCTTTTAATGGAGTCATTGGAATCCGTTCTTTCACCCAAAGAATTCCAGGTAATCTGCTTCCGGTACGGGCTGTTGGGAAAAGACGAACAGACCCAGCGGGAAATTGCCAGGAATCTCCATATCAGCAGATCCTATGTATCACGGATCGAGAAAAATGCGCTGCAAAAACTGCGAACGCTTTTTCCAAGAGATTCTTAAGGCACAAAAATCCCCGAGCCCCTGTGTTCAGAAAATACAGGGCACCCGGGGAATCTTTTTTCATGTTTCTTTTTTACTTTTCTCCTCTTCGAAGAATGTCATATACTTCAATTCCTTCCCCAAGGTCCACAAACAGCTTCTGCTGGGGATGGGGGGCGCTTTGAACAGAATTGCCTTCCTCATCATAAATTGCCCGGACCTCCGCCAGAAGATTCCTGCCGTCCGGCTTCATGATCTCGATCATCTCACCCACTGTAAACTTATTTCTCTGGGTAATCTGCACATAGCCCCGTTCATCTAAATCTTCCGCATATCCCAGATAAGTATACTCCTTTACATAGGTGTTGCTGTCATAAATCTGCGTATTCTCATCAGGCTTTCCATAGAAAAAGCCTGTGGTAAACTGACGGTAGGTACAATTAGAAATCTGCTCCTTGTACCATTCCATATTTGCCTGATATTTCTGCGGGCTTTCCAGATAATCATCTATGGCTTTGCGGTAGGTTCTTGCCACTGTGGCTACATACAAAGCCGTTTTCATACGCCCTTCAATCTTCAGGCTGTCAATACCGCTTGTGAGAATATCATCCATATGCTCGATCATACACAGATCTTTGGAGTTAAAAATATAAGTACCTCTCTCATTTTCAAATACAGGCATATACTCTCCCGGCCTTGTTTCTTCCACAATGGAATACTTCCAGCGGCAGGGATGGGTGCAGGCACCCTGATTGGCGTCTCTGCCCACCAGGTAATTGCTCAGAAGGCACCGGCCAGAATAGGAAATGCACATAGCTCCATGGACAAATGTTTCGATTTCCATATCTTCCGGTATATGGGTGCGGATCTCCCGGATTTCCTCTAAAGACAGCTCCCTGGCTGTTACCACGCGCTTTGCGCCAAGCTGGTACCAGAAGCGGTATGTCTCATAATTTGTATTATTTGCCTGTGTACTGATATGGCGTTCAATCTCCGGACATATTTCTTTTGCATAGGAAAAGATTCCCGGATCCGCAATAATAAGCCCATCCGGCTTAAGCTCCCTAAGCTCTCTAAGATACTCTTTTACCCCTTCCAGGTCATAATTATGAGCCAGGATATTAACAGTTACATAAACCCTGACTCCATGTTCATGAGCAAAAGTAATTCCCCCTTCCATTTCTTCCCTGGAAAAATTCTTCGCTTTGGCACGCAGGCCAAACGCCTCTCCTCCGATATATACGGCATCAGCCCCAAATATAACAGCAATCTTTAAAACCTCCAGGCTGCTTGCCGGTACCAACAATTCTGGCTTTCTCATTTTTTTCCTCCTAATGCCCCATCATAGCTTCACACTCACTGCAGCCCCGTCCCCAAGAGGAAGGATACTAGTGAGAAGCAAAGGGCAATGCTTCAATTCAAAAAGATATTCCCGCATTCTTTTATAGATCGTACGGTTACGGCGCTCCACAAGATAATGGGATTCAATAATATCCCCCTCCTGCAGCACATTATCTGACAAAAGCACACTGCCCTTATGCATCAGGCCCAGAACATCCGGCAGCCAGTTAATATACTGCCCCTTGGCTGCATCCATAAAAATAAGGTCAAAAGTCCCTTCCAGTTCTTTTAGATATGCTCCTGCATCTCCTTCCAGAAGAGTAATCTGGCCTTCCCTTCCCGCCCTTTTGAAATTCTCTTTTGCAATGGGGATTCTTTTTTCATAATTTTCAATCGTGGTAATGTGCAGATCCGGCGGACCATACTGACAAATAAGAAGTGTGGAGAAGCCTATGGCTGTCCCCACCTCCAGAACCCGCTTCGGTCTGTGAATTGCCAGAAGCACTTTTATGAAGCTTTGCATTTCTTTTCGGATAATGGGAATACGTCCTAAATGGGCATCCTGCTCCAGCTCCTCCAAAAATGGGGTGTTCCCCAAATCCAGTGAATTGATATAGGTCCGCATTCTTTCTTCCACGATCACGATCCTGCCCCTCCCTGTTCTGCATCTCCGGCCAGAATTCCCATAATTCTGGTTGGCGTATATGCTGTACTCAATAAATATGTACCTGGACGCAGCTTGCCATTGTAATTGGATAATTTTTCTTGTACACAAAATACCAGGGCATCCTCGATCAGTCCCTTTCGCTCCAGAGTCTTGGCCATTTTATAAACCGAGGTATCTTCTTTAATAACCACTGTAACTTCCTGACCCTCTCCGGGACTCATAGCCTGCTGATTAAAAATATTATACCCAAAACTATACGTTGTTTTCCCAAGCCAAAAGATCAAAACTACCACGCAGGTATAAAGGACGATCCTGAAGAATCCCCCTGCCACAACCACACCGGCTGCTCCGATACGTTCTCTTGTGTTACCCATAAATTCCTCCTTCTCAGTGCTGTCATCCGGTATTTAAAGATAGGGTACATGTACATCAATCCCTTCTATCAATTCCTTGCATATGGTCTGTATCATCTTGCATAATGCAAGTTCTGCATCCAGATATGCATTGACCTCCGGAATCCTGCGAAGCTCCGCAGACTCTTTAAAAATCTGTTCTGCAACATGAAAAAGATTATCGCTTCCGGCTTCATTCTGAAGCCGGAAATTGTCTGCTCGGAACTGATCTACCCGTTGCAGGAGTTCCTGGTTCTTGCTGATAATCTCTTCCTGTTTCTTATATTCCCGATATACATCTGTCTTCTTGATGACGGAAAGAAGTACTCTCAAATTTTTGTTGACTGCTTCCATGATACTTACGCCTCCATAATGATCGGAAGAATCATAGGACTTCTCTTTGTACGCTTCCATAGGAAATCGCTCAGTGCATCTTTTACCATGGTCTTAATCCTTCCCCAGTCAGTAATGTTTCTGGAAAGGCAGGCGTCTAACGCCTCTTCCACCACTTCTCTTGCATGATCCATCAGATCTTCGGACTCCCTTACATAAACAAACCCTCTGGATACAATATCAGGCCCTGCAAGTACTACATTACTGTGGCGTTCCAGGGTCATAACAACAATCATAATGCCGTCCTCTGCAAGATGCTGGCGATCCCGCAGCACAATGTTTCCTACGTCTCCTACCCCAAGGCCATCTACCAAGATTGCCCCTGTATGAACGGTTCCGGTTACCTCTGCGCTTTGTGAATCCAATTCCAGCACGTTCCCGGAAGAAAGAATAAAAATATTCTCTTTTGGAATTCCCAAATCCTCTACCACATGCTTCTGGGCTGTAAGATGACGGTATTCCCCATGAACAGGAATGGCATATTTCGGGCGCACCAAAGAATAGATCAGTTTGATTTCCTCCTGACAGGCATGTCCGGAAACATGGGCATCCTGGAAGATAACCTTCGCCCCCTTCATGGAAAGCTCATTGATCACCTTGGAAACTGCTTTTTCATTGCCCGGAATGGGGTTTGAGCTGAAAATGATCGTATCGTTTGGCTTAATGGTAATTTTCCTATGAATGTTAGCGGCCATACGTGACAGGGCTGCCATGGATTCACCCTGGCTTCCCGTGGTGATCAGGACCACCTGCTCGTCCGGATAATTCTTTACCTGATCAATCTCGATCAGCGTATTATCCGGAATGCGAAGATAACCAAGCTCTGAGGCCGTGGTAATGACATTTACCATGCTGCGCCCTTCCACTGCCACCTTTCTTCCAAAACGGTATGCCGTATTAATGATCTGCTGCACACGATCCACATTGGATGCAAACGTGGCAATGATGATCCTGGAATTTTTGTGTTCATTGAACAAATTATCAAATACACGTCCTACAGTCCGTTCTGACATGGTAAATCCCTGGCGCTCCGCATTTGTACTGTCGCACATCAGCGCCAGAACACCTTTTTTTCCAATTTCTGCAAAACGCTGCAGATCTATGGCATCTCCAAATACAGGAGTATAGTCCACTTTAAAGTCACCGGTATGCACTACGATACCTGCAGGGGAATAGATTGCAAGCGCAGATGCATCCTGGATGCTATGGTTGGTCTTTATAAATTCAATGGAAAAATCACCCAGGTTAATCACCTGTCCGTGCTTTACTTCCTTTAGCTTTGTTGTACGTACAAGATTATGCTCTTTTAGCTTATTGGCGATCAGCCCGATAGTGAGCTTAGTAGAATAAATAGGAACATTAATGTCCTTCAGTACATAAGGCAGGGCTCCAATATGATCCTCATGTCCATGCGTAATCACAAACCCCTTTACCTTCGAAATATTCTCTTTTAAATAAGTTACATCCGGAATTACCAAGTCAATTCCCAGCATATCATCTTCCGGAAAGGACAGCCCGCAGTCTACAACTACGATGCTCTCCTCATATTCAAATGCAGTAATATTCATTCCGATCTGTTCCAGACCGCCAAGCGGAATGATCTTCAGTCTGGATTCACTGTTCTTACGTCCCCTGCGTGAAACACTCTTAACCGGAGCCTTAAAAATAGGCTTGCTGTTTTTCTCCGGATATCTATTATTTTTAGGCTGCTGTTTGTATCTGCTGTTTTTCTGTCTTGTTACCTGCTTTCTATCTGCAGCATTCTGAGTGCTGCTTTTTCTGTAACCTTCATTGTTCTCGTTCTTCAATAATTGCACCTCCACGCTATTTGCTGTGCAATTTATTCTCTTTACCGGATTCGGAATCCGATTCTTATTACCATACCTGATACTTTCTCACGTCTCCAGGTATCACCGATTTTTATATTTAGGGCATAAAAAATACCCGCACGGTCAAAAGCTTACCGGCAATAGAATAAATTGCCTGATTTATTGTTACGATTATTACATTTCTAAATTTACATCATCCATCATCTGTTCAAACACTTTAAAAACAGCCTCAAGCTCCCTGTCATCATCCACCATCACATAACAGGCTTCCTGACTGGTATCTTCTGATACATCCTTCAAAATATAGGCGGACGCTTCCTCACCGAGGGAATCGGATACTAAAAGATAAGCAGTGCCTCCGATCCTGGTCTGTTCTTCTATATAAAATTCCTCAACTGTACCGTCCTCAGACTGAAACTTCATTTTCTCCATTATGTTCATCCTTACTCATAGACAGGGAGTCCAAATATCCCTGCAAAATAAAAACAGCCGCTAACTCATCCATGTACTGCTTCCGATTTTCCCGGCGCACTCCGGCCTCCATCAAAGTACGATTTGCTTCCACACTGGTCAAACGTTCGTCCCACATTACAACAGGCAGGCCAGTTTTCTTCTCCAGCATTTCCTTAAATTCCAGAGATTTCTGCGCCCGCTCCCCAATCGTATTGTTCATATTCTTCGGATATCCTACAACAAATCCCTCTGCCTGATATTCTTCCACAAGCTCACAGATTCGTGCCAGTGTCCGGCGAAGCTTATTCTCCTGCTTTCTCCAAATGGTTTCCACTGCCTGCGCCGTCAGCCCCAGCGGATCACTGACAGCCACCCCGACAGTCTTAGAACCATAATCCAATCCCAGAATTCTCATCATCAGTCTTCCCAGGATCTGTTCTTAATATACTCATTAAGAAGCTCTTCTACCAATTCGTCTCTTTCTACTTTCATGATCATGCTTCGGGCACCCTTATGGCTGGTAATATAAGTGGGGTCTCCTGACATAATATACCCTACAATCTGATTCACCGGATTGTAGCCTTTTTCATCCATTGCAGTATAAACCAGATCCAGAACTTCCTTCACTTCCAGTTCCACATCAGGCTTTGTCCTGAAATATTGGGTATTTCCCAGATTATTCTCTGTCATTTTCTCTCACGTCCTTACTCTATATTTCTTATTCATTTTAATATAATTCCATGTAAAATACAATCAAAACTTAAAATTATTGATTTTCATCCCCAGAATCAGGTGTTTTTCCAGGAAAGCCTCCGCCCGGACCGGAAGGATATCATTTACACGAAGGCCGTCTTCCTTCTCTACAGCAATCTTTACATATTCTTTGCTGTGTCCCACATAATAGGTGCGTCCCTTGATCTGAATCTCTTCCTCCAAAAGAACCTCCAGGGTTTTGCCAAGAATGGACTGCTCATATTCCCGGGCCCTTTGTTCATGAAGTTCCAGCATAATGTCGCTCCTTTTTGCCTTTATGCTTTCCGTAAGCTGTCCTTCCATGGCTGCGGCCTTGGTTCCCTGACGCCTGGAATATTTGAAAATATGTGTTTCATAAAAACGGATGTCTTTTACAAAATCATAAGATTTCCGGAAATCTTCTTCCGTTTCCATGGGGAATCCCACGATCACATCCGTGGTAATTGCAGGATTCTTAAAATATTTCCGAAGAAGCCCGCAGCGCATGGCATATTCTCTGGAATCATATCTGCGGTTCATACGCTTTAGGGTTTCATCACAGCCGCTTTGCAGGGACAAATGAAAATGGGGGCACATTTTGGGAAGCTTAGAAAGCTCTCTGGCAAACTCCTCCGTAACAATTCCCGGTTCCAGGGAACCGAGACGGATTCTTTCAATTCCCTCTATTTCGTGTACCGTGCGGATAAGAGCCAGAAGATCCATTTTCTCTTCTTCCAAAAAATCCACCCCATAGGAGCTTAAATGAATCCCTGTAAGCACCACCTCTTTGTATCCCCGTTCTGAAAGGGCATGTACCTCATTAAGAATACTTTCCAAAGAGCGGCTGCGCACCCTTCCTCTTGCATAAGGGATGATGCAGTAGGTACAAAACTGATTGCATCCGTCCTGCACCTTCAGATATGCCCTCACATGCTCTGCCGTATAAGCAATGGAAAGCTCCTCATATTCTTTCGTCTGGCTGATCTTGATTACATGGGAAGCCTTTTTATGCTCCTCTTCATACTCTGCAAGGGCTTCTGCTATATTCTTTTTCTGATTGTTTCCAAGGATCAAATCCACAGTGCCGTCTTCCTTCAGCTTCCCAGTATCTGTCTGGGCATAGCACCCGGCTGCCACCACAATGGCATCAGGATTCATTTTTTTTGCCTTATGAAGCATCTGGCGGGACTTTCTATCTGCAATATTCGTTACAGTACAGGTATTGATCACATAAATATCTGCTCCGGATTCAAAAGGCACGATCTCATAGCCTGCCTGCTCCAGAAGCTGCTGCATGGCCTCTGTTTCATAGGCGTTGACCTTGCAGCCCAAATTGTGAAGTGCAACCTTTTTTTTCATGTTTTTACCTCAGTTCCTGATCCCGTTCTAAAAAAACGTATCTCGTTAATGTAAATTTTATACCTTTACACCTTGACTTTTTGTAGGGGTACGGTTAAGATGAAGCTGTAAATAATTTCAAATAAGTAGGGAGGTCTAATCATGAAAACAGCTAAAATCTCACTGAACTCCATTGATAAAGTTAAAGCATTTGTTAATGAAATCAGCAAATTCGATTGCGATTTCGATCTTGTATCCGGCAGGTATGTCATTGATGCAAAATCTATCATGGGAATCTTCAGCCTGGATTTATCCAAACCCATCGACCTGAATATTCACGCCGACGGCGCACCTCTGGAAGAGGTTATGAAAGTTGTAAGTCAGTACATCATCGACTGATCATCCAAGCCTATCGGAGGAACTGGAAACAGTTCCTCTTTTTGTCCGGGCTTTCTATTGTTTACTCAATATCAATAATTTCTGCAGAATTCAATGCTGCTTCCATTAATTCATCTATTTTTTCCGCAAGTTTTTCTTCTGATCCCCGAATTACATTCAGGTTCGGTTTTGTTACAGGATGCTTTGCCACAAAAATCGTACAGCAGTCCTCAAAGGGCAGGATCGAGGTGTCAAAAGTGTTGATCTTCCTGGAAATCTCCACGATCTCCTGCTTGTCAAACCCGATCACAGGACGGTAAACCGGAAGTGTGCACACCTCATTGGTTGCTGCCAGGCTCTGCATGGTCTGGCTTGCCACCTGGCCGATGCTCTCTCCCGTAATGAGCCCAAGGCATTTATCCTTTTTTGCAAAATGCTCTGCAATACGCATCATGTAGCGGCGCATAATAATGGTGAGCTCGTCGTGGGGGCACTGATCATAAATGTAAAGCTGAATATCTGTAAAATTCACCACATGAAGCCGGATAGGGCCGCTGTATCTGGCAACCAGCTTCGCAAGATCCACAACCTTTTGTTTTGCCCGTTCGCTGGTATAAGGCGGCGCATGGAAGTAAACCGCTTCGATCTTAACGCCTCTCTTTGCGATCATATAGCCTGCAACCGGACTGTCAATGCCTCCTGAAAGAAGAAGCATTGCTTTTCCATTGGTGCCGATGGGCATGCCTCCCGGCCCCTGGATAGAGTCCGAATAGACATATATTTTCTCACGTATTTCCACAGATAAGGTAAGATTGGGATTATGAACATCCACGCATGCCTGAGGAAAAGCCCCTAAAATCCTGCCCCCAAGCTCAGCGCTTACCTCCATGGAAGTCATAGGATAAGTTTTCTTAGCACGTCTTGTATAAACCTTAAAGGAACCTGCATAATCCGGATAACGGTTCTTCATATAATTTACCGCGTCCTCTGCCATCTGGTCAAAGCCGTGGTCTTCATAGATAACAACCGGGCAGATTTCCACAATGCCGAATACTCTGCGCAGTGCTTCCACTGCTTCATCAAAATCATAAACCTCCGGGCAGAATACATAGACCCTTCCCTGCTCCTTTGTTACCTTAAACTCCCCTTCCACCTTAGAAAGGGCGATACGCATCTGCTTCACAAGAGCATCTTCAAACAGATAACGATTTTTGCCTTTAATGGCTATTTCTGCGTATTTAATCAAAAATGCATGAAATATCATGTTTTTCTCCTTTATATGATATATGGATCTCGGAATCCTTACTAGCGGCGGGCGTATCTTCTCAGCATAGGAAGCACTTCCTTTAATACCTCTATACAATAGTCCACCTGTTCAAATGTATTCTCCTCTGAAAAGCTAAAGCGAAGAGTACTCTCCTTCTGCTCTTTTGCCATCCCCATAGCCCAAAGGGTTCCGCCGCCTTTCCTCTTATGGCTGGAGCATGCGCTTCCCGCTGAAACAAAAATCCCCCGGTCCTCCAATGTATGGAGAAGCACTTCGCTTCGGATTCCCAGAAAACTGGCGCTTAAAATCTGAGGTGCTCCCTCCCTTACTGCCATTCCGTTCAGCATCACCTGATCCAGGACGCTTAATCCCTGTGCCAGGCGCTCCTTTAGTTGGTATAAATGCTCCACATTTTCATCCAGCTTGTCGTAGATCTCCTTTGCAGCTGCCCCTAAGCCTGAGATCCCAGGTACATTGTCCGTACCGGAGCGCATGCCGTTTTGCTGCCCTCCCCCTAAAATCTGAGGCTGGATCTTTGCCTTTTCCTGAATATATAAAAATCCAACGCCTTTTGGCCCGTGAATCTTATGGGCACTTACAGACAAAAGGTCGATCCCCAGTTTTTTCGGATAAATGCGGTACTTGCCAAAAGCCTGGATGGCATCCACATGGAACAAAGCCCTTGGGCATTTTTCATGCACCAGCCTTCCGATTTCTTCCACCGGCATCACAGAACCTACTTCATTGTTCACATACATTACCGATACCAGGATGGTATCCGGACGCAGGGCTTCTTCCAATGCTTCCAGTTTTACTACGCCCCTTTCATCTACAGGCACATAAGTCACTTCAAACCCCTGCTCCTCCAAATAGGCCATGGGCTGTCCCACAGCCGCATGCTCCACAGAGGTTGTAACAATGTGCCTGCCGCTTCGCTTATTTGCCATGGCACCGCCGATCAAAGCCAGATTATTGGACTCCGTTCCGCCTGAAGTAAACAGGATTTCTTTTTCCTGCACTTTCAAAAGACCGGCAAGGATTTTGGCAGATTCTTTCACATAATTTTCTGCTTCGATTCCCTTTTTATGCATTGCAGAAGGATTTCCAAAATCCTCTGTCATAGTTTTTACCACAATCTCTTTTACAGACGCATAGCATCTGGTTGTGGCTGAATTGTCAAAATATGCTTCCATCATTTCTTTTTATTCCTCTCAAACGCCCATAGCCTGCAGCGCCTATTTCCTTTAAGCCTCTTCCAGCTGAAACATCAGCACGGATAAGATAGCAAGCCCTGCAGTTTCTGTACGCAGGATACGCCTGCCAAGTGTGATAGGATGCGCTCCTATGGAAACCGCATCCTCCACCTCTTTTTCTTCAAATCCTCCTTCAGGGCCGATAAATATCCCAATAGACTGCCCTGGTTCCAGTGCCTTTAGGATTTCCTTCGTTTCTTCCATTCCCCTTGCAAGCTCGTATGGAATAAGCAGGACGTCCAGCTCCTTTGCATAAGAAATTGCTTCCTGAAAGGTCATTACAGAGCTGACATTTGGTACCAGCATACGCTTTGACTGTTTAGCCGCGCTCTCTGCGATCTGCTGCCATCTTGAAACCTTTTTCTCTGCCTTTTTTGCGTCCAGCTTTACCACACTGCGCCTGGTCTCTACCGGAATGATCCGGAATGCGCCAAGCTCCACTGCTTTCTGGATGATCAGCTCCATTTTATCTGCTTTAGGCAGCCCCTGAAACAGATAGATCCGGCTTGGAAGCTCGTAATCAGGCTCCTGGGCATAAAGAATATGAAGCAGGATTTCCTCTTCCTCCAATTCCTGGATGGTACAATGATATTCCTTTTCTCCGCCTCCGCTTATCCATAGTTCCTCGCCCTGTTTCATGCGCAGTACGCTGCGGATATGCCGGACATCTTGTTCTGTAATATGAATCTGATGCTTTTCTTCTTCAATCTGATGTGGCTCCACAAAAAAACGCTGCATGCATCAGTCCTTTCTGGCTGTTACAGATACCCATTCACCCTGTCTTGTTACCTCAATGAGCGTAAGTCCTGCTTTTTTCACCGCATCAGCAACCACATCCTCTTTTACATCCAAAATACCGGAGGTAATGTAATATGCACCTTTTTTCATTTGATGAATAATCACAGGAGTCAATGGGAGAAGCACATCTGCCAGAATATTGGCTGCAACAATGTCATATTTTTCATATCCCACTTTATCCTGTACAGACTTATCATCAATAATATTACCGATCATCATATCAAAAGCTTCATCCGGAATCTGATTTGCTTCTTTATTCTCGGAAACCGCAGGAATGGCGCATGGATCCAGGTCTGTACCAACCACGTGCTTTGCCCCAAGTTTTAAGGCTACGATTCCCAAAATACCGCTTCCGGTTCCTACATCCAGAAGCTCCGTATCCTTTGTAACATATTTTTTCAGCTGGCGGATTACAAGCTGTGTGGTTTCATGCATACCTGTGCCAAAAGCTGTGCCTGGGTCAATGTGAAGGATCATTTTATCATGGTCTTGCGCCTTCACTTCCTCCCAGGAGGGGACGATGAGGATATCATCCACATAAAACTGATGAAAATACTCTTTCCAGTTATTGATCCAGTCCTTATCTTCTGTCTGTGACTCTTCAATCGTGGCCTCTCCGATATCCATATAGCTTTTCAGTTCATCCAAAGCCCCACGGACATCTGTCAGTATCTTTTCCTTGTCCGCATCTTCTTCCAGATAGAAATTCAAATAGGCAATGCCGTCATCCTTTGGTCCCTCAGGCATAATATCCACAAACATCTGTGCCTTATCCTCGTCTGTCAAAGGCTGCTTGTCCTGGATTTCCACGCCTTCCACACCAACCTCTGCCAAAGTGCAGATTACTATATCCTCTGCCTCTGTTTTTGTTTTTACTGTAAAGCGATTCCACTTCATAAATATTCTCCCATCTGTTTTGATTTCCTGATACTTTATCTTTTCCAGACTTTCCTGTTCACTTTTTCAAATAAGTCCTTTATCTTCCCATGGCGGTTTCCCTTTTTAAAAAACCTCCATGCTGCTTCCACAAGAACCACTCCTGCAATGGCATCCACTAGATAATGCTGTTTCAGCACCTGCGTAGATATGATGACCAGCAGGGCAAATATCAGGGAAAAGTTCTGGTACCACTTTGGGATTTTGCCCGAATCTTTTTGCCCCCGCCAGCTCAGCCAGCTTACATAGCAGTGGATTGACGGAAACAGATTGGAGGGACTGTTTCCTCCATCCAGCAGGTAGATCAGCTTCAAAAGCTCCTCTGAAAAAGAATCTCCTGGGATTTCAGGTCTTACATTGGTAGTGGGAACCAGCAGAAACAATACAAAGCAGATCATATGTACTGTCAGATCTGTTGCCACAAATCTGTAAAATGCATCTTTTCCCTTCTGAGCAGATAATATGTAATTCACTGCCCAAAAAGGAAAGGCCAGCACATAGATCCAGACAAATCCCGGAATCAAAGGAACAGCTCTGTCAATCTCCATTGTAAAATCGTAATGATAACGCCCTGCTGTAAGTACGCCGCTGCCCCAATAGATCAGACAATTCAGCAAAAAAATAGAAAGCAGGGGCAGGATTGCCCATCTTGGCAGGAATTCCCCAAAAGAAAGCTTCTGTCTTTTCTTCAAAATCTTATTCGGTCCTTTCTTTCTGTAATTGCATCCATCCGTCTGCATCCTTATGATATAATACACGAACTAGTAAAAAAAGAAAAGAGGATTCCTCCTCTTTTCCAGTGTTTTTATTTCTTTTTTACATCTGTTTTGTACTTATCTTATTCTTCAAAGGTTTCTTTCAGCTTATCCATGAAGCTCTTTTTCTTCTTCTCATTCTTTTCAGAAGAGGTGTTGGAAGCTCCTGACGGAGCATTTCCGCATGCTTCATCAAACCTGCGCAGAGCCTCTTTTGCTTCGCTGTTTAAGTTCGTAGGCACCTGTACTACCAGAGTAACATAGTGATCGCCCCGGACATTCTTATTGCGAAGGGAAGGAACACCCTTGCCTTTTAAGCGGATACGGGTATCTGTCTGGGTACCCGGCTTCACCTCATATTCCACATCGCCGTCAACAGTACTAATACGTACAGTCCCGCCCAATGCAGCCTGTGCAAAGGTAAGTGGAGCAGTAGAAAAGATATTCATATCCTGCCTCTGGAAGATGGGATGGCGCGCTACATTTACCTCTACCAGCAGATCGCCCCTTGGTCCGCCGTTAGAACCCGGTTCTCCTTTATCACGAATGCGGATACTCTGGCCATTGTCAATGCCAGCAGGTACGGAAACCTGAATTTTTTTCCTGGAGGATGTGTATCCCGTTCCACGGCAGGAAGTACATTTTTCTTTAATAACCTTACCGGTTCCGCGACATTCCGGACAGGTCTGGACATTCCGCACCATACCGAACATGGACTGCTGTGTATACACGATCTGTCCCTCCCCGTTACATTTCGGACAGGTAACAGGCTGCGTACCAGGCTTAGCCCCTGTTCCGTGGCAGGCGGTACATTCGTCTTTAAGCATGATTTCCAGTTCCTTCTCGCAGCCAAACACAGCTTCCTCGAAGGTAATATTTACGCGCGCACGAAGATTAGCGCCTTTCATAGGTCCGTTATTAGAACGCCTTCTACTTCCGCCGCCAAATAAATCGCCAAAAATATCGCCGAAAATGTCTCCCATATCAGCACCGCTGAAGTCAAATCCGCCGAAGCCCCCTGCTCCACCGCCACCGTTTTCAAAAGCTGCATGACCAAACTGGTCATACTGTTTTCTTTTATCCGGATCACTTAACACAGTGTATGCTTCTGTAGCTTCTTTAAACTTTGCTTCTGCATCTTTATCACCCGGATTTACATCCGGGTGATATTTTTTGGCTAATTTACGATATGCCTTTTTTAACTCAGCGTCATCAGCATTCTTGCCAACGCCAAGGACCTCATAGTAATCTCTTTTATCAGCCATAATTTTTCATTCCTATACTAATGAAATCGTCTTAGACTTCTTTATAATCAGCATCTACAACATCATCGCCGTATCCGGCTTCGCTGCCTCCTGCTCCATTGCCGCCCATGTTCATATCCGGGCCTGCTGCACCGCCAGCCTGCTGTGTCTGCTCATACATCTTAGCGAACAGCTTCTGTGCACTTTCCATCATCTTCTCCTGTGCGGCTTTGATATCTGCCACCTGAGAATCTGTCATTTCCTCTGTTGCTGCGCACTGAGCAAGAATATCCTTCAACGCATTTAAATCTGTTTCTACAGCTGCTTTATCATTTGCATCCAGCTTGTCGCCAGCTTCCTTCAATGCGTTTTCAACCTGGAATACCATGGAATCTGCGTTGTTTCTGGTATCAATTGCTTCTTTGCGTTTCTTATCCTGTGCTTCGAACTCAGCAGCTTCTCTCACTGCCTTATCAATCTCATCATCGGACATATTGGAGCCTGCAGTAATAGTAATATGCTGCTCTTTACCCGTTCCAAGATCTTTTGCAGATACATTTACAATACCGTTGGCATCAATGTCAAATGTTACCTCAATCTGAGGAACTCCGCGGCGTGCTGGCGGGATTCCATCCAAACGGAACTGGCCTAAGGACTTGTTATCTCTTGCAAACTGACGCTCACCCTGTACAACGTTGATGTCTACAGCCGTCTGATTGTCTGCTGCCGTGGAGAAGATCTGGCTCTTCTTAGTAGGAATCGTTGTGTTTCTCTCAATCAGGCGAGTTGCAATACCACCCATGGTTTCAATGGACAGAGACAGCGGAGTAACATCCAGAAGAAGGATATCCCCTGCGCCTGCATCGCCTGCAAGCTTTCCGCCCTGTACGGAAGCGCCAAGTGCAACACACTCATCCGGGTTCAGGGATTTGCTTGGTTCTTTGCCTGTAAGCTGTCTTACTTTATCCTGTACCGCAGGAACACGTGTGGAACCGCCAACCAAAAGCACCTGGCCAAGTTCGGATGCTGTGATGCCAGCGTCAGACAGTGCACGGCGAACCGGCTCTGCAGTCTTTTCTACCAGGTCATGAGTCAGCTCATCAAATTTTGCTCTTGTCAGGTTCATATCAAAGTGCTTCGGTCCCTCTGCTGTTGCAGTTATGAACGGAAGGTTGATGTTTGTAGTCGTTGCAGAAGAAAGCTCTTTTTTAGCCTTTTCTGCTGCTTCCTTCAATCTCTGAAGAGCCATCTTATCATTGCTTAAATCTACACCTTCTGCTTTCTTGAACTCAGCAAGCATCCAGTCTGTGATCTTCTGATCAAAGTCATCTCCGCCCAGGCGGTTATTTCCTGCCGTAGAAAGGACTTCAATAACGCCGTCACCGATTTCAATGACAGAAACGTCAAATGTACCGCCGCCAAGGTCATATACCATGATCTTCTGCTCTTTTTCATTATCAAGGCCATAAGCAAGGGCTGCTGCTGTAGGCTCGTTAATAATACGTTTTACATCAAGTCCTGCGATTTTTCCTGCATCCTTGGTTGCCTGACGCTGTGCGTCATTGAAGTATGCCGGAACAGTAATAACTGCTTCTGTAACAGTTTCTCCAAGATATCCCTCTGCATCTTTTTTCAGCTTCTGAAGGATCATAGCGGAAATCTCCTGAGGAGAATATTTCTTGTCATCAATTGTTACACGATAATCTGTACCCATTTCTCTTTTAATGGAAGAGATTGTTTTTTCTGCGTTGGTAACTGCCTGACGTTTTGCAGGCTCGCCTACCAGACGTTCGCCTGTCTTTGTAAAAGCAACTACAGACGGTGTGGTTCTTGCTCCTTCTGTATTTGCAATAACGGTTGGCTGTCCGCCTTCCATAACTGCTACACAGCTATTTGTTGTTCCTAAATCAATACCAATGATTTTTCCCATGATTATTTTTCCTCCTATTATCTCATAAATCTATCTTTCTTATTATTAGTTTGCAACCTTTACCATACTGTGGCGAACTACGAACTCCTTATAGGTATAACCCTTCTGCAGCTCTTCCACTACAATGTTATCGCCGACACTTTCGTCATCCACATGCATCACTGCATTATGGAAATTCGGATCAAATTCCTGGCCAACAGCATCAATGGCTTTCACACCCAAATCATTCAGAGTGGTCATCAGCTGTTTATAAATCATCTTCATACCTTCCGCAAAAGCATCTTCCTCTGCAGCCTGTGCAAGCCCTCTCTCAAAGTTATCCACAACCGGAAGGATTTTCTCAATAATTTCCTTGGCACCGATCACATACATACTTGCTTTTTCCTTTTCCGTACGCTTACGGAAATTATCAAATTCTGCCATACTGCGTTTCAGACGATCGGTCAGTTCTTCAACCTGCTGCTCAAATTTATCTTTTTCTTTTTTCTTTTTACTGAAGAAAGAAGTTTTTCCCTTTGGTTCCTGACTGCCTTCAGATGCCTCAGGTTCTTCTGATGTTTTTTCTTCTTCCTCCTGCACACTTTCAGCAGCTTCTGATGCCGCTTCCGTATTCTCTTCTTCCAATACAGAATCTGCTTCTATAGAAGTTTTGGTTTCTTCTTCCTGCATTTCAGATGTAGTTCTATTTTCTTCTGACACGCTTTTTCTACCGCCTTTCTTTTATTCAAGCTTTTTTCCGAATATCTTATCTAATTCCACTTTTAAGGTTTTCAGGTTATCTACTACATTCTCGTAGTCCATTCGTTTCGGTCCGATAATGCCAATGGTACCGGTCATGCCTTCTCCCAGCTCATAAGTCGCTGTTACCACACTGCAGTCCTTCATAGTCTCCACTGGAGATTCGTCACCAATGTAAACCTGAATTCCGGTATTGCTGGTATCAGAAAGCCTCTCCTTCACCAAATCCGCAAGCTGCCGTTTTTCCTCAAAAGCAGAAATCAGCTCTGTTGCCTTGCTCTTATCCGAAAGCTCCGGATACCGGAAAAGATTCGTAGTTCCTGACGTATATATTTCCAGATCCTCTTCATCAACATGAATCGTAGCAGCAACTGCGTCAAGCACTGTAGCCACGACTCCGCTGTGAATACCTGCCTGTTCCTTAAGCCTGGCAATCATACCCAGATTAATATCCTGTATGGGAAGCCCGTTCAGGTTCGTATTCAGAAGAAGGTTCAGTTTCAGGATTGTTTCATCATCCATCTCATCTTCCAGATTGATGATCTGATTCCGGATAACATTATTCTCACAAACCACCACTGCAACAATCTGCAGATCACTTACTCTGGATAGCTGAATGAATTTCAAGCGGCTTCCGCTGTACTGCGGTACGGAAATCATGGTTGCGTAATTGGTGTTTACAGCCAGCAGCTTCGCAGCCTGCTTCAGCACCTTTTCCATTTTATCCGTTTTCTCCAAAACCAATTCACGAAGTTCTGCAACTTCTGATTCCTTCTCCTTCATCAGCTCATCCACATAAAGGCGATAGCCCTTATCTGATGGGATTCTTCCTGCAGATGTATGAGGCTGTACAATGTAACCTAAGTCTGTCAGGTCGGACATCTCATTGCGGATAGTGGCTGAACTGATATTCAAATCTGTATACTTGGAAATCGTTCTGGATCCAACCGGTTCGCCGGTCTCCATATAGGTCTTAATAATCGCCTTCAAAATTCTTTTTTTGCGATCATTCAACGCTTCTTCCATTTCTCCGCTCCCTTCCGCCTGATTTGTTAGCACTCATTTCGTTAGAGTGCTAACATTTACATTGTTAAGATAGCACCGATGCTCACATTTGTCAATAGTATTCACATTTTTTTCTAAAAAACTTCCTAAACTGGACGGCAAACGAAATTTAGCCCTTGTATTTGTCAAAGATATCTGATAGAATCAATTTTAGAACAAATGTTCTTGAATCATCAGCGAATTTCTTAAGCCTTTAATAGATTTGTAAGGGAGAAAAATTATGGATCATTTTGAATTAGTATCAGAATTTGCCCCCACAGGTGACCAGCCACAGGCCATAGCTAAACTTGTGGAAGGATTTAAAGAAGGAAATCAGTGCCAAACGCTGCTGGGCGTTACTGGTTCAGGTAAGACATTCACCATGGCCAATGTCATTCAGGCGCTGAATAAGCCCACCTTAATATTAGCCCATAATAAGACGCTGGCTGCTCAGTTATACGGCGAATTTAAAGAGTTTTTTCCAAATAATGCAGTAGAATATTTTGTGTCCTATTACGATTACTACCAGCCTGAGGCTTATGTTCCCTCTACAGATACCTATATTGCAAAAGACTCGTCCACCAATGATGAAATTGACAAGCTTCGCCTTTCCGCTACCGCCGCTCTTTCCGATCGTCGGGACGTCATCATTATTTCTTCAGTATCCTGCATTTATGGGTTAGGTTCCCCCAAGGATTTCCAGGATATGATGATTTCCCTGCGTCCTGGAATGATAAAGGACAGGGATGATGTGATCCGGCAGCTAATTAATATTCAGTATACCAGAAATGAAATGGATTTTCACAGGGGAACCTTCCGGGTGCGCGGGGATGTGCTGGAGATTTTCCCGGCCAACTATACAGACTGCGCAGTGCGGGTAGAATTCTTTGGAGATGAAATTGACAGAATTACGGATATTGATGTGCTTACTGGAGAAATCAAATGTGAAGATACCCATGTAGGAATTTTCCCTGCATCTCATTATGTGGTACCCATGGAGCAAATTTTGAAAGCTGCAAATGCTATTGAAGAAGAGATGAAGGAACAAGTGGCTTATTTCAAAAGTGAAGACAAGCTTCTGGAGGCACAGCGCATTTCAGAAAGGACAAACTTTGATATTGAAATGATGAAGGAAACCGGCTTTTGTTCCGGAATTGAAAATTATTCCCGTCATCTGTCAGGATTAGAGCCCGGACAGCCTCCTTATACACTAATGGACTATTTTGGTGACGATTTCCTTCTTATTATAGATGAATCCCATAAGACCATCTCCCAGGTAGGAGGCATGTATGCCGGAGACCAGAGCCGTAAACAAACACTTGTAGATTATGGCTTCCGCCTCCCTTCTGCAAAGGACAACCGCCCCCTGAATTTTCAGGAATTTGAGTCTAAGCTTGACCAGGTCATGTTTGTTTCTGCTACTCCCGGCAAATATGAATATGAGCATGAATTGTTAAGAGCTGAACAGATCATCCGGCCTACAGGCCTTTTAGATCCTAATGTAGAGGTCCGCCCTGTAGAAGGGCAGATTGACGATCTGATCAGTGAAGTAAATAAAGAGACGGCAAAAAAGAATAAGATCCTGATCACTACTCTTACTAAACGAATGGCTGAGGATCTGACCGAATATATGCGTGAGGTTGGAATCCGCGTCCGGTATCTTCATTCAGATATTGATACTCTGGAACGTGCGGAAATTATCCGCGATATGCGTCTGGATGTTTTTGATGTTCTGATTGGAATCAATCTTCTCCGGGAAGGACTGGATATTCCGGAAATCACCCTGGTTGCCATCTTAGATGCTGATAAAGAAGGCTTCCTTCGTTCTGAAATCTCTTTGATTCAGACCATCGGACGTGCAGCCCGCAACAGTGAAGGCCGTGTAATCATGTATGCAGATAATATGACAGACTCCATGCGCAATGCCATTGAAGAGACAGAGAGAAGACGTGCCATTCAGGAAGCATATAATAAAGAGCATGGAATCACCCCCACCACGATCAAAAAAGCAGTACGTGATCTTATCGCTGTTTCCAAAGCCGTAGCTAAAACAGAAGAGAAGCTGAAAAAAGAGCCGGAATCCATGAACAAAAAAGAGCTGACCAAGCTTATTTCCCAGGTAGAAAAGCAAATGCGCGCTGCTGCTGCTGATTTGAATTTCGAACAGGCTGCCGAGCTGCGTGATAAGATGCTTGAATTAAAACGAAATCTTGCAGAATTTGAATAAAAGATCCTCAGATAACAAAACAGCATTTCCATTTATGCAGAATTCATCTCACCACTATAAATAGCGCCTGTGGGACAGACCTTTTTGCATTGTCCGCACCGGATACATTCCATGTGATTTGCATGAAATGCAGGTTCTATCTGCATTTTACAAACCCTGCTGCAGGCACCGCAGCTTATGCACCGATCTCTGTCCACATGGTACCGAAACACAGAAATTGGGTTAAAAAGGGAATAAATCGCCCCAAGGGGACATATGTACTTGCAGAAAGGCCGGTATATGAGAATGGACAGAAGGATTGTCACTGCCAGAATCACTATTTTCCATGCATACAGCCAACCAATAGCACTGCGGAGGGACAGATTAAGAATCACCAAAGGAAGCCCTCCCTCCAGTGTACCTGCCGGACAGATGAGCTTACAAAAATAAGGCGCTCCCTGTCCCACAATATCAACCAAAAACATGGGAAGCAAGATCACAAATACTGCTAGGATCACATACTTTAATTTCCTAAGAAGCATGTCGCCCCGAAATGTCTCTAATTTCTTTGGAAAGGGAATCTTATGTAGCAGATCCTGAAGCAGCCCAAATGGGCAAAGCCAGCCGCAGACAAATCGTCCCATAAGCGCTCCTATAAACATAAGAAACCCTGCCGCATAAAATGCAAGCTTAAAGTTCCAGCTTCCAATCACAGCCTGCAAAGCTCCAATAGGACATGCCCCCAGCGCTCCGGGACATGAATAGCAGTTAAGACCCGGAACACAGAGATTTTTCAGTTTCCCTTTATAAAGTTTCCCCTGTACAAAACCAGTCACATAACTGTTTGTCAGCAAAGCCCAAAGCACCTGTATCCTGTGCCTGGGCCATTCACTCATTTTTTTCTTTTTATCCAATTCCAATACACTCCAGACATATATTAGTTGCTTTTATCATCACCACTGACATTTCCCCCCGGGAAATACCATAGGCCATCATGCACATCCCTAAAACTGCAATACTGATTCCAATATACAATCGCAGCTTTTCTTCCATCATTTTCTCCTCATTTCACAAATTAATAATCCATTTCGAATTCAATTTTTCTATATTTTTTATCTCCGGCGTCCATGCCCTTATTATAGCAGATCCTTTCCTTCAATACCAGTTCAAATATAAACTGCCGGACATTTCATCATTTTCTTTCGTATATTTACTCCCAAGCCTTGGGCAGGCTGCAAGACTTGGGATTGTCAGCTAAAATCACGAAAAGTCCATCAGCTTCTCTTAGAGTAAGCCTGGAGTTTCTATTTTTTTTATTTTAATATCAAATTCCGGATTATAATAGTAAAAATTCTTTTCGTCCAAATTATCCTTTATCTTTTCCAGAGCTTCACCAAATCTCTGAAAATGGACAATTTCCCTTGTTCTTAGAAATTTCAACGGCTCGCGAACATCCGAATCGGGAATCATTCGAAGAAGATTATCGTATACGACGCGAGCCTTTTGCTCCGCAGCCAGATTTTCTGTCAAATCTGCAATGGCATCTCCCTTTGACTGGAATTCACATGCATTAAAAGGAATACCTGCCGCTGCCTGGGGCCAGAGCGCTTTTGTATGATCAATATAATATGCGTCAAAACCTGCTGTTTTTGCTTCTTCTATTGTCAGATTTTTGGTAAGCTGATAAACCATGGCGCAAATAATCTCCATATGTCCCAGCTCCTCTGTCCCAATATCAGTCAAAAGCCCTCCTGCTTCTTTGGATGGCATGGTATAGCGCTGTGCCAAATAGCGCATAGATGCAGATAATTCCCCATCAGGGCCTCCATACTGACTGATGATCATCTGCGCTGTTTTTGGACAGGTATGAGTAATCCTTACAGGAAACTGCAATCTTTTTTCGTAAGTCCACATTAGATGCACACTCCTTCCCACGGCATAGATCCCTGAGTCCAAAGGCCCTCGCAATCTTTTGTCAGCGAATAGAACTTCTGATCATATTCTTTAAGAAGTCGCTTCCTCTCTTCAATCAACTGCTTCCGAAGTGAAATTGCTTCCTGCTGGGCAGGATGCGTATCTAAAAAAAGCGTCAGATCATCCAATGCAAAGCTTATCCCATTGATTTTTGCCATAAGCTGGTCCCTTTCTTCCAAAGGCAAATCTCCGGAGTTTCCCAAAGAGTCTGCATCCGGTACACTTTCAGCCGCAAAAAACGGCATATTCAGTTCCGGAAAAATGGTTCCTGCATGCAAAGCCTGGGCATATTCGTATAGCTTGCCGCTCCATACCTGAACAGGAACAGATGCAATGGCCAAATGCTGTGTTTCCATACAATTCCTCCTTTGTTTTCTCGTCAATATCCATATATTTTTGGTGACACAGAAAATTGTTATGCAATTTCCCTCCATATAAAAAAGCGTACATGGAAATCAAACCATGCACACTTTATTATATACAGCTGTTCACGAAATATAGCAGGCGAAATCTGTAAGTTCCAAATACGGGTCTTCTGCATTAAAGTTCCTCTTTATCTGTTTTTCAATATATGCATTAAACAGCCGAATGTGAGTATACTGGAAAGCACTTCCGTTCCAAAGGTAGCATACGCCGCTCCGATCATTCCCATCCGGGGAATAAAAAGAAAATTCAGTATTACATCTGCTGCACACAAAATAATGCTGCAGATAACATTACATCTTACCGCTTTTAAAGCCGCAAGAAAATTAACGCTTAAGGAACGAAAAGTTCCTGCCACACAATAACCCGCAACTAAAACCCTAAAAGGTGCGGCGGCTGCAATATAACGTTCTCCTGCCACAACCCGGATAATCCAGGGCGCAAAAAGAATAAGCCCAGTCCCAAGCACCAGATTAAATGCAAGCATACCTGCAAATGTTTTTCTGAAGGATTGCTTCAGCCATAATTTATTATGATTATGGGCAACAATGTCCGGCACCACACATATTACAACACTTTGAGGAATAAACGTGATTGCATTTGGAATCAGGGTAGCAACCTTATAAACAGCTAACATTTCCGTTGAAGCAATTAAAGCGGCAACCATGGAAAGATCTATTAAAAATAAAAGCCGATTCAAGGTACTGCTGATTCCATTAAAAACAGAATAATGCCATAGTTGTTTTTTTTGATGGAAGTACAGATTCCCTGCATAATAAATAGTTCCTAAAATTTTCCGTGAATTCCAGCCCAGAACCCCAAAAACAATAATGGAGGATACATATTTTGCAGCAATTACTCCGCGGATTCCCCATACAGCTCCTATACAGGTACCTCCTGCAGAAAGAATTGTATGCGTTGTAATCATTTTTGCATAAAGCCCAAATTGGCTCTTGCTCCTAAGTATTATAAGTAAAAGCTGAATGAAATATTCTGTGATAAGAAGCGGAAGATATGCCAGAATATATGGTTTTGCCTGACCAATCTGCAGTTTAGCCGTCAGCACTCCTATTGATAAGCTCACTATAATCAATAAATTTACCAGCATTCCGGCGCTGGCACAATAACGATAAAATCTATTTTCTTCCGGCGCTCCCCGACTCTCCATCCCAAACTGTAAAGCCCCGGCTGCAAGTCCAAAGCCTGAAATTAAATTCGCATAAGAATACACGTTGCCTGCATAGCTTAAAATCCCATACTCATTCTGGGTAAGCATTCTTGTTAAAATCATACTGCAGAGCATTAAAACAACTTTATTAACTACACTCGCGGTAAATACCTGCAGGATTCCTTTTTTAAGCTGATGCCAGATTACGAATAGATTTCGTTTTACTCTGTCAATCATAACAAAATATCACCTTTATAATCTCCAAAAGCGAATTCCTGATGCATGCAATTCGTCAGCCGAATATATGCTTTTCACATCTATCAACACCTTTTCACTGTTTTGCAGGCATGGCTTAAACATTCCAAGAAGCCTTTCCGTTGATATTGCTCTATATTCATTATGCCCAACTGCAGCAATAATGCAGTCTGCCGGGGGAAGCCTGTCAAATGGCACCAGCTTTATACCATACATTTCCTCCACATCTTTGCTGTCTGCCCGGTCATCTGCAATAACAGGCTCAATATGATAGAACTTTAATCTGTTAACCAGGTCTATCACTTTACTGTTTCTAATATCCGTACAGTTTTCTTTAAAAGTAATTCCCAGAATTACTACTGCTGCCTTCTTGATGTTTTTCCGTATTGCTTCCATTTCCCTGACTGCAATATCCGCAATATAGCCCCCCATACCTTCATTCACCCGCCTTGCTCCTGATACGATGGGCGTACTGCATCCAAGCTTTTTTGCAATTTCCATTAGATAATAGGAGTCTACGCCAATACAATGTCCGCCTACCAATCCGGGTTTAAAGCCTAATGCGTTCCACTTCGTATTCATTCCCGTAATGACTTCATTTGTATCAATGTTCAGCTTATCACAGATTTTTGCAATTTCATTCATAAATGCAATGTTAATATCCCGCTGACTATTTTCAATCAACTTCACTGCTTCCGCTGTTTTTATATCGGAAACAAGATGTGTTCCCGCCTTCACGGCAAGGTTATATACTTTTTGGATCTCTGCCGCAGTTTCTCTATCCATCCCTGATACAATTTTACGAATTGAAGGAAACCTATGAATTTCATCCCCCGGACTGATACGTTCCGGACTGTAGCCAATCTTCCAGTCCATTCCGCACTTCAAACCGGAAGCTTGTTCAATCAGCGGTACGCATACATTTTCTGTTACGCCGGGATATACTGTAGATTCAAAAACAACAATGGAGCCAGCAGCCAGATTTTTTCCTATCATTTCAGACGCATTTTCCAGAAAGGTAAGATCAGGAGTTTCATCCTCTTTTGACGGCGTTGGAACAGCAGCTATAATAAATCTTGCATTTTTAAGCTTTGTGGGATCTGATGTAAATTCTACTGTTGTATCCTTAAGATTTTCCTTAGCCTCCCCGGTTATATCAATTCCATTCTTATAAGCATTAATACGTTTTTCGCTAATGTCAAATCCAATTACCTTTACATATTTTGCAAACTCTACAGCCGCCGGGAACCCAACATAGCCAAGTCCCACAAGTGCAAGCTTTTCATTTCCATCCACCAAGCCCTGATAAATGCTTTGAGTTTTCATGCTTTTCTCCCTATATATTATCTATAACAATCTTAGCGATCCTATCTGCCTCTTCTTC
The DNA here is from genome assembly GCA_946557785.1 of uncultured Blautia sp. Lineage (GTDB taxonomy): Bacteria > Bacillota > Clostridia > Lachnospirales > Lachnospiraceae > Blautia_A. The sequence goes on from CAMNTH010000005.1 coordinate 100,187, forward strand.
TTTTAAATAAGGATGAATTGGCAAGCTTAGCACCGTTTTTACCGCCTGTAAAGTATGAGGATATGCCGTATCCTCTGCTTCTGTTCCTGCATATACCTTTTGCTGGTGAAGTGCCAAAGGATAATAGACCATAGATGGAATCCCCTGTTCCTTTAATGCGCACTGCACTCTGTCCCTTGTTTCCATATCCTGCAGCCTAATCGTATACTGAGCCCAGCTCGAATAGTACCCATTTGGAACATAAGGGGTTTTCACCGCATGTTCCAAACGTTTCGTATACCAATCGGCAGCCCTGTTTACGTCCCTCAATTCATACTCTGTAAATGCCTTAAACTTTTCAAGGAGAATCGCTGCCTGCAATGTATCCAATCTGGAGTTGATACCAACTTGGCAATGTTCATACCTGTTTCTCTTTGAGCGCCCTTGAGTCCTTAATGACTGCAAACATTCTGCAGTTGCGTCATCATCCGTAAAAATAGCGCCTCCATCTCCATAGCATCCAAGGGGTTTTGCCGGAAAAAAGGAGGTTATGGAAATATCACCAAAAGAACATGCTTTCTTATCGGCAATCTTACCGCCAAAGCCTTGTGCACCATCCTCCAGTATTTTTAAATTGTATTTTTCCGCTATTGGAATAATCTGAGAATAATCAGCTGGCAATCCAAAAAGATCAACAGGAATTATCACCTTTGGCAAGTATTTCCCATCTGAGATCACACGTTGAATGGCATTTTCCAGTGATTCCGGTGACAGATTAAATGTTCTTTCATGAATATCCGCAAATATAACTTCTGCCTGAAGAAAGGAAGCTGCTCCTGCTGAAGCAAAATAGGTAAAATCAGATGTAAAAACCGCATCACCTCTTCCTACTCCCATTGCCATTAAAGCTAGCTGCAGTGCATCTGTTCCGTTTGCACAGGCAATACAGTGTTTACGTCCCACATAATTTGCAAGAAGCTCTTCCAGTGTGGCAACCTGATTCCCAAGAATATATTCCGAAGAATCAAGTACAGATTGTATTGCAGAATCAATCTGCGGCTTTAATGCTTTATACTGTGCTTTTAAGTCTCTGAATTGCATATTATTTCTTCCAGTCCGCCTTTCCCTTTCCAATAGCTTCGACCGCATGTACACTTTAAATCATCTCCAAGTATTTTCCCGCATTCACAGATCCACCCGGAAACTTTCGCAGGCACGCCGGTCATAACTGCGTGATCCGGAACATCTGACACCACAAGTGCGCCAGCTCCGATAAGCGCCCAGCGTCCGATAATATGATTACACAGGATTGTTGCGTTTGCTCCAATACTTGCCCCTCTTTTTACAAGAGTTTTATGATATTCTGACATTCCCCACTTCGGATACTTTGCCCTGGGGGTAAGATCATTGGTAAAAACGCAGGATGGCCCGCAAAATACATCATCTTCAAGTTCAACTCCGCTGTAAACAGATACATTATTTTGTATCTTAACCCCATTTCCGATTCTTACCTTCCGGCTGATATTCACGTTTTGCCCTAAAGAACAATTTTTTCCAATGACTGCGCCATCCTGGATATGGCAAAAATGCCAGATCTTTGTTCCGCTGCCAATGATCACTCCGTCATCAATAAAGCTGCTTTCATGTACAAAATAATCCTCATTCATTTTCAAACCGTCCCTTAAAATCCACAGCAGAACCAGACAAGAGAGGAAGCTTAACAGGAACGCCTTGGGATGCGGACTGATATATGGCTAAGATTAATTCCAACGCCCTTTTTCCCTCTCTCCCGTTCACTAATGGTTGTCTTCCTTTTCGTATTGCCTCGATCATATCCCCATAAAGCGGCGTGTGTCCGTAACCATAGACATTCGGAACCGTTTCACTAAATATCCTTTTAATATCATCAGCATCGTCCAGTCCATCTGCAAAATTCCATTCTATGATTTCATTTACTGACTTTCCGCCCACTTTCACAGTTGCGGATTCTCCAAATACATATAAGCTTTCTTCCAGGTTCTTAGGGTAAACATTTGTTGTTCCCTCAATTACGCCATAGGCGCCGTTTCTGAATTTCACCAGCGCAGCTCCGAAATCTTCTGCTTCTATAAACGGATGTTTTAAATTATCTGTATAAGCAAACACTTCTTCTGCTTCGCTCCCCATTAGCCAGCACAGCAAATCAATGTTGTGTATGCATTGATTCATAAGTGCACCGCCATCCTGCTCCCACGTTCCCCTCCATGGGGCTTGCTTATAATAGTCCTCATTTCTATTCCAATAAATGAGTGCGCTGCCATGAAGCATTCTGCCAAATCTTCCTTCTTTTAAAGCTCGATAGGTATATTGTATGGATTTGTTAAATCGATTCTGATGGTTCACACAAACAAAGACGCCTTTTTCTTCTGACAGACTAATGATCTGATCTGCATCTTTTATAGAAAGAGCAATGGGTTTTTCGATAATTACATGACATCCCGCACGAATACAATCTATAGCAATTTCCGCATGCTTCCCGCTTTCCGTAGCTATAGCCACTAAAGCAGGCATCTCTTTGCACAGCATCTCCCTATAGTCCGTGTACTTATTTACATGGCCAAGCAGGGGCTGCTTTTCCTCCATTCTTTTTGGATCAGTATCACAAATGGCAGCAATTTCTAAATTATTATTTTTTGCTGCCTGTATATGGTGGAAAGAAATTCTTCCGCAGCCAATCAGTGCATACCTCATTGCTTATCATCCTCCAAAACTCAATCATGACATCCGCCATGCAGCCACTTACATTCCCATTCCTAATCAAAAATGTACCGCAATTTATTGTAATAGATTTTTCTTAGATAATCAAGATGTATCCCGATCATTTTACATTGCTGTAATAGTCTTCAATTGTGTTATAAATATTATTCTTGACTTATTTCAGTATTTTCATATAAAATAAGAGCAGACAAAGAAATATTCAGACACCCTGCCGTTAAGTTTCTGCACAAGCAGATTCTGAAATGAAAGGGGACAGGCACATCAGAAATGGAGAAAACTATGATAGAAACCCGTGTTGCTATAATGGGCATAATTGTGGAGAATACCGAATCCGCTGAAAAACTTAACTCACTGCTTCACGAATTCGGCAGCTATATTATCGGAAGAATGGGAATTCCGTACAGAGAGAAAAATATTAACATCGTATCGGTAGCCATTGACGCTCCCCAGCGCATCATTGCTGCCCTGTCCGGCAAAATCGGAAACTTAAACGGAGTCAGCGTAAAAATCGCATACTCCAACCTAAAAAACCATGAGTGACAGGATTTTTTCTCTCATTGATGCACTGGAATCCCAGCATTCTCTCACACTGGAGGATTACGCCTTTCTTGCAGGAAATCCCACAGAAGACGCCATGAAATATGCAGCCGAAAAGGCCTGCTGCAGCCGAAGGAATCTTTATGGAAATTCCGTTTATGTAAGAGGCCTCATTGAATTTACCAATTTATGCAAAAACAACTGCCTGTATTGCGGAATCCGCCGCTCTAATCTTCACTGCCAGCGCTATCGGCTCACTCAGGATGACATTCTTTCCTGCTGCGAAACCGGTTATCATCTGGGCTTTCGTACCTTTGTACTTCAGGGCGGAGAGGATGGATACTGGAAGGATGAAATTCTTATTCCGCTGATCAGAAAAATAAAAGAGAAGCATCCTGACTGCGCAGTCACCCTTTCCATAGGGGAGCGTTCCAGAGAAAGTTATCAAAGGCTGTTTGACGCAGGAGCTGACCGTTATCTTCTGCGCCATGAAACTGCAGATCAGCCTCATTATGAGCGGCTCCATCCAAAGGAAATGTCCTTTTCCAACCGGATGCGCTGCCTTTGGGATCTAAAGGAAATCGGCTATCAGACAGGCTGCGGCTTTATGATAGGTTCACCCTTTCAGACTCCTGAGACCCTGGCAAAGGACTTAAAATTTATCGAAGATTTTTCCCCGGACATGTGCGGGATCGGACCATTTATCCCCCATAAGGATACTCCTTTTAAAGATCAAAAGGCCGGAACGCTTAAGGAAACTCTATGGCTATTATCCCTTATCCGCCTGATGCTTCCTCACGTGCTTCTCCCCGCTACCACTGCCCTTGGCACAATCCACCCAAGCGGCCGGGAAATGGGCATTCTTTCAGGAGCAAATGTGGTAATGCCCAATCTTTCCCCCATTTCCGTGCGGAAAAAATACGAGCTTTATGATAACAAAATCTGCACCGGCGATGAAACTGCCGAATGCCTTGGCAGCCTGCAGAAGCGTCTCAAATCCATTGGTTATACGCTGACCGCAGACAAAGGAGATGTGCATAGGCCATAAGTAACGTAAGAAATTCCCGCATCATCTCTTCTTGATTTAAGAAATGTCTCCGCCGTACGGACAATAAACAGGACGGCAGATTAAAATATATCTGACTGGAAAGAGCAGCGAAGCAACGTATCTGTAAAATCCTAAAATATATTTTCAGTATGTTCTTCTCTCTCTGACCTCAAGAAAGGAAAAAATATGGCAATCTACAATCCAAAATCACACAAAGCAGAAGAATTTATTAACCACGAGGAAATTCTGGAGACGCTTCGCTATGCAGAAGAAAATAAGCATAATATAAAGCTGATCGACCAGATCCTTGCAAAAGCCCGTCCGCAAAAGACCCAAAACGGTCTGCACTGTACAGGTTTGAACCACAGGGAGGCCTCTGTCCTCCTTGCCTGCGATATTCCGCAAAAAGTGGAAGAAATGTACCAGCTTGCCAAGGAGATCAAACTTGCCTTCTACGGAAACCGCATTGTTCTTTTTGCTCCTCTTTACTTGTCTAACTATTGTATCAACGGCTGCGTTTACTGCCCCTACCACACCAAAAACAAGCACATTTCCCGCATCAAGCTCACTCAGGATGAAATCCGCAATGAGGTGATCGCCCTGCAGGATATGGGACATAAGCGTCTGGCCATCGAGGCTGGCGAACATCCCTCTATGAATCCCATAGAATACATTCTGGAATGTATTAACACTATTTACAGCATAAAGCATAAAAACGGCGCCATTCGCAGAGTCAATGTCAATATTGCAGCGACTACCGTAGAAAATTACCGCAAACTAAAAGGAGCCGGCATCGGTACCTACATTTTGTTCCAGGAAACCTATCATAAGCAAAGTTACCTGGAGCTTCATCCAACAGGGCCCAAGCATGATTATGACTACCATACAGAAGCCATGGATCGTGCCATGGAGGGCGGCATAGATGACGTAGGCCTTGGGGTTCTCTTTGGTCTGGAAAAATATAAGTATGAATTTGCGGGACTTCTCATGCATGCGGAGCATCTGGAAGCCGCCTGCGGCTGCGGTCCCCACACCATCAGTGTGCCCAGGGTAAAACGGGCAGACGATATTGATCCCTCCGTTTTTGATAACGGGTTAAGCGATGATATTTTTGAAAAGATCGTGGCATGTATCCGTATTGCCGTTCCTTATACCGGAATGATCATGTCAACACGAGAAAGCCAGGAAGTCCGGGAAAAAGTACTGGAGCTTGGCATTTCCCAGATCAGCGGCGCCTCCCGTACCTCCGTGGGCGGTTATACAAAAGAAGAACGGCTCCATGATTCCGAGCAGTTCGATGTATCAGACCAGCGAACGCTGGATGAAGTAGTTGGCTGGCTTATTGACCAAAAGCATATTCCTTCCTTCTGCACAGCCTGCTACAGAGAAGGGCGTACAGGCGACCGTTTTATGTCCCTTTGCAAAAGCGGACAGATTCTAAACTGCTGTCATCCCAATGCCCTCATGACCCTTGCGGAGTATCTTACGGACTATGCTTCCGAAGAAACAAAGAAAAAAGGCTTTGCCATGATTAATGATGAGCTGAATAAGATTCCAAGAGACAAAACAAGAGAAATAGCTTCCAAAAATATCGAAGCCATAAAGACCTCCGACAGCAGGGATTTTCGGTTCTAAGCAGCACCGCCTTCTCCCCTAAAAAGGCTTCTATGAAATATGTACTGCTTTACAGAAAGGAAAAATCACATGAGTTTAAACGATCAGGTTTCTGCAGAACGTTTGCACATCGGCTTCTTCGGTCTTCGGAATGCTGGAAAATCAAGCCTTGTTAATGCTGTAACCGGGCAAAGCCTAGCCGTTGTCTCCCACATCAGTGGCACAACTACCGATCCGGTAAAAAAAGCCATGGAGCTTTTGCCCCTTGGGCCCGTAGTTGTCATTGATACCCCCGGTATAGATGACAGCGGCCCCTTAGGAGAGCTTCGGGTGAACCGAACAAAACAGGTAATCAACTATACGGATATTGCCATACTGGTAATAGACGGGGCAAAAGGATGCGCCCAGGCTGACCGGGAGCTTATCCGGCTTTTTCAGGATAAGTCCATCCCCTATATCCTTGTGTATAACAAATCAGATCTGCTGACATACATCCCCTCCCCTGCTCCAAATGAAATTTATGTCAGCGCAGAGCAAAAAACCAATATCTGCCAGCTTAAGGAAATGATCGGCCGTCTGGCAAAGAGGGAAGAAAACAAAAAAAATATCATTGGAGATCTTTTATCTCCCGGAGATTTTGTGTTATTGGTAGTTCCCATTGATTCAGCAGCGCCCAAAGGGCGCCTGATCCTGCCTCAACAGCAGACCATCCGGGATGCACTGGAAGCAGGTGCAATACCGGTTGTTGTTAGGGAAGGTGAGCTGCCAAAAGCACTTCTTGGATTAAGCCGGCCTCCCCGCTTAGTCATTACCGATTCCCAGGTTTTCCAGAGTGTAAGTAAGGATACCCCTTCCCATATACCTCTGACCTCATTTTCCATCCTTTTTGCCCGCTATAAAGGAAACCTTTCCGCTCTGGTGAAGGGAGCTGCAGCCCTTGCTTCCCTAAAGGACGGAGATACTGTATTAATTTCCGAAGGCTGCACCCACCACAGACAATGCAATGATATCGGTACCGTAAAAATGCCCTCCTGGCTTTTGGCATACACCAAAAAGGAGCTGCGTTTTTGCTTTACGTCTGGTACAGAATTCCCGGAAGACTTGTCTTCCTATGCCCTGGTGATTCATTGCGGAGGCTGTATGCTCAACGAAAAGGAGATGAAATCCCGTATCCGCAGATGTATGGAATTTGACGTCCCCATCACCAATTACGGAACCGCCATTGCAAAAATGCACGGCATCCTGGAACGGTCCCTGGAGCCTTTTTCCAACGAGTTATAAGCTTTTGGCTGATTTACCAATGAATTCCTGTGACAGAAAAAAATCGCTGCGTTCATGGAAATACATGGACTGCAGCGATTTCTCTATTCTTATTCCCGAATCCCGACCTGACATATTTTCATTGCTTCCAGGGCATTGGCATGGCTATCGGGTGTTACTCCTGCGCAGCAGGTTGCATCTACATATATAGGAACTTCCGGCAATTTAGCTTTTAGGATCATTGCATTGGAAATAACACAAATATCAGTACACAAGCCGACCAGCTCAATTTCCTCCACATTCTCCTGCTCTGCTGCCCACATTGCAAGCTCTAGTGACCCAAAAGAAGGCTTGTTCAGTACATGGCAGCCTTCCACATAGACTTTTTCAGAAATTTCCCAGCCTTTTGTACCCTTTACGCAGTGCACTACAGGAAGCTTCTTCCCTTCCTGTGTATTCAGGTAATCCTCCGTGTGGGTATCTCTTGTATAGATAACAGTACCGCCCTCCAGAAGAATTCTGTCTATCTTTTTACGGACATGCTCCACGATCTGTACTGCCTCCAAAGTTCCAAGAGCGCCATCAATAAAATCGTTCTGCATGTCAATCACCGCTAGAATCTTCATAAATTTTCCTCTCTTTTCAATAGAATTCATTGTCGCTTATCCCAATTTCAAATATTAGACGAATACGCTTATTATATCAAATCATCTTGGCAAACGCCAGTTCAAATCCCACTCTGCTGAAAATTTATCAGGATAGAACAGATCTCCGCAGTAGTACCCACTCGCATATTAGGACCAAAAATCCCCACACCAGAGGTTACAATGGAATGCATATTTCCCTTCTTCACATATCCGCAGGGATTTTCCCACAAAAAATCTGTCACAATATTAGCCGGAAACAGCTGCCCGTCATGGGTGTGTCCGGATAAATCCACATCTGCACCTGCTTCTGAAAGCTCTTTTAATTCCCTGGGTTCATGGTCAATCACCAGGACTGGCTTTTGAGTATCCAGCTCTTTCATAATTTCCTCCGCTGATTTTCTTTCCTCAATCCCCCTGCCCGGCCGTTCTGCGTCCGGTCTTCCATATAAATAGAAGCTGTCTTCAATAAGCACTGCCTCATCCTGCAGCAGATGGATTTCTGCCTCTTTCAAAAATTCATCCATTTCCACACTGCTTACTTTCTTTTCCTTTCCTCCAAATGTAAAGCCAGCCAAAATTCCCTCTTCAACGTCATGATTCCCATAGCATGCATAAACTCCATATTTTGACTGAATTTCCCTTAGCACGCAAGCCAGTGCGGCAGGATTTTCCAACGCTTCATATTCATTATCAAAAATATCTCCTGCTATCACAACCAGATCTGCATCCTGGGCATTGATTTTTTTCACCATATTCTTCATGTGTGAGATTCCCACATTATATCCCAAATGCAAATCTGCAGCCAATACTACCTTTAAATGATCCAAATTTCCGCCATCTTTATTAACGGTAATTTCATAGGGCGTCACATGAATGATGCGGGCATTGCCCAATCCCCATGCACAAATCCCTGCAAGTATAGCTGCGCACACAAGCCCTGCCCTGGCATGAATCTTTCGATTTTTCTTGCTCCAAATCCGAAAAAATCGAAGCAGATCTGCAGTCAGAACCAATAATAAAAGATAAAGCAGTATCCCTAACCAATAATTCCCTATAAGTTTCAAAACTCTGCGCCCCTGACCCATAGGCAGAAAAAATGCGATAAGCATGGCAAATGCCAAGAACCAATAAACCAGCCCCATCGTGATACGTACTTCCCATTTCCGAAATACCATATTGCAGGTATCCAGCCATTGCAGGATCTGTATCAGCAAATAAATATTTACCGCAATATAAACAGGTGTTAAATATACAGCTAACATACTTTTTCTCCATCATCTATTTCTAATTTCCATGTCCTAAAGGGACGTCATCCTGATACTTAGCCACTTTTGTCCAATTTGCTGTGATTCCGGCGCCCATATTAGGATTGCTGGCAGAAAAAAACAAATCCGTACAGAATAAAAACAACAGCCCCAAACAAAGTGGCACCAAAATCTTTTTAGGAATACACCGAAACAGCCTCTCTAGAAAGGGATCAGCAGCATAAACGATCAGCATCCCTCCTATACCAAAGGCCAGCAATCCTTCTGCACAGATTCTGCCATTTAAGTTCCAGGCATAATCACTATAATCCCACCATTTTATTCCATGATAAATCTGCTCCAACAGCCAGGAACCCGCATATTCAATGCCTCCGCATAAAAGAATGATCCCTCCGAATTCCAGCCATGGCTTTCTGCGCAGCTCCTTTAAAAATACTATAATTATAATACTTCCAACACCATAAATGGGCAGCCACGGGCCTCTTAGAAATCCCCTGTTTACAAACTTACCTTCCGCAGCTAAATGAAGCCCCACTTCCCAAAACCACCCAAGAAGGCTCATAACAAAAAATATCATGACCATATATAAAATTGAATATCTTTTTCTCATACTTTCCCTCGTTTACCTATTTATCCTTTTGTTTCATGTACCGGATTATCCTTTATTCAAGAATATTCTTATTTTATATAACGTGGTTTCTCTCCGTTATGCTTCAAAAAATTTGTAAATTTTAAAAAACCGGCAGCCGATGGGGACTGATCCCCACACAGACTGCCGGTTCTATTTTTATTTCTGACTAAACTGGTATTCTAAAATTTAATTGCGACCTTAAAATCCCCATATTTTCCTGAAGCATACTCAAAAGCCTTCTCCCATTCTTCTATAGGAAAGATTCTTGACACTATACCGTCTGTTTTTAAATTGCCGTTTTTAATGTTTTCGATTACAAAGGGATAACAATACGGGCTTAAATGCGATCCAAGGATATCCAATTCTTTTCTGTCCCCTATAATGGACCAGTCCACTGTAGCTGGCTCACCAAAAACACTGAATTCTACAAATCGGCCAAGCTTCCGAACCATATTCAGACCCTGCTGGACACTTGAAGGATGTCCAGTTGCTTCAATATAAATATCACATCCGTATCCGTCCGTAAGCTCCAGCACCTTAGCTGCCACATCTTCTTTTCCCGGATTCATCACAATATCTGCGCCGAATTCTTTTGCTTTTTCAAGGCGGTTATCTGCCAGATCCAATACGATCAGCTTTGTAGGATTCTGCATTCTTGCATATGTGACCATTCCAAGGCCCAAAGTCCCTGCTCCGGAAATTACCACTACATCCTCATTGGTAATCCGGGCGCGGTCCACTGCATGCTTGGAGCATCCATAAGGTTCGATGAGCAAAGCCTTTTCCAAAGGCATCTCTTCCGGTACCCTTGAAATTACTGCAGTTTTTGGATAACGTACATATTCTGCCATACCGCCGTTATTTCCCTTCTGGAAACCGAAGGTGGCATGAGGCTGGCACATCCAGTATTTTCCGCTCTTGCAGAATCTGCATTCTCCGCAGGGAACGATCTGATCTGCAGTAATGCGTTCTCCCAGCTGGAAGCCTTTTACATTTTCCCCAAGCTCTACAACGTGTCCCAAAAATTCATGTCCTGGAATAAAAGGCGGCTGCACCCAGGATGGCTGTATCTCATCGCCCCAGAACATGGCTGCCCCGTGATAGCATTTCAGATCACCGGCACATACACCGCAGCCCTCTGTTTTTATGATAATATCATCCGGCCCGCATATTGGTGAAGGATAGTTTAGCTCAAGCTTATAATCGCCCTTACCGTATGCTACTAATGCTTTCATTGTTGCAGGTATGCTGCTCATACTTTCTTCCTCCTTATAGTTAATTTATTTTGTTATTTTGTTTTGTAAATCAATTTTACATTACAGATTATATTATCTTTTTTATATTTTGTCAATAAAAAGGTGCCCTGCCAAAACAGGACACCTTTTTCCTTTTTCATATTCTTTTCATTTACTCTAAATCTGTTTCCATAGTTCATGGATAAAGGGCAGTGCGCTTCCTAAAGCAAGCGCTTCTTTTTTTACTTTACAGACGCTCAAATAATCAGCATGAGCTTCAAATGTATTTCTCTTCGCCGCCATACGTTTGAGCCTTGGAAGGTATTTTTCCAGGTATGCTCCCACATACCCTCCAAGAATTACTTTGCAGTCAAACAGCATGCGTATATTATTTACCGCAATGGCCAGGTACTCCAGATATTCCTCCCATACCTTCATGCAGTCCTCATCCTTATTCTCCAGCTTTTCAAAATAGGAAGCCAGATCTCCTGCGCACATCCCTGATAAAAGAGCGGCGTTGCAATATGCTTCGAAACAGCCCTTCTGTCCGCAGTAGCATTCTTTTCCGTCAGGCACTACAGTCATATGGCCGATTTCTCCGCTGCGGGAACCCTCGCCCTTATAAACCTTATGATCGATCAGTATGGCGCCCCCCACATTATTGCTTAAGCTTATATAAAATGCACCGTTCATATCCTGCCTCTGTGAAATTTCCGCATAACCTGCGGAATCAGCGTCATTATATAATCGGCAGGGATAGGGAATATACTTTCCGATTTCTTCTGCAGTCAGACCAGTAAAGCCTAATATTTTTCCATAGAAAATTCTTTTATGATCTTCTGTTATTAGTCCTGGAACCGCCAGCCCTACGCCTAAGACATGTTCTTTTGGCACCTGCATTTCCTTTACAGCCTCTTCCACCAATTCTCCCAGAAGCTTCATATAATCGTCTTTAAGGGAAAATGCTCTTCGGATCCGCTTTTCGTAAATCATGCTGCCGCACAGATCCACCATGATCACAGTGATATGATTCTTGGTAAGATCAATTCCCACGGAAACCTTTCTTAATGCAGACACCGAATAAGCCCTTGCTCTGCGCCCGCCTGTATGCCCAAAAGAACCGCTTTCATAAATATAGCCTTCTTCTAATAAATCATCCAGATTCTGTTTCACCGTGGGCCTGCTGAGCTTAAGCTGATAAGAAAGGGCAGGTCCGGAAATACTGCCTGCCTCACGAATTTCATTAAACACCCTATTTCTGTTTTCCCATTTTAAATCCAGGTGTACGTTGGATTCTTTTTGCATTTTTTAACACCGCCATTGTTTTACAAATCAATTCTACACTTTTTGAAAGTGAACTTAGCTCTACATCTCCCAGACTTTCGGATTTGTAGTTGATACAGAAATCGCCCCTGCTGACAGCGCACCCACAACATCCTCTCTGTCCGAGATCAAACCGCCGGCAATAACCGGCACACCTGTCATTCCTTTGATTTTTCCGATGATTTTAGGCATTAAGCCCGGAAGTATCTCCAGCATATCCGGCCCTGCGGCTGCGATCTGCTTCTGTACATTCTGAAGGGCCATGGAATCCAGGATAAAAATCCTGAGAACGGTATGAAGCCCAAGCTCCTTCGCCCTTTTTATTATAGACGGTCTTGTGGAGATGATTCCGTCAGCTTTTGTATGAAAACGGATAAAGTCTGCTGCAATTTCCTTATTGCTCAGTCCTTCTACCAGATCAATATGAACGATCGCCACCTTCCCCGCTTTTTTTACACGCTCTGTCATATGGCCTATTGTACAGATATTTCCATATAAAATAAAAACCACCCGAACATTCTCGCATAAACAGCAGGTATCCAGCCCTTCATTATCCTTAATAGCTGCAATGACCGGATTCGTCTCCATCAGTTCATAAAAATCAATATTCATCATCATCCCCCTTTGCTGCCTCTTGTATAAGAATACTAACATAATGCATCTTTTTTTGCAATACGATTCTCCCTCTTGACACTGCCCCTGAACAATGTTATAGTTAACCTAATTCCAGATATATGAGCGTGAGTGTAGGAGATGCGATATAAGAACACTAGGGGTGGTGTTTGTTTATGTCGTTTTTTTATTGCCCGCACACCCTGGTTACCGTCAGCATCTTTGGTGCAAACAGTAACACATTCTATCCGGATGGAAAAGATAATGAAAAAATCCACTAAAAAAAAGGAGAATAATATCATGGATTACGCAAAAGAATCATTAAAACTTCACGGCGAATGGTCAGGAAAAATTGAAGTTGTTTCCCGTGTACCCGTTGCATCAAAGGACGATCTGTCTCTGGCATACACCCCCGGCGTTGCACAGCCCTGCCTGGAAATCCAGAAGGATGTTGACAAAAGCTACGAATTAACCAGACGTCACAATATGTGTGCCGTTATCACTGACGGAAGTGCTGTTCTCGGACTTGGGGACATTGGTCCTGAAGCCGGCATGCCGGTTATGGAAGGCAAATGCGTCCTTTTTAAAGCTTTCGGAGACGTAGATGCCTTTCCGCTCTGTATTAAGTCCAAAGATGTGGATGAGATTGTTAATACCGTCTATCTTCTGTCCGGTTCCTTCGGCGGCGTAAACCTTGAGGATATTTCCGCTCCAAGATGCTTTGAGATTGAACGTAAGCTGAAAGAAAAGTGTGACATTCCTATTTTCCACGACGATCAGCACGGAACTGCAATCATCACCTTAGCAGGTCTGACCAATGCCCTTAAGGTTGTTGGCAAGAAAAAAGAAGAGGTAAGGATCGTTACATCCGGAGCCGGCGCTGCCGCTATTTCCATTGTCAGACTGCTTTTATCTGCAGGCTTCAAAAATGTAGTTATGTGCGACCGTGCAGGCGCTATTTATACCGGACGTCCCAATAACATGAACTGGATCAAAGAAGAAATGGCCGCTGTAACAAATCCTGAGAAAAAACAGGGAACTCTGGCTGAAATGCTGGTTGGCGCAGACGTATTTATCGGCGTTTCCGCACCTGGACAGGTGACTACAGAAATGGTAAAGACCATGAACAGGGATGCCATCATCTTTGCCTGTGCGAATCCTACTCCTGAAATTTTCCCGGATGATGCAAAGGCAGGCGGTGCAAAGGTTGTCTCCACAGGAAGAAGCGACTTCCCTAACCAGATTAATAATGTCCTGGCTTTCCCAGGGGTATTCCGCGGTACTTTTGACGTAAGAGCCAAAGATATCAATGAAGAGATGAAGCTTGCTGCTGCCCAGGCACTTGCAGATCTGATCTCCGATGACGAGCTGAATGAGGATTACATTATTCCCAAGGCTTTTGACCCAAGAGTTGGAAAGGCAGTAGCTGCTGCCGTAGCAAAAGCTGCCCGTGATACCGGGGTTGCAAGAATCTAATCCAAAGCTTTTTTTTCCATACCAAAAGCTATCCCGCATTTGCCTGCGCCATCCGGCGTGGACAAATGCGGGATTTTTCTTCTTATATCAGCAATCCCTTTTCATGAAGGTCAGCAAATATGAGCTTATCTACAGGGGAAATCAATTCCATATCTTCTGAAGTGAGCCACACAATCTCCGCAATTTCGGAATCCGCTTTCAGTTCTCCTGCAAAATCTGCAGTATAACAGGTCATTTTTACCAGGATTCCTTCTGCTTTTCCGTGAGCCTGTGCCTCAAAAACGCCGTAAAACTCTGCACTTGATTCTATAATCCGAACGCTCAGTTCTTCTTTTACTTCTCTCACCAGCGTTTCCAGATCTGTTTCCTTTCCTTCCCTTTTTCCGCCGGGTATGTAATATTTATCCTTCCCCTTGGAACGGGTGCTTAAGATTTTTCCTTCCTTTAAAAATAAAAATGCAACTTTATCAATCATTCTCATTTCAGTATCCTCCCGAATTTCAGCATATTGTATAGATTTTGCATAACGTCCTGCTCTAAAGCCTCATATGTATTGTAACATATATTTCATTTGATATGCCATCCTATTTGTGCTAAACTATTTGAGAATTACATAATACCGGGTTCCAAGATCGAAACCCACATGAGTTGTTCATAGGCGGCGGCTTTTGCCCCCAACATCATTACATTGAAAAGGATCTGAAATATTATGAAAACATACTCTAAAGAAGTTCAGCAGCTGATAAATTACTTAACTAACGGAACCTCTCCGTTTCATACTGTTGAACACAGTAAAAAAACGCTTTTGGACGCAGGCTTTCAGGAACTTTCCCTGAAAAATGAATGGATGCTAAAGCGGGGCGGACGTTATTTCTGCGCTCCTTTCGGAACTACTTTATATGCTTTTGTTATCGGCAGTTCATGCAAGCTTTCCAACGGCATTCATATGGGAGGTGCCCATACGGACTTCCCCGGAATCAAAGTAAAGCCAAACCCTGAGGTCATCAACCATAACTATTTTCAGCTGAATACAGAGGTTTACGGCGGACCCATCCTTCATACCTTTTTTGACCGTCCCCTTTCCCTGGCAGGAAAGGTAGTTGTACGAGGGACTCATTATGATAAGCCGGTATGTCATCTTATTGATTTTAAGCGTCCTGTACTCTATCTTCCCAGCCTTGCCATTCATATGGATCGGGAAATCAATGAAAAAGGCGCACCTATTGATAACCAGAAGCACCTTCTTCCTATTCTTGGAACGATCAGCAATCAGTTAAGCAAGGATACCTCCCTAACGGAGCTTCTGGCCAATGAACTTGGCATCAGCAGCAATGATATCCTGGACTACGATTTATGCATATACTCTCCGGAGCAGCCTGAGCTTGTGGGAATTACCCGGGAATTTATCTCTTCTCCCCGCCTGGACGATATTACTTCCGTATGTGCGCTGATCCACGGACTTATAGAAAGCAGCAATGATGACCGTGTAAATCTTGTCTGTCTCTTTGACAATGAGGAAGTAGGAAGTTTAAGCAAACAAGGCGCTGATTCCTCTTTGCCTTCCATTATCCTTGGAAAAATATGGCAGTCCTTCGGCAAGAATTTTGTGGAATGCATGGCGGATATTTCCGACGGCCTTATGCTTTCCCTTGATGTGGCTCACGCATATCATCCAAATCATCCAGGCACACAGGATATCACCAATTATCCCATTGCCAACGGAGGGATCATTTTAAAATCCGCAAGCAATCAGTCCTATGCCTGGGACTGTGAAGTCCTTGGTTCGCTCATTGCATTATGCCAGCAGGAATCAATCCCCTTCCAGCGTTTTGCCAAGCATTCCAACATGAAAGGCGGCGGCACCATTGCCTCTATCATCTCCTCACATCTGCCCATGAAAACAGCAGACGTTGGCGTTGGTCTCCTTGCCATGCATTCCAGCCGGGAATTCATGGGCATCAGAGATCAGATTTCTCTTTCCAGTTTTGTGAAAGCCTTTTTTAAGAACTAAGATATACAGACAGCCAAAGCCGGGATTCCAGATCTTCTAAGTCCGGCAGTAAGACATTCCCCCTTTGGCTGTCCAATAAATTCTACTCTTGGCAACGCTTTCTTCTGCTTCATTTTAAGTCTCCTATCTTATGCCCTACCGCATTCTCCAATTCCAAAAGTTTTCTTTTTTTATCCAGCCCACCCGCATATCCGGTGAGACTTCCATCCGTCCCAAGCACGCGATGGCAGGGAATGATAATGGAAATAGGATTGTGCCCTACCGCACCGCCAACTGCCTGCGGGGACATTGTTTCGATTTGTTTTTCTGCAGCAATCTTATTTGCGATTTCTTTATAAGTGGTGGTTTCCCCATAAGGAATTTCGCATAAGATCTGCCACACCCTTTTGCGGAAGGGACTTCCTTCCGGCTGCAGATCCAGCTGGTCAATGGGAGGATTCTTTCCTGCAAAATAAATCGCAAGCCAGTCCCTTACACGGTCAAACACATCCAAGTCATCTTTTCTTTCCGGCGTGCCTTTTACAGATGCACCGAAATACTTCTGTCCTTTAAACCATGCACCCTTTAAAAAGGTACCATCACTGGCTAACGTGATAGGGCCAAGAAAAGAGGTAACCTCTGTTATATAATATTTATCCTGCAAATCAACTACGCTCCTTTACAGCCTGTTTTCTTCAGTATAGCATGCAATTCCCCAAACGAAAAGAAAAAACCGCCGCACGGGAAATATTCCCTGCGGCGGTCTTTTCGCATTATTCTGTAATTGTGATAGTTCCAACCTGATCGCCGATTTCAATTGTGTATTCACCGGCATCCAATGTCATATCCATCTGAACTACTCTCCAGCTTCCTCCTTCAACAGTCATGATCTTCTCAGCTACAACTTCTCCGTTGGCTTTTGCCTGTGCTACTGTATAGCCATCTGCGCCGTTGTTTCTAAGCAGTGCATATACTGTAAACGGCTCGCCTGCTTTCGCAGATTCCACTGTGTTTACAACTGTCTGCATATTTCCGGAGCTGTCTTCTTCCTCTGATGTTGTCTGTACTGTAGGAAGGATCAGACAGGAATATTTAAAGTCAGGATCCTGTCCATAGCTCATGCCAAAACCATAAGTAATAAGCGGGTCACCCCAGTTATTAGGAGATGCATGGTTCTCGTCATCTTCCATAGCTGCCTGAACCATCAGACGAACATAAGGAGATGCTCCCTGATCGCCTGCAAGGTCTTTCCACTGTGCATCATCGCTAAGTACATCACGTGCAATTTCCTTGTTGATAATTCCGCCCGGCTCTCTTACGCCAAAGAGAAGATCCGCATAAATCCACGGTGCGGTTCCGGTTACAAAACCGCCTTCTGTAGATCCATGGTCTGCCGTCTGGTTGTAGCTCAGATACAGAACTGCATCTGCATTTTCAAGAACATAAGCGTCTGGCTCAAGTCCGTTTGCGGATACCACGATTGGTTTCTCATACATCTGCGCATCGTCAATAAACAATTCTGTAGCATCGTCGATAGAACCAAAGTCGCCTACGCATACATCAGCTTCTTCCATTGTTTCTACAACAACTGCTCCCATCTCGCCAATATATTTCTTGTAGCCTTCCAAAGCTGTGGAGTTTGAAGCTTCGATATAAACCTTTGCATCCTTTGCAAGCGGAAGCAGGTTATTATCATTCTTTACAAGAACTGCGGATTTTGCCTGAAGTTCTTCGGTCATTTCCACTTCTTCCGGATTACGAGCTGCGCGAAGCTCCTCATCATTGGTGATTTCAGTCTGATTTGCAGCCCATTCAGCGCTTGCACACAGTTCAACTGCTTTATTTACATCACGGTATGGATTTTCGAACAGGCCCTTATTAAACTTGAAGCGAAGAATACGTGTTGCTGCCTTATCTACATTTGCCTTATCTACTTCCCCGGATTCTAAACCGTCAACAATTGCATCCGGATAGTTTGCGGAAGGTGAAGCTTCCCATTCAGAGTAATCATGATTCATTTTTCCGGAACCAAACATATCGGTACCATTTGCAAGTGCTTCATTGTACAGCCATCCAATTGTCTGCTGTCCAAGGTCAACGCCCTCTGCAGTAATGCCGGACATACGTCCCGGGTTGCTTGGGCCGCCGCCAAGTGCCCACCAGTCACTGACAACAACACCGTCAAATCCAATTGTATCACGCAGATAACTCATTGTTGCTTTATCCCATTTTACATCAACAGTATTGCTGATACCTGTACCGCCGCAGTTTGTCATAGCCCACTCAGCGCCTGCGCCAAGTGCTGCTTTCCAGCCAACCATCCAGTTATCAAAGTTCTGTGCTACGGAACGGGCAGCGCCGAAGGAAGAATCGCCGCCGCGGCCGATCCAGTGCTTCACGCATGATGCAAGGCCGTTCTCTTCCAATCCGCGGATTTCCTCTGATACAATGCTTGCAATATATTCCGGATTCTCTCCGTACTGAGCGCCGATCTCATTTGCATATGGCTCAAATGTAACATGGATACCTACCGAATTCATTGCTTTTCCATAGAAGCTTGCCAGCTTATAAGCTAACTCCGGATCATTTGCCGTACCAAATCCTTCATGTGCTTTATCAATGTAGCCTCCCCATGCATTGTACTCACGGTCAGAGGTAATTACCATCGGAACTCCCAAACGCTCTGCTTCTGCTGCTGCCTGCAGATTGTTCAATGTATTGGCAATCGTAACCGGCGTACCATTCAGGTTAAACAACTGACAGGTCAATGAATATTCCTGAACCATATGGCGCGCATCTGCCAGCTGTGTATTTACGCAGAACAGAAGACCAACTTCTTCTTCCGGAGTCATCTGGCTTATCAGGTTTTCAATACGTGCATCTGTTTCCTGTCTCCAGTCCTCATATACATCCAGTGATCCGTTTTTGTTTAAGTCCTTGAATTTCAGTCCGTCTGCTTCAATGATCGGTGTGTCTGCCATATAAGTCAGCAAAACCTGTCCGGTTGACTCATCTGCTTCAATAATGGAATATTCACAATTCTGTTTCAGATAAGCCTCTTCCTCAGCTGCTTCTTCTGAGTCGGCTGAGGCATTTGCCTCATTAATTACATCTGCTGCTGATGCAGGTCCTCCTTCGGATGCGCCTTCATCTCCTTCTGCTGGCGGTGCCTCTGCTTCCGGCGCCGGCGCTTCCGCTGCTGCCTCTGGAGCCGGCTCTTCTGCCATTACACCCATTGTGCTGCTCATGGCCAGTAAAACTGCCAATGCAAGATACCTTTTTTTCATATAAATCCCCTTTCCTATAAAATAATTTGAAATACTTGGATGTTTGAAGTGTATCACGATCCGGCTATTTTTTTCTTGGAAATTCAAATACCACATACCGTAACTTCTTGTCAGTGCATATGAAAATTGTAAAATATCGCACCAGTCATCGGAAAATCGCACACAACTCCTATTATTTAGCCTATAAAATCCGTCATATTTCACATTTTCACAAAAACTATAAACATATATTCTGCTCATTCCGGCAAAAAACCGCCTCCGCTGATTTCCATCAGCAAAGACGGTCTCTTCTTATCCTTATTCTGCTAAAGTTACGCTTCCCCATTCGCCTGGGTTGGTATTGATATTCTGTGTACCGTTCCATGCCATCTGAGGGATATACTCTGTTCCTGGACATGGATAGCTGATATCTGTAATTGCAAAGTTACAGGAAAGCACATCTCCTGCCTTTGGTGCATATACCGGAATATTCTCGTTGGAGAAACAGGTCCAGGGAATAACTGCCTCCCAGTTAAATCCCGTTGTAGTCATAGAAACTGCACATTCATAGCCTTCCAGTACGCTTTCTCCGCCATCCATTCCTTTGCTCACGAACCGACCGCGGGATTCCTTCGGAACCATGGAACGGTCGATCGCTGTATCCCAATAACCTTCGTTCATGACAAAATAAACCAAAAAATCATTCATGCCATATTCAGTACGAGCCGGGTCAGCAGCCGGGTCTGTAGAAATAAACAGCTTCAGGTTGTCTTCTGCATCAATGGGAAGCATCTCAATAGCGCCAAGAGGGGTATCCTCTGTTACTTCTGCTGCCATATAAAGATTTGTTTCATCCCACGCAAGGTAGAAGTTAGCAGAACAGTCACTTTCTCCCTGCCAGAATACTGCATCACGGATGATCTGCTCTGCATTTTTTACTACAGCCGGAGAATCCAATTTCCACTCGTCCAGATTTCCGTCAATGGTAACTGCCTCTGCCTTATAGGCTGTAATCTGTGCAGCCGGTGCATCTGCTGCCATTACCGGGGTTGCCACTGTCAGAGCAGCAAGGGCTCCAGCAGTCAATTTCATCATTTTTCTCATAATAAAAGTACTCCTTTCATTCATAGAAGGCCTCTGCCCTTTGTTTTTATCATCTTAGCATAGAAAGAAATCTTCATTTCAAGATTATCCGGAACATCCTCCAGGAAAATCCAATACCTGTATCATGGAACAATAGTAAAATCCGTTTCTTCTTTGGATTTTATAGGTTTGTCCAGAACATTCCCATTCCACAGACTACCATTCACACCCCCCTCAGCTTGTACACTATCACCCGTATTGCCCACAAACGTATTTCCACTGAACCTGCTGTAAGCAATATCTTTCAAATAAAGGGCACAGGAAAGGCTTTTCTCAAAATGATTGTCCGTCATATCAAAAGGTACCTCTCCATAAGCCATAACCCCTACCCAGTTTCCCTCCAGTTCATTTCCGGAAAATACCGTAGGCGTTCCATCCAGACGTACTCCGCAGACAGTGCAGTCCTGTATGATACAGTCTGCCATCAGCACATTTCCCTCTTTCTGCAGGTTAAATCCGTTCTCACAGCCGCTGGCCGTACACTGGTATATGGCATTTCGGTTCCCGGCTGCCATAAAATATCCCTGCCCGGTCCCGGTTACGGTGCAATCTTTCATGACACTGTCCTCCACAGCGGAGAAGAACAATCCCTGGCCGCAGTTAGCTGCACTGCAATCCAGAAGTACAAAATTGCGGCATGCCCGCACATCCAGTCCGTGATTGGTTTCCTCTGAAACGCATCCGCTCATAATGCCACTTTCGCATTTTGCAACATACATGCCAAAAACACCGCACCTGTCTGCCCTGCTGTTTTCAATCACCACATGATCATTGTATAAAAGAACCATACCCATACTGCAGTCGGACACATCTGCATTCTGTACCATCACTTCCCCGCAGCCGCAGCAGATTACTTCTCCAGCCTCTTTTGGTACGCTCACCTGATCCATAGAGACAGCATAGAACAGCGGCTTATCATTCACTGTACAGTTTTCTATAGTATGAGTTGTAAAATATTCTTCTTCCTCACCTACTTCAAACAGACCGGTAAGCACAGGTTTTCCCTGGCTGTCCTTTGACAGCGGCGGACCGGCCAGGGAAATTCCGCAGCCAAAGAAACTACAGTTCTGCACTGTCATCCTGTAAATACCTCCGCACCACATTCCGCAGGAAGATGTCCGCCATTCCTCTTCTGCCAGGCGAATTCTGCAGTCTTTTACAGTCATGTCATCGCCAATGGCATAAATACCCGTCCGGCGCATATGGATATCCAGCCCCTGCAGCGTTACATCTGCCGCTTCTATCCGAAATGCAGCTAAAAATGCAGGGGCGTCAATGACAGGCGCCGCATTTTCCCCTGCCCGGATCGTCACAGCCGCTTTCACAGTCAGGGGAAATCTTTCTGTTTCCTCACCATACACACCATCCGAAAGCTCGATCACATCTCCGTCTGAACATATTTTCAGTGCTTCTGTAACGCTCATTCCATCTGGAGAAACGGAAATCGTCTGTGCTTCTGCAGTAAAAGGACATGTACACATAAGTAATAATAAAAGCCCCAAAAACCATTTTTTCATATCATTATTCTACTGTAATTGTTTGGTTCATATCACCTACTGTAATTGTATGCTCACCCGCCTCAAGAGTAATATCCATTGTAATGACACGGAACTGATTTTCTGCAAGGCCAACTACCTTTTCAGCAACTACCTGATCGCCATCGTATACCTGAACAGTCGTCATTCCTGCTCCGCCTTTGTTATCTGCTACAAAATTGATTTCAAAGGGTTCTCCTGCCTTTGGAGTAGCATTGACTGCTGATACCTGTGTGCTGGTGCTTCCTGATCTTTCTACTTCTACAGAAGCTGTTACCTTGGGCAGGGTAAGCAGGCTAAGGGAAATATCCGAAGGATTGGAATAGCGGATGCCGTAACCGGTTGTAAGGATCACGTCCCCAAGATTATTCGGCATATCCACTGTAGGATTTTCTTTTACCAGCATAGCCATGTAAAGGCGTGTAGCAGTATTTACACCAATATCATCCTGCAGCTCACCCCATGACAGAGTCTTTTCATCACTGCTGTAGCCAAGCTCAAACAGAGTCTTTCCAGAAGGTTCCTTCTCCCCGTAAAGCATTTCCACTGTAACAGACGGTGTTACATAACGATAGAAAGAGCCTATTGATGAGCCATGGTCAGGTGTATTATTGTAGGTCTGCATTAACAGCGCATTTGCATCCAAAAACTGCTGAAGCTCCGGTTCAGAAGAAACAGTACCTTCAAAAACAGTAACAACCGGTACGCCTGCTGCCTGCGCATCTTCGATCATCAGCTCATATGCATCATCAAAGCCAGTTGCCTCAATCACACATACATCTGCTTCTTCCAATGTTCCCACAACTTCTGCCTTTTCCCCAAATGCAGAGGTAAGGCCTTCCACAGCGCCTGCAGAACCGGAATTTACGTAAATCTTCTTGTCAGTGCTAAGTGGAAGAATTCCGTCATTTTTCAGAAGAACAGAAGATTCCACCATCAGTTTTTCTTCCATTTCTGTAAGCTCCGGACGGCGAAGAGCATTGATGTCATCATTGTTCATAGGAAGAGTATCTGCAGAAGCTGCCGCTTCACCCAGAACTTCCACTGCTTCATTCCAGTCTCTGTATGCATTTTCAAAGATTCCCAGATCAAATTTATTCTTCAGTACCCGTGCCACATGTACGTCAAGGGCTTCCTCTGTGTACTTGCCGGCTTCAATCTCACCAACCAGCGCATCCGGATGGTAACAGTTTGTTACCTGGGCATCTGTTTCATTGATCTCAGCCCCGTTAGTCATACTGTAGCAGCTGAACATGTCAATTCCAACGTCTAGGATCAGGGAATAGCGTTCACCAAGGCTAAGGGTTGAAACATCGATTCCATCAGTCGTAGTGCCTGTCAGGTTCATAACGGAATCTGCTGACAGCGGCCAGTCAAGGCAGACGATCCCGTTATATCCAAGGTCTTCCCGAAGGAGCTTATAAGTTTCTTTGTCCAGGTATCCCTGAAGTCCTTCTGTTCTTGCTTCTCCATTATTTGTCATAATCCATTGTGTTCCTGCATCCACAACTGCCTTCCAGCCGACCATCCAGCTGTCAATCAGATCTGCCGGGGATTTTGCATTGGAATAGCTGTTACGGCCGCCCCTGGCAATAAAGTGCTTGGAATGGCTGTT
The DNA here is from genome assembly GCA_946557785.1 of uncultured Blautia sp. Taxonomy (GTDB): domain Bacteria; phylum Bacillota; class Clostridia; order Lachnospirales; family Lachnospiraceae; genus Blautia_A. The sequence goes on from CAMNTH010000005.1 coordinate 124,120, forward strand.
GAATCCGTTATCTTCATATGCCCGTGTTTCCAAAGCAGACATCTTTGCAAGATATTCCGGGTCATCCCCGTAGAATGAACCGATCTCATTTCCATATCCGTGGAATACCTGATGATATCCCAAAGCGACCGACTCTTTTGCATACTCACTGTACAGGTTATAAAGCAGCTCCTCATCTCCTGCAATACCAAAAGCGTAATGTGCTGCATCGATCATGCCGCCCCAGGTATTGTAAGTACGGTCACCGGAAAATACTACCGGAATACCAAGTTCCGTATCCTCTGCAATAGACTGAATCTTATTAAGTACATCCAGCTGATCTTTTGGCATACCTGTCATGGCTGCGATCATGGTGGTTGCATACATGTTCTTAACCTGATAAGCCACAGGTGCATATACCACGCCGTCCACAGTGACATATTCATCTGTTTCATTATTCATCTGCTCACTGTCTGGCTGAATAAATGATACGCCCGTCTGTCCGGTAGACAGATCATCCGCAGAAAAGTTAGTTACAGTAATTCCATTTTTCCCTCCGATTCCGCCAAAAGCCAGGGTTCCCGCTTTCTGCTTAAGAGACATTTTGGTAAGAAGATCTGCCGTACGTTCTTCTGAAGTCAGTCTCCAGTCCTCATATGCGTCCAGAGAACCGTTTCCGTTCATATCCTTGAACCATTCCCCATCCACTTCCAGAAATTTGTCAGCAGACGCAGCACTTAAACGAGGCCTGTCCCCTTCTGCTTCAATGTAATAAAAGCCTGAATCGCTTTCCTGAATTACATTTTCCTCTGCACTGACGGTTATTCCCATACTATTCATAACCAGTGCGGGAACAAGTAAAACAGATAACTTTCTTAATTTTTTCAAACCACTCTCTCCTTTCTTTTGTACAGAAGCATATATTTTTTACTTCTGCAGTGCAAAATTAATTTGGTATGTATATTTTATAAAATATCGTTCACAAAACAGCAGAAAAAAAAGCTCTTTGTGCATAAGTATCTCAACCCATTCCCTGGAAATAGTAATATCCGACACATTTCACCATAAAAAACAACAATATGCCCATTTATCCCGAAACATGTGTTATACTATGCAGGAAAATACTTTTCGCATGCCACACATTGAAAGGAGTTTCCATATGTATCACGTTCTTATTGTCGATGATGAACAGCCTTCCATTCGATTTGTACGTTCTATTATTGAACAGTTTTCACATGGATTTCATGTTGCGGGAACTGCATCCAGCGGTGATTTCGCTATTGAATTTCTTCAAACACATAACGTGGATCTGTTGATTACAGATATAAGCATGCATGGTATGAACGGCATAGAATTAGCACAGATTGCCCGCAAAATGCAGCCTGACATTCATATTGTGATCATCAGCGGTTACGGTGAGTTTGAATATGCCCAGGGTGCTATTCAGGCTGGCGTAGATGATTATCTTCTAAAACCTATCAATATTACAAAACTAACGGCAATCCTGGAATCCATCCATCGGAAACTGGATCTGAAGAATGCAGACCTGAACGCATCGGTGCTTCCTGCAATTGCCTGCCATCAGCCATACAATACAGAAACTGCAAAACAGCTTTACGGCAAAAAAAGCTACCGCTTTGCCTATATCCGTCTGGGGAATCTTGACGTACTTCTTCCAAAATCACTTGGGGCTACCTCCCTTTTCATGTCCAATGAAGAATCCTTTCAGATTCTTCGCGGAAGGGATGACGCCGAGAGGATCCTGATTGCCGAGGATAAGGGATTGGATGAATTTCTCTCTTATCTCAGCGTATATCTCACCAGTCAGAACGGTCTGCCTACCTGGACCGCCATTTATACGGTATCAATCCAGCCCATTGAGGAACTGCCTTCCTTTATTCATTCGGCCATCAATACACTGTATCAGAAAACAGTCCTTGGAAGGCATCAGATTCTCCAGCTTTCAAGCAATACCGCTTCCGAAAAGATTCGGCTGCCTGATGCGGATCTAAAACAGCTGAGCCATTTTATTTCTTTTGGCAAAACACATATGGTCAGGGACTATTTTTTCAGCCTTGCAGATGTCTGGGAGCGCAGCCGCACTCCACAGCGCCAGGTCTGGCATATGGGGCGCCAGATCATTCACCAGACTGCTGCTGTCATTCCTTCTGTTAACAACCATCTGGAGGATATTCTGCAGCAATTCAATGATCTGCTCCTCAATGCCCACTCCTATCACGATCTGATGAATAGTCTTTATTCCCTTCTGATCGACAGCGGAAATATCCGCAATCAGAAAATGTCTACACAGGAGCTTTATGAATTTGCCAAAGACTACATCCGCACCAATTATACCCAGCCCCTTAGTATGCAAAGTGTCTGCGATGAAATGGGTATCTCTCAGACTTACTTAAGCCGAATCTTCCGCAAATACAGTGATACCACATTCAATGTATTTCTGACCCAGTGCCGCATGGAAGCGGCCATGAAGCTTCTTAGGGAAAAACCAAATCTGCTGCTTCGTGACGTGGCAGTTTGTGTGGGGTATGACGATTCCTCCTACTTCACCAAAGTCTTCCGCCAATATACAGGAAAAACACCGTCTCAGTGGATTTCCGGAGAATAGCGCAAACATCCCCTGCACAGCAATATTTCAGCACTGCAGGGGATTCTTTTTTACATTTTTTCTGACATCATGTCCCTTAATTTGGACCGATCCAGCTTCATGCTGGCTGTATACGGCATCTCTTCCAAATGTACAAAGACATCCGGAAGCATATAGCCTGGAAGCCGTGTTTTCATTTCTTTTCTTAGTTCCCTTTCACTTAAAGTTCCTGTATAAAAGCACCAGATCTTTCCTGTGTCTTTCTGAAAGAGCACACACACCTCCTGTCCTCCTTGAACCGCACGAAGCGCAGCCTCTACTTCTCCCAGTTCCATACGGTATCCCATATGTTTTATCTGCGTATCCCTGCGGCCAAGTATTACCATCTGTCCGTCCTCCCGCAAATATCCCATATCTCCTGAACGATAGAATCGTTCATACCATCCCCTCTTAAGAGGATCTATACTCCAAAATTCTTCTGTCCGTATTTCATCCCTGTAATAGCCTGCCGCTATCCACGGACTGGACACAAAGAGTTCACCGGGTTCCCCAAAAGGTACCTCATTTCCGTCTTCATCCATAAATAGAACATGGACTTTTGAAAAAAGCTTTCCTACAGGCAAACGTGGATCTTTTGGTTTTTGTCCCCCAACCTTTCCCACTGCTACGGAAAACATTTCCGTGGAGCCGTAAAAATGCCACCAGTCTGCCCCAGGGGAAGCATCCATCCATATTTTAAGGGGCTCCCAGGGCATAGATTCTCCTGACATAATGCCATAGCGAAGCCATGGCAGGCTTCCCTCTTCCACCACGCCTGCTTTTACCATGGTAATAAAGCTTGACGGCGTCATGGTCAGCTCAGAGATTCGGTTACGGTTCAGGCACTCCATGAACTTCTTTGGGAAATTCAAAATTCCGGATGGTAAAAGATAAACCGTTGCCCCCAAAGCCACGGGAGGAAAAATATCAATGATGGAATTTGCATAAAAGAAGGGCGATTGGTTACCAAATACCACCTTTTCATCAAATCCATATACTTCAATAGTCGCTTCTGTCCAGTGCAGATAGGAAAAATGTGTCTGTATGGATCCTTTGGGAATTCCGGTAGAACCGCTGGTATATAAAATGGACATAGGATCATAAATGCTGATCTTTCTTCTGACCAGCTCCAGTTTCTCTCTGTCACAGTCCTCCTTTGCTGCTTCTTCATAAGGAAGCACAGGAACCTCCCCTAATTCCAGGTCCTGCAGCGCCCTCCGTCCTTTTTCATCAGCCAAAACCACTCCGGGATCCAAAAGGGACAGAAGCTTAAGAAGGCGCTCAGGCGGCATGGAAATATCCAGGGGTGCATAGGCACATCCTGCATAAAGGACACCATAAATGGCAGGAATATTGCGGATGCTCCTGGCATCCAGAAATAATGCAACCGTTTTCTTAGGTGCTGCAATCTTAAGAAGGGCCGTACCAATACGGCGTGATACTTCCTTAAGGTTTCCATAGCTCAGTTCTTCCCTTTCATCGTAAAAGGCAATACGCTCCGGCACTCGCTCTGCCGTTTTCTCCAAATACTCCAACATATTAGATTTCATGTCTGTCACTCTCCTTCTCTTATGCCGGAGGATACAAAGCTGGGATATTTTTTATACCACTCCTGTGCACACAGTTCATAAGAAACATATGCCTCATCTCTGCGCCGGTCCGGCAGATCATATATTTTCTTCAGATCCTCTCCCAACTTTCTGGAAAAAGTCATACTTCCTTTCACATTAAGATGCTGCCAGTCAGCAAAATCGGAAGAATAGCGAAGCCCGAACTTCAGATCCGGATTATTATAATTCATTTCCCCAATGCCATACTCCTGTGCTACTGCCCACAAGGCATTATAATACATGTGATCACTGGCATAATCCGGATTTGGAAATCCCACAAGCATCACTTCAATTTCCTCCTGTGCACACAATTCAAAAATCTTCCGGGCATAAGCTTCCTCCCGCTCATTCATATTGCGCCTGGTACTGGTCCACACCAGGGACGGCTTCTGATGATGCTCCACTGCATCCACCTCAATATATCCCTTCCAATTGGAGCTGCGGCCTCCATTATCCAATGGAAAAGCAAAATCGCTTCTCTTCACATTCTTATAGTTGCTGTGTACCTGGGGAAGCCCCAGGATATATCCCACTGCATCTTCCGTTTTTTCCACACAGGCCAGCATTGCACCAATCCGGTTTTCCATCCCACGTATTCCGTATGTAGAAAGAATGGTCCGGCCCCGCTTGGAATAGTCCCTTGTATAAATGGAGGGTTTCGCATCCAAAAGAATCACTTTGGGTTTCTGGGTTTTCAGCGCCTCCCGTATGACATAATAACTGACCCAGTAAGGCTGCTCTGCGCTGCACAGGTTGTAAGCGGCAATTCCATATTCTGACCAGAGTACATTGGTATTGATCCCTGCGTAGGCAAGGCTTGTTCCAACTGCAAGCACATCCATACTATTCTCCGGCTGATCATAAAAATTCACCATACTACAGATACCGTAATCATATTTCGGCGTAAGCACATAAGTCGCATATGCGATCACCAGTCCTGCAAGAATACAAAAACCCGCCAGCCTCATCCAGAAAAATCCCAGTTCCTTGCGTCTTTCTGTCTTTTGATCTGTCATATTCCCACCTCCAACAATCTAAAACTGGGTATACAAAAAAGCACTGCTATCCCCTGAAGGTCCATAAATACCAAATACAAGTATTGTCAAAAGCAATGCCAAAAGTACGGGCCATCTCACCCAAATACGTGCCTTTGCCAGCTTTTTGCACGGATCAAAGCCAATCTCGCAAAATAGATCCACAAGAAGTACAGCCAAAAAAGCAAGCCATGCAATCATCCATTCCCATTCAGGCATGATGCCTGTAAGCTGTCCAAAAGCATTGGAAAAGTCCCAGTTCACAAAACACTGCTTTAAAACCCCCAGGCTTTTTGATGTGCTTTCCGTAAATGCAAAAAACTGTGCAGGTATAATCAAAATCCACGTCCGCACCATCCTTAATGGAGAAATCCACTTTTTCTCATTCAGCTTCCATCTGCGGTTTTGTTTTCTCCACAAAGGATCCAAAAGAATGGAGATTGCCATGAGAAGTCCAAAGTATGCCCCATAGATTACAGCGTTCCAGCTGAAGCTATGCCAAATTCCAATGAGCAGAAATACCAAAAATGTAGCCAGGGCTGTAGGAAGTACGCGTCCTGTTTTCTTTCCAAGGAACCTTGAAGCAAATTTTCCAAGCTTAAGCCCTGCCCTGGAGGCAGTCAGGGGATACATAAGATAAGAACGGAACCAGCCTCCAAGAGTGATATGCCAGCGTCTCCAGTATTCTGCCACGCTAAGTGAAAAAAAGGGACGGAGAAAATTCAAAGGAAGCTCGATTCCCAACATCCTGGAAATCCCCCGTACTACATCCATGCCTCCGGAAAAGTCCCCATATAAACGGATGATATATAAGATAACGCAGAGGATCAAAATCCATCCCGGAAAATCGGAAATATCCCCAACCAGGATTTCCGTTGCAGCTGCCAAGCGGTCTGCAAGAACCATCTTCTTAAAATAGCCCCACAGCATCAGTGAAAATCCTGAAACAAAGGATACCGGTTCCAGGCAGTGCCCTGTCAGAAGCTGATCCCCAAGCTCTTTCCATGAGGAAATTGGTCCCTGGGCAAGCTGAAGGAAATAGCCTGTAAACAGCCATATTTTCAAAGGATTTTTCTGTGCTTTCACTTTTCCTCTGTAAACATCGATCAAAAATCCCGCTGACTGAAAGGTAACATAGCTAAGCCCCAGCACAGTGACAGAGGCGGCATCATATTTTACCCAAAGCATTGCACCCAATTCCAGTGCCAGAAAAGCGCATAACCACATTTTCTTCTTCTCCAGGCGTTCCAGCAGCAGGCCGCCAAGCCAGGTGACCGCTGCGATTCCCGTAAGATGGATGATGCTCTGCCATCCGGCCATAATGACAAAAAAGGCACTGCCGCCCAGCAGTGCCAGCCACCGCACTCCTATGGGGAGTACATAGTAGATAATAAGAGTCCCAGCTGCCAAAAGCAGAAATTCAAAAGACAGAATACTCATTTTCCACCTCCCGTTTTAATGCTAGACGGTCTATTTTTCCGCTTCCTGTGCGGGGCATGGATTCACGGTGAAGGAACCGGTCCGGAAGCATATATCTGGGAAGCGCCCTTTTCAGCGCAGCCTTTACCTCTTTCTCTGACGCTTCGCCTGTATAGGCAGCCACGATCTGTTCCTTTTCATACCAGCAGCAGCCCAGCACTACTTTTTCCACTGCATTCAAAAGGCACTCAATTTCCCCAAGCTCAATGCGATACCCGTTCCGTTTGATCTGACTATCCTTTCTTCCAAGGAACATTAATTCCCCGCAGGAATTGTATTCTGCCAGATCCCCTGTTTTATATATCTTTTCTTTGATCTGTTTTCGCATGGGATTTTGTATAAAAGCCGCTTCTGTTTTTTCCGGATCATTATAATACCCTGGTGATAAACAGGTACCGCTTACACATAACTCGCCTTCCAGAAGATAGATCCTGGTATTTTTGCAGGGGCTTCCTATGGGAAGGGCATCCGTATCGGAAAACTCCCTGTCTACCCTGTACCAGGTACATACGTCCGTAATTTCTGTAGGCCCGTACATATTCACATAGTCTGCGTCCGGAAGGACTTTTTTCCACAGGTTCAATGTACGGCAGGGCATTACCTCACCGCAAAAAAACACCCGTTTTAGTTCCGGTAAGTCCCCCTTCCCCAATACTTCTGCATTTGCCAGAGCCGTTAATGCAGAAGGAACCCAGAATATAGTATCAATATGCTGCTCCTTTAGTGTCAAAGCCAGACGCCTTGGAAACAGAAAATCACTTTTGGAAACCAGAAAAAGGCTGCCCTTCATCCGCATTGCACAGTAGATATCTAAAACAGAATTATCAAAATAAAAGGGCGCCTGACTTGCAAATCGTACCCCATCAGGCAGACGAAGCGCACAGCATGCCCATTCAATAAAGTCAATCACACTGCGGTGGGTAATGGACACTCCTTTGGGAATTCCGGTAGAACCACTGGTAAAAAGCACGTACAAAAGGTCATTGTCTATATGCTGCCGCCGTCTCTTTATAAGAATCTCCTCATCAATCTCACCGTCCATCTCCTCCAGCACACATAAACCTGCACCGCCTGCCACCTCACCTGCCACCTGTCTGTACTTTTCCTGGCAGACTACAAGCCCGGGACAAAGTACGTTTACAACCAGTTTCATTCTTGCTTCCGGCATAGTCCCATCCAGCGGAGTATAAAAACATCCGGCGTAAACACTGCCAAACATAGCGGTTATACAGTCCGGACTTTTATCCATAAGAATCAGAACCGGAGACTGCGCGGACACCTTCCGCGCAATCCAGGTCCCAATCCTTTTCGCCTGGTTCAAAACTTCCTGCCAGGTACGTTTTCCTTCGGGTGAATCATATGCAGTTCTATTTGGCGTACATTCTGCAGCCGCTTCCAGCCAATCCAGTATATTTCGTATCATTTTTACTCCTGATATCTGTGTACCAGCTCAAGCATTGCCTGAGCACTATTAAAGTTTTCCGGCTCAATATCCTTTGAAGCAATGTATACATCAAATGCATCGTTTAAAACAGCAATGATTTCCGTCAGTCTCAGGGAATCAATCAATCCATCCTCGATCAGCGCTGTCTCCTCCTGGAAATCAATATCCTCATCTACTTCCTTCAGTGCTTCCAGCAATTTTTCCATATCTGTCATATTTCCCACCTCAAAATAAACTTTTACCGATTGATCCGCTTTTCTGTCAGTGCATCAAACAAATGAAGCTTTGCCATATTAGGAGTGAGCAGCAGCTCTTTTTCTTTTGGAGCATGTTCTCCTGTATACTTAAATACAACTATCTGCTCTCCTACCCGAACATAGATCAGATAAGCATCCCCAAGGGGTTCAATAGACTCCACATGTCCTTTGATTACGTCCATTTTATCTTTAGCCAGCTCCAGATCGGAAGGACGGATGCCAAGATTAATCTTCTTTCCTGCATAGGGAACCAGACAAGTCCTTAGATGCTCCGGAATGTTCAGCTTAAAAGAACCTGCGTCCAATATATTTCCTTTTACTTCGCAGAAAAAAATATTGATCTGAGGTGTGCCAAGGAAGCCGGCAACAAATTCATTCGCAGGATGATCATACATTTCTTCTGGTGTTCCCTGCTGCATAATATGTCCGTCTTTTAATAAAACAATATGATCTGCCATGGTCATTGCTTCTGTCTGGTCATGGGTCACATAGATCGTTGTAATCCCAAGCTGCTCCTGAATCTTTTTCAGCTCATAGCGAACCTGGTCTCTAAGTTTGGCGTCCAGATTTCCCAAAGGCTCATCCAGAAGGAACACCTGTGGATCACGCACCAGTGCACGTCCCAGCGCCACGCGCTGTCTCTGCCCACCGGAAAGTTCTGCCGGCCGGCGATCCATCAGCTGCTCAATAGAGAGCATTTTTGCCATATAATCCACACGTTTTGCAATTTCCTCTTTAGCTACTTTTTTCGTCTTAAGGGCAAAAGACATGTTCTCCCGCACTGTCATATTGGGGTACAATGCATACTCCTGAAATACCATGGCGATATTACGCTCCTGCGGGGGAACAAAGGTTTTATCTCTTCCCTTTCTATTTGCAGAAGTCATCACCTCTTCCCCAAAGCGGATTTCTCCGCTCATGGGGTGCAGAAGACCTGCTATACAGTGCATAGCTGTGGATTTTCCGCAGCCGGAGGGACCGAGAAACACACAGAACTCACCGTTTTTAATATCCAGACTCAAATTGTCCAGAACAAAGGATTTTCCTTTATTATAGGACACACTCATATCCTTGATCGTAATTGAAGCCATTTGTTCACCTTTCCTCTCTGCCGAATCTTTTTACGATCATGCACCGAATGCTTCCACATCAATACCATAACCGTATTCGTACAGCGGATCTTCTATATCTTTTGGCAAATCTTCCCGCTGATTTTCTACCTGTTCCATAGTCTTCGGAATCTGGAAAGGCAGTTTTCCTGTAATAGCAGTCTCCCCGTAAAGGGCATCTGCTACAGCCTCTGCGCCGCATGTTGCACCAGGGCGGTACACAAGAAGTACACTGTCTGATGCTTGTTCAATAGGAGTAAGTACATACGCACGATTCATAGCAACAACAGAAACCACATTTGCACCTGCTGCTTTCAATGCATCCACAAGATCTGTCTGCTCCTTGGGAAATTCAAGTGTATCTGCACCCCAGGCAGGATCATGGGTACCGCTCTTTTCACCCACTGCCACGACAGCCGTTACGCCTGTCAGATCTTCCGGTACGTCTTTTGCTTCTGCAATATACGTTACATTGTCTGCTCCTGCCTTCTCCTGCAGAGCTTCCAGGATCGTGGTTCCTTTGATCTCCATTGGCTCTTTTGCTGTCCAGCCGCTGTTCAGTGCACGTACATCCTGTGCCAGCTCACCTGCAACAACAATTTTCTGCCCTTCCAAAGAAGCAGGATTTTCATATTTCACTAATGTAAAGGATGCAGCGGCTGCTTCTCTTGCAGCTGCCTTATGTTCTTCACTTCCAACAATCTCCGAAGCCTTTGCTTCATCTACATAGGGATTTTCAAAAATACCCAATGCAAACTTCGCATTCAGAATCCGGCGGCATGCATCTGTGAGACGTTCTTCATCCACTTCTTCAATCAGCTCTCCTGCAGCACGCACCCCCGCACCGCCGAGAATATCAGCCCCGGCATTGGAAGCACCTGTAAAGTTCAGACCCCAGTCTGTCTGGATCAGGCCCTGGTAGCCTAATTCTTCTCTAAGGAGGTCTGTCATAACTGCTTTGGACTGATCCGCTGAATTTTCCACAGCATCTCCCCCCAGATAAGGTACAGTCGAATAACCATAAGGCATCACTGCCGCGGCACCGGCCTCAATGGCAGCCTTAAATCCGGCCAGATGAAGCTCCATGGAATCCTCCTGAATGGTAAGGGGAGTTCCGTCTACGCCATCCGTCTGTGCACCTGCACCTGGAAAATGCTTTACAGTAGCTATAATAGAATCTTCTGTCAGCTCATTTCCGCCCTGAAGAGCCTCAACAGCAGCTACGATCAGGTTCTGTACAACCTCCGTATCTTCAGAATAGCATTCCTGATTACGTCCCCAGCGGGGATCTGTAATGAGATCCGCATCCGGTGAAAGAGCCATGCGCACACCTACAGCCTGAAGTTCCTCTTTCAGAACCGTATTCAGTTTCTTTACCAGCTCCACATCATTGGCTGCACCCTGGTTGACCTCATCCGGCAGATAGGTTGCGTCACTTACAAAAGCAGCCCCCGCCTCTGTATCCATTGAAAAGATCAGCGGAATACCCAGTTCACTTCCTTCGGACAGCTCCTGGATCTCATTGGTACGTACCGCTGCATCTGCCGCACTGTCAAAAATATACTCATACACCAATGCAAATCCTACGTTAGCTTCATTAAACCAGCTGTCTTTTTTGCTCACAAGGGTAAGATGTACCATCTGTGCTGCTTTCTGTTCTGCAGTCATACGCCCCAGAAGGTCTTCTGTACGTTCTGCAGCACTCAGTCTCCAGTCCTCATAGGGGTCAAGCTGACCGTTGCTGTTTAAATCCTTAAACTGATAACCGTCCGCTTCAATGATATTTTTCACACGTGCCCCAAGCTCTGGCTGCACAACTTCTTCTGCGCTTACTGTGGGCATCACTGACAGCCCCATTGCCACAGCCATTGCCATGGCGCTCATTTTTCGAAAAGAATGTTTCATTTCATGTCCTCCTATTTTATCAGGATGCGGTCACAGCGCCGCTCATCTGACCAGAGATCAGATACTTACCCATAAATATATACAATACCAGTACCGGAAGTGCCAGGATCAATGATCCTGCCATCTGCACATTGAACTCGGCAGCCATGGTGCCGGCCAGCTCGTTCAGTGCAATGGTGGCTGGTTTCGAATCGTAACCGCCAAGTACCAGTGCAAAAAGCATTTCATTCCAAATAGATGTACACTGGAACACAAATACGGTGATGGTGGCAATCATAGTATTAGGAAGAACAATCTTACGGTAAATTGCCCACATGCCATTTCCATCAATCATTGCCTGGCGGATCAGCGCATCCGGAATATCTGCGTAATATCCCCGCATCATTACGGTACACATAGGCATGCCGAATACCGTATGTACCAGTACAAGCCCCCAGATGTTATCATAAAGATCCAGCGCACTGATAGTCTGCAGCAGAGGGATCAAAATCGCCTGAAAGGGCAGATACGTGGCAGCAACCAGGGCAATAAAGAACACATTGTTAAATTTAAATTTCCATTTGCTGAGAGCATAGGCACATATGGATCCTAAAAAAACCGATCCTGCCGCTCCGAACAAGGTCACAAACAAAGATGTAAGAAGGGGTACCCCCAGTTCTTCCATGGCACTTGCATAACCTTCCAGTGTCCATTGTGTGGGTGGTGTAATGGGCGTTGTTGTCATTACTTCACTGTTTGTCTTAAAGGAAGTCATCACGGTTCCCCAGAAGGGAAGCATATAGAAAATCAAAAAACAGATCATGATCAGATAATACACAATGTGCAGCACGGTCATGTGCCACTTTGGTTTCACGCGCACCGTCTGTGCCTGCTGACCAGCCCTGGAACGCTCAATATTCATGTCATTTGGCATCGTCTTATTTCCTCCTGTTCGTCCAATAGGTCAGCGGCAGAATCAGAATCAGCACCAGCGCCAGCAAGAAGCAGCTGATGGCCGCCGAGTAGGCAAAGTTGTTGTTCTGGAATGCTTCATTATACATCCAGATAGGCAGCGTCCAGGCAGAGGAAGTGGTATACCCTACCAAAGATACGATAAAATCAAAGGAACGCAGGGCATACATAGCCAGAATCGTAATACAGCTTCCCATAGATCCCTTTAACTGAGGAATGATCAGTTTCAGGTAAATACGCGGCATATATGCCCCGTCCAATTTCGCCGCATTTATAATATTCACAGGCACATTTTTAATTGCAGCCAGGAAGATAACAGCCACATAGCCTGAGAACTGCCATATCATTGCGATGATAATGGAAATCATGATAGTAGAATTTGAGGAAGCCCACATCAGATGATCTCCCTTCATCGCTCCTGCCACATCTACTCCGATCAGGCTTAAGAATGAGTTCAGTACGCCGCCGGTTGGGCGGTACATATAAGCCCATACAGTACCTGTTACTACGAAGGAAAGTGAAAAAGGAAGGAGAATCAATGTACGGAACAATGCGGTTCCCCGAAGCCCCTGATCCATCAAAAGCGCAAGGCCAAGGCCAAGCAGCAGGCAAAGGGGAATCAGGCAGAACAAAAGCAGTGTATTTGCCAGTGACGGCCAGAATTCCGCACTGCTAAACATTTTAACATAATTTCCGAAACCGCCCCAGCCATAGCTGGCTTCCAACGCACCGTTTTCCCAGTCTGATACTGAAACCCAAAGATTCCATCCTAGGGAAACATATACAAAATAAATCAGCAGTGCCGCCGGAATGCAGATCCAGATCAGGGGATGCCGGCTAAAAAATCTGCTGACAGGTGCTACTGTATTGGGTGCAAACCTCAGCAGCAGCTGATAGCCCAGTATCAGGGCTATCAGCACGGCACAGATCGTCCAGAACTGGCCATTGGAAAATGTCATGTAGGTAAAATTGTCAAAAAACTCCAAAATATATTCCACAGGCAGTGCCTCCATTTCTTATTTTCCTGCCTGACGACTATTCGTCATAGCTCAGTCCCCAGCCATAATCATACAGCGGATTTTCCAGATCAAAGGAGATGTCGCCTTCCTGGCTGTTTACAGACTCCATATCATGAGGGAACTGCAGCGGGGTCTTTCCTGTAGGATTATTCATGCCAAACAAGGTTTCTGCAATTGCAATGCCGCCCTGTCCTCCAGGATAATAAGCCTCCAGAATGGAATTGGTATTTTCGTCACACCATGTAAGAATGTAAGGGCGTCCTCCTGTTACTACAGTAACGATGGGCTTTCCGCTTGCAGCAGCTGCTTCCAGGATTTCCTGCTGGCTTCCGGTAATTTCAAGAGTCTCATAGCCCCACGGCGGATCATGCTGATAACTTGGTTCTCCTACGGATACAACAATGACGTCAGCATCTGCCGCAAGCTCTGTAATACGCTCTACATTCTCCGGCTCATAAACAACGTTTGTATTCTCACCGGCATAAGCTTCAATTGCCCCTGCAATAGTCAGACCTTCCTGGGCGGAAGACCATCCGCCAACCAGAGAGTCCATATCGCCGGCACGGGGACCGCATACAAGAATAGTCTGCTCTGCGTTGGGATCAAGAGGAAGAGTTCCATCGTTCTTCAGAAGGGTCATGGCCTTTCTTGCAGCTTCCAGGTTCACTGCCTGGCTCTCATCATTTCCAACCATATCTACTGCATATTCTACATCGCAGTATGGATTTTCAAAAACGCCCAGTTCAAATTTTGCTTTTACAATACGTGTTGCAGAAGCATCCAGGATTGCTTCATCGATCTTGCCGTCATTGGTATATTCTTCCGCCAGGTCGATCAGACGGATAGACTCGCCGCCGATACCGTCTACACGGCTCTCAGTCATACCAATAAGGATTGCTTCTTCATCTGAAATTTCTTCACCGGTCATGGTTCCCAGTGCTTCCTGGATGGCCCAGATCATGCCCCAGTCTGTCTGGATAATTCCTTCGAATCCCATCTCATCACGGAGAAGATCCTGCAGGGTTGCCTTGGAACCAATTGCAGAATTTTCCATATCCAGTGCCAAAGGCACAGAATAGTAAGGCATAACAGATGCTACATTTGCTTCCAGTGCTGCATAATAAGGCTTCAGATGTTCTTTCAAAGATTCCTCACTGGAAATAATAGGAGAAGTATCCTTGCCGTCCATCTGGGGGCCTGCACCTGGAAAGTGCTTGATACATGCTACAATAGATCCGCTGTTCAAACCATCGGAACCATTCTGGAATGCAGTAATCTGTGAGGTTACCATATCCGTCACCAGATCCGGATCTTCACCGAATGTCTCCATAACACGTCCCCAGCGGGGTTCAGAAGCAATATCCGCCTCCGGTGAAAGAGTCATACGCACGCCTACTGCAAGATGCTCATCACGGGCAATCTCTGCAAGTTTTATTACCAGGTCTTTATCACGGGTGGCTGCCAGGGCCAGGTTATGAGGGGTAACAGTCGCACCGGATACATAGCTTAAACCATGTACCGAGTCCATGGATACCAATACCGGTACCCCAAGGCGGGAGTTCTCTGCATATTCCTGAATAGTATTCATTGTAACAGCAGCGGTCTCCACACTGTTCAGCTCACGGATCAGAAGCATGCCGATGCTCTCCTGGTTACACCACTCTTCCAGATAGGACGGGATTTTCCCATCAGACCGGGGAAGAAAGGTAGGATGCTGCATCTGCGCAATTTTTTCTCGTACTGTCATCTGGCTTACCAGATCCGCTGCACGGGTCTGTGCATCCTCTCTCCAATCTTCATAAACATCCAGTTCCCCATTGCCGTTCAGGTCAATGAACTGATATCCATCCGCTTCAATAATAGACTTTACATGTGGATTAAGTGCGGGCTGCTGATAGCTTTCTTCTGCTGCAAATGCACTTGCCGGCAGCATCATACCGGTCAGTGCCGCAGCGCCTAATACAGACATGCCCCGTTTCCATAATTTCTTTTTACTCAACAATATTCCAATCTCCTTTCACTCCGGCTTCCTTTAAAATATTCACGATCTTATTGGCAAAATATTCTGCATCATGATCTGAAGAGGTTGCAAATTCCTGAATCTGTGTCTGCAAGCTGGTAGAAGCACTCCAGGGAAGCGCTGTTCCATGTGTAAAGCTTGGATATACCCTGGTCTCTTCTGCTGTAAGCTCATTCTTGAATTTTAACGTTAAGTCACAGTATGTATCGTCTGGTGTATCGCTGTAAGGAGAAATGGATTCCTTCAGCTTGGAAAATGCGGTCTGCACTTCATTTGTGGAAACATTATATGCCCAGCGTACACCGCTTTCCACATCTGCAGAGTCATTGCTTACTACAAAACCGTCCACGCACATACCAAACCATCCGTCTGTTCCAGGGAATGTAAACACGCCGTAATCCTCGCCGTAAACCTGTCCCATAGAGGTCATCAAAGGCTGCATCCAGGCGCCCATGATCTGCATTGCATAGGTACCTGCAACCACCTGACCGGAAGCTTCATACCAGTCACGGCTGGAATGATCCGGTGCCACATATTCCATCAGCTTTGCATAGGTGGAAAGAACTTCTGTCACATCATCTACATTATAATTTCCATTTATGAAATCCTGATAGATCTGGGGATCCGTACCTAACATAATATCTTCAAATACCTGACATGCAGGCCAGCCTTTTCTGTCTCCCAGGTCAATAGGATATTCCCCGTCCGGCATTGCTGCTGCAAGCTGATCGCAGATATCCCAGAACTCTTCCCATGTAAGATTTTCATGATCCGGAATCTCAATTCCGTATTTTTCAAATACATGGATGTTGTAGAAAATAACATTTGTCTTATGAATGCCAATGGGAACAATGTACTTATTTCCGTCAGATGCAGTACACAGTTCCTCCAGTCCCGGAAGTGCCCGTCCGGAAAGATCTGCATAATCCCAAACCTGATTCAGGTTCAGCAAAAGATCTGACTGCAGATAAGGTTCGATTTCCTCACCGGGATGTGCCTGGAATGTTTCCGGGCTCTTTCCTGCCTGCTGCAGAACCTTTACCTTCATAACCATTGCGCCGCCTGCCCCGCCAGGGATCGCATTTGATTTTGCTTTGGTCTTGCTGTATACATCCTTAAAGCCGTCTACTACGCTTTCCACTGCATCCTTTTCTCCGCCTGCTGTCCACCAGTGATAAACATTTGCGGTACCTTTTTCATCCGTTGCTTCCAGAATCGCAGCTATATCCATATCGTCTGCATTCTTCTTTTCCTGCTTTGCTGCAAATGCGCTTGTAGAACACGGCCCAAATGCCATCACAGCAGCCAGAAGCAGACTGCAAATTTTTTTCAGTTTCATTCTGTTCCCCCTTCTTTATTCAACAAATGTTAATGTTCCCCAAAGACTCGGATTGGTATCTACGGCATAAGCTTCCGGAGTTCTGTCTTTTCCGTCCAGATTTGCAGAAGACTGCATACGCAGGCTGTGAATACCAGGACAAGGCAGATCCACGTCAAGAACAGAGAAGTCAAATCCAATTGTCTTGCCGGCTTCAGGAACCAGCTGCTGGATGGCATCGTTAGACAGGTTATGCAGCGGAATTTTGCTTTCCCATACAATGCCGCCTTCTACCTGCGCAATTGCTGCTTCATAATCGTCAAATACCATTTCATCACCGTACTCACCCTGGGTTTCCCATCCCTGATTATCAGCAATCATGTCACGGTCTATATAGTTAAAGAAATCAAAATCATCCTTATACATATCCGCTGACTGTACCAGGCGCCAATCTGTTGCTTCATATTCTGTACGTTCCGGATCAGCATCCGGATTGGTGCTCAGAAACAGAATAATCGCATCCAGCTCATCCAGCGGAAATCCTTCCCTATAAACAAGGGGAGTATCGTCTGAAATCTTCATAGCAATATAAAGATTTTCCTCATCCCACATTGCGCTAAGTTCCATGGAACAGTCAGCCTCACCGTCCCAATGTTCAATCTGATCAATGATCTGATTTTCTGAATTGATCACAAGGCTTTTGCTTGTATCCCACTCGCTCAGATCACCATCGATGGTCACATCCGCTGCCTTTGGAGCTTCAAGATTCTTTTCTGAATATGCAAATACGGAAGTGGCGCTTCCCACTACCATGGCTGCTGTTACCAGCGGAAAAATAAGTTTCTTCATAATGTCTATTCCTCCTTTTGATTCGGGTATCCATTTGTCCCGTTTTGTTGTAATCATTATAGTGCAACATCATATAAGCCACTCAAAAGGATTTGACACGCTGTATTGAAAAAATCTTGCATTTCTCTGTAAAGTAAAAAAATCCGGTACATTTGACCGGATTTTCCTGTACTTTTCATATTTACTGCATAATTCCCTTATCAACCTTCCCAATCTGTGGTATAAAAGAACTATATTCAACTGTATTCGTTTATACTACAGATTAGGAGGCTGCTCATATGAAGCTTAATATAAAAATGATGGTTCTGTTTTCTGTAATCATGCTGATGGCATTATTTGCCTTTTCTTCCTTTACTATAGAAATGAATATCAGCGGCAGCAACATCTATACGACTGCACGTTTCACCAATATGAGCACCAGTATTGCAAGAGACCTTGAACAAAATATTAATATGATGCACATGACTGCCAATGACCTGTCCAAAAATCTTTCTTTTACATCCTCCCTGAACCAGTTCGTACGAGATGACAGCACAGATCATAAGGTAGGGGCTGCCGCCCGCAAAGCAGCCCTTCAGAGTCTGTATCAGTCCTCATTGGTAGACCAATGCTACCGTGTCAGCTTTATTTCTCTGGATGGGTCCTATATTACCAGCCTGCCAGACAAAGACTTTGCCTATACAGCTTCGCCAGAAGATATCCTGGAAACACTGCAGTCCAATTTAATTTCTTTTCCTGAGTCTGACAACGAACGCTTTGTCTGCCAGTTTTTAGCCCCCCATAATGATATTTTTGCCCCCAGGCAGGATGTCAAAGCCTTTGGGATCGTCCATCCCATAGCACATTTTGGAAATATCATCGGCTATGTTACTGTATTAAACGAAATCAGCACCTTAGACCATATTCTGGACTTTATAGATAATACTTCAGAGGTAGAAGTGCAGGCAGTTTTCGATGACGGAACTTTGCTTTACTGCAGCAGGGATACGTCCCGTGATTATCCCAACACACTTCCCATGGGCAGCATGCAGCCGTGGAATGATTCCAAAGCAGCTACTACTTTGGAAGTCCTTCATACCAGGATCGAATCCCTGGGGCTTAATTTGTACATTGCACAGGATAAGCAGATCACAGTTTTCCGCAATAATTCCATAAGAAACGATATTATCAAATGTGCACTGCTGGTCATGCTGATCTCTTTTGCACTGATCGGAGCAATTTCACTTCGATTAACCCGCTCTATCCGTCTCCTGACTAAAAGAGTGAAACAGGCACCTGATAAAAATGTGCTTCTCTGTGAATCTCCCTCTGCACAAATACTTACAGAAACGGTGACCGCACCTGGGGATCACGAAATTTATGAACTGGAGCTGGCCTACAATGAAATGATGCTCAGGCTAAGGAACAGTACTCTCAATGAGCTGAACCTTCGTGAATCCACCCTGCAGGCCCAGTTAAATGCCCTGCAGACACAAATCAATCCTCATTTTATATATAATACCCTCAACATTATTTCCGCCAAATCTCTTGAAAACGGGAATTTTGATGTTATTGAAATCTGCGACCAGTTTGCCTCTATGCTCCGCTATTCTACGGATACCCGCTCCCGCACAGCCACGATGCTGGAGGAAATTGAAAATGTGCGCAGTTATCTGCTCCTGTCCAAAGCACGTTATGAAGACAATCTTGAATTCTTCATTGATATGCCGGACGACCTGCAAAATATGGAAGTTCCTAAGCTGACCCTGCAGCCCCTTGTGGAAAATGCCCTGACCCATGGTTACGACGGCAAAAATGTATTACGGAAACTGTCAATTATCGGCAAAATTGCAGGCAACACTTTGATTCTGGAAATCCGGGATAATGGAACCGGATTTTCCCCTGATCTATTGGAAGAGCTGCAGAAGCGGATTGCAGATATTGAAGCAGATTCCAGTTCCATAGAAGACTCCGGCTCTCATATCGGCCTTTTGAACACCTGCCTGCGCCTCCATTATTACAGCAAAGGAGCCATTCATGTGTCCATCCGCAACCATCACGGGGCTGTTGTAACCCTGACTATGCCTATTGTGGAATAGGCAAGCCAGGGAACCATCGCTCCCAAGATAAGAAGTATGGGAAGGGAAAAGATGCAGCCTATGACAAAGGATGCCCCAATGGTAAATACTGCATAATACATTCCTTCTAAGATCAGCATCCGTATCAGCTGTTTTCTTGTCATTCCAATGGCCTGCATGATTGCAAATTCTTTTTGTCTTGTCACGATTCCCGTAAGAATGGAATTGATAAAATTCAAAATTCCAATCACTGCAATCACAATAGTAAGCAGTCCTCCTGCCAGTATCACCAGGCCGATCATGCCTTCATATTCTCCAGACCAGAATTCTTTGGACTCATAATTCATCAAAGGCTCCACAGTCTCTGTGTAATTTTTCAGAAACTGGTTAAACTCTCCTTCCTTGTCATCCTCCACATCACAGGCATAAGTCATAAGGAACTCTGGGGACACCCATTCTTTAAAAATTTCTGCTGAAGTATAATAAACAAAGTCAGCGCCCACACGGTCTGTTAAACCATAGTAATTTTCTTTAATGACAGAAAGGATTTCCACTTCTTTCTTTGTTCCGTCAGGCAAAACAAGTGTAATTGAACACCTCCTTTCCAAACTCTCCCATTGTATAATAATCACCATTTTCATCCTGCGGGATATAATCTGGTGCTTCATATGTCTCCCCATCCGTCCACAGCCTGTCCACCAAAAGTGCTCTGGTAAGCACCTGACCCTGATTTTCCAAAAATATTTTTAACAGCTTCTGCTCATTGCGGCTAAGGGTCAGTTCTTCTCCCTGGCAGGTAAAAGATAGTCTGTCATAATCAAATACAAACCCGTCCATCTCATAAATTTCCTGGGATCTTTCCAGTTTTCCTCCCACCCGCCTTTTCGAAGCGTCAATTCTTGCACGAAGAACTGCCAGGCTGAAGGGTTTTGTCATATAATCATCTGCTCCAAGAGACAAACCTGTTACCTCATCTATCTCCAGATTATTTGCCGTCAGCATCAGGATCGGAACATCGGATTCTCTTCGTACAATTTCTAAAAATTCATATCCGCTGCCATCCGGAAGGTTCACATCCAAATTGATCAGGTCAATCTGTTCTTTTTTTCAGACTTTCTTTGCCTCTGCAATATTAAAACACGAAATAAATCTGTCATCCTCTACAATTAAAACTTTCATCACACATCCCAGTCCCAAATACTTAATTGTTTGTTTTCCCTCTTATCTTCAAAAAGCTGCAGATAGTGAAATATTTGCTCGTTATTATGCACAATTCCATTTACTTCACATTTTCGATGAAATAGCTCCATTAATTTTCTGTTGCTGCTGCTTTCTATAATATACTGATTTCCATATGTGCAAATATATTTTTCTTTTAGGCCCGGAAACAGGCGATCCAGCTGTTCATAGAAATATTCCCGGTTTCCTTCCCGAAGCGTCAGGCCTATTCCAAAGCAGATAATTCCATAAACCTTTGCTTCAATACACATATCCAAAATACCGGAAATATTCTCCTGCGTATCATTAAGAAATGGCAGGATCGGCGTCATCCAGGCCACCGTAGGGATTCCTGCATCCCTCAATTGTTTCAATACTTCAAAGCGTTCTCTCGTTGTACTTACATTTGGCTCAATCTTTTTGCACAGGTCTTCATCATACGTGGTCAAAGTCATCTGCACAATGCATTTTGTCTTGTTATTTATTTTCTGCAAAAGATCCATGTCTCTTAAAATAAGGTTTGATTTCGTGATAACCGTAAAGCCAAATCCATGATCATAGATCAATTGCAGCGCCTTCCTGACATTTCCAAGCTTCTTTTCCAGCGGAATATAAGGGTCAGTCATAGAGCCGGTGCCAATCATACATTTTTTGCGCTTATGAGTAAGAGCATGCTCCAACAGATCAATCCCATTCTCTTTGACCTCAATATCCTCAAAAGCATGCTCCATGTGATAGCATTTACTTCTGGAGTCGCAGTAAATACACCCGTGAGAACAGCCGCGGTATAAATTCATCCCATTCTTAGCAGATAGTATTCCCTTCGCTTTCACAAAATGCATGAAATTTCCTCCTAACTTTTTTGCACAATTAACAACACCGGCAAATCTTTTTAATAATAGTTCCTTTTTTCTACTTTCTTTTTACCGGATAGCACACCTCTGTCACAAGCTCCTCGGGATCATCTGTCTGTCCCGGACTTACATGGTAAATGCAAAAGGACTTCCCATCAAAATCATATCCATTTGAAGCTGCCCAGTCTGCCACTGCCTCATTAACTCTGCCAATCTGGTCATAACTTCCTTTGTAAATAGCAGATGCAATCTGAATAGGCGGCACAGTCTTAAATTTCACATGCTCCGTATCCTGATATGTTCCTATCACTGTACTCTGAATTTCCACATCAGGATCATGTTCCTTAAATCCTTCATCATGAAAGATCGCCATCCCATAACATGGAACTGCCAGCTGTACCTTCTGCGGTTCCAGTTCCCTGCACATTATCTCCCACAATTTCCCTTCATGATCATATGCTGGAATCACCTGGCGCACACTTGCAACATAGCGTTCCGGCAGTGTTTTTAATGTAACATTGTAATTCATAAGGTTACCATCCTTTCTCAGCCATTTCAATGTGCTGTCAAGGAGTATAAGCTTTCGCTGTGTTTCCACAGCCTCCGCTTCCAATTCCATACGCTTTCCAAGCAAAAATTGTTCCATTTCCTGCGCATCACTATATTTCTCCAGTATTTCCTTTATCGTCAAAAGCCCGAATCCCAGGCCCTTCAGGGTTTGTATCCTTCCCGCAAGGGGAAGCTGGGCTTCACTGTAATACCGGTATCCTGTAAAATGATCTACACTTTCCGGATGCAGAATGCCGATCTCGTCATAGTGCCGAAGCATACGGATGCTGATTCTTGACAGCTTTGAAAAATCTCCTATTTTTAACATTCGTTCCACCTCACATATATGTGTATTCCTGAGCTCAATTCTACTTTAAAGTATACCACAATGTGAGTGTCAAGTATCAATTTCATTTCATACCGTTTTCTTTTTTGCAGGAAATATGGTACCACAATTTAGAAGCTAATATTTAACTATTCCTTTTCCCTATTTAAGATAAAAAGCATAATTAACAAAATAACTGGAAATGCAATTCCTACTCCCATGCCTGCCCGAATATTGTCGCCTGCACTTTGTGTAACACGGCCAACGATTCCAGGCCCTATGCTTCCCCCAAGATCTCCTGCCATTGCAAGAAGGGCAAACATAGCAGTTCCCCCTGACGGGAATTTTTTAGCAGAAATACTGATGGTACCCGGCCACATAATCCCCACAGAAAAACCGCAAAGGATACAGCCTATCAGTCCTGCTATGGGATTTTCTGACACTGCTGCAAGAAGATAACAGGTCACGCACATGAATCCGCATCCTGTCATGAATTCCATTAAATTCATTTTGTCACCGTATTTTCCAAAAATCACCCGGCTTATTCCCATTGTAACTGCAAACATACATGGACCAGCCAGATCCCCAATGGTCTTCGATAATCCCAGTGCAGCCTCTGCATAAGCAGATGCCCACTGTGCCATGGCAAGTTCCGATGCCCCTGAGCAGATCATCAGACATATGGCAATCCAGAACAAAGGTTTTCTGAATAGTTCTCCTATTCTCATTCCTTTTCCTTCGTCAACTAAATACTCAATAGGACAGGCTGCAAAATTATAGATATTAACTGCCGGAATCAAAGCCCATAAAACAGCCAGCCATTTCCAGCTATCCATACCGAATACTGCAAAGAACAATGTGGAAATTACAATGGTACCCACAGAACCCCAGCAATAAAATGAGTGAAGCAGACTCATGGTCGCCTCTTTATTTTCAAAGGGACATGCCTCCACGATGGGGCTGCACAGCACTTCAATAAGACCGCTTCCAACTGCATATACAATCACGCTCAATATAATGCCAATAAACGGATCCGGCAAAAGTTCCGGAAGAAAAGCCAGACCCACCAGCCCACCTGCAGAACATACTTCTGAAGCAACTATACAGACACGATACCCAATCCTATCCACAAATTTAGCACAAAACAAATCCACCAAAAGCTGTGTAAAGAAAAAACATGTGGAAATCAAAGCTATATTTCCAAGGGAAATTTCATAATCACTATGAAATTTCAAAAACAGCAATGGGGCAAAATTGGCTGCGATCGCCTGTGTAATAACCCCCATATAACAGGCTATTTTTGTTTTTCTATAATCCGGCATGATGTACACTCCTTTTCTCTTTACTATTTTTCCATCATACTGCGGTATTCCTTCGGAGTTACCTTAGCGGCTTCCTTAAAGATTCTGCTGAAGTAATGCTGATCCGCAAACCCAAGGGTTTCGCTGATTTCCCGAATTGAAAGCTCTTTGTTTTTCAGCATTTCCATAGCATCTGCCATTCGAAGCGCATGAATCAGTTTCAGCGGTGTCTGTCCCTTGGTTTTTTTGAAAAGCCTGGTGATGTAAGAATGGTTAAAGTGATACTTTTCCGAAAGCTCCGCAAGGTTAATGGGCTCTGTATAATGCTTATGAATATAATCACTCATCTGCTCAATGGCGTCTTCGATCTCCGAAGGCATAGGCTGGTTTCTTTTGCCCCAGTCTGCCAATTCTCCGGCGATCTGAACTGCCGCATTCTCAAGACATCCTTCTCGTTCCAGAGAAGAAAAAACATTCTGAAACATTCTATCATAATCTACTTCTGAGAAAAACAGACATTGCTGGAACAGAATCAAAATCTGATGTACCATCTTCTCAATCCACTGCTGAGAATAGCCGCCTCTTTCCCATTCTCCAAACATCTGCAAAACTGCCGTTTTGATCCCTGCTTCATTGTTGGAATTAAACAGCGCCTGCAAATGGCTGACTGTCACAGACTGCAAGACCGCAGGGGGAAATTCCGGCACTTCCATCCCATTAGGAAGCAATGCACAATCTCCCACCTTTAGATTGGCAAAAAGTCTCTGCCGTACCTCCCGCAAAGCCACATGCAGCATTTCCCATGGCACATCCTCCTGCATATAGGATATGTTGACAGACATATCCGGAAATACTTCTTTTATATGATTCAGCAGCTTCTGTGCCGTTTTATTCCAGCTTTCCCCACAGCCCTCCAAAAGAATGAGCCGCTGATTCTGAGCTTCCTCGAATATATAGGATTCCTCTGCCCTGCAGGAAGAGCCCTTCAGGATATTACTCCATCCCAATTTCAGATTTCCTGTTTCTCCTTGATTCTTTCCCCGTATCCGAAGATTTCCCACACAGATCAGAAACATGCCGAAACGCTTCTTCTCCAGATACTCTCCCAGATCCTCCTTATCAATTCCCCCACCTGTCTGATGAAGCTGCTCCCGAATCAGGCTCCATGCTTCATCCTTTGCACGAACCAGGATCTTCTTTTCCAATATATCCAAAGTCTCTTCAAGCTGCGTTCTCTGCACAGGCTTTAAAAGATAATTGCTTACACCATATCCAATCGCTCTGCGGGCATACTCAAAATCATCGTATCCGCTGATGATCACAAGAAAAATAGAAGAATATTTTCTTTTCAAAATTCCCGCAAGCTCCAGCCCATCCATCATAGGCATACGGATATCCGTAAATACCACTTCCGGCAAAGTCTTTTCAATTATCTCCAAGGCCTCTGCTCCATTATAGGCAGTTCCCACAACTTCAAAAGAGGAATTGGTCTGAAGAATTTTTTTCGTTATGTTCTTTAAAAGCAGTACCTCATCCTCTACAACCACAGTTTTAATTTTTCTGTTTTTCACGAATCGGTCCTCCTATCATAATCTGTGCGCCTCTATCTGAAGGATTGCTGATTTCAAAAAGCATATCCTGTCCAAACAGCAGCCACAAACGTAAATAAAGATTTAATATTCCCATTCCATTCACTTCCAGCTCCGGAATATATCTTTTTCCTTTCGGTGCACATGAGATCTTTTGTGTATCCTCATAAAAATGTTTCAGATACTCCTCCGAAAAGCCGGTTCCATTGTCCCTGACACAAATATACCACCGATCATCCTGAATCTTCCCCTGAACCCGAATCACCCAGGGCGGCAAAACATCAAGACCATATTTCACACAGTTCTCCACCAATGGCTGAATGGTCAGACGGGGAATTTTCATTTCCCAAAGCTCCTGCGGAATATCCATCAAAAACTGAATCCGTTCCTCATACTTTACTTTGATTAGATTCATATATGATACTGTATGTTCCATCTCCTGCTTCATAGATACCATTGCCTGGGTTCCGGAAGCAATATACCGAAGCAGCATAGACAAATCCTCACACATTTTTACTGCTTTTTCATTTTCCCCGTCCTCTGCCAGAACACTGATGGAAGACAGGGTATTATAAATAAAATGAGGATTCATCTGGGACTGCAGAGCCAGCATCTTTGCATTGACTGCCTGGGTCTGGGCCTCAATGGTACTTTGAAGAGAATTTTGGAGATTCGTCTTCATTTGGCCAAAGGAACGATACAGGGAATCCAGCTCCCTGTACTGGTTCTGATAATTTGGAAGGCGGAATTCGTCCAGATGCTCCAGTTCCAGTGAGCACACATGCTGTTCAAGCTTTTGAATAGGGGTTGCAAGACCTGCCGCAATGCGATTAGTCAGCAGCATCAGCACAAGCAGTACAAATAAAAAAATGAAGATAATCAAATGCTGAAACTCAAAAAAAGCAGAAAATAAGTCCTTTTCCGATTCAGCCACCAGTACGGTCCATTCAGTAAAAGGAGATGTTTTTGATACAAATAATACTGTTTCTCCCTTTTCATTTATGGTTTTATGTAAAGTTTCATCCAAAGAAGCCTCACTCAAAAATGCCTGTATAAAATCATGGGTCTTTGGAGAAAGATCTTCCTTAATAGGATAGATCCGCTCCCCTGCTGCATTATAGACAAAGATCCGCTTTTTGTCCTTCTGGTTATGAATAGAATCTGTGATCTTTCGGCTAAGATACCCATAATCCATCTGCAGTTCCAGGATCGCAGTTTCTTTTGTTGGATTCACAGGTGCAAAGGCCCGGCAAAGAGAAATAGCCGGTTCCTCTCTTTTATTCAGGCTTAGGGTGCCTGCAGGAAGAATGATCTTTTTGCCGTATGCATTTATAACCATCTGCTGCCAAGGCAAAGCAGCAACTGTCTGTGGCTCTATCATCCGGAAATGACTATTGTCACCTACATGCACATATCTTCCGGAAACATCAAACATATTCAGTTCCAGATAGTCAAAGGACAAACGCAGGATTTCAAACAGAGTCTCTGAAAAATCCCGTTTATGATAATATGCTTCTGCGCTGTCTGAATAATTGTCTTTTATAAACAAAGAACGGATCTGCCTGGAATCCACGATCCTCTTGGAAAGCTGATCTACCCGTTCCATCTGGGTATCTAAAATAGTAGAAATATTATCACAGTCTGCCTGAAGCTCACTCTGGGCATTTGACTGCAGTTCGTTTCCCCAAACACGATACAAAACCAGCATAAATACAACACTCAAAGAAAGAATCAATATGGCATACCGCCAAAATAGCTTAGAATGCAAGGATCTCATATATGCTTTTCTCCAATCCCATAATGTTCTATTATAATCGAAAATAACAAAGGCTTCAAGAAGCAACCGCACATGCAGTACAAAAAATGCACAACGAAAAGTAGATTTTGTTTAAAGATTTTTACACAATAAACAAGTATAATCATGTCATCAAAATAAAACTTGTAAGGAG
The DNA here is from genome assembly GCA_946557785.1 of uncultured Blautia sp. Lineage (GTDB taxonomy): Bacteria > Bacillota > Clostridia > Lachnospirales > Lachnospiraceae > Blautia_A. Next base: position 151,580 of record CAMNTH010000005.1, read on the forward strand.
GAACGAATATGAATAACAAGAAGATTGCAGCAATGACAATCGCTGCTGCTATGGCTGCCTCATTGCTTGGCGCTAACGCTGTTTATGCAGCAGGTGAGACCATCACAATCGCAGCAGGTGCCGGATGGGTCAAAGACATTGACAAAGAACTGGCAGCTAAATATGAAGAAGAATCCGGAAATACCATTGAATGGCAGGTAAGCCCGGATGACCAGTACGAAAACGTTCTTGGTTCCAAACTGGCAGTTGGAGAAGGTGCAGATATTTTCTATACACGTTCTGGTATCACTATGAACAAATATCAGCCTGACAAGTACATGATGGACCTTTCTGATCAGGAATGGGTAAGCCATTATGTAGATTGGGCAAAAGAAGGAACCTCCTATGATGGTAAAGTTCTTCAGTTCCAGACATGGAGTGTAGACGGATGGGGAATCCTTTACAATAAAGACATCTTTGAAGAAGCAGGAATCACAGAAGTTCCTACCAATTTCGAAACATTCAAAGACGCTTGTGAAAAAGTAAAAGCTATCGGCAAAACCCCTATCTATGAATCCGGTGCAGCACAGTGGCACTTAGGTGTATGGTTAAGCGGCATGACCACCCAGACAGAAGCTGACACCCCTGGCTTCTATGCAGGATTAAATGACAATTCTCAGACACTTGCAGGACAGGATGGTCTGGCAAAAGCTCTTGACCAGATGGTTGAGTTAAATGATGCAGGATATTTCGGAGACGATTTCATGGCTAATACATGGGAAGATGCTCCTGGAAAAATGGCTTCCGGTGATTATGCAATGTGCGTAACCTATACTACATTCCCGGCTGAAGTTGAAGCAATCAATCCGGAAATGACAGTTGATAAATTCGGAATGTTCCCGCTTCCTTTAAATGACAACACTACATTTGGTGTTTCCGCAGGGGGTATCGGCCGCTGCGTAAACAAAGATACAAAAGTTGCAGACGCTGTATATGATTACTTAAACTTCCTGGCTCGTCCGGAAAATCTGACTGCTTACTATGAAGCACGTCTTGATTTAGGCCCATGTTCCTTAAATGATATTCCTGGAAACGTACCAGCAGCTTATGAAGACGTTATGAGCAGATCCAGCGTATCCGGTCTTTCCGCAGAAGATGGAATCCTTTATTGGGATAACACACAGGTTGGTAACCTGATGCAGGGGATGTTCGTTGCAGGCTCTACAGGCGCTGATGTTCTTCAGGGAATCGATGACTTAAGACAGCCCAGCTTTGGCTGATGAATAACTAAGAACCATGTAAGGGAATGGCTGGCAGCAGTCATTCCCCTTATTTTTCAATGACCAGGGGATAAATTATGTATAAGAAAAAATATTATGGATTAAAATTTGTTGTCCCGGCTTTCATCCTTTATACTGTTCTCTACATTATACCTACGATCGCCGGAATGATCATATCCTTCACAGACTGGAACATTACCAGACCCGGTGTACATTTTGTCGGAATCCAGAATTATATCAACATCTTCCAGTCCAAAGGCGGACCTTACCTTGCAAGTATCTCCCATACCTTTGAGTTTACCATTATCACGGTAATCCTGAAAACACTGCTTGGATTGGGACTTGCACTTTTGTTAAACAAAGGACTGAAAAGCCGGTTTGTTTTCCGAACCATCTTCTTCCTTCCTTATGCACTTGCACCGCTTATTATTGGTATTTCCTTTGTTTCTGTATTGAAGCCGGATGGTCCTTTTAATACACTTTTGACAGCCATCGGCCTGGAAAGACTTACCCATTCCTGGCTCACCGAAGCCTCCACAGCCCTTGGGTCTACCATGGCTGTTGAAATATGGCGAATGGCTGGCTGGAATATGATGATCCTTTTGGCAGGACTTCAGATGATACCGGAGGAATATTATGAGGCAGCTTCCATTGACGGTGCTACTGCAGGACAGAAATTCCGGAAAATAACCCTTCCCTTCCTTCGTCCTTCTCTGACAACCGTTATTGTATTGAATACGATTCACGGTCTTCGTGTATTTGATATTATTTACTCCTTGACAGGAGGCGGCCCCGGCGGTCTGACAGAGGTTATCAATACCCAGGTATTTAAGGAATTTGGTCTGGGCCGTTATGGAATGGCCAATGCCCTGAACGTAGTTATCTTTATCATCACAGTGGTAATTGCCCTTAGTATGCAGAAAGCCCTGCGTGGAAAGGAGAGCAATGAATAACGTAAGAACCTTAAAAAAAATAAAAAGAACCGTGCACTTTCTTTTTGTGTCGGTCTGCAGCTTCCTTATCCTGCTGCCTATTTATTTCATTGTTATCAACTCACTGAAAACAGTGGAAGAATCCAGGACATTATCCTTCGCTTTTCCTGAGGTCTTTCAGTGGGGAAACTATACGGAAGTAATCAAAGCGGCCTCCCTTGTCCGTGCATTTGGTAACAGTATGCTTATGGCCGGCGTTTCTGTCATCATCTGTATTGTAACAGGCGCCATGGCTTCCTATGTGCTAAGCAGAAGACAAACAAAGCTTTATAAGGCCCTGTATATTTACTTCTTCCTTGGGCTGATCGCACCTGTAAACTATGTTACAACACTTTTCACCTTAAAATTCCTGCATCTGCAGAATACTTATGTGGGAATCATTCTGGAATTCGGTACCCTTGGTATTCCGTTCCTGGTATTTTTGTACTATGGCTTTTATGAAAGTATTCCAAGAGAGCTTGACGAGGCAGCAGTTATTGACGGCTGTACCCCTGCCCAGTTATTTTTCAAGGTTATTTTCCCACTCTTAAAGCCTGCTACCATTACCGGTCTTGTATTGAATTTCCTGGGTGCATGGAATGACTTTGTTACACCTCTTTATCTATTAAGCGACAACAAAAAGCTCGGAATGACCAACTCCATTTATAATTTCTTCGGAGAGCACTTCAATGACTGGAATATGATCTTTGCAGATATTGTTCTGACCGTGCTTCCGATTTTGATCCTTTATCTCATCGGACAGAAATATATTGTCAGCGGTACGGCAGGCGCAGTCAAAGGATGATTTCTATGGACAAACAAAAAAGGCCCTTTCGGGTCTTTTTTGTTTGCATTTATTTTGTATATAAAACAGCCTCTGCCTGCCAGGATTTCTTCGGTGAAAAAGTCACGCTGCCATCTTCAAGGTTAAGAATTCCCTCTTCTCCAAAGGCGGCCTGTTCTTTCCATTCTCCTTTTGGAAGTACAGCCTTAATATCCTTTATGGTATCTCCAAAGGAATGTGCCACTACAAGGGCTTTATCTTCCCATACACGAACAAGTACCTGGCTGCCTTTGAGATGATGCTGGTTATTCGTACAGTCTCTTGCAAGACAGGAAGTTCCGTACTTGATTACTTCCCTTGCCTTCTCATAAAAGCTGCAGGCTTTCTTTACTTCTTCCCACTGTTCCTTGGATAATGCAGTAATATCTCCGGAAAGGCACATTCTGCCAAGCATGGTTGAAGTCAGTCGGTAACGGATTTCCTGCATGGACAGCTCTTCCAGGATTACTGCCCAGATCTGGCTCTGCCTTGGCAGTATCAGCGCATGAAGACCGGCTGCAATATAAGGAATCTCTTTGCACTCATGGGCATCAGAAAAAGAACTCATGGCAGTGACGCCCATCATAGACGGCTCCAGACGATGACCGCCGGATGCACAGTTCTCAATCACCAGATCCGGAAGCCTCCTTCTCATCTCCTCAAAGAATGCAAGCACTGCTGCCATTTGTGCCCGCAGTCCTTCGCCAGGACTTTCTGCGCCGTCACAGCCTCCTCCAATGGATCCATTATAATCCACCTTCAGGTAGGTCATTCCATTCTCTCTTAAAAAGTCAATTACTTTTTTCTTCAGGTACTCTACCGTTTCTTTTTTCCGAAAATCCCAGTATCTGCGGATACGTCCTGTCTGGATGATATTGCCATTGCTCTTTAAATGAAGCTCATCCCATTCTTCTCCATGTACTGCTGCGCCCTTTGTGGTCACTTCAAATTCCATCCAGATTCCGGTTCGGATTCCCCGTTTTTCAATCTGCTGTGACAAGTACTTCAGTCCATGAGGAAACTGGCTCTCTTCATACTCCCAGTCTCCGTTTCCTTCCTGAGGATCTTTCACGCCTTCCGGCTGTTTGCTCCACCCTGCATCAATAACCAGATATGCTGTGGAAGTTTCGCTAAGACGATCTGCAAGACGAATCAGTGTCTTCTCATTGGGATTTCCCCAGCTCATGCACCATTCATTAAAGACAATGGGCAGGTTTTGCTCTGCCTGGGGCTGAAGATTCACATATTTGTGGAACAATCCGGTAATCCTCTGGCAGGCATCCCATAAGCTCTCATTACTTACACTTAAATATGCCTTGGGGGATTTAAAGCTTTCACCATCTTTAATTTCTTTTCTCCAGTTTCCGAACTCACTGTCTGCAATGCCCCCGGACATGGAATAGCAATCTCCGTCTTTGGACAATTCCATCTGCCAGGAGGAATCCAGACCGATCTGTGCAGCCCAGAACACCTGATGCTCCCTGTCTTCCAAGCATCCAAAGGGAAACCAGCGCTTTACAGGATGAGATCCGATTCCGCCATAACGTTCACTTTCCGGAAAAGCTCTCGTCCAGCTTGATTCCAGGTTTAAATCCTCTAAGGATTCTTCCACATGCTTTCCTTCCAGACTCCAGCCGCCCCGGAATCTGTGAAAATGAAGCTTATAGGGAGCGTCATCTTTCTGAAGGGGGCTTAAATTATCCAATGCAAAGCTTGTCAAAAGCTTAAGCTCCACAGTTTTTCCAGTGTGGTTTTCAAATACAGTTTCTACCTCAATTCCTTTTTCCCCTTCAGTATAAGAAACAATATGCTGCACCATATACTGTTCCTCTGCCTCCAGAGTAGTAACAATTTTTCTGCCGTTTTCTGTGGAAATTTCTTTCTGCTCTTTGTATTTCAGCATTTTTTCAGAAATTCCGTATTTCAGGGTACAGCCTGCGCCATTTCCCTGCGGATGATGTCCCAGAGACAAATGACAGAGATTTCCTGGCTCCCATGCAGAACACTGGGCACCTCTGTGGATCAGCTTTTCTCTTCTTTCCTCATAACAGGATTCCATGCCATTTGGAAGAAGAACCATAGATACATGACCTTTCTCTTCATCAAACAGATAACGAACAAGGATATCTCCCATGACATAATCTTTTGCTGCGATTCTCATGTTAATTCTCCTTCCCTCTGTATTCTTTTTCTAATTTACGCACGATTTCAACAGCTCTCTTCGGTCTTGTCACATCTCCGCAAAGGGTATAAATATCACGGAAAATAATCTCAAGCTGGCAGTCCTTTGCATGAATGAAGGTTTCTCTCATATATGCTTCAAAGGCTTCCTCATCAAAGTGCTGCTCCACACCAATAAAATTAGGGCTCGGCTTCCTTGAATAAACAAGCTTATTTTCCGCCAGCACTTTGCCCATAAATTTCTCGTCCGCCCATGCGGAAACCGATACCTTTTTCAGATTTTTGTATGTACGAATGCTTTCCCATGCTGCGTTCGCCGGTTCGCAGCAGCCATAATATACCAGGCCGAAAATCTCTGCAAGCTCACGATAATAAGGGGCAAAAAATTCCTCATACATCTCAGGGGAAACGCCCACACTTTCCTGAGAATTCACATTTCCCCACATCTCTGCCAGGCGAACCTTTCCTTCGGATGGTAAGATCTGATGAGTAAATCCATAGCTTCCTGCTCCTGCATAGGTGTTTCCCAGGTTTGAAGTCAGAAGCCCCTGCTCCTCCTGCCAGAAACAGAATTCCTTTAATTCTGTCACAATCTTTTTCATCAGAAGATGTACTTCATCCGGGCAGTCATACATAGCCACAAAAAGGTCTTCCATTCCCATCAGATCCACAGCGCATTTCGTTGGCATCAAAGACCAACGCAGACTCTGGTTCTCGTAAACCACAGGCATAAGATCCCCCAGGATCTCCTTGGCAAACTCATAGTGCTTTCTGGTTTCCTCTTCATTATAAAAATATTTTGATTTTTCCAGTTCATACACCTGGGTTTCCAGATCAGTGATCCTATGCTCTGTGCGGTATCCCACACTTTCCTTATCACTGCTTTTTTCTACCTTTTCCTCAAAGCCAAATAACTGAAAAGTAATCTGCATAGGTACCCGATATTCTCCCGAAATAATCTTATCATCGCCTACCATTTCATAGTTGGTAATGTAATACTGCAAATACTCTTCAATCTTTCTGCCGTATTTCGATTCACATTTCAAAGGCGGCAGGATATCTTTTAAAAAGGTATCAATTTCCATAATCACAGGTACTCTGTTTGAAAGAAAATCATTGTGCTCATACCACAATTTTTCCTTTTCCTTCATTTCATCGCTCTGTGCATATTTCATATATTTTTCTGCAAGTCTGCGCAGATACGCTCTCTCCTCCATAAGTCGTTTCTCCCTTCTCGTGTACATTTATCAGAATATTATATATTCTGATTATCCCATAAAATAGTTATGAATTCCACGCAGAAAATCGACTTATTCATGTGTACTTTTTGAACTGCCTTAACAGACTTCTATTATCTTTTTATATCATAATTCATATTCATCAAATTTCTGATCGTCCCGGCATCATCTGTGATATTCGCATCACCACGAATGGTATGCTTGATCACACTGCTTGCCACCGCAAAATTCACCATATCCCGGGGCGTATACTCGTTTATCATGGCATAGATAAGCCCTGCTGCAAAGGCATCACCTCCGCCTACACGATCCAGTATCGTAAAGGTAAATGTCCGGCTTTCAAAAGTCTGTCCCTGATACCACATATAGGCTTTCAGACTGTTTTCACTTCCGCTGTGTGCATAACGCACATGCCGTGCAATGCATTTGATGTTTGGATATTGTAAGATAAACTGACAGAATACCTCCTCCTGCTGTTTCAAATCCGGCTGCATTGGAATGGATTCTTTATAATCTTTTCCATTAGCATCCAACAAATGATAAGGTTCGATTCCGATCAGCACATCTATATAGGGAAGGCACTTTGTACAGTAATCTCTGGCCTCTTCCCATGTCCACAAGGTGCTTCGGAAATTCCCGTCAAAGCTTACCGTCATCCCCTGCCTTTTCGCTGCCCAAAGACATCTAAGGATCAGTTCCTGGCAGCCTCTTCCAAGGGCAGGGGTAATTCCAGACAGGTGCAGCCAGTCATAATCCTTAAGCAAAGCATCCACATCAACTTTCGAAAAATCATATTCCGTAATTGCGCTGTGCTTTCTATCATAAGTCACCTTACTTGCACGAATGCCATATCCCGTTTCCAGATAATAAGATCCCATTCTATGCGTCGGCACCTCTTCCGGTGTTGCCAGAATAATCGGACCGCAATGCACATCATTGCTTCTTAACATCCTTACGGCACTTTTTCCCAAACTGTTATTTGGCACTACCGTAAAAAACGTACTGTCTATCCCCAGATTTGCCAGCTCCAGGGCAATGTTGGCCTCGCTGCCTCCATAACTTGCTTCAAAGCTGCTGCACATACGAATCTTTTCGTAATTTGGGGGCGTCAGTCTGAGCATGATTTCACCTATTGTGATAAATTTCATATTGCTTTCACTCCTATGCAAAGAAAGAAATTACAAGCGCTACTAAGAAACCTACGGTACCTACTAAAGTCTCCATGAGCGTCCATGTCTTAAGGGTTGTTTTCTCATCCATTCCAACCAGGGATTTTACCAGCCAGAATCCAGCGTCATTAAAATGGGAACATACTGTTGCAGAACCTACGGAAATACGAACCAGCGCTGCTACTACAAAAGCTACTACTACCATCGGAAGAGATGCAGATGCAACTGCGTTTCCAATAACGTCTCCAAGGCCTTAATACTGAAGCATATAGCGAAGTACGCCTCCGCTTGCAGTAACAAGAAGAATTAATCCTGTGGGTTCTAAAGACTTTGTCATAACCGACTCAAGATCCTTATTAGTATAACCATGTTTATACCCAAAAATAAACATAGCCACGATTGTTGCAATAAGAAGCGCTGCAAAACCATTGCCTGTACATTAAATTTAATAATTAAAACTAACAGAATTACTAATCCAATTTGTTATTAAACCATATATCCGCCCTTCATTGCGGATACTGCATGTTCAGAATAAACTTTCAATACGCCTTTTGTATATTTCTGTGGTTTTGGCTGCCATGCTTTTCTGCGCTCTTCCAAAACTTTATTTACTTCTTCTTCCGGCATTTCTTTTCCGCCAATTCCTACAACAGCAAGAATACGTTCCGGAATATCAATTTTAATAAGATCCCCTTCCTCTACAAGTGCGATCGGACCTCCGTCTGCAGCCTCCGGTGATACATGGCCGATAGCTGGGCCTTTTGACGCCCCTGAAAATCTGCCGTCTGTAATCAGTGCAATGCTCTTTCCAAGCTCCGGATCCGAAGAAATCGCTTCCGTAGTGTAGAACATTTCCGGCATGCCGGAGCCTTTTGGTCCTTCATAGCGGATAAATACTGCATCTCCCGGTTTCACTTCATGAGAAAGGACTGCTGCAATGGCATCTTCCTCACAGTCAAAAGGTCTTGCCCGCAGTACAGCCTTAAACATCTCCTTTGGTACTGCTGAATGTTTTACAACAGAGCCTTCCGGTGCAAGATTTCCTTTTAAAATAGCGATTGTACCATCTGTTCCAATAGCATTATCATACTTCCGGATAACATCTGTACGTTTCAGCCCCCATTTTTTCAAGTATTCCTCACACTTATCATAAAAACCGTTTTTCTTTAAATCTTCTAGGTTCTCTCCTAAGGTCTTGCCTGTAACAGTCATAACGTCCAGATGAAGATGCTCTTTTATTTCTTCCATAACCGCAGGAACGCCCCCTGCATAATAGAAGAACTGTGCAGGCCATTTTCCTGCCGGACGAATATCCAGAAGGTAATGGGCACCTCTGTGCATACAGTCAAATGTATCGGAATCCAGTTCTAATCCAAGTTCATGGGCCATTGCAGGAATGTGGAGCAAAGAGTTGCTGGATCCTGAAATTGCTGCATGAACCATGATTGCATTCTCAAAGGATTTCATTGTTACAATGTCACTTGCCCTAAGCCCCATTTTTGCCAGTTTCACAATCTGCTTTCCTGCCTGATAAGCAACTTCCTTCAAGTCGTCACAGGCTGCCGGCATAAGTGCAGACCCCGGAAGCATAAGGCCTAAGGATTCTGCCATGATCTGCATGGTAGACGCTGTTCCCATAAAGGAACATGCTCCACAGGAGGGACATGCGTTGTGTTTATAGTATGTCAGCTTTTCTTCTGTGATCTCCCCTCTCTGGCACATTGCAGAATATGCTCCGATCTGCTCCAGTGTCAAAAGATCCGGACCTGCATCCATAACTCCGCCTGTCACAACAATAGACGGCATATCCAGTCTTGCCAGTCCCATCAGGCAGGCAGGTACGGATTTATCACAGCTTGCAATAAACACACCGCCGTCAAATCCGGTAGAATTGCCATGAATCTCAATCATGTTAGCAATCATATCTCTGTGTACTAAAGAGAAGTTGATACCATCATGTCCCTGTGCGATTCCGTCGCAGATATCTGTTGTATAATATCTTGCCCCTTTTCCGCCAGCTTCATTAATTCCTTTTACTGCTTCTTCCACAAACACATTTAAATGTGCACTTCCCGGATGACTGTCTCCGAAGGTACTCTCAACCATAATCTGAGACTTATCCAAATCTTCAACAGACCATCCCATTCCCATCTTCAGAGGATCATTTTCCGGAGCCAGTTTTCTTACTTTCTGACTATTCAATTCCATTGTGATGTTCTCCTTTTCTTATTGATTTTGTTTTGTGTTTGTTTTTATCCATCTGATGTCTTATGGATTTATCTTATCATTCCATCTTTATTCGTTCAAGTCATCTGACTGCAATTCTACTTTTTTCCTTGTTAACCTCTTTTGTTTTTGTGTATAATTCACAAAAAAGGGTTGAAAACATAAATTTCAACCCTTTTTTCATCCCTATCCTATACAAAATTACTCTTTTATTTTCCAAACTCGTCAGACGGCTTTTTCATTAATGACTTGATCAGGTTTCGGTTATAAGTCATATGCATCATCATTGCTGATTTTGCACCAATGGGGTCTCCCTCTGCAATGGCTTCTGTTACAGCTCTGTGGGTAGCAACCGTTTCTTCCTTTAAACGCTTATGTGTCACATTTACAAACATCAGAACCGCCGTATCGATAATGGGTATCAATTGCTCTACTACAACGTTTTTTGAGCACTGAGCAATGCAGGTGTGAAAGGCAATATCTTCTTTAATATAGTCGCCGCCTTCCCGCAGCCTTCTTTCCGTGAGGTCACAAAGACTTTTTAGCTTTTCAATATCTTCCATTGTTGCATTGCGCGCCGCCATTTCTGCAATTCCCGGTTCCAGCATGATCCTTGCATCCGCAAGATCCAATGCCAGTTTCATTTTATCTGCACGTCCCTGAAGCCTCAATGGATCCAGATCTGCAGGCATCGTATTCACTACATAAGTTCCAGAACCTCTGCGCACCTCTAAAATTCCTTTGGATATCAAGAGTTTCACTGCTTCCCGGATGGTACTTCTGCCAACGCCAAAGCGTTCCCCCAGTTCAAATTCATTGGGAAGTTTAGCCCCTATCTCAAATGGTTTATCTAAAATATATTGGTAGATTTGCTCTTCGATCTCCTCCACTAATAATTTACTCTTGATATTGGAAAGTTCTTTCATCGCACGCCTCCTGCTTTATCCGATTGCAGCCCACCGCAATTCTCCTGCGGTTTGTTTTTATGGCCTCATTATACTATGGATACAGACTCGGTTCAATGCCCTTTATTCCATTGTTTATAGCAAGCAGCCTGCCTATTTTGATAATGCCACTGCAATTCCCCGCCCTTTTTCTCCTACTGCGCAGTAAAAATGATATACGCAGCCCTCATATTTCAAGACGTAAGGTTTATGTGCGAAGGTTTTATCAAAGCTCTCGGAAGGAGAAATAAGCGGTTCACCCTCCCAGCGTGTCCAATGATACAAATCCCGGGAACAGGCGAAGGTATCGTAAGCAGTATTTCCTTTTCCTACAAAATAATGCATCACCCACAAATTCCCATAGCGTATGATCTGAGGATCTCCCGAAATATTCCAGCGGTCTTCTATGCCAAGATCTATGACCGCCCCATTTCCATATCGTCTCCAATGACGCATATCACGGCTCACTGCCATTCCAATACGTTCTACCCAAACACCCTCCTGTTTTGCATTGTAGTACATAACAAAAGGATAGCCCAGTGTCTTCTCCCTATCATAAAGTACGGTACTCTTATACAATGTTTTTCGTTCGAAATCCCTGGCATCAATATCATCCTGACGAAGAATAGGATCTAAAAGACGCTCCCAAGAGCCTGGCGTTAAATCAGCAGAGTACGCCATTCCCATCTGCAGGGGATCCGTTTCATACCCTGGAAGATTTCCTCCGATATAAGTCATCCAATATTTTCCTTCAAAGGTTTCCACATTCTGACTTCCCTCCCATTGAGGATTTAAAAGGCATAAACCTCCGTCTGCCTGAAGGGCATCCCAGCCCTCTTCCCTTTGGGCAAGGAGCTTTCCCTCTGTCTCCCAGTGAAGAAGATCTGTGCTTTTCGCCATCCAGGTTTCATAGCCTTCCCGCTCTGCACCCGGTACATGCCTTGCATAAATCATTCGCCAGGTTCCATCGGATAAGCGAATCACATTGGGACAATCAATGTCCGCCCCCTCCTCCCAAAGTACCATACCGTATTTCAACGGAGTTTTCATCTCCTGATAAACGGCTTCCATTTCTTTTTTTGAAATACTATTCATTTTTTCTTTTGCTCCTTCACTAACTTCTCTTCTTTCAGAGAAAACACCACTGTCTTCCAAAGCTTCATCTATCTTCTCCTTTTGCTAACTGCTTTTTTTCCAAAACAACGGCTGCCTCCATGGGCTTTACAAGCAGTTCTCCTTCTGCCACTTCTCCGGTCAGAAGTTCCATTCCCCGTACATCCTGGAACTTTATGGTTTCCTCCCCATAATTCAGGAGGAAGTGAAAACGAGCCTCCCCATTTTCTCTTACATGGTACTCTCCATTCCCTGGAATTTCCCGTATTGTGATTCCGGCCTCTTGGCAAAGTTCTCGTAAAAGTCTTTTCATCGTCCCCTCATCCAGCCGGGCTCCAACGTACCAGGCAGAACCCTTTTCATATTGGCTTCTGGTCACTGCGGCTGTTCCGGCATAAAAGTCATGGATATAAACGCCCACGGGTTCCGCACCCGAAAGCTTTAAAATCTCCGCAAAGTCCCGTACTTCCCCCAGGGAGCCATCCAAAAATCGTACTTGATTTTTATCCGATGGATAGAAGGTGTCCATCTCCTCGCTGTAAAGACCGAAAAGTTCTTTAAGGCCATCCCCGGGAAAGCCTCCCAGGTAGCAAAGAGTATCTTTGTCCACATATCCAGTCAGATAAGTGCAAAGGAGCTGACCTCCCCCTGCCACATATTCCTTTAGCTTCCGGGCAGTATCTTCTCCCAGCAGGTAGAGCATAGGCGCAGCCACTACGTCATAGGTACTGAAGGAATCCTCCCTGGATATCACATCCGTCTCTACGCCCAGTTCCAAAAATAGCTTATAAAAGTTCATACAGGTTTTCTCATACTCTTTTTTCTTCTGGCTCAGGCCTTTCATATCCTGGATTGCCCAGCGATTGTCCCAGTCAAATACTACAGCGGCTTTTGCCTTCACAACGCTGCCTGCCACATCCTTTAATGCAGCCAAAACCCTTCCCGTCTCAGCAGTTTCCTGGAAGATCCGTGTATCCTCCCTCCCTAAATGGTCTACCACAGCGCCGTGATACTGTTCAAAGGATCCCCGGCTCTTTCTCCACTGGAAATACTGAACACTGTCAGAACCTAAAGCCGCTGCCTGGATGGCTGCCAGTTTATGCATTCCCGGTCTTTTCACTTTATTGTAATCATGCCAGTTTACTGCTCCCGGAACACTCTCCATCAAAAGAAACGGCCGATCCTTTTTCATGCTCCGCATTACAGCATGATCAAAGGCATTCTCGATACAAGTGTCATATAACGACTCATAGTCATTATGGTATCTGGGATAACTATCCCAGGAAATCACGTCCAATTCCTTTGCCAAAACACGGTAATCTAACCCTGGGTAAAGTTTCATAAAATTTGTGGTTACAGGAATTCCCGGTGTGATTTCCTTAAGGATATCCTTTTCCCACCGAAGATAGTCTGCCATATTCCAGGTGGTAAAACGCTTCCAGGCAAGGTTTAGTCCCATAATGCTCCCCTCACCATTTGCAAAAGGCGGCTCCACCTGATCAAACCTCTGGTACTGGTGACTCCAGAAAACCGTCCACCAGGCTTTATTTAAATGTTCAATAGTTCCATAGGTCTGTTCCAGATATTCCTGAAACCGCTTCTGACAAAGGGGACAGTAACATGCCCCGCCCAGCTCATTGGAAATATGCCAAAGCAGCAGCCCTGGATGATCCTTAAACCGTTTGGCCAGGAGCCGATCCATCTCCCCGATCTTTTTCCGAAAAGCAGGAGAGGTTATACAATGGTTATGGCGTACCCCATGATGCCGCCGTCTTCCCCACTCGTCTACCCGAAGCGCTTCCGGATATTTTTCATCCAGCCAAACAGGCTTCGCCCCGGAAGGAGTTGCCAAAATGGTATGGATACCGTTTTGGTAGAGATTGTCCATAATTTCTTCCAGCCATGCAAACTGATAAACGCCCTCTTTTGGTTCCAGGATAGACCAGGAGAACACCCCCAGCGTTACCACATTTACCCCGGCTTTTTTCATCAACCGGATATCTTCCTCCAAAATATCCGGCCGGTCCAGCCATTGTTCCGGATTATAATCCCCTCCGTGAAGGAGTTCCCTATTACGAAGCTTATTCATCATATCCCCCTTTATTTTCGTTCCAGAACAAGTACGTCTCCCGATTCTATGGAAACTTTCCCCGAAACTTCACTCTGATGCAAAAGATCCAAAAGCGTCTCTTCTTTAAAATCAACCCAGGCTTTTTCCTGGTTATGGTTGATCACAAAAACCACATCTGCCTTTTGGGAAACACGGTTGGTAATTTCCACACCCTCTGCCGCCTCATAAAGAGCCATAATTCCACAGTCTGCGCAAAGGTTTCCCACCCATTCCTTAAGAAATTCCTCTGAAGGGTTGGTTCCAATATAGTAGGCCTTGCCTTTTCCAAAGGTATTTCTAGTCAGGCAGGCTATTCCCTTATAAAAGTCCTGCCCATAAACAGCCAATGTTTCCGCTTTCTCCGGATAAATCAGATCACAAAGGAAATCACAAGCATAGGACTTTTCTCTCATGCCAAAGGCTTCCCTAAGTTCCATCATGTTACGCTCTTCCGGTCGAAGGGCATCGGTCTCCTCTACCCGAATACCAAGTACCTTATTTAATGGCCCTGGATAGTCTCCAAAAATACAGCGGTTTTCCTCATCTGCAATCCCAGAGCGCATAGTTGCCACAAAGGTGCCTCCTTTTTCCACAAAGCCTGTGATCCTCTCTCCAATATTCTCTTTCATCATATGAAGCAAAGGCGCCACTACCAGATCGTATTTTTCCAGTTCCTCATCCATACGAATGATATCCACTGGAAGATTCTGTTCTTGAAAAGCCTGATAATACTTGGAAATCAGTTTCAGATAATCCATATCCTGACTTGGACCGCTGGAAAGTTCCAAAGCCCACCAGTTATTCCAGTCAAATAAAATAGCTGCCTTTGCCTGAATCCTTCCTTCCAAAACCTTATCCTTCAAGGAAGCCAATTCTTCTCCCAAAGCTGTCATTTCCCGGAAGATCCTGGTATTCCCATGACCGCCGTGATTGATAAAAGCTCCATGGAACTGTTCCTGTCCTGCAGCGGACTGGCGCATTTGGAAGAACAGACAGGTATCTGCCCCATGGGCAATGGCCTGATAACTCAGTCTTCGTACCTCGCCCGGTCTTTTTAATTTGTTGTAAGGCTGCCAGTTCTGCTGATTCGGCGACTGCTCTGTCAGCCAATAGGACTGCCCATGGCGAAGTCCTCTCATAATTTCATGCTTCATAGCCACAAAATAGGGCGGATCTGTAGGTGCTGGATAATTGTCCCAGCCCACCATGTCCAAATGATCAGCCATCACTCTCTGATCCAGCTTGCGGATATATCCGGACATATTGGTCATAACAGGAATCTCCGGATTATATTTTCTAAGAACAGAAGCTTCATTTTCAAAGCATTCCGCTGTAGAATCCGTAAGGAAACGCATATAATCCAGCTGGATCACAGGATTAAACCGGTAATCATCATTTAGTTCCGTTGGCAGCATGATCTCATCAAACTCGTATACCGTCCGTCCCCAGAAGGAGGTATGCCACATCTTGTTTAAATTTTCTATAGTTCCGTAACGTTTTTTCAGCCATAAGCGGAATTTTGCCTGGCAAGTCGGACAATAACAGGACGTTCCATATTCATTTGACACATGCCAGGCCGCCAAAGCCGGATGGTGGGCATAGCGTTTTGCCATTTCATCGGCGATGGCCGCCGCCCGTTCCCGGTATTTTAAGCTATTCACACAGAAAAATACTCTCATTCCATGAGTACGCTTTCTTCCGGCAATATCCACAGGCAGAACCTCTGGATATTTCTTGGAAAGCCACGCCGGCTGTGCCGTTGTAGGAGTGGCCAGGCAAACAGAAATGCCATGGGACCAGATTTTATCAATGAGCTGATCCAGCCATTCGAAATGGTATTCTCCCTCTAAGGGTTCCAGCTTTGCCCAGGAAAACACCGGCAAAACTGCCAGGTTCACCCCTGCCCGCTTAAATAACTTCATATCCTCATCAATGGTTTGTTCATCCCACTGATCTGGATTATAATCTCCTCCAAAATAAATTTTATCTGCTTTTTTCACTGTTCCTGCCTCCTCTTATACTTCATATGTCAAAATCCGCGGCGCTTCCAGCATGCCGGTAGCCGGTATCTGCAAATGAGTAGAAGCTCCGTCCCGTCTCTCCCACACAAGGGTATTGGTCACCTGGATTTCCAAGATGTTTACGCCATTTTTCACTTCACCGGTAATTCCAATTCTTCCCGGGGAATTTGCCAGATACCCCAGATCTTTTCCATTTAAAAAGATTCTGGCTGTATCTGACACATTTGGAAACACTAAAGACATCCTCTGTCCTTTTTCCTTTTGTACAGCAAAGCATCCTTCGTAGCGGAACGTTCCAACAAAACCCTGCTCCATTTGCGAACCGTTCATATTTGGGAAAGATTCTCCCTTTTTCAACTCCATCAACGGAATAAAGTCCTCTTCCCCGTTTCGTCTCCGGCTTACCTTCCAGTCTGTTTCCAGTACATGCTCTTCTGACAGTCTGGGAATTGGCTGACTATAATCTTCCTGCTCTTCCAAAACCAGAAATACTGCCTCTCCTGGAAAAAGCTCCAGGGGAATGGTATTTTCCAAAAGAGCAAAGGTTTCTGCACTGCCGCTCCAAAGATCTGCCACAGTGATTGTTCGGTAAATTCCCCTATTTACACGAACCTTCAAACGCGCCTCTTTCTCTGTGCTTTCATTAAAGAACATGCAGATCATCCCCTCGTTTGAAGGAACAGCAAAACTTCTAAGCTCCGGAAAATACTGATCTGCCTGGAACAAAGCCCCGCCGGCCTTGGAGGCCTCCTCCGCCAGATTTTCCAATTGAACCAGCTTCACTTTTCTATAAAAAGCATCCTCCAGCGTTCTTCCGGAAGTATCCTCTTTTGGAAGGCTCTCCACGGCCAGCACCGGAAGTTCCCCTTCCTTCTGCTTTTCAATCCAGCGCGCTGCTTCTTCCGGAATCCGATCACAAGCAGGAAGAATCAATACTGGATATTGTTCCGTTCCGATCACAAGCTTTCCCTGTTGGATTTTTGCTCTGGAAAATACATCCGCCGGAATTACATCCCCATCCATCTGCCGTTCCATCAGCGCCCGCAAAGGTTTTTGAAACGGCATATAAGCTTTTCCGCTCCATTCTGATTCCGCATGGTATAAAACAGCAGCCTCCCGAATAGGCTTTCCAGCAGTCAATAGATGACACGCCCGGTTCATATAGTGCATTAGTTCCCGAAAAACAGGAAACTGCGGATTGTTTCCTCTGGCATAAAAATGGGGCGGACAGTCCTTGTCCGGATATGTCATAGAAAAAGCATGGGGTGTATAACGGTTAATTCCCCTGACAAGCATATGATCCGTCAGCCATTTCATCAGGGAAACCCCTTCTGCCCAGCCATAATTTCCAAAAATTTCACACAGCGCCCTATTTTTCTTTTCCGGGTCTAAATGGGCTGCAGAAGCGGCTAATTTTGCCAAGCCAAAATGAAAAAATTCTCCGTCCCCGTCTCCGGCGATCCACTGATGGATTTTCTCCGTAAATCCGGGCACGATCTGATGATGAACCACATCAATTCCAGCCATCTGCTGACCTTCCATTTCCCTGAAATAATGACCAATACTACATCCTAACCTGGTGTGTGCATTGTCATCCTCAATAATATGTCCAATATATTCCACATGGTGAGCCTTGCACCAGTTTCCCACCTGCGAACTAAAGCAATCGCGGACAAGAGCGCTCACCGCATCCATATAGGAAACCCGGATAGCCGATGTCTTTTGGCCGCACTCATACCAGAGTGCCGGAAGCTTCTTCAGAAAGGAACCTCCCCACAAACGTCTAAGACGTATTTCCAATTCCTCACTCCATGGAAGGCGAATATTTGCCTGCCCGGGGAGACAGTCAAAAGGATACCCCGGCACGTTTCCAATCTCCGGCTCGTCAGAAAAAAAACCTGCAAAGGTTCCTCCAAAGTCCTCCCGATATCTGGCATAATGCTTTTCATAAACCTCCTTCAGCAAAACGCCAACGGAAGCAGAATCCAAAAGATTCATGTAATGCTCTCTTCCGCCGCCTGTCCGGGTTGTAAACAATACAAACAAACGGTGCGCCCCTTGAGGCAGATCATAATAAACAAATCCGTCCTCATACTTTTCTGTCAAATCAAGAATCCCTTCTCCAGAAACTGCCAGGCTGTCTCCGTCTGGTTTCGGGCAGGCCAGAATTCCAAGGAGTCTTCCGTCTGAAGGAATCAAATTTTCCACCAAAGAGGCTCCTTCCCGACAGGGTCCCATCAGATCCACATGGCGTTCTCCCAAATAAATCTTGGAAAGCTCCGAATACTTTTCTTCAAATGCTCCATTGGCATATCCTGTGGGGAACTTCCGGTCATCCAACACCCAAATGCGCATATCCCGCTTTTTTGCCTCCGCCATAATAAAATCCAGATTCTCCCACCAGATTTCCCCCAGAAAATCCGGGTGGGGACGAGATTCCAGGCAAACCTCTTTTATTCCACATGAATCTATTCTTTTTAGTTCTTCCAGGATCGTCTCATGATCCTCCCCTCTCATCCACAAAAAAGGAAGGATGTAATTTTCCCCTCTGTTTTCCAGTGCCTCATGTAATCTTCCCATAAGCTATACCTCCAATTTTTTTACCGGAATCCCATAGCTCCATTTTCCAGAGCCCACGGTTTCCGCCTTTCCTTCTCCAAGAGTAATGTGGGCAGTCAGGTTCGGGGGAATTAGAACCGTCAGCACAACCTCTGCTTCTTCCCTCTGCCAGCCTACCTGAATATTTCCATAGGGATGACGCAGCCGCACCTTACATTGCTTCATGTCCTCCGGGAAGTAAGGAGAAATCTCCACCTCACCGAAAGGCTTTTCCCCATGGAGCAGGCGGATTCCTCCAAGCCCCCCATAAAACCATTCCTCAATGCCTCCCAGCATAAAATGATTCTGGGAACCATGGAAGTTGCCAGGTTCCGGTCCATCCCATTCTTCCGTCAAAGTAGTAGCTCCATTTACCACCTGATACCCATAGCCAGGACGCTCTGTCTGGTTCGTCATCTCGTTAATGAGATCGGAAAGTCCATTCTGCAAAGCCGCTGTAATTAAAAATGGATGGCCTACATCCCCGGCTGTAACGGCATAATCCCGGTTCACAATCTCTTTGCGAAGCTGATCCACAACTCCTTTACGATAGACCTCCGGCACAAGGCCTGTCACCAGGCTCAAAGCCTGGGCAGCCTGGCTTCCAGTAGCATAGCGGCAGGTTTGGTCATCCAGAAATTGAAGATTATATTCCCGGTACACTTCCTGCCTTAATTTTTCCAGTTCCTTTTCTTCGTCTTCTTTTTTCAAAAGTCCGGCGATTTTTTTCATGACGCAGATGTCATAATAATAAATGCAGGTAGCCACCACAGGAACCGGCGTATTTTGGGATGCAGGGCAGTTTGGCCCGATGTCCAGCCAATCCCCCAAACCATGGTGCAGCACAAAATGATGCGTTTTTGATGTTAAATAATTCAAATACCTTCGCATCATGGGATAATATCGTTCCATAACCGCTATATTTCCATAGCGCTGATATAGGTACCAGGGATTTAAAATGCAGGCGCTTCCCCACTCCGGCGAATCTACAAATCCCTCATGATATCCGAAACGCACATACTCCGGACAGATATCCGGCACAAGCCCATTATCCCACTGAGAGTCCTCCATATCCTGTTCCTGCTTTTCGTAAATATTTTCCACTTCAAAATTGTACATCACTCCCGGAGCAATCAGATGGGTCTGCTCCAGCCAGGGAAGCCGCTCTCTGTGGGGACAATCCGTAGCATAACTCTTTAAGTTGCTTAAGATCGCCTGGCGGACGATCTTGTGAATATTGTTAAAAAGCTGATTGGAGCAAACGAATTCTCCTGTTTCTTCCACATCTGGATAAATAAATTCCCCTGTCATTCCTTCAATAACCGGGATTCCCTGCTTTTCTCCTTCTTTTTCTGGAAGGGCGCCCTCTACCTGGACATAGCGAAATCCTGTATAAGTAAAGTCCGGAGCAAACTCCTGGTTTTCCTCTTGGTTCAAATAATAGGTCCAGGCATATCCCCTTCCTGTTACCTTTTGATCCGGAATAAAATCATTGTCCAGAATTTCTCCCGGAGTCATGACGATTTTCGTCCCTTCCGGGGCGTTGTTTCTCTTAATATGAATCCTGGCCCAGCCGGAAAAATTAGTTCCGAAATCATAAAGCCAGGTATTTTCTCCTGTTTTCTGAAGGCTTACCGGCTGATACCGCTGCATAACCCGTATCGGCGCGATTGGCGATGCCACCCGATTTCCAGAGGGTTCTTCCACATGAACAGCCGGGATCCAGGAATCATCCAAAACAAAATCCGGTTTGGAAAATCCTTTTTGCTCCAAACGTCCGTCATAGTCCTCTCCGCCGTAAAGCGTACAAAAAAGGACAGGACTCTTGGCCATTTTCCAGGAAGCATCTGTAGTTACAAAATCCGTTGTTCCATCCTCATAAACAAGATTCAGCTGGATATTTACCTTGCTTTTTCCATAAGAACGTTCATAGTAAACATATCTTCCGGCAGGAACATTGTACATTCCGTCTCCCAGCTTGACTCCCAAAGCATTTTTCCCTTCTGAAATTTTATCCGTTACATCATAAACGGAATAAAAATTTGTTTTCCGGTAATCTGTCCAGCCAGGTTCCAGCACCCGGTCTGAAACCGATTCTCCATTTAAATAGCACACATGATGGCCAAGACCGCTTACATACAACCGTGCCCGAGCGACTTTCTTTTTTGTCTCAAAGCTTCCTCTATATAAATGGTAGACATGATCTTCTGTCTCTCCCAAGTAAATTCCTTTCCAATCACTCTTTTCAAATAAACCTGTTTCAAACCAAGTGTCTTTGCTCTCTGTCTTCTCTTCCCGTTCACTCCATACAGTGACCTGCCAATGGTATCTTGTATCTGATACCAAAGTTCTTCCCTGATATGGAATCTGCACCATCTGGCTGGAATCTACTCTGCCACTGTCCCACACTTTTTCTTCTTTCCATACCTGGATGCGGTAGGATTTCTGTTTCCAGTTTTTCTCCTTTGTGGATACATTCCAGCTAAATACGGGTTTTTGAGTCTGGATCCCATAAGGTTTCTCTCTATTCTCCGTGTACATTCTGACTATTTCCATATCCTGTCTCTCCTTACCAAAATTCTTCCTTTATGTCAAATAATAGAAAATGGGGAAGGCCCCAAAAACCAAGGTTCTTTCGCCTTCCCCAAACTTGGATCTGTTACTCTGTTACAGTCTTTTCATTTAAGATATTGATGATCTCATCAAAATCAATGGTTGTCTGGCTCTTAATATCCGCTTTGTAGGATTCCCAAGCCTCATCATCGTTAATATCCAGCTCGCCTGTAATAAACTGTACAGACAGCTCTCTTGCTCTCTTATCACAAACGCCTTCATAGGAAAGCTCTGCCTTGTAGCCAGATTCTTCCGGTGTCAGATAAGCAACCGGTGCACGGTCATATGGTGCAATGGATTCTTCTCCGCCGATCTTATCCGTCTCAACCCAGAATTTTCCTTCATAGTAACCATCTGTAGGATTCCACCATGCTTCCGGTTTGCTTCCAACTAATAACAGGGCATCGCAGTCAATAGGAGTAAATGGAATACCAGTACGGCATACGCAGGAAGTTGTCAAACCATAGTTTCCGGACTGTACTGCCGGCTCGCCAGCTGTCATAATATCTTCAGAATAAGTCTTTGTTCCGTCTTCCGCTACTGTGTAAGTCTGTCCTTCAATACCCCAGTTCATCAGATTTACCATCTCGTCAGAGTACTGATAGTCGATCATAGCCACTGTATATTCTGGATACTCTGTCTCTGCGCTGATGTAAATACCAATATTTGCATTCAGGGATTTTCCATCCTGACGGGATCCCCATTTCCATGGAGTACCATAAGTTTCATTGGTTGGCAGGAATGCAAGGCCCCATTCCAATCCTTCTTCTGTTGCCGCATCTGTCCAGCTTCTTGCCATACCGGACCACAGAGTAGGGCACATCAGACCAACATTGGTAGTTGCTTTCATGGTAGCAGCATTATCATCAGCGGTAGCAAATTCAGGATCAATATATCCTGCATCGTACAGGCTGTTCACATATTTCAGCATTTCACGATAGTTATCATCCAAAGGACCAAACTTCCAGGATCCTTCATTATAATACAGTACATCCCATGTATGGAAGATTCCCACAAATCCGCGGATCAGGGAATAGTTCTTGGTGCTGTTGATGATGGGATACTGGGAGTCAATTTCACCGGCATCAATTTTTTCTTTCAAAACTTTACACAGTTCTGTAAACTCATCCAAAGTAGTAGCCGGGGTAAGGCCAAGCTCTTTCAGCACATCGAAACGGTATGCAAAAGAGGTAAAGGACTGAGCGCCCTGAATATCCTGGGGATTGTAGAAGCCATCCATGAACATGTACATGGAACCGTCTTCCATTTTTGCAAAGTTTTCTCCCCCATTGGTTTCCGCCATATATTCTGGATAATACTTCATGTAATCCATATACTCTGCCAGGTTCAGAAGCACACTGTCCTCACCGTACTCATTTATAGCTGCTCCTTTTGTAACAGAAGCAATATCCGGAAGCTGTCCAGACTGCAGTACAACCAGCTCATTGTTCATATAGTCGTTAGAAGGAGTTATCTGCCACTCAATTTCCAGCTTACAGCCCAGATAATGCTCCATGGCCTGCTGCCAAAGCTTCTGGATCTGAGTTCCTTGCGAAGACAGCTGGTAAAGCGGAATGCTCACCTTTAATTTCAGCGTACCGCCGGAGACTTCCGGAAGTTCAATTCCATTATCCTTGGCTGTTGTCAAAGTCTCCGCATCCAGGGTCAGCTCCGGTACGGAATTGATGTCATACTTACTGGATTCCGATGCGAACGCAATCTGGGCGGGAGCCGCTGCGATTGCAGTGGAAAGTGCAAGGGCTGCGATCTTTTTTCCTTTCTTCATGTTCATTATAAATCCTCTCTTTCTTTTTTGTTTTTATTTTCTGCGGTTTCAAAAAAGCCGCATCAAATCATAATCATCAACCTTTTACGGCTCCCACCTGCATACCCTGTGCAAAATACTTCTGTACAAATGGATAAATAACCAAAATCGGCAGCATGGCAGCCACCACGCAGGCATATTGGACATTCAGCTTATTCATAACACCATCCCCCAGCATCTGCGCAGTATTACCCATCGAATCCGTTCCTTTCTGGAATACGATCTTACGAAGAATCATCTGAATAGGCTGTTTGCTCTGATCATTAACATACAAAAGAGCGTCATAGTAGCTGTTCCAAATCTGTACTACAGAGAACAGACCAAATGTAGCATACAGTGCTTTGGAAAGGGGCACATAAATTTGCGACAGGATCTTAAAATCAGATGCTCCGTCAATTCTTGCTGCCTCCCGGATTTCCGGAGCGATCCCTTTGTAAAAGGAACGATATACGAACACATTATAAGCCCCAACTGCATTTGGCAGGATCAGGGACCACCAGGAATTCATCAACCCCAGATTTTTTACCAATAAGTAAGTCGGAACCGTACCTCCTCCAAAGAACATCGTGATCAGTAAAGACACTGTCAAAAACTTTTTTAATACAAAGTCCGGAATCATCAAGGTATATGCCAATAATGAAGTACACACCAGGTTAACTGCCGTATAACCAATCGCGATAATGACGGTATTGCGGTAAGCCCCCCAGATATCTTGCTCGGCAAAGAGCATCTCATATCCGTCAAAAATAATATCCCTGGGAAAGAACGTCACCTGTCCGGTAGAAATCATCTGGTTACTGGATAGCGAAACTGCCACAACGTTCAAAAACGGGTACAGGAAGATTAATGATAACAAACCCATAAACAGGATCAGAAATACATCAAAAGCCTTGCTTCCGTAATGGATTCTATTTTCTTTTTTTGTTTTTATAAGTGATGTTTTGGCCATTTTCGTCCCCTTTCTACCACAGACTATTTTCCGGATCAAGTTTTCTTGTTATCATATTCGCGCTGAATACCAGAATAAAGCACACCACAGACAGAAGCAGGTTGGACGCTGTAGAGTAAGCAAACTGTCCTTCCACAACACCTTTCTGATAAACAAATGTAGATATGGTATCCAGCTGGCTTCTGTTGGTATCATTCTGCATCAAAAGAATCTTCGTAAAGTCTGCATTCAGAACCGTTCCTACATTCATGATCAGAACAATCGTCGCTGTTGGACGGATCGTAGGCCAGTCAATATTCATGATCTTCTGGAAGCGGTTGGCTCCATCAATATTTGCCACATCATACAGGGTAGTATCCACATTCGAAAGAGCCGCCAAATAGATGATGGAGCCCCAGCCAACCCCCTGCCATACAGCAGAGCCTACATAGTTCCACAGGAAATAAGTACTTCCTGCATTCATATCCACTCTGGCCATTCCGAGAAATTCCCGGATATCGTTGAAGAATCCAGTGGTGGAACCAAATCCGTTCAGCATGGAACAGATAACTACAACTGAAAGGAAATGCGGAATATATGAAATCGTCTGTACGGCTCCCTTATAAAACTTTCCTTTCAGCTCATTTAGCAAAAGAGCAAAAACAACGGGCAGCGGGAATGTAAAAAAAAGCGTTACTGCTCCAACTTTTAATGTGTTCCAAATAATATTCCAACTATTAACGTTTTTAAAAAATCGTGCAAAATTCGACCAAATGGGATCCAGCCATTCGCTCCCCCACACGCCTGCAGACGCTTTATAATCTTTAAATGCGATCAATATGCCGTAAATAGGAATGTATTTAAAAATAAATACCAGAAGTATGGCCGGCAGCGCCATAAGTACTAATTGCCTTTGTTTCGACAACTGATGAAAAAAAGACTTTTTCACTGGTTTTGCAATATCAAAAGCTGTCTTTGTTTTATCACTCTTCATCTCAGTTCCTCCTCTTTTTTCTATTATTTTACCAATGGTTTACCCCGAAAAACATGGAGCCATTATGCATGTTTATGTAGATTTTCCATTTCCGACCGGAAAATCTACATGGTATTTTATAGATTTTTCCATGGCGATTCCCAAGGCTTTCATGTAAAATAAGTAACATGTATGATTTTTTTATCAAAAAATGAAAGGACTTTCCTTATGAAAATACATAAAAAAAGATTTCTGTTTTTACTAAAAAAGCAGTTTCTTTTCATTATTATATTGATGACTGTCTGTGTAACATCCATTGGTCTTTTTACCAGCGCTTTATATCAAAAAGTTCATGTTGCAGTTGTACAGGAAAATATGGAAATCTATTTTTCTCAGCTTACCCGTTCCGTTGACGCCATGTACAATACCTGCAGAAACATTGCTTATTCCTTATCCTACAGCCAACTTATCCAGGACTATCTCTTAGCACAGACATCTATTGAAAAATACAATGCTTACGGACAGTCCTATGACCAGCTTACCAATATGATGGGGCTCTGTACTTATATTGTAGATATTGCGGTCATTTCAGCCAGGGGCAATACCGTCTCCGTATATGGTTCTGAAAAAACCTATGCCCCTTTAGATATCACCGCCTTAAAAGAGCAAAAAACCTTAAGCTCTCTTGGCAGGATTTTTGTAAAAAACAAAGAATGTCAGATTCTAGGTATGCCAGTGTACAGCCTTGAGACTCCCTATACCAGCCGGATCGGAACCTTGTTTCTGGCTATTGATATTGATGGATTTTTCCTGGAAAATTCTGCTGACGCCAATTATATTCCTGGCTATGCCTTATCTGACAACAGCGGCAGGATGATTTATGGAGACAGGGAATTTACCAAGTCCAATGCATCTGATTTTCAGGTTAAACAGTATCCTATTGAAGAGGCAGACGGTACGCTTTACATGATGATCGACAATGATATTTTTACAGCCGCAGGAAACCGTATTGCAACTTTGCAGCTTTTCTGTATGCTGATCCTTCTGGTGCTGTTTACTCTGATCATGCTGCATATTTACCGGCCCCTGATCCGTTCCCTTCAAAAGCTCACGCTCTTTATGCGAAACGTAGCCACAGACAATCAGAGAAATTATAAGGATGGTATTAAAATTGACCAGGGTATTTTCGGCTCTAAAGAAATTAGTGAGATCAACAACTCCCTCAATGAAATGCTGCTCCACACTTATGAGCTGAATCATAAGATATTTGAAAATTATACACATATGTATGAGATGGAAATGAATAATACCAAGACAGAAATCGCCTATTTAAGAAGCCAGGTAAATCCCCATTTTCTTTACAACACCTTAACCATGGTATGCGGCATGGCGGCTATGGGGAATACTGACGAGATCATCGATACGGTCAGCTCTCTTTCCCAGATTTTCCGCTACAGCATCAAAGGAAACGAGATGGTTCCTCTGGAGGAAGAACTGGAAATCGTAAAATCCTACTTAAATATCCAGTCCTACCGCTTTGGAAGCCGCTTTACCGTACGATACGAACTTGCGGAAGAATTGCTGGAATGCCTGATCCCCAAAATGGTCATTCAGCCCCTGGTGGAAAATGCCATCATTCACGGCCTAGAGCCAAGCTTGGAGCCAGGAGAACTTTTGATTGGCTGCGGAATGAACCCGGAGCATGGGTACCTGGCCATTTGGATCTTTGACACTGGCATTGGAATGGAGCCTTCCAAGCTTTCGCAGATCCGCAAAGAACTGCAGCGCCCTGTGCACAGTGCAAACACCATCATGGACGCTTATCAGGATATGGATTCCGAGAATCATGACAGCATTGGTCTTTTAAATGTCAACAGCCGTATGGTTCTGCACTTTGGTCCAGAGTATTCCCTGATCCTGGATTCCCAGCTTGGGATCGGAACCAATATCCAGCTGCGTATTCCCTACCAAACTGCTTCACACCAATTAAGTAAACCGGAAGGAAAGCAAAACCATGTATCAGGCAATTATTATTGATGATGAAAAATGGGTGATCAAAAGCTTGATCGCAACCATTTCCAATCAGAATTATTTTGAGATTATAGGGGAATTCTACGATGGTTCCTCCGCCTATTCCTATATTAAAGCACGCAAACCAGACTTGGCATTTATAGACGTACAACTCGCCGGCATGAATGGCCTTGAGCTTCTTCAAATGGCAAAACAGGAGAAGCTTCCCACCTTGTTTATTGTTATCAGCGGCCATGCGGAGTTCGCCTATGCCCAAAAAGCCATGTTCAACAATGCGGTTGGCTACTGTTTAAAACCCTTTTCCAGAAGCGAATTGATGGATTCCATGCAAAAGGCTTATGAAATTTTGGAAAACCGTCCAGCTCCTTCCCCCTCCTCTGTTTCGGTTCCGCAAAAACAGGAGGCGCTTCCCCATTTTCCGGGAAATGAAAAAAACTTTCTTCCCCCGGAGCAGCTGGCAGTTGAAAACAAAAGCGTGCTTTCCATGCTGATTTACCTGAAAACCCATTATACAGAAGATGTTTCCATACAAGATCTGGCTGATCTGACCTCTGTCACCCCGAACTACGCCAGTCAGCTCTTTAAAGAGGAAACAGGCTTCACATTCAGCAATTACTTAACTTCTCTTCGCATCCACCAGGCGGCTTTGCTTCTTTTGCATACAGATATGCCGATTTTTCTTGTGGCGAACCAGGTAGGATACAGAGATTATTTCTATTTTGCCAAGGTCTTTAAGCGGCTCACCGGTTTTACGCCATCCGCATACCGAAATGCCTCTGGCAGTGAAGACAGAAAGGAGAATGCCCATGAAGATTCAGAAGCGCCACGTTAAACAAAGCCTTTTTCTTTTGACAGTTCCCCTTTTTCTCTTAGGCTGCAGCCCAAAGATAGAAACAACGGTTCCTTCAAAGGAACCTCCCAGCCAATTGTCCTTCGGGCATTGGGATATTGATCTTATGCAAAATGGCAAACAATCCGATGGACTTACCCGATATCTGGAAGAAAAATTTCATTTTAAAGCGTCTGCCCAGTCCTTTAATTGGAGCAATTATAAACAGCAGTATCAAATTCTGGCAACCACGGAGGAATTGCCGAACGTTTTCACTACTGCCCTGCTTTCCTCCAATGATGCGAAGGACAATGCGTTTTTCCACAAGCTGGTGGAAAATCACTCTATTCAAATGCTGCCGGACGATCTCTCCAACTACCCCCATTTGGAAGAGCTTATCCACAGCTTCCCCTCCCTGCGTCATGAGGATGGCCACTATTATGCCATTCCTCATCCGCTGTTTGACGAAACCATCCTGTCTTCTTCTGACGCAGCTATGATGGTACGCAGAGACTGGATGGAAACATTAGGCTTTCAGGATCCACAATGTCCCCAGGATTTTTTGGAGATGACCGCAGCCTTTGCCAAAGAGGACCCGGACGGAAACGGCATAGGCGATACTCTGGGATACAATGTGAACGCTCTGTCCGCCCTTGGAAAATGGGTGATGCTTGGAATTGCCCCGAACTGCAACACCTACTCCTGGGTTGAAGATACTGACGGCGTATACCGGCCTTCCTGGTGTACCGATGATTTCCGTGATGTAGTGGTCTATTACCGTGATCTTTTTACAGCAGGAAGTCTGGATCCTCAATTCTATGCCAAAAATTCTGCCGCTGTCCTGGAGGATTTTTGTTCCGGAAGACTGGGTGCTTTGGAATATAAATCCTCTGCTTCCTCCATTCAGGAACTTGAAAGCATGTGGAATGCAAGAAACGAAAAGCCTTTTTCGGAATGTGTAGATGTGCTTCCTATTTTTCCGGCTCCAGACGGCAAACGCTACTGCAATTCCAGCGGCTCTTTCTGGTCAGAAACCTATATTAGTTCCCATGTTACGAAGGAACAGCTTTCTACAATTTTAAGTTTGCTGGATTATCTCCTTTCACCAGAAGGGATATCCCTTTACCGATATGGGATTGAAGAAACAGATTACACAAAAAATGCGGACGGCACATTTGTCTCTCTCTTGTCAGAATCTGACATATCCCAAAAGTCCGCTCTTATGAAAAAATATCCATCCTGGCAGCTGTGGTCCAATCTGGGAGGCCATGGCTGGCACCGGAAAGATTTTGAAAACACAGAAGAATCCCGTTTTCTTTATGGGGAAGCAAGCGTCCATCTGGCACAAAAAGCCCTGGATTTTTGTGAAAATAATACGTTTCCTCTGGAACGTCCCTATGACTTTATCAGCATTCCAAAGGAAGATTCCAGCTTTAACAGCGATGCTTTTCAGAGCTTTGTGAAATGTATCCTTGGAACAGAGGATCCTCTTGTGATGTGGGATGCAGCCCTTGAACAGCTTTATGACAAGGGATTAGAAGAATACATCCTCCGGCAGAATCCGAAATGACAACCATCTATCCCTTATGAAAGGAGAAACATTATGCACGGAATTACACTTACCAAACGACCTGCAGACTGGGAAATCCTTCAGCAAATCCATGGTTCTGCTAAGATCCTCCTGGAAGGAACCTTCCAGGTTCATCCCGCCGCCATTCAAGTAGGAGTCAAAAAAGTACGGCCTCTGGTTCGTATCTTAAAAGAAGAAGATAATTCTCAGGTTATTCCCTGGACAGAAATGGATCATTATGTACAGAAAGACTTTTCCGGAAGCTTTTCCCATACTCTCTCTGTCCCACAAGGCGGCCTCTATCGGCTGGAGACTTCTTTGGAAACCCAAAGTACCCTCCCGGAAGTTACCTGGCTATACCGGGGAGATTGTTCCCTGCACTTTGGCGTTGGAAATCTCTTTCTTATCGCCGGACAATCCAATTCCGCAGGTCACGCCTGGGACGCCGCTATGGATCCCCCAGTTCCCGGAGTGCATCTTTTCCGAAACAGAAACTGCTGGGATATGGCATGTCACCCTATGAATGAAAGCACTGACGCCGGGTCTCTGGCAAACGAAGAAATGGGAATTCCTGGAATTTCTCCCTATCTTGCCTTTGGAAAAGGCTTTATGGAACTTTCCCATTGCCCGGTAGGCTTTATACAGACTGCTCTTGGCGGTTCTTCTATGAAACAATGGCTGCCCCCTTCCGGAGAGCTTTATCAAAATCTACTGGACAAAATCCAGCTGACCAAAGGCCTGTATGCCGGGGTTCTCTGGTACCAGGGCTGTTCCGACGCAGACCCTGAGAACGCCCCTCTGTATGAAGAGCGGTTCGATCATTTTGTAAAAGAGCTTCGATCAGCCCTTGGCTATGAAATTCCGTTTTTCACTATTCAGCTCAACCGGCAGATCGGCGGCCTTCACGACGACTGCTGGGGGATGATCCGGGAGGCTCAACGAAGGGCCGCTTTTACCATCCCCTCCCTGTATGTACTGCCTACCACAAATTGTCCCCTCTCCGATGGCATTCATAACAGTGCCCACGGAAACGTCCTGTTAGGTGAGAAGCTTGCAAAACTCTGCGGCTATATTTTATACGAAACTGCCTCTTATGGCGCTCCAACCCTGCAAAAAATTGAGCTGGAAAGGGACAACTGCCTGAAACTAACCTTCGCAAACGTGGCTTTAGGTTTTGTGATCTACTCCACCCTTGGCAGGGAAGGCGGCTTTACACTTACAGATGGGCAAGGGGAAATCCCTATTGAGCGGCTTCTTCATACCCGTCAGGACGGCCCTTCCATCCGTCTTCTTCTAAAGAGGACGCCCCAAAAAGATGCCCTTTTATCCTTTTGTTTCCAGGCTGATCCTGTGAAGCTCCCGCCGGTAGACGAGGTAACTTATCTGCCGCCTCTCTCTTTTTATAAGCTTCCTGTTTTCTAAATAACAAAAATACAACCTCCAAAAGAAAGGAATAGAAAACTATGAATGAACAATTTACCTGCAGTTGGCAGTCCATCAAACACGATACCCCTCCATGGTTCGCAGATGCTAAATTCGGCCTTTTTTTCCACTGGGGACCCTACAGCGTCCCGGCATTTAAGGACGAATGGTACTCCCGGAACATGTACTGCAAAGGGCTTCCCCACAATCTTCATCATGAAGAGACCTACGGTTCTTTAAAGGATTTCGGCTATAAAGATTTTTATCCCATGTTTACAGGGGACAAATTTGACCCGGACGCCTGGGCAGATCTGGCAGTCCGTTCCGGCGCACGCTACGCAGGTCCCGTCTCTGAACACTGCGATAACTTTTCCCTCTGGGATAGCCGGGTAAACCCTGTAAATAGTATAAATTACGGTCCCAAAAGAGATATTGTAGGGGAATGCTTTCAGGCGTTTGAAAAAAGAGGAATCAAAACCCTGGCCACCTTCCATCATCAATGGCTCTGGGGATGGTTCATGTCCACAGACAACGAAGCCGATGTATACAAACCAGAAAATGAGCTTTACTATGGACCCGCCCTGCCTTTAGAAACCAATCGCTATGAACCTTACCGTTATCCTGACAAGGCATTTTGTACTACCTGGCGGAAAAAAGTTGAAGAAGTTGTTGAAAAATACAGTCCCGATGCCCTTTACTTTGACGGTCGCACCTTTATCATTCAGGAGGAAGACCGCTTCCGCATGGCAGAGCATTATTACCGCCATATGAAAAACGGGATCATTACCTATAAATTAGAAGACTTTCCAAAAAACCTGGGGGTACTGGATGTGGAAAGAGGCCGTTTTTCCGCTCCCAAGCCCTTTGTCTGGCAGGTAGACGACCGTCTCGAGGACAACATTACCTGGTGTATTGTCCAGAATCCCAAATACCGTCCGGCTTCTGCGATTATTCAGCAGCTCTGCGATACGGTTTCCAAAAATGGAAACCTGCTTCTCAATGTAGGTCCCTGTGCAGATGGATCCTTCCACCCTGGCGCAGTGAAGGAGCTTTATGCCATCGGCGACTGGCTGAAAATAAACGGGGAAGCCATTTACGGAAGCCGTCCCTTCCGGGTATCCGGCGAAGGTCCAACAGAAATCGAGGACAGCAGCTATGATCCGGAAAAAGTTAAGCAGCAGCTTGTCACCGGACAGGAAGCCGCTTTAAAAGACTCTGTACTAACTGATCAGGATTTCCGCTTTACTGTACAAGGAGGCTTCTTATACGCCATTTCTATGGGCTGGCCCCAAAATGACTGCTGGAAAATCCGAACCCTAAAAAAGGGTATGGAGTCAATTGAGCGCATTACTCTGCTTGGAAGCCAGGACTCTCTTTCCTTCGTGCAGACAGAAGAAGCCCTTTTCGTACAGGCTCCAAAGAAAAAAAACTGCAATCACGCTTACACTTTGAAACTTACTCTGGCCCCCATCCGATAAGGATGGGGAACCCACTCACTTTAAGGAGGTATTTCCATATGAACAGTATTGAACGCTTTTATGCCACAATCAACCGTGAGAAAACAGATCGGCCAGCCGCCTGGCTCGGTATGCCGGACATTCACGCTCAGCCAGCCTTATTTGCCCATTATTGAGTAAAATATGGTACGTTGTTTCGTAATTCCTGGCTGCCGCAAATTAATGGAACAGGCTCACAGCTATGGCTTAAAGGTAATCTATCATTCCTGCGGCTCCATCGTGGATATAATTCCCGATCTTATTGCTGCCGGTGTTGATGCCATTCATTCTATTCAGGCTCTTTCCTTTAAAGCGATCCAAAAGCAAATAGACCACTGGGAATTTGTTAATTGCTTTCATTTGGGACGATACCGCATAAAAATCTTCTCATTAAAACCTTTCTGCTTACCGTGCTTTATTGGAATACGCTTAAATTCCTCAAACCCGATACTCGTATAACATTTAATAGCATTATTATTTATATCAGTAACATCAAGCACAAAATCTTGATAATTTGTAAGCAACATACTTTCTTTAAGCATAGTTGCCGCAATGCCTTGTCTGCGGTATTTTTTTCGTACTGTTACAAATTCTATGTATCCAGTCGTAATAGGAAACGCAAGTTGTTTCTCAAATTCTTCTTTCAAAACGAAAGTGCCAATAACCCCTTTGAAGAATCCAAAATGTTTCTTCAAAGATAATTTTTCTGCTCTTGCAGCTCTGCCATTGCAATCAGAAATTGCCAACACTCCCGCAATATTTCCCTTTATTTCTGCTACATAAAATCTTTCTATATTTAATCCCATTGTGATAGCATCTGCCACTTTTTGATTATCTTTACATAATATTGAAAAATCCTTTTCAAATCCTTCTGCAATACATAAAGCTACATTATTACGGTCTGTTTCTTTTGCTTTCCTTATATGTACCATTTTCGTATATCCTCTATAATTGTTTTAAATTATTCATCAAACTTCTATTTGTACCAATCATACATAACATTTGCCCATAGTAAATTCTCTGTAACTTCAGCAACTATACAAGCAGATTCTCATCTCCCCAAGATTTCATATAATCGAGGACAGATAAAAAACTCTTCCCAAGATTTGTTAAAGTATACTCCACCCGTGGAGGCACTTCACAAAAATCATGCCGGATAATGAATCCATCTGCTTCCAATTCCCGGAGCTGCTTCGTAAGAGAGCTTTCTGTAATTTCCCCTATCTGACGACGAAGTTTCCCAAAGCGCCGGACATCACACTTCCCGATATACCAAAGAATCTCAATCTTATATTTTCCTCCCAGTAATTTCTGCACCATAGAAATCGTCCTGCAGCGGTTCGCTGCTTCTTCCGATTTTCTCATTTCCCCATCTCCTTCCCTCATCATCATACCCTATTCTATATCAAAATAAAAGGTACTGTAAAAAAGTACAGTACTTTTCTTTTTGCTGTGCTTTGCTATAATCATCCTAACGGGACAGTAATGTACAGGTTTGCCTCGTTGCCTGTACATAATCTTAATTTAATCTGAGGTGGTTATCATGCATTACACAGGAACAATCTGGCGTCCGCCCTATGAAGCAGACTCGCTTCTGCTGGAAGTCACAGTGGGCTGCACCCATCACAAGTGCAAGTTCTGTACCCTGTACAGCGATTTGCCATTCAAATTCAGAATGTCGCCTATAGAAGACATTGAAAGTAACTTGCTGGAAGCACAAGTTCTGCATACAAATCCCTATTCCAAGATGTTGACACGACTGCAGGGAAAAGAAAATCCAGAACTAATTCAGCGTGTTTTCCTAACCGGAGCCAACCCGTTTGTTCTGAAAACAGAAAAGTTGCTCGAAATTGCATCATTTATCCATAAATATTTTCCCTCTGTTAATTCCATTGGCTGTTTTGCCCGCATTACAGATTCTGTAAACAAGACAGATGAAGATTTAATCCGGCTCCGTCATGCCGATTACAACGGGCTGACCATCGGCGTAGAAACGGGAGACGATGCAGCACTGGCCTTTATGCGTAAAGGCAAAGCGGATAAAGAGCTTTAATGCGTGTTCGGGTTTCTTGACCTCTGTAAAGTTCCATTAGAGAACATATAGCAAAACACCCTCATATCCGAAAATACAAGGGCATTCGCTAAACTGTCAGGCACAGAGATATTTTTTCATCTGTGCCTTTATCTTTTCTCTGGCAAGGATAACGGAACATCTTACCGCCTGCGGTCTGCAATGTTCCATTTTTCCAATCTCATAAAAAGTGTAATCGTACTCGTGGTAGAGCAGAAAACGCCGCTTCTGAATATCTGGCAAAGCGTTGATTGCCTTGTAGAGCAGTTGGCAGACCTTTGCGGCTATGGGAAATTAAAGTGCTGTTATGTAGATATTTGACATCTGTTTTTAGCGTATAGCAGCCCCATATAAGAACGAGGATTTTTTTAACAGATTATCCTCAATCCTGTCGGGCAGTATGTAAATAACTGCCGCTTTTAATAAAAAGCGGCGTTGCGGTATCAGACCAACACATAAGAAATCCCCCAAACTTAAAACAAGTCTGGAGGGCGTGACGATACAGCCCACCAAAACTCCGTTTTTTTATTTGGTGGACTGTTTCTATTTCAATTTCTTATTTTTAAATAATATCTATTATTTTTGAAGATTTCATAAAGATTCATAAAAAAACAGGCGGTATGCACCGTCTGTTTTTAGATAGGGATTTGTATTGTAACAATGGCACTGCCTGTTACTATATCATTACTCAAAACGAGTTTTCCGTTGTGTTGATTGTAAATGGTAAACCATGCATCTACCACGAAAGCTAACCGCCTCTTTTGAGGCGGT
>CAMNTH010000006.1 GCA_946557785.1 uncultured Blautia sp.
TCTCCCCGGTCAGATTTTCCCTTTCTTCATCAAAGATACCGTCATAATCAATATCTTTGAATACGTTTCCGGAAATGCTTCCTTTCTGCAGCGGGGTATAACCTGCATGGTAATTGGTCAGGTTCCTTCCAATCACCACATTATAGCCTTCCACGAAGCAGCTTCTGTCCACTCCTTCTGTTACATCCGGCTTCCAGTCAGGATCTGTCTCCTTCTCTGCCACAATGATCTTGCCGTCCTTCATTTCCGGCAGCCGGCCGCTGTTCTTGATGATCTGCCCGCTCAGGAGAAGGGCACTGTCCTTTGCCTCCTTATTTGCCTGATATCTGGTCACTGCATAGTCAGCCCTGTCTTTTCCCGTGAGCACATACAGCTCATAACCATAAAGGACTTTCTTGCCATCCTCCAGGCAGTGGGTAGGAAGGTTCTCAAAGATGTAGCGGCCCTTTTCATCGGTCACTGCACGGGCAATATACTCATCCGCTGCTTCTTCCGGAACATCCAGGATCCAGGCATCCGCCCATTTATAGCGCTTCAGGCCAATCTCTATTCCTGGGAATACGCCGTCTGCCCTGCCGTCTTCATCCGCATCCGGTTCATACAGGCCATCGTAATCCTGGTCGTCAAATACAACACCTTCAATAGTACCTGTCTCTATCTGCTTGTAGCCGGCATTGTAATCTGTCCGTGCCTGTGCAGACGCCACATTGTAGCCTTCCACAAAATAACTGTCATCAGTAACATCCGGCTTCTCCGGATCCTCCCCGCCCTTTCTGGCCACAATGATCTTATGAGCTTTAACCTCATCAATGTCCTGCCCCTTCTTAAGCAGCTGACCATCTATCAAAAGGGCACTGTCTCTGGCTCCATTGTTCATCTGATACCTGGTGACTGCAAAGCCATCCTCTTCCTTCAGACCGTCTGTTACATACACTTCATAACCATACAGACGATTAACTCCATGAGCCTTGCTTTCCTCATCCCCTCTGAATAATTCATGGGTATCCAGGCCGTTGAAAGAATATCTGCCATTCTCATCCGTTGCCGCTGCGGCAAAGAAGCCGGATGCATCTTCCTGGGCAAGCTCCCATGTTCCCTCCTGGTCTTCACTCTGTATCCAGACATAACGCTTCAGGCCAAGCTGGATATTTTCTAAAAGCTCCTCCCCTTCATTATAAATACCATCATAATTGGAATCCTTAAACGCAATGCCTTCAATGTTTCCTTTTGCTAAAGCAGTATATCCGGCATTATAATCGGTAACCTCTGCCCCCCGTACAACGTTGTAGTCATTTACATGGTAAATATCATATACCTCTTCACCATCGTCCCTCTTAGGATCTGCTGCAACAATCTTGCCGTCCAAGAGCTCAGGACGGGAGCCTGCGGTCTTGCGTATCCGGCCGCTTAAGAACAATGCGCTGTCATTGCTTCCGCCATTTGTTTCATAGCTGACAGTCTCGTATTTCTTGTCATCCGGCTTTCCTTCCTTCAAAAGCCAAATCTCATAACCATACAGAAGTCTGGTATCTCCTTCTAGCTTATGGGTAGGAACCTCTTCAAAAAGATAGCTTCCGTCATCCTCAATACCATTGCCCCATTCTATGATCTGCAGATATTTTCCTCCATCTGCCTGGGGAACAAGCTGCCACTCCTTCCCATCACCGTCTCCAGCCTTATAAACAAATTGCTTCAGGCCAAGCTTTATTGTTTCAAAGTCTTTCTCACCGGAAAGGGTCTCATCGCCCTTGTCAAAGATACCATCAAAGTTCCAATCAAGGAAGATATTTCCCCGGATGCTTCCCTTTTGCAAAGGAGTATAGCCTGCGTTGTAGTTATCAAGATGTACACCTGCAATAACATTATATCCTTCTACAAAGTAGCTCTCATCCACGCCGGAATCTTCCTCCCCTTTCGGGGCTGCAACAATGATCTTCTCATTAAAGTTTTCCAGAACGCTGTTCCCTTTTTTAAGAATCCGCCTGTCCAAAAGAAGAGCACTGTCTTTCTCATTTTCATTTGCCTGATACTTTGTAATGGCATACTTTTCTTCATCCCGGTCATCAAGTATCCACAGCTCATAACCATAAATCGTCTTGCATCCATTCTGCTCCAGCTTATAAGTAGGAAGCTTTCCAAAGATGTATCTGCCGCTCTGGTCAGTGACTGCAGCTGCATAAAATCCATCAGGCACCTGCGTCTGTCCATTGGCCGTGGGTTTTAACGGATCCAGTTTCCATTGACCCATTTCCCATCTGTAACGCTTCAGACCAATATTTACGCCGGCAAATCCTGTTTCCTGATTTTCTGCCCCATCTTCCGTTGTATCATAAATACCGTCATAATCCTGATCTTCAAAAACAACACCTTCAATGCTTCCTGTTTCCTGGGACTTGTATCCTGCATTGTAGCCTGTACGGGCTGCAGGAGTTGTTACATCATACTCCTTTACAAAGTAATCCGCCAGCATTTTCTCACGGATACCATCTTCTGTTTTCTTTTTCGCAACAATAACCTTTTGCCCCAGCATTTCATCCAAAGTCTTGTCAGCCTTGATAAGCTGATTATTATCCACTAGAAGCGCACTGTTTATGTCCTTACCGGTTTCTCCGGCCTGGTATACGGTCACTGCATAATCCAGGTCGCTTAATCCCTTTGTCACAAACAGTTCATAACCGTACAGAAGCTTTGTACCATGATGCAGGTCCGAACCTTCGATCATTTCATAGGTATCCAGACCTTCAAAGGAATACTCTCCATTTTCATCTGTTTTTGTAAGAGCAAAATACTTCTCGCCATTTACATCAACATCTGCATCAGATGGAGCAACTATCCATTTATCTCCTGTCTCCGACCACCTATAGCGTTTGATGCCAATCTCTACGCCAGAAAGAGGACCTTCATTATTTCTTTTTACAGGAGTATAAATACCATTATAGTCCGCATCCTTAAAAGCAATACCCCGGATACTTCCTTTTGCACGCTGTGCATATCCGGCATTATAATCCTCTATGTCCTCTTTTCGTATGACATTGTATCCTTCCACAAGGTAGCTTGTATCAACACCCTCTTCATCTTTTGCAGGATCTGCTACGATTATCTTCTGATCCAGCATCTCCGGCAATGCTGCACTTTCCTTCAGGATCTGACCGTCCAGGCCCAAAGCACTGTCTGTTACGCCATTATTCGCTCCATATCCTGCAGTCTCATACATTCTCTTATCCGGTGCCGTGCCGTCAATCATCCAGATTTCATAGCCATACAGAAGATTAGCCCCCTCTTTCATTATGTGGGTTGGAAGATTGACAAACTTATAGCTGCCGTCTGCTTCAATACCATTTTCCATCTCCAGAATCTGCAGATATTCTCCATGATCTGCCCCAGGTACAGTCTTCCATTCCTTCTTATCTTCTTCCCCGGTTTCATAAACGAACTGTTTCAGACCCAGCTTTACATTATGGAAAGCGGTATCTCCCGTTATTGTTTCTGTTTCTTTATGAAGGACGCCATCATAATTCAGGTCTTTAAATATATTACCCTGAATGGTTCCTTTTTGCAGCGGGGTATAGCCGGCATTGTATTCACTTAAGGCTTCTGAAAGGATCAGGCTATAGCCTTCCGTATAGTAATCCGGATCGGCTTCCTTATTTTCCGTATCCTCATCCTTTTTCCGGGCTTTCGCTATAACAAGCTTGCCGTCTTTCATTTCTGTTTTAATGATCAGATTTGCTTCCGGCTTGATAACCTGGCAGTTTATCTTCACTGCGCTGTCATCTCTTCCATGGTTCATCTGATATCTGGTAATCGCCTGTTTCGATGCATCAATTCCATCAATCACATATACTTCATAACCATAAAGACGGTTTACGCCATCTGCCGTATCCTTCTCATAATACAGTTCATGAGTATCCAGGTCTTCAAAGATAAAGCTCCCATTCTCATCGGTCTTTACAGTTTCAAAATAATCATTACCAGCCTGCTGCGAAAGTTCCCAATGTCCAGAATCTTTTTCTTCATCCTTAGCCCATACATAGCGCTTCAAACCAAGGGTTACTTTTTCCAAAGGCTTATCCATATCTAAAGAGTTATAAATACCATTATAATCAGCATCATTAAATACGGCTCCTGAGATACTGCCTTTTATCCTGCTCACATATCCTGCATTATAGTCAGAAATATCTTTTGCTTCCAGAACGTTATATTTACCAATCTTGTAATGGAGATAGTTTTCATCTGTCACATCATTCTTATTCAGTGATGCTACAACGATTTTTCCCTCATATACCTCTGGCAAATCTGTTCTTTCCTTAACGATTCTGGTATCCAGGCAAAGAGAACTATCACTCTCTCCATAATTCCTTCCATACCTGGTCTGCTCAAAGAGCTTCTTATCCGGAGCCTGAATGACATACAGTTCATAGCCATACAGATAATTGTCTGCAACCCGGCTGTTGTCCTTTTTGATCAGTTTGCTTGTTTCCAGATTCTCAAAGCTGTAGGTTCCATCCTCCCCTGCCTTGGCAATATCCAGATACTCTGCATCCTTATCAACCTTTATCCATTCAAAGGTTCCGTCATCTTTCTGCTCTTTTGCATATCCGCCGGTTTGATCAAGAGTCCAGCTTCCATCTTTATAGTAGTAACGCTTCAGGCCAATAACAGCATCTGAAAGTCCCGGGACTCCTTTACGTTCTGCTGCATCAAGCTTTCCATCATAATCCAGATCCTGGAATATGTTTCCGCTGATGCTTCCCAATCCGTATTCCAAAAATCCCATGTTATACCAGAACCGTCTTGAACCCTGGGCACAGTCATAGCCATCCACCACATCTGACAGATCGGAATGATCTCCGCCTTCATCCAGCTTAGATGCAATGATAGTATAATTATCCTTTAGCTCACCCGTTTCGGTACTTTTGTTATCCTCTGTCTTCTTACTCTGCTGGGTATCAGCCAAAAGCATACTATCAGAGAACTTTCCACCCTTCTGATAATAGGTTGCCGCCAAAGTCCGGTTCCCCTGACCCTTTGGCATATCCAGAAGGTATACTTCATATCCGTATAACTGGGGTTTATCCGAATGATAATCACCTTCATGTCCCGCATGGGTAGGCAGATTGTCGAATACATATTTTCCATCGCTTCCGCTTCTTGTAATTTTGTAATAACCATCTGTATTATTACCGTTTTCTGTCCACGTCCACTCCAGAGTTTCTGCCCCATCCTTTACGGTATTCACTTGTTCCCACTTATAGCGCTTCAGACCGATCCGTGCATTGGAGATTGGCTTATCAGCTGACTCTTCCTTATCCTCGCTTCCTCCATCTCCGGACGTATCTTCGCTCAATCCGTTATATACGCCGTCGCGGTTAAAATCAAGGAACATCCATCCAGTAATCGTAGACGTCTTTATGTCAGTATATCCGATATGATATGTCAAGATTCTTTCTACACCAAGGTCATAGGAAACCTTCTTAGCCAAATCCGCTTTCCCAGGAACATCTACAATATTGTCATTCACAGCTTCATTCGATTCTATTCCTGACAATCCTGTGCTTTGGGCTGCTATCACAAAGCCATCTACTTCTTCATCTTTATTCCCCGCATATACGCCGTCAATGCTTCTAGTTAAGAAATAATCCGGAAGTACTTTACGAAGAGTGTTATTCACCTGCTCATCCTGACTATTTCCATCCTCAAGAGGATGTCTGGTTACATGGTATCCCGGAGGAATCACATTTACCGTCAGCTTATAGCCTGCAAGATAGTTCTCATATTTTCCGTCATTATTCAGATCTAATGCAAACTGCGTAGGCACCTTTATTTCATATGTACCGTCACTATCTGCCATAATCTTTGCAGTATAAGACTTCTTCTCAGGCAGAGGCATCCATTGTTTTTCTCCAGGATCATAGTAATATCCATCTGCTGTTACCTTGATTGCTTTGTCTGCCAGTTTACCAACAGCAGCCTTCAGGTTTTCAGAGTAATCTTCACCCTCACAAATAAACCCACTATAATTCAGGTCATCAAACACCAGCCCCTTAATAGTGGTTAATGGATATTTCAGATAGCCGGCATCATAGCCGCCCTGGGTGCGTGCTAATACAATGTCATACCATGTATCAAGATATTTCAGAGTATACAGCGCTCCATTTTCACCGCATTCCGTTCCATCGCTGTTTGCGGGATATGGAGGTTCCTTGTCAGGCTCTTTGGTATGCTCATCTGCAACGATGATATACTCATCCTCTGCATTGAGCAGCAGCTCATCATTATCTTCCTTCAGGTCATTATTGCGCTCTCCATTTTCTCCCACTTGCCGATATAATGTAAGAGCGTAAATTTTCTTATCCGGATGGTCTTTCAGCATTGCCTTATAGCCTGCCAGATAGTAGTTTTCTTTTCCTGACTCTTCTTTCCTGTAAACATATGGATCCAGATTTCCGATTTCAAAATTTCCATCTTTATCTGTTACATCTTCATATTTGGCTGAAGCAAACTCTTTATCTTGTATCCATATCCACGGCGCATCCGGATCTTTTGCATCCGGATCAGGCGCATAATAATACCTCTTTACAGTAACCTTTACACCTTGGATTCCAGACTCACTGATCTGCTCTTCTTCAGCTTCTTCTTCACCGGCTTCCTCCATAAGGCCATTATAATTGCCATCCAGCCATACACGGCCTGTTACGCTGCCCCTGCAAAATGCTGTGAAACCAGCATCATATCCGGAAATATCCACTACCTTATTAATATCAAAATGACCAAGGTCATTGTGGATCATATAGATACTTTGGTTCTTCAGTTCCTCTTTACCATATTCCGTCTCCAGATCCGTCTCATCAATCTGCTTTGCAACAATAATGGGAGCTCCGTCCTTCTCATTCAGCAGCATACTTTCTTTCCAAAGATCGCTGTCTGAAGCAGGGCTTCCTACACGATGTCTGGTTACTGCATATCGGAGGTTCTCCTCCTGTCCAAGAGCCTCCATATCGTCTTTGGACACCTGGATCTGATATCCCGCCAGGAACCGCTTCTGTACCTGTGTACCATCTGTCTCGCTGGTCTTCAGTATTACATTAGATCTTACGTTGTCAAAAACGTATTCCCCTTTCTCATTTGTAACAGCCGTTTTACGATATCCATTTACAGTGCCGGGAACATCCTCAAACAAACCCGGCTGCGCCATTTCAGCTTTATCCAGCTTCTGCCAGCCTTTTCCGTCCTTATAAACATAAGGGATGAGGGTCAGTTCCATACCCTGGATTCCAGGTTCCTCCTGCTTTGCACCATCCGCATCTTCATAGGTTCCCCTCTGTCCATCATAGTTCTTGTCATCCCATACGATGCCTTTCACTGATGCATAGTCCACTTCTACAAAACCGGCATCTAAATCCAGAATTCGAAGGGCTTTGGAAATATCGTAAGTCTTATCCCCCACTTTCTTCTCGTAAATATTATCAATATCACTTTCAGAATTTTCCACTTCTTCCGCAATGATCAGAGGCTCCGTATTCAGATACCTGTAACCATCCTTTGTATCATTTGAATCCTCCAGCGGAAGGTCGCTGTCATTATCTGACGGCATATGATATTTGGTCGGTACAAAACCCTTGGGCATGGTATCCATCTTAAGCTTCACTTTATAGCCTGCAAGATAAACCTCTTCGCTTCCATCCTCAGCTTCTGCCGTATGGGAAGTATCTACTTTTTGGAATACATAGCCCGACTTTGTTTTTATGGTACGTTCCGGCTCCTCAGCTTTTACCCATGTGCCATTGGTACCGTCCTCTTCCGGAACATAGTACCACTTCTCCAGTGCCAGCTCCACGTCCGGAATATCCGGCTCTGTAACCCAGTAACCATTTTCATCCTGATATACGTCACGGACGCCATTGTAATTTTCATCATTGAATACATATTTTCCTATGTATCCTTTTCCTGCCTCTACAAATCCCAGTCCAATCCTCTGATAAATCCCGTAGCTTCCACGGTCAATTTCCCCTCTGTCATAAAACTTATTTCTTGGATCTGCTACAAACACAGCAGTGCAGTTCTTGCCCAGCTTCTTATTCCGTACCAGGTCATTGTCCAATTCCAGTTCCAAAGGATTTGTACTCTGATTTACAGGAGAAGGCACATATACGATATTGTCTTCACCAGAACCATCCGCCGGTTTTGCACTGGTACCATCTGCCTCGATTATATAGCTTCGATACTGATAAAGCGCAGTTTCAAAGTACCCTTTCTCATCCGTTACAAGAAAATCTATTGCTTTTCCATTGGCATCGTAAACAGTTCCTTCATAGCTGTCGCTCTCAGGCAGATATTCATGAATGCTCACTTTTACGCCTTTCAGCTTTTTCTCATCCGGATCCATCCATCCGTTAGTTCCGGCATCATCACCATCTCCCAGCTCTGATCCATCGCCTTCAGGTGCATCCGTCTCATCATTCTCAGACTGATCAAGCCAAGCATAGCCGCTGTAAACAAAAGAAGGTGCTACTCCAAGATCATATGCGGTCATTTTTACATCATACGCCTTGTAATTCTTAGGATCCTGCCCTATGGCATCAATTGTAATAACGCCTGTTTCAATGGTAAGGCTCTCTGCTTTTTCACCTGTCGGCAGAACATCCTTTGCACCGAATAACCCATCGGGACGGTAAACAGTGAGGTTTGTCTCGTTATCCTCAATCCCAAGGGATCTTGTAGTCAGTGCATATTTATCGTAGGTTCCCCTCGGGAAGGTATAACGAAGCCTATATTTTCCTGGTGCAAGATTGGACATTACAAAATAGCCATCATGCTCATACGCATCTTTTTCCGTAATATAGTATTTCGGACCATTGATCAGATATACATAATTGTTTTGGGCATCACGCTTAGGTTCACCTGTGCTGCGATCTGTCTCGCAGAATCTTCCATCCGGTGTAATTCCAACGGTAATGCCATCCTGGTTTACCGGATACCCCGTCTCTGACAGCAGCTCTACTTTAACGCCGTTGATACCCGGATCATCAATCTCGCCGTCATAATCCAAATCCTTTGTTGCCCTGTTCAGGATATACCTTCCATTTGGAGATTCCATGTATTCTCCATCATCCAGGAATGTCCCGCTGTAGTTTTCATCCAGCCATACATAATGTCCGATGTAGCCTCTGTCATAAGGAGCATCCAGGTAAACGCCTGCCATACTGGAGCCTTTTACATTTCCATTCGTACCATTCCAAACAGCAAAATCGTTCCATCCTGTATAATCTCTTACCTTACCTGCCAGGCTTTCATCCTCCAGTGTAAATTCCGGATACAAAGGCAGGTTCAGCGGTGCCTTCATATTATAGGAAAGGATCAGATATTCCCGTCCTCCCAATTCAAAGTCT
Organism: uncultured Blautia sp.; assembly: GCA_946557785.1. Lineage (GTDB taxonomy): Bacteria > Bacillota > Clostridia > Lachnospirales > Lachnospiraceae > Blautia_A. Next base: position 9,390 of record CAMNTH010000006.1, read on the forward strand.
GACTTGGTTTCCACATACAAAGCCTGGGCATGTTTTTCCAGTTCCTTACGGTCAGGAGATGCAAGCAGTTCCCTCAATGGCACGAAATATTTTCTTTTGTTCGTATCATTTTGGATACCATACATTGTTTCATAGAATTTCGAATCCCCTTCCCGCGTAGCTGGCGGCAAAGTATCTACAGATTTAGGAATAATCTTTCCGTTTTCAGATGCAAATGGACCTACCCAAATATGAAGATCGCTTCCATCTTTCATATCTGTATCCTGTCCATCCTTTTGCAATATAACCTTCACTGTACTAAGATCAATATATCCGCGCCATTTGGAGTTACGAGGCGTTGCATTTCCCGCAGAATCTGCGATTGGACTATAGTCCTTTACATACGGCAGCATATCATAAATTACCGGATGCTTAAACCTTCTGGCATTTTCCATCAAGTCACTCATAGGATTATATGCCATCACGTCAAAAGAGTAATAAGAACCCTCTGGTACAAGAGATGGGTTTCTGTCATTTCCTCCTGCAAGAAGCCCGCTGCCATATTCTGAATGTGAAATTTTCTTACGTTCCAATTCACCTGATAAATCAAAGGAAATGCCGCTCAGTGTCTTAACAATGGCAGTCTCACTATATTGGATATTATTGTTATTAATATCACGGGTATCCTGCTCATAAGAATAAGATTCTTTAATATTATCTCCTGCATTGCTCGGGAAATATGGTATAAAGGAACCCTTCTTAAAACCATATGATTTACATTCCAGAAGCTTGGAGTTTCCTGTACCGCCATTATTCAGGGATACGGGCACCATAAAGTCAATTACGATTCTCTGGCCTGCCTTCAAGGTCTTATTTGTATCTGCAGTCCATGTAAGAACTCTTCTCAGGTACTTGTTGGATATATCGGTTTCCTTATCATAAATCTCAAGGGTGACATCTTTGATCACATCTTCCGTATCTTCAACTGGTACCCAATTTCCATCCTCATCCTCTTCTTCAAGATGCCATGTCCATTTTGAGTCTTTGGCTTCAATGGCATTCTTTCCTACATAGTCCTTATGCAGCGGCGACTCCTCATCAACCGTACTGTAGGATATTTCCTCATAATTCAAATACTTTGTTGGATCTTCCGGATCTGTTGTCACATCAATGTTCTGAATATAAGGCAGCACAACCGATACCTGTACACCTGTTGCAGCATCCGCAGTCTCCTTCTGCCCTTCTTCATCAAGCTGTCTCTGGGAAAGATTGGTCAGTGTAGCCGTATATTTCATCATGGTACTGCTGGGGCTGATCATAACATTATCTACCCATTTGAATTCACTCTCCAGGTTTTCATCCATTCCCCACTTCAGATACTGCTGGCTCAGTTCCATTCCGATTACCGGTTTTTCACTGGTTACATAATATCCTGCACGGGATCTGTCTGCTATCTGACCCCACTGGTAATCATCGTACTTTGACCATCCATTTACAAAATGGTTCACATGAAGTTTATAGGAATCCAGGTTCTTTATAATCAGATTAATATACGCTGCTTTTCCATCTGATTTTGAGGTAACATCCACTGGCAGTTCCTCAAGGTTTGTATGATTCGGATCAATATCATTCATCTCCTGATCCCCTTCAGTCTCAGGATCTGCATCAATATCAAGCCGGAAACCTGTAGGAACCGGATACAGCTTGTCCCCGGTTGTAATCACATAACGAAGCTGATATATTCCTTTTTCCAGATCCTTATTTGTTTTCGCCAACTTGGTGATATCAATCACTTTATTTTCTGTGATAGAAACACCGTCTGCCTCATCCGGAAATGCAAGTGCTGTCAGGTCGATCCAACCATTGTTCTCTTCCCAATTTTCATCAGTAAACTCTCCAAGATTGTGGTAAGAAACATTCTTATCTGCCGGCTCACCATCCTCGCTGCACAATGCCAGGACTCTTACTTTCAGCTTCTCCTGCAGTGCTGTACGATAATCTTCATCTTGGCAGCTATCCGGAATTTCCCATACACCGGTGCCGATTGCCTGAACCATAGCTGTGACTTTTCTGCCGGAAGTGCCCGCTTCTTCTCTGGTACCTTCATTCGTTCCCTTATATGGAATACGATAGTCAAGCATAAATACCGGAACCTCGCTTCCGTCATTTACTGCTTCATCAATATATACAGTCATGTCATCCACGCCCTTTATCGAGGGATCATCAGTAACTGTTTTATCTCCAATAAGGTCAGGATTGTCAATATTGATACGTTGTATGGAAGTATCTATCCGCACAATTGCATGGGGTTTCAATATGATCACAGCTGCAGTTACATCCGCTGCATATTTTTCGTCGTAATCCTCATCTTCATCCCAGTCAATCTTTGGTGTTTCACTGTCCGCTTCTTCCCGAACCCAGGTAATCCTGGAATCATCATATTGGGCAAATACATCCTTGAAGCCAGCCCCCTGTGATGTTTCCGCACCTTCCCCATCCGGCCCGGAATTTTCCTCCAGCTCATGAAGATACGTTCCGCTCATATCATCCAGCGTTACATAGGTATCTGCTTTATAAGCGTTATCCCAATAAGACTCACCGGACAAAATACCGTCAGAAGATCCAGCTCTGTCAATTGTCGTCTTAAGACCAAGAACCAGTGTATCACCCCTGCCAAAATATCCCGGAAGCTTCTCACCATTAAGATAATCCTTATAGGTTATATTTTCTAAGTTAGCTCCTGCTGTCGTGATCTCGAATACAAGTTTTTCTGTATAATCATCATTTTCAATATGCTCCAGCAGTTTCACCTCATACCCTTTCTTTCCAAGATCTGCAAACGGTATTTTTTCTTCCGTTCCATTGCTGCTTTTATAAATCAGGTATAAGTTTTCATCATTTACCTTTTGGGTATCCGGATCAGATATTCCATCATACCGTACAAGGGAAGGCAGGACAACTGCCACCTTCATCTTACTGTGCTTCACGTCACCGTGATGCATATAATCTGACTGGACAGCGGCGTTGGTAATCTCTACATTATAGTAAAGATTGTCTCCATAATTTACTGTCTTTGCAGGAGCATCGGAGGTAATATCCGTATTGGGGGGATAGTATGTATAAATCCCTTCCTTTCCTTTTGCTGAACGGCCCCCTTCCTCAACCTCCTGCAGATTATCTGCAGCCTTTAATGACACATAACTCTTATTTTCAATCTTGGGATACTTCACCATAACCCGGTTTGTCGTATGAACACCGGAATCATCGCCCTTATCAGTCTTAGTATCTCCGTCAATATCCGCATTTTGCAGATGAAGAGATCCGCGGTGTGCCGGATAAGACTCCATATCCAATCCATTCAAGTCCTTTTCCCAATAACGCTGATTTCCTCTCTTGTCTGTAGAACCCAGCACGTTTAAATAGGAGCTTGTATTTCCCAATGTCTTCGTGGTATTAGGCAGGATGGGTAAATGTCCATTATCCTCAAATACACCTGCTGCAATATCTCTTCGTTTATCCGCTGGAATAGCCGGAACATTCAGGTTGGGATCAGTTTTCTTCCAGTTTTCAACCCATTTCATATAATCCGTTACCTGGCGATTGCCCACCCAGTATGGGTTTTCTTCTCTCCCGTCTGCATATCTGGCATCTCTTACTTCCGTATCCAGCCGGAATTTGAAGTTCTCCAGTTCGCTGGTAACAAATACATGATTATCCTGGTATTGATCAAGAAGCTCATCATTTGTCTGTCCGTCTTTTACATCCTTATTTGGTCCGCCTACAGTAAAGAACTGGAAGGAAAAAATTCTGGCCTGCTCTGAAGCAATCTTCGCTTTATTCGGATTGCTGATATTCACCCCGGTATTTCCTCCATCATTCCTCTGCCGGAAGGTAATCTGGTAGCGGCCTTCCTCTGTTCCATCCCCCTTCTTAATCTTGATATATTCTACTTCAGCCTGATATTTATTTTTCTCCTTATCATCAAGCTTTCCTATAGCACAGTTATCATTGGAATAGCTTCCCCCATAGAGACTCCATGCCAGTTCCTTCTTTGCATTGGCTTCATTATCCTCTGTAAACAATTCCCCATCCGCAGTCTTTGGAACAATTCCCGACGGAAGAATATCTGTTACAAGAGGATAATAAAGGGTTCCTTTGTTTCCTCCATCTGTGGCATAAGTATGTTTTGATTTGTAGTAGTCAATACGTCTGCCCAGATACCCTGGCGGATCCCAATCAAGGTTCGGCGCCAGGGTGTTAAGCCAATATTTATTTTCCACATGTATATTCATCGTGGAATTCTCGCCCTGGGGATCCAGATACCACTCTTCTTTGTTTGAACCATCTAGGTTGTTTTTGCCAACAGTCGTCCATGTTCGGATCAATGGCTTCCGCATGTGGGCACGGGTTCCTGTACTCGCATAAGTATTCCTCTGTCCGCTTTTGAAAGCATCCCTGCCCCCGCCATCTGAAAGAACATTCTGATCAGATACCTCTTTGTTAGAGATATTCATTCCATTGATATACGGCATATTTGGAGATCCATTAATGTAATATCTGCCGTCATAGATATTTTCATAGCTATAACCTGAGCTATAATAATAGCTGTTCCAGATATAATCCATACCGCCGTACTGGGTACTGGTCCGCAGGTTATCAGGCAGTGCAGTCAGATAGTTGTGTCCCCAAAGGGTAGTTGTATCATAAATCTGATAATACAGCTGATCCTTTTCATCCTGTTCAGATTCTGTATATGGTCTCACCATTACTTCATCATACCAGTATTCGCTTTCCGCAGTTGCATACACATGGGATGGAATATCCACATGTATCATATAGCCTGACTGCGTTTTACGGTTAAACCATTTCTTCAGAGATTCCTTTACTGTAATCTTCAGAACCCAGGAATTATTTCCTGAATAATAAGGATCCTTGCCATAATTATCCCCTGTTCTGTTAAGTCCGCTAAGAAGAGGATCCCGCATTGTATTAGGAGTTCGATAACTTCCTCCCTCTCCTGGCCGCTGCAAAATCTCTGCTCTCACCTTGCTGGCATCAATATTACTATAGCCAGGCTTCCAGGATGTTCCGCTGCTTAAAATCTGCGCTGTAACGTTTACAGAATCCCCTGTTAAAACAGGCTCTATTCCATAAGGCATAATATAAATAAATTCTACGCCGCCGCTAAGATCCCAGTCACCGTAATTGTATGCCCCTATACGGGAAGTAAAGTTCTGGTCATATTCCAGTGTCGTGATATTATCGTCATTATACAGCTTTACACGGGTGTCCTTCTTTGTATAATTCGTGCTGCTGAATGTAGAATGAGGATATGTGTTATGATGAATATCACGGGGTATTCCATCATGGGGTGTAGGAAGGTACTCTCTTGAGGAAAGGTAATCTGCCGCACCGGTCATCTCCGAGCTTGCCGCTAGCCATGCAGTCTGCAAATGAAGGCGTGCCTCCGCCCATATTGCTGCTTCCTCATGCATTCCCTCTTCATTTATATTAATACTGTTATTTCTGTACTGCATCACACCAGTATACCAGTCTCGCACTTTACCTGAAGTATACCAGCTTCCTGTCTCTGATTTATTGTAAGATGCACTGGTTGGCAGGCTCTTTACAGATGCAGGCTTGTTTGGTATATACCGTGCGCTTTGCTGATTATTGCGGGTCTGGATATCGCCATCCTTCAGAACACCGTTGCCGCCGCCAAATCTACTGTCATCAGTACCGCAGCCCGGCATATAGACATAAGAATGCTCCAGGAATTCATATCTATCTGTTCCTTCATTCCTCTGTCCGCTTACGCCTACATCATGATAGAGGAAATTCAAATCCATCATATCATTCTGGTTGTTGAACTGTCCCAGGGATCCGTAGTAACTATCATTAGGTGACATTGCTCCTATATACGGCCAGGACTCCATTAAATGCCTGCCATAGCTATCATGCCCCTGAGCTCTTTGATAATATTCCCCCATTTTAGGATAATAATCTACAAAGGTCTTGTTTCCTCTGGTTGTGTATGCCAATGGCAGATCCTCTTCCCTGATTTCAGCCTCATACCAGATCTCAATACGTTCGCCCACCTCCAGCCGGGAGCCTTTCTCAAACCGGATGGTATACAGATTGAATTTGATCGGTGTGGAAGCAGTATTCCCTCCGCTCAGTTTCATATCTGCAAAGGCATGCTTTCCAGCATTTGCAAAGCTATCGTTCAAGCCATCTGTATCGGCTTTGGTGGTGACCATATCACCGCCATAGTCCGGAACATCCTTATAGGTTCTGCGTGTAATGATGTATCCAGGGATCTCATCTTCCTCCCTTAAGGTTCCATCCTTTTTATACCAGTTTACATGGAGCAGCCCCTCCGGAATATCTTCTGAAGCTTTTTCTAATACATCCTCAGATTCTGAACTCCCAAAGATCTTATCCAGGCCGCTTGTGCTGATGTATTCCGGAATTTTATCAAAGATTACCGGTTCCAGCAATGCGCCCTGAAGTCCAATGTCTGCAGTAGCCTGGGTAAGGGCTATATTATTGACACTGGTTTTAAACCAAACCTTATCCCCTGGGCGGTATCCCAGGATCTGCGGTTTATCGGGATCGTATTTTGTTTCTGCATCGCCTTCTGTTCCAAAAATCTGTGTATGAAGCCCAAGAACAGGGCGCTCTCTGGCAATCTGCCTTGCGGCTGAACCTGTTCCATTAAGGACTATGTTCTCTGTGAACACAACCTTCTCTGCATCCTCGTCTTCTTTTCCCACAACTGTATTGTCCACAATTTCTCTGTGGGTATGTACAAACTCTACCTTCGCTGAAGGCTGAATGTTATAACGGTCAGCAGCTTTCTTTGTTTCTCTTTCTGCATCAGAACGTATATCGCGGTACCGTCCTACACCTTTTAAGATAAAGTCCTGATTTTTCACTGCAAAGGAAGAATCTCCTGATGGAATATCTTCATAAATCCAGCGTATCTTTACTGCGTCTTTTAAAAGACGTCCTTCATTCTTTGTAATGCCCTCAGAAGTAGTTCCCTTATATTCCGCAATACCATCCGGCAGCTTATGACCTTCGTAAACATATGCCTCATCCAGCCATACCTCTTCTAAGTCAGGGGCATAACCGTCCTGTCCTTCTGTATACTTCCCAGGATAGAAACAATATTCCACCTTCGCATACTTCGGATCCCCATCTTTTGGCTGCATATTATCCGGATAAGCAAATTCCGCCTTTTCCGTCATGTCAAAGCCCTTGTAATTACGAGTGATTCCTCCACTGGTATATTTGGTAAGGAAGGACACTTCATAAGAAGCCCTGGATAACGTATGCAAGGTATCATTTATTGCATCCGCCGCATCGTTTCCGCTTTTGCCATTAATAATCAATGACATCTTATTATAGTCATAATGGAGCAAGGCATTCGTGTTATAATCAAGCGCCAAGCTCAAATCCCGGCTGTCATAAAACGTCATATTACTTCTTACATCTGAAAGAAAAGTACGCTCATTTGGAAGTCCGTAAAAGTCCTGGAAATAATGATAATAATGGGATTCTTCCGCCGTATCATCATGATACGGATATGAACCGCCTGTCTGAACATAGGCGCTGGAACCATTTCTCGTAATTTTATACTGAGAAAAAGTATGAAGCGGATGTGATGCAGCATAATAACGCGCATCTCCAATATTTACACCTTCAAATGGCTCTTTGTCATTGGTCAGCTGTGTAATAATGGTAAACTCAATGGCTTCTCCCTTCTTTAGCTGGTTCTTTGCCACATCATGGTTATTACCAATATCCACCAGATTGCCAATGGAAATATCCAGGCAGGTATAATTTGTTTCTATGGGCTTAGCTGCCTCCGCACTTTTCCCTGTATCTGTGCCCATGGTATTTTCCTTAAAGGAATAGAATTTCTCCGGCTGCAGTATTACAGGCTCAGCGCCGCTCTTGGCTGCCTTCGCTGTAATATCTGCATCATCAATAGAGATAGTGTCGGATTTACTCTTTATTTTCCAGCCAACAATACGCTGTCCCTGAGGTACAGTGAAACGAACATCCGGTCTATACAAAGGCAGATCTGCCGCTGATGTTACTTTGAGATGATATGCAATATAATCATCCGGCAGCAAGTGGTTTCTATCCACTCCCAGGTAAGCATTGTTTTCTTCCTCTCCTGATTTTACAATATCCACATCATTGGCAAAATCAGAAGCTGTATCCAAGGCTGTTTCTCTTAACAGATTCACCTGAAGTTCTCCCACCAGGTTTCTTACATAGTACCCGCTGCTTTGGATTGTTCCGGACAGATTTCCCTGATAACGTTCCGCATTACTATCTGATGAAGTAAAGCTTGCATTAACCGTATTATCATAACGGTAATAGTTATTCTCCCAGCTGTCATAATTGTGAGCCGGGCTGTTAATCACTGTTGGGCGGGAGTTATAAGTCCATGCATCCTTAGCTATATCCTCTTCCGTACGATCCACATAGACGCCATCATAAGTATAGGCAGGAGCATTTGCCTTTGTGACACTTAAATATTTTCCCCCATCCAGTCCAGCCTGGTAGGAATTTACCGCATGCATTGTTACCTTGAACGATCTGATCTGCTCTTTTACATATTTTGAGGCATTCTGTACGTTGTTCATCGTACCTGAATAGTGCACAAACTCTTCAATATGATCCCGGACAAATGCATTTATATCCAAAATGTACTGGCCATTCTCATTGGTCATATATTTACTATATTGTCCGTCTCCCAGCAAATCCTTCCGCTGTATCTTCACAGATCTGCTGCTTCCATAATTCAGCACCAGCTCATCAAGCAGGAACCAATTTCCTGTAAGAAACTCCTCGGGAATATAAATATGCTTCAAACGGAAAGCATCATTCATGTTATTATTTAATACAACACTATCAATCCGGGCACTTTTTCCCTCTTCCTGATTTGTATCAGCTCTGTTCCATACCTTTACCTGGAACCCTGCATAGTTTGGATCCAGATTCTGTCTTTCCCCTTCTGTTACATAATCACAAATTCTATTGCTGTTTTCTGTTGCTGTAATACTATATCCGGCCTGGAACGGCAAACGATACCCCATGACCCAGGCTTTATGATACTCATCCTTTGAATTATCTTTATAGAGCAATGAACCGTCTTGTCTGTATGTGCTTACATCCATTCTATTTTTTGCAGATTCCGGTACGCTTCCGCTCTGGGGTCTGACAAGGTAAACATCGCCGCCAACATAAATATCAGTAGTTTTTGCAGCTCCGTGATCAATTCCTCTGAGTATCTGGTCTTCAGACAGCTCTTTTGCATAATTGCCATTTCCAGGCACATTCTTTAGATAAATCTTATAGTCGGTTACATATTCATTCTTTTCAAGCTTAATATTTCCCGGTATAACTTCTTCCGGCTCTTCTGGATTCTCTCCAGAGGTCACTTCTTCTGAACCGCCTTCTGCAGCATATGCAGCGCTTTCGGCATTATCGGTTTCCTCGCTTCCTTCGCCTTCGGTAGTATCTCCGCCTTCTTCGCTTCCTCCCCCGCCGGTATTCCCGCCGTCTCCTCCGGCACCTGGCTCTTCATCTACAATAGGATCATATTCCATCCAATCCGGATCCGGATATGTAAAGGATAATCTATAGAAGTTCGTATGTGTTCCGCTGCCTGTAATCAGTCTGTCCTTGGTATAAGTTGTGGTCTTTTGTTCCCCATCTACATAACCGGTTCCTTCTTCCGCAACAACAGACTTTTTCGTATTGATCTCAATTTTATCAATATACGGATATAGCTGCGGGCTGATATAAATGTCTTTTGTCAAAAATCCATCATAATCCTGTTTCTTATGAGGCCCGATCTTAGGCAGTGTATCTTCCAGCACAATTTGATCGTTATAGGCATGCTTCCCACTCCAGTCAAAAGCATCCACATGATCCCAATTACTTCCCCGGCCGCCTTTATAGTCGTGGTCATTGTTCCCATAATCAATTCGATCAAGTTCCTCTCTTGTATTCTCTATTGACCTGAACATTCCTACTTCAAATTCCTGGTAACTGCCGAACTTTGCATCCAGCTTTTCATGATCCGTCCGCCCATTCCTTAGAAACTTATAAACATAGTTATTTTCACGGTATACATGCACCATTGCCTGGGAATATAAATGAGTGGCATCATATTTTGCTTCATGACTTGATGCGTATCCAGTTTCATACACATAGTTATTCCAATAGGACCATGCTGATTCATGTGTTTTGCTTCCATCCTGCGTTCTGACCTTTGCTTTGGCTCCAGGTCTTTCCGAACCGCCCACTTCCATGTTTGCAGTTACGCTTGCTGACTGAGTCCCCTCCTTATAGAATCGGCCGGTGATCTCAAACATATATTTTGTCTGCTGGTTCTGCGCATTGAACCAGGTTCCAAAGTCAGGATTTGCCGCTTTTCCGTCCGCTCCGGCGTTTGCATTCATATCCAGCATAACGCTTGCTGATACAACTGGATTTTCTGCAATATATTCTTCCGGATTTTTATAGCTTACATAGGTTCCCTCTTCTCCTGGCAGCAAGTCGATCCGATAATATTTCTCATCCCCTGCAGATTCAGCAGAATTTCCCAACCATTTCCAATTATCCCCTGTAAAATCTTGTTTTGTTCCATCTTTATAAGTTACAGTAATTCCTTTGATATAATTCTTCACCCATGGATGGACTTTCAAATAATATGCATCGAACTTATCCCATGGTAATGTGATATTCATAGAAACACTTGCCGCAGTATTCAGAGACTGGGTATACACATAATCCCAATCCTGATGCTCCTGTCTTCCATATACCCCGCGTCCCTCATAAATCACAGGCTTATTTCCTGCTGCATTTAAATACTGCCTGAAATCCACCAAATAAGAACCAATAGATTTATATCCCACATCCAGTTCTGCATTGTCGCTAAAATAACCCGACCAATAATTTGCCACATGAGACCTCACGTGCTCTCTGGAACTGGACACTTTATCAAACCGTTCGGCAGATGCGGGAGCATAATCCTTATATCCCGCCACAATGGTTGTATCGAAATACATCTTACTGATCAATGCACTGGCATGATCCACAGTTTTCACATGACAAGCTTTATTCATTCTCAGTCCTTCCAGATAATTGACTGCATTTGCAGCAATTCTATCTGTATGACCAAAAATAGAATCAGAAAAACCATAAAAGTCCATTCCTATTGCAGGAATATCTTTAATATCCGCACCCTCAGCCTTTGCAGCAAACTTCTTTCCGGTAATTGCAGCTTTTCCAAGGTTGGGAATTCCCCAGGAAATCAGCGTTTCTTCTAATACTTCTATATCACCATTTTCATTCTTTGGAAGCAGAATGCTTTCGTCTCCCTCTGATACAAACTCTTTTGTTTCCTTATTATATAGGAAGGTTTTCCCTGTATTCAGGTTGTCAATATCATAGAGCGTAATGGATTCCAGTTCTTCAAACAGCATTTCCACTTCATGGGAAACTACCATTCTTGTTGTATGGAAACCAGTGTGTGCTTCTCCCCCTCCTACACTGCCGGAATTTATAGGGAGATCTACTGTCACATCCACATCATCTAAAGCAGAAATATACTCATTCCTTAAATCCACATGGAATTTAAAATCTCTGTCATAGGGGATTCCCAATGCCATCTCTGTTTTATCGGTATTTTCATTTTTTATATTTTCTTCTTTTTTTCCTTTAGACTGAAGATTCATGTAGTTCACATCTGCATGGATGGTTAGTCCCGGACGATCTACGTGAAGACGGTTCGTCAAACTCAGGATACGATTTTTCATACTGGAATTTTCAGGAGTCAGCATAAGCTTTGCATCCATATTATCAAACCAGTCTGACACGCCCTCCAGACGAATCTTCATTTCTTCAGGTTTCTCTGCTCCCTTCTTTCTTCCATAAAAATCATTTAAGGTAACCTCCATATATTTCAGCCTGGATACCTCACTGAAATATTTCTCTTTCTCAAAAATGATCTCTGCTCCTGATATAGTACCATCCTTTAATAATTCTTCAAATGGAATGGTTACCTTCGGATTATCCGTCTTGGGATCCTGATCCCAGTCGAATATACGAATCTCACCAATAGCCGCCACTGTCTCATAATTAGAAATAATAAATTTCTGTGTATTAAATCCTTTTACGCACTGGGGTTCACCGGCTGACGCCTTATCACTCACGCTGGAAGACAGATCAATGGACAACTTCGTTTTTCCAGCTGATGCAGGAGCTTTATTTCCAATCCGGAATTCATATCCCGTATTTTCTTTTTTATTTGCCACTGTCAGTGAATGTATCTCCTCCTGAAGGAGGTCTTCAACTTCTTTCTCTACTTTGTCGATGATCACCTTTTTGATTTCGACTTCATTATGGTTTTCCTGTGATTTTTTCTCCCCGTCAAAACTGTAACCTTTTAATATAGGATCAATCGTCTGCACATTCATAACAGCAGAAGATTTCTTTGTCTGGTTCAGATCGGCCAGCTTATAATCTGTCTTAAATACGCCCGTTACATTTAATCTTTCAACAACATTCGTATGACCATCTGCGGAAATATAAATTCTATCATTTTGCTCTGCTTCCGGTAATTCCTTCGGGAATGCGTCAAATGTAACCACAAAGCTTACTGCTTCTCCGGTATCCCTCCATAAAGCTGCATCCAGATAGTAGTTTCCTGTATCTTCATCTACCAGGAACTTATCTTTGAGAGTTTCCTTTCCTATTATAATAGGGTCTTTCTCTCCGTATATATTTACCTGGATATCACCAATCCTGGTTTCCGGATCCTCCACAAGGTCTTTAGAGAAAATAAGCTTTTCTGTTATAAATCCCTGGGGCTTTGACTCTCCTGCTTTTGAAACGATAAAGTTTCCTGTTTCAAAAATACCCGGAACGATCTTAGAAACACTATTATTTCCAAATCTGTACTGGAACCCTACACCATTCACATTTACAGGCGCAGTTATTTCTTTCGCATAAACAGCTCCGGAGTCGCCAGGTCCATAAGCCAGGGTATTGAAAGATGGCTTTGCCGGTACTGCCTGAATAGTTGCAGAAGTCTGGGCGCCAACTGCTTCATGTTCATTAGAAACGTATCCTTCCCCTTCGCTTCCCGGCAATCCGGGATCCCATTTCTTGGTTTCATAGGGAGTCCTGATATTATTTACATAGTCCATGCCATTAGGCACAACACCGTTTACAGCCACACGCCCATTCAGCTTTTGACCTCTATTTAATTTCTCCTTAAAATATACACGGAATCTATGGGTAAAAGAAGAACCTGGGTTGGCTGTAAGGTATTGTTCAATAACATCCCCTGCATTAACCGTCCATGCCCTATAATTATCTGCAGATAATTCCGCATCTTCTGTCAAACTTCCAATCTGAACAAATTTCGTTACTGTCTGTCCGTTTTCATCCTGGTGAGAAAACTCGAACTCAATAGCATCTTCTCCCCTAAACCATCCAGAAAGCTCCGGTATGGTCATGCTTCCGTCCTCGCCTGTCTCAATCTGCATCTGCACGGAAATCTTTTTCAGGTCAAAATCCGGCTCCAGCGTATCTTCTGTGTATGCATCAAATACAGGAACATTACTGCGGTTTTCGAATTCCCCTAAGTAATATTCAACAGTATCTCCAATAGCTGCCTGCTTAGAAGCCTGATGCTCATCGCTTTCCTCGGACAAGACATATTTCTCATTTGTAAAACTATATTCAGGACTTACAAATCCTCCGAGACAAATCCCCTGCTTCTTTGTCCAGGCGTAAATATCCCTGCTTCCGCCAAAAAAGATAGTCCCATACTGAGGCGTATTTATTTTTTCTTTCATATCGTCCGGAATACTGGTAGGCATTGGCACTGCCACATAGAAGGTTCTCGTCTCCTTGCTTTCTATAGAAGTATAGGCAGTAACACTAATATTATTGTTATTCTGATAATAATAAGGAAGGGAGGGCAAACTTTCCCCCTTATCATTCTGTGCATTTTCAAAAGATGAAATATCCCATTGAGCCAAGGTGTCCTCCGAAATTCCTGTAACATCATAAATTAACACACCGCCCTTGCCTGGAATACCTACAAACTGATTTTCACGCACATAATCCTCATAAAACACATTGTTCTCTATAGGCGGGCCATCTTTCTGATACATCCACCTCATTACATCCTTATTCCGCAGCCATCCAGTCTCATCCTGCTTACTTGGAACATCCAATACAAAGTTCACATAGTGAATAGGACCTGTACCCTCTTCTGATGTATTCCTGATCGTCATCTTATACACCAGGTAATTATACTGATCCCACAATACATTTTGCGGCCCCACCTCCATCACCTCGTATTCCCATACAAGGTTAGAATATATAATATTGTGATTGGTACCCGCGGTACTTTGAGGATCTGCCTCTACATGGGTATTATCCTCACTCCCGTTTTCATAAAAACTTTCATATCCTCCGCCTAAAAATACAGTTGTCTCTGTATTATCCGGCAGTTTGTCTCCATGGAAAAAGAATTCCATTTCCAAAGACGTTGTAGAACCGGGAACCACTTCATTCACACTTTTAAATGTATTGGTTCCTATATAAACTTTATCAGGATTATCTTCAACCTTCCATCCATTGGGACTTCCCGGAATCCTGGCTCCTAAATACATCCATTCGTCTTGGGGAATTCCTTGTAATGCTTCATCATCTGTTTCATATGTAACCCCAAGCTGTCCATCCTGTTTTATGTAGAAAATAGGAAGCTTAAGTTTAAAAAACAAATTTTTTGCCTTTGCATCTTGGGCTCCTGCGATAAGATCCGCCTGCAGCGAATATGTTCCAGGTGTATCTCGCCCAAGTATAGAATATTTCTTCTGGCTTCCCGGCTGTTCAGACCCATCCGGCAGGGAATCCATTCCATTGCCTTTATCTTCAATCTTAAAGCTTACCCTGCACCCGGAAGGATCACCGGCTTTTGCCAGACCGGCAGTAAATAGATCCTCTGGCTCTCCATCGCCAAATTCCGGCTCAGACAAATCTTCCTCCCCAGCGCTGAATATGTTTTCCTCATCCGCAATTTCACCCTCCGGATTTTCTCCGGTTTCTTCGCCAGGTAAGATTTCCTCTATATCATTTATGTCATCATTAAAGTTGTCTCCGCTGTTGTCCTGGTTCTCCTCATCTTCTGGTTTTTCATCTGTGGAATCTCCATCTGCTGCCCCCCCAATTTCCGTTCCTTCATCAGACGGCTCTTCTTGTATGCCGGGAGCTTCAGGAGTATTCGCATCCGATTCATCACCAAATTGAGAAGCATCCTCATCAAGCATAGGCGCATCATTTCCCCCGGAATCTCCATCCGAAAATACCGCATCTATTCCCTGCGCATATGCAGTATAATCCGGAACCACAAAGTCAGGCAAAATCATCATAAACACTAAAAAAAGTGCTAAAAATCTCTCCATGAATTTTCTTTTTTCATTAATCATCATATGTTTCCTCCACAAAAGAATTTTTATAATCTTATACATAAAAATCATCATAAATTGCGAATAAGTACTATATCATAATAAGGGCATTATTTTTAATATTAATAAATTGTCAATAAATGGTCAAGTATTTCTCAAAAATTTTTGTAAAAATTTATTATATAAAATTCACCAGAATTTCTATGATTTTATTAATGAATCTTATCATCTGACCTTTATTTTTTTATAAAAAAAGAACCGGGCAGTCTTCTTCCACTGTCCGATTCTTCTCTGATTTTTTCGTTCCTTCAATTTCTCTTACAATCTCTCTTCTCTTACAGTTTCTCTGTCACAATGTCACCTGCTGCTTTTGCAGATATAGCCACGAAAAGCCTAGACCTGCAATACTTACCGCACCTATCAGGAGCATCAGCATAGGATCAGGTGTCCCTCTGATCAATTCAATCGCTCCTTTTCCAATCCTTCCAAGGAAAGAGTTTGGCGCATCTTCCACAATGTAGGGAATCCGAGGCAAAACAAGACACCCAAACATCCACACACACCACAGCACCCAGAATGCCTTTTTTCCATATCTCAGCAGCAATGTCCCGCAAAAACCTGACAAAAAGCATAAAGCAATTACCACAATAAATCCCCATTTCAGAATCTGCGGCAAAAAATCCACTTCACTCTCCATGTTTGTATAAATCAGTCTTTGCAGCCTGCGCTCTGCCAGATTTAAAAGGATAATCATTCCCATCCTGAAAATTTCAAGTACCAGGGACGTAATATAATAAGAAACAAAATACTCCTTTCGCGTACATCCCATGGATATCTCCATATTAAAATAAATTCCAATCTGTAAAACGCCCATAAGACCTGTGCTGATCACAGCACCTATAACTGCAACAGTCGTCCCCATGGGAAAATAAGTGGTTATGCTGGCATCCATCCTTACCATTATATAATGAAGCACTAAACCAAAAATCCATTCCCCCAAAATCATTGGAGTAAGCCAGCTCCAGTCTCTCCATTGAATCCAAAATTGTTTCTTAACTGTTTTCCACATATTTGTTCTCCCTTTAAGCCCGTACTTCCATCTTTCTGATGTATCTTATAATAAGAATGCTCACCAGAAGATAGACTACGATTCCCGCAAGGAACATAAGGCCCACCTTTTCATTTACCATTGACAGGAAACGAAAACTGCTTTCTACCTTATCGCCATCTGTAAGTGCCACAGCCATTCCTGCACCTGCCCCAAGCACAACAAAACAAATTGCCATTATAATCAACCCAGCCTTTCCCCATTTGTTAGTCAACATTCCCATCAAAAGACCAAATGCTGCTGTAAGTAAAAGCCCACCTGTAAGCAAAGGCATCAGTATCCGCCCGCTTCTGGCAATGTCTCCAGGCGTCAGCCACCAGATGACTGCACACATTCCAAGAATGCCTGCCACAATTCCAAAAATACAGCCTGCAAGGCCTATTGCGGTGCTTTTCCTTGCCGCATTCATGGAAATCACCAGGGGAAGATAAACCTGAAAATAAGTAGTCCCCATCACCAGCAGTATCACACTGCCTGTGAGCAGCAAATAATAGGGAAACGTTTCTAAAGCATCAAGAAACATAACCTCTGCTTCTCCCGCATATTTGCGTCCTCCTACCGCTGCAAAAAGGAACCATGCAAGGGAACCAAGTACAATAATTCCCAGGCTCTGTCCACAAAGCCTTCCCCAAAATTTCAAGTTTCTCATCTTCATTCCCATATCAGGACTCCTCTCCGCAAAGCGCCACAAATACTTTCTGCAGGCTCATCTTCTGAAGCTCCACATCATACTGCTTTGGAATAGACTGGCCGGGCTTCAGAAAAACAGTTACTCCCTTGCTGCGTCCCATCCGCTCTTTGTTGTATGTCTCAAGCCCCTCTGCTGCCTTATCCACTTCCTCTTCATGTCCGCTGATATGCCAGCATCTATCAAGAAGCTCCTGCGTGTTTTCTTTTAAAAGGATTTTCCCCTTATCCACAATAATGACGTCTTCAAAGATGTCCGCTGCTTCTTCAATTATGTGGGTAGATATCACAAATGTTCTCCCTGTCTCTGTAAATTCATCCAGAAGAAGAGCATAAAAGCGTTCTCTTGCCACCACATCCAATCCTGCTACCGGTTCATCAAGAAAAGTAAACTCTGCCTTGCTGGCCAAAGCTACGATAATCGTCACCATGGAAAGCATTCCTTTTGACAGCTTACTGATTTTCTTTTTTATATCCAGGTCAAATTCTTTTATCAGGCGTTTTGCCATTTCTTTATCCCAATACGGAAAAAATATCTCTGCAATCCGCAGGTATTCCTTCACCTTCATGGCATTCGCATTATTTCCATTCATCTGATTCAGTTCCCTGGAAAAACAAATATGGTTTAATACATCCTGATTCTCCCATACCGGCCTGCCGTCAAAAGTAATACTTCCGGCAGAAGCGGGATTCTGGGCAGATAATATAGATAAAAGGGTGGTCTTTCCGGCACCATTTCTTCCAATCAGGCCATAAATTTTACCGGATTCCAGATTTAGGTCTATACCGCGAAGTACATCCTTTTTGCCGTACGTTTTTCTAATGCCTTTCGCTGTTAAATTACTCATTTCCCATACCCCCATCTTTTGACTCCTGAATCATCTTAATCAGCTCATCCTTCGTAATCCCTAAACTGCCCGCCTCTGCCAGCAGGCTCTTTACATAATCATCATAGAAATGCTTTTTTCTTTTATCCATAATTGTTTTCTTCGCCCCCTCAGTTACAAACATCCCAATCCCTCGTTTCTTATACAATGTACCCTCATCCACCAGCAAATTCACTCCTTTAGCAGCAGTTGCAGGATTAATCGCAAAAAGCTTAGCCAACTCATTGGTGCTCGGTACCCGTTCTTCCTCCAAAAGAATATTCCGGAGAATATCATTCTCAATCATTTCTTTAATTTGAATATAAATAGATTTTTCCTGTGTAAGGATTTCATTCACACTGTGCCACTTCCTTCCCTATATACTCTTGACACTTTATATTTTTTTCTTTTATCTTTTGTATCTCATCTTAATTGGTTCATTACTTATGTGATTAACCATATCACCAACAATCCATTTTGTCAATATTTTTTTGTCCAAAATCAAAAAAGACACCCTTAAGAGTGTCTTAGTTTATTATTTCATTCCTATTCCTTTTTCTCTCCAACAGCAAATGCTTCCAGATAGCGTTGTACTGATCTGCTCATCTCTTTTGAAGTTTCTGCGGTAATAAGTATTTTCCTGAACGATATCTTCCAATCGGCAGCGTTCCGGCTTAGGACGCATACTCTGTTGAGGTGTTGGATAGCCAAACACCAGCATACATGACGGAAATACGTATTCCGGCAGTTGGAGAATTTCACGATGTTCCTCGTATTGCTCCATTATATCACCGATATAACAAGATCCAATACCCAGGCTTTCAGCCGCCACTACAGCATTCTGCGCAGCAATAACTGCATCTGTTACTGCAAGCATAAAGTCCCCCGCCCCGGGGGGGCCGAGGCTGTGCGTTGCCCTCCTCAAAGGCATCTACCCACTTCTGTACATCTGCACAGAATATCAATACCATGGACGCCTTTGCAATAAAAGGCTGGTTATCACAGGTCACTGAAAGCCTCTCCTTTAGCTCCTGGTCAGTAATATCCAAAATCGTATATAATTGCTGGTTGCCTGCCGTAGGCGCTGCCATGGCTGCCATCAGGATTTCCCGCTTATCTTCCGGTGAAATAGAACGCTTTTCGTAGGCACGCACGGATTTTCTATTGTGCAGGGATTGTATGATCTGATTCATTTATCTGATACCTCGTTTTTTATTTTAAGACTTCCAATAATTCTCCCGGTATATCCTCTCGGATGCACTCTATAACAGCCTGTTCCACCGCCTGTTCCACCGCATCTTCCAGCGGCATTTCCTTGGCATAATCACGGACTCGTGCCGTATATTCAGCATTTACATAGACAGTTCTCCTGTCTTTTTATCGGAGACTGCCAACATCTCTTTTCTCCTGAAAACCTCCATGCTGTTTTTCAGATCTAAAGCATGAGATTTCTCTGTCTGTCAAATGCCTTTCCGGCAGAAATGAAATGCTTTCTTAAATTCTAGCATAATCCCGCAAAATACTCCAGCAGAACATTTCGACTTAATAGTAATGAATACAATTGCTAACCCGAAATGGGTAAAAACTGTCAAAGGTAATAAAGACCATACAAAAGGTTCTAAATAGATTGGGGATTTATTCCGTCTTAGGCTTGTATGCGGCAGTTATATTCCTTGTAAAAAGATTCGCATTTTAAGAGAATACACAAGGTATCGTTATAAACCTGTTTCCTGCCGTTCCGGCGAAAAGAATAGATATAAAAATGCACTTACTGAGAAATACGAATCCCTCGTAAAATGTCGTGGTAAGAAAAGAACCATTATCGCCATAGCGTATGATTTTTACTGCTATGTACCAGATGCTGTCTCTAACTTCCTCCATCCTACTACCGGCTGGAACATGCCCTCATGTGCCCAGATAGGCGTAAATATTACCCGACAAAAGCAGGGAAAATCCCTTGATTAAAAAAAGGGAATTCTGACGTTTTTTACTCAAATACTGCCTCTATCTTTCAATTCTTCTTCTGTCCAGTCCAAACTTTCGCAAATAACAAAAAGAGTATCTCCTGAAAGTATCTGAAGCTTAACTTGAATAAAATCAATCCCTTCTGTTAATTGATTAATATCATATTTTTCTTTATTTAACTCCAAAATATCTTGCAGATATTTCATTTGGCGCCCCTCATCTTCATGCCAAATCGCATAAATCCTGGCAGTTGGATACCAAAACTCACAGCTTTGCATTTCTGAAAAGACAACATTATTAAAAACTAAATGTACTCTCTTGCTATAAAATCCATCAATACATGACATCTTTACTTGACGTTTTTCATAGTTATAATAATATCCTTCAAAAATGCCGTCATGCAAATACATTTTATCTAATTCATGCCTATTTCTATATACAAATCTCATAAATACGTTCCCCCATAATAATCTCTCAAAAAAAATTGATTATCCGCTAAAGCACAATATCTACCAGCACTTTGAATTTATTCTGCAAAAATTTATTTTAGAAATGGCATAACTCTTTGACTATTATATACTTCTGTCTTTCTATTTCCAAAACTGCTCATATTGTTCCTTCATTAGGCTTCGATAATCCTGCGGTAACAACTCATGAAGTTCCTGGCCTGATTTCGGACAAATCAGCTTTGCACCGTTTCCCAAACAGACTTATCCTTCGAAGATATGACCTATTTGCCTGTAACTTTTTCTCTTAGCACATAATCATTTTCCATCTTTCTGATCAAATTTAATTACTTTATAAGAAATCCCTTGTTCCGCACCTTCACAGGCGTTTAAGTATTCTTCCATATACATATGTATTTATTCCCCTGCAGTCCCTATCATAGATTCCAAATAATATTCTTCTACTTTATCCGTAAAATCTTCCTTATTCTCTGATAAAATTCTCCTCGCCCTTTTTATGGAGGTCTGGTACCTGTTACGAGCCAAACTGTACGGACATGTAACTGCATAATTCCTGATGTCCACGATGATGACTATTAAAATATTTCAGCAATTCTTCTGCTTCCTGTCTTTTTCCCGTTCATTAATGAAGCTTTTAACATTTTTACTAAAGGAAATCTTTTCACTCATCTGGTTGAAAAAAATCTTCATTTCCCATATATCCATTAATAGAACGCCATCGAAGTTTTGATGCGCAAATTAGGGTACCTTTATATTCATCAAAGTCCTTTTCGGACATTCCACCACAATCGCACCAATAAATACAATCATTTTTTAAAATCATTGTTGAGTCTAATATCTCGCAGGTATATTCCTCATTTGCCGGAAATAATTTTAAGTATTTTAGTCCCTGAAAGTCCATTTCTATCATGGAATCCTCTTCAAATTGGCGTTGTACAATAACTTTTAAAATTCTACAGTCGTTTATCGGATACATTGATAATTCTTCATCAATATACGCACCTGCCAAATATTTTAATTCTTTTATACAGCTATCATGAAAAAAACACATTCTTTCCATAAATCTTTTCATAGTATCCTGATCTATAATATCATTCCACATAATTATTTCCTCCAACTTTTTTGAATAGTATCAAAATCTTCTGTTTATTGCCAAAGCCTTATAAGACCTTACTTTTATACCAACACTCACAAATATTACACAATACTTATTCTCTGTTATTCAATACCCTTTCCAGCAAAACTATTGGTTAATTAACTTATCTGTAAAGACATCCCATTCAGACACTGGTTTTTCGATGATTCTTACGGCAAAAATCTACGAGTGAACTTCACCGAGCCCCCCCCAAGAGGCCCCTTATGGATCTTAAGACAAGCCCCTGAGCCCTCGAGAGTTTATAAAAATCACTTTCTGCGTTTTCAAAGTTCAGTACATTTGAACCTGTTTTGGATTTATTTTTCATGGATTACCCGACACTATTATTTTTTATAAAAGACTCTGATATTCTTTAATACATCATCCAAATATCATTATTAGTCCTTTACTTGCCCCTCCACTAAGCGGACCCAAAAGGCAATCATCGGCAGCACCTATGCCTGTTATATCATCAGCTGCCAAAGCTCCTAATTCAATAATACATATTGTAAATAATGCTGCACCCGCTATAGGTTCTACGCTAATTTCATATTTAGATGAAGGAGGTAAATGCTCCTTTCCTCTCTTCCCATTTTCCCACTCATGGTTGTGTGGAAATGGTAAATTACCCGAATGATTATAGTCGCGGTCTCTTACAGCATTACCATCTGGTCCATACCATCGCTTTTGCTTTGGGGGTCCGTCAGGGTTAGGCAACACTTGGCTAGATCCTGGTACTCCTGCTTTTGGCAAACTAATCTTTTGAACAGCATGGGAAGCTCCTTTTGTAATCGGTAAAACAACTGTCGCAACAGAAATAACTGCTTTGCTTATTGCCCTAACCCATTTACGCCAATTTCCATTTAGATCTTTCATGACCACTGGATTATTAAAACAATAAGAAAATAAATTATACCCTCTTATCGCTCCACCAATTCTTGACACTCGGTTATCTGAACTAATAAACCTTCTCATCTCCGGATCATAGTATCTGCTCTTGAGGCAGTACATCCCTGTCTCGCTGTCGTAGTAGTAGCCTCTGTAGCGGAACGAATTCCTCTTTCCAAGGGTTTCAGCCATGTCTCCGGTGATGCTGACCACCTTGCCCCAGCTGTCATAGGTTGCCGTCTTATTTAATACCTGGCTGTCTGCATCATTTTAAAAGTCTGCTCCATGTTTCCTTTCCTATAATTCCGTCTGCGTCTAATCCCTGCGCCTTCTGGAAACGGCGGATTGCAGTTCCCATGCTGTCTCCAAAAACGGCATCAATATTTCCCTGATAGGATGTTCCGTAATCGATCAGACAGTATCCCTGTATGTTAGAGTCCGAAACTGCATAATCCTTGCTTTTTACGGTTCCGCCGCTGCTGTCCCCATATAAGGCTGAGGTATTTCCCTCATTGGTGTAGATCCTTCCGTTTCGAATGCCTGTTACTCTTCCGATATGGGAATGTTTAAATATCACCAGACAGCCGGGCTTCGGTGTATCCGACGTACGACCATTCCAGGCAAATGCATGGTAGATACTGAAGCAGTTGTATCCCTGGTAATTGCTCCGGCCCATGCAGAAATGTGACAGTTGTTTTTTGTCAAGCACTTTTCCCTGAAAAAAGCGTTAAAATTCCCTGTTTTCATCAAGGGATTTTCCCTATTTTCAGCGGGTACTGTTTACGCATCCCGGCGCATGAGGGCGTGTTCCATCCGGTAACTTTTTCCTTCGAAAATCAGCAGATGTCCATGGTGGACAAGGCGGTCAATCATCCCTCCTGTGATCCAGTCAATTGCCATAAAAATGACCAGCGTCTGCAGCGCCATATCCCATCCTCCAAAGAGCTCCGCTATAGCGCTGCCTATCAGGGCTGTTATTGTTAAAATCTTGTATTTCATAAATTTTCATCTCCATTTCATTTCATATTTTTTCTAAAAAAGGGTACAAAAAAGGAAGCGGCCGGTGTAGAACCGCTCCCCTTTAATGTTTCATAGTATTTCTAATATCGCATTCTGCTGAAAATCTAATATATATATCGCTACCAAATTTTTTATATTCTTTACAGAGAAAAGACTACCAGACTAGCAAAATGTCCTGCTGCCCAGAGCAAGGCAGTCATTCGGACTTGTTCCGTTTATATCTTTCCGCATATTGTTTCCGCCCTTCTCTTACTCTTTTTCGCATAGCCAACATATTATCATAGCATTCTCTTTCTTCTAGTACTTTTCCTTTTTTAACTGTCACATTCCATTCCTCTAATTGTTGAAGTATTCTCTGTTTTTCTTTTTCATTATTAAAGATAATATAAAAACAATTCAAAAAATCAAATGAATACTTGATTTTCTTGCTAAAATCTCTTTCTTTTTTCCCTACTAATGGTTTTGATGAAAAATATATTCCTTCCAGACTCATTCTTGGCAACATTATAATATCGTGGCAAATAATTGCCATATCCTCCCATTTATATGTCTTTTTCCAAAAGAGCCACCTAACAGTACACTTTTCTTTCTCCATTGTAAGTATTCTTAATTCTGGAAATATTGCAACAACCGTATAAAAAAAACAAATACCAACTGATATAATTGTCCATATATCAGATCCTTTTACCATAGTTGGTAAAAACCAAACTGCAATTACCACCGGTAAATAAGCATATAAGAGCTTTGATTTAATTTTCATCAGGCACATTCCTTTCTATCTCCTGTCATATTTGTCAATAAAATATGACAGGAGATTTTTAGACCCCTTTGGCATCTTTTAAATTACTATTGCCTATATATTCCCTAAGACTTTTATTAACAATACATTTTAAATGGAATCCCTGAGTCTGATAAATACAGCTTATAATGTGATGCTTTTCCAGTTTTTCCATTGTATATAACTCCGCCCCCGATACATCTATATCCGGTCGGCTTATAAATATGAAGAGTTTTATCATAAGCTGGTTTCCTCTTGGAAATACCTGAGCCCACTGCTGAAGAAACAAGATTTCCACCTGTTCCAAACGTTGCTCCGAAGCAGGCACCTACGCCGTTGCCTAATGATTCTCCCATAGCAATAGCCCCTAAATTCCCTATGCAAGTCGTCCCCCAAAAGGAGGCCGCACCACTTGAAAAAACCTCCAATGTAGTTCCTCCATTATTTTTTGCAGTAGCCCCTGCATGCAGCCCACTAATTGCACCACCAATATATGGAGCATAAGGCAACACTGCCGATAAAGATGACACAGCACCAGAAATAGCCGCAACAGCCATATCTGTACCTGTATAAGACTGCCCTGTAACTTTTGCAGCAATGCCGCATGACACAACATTTACCACTGCACCTACTGCTGCCGAAATTAATACCGAGCCTACTTTACCTACTGCAAAGCTTACCAACGCTGTTGTAACCCAGAACTTCCCAATAATGTCCGTTCTCGTCAACGGATTGTTATCACAATATACATACAAGTTCTTTTCTTTCTGCAATCGTGGAGAAACCGCCAAGATTACCATCTCATCCGCACTAATAAACCGTCTCAGCTCCGGATCATAGTATCTGTTCTTGAGGTAGTACATCCCTGTCTCGGTATCGTAGTAGTAGCCTCTGTAACGGAACGGATTCCTCTTTCCAAGGGTCTCGGCCATGTCTCCGGTGATATCCTCTACCTTGCCCCAACTGTCGTAAGTATATCTTACCACCTCATTTCCCTTGGAGTCAATCATTGCGATGATATCATTCTGGACATTCCGGACGTAGGTGTAGAATACACTGTCATAGGTTACCGCTATCACATTTCCGGCGGAGTCGTAGCGGTACCACAGGTTCTTTTCGGTCCCGGTACGTTCGGATACCAGCAGGTCCCCGGCCATGCGGAACTGGGTGGTCACCCCGTCCACAACCTTTTTCGTACGGTTTCCTGTGTGGTCGTAGAAATACTGGATCTTCTTTCCATTATCTACGGCTGACAGCTTACGGCCCTGGGTCCAGGTATATTTTACCGCACCTTTGGTGAGCATGTTGCCGATGGCATCATAGGTCATGGATGTCCCGCCCCAGGACAGGAGTTTGTATAGGTGTAGGTATTTTTTACAGTTTTTTTCGTTCCCCCCTGGGTCACATCCTGGGAGACAGATTTCAGGCGGTTGGCAGTGTCATACTCATAAGTGAGCCTGCTGCCCCAGGCATCCGTCATGGAAGCCAGCAGATCCTTATTGGTATCCCAGGTATACTGCACCTTCTGGTTCCTGGAATCTGTCACAGATGCCACATGGTTTTTGTCGCTTGTCATGGTCCGTCTCACCCAGGTGCCTGCACTCTCGTTTCCCGGCTCCACACAGGCGCTCTCCGTGATATTCCCGGCGCTGTCATATCCCATACGGTAGACCAGCCCCTGGGCGGAGGTGCCCTTGGTCACATTGTGCTTATTGTCATATTCGTAAGTAAACTTCTTCCCTTTGGCATGTGAGATGCCTGTCATATCGTTGCTGCTGTTATACTCAAATTCTATGGCTGTCTTTTGGGCATCCACCACGGATATCAGGTTATTAGATTCCAGGGAGAAAAAAACCAAAGTTTTCTGAATAAATTAATTTGCCTGAGACTGGAGCAAACAGCGTGACATTCTATACATAGTAGTAGTCTCCGTAGTGGAACAGTTTCCTTTTCCCGAGGGGTTCGGCCATGCTTCCGGTAATCTCTACTTTACCCCAGCTGTCATAAGTATATTCTATTGCCTCATGCAACCAGGGCGTCGATATCGTTCTGGGCATTCCGGGCATAGATATAAAATGACGGCATGCACATTTTCAGAAATATCTGATGGCACTGGCAGTCTGCATCATTTTAAAAGCCTGCTCCATGTTTCCTTTCCTATAATTCCATCTGCGTCTAATCCCTGCGCCTTCTGGAAACGGCGGACTGCGGTTTCCATGCTGTCTCCAAAAACAGCATCCATATTTCCCCGATAAAGCCCTTTCGCCGCAAGGATTCCTTCCGCTATGGCCGGAAGGGTGCCTGTACTCCCGTTTTTTATGATTGCCCTGGAAGCTGCTTCCCGGCATTTTTCTCCGAATGCAGTGTCTCCCGGGGTAAGGCTGCAACCATAAAGGCGGTTCAGGATATCCTTCCATACGGTAAGGGACGCGTTTCTGGTCTTTTCACCGTAAACGCCGTCTTCTTCCAAACAGCCGCCGCAACATTGACGCAATAATTTAGGGTACCATGTGTTCAGCCAGCGCTGGTAAGACTCTACACGGTCTTTGGCTGTATCCTGCTTTTTGCCTGCTTCCATATCAGGGTTCGAAGAAGTCCCTGCATCTCCTGTACTTCCGGAATCTCCGTAATCGATCAGGCAGTATCCCTGTATGTTAGAGTCGGAAACTGCATAATCCTTGTTTTTTACGGTTCCCCCATTGCTGTCCCCGTATAAGGCTGAGGTATTTCCCTCATTGGTGTAGATCCTTCCGTTTCGAATGCCTGTTACTCTTCCGATATGGGAATGTTTAAATATTACCAGACAGCCGGGCTCCGGCTTTTCCGATGTATGTCCCTTATCGGCAAATGCATGGTAGATGCTGGTAATTGCTCCGGCTCATGCAGAAATGTGACAGTGCCGTATCCACTCCAAAAACCTTTGCCTCCAGCCAGAACTGGTAGGTGGCACACCAGGGCTGCCCCTGGCAGCCCCATGAGCCCCCAACTGCTGACATCACGGGAATACTTTGTATAATTCCGGTAACCTGCATTTGCGCGGAAATCATCCAACAGATATGCACTCTGTTTTTCCTGGTAGCCAATCTGGCTCTGCGCAAGGTTTAATAATTCCTTTAAAATTCCCATTTATTTCACCCCGCTTTCCGCATTTGTTTTTAAAATATCAATGCCTTTCTTAATGCAGGGAGGCATGGGCAGGCCCATAAGCCCGGCATTTTCTGCAATGGACAACGCCTCATTGGCGATAAACCCAATACAGACTGCATCGCGGAGGTAATCCGTATACATCAGGGCATCCAGCCGTGCCGCAACTAACACATAAAACAGTGTCATGGCTTTCCTGCAGAGCCCTTTCCATCCGGCATGGCTTTCCATGGCGCCGTTTGTGGATTTTGGGCTTTTCCCAAACACTCCCGGGAGGAGGATCCCCCCTGTGATCCAGTCAACTGCCATAAAAATGACCAGCGTCTGCAGCGCCATATCCCATCCCCCAAACAGTTCCGCTATGGCGCTTCCTATCAGGGCTGTTATTGTTAAAATCTTGTATTTCATAAACTTTCATCTCCATTTCTTGTCATATTTTTTAAAAAAGGGTGCAAAAAAGGAAGCGGCCGGTGTAGAACCGCTCCCCTTTATGCCTAAATTCATTTAAAGCTTGGTGCTCCTCTTAACTTTTCATAACGATACCCGGCAATTAAGAATCATATAGATCAGTTTACTTATAAATACCCGCCCTCTTGTCCTTTCAGTCAATGTACTTTACCCCGCATATTTCAAATAATCTATACACTTCCCCCTCTTTGTAGGTCTTGTTTCTTACAAGTAAAACTTTTTCCAATACCTTTTTTTCATTGATCATTTCTACTTTTGCAGCTTTTCCCTTTCTTTGTTTCGAGAGTATGCGGCACTTTCCCAAAAAGACTGCACTTGGTTCTTTTTCAGACCGATTTATCAATATGTTCCGGGCAATCATATACTTCAGATTGGATTTTGTTATACGTTTAAATTTATATAAAAAACACACTACACTCGTTATGGTATAAAAAAACAAACCATACAATATATCCAGTAAAAGCCACATGCTAAAGACAGTCCAAAGTAACTCCCTATAGATTTCTCCTGAAAAAATCCCATTTAATGTAACCAGCAATAATAATATATCTGCTAAAATTGACATCCATATCGTAATATACACATCTACTATCGCCAATTTAGGTACACGGTTAATATCAAATCCTGCATGCCGGAACAGAAGTGAAAAGTGTTTTGGATGTCTACAGCTTTCTTCGGGAAAAAAATGATCCTGCTCTTTATATATATCATTTACTCTTACTAAAAATATCTCCTGAAGCAGCAACGTCACTCCCCATACACGCAATACTTCATTCTTCGTAATTACCATGAGAATGATAAAAGCCGTAATACATGCCGCTCTAATCCCTATTTCTATGAGTTTTCTGTACTCTTCTTTCTTATGTATTCTCTTTTTCATTTTTCACACACCATGCTTCCGGTGATGCTGCCCACCTTTCCTTTCCAAAAAATCCCGAAATTTTCTCAATGTATCAAACAATATAATAAACCTTACAGATTTCATAAATGCTATAAACAGGATTATCACCTTGCTTCTTTTTGCCTTGTAATAATACTTTTTCTATTATTTCTCCGGTTTCCAGCACTTTTACTGTTACAACTGTTCTCTTTCTTCGCCTGGATTCACATATTATCTGACATTTTCCATATTTTCTTGGATATGGTTCATTTTCTGGTAAAAATAAAAATTTTATATTATGTATGTTCAAAGCTTTATAATGTGCTATAAAACTCTTTTTTACCATCCTACAACCACATATGGTACTCAATACACCAACAAATCCTAAAAATATTCCTCCCATTAAACTTGCAATATATTCATTTATAAAAATCAAAACAGATAATGCCAGAGCGTGTTTGAAAATTAAAAAGTATACAAAACATTTGTTCATAGCCTCTTTCTCATGGTAAAATAAAGAAAAAGGGGGCTGATATTATGTTAAGGCGTTACGAACTTACCGATCAGGAATGGGAACAGGTTGCATCTTTACTCCCTCCAGAAAAGACTGGAAAACCCGGACGTCCTCCAAAGGACAACCGTACCATGCTTAACGGGATGGTCTGGATTGCACGCAGCGGCGCCTCGTGGCGTGACCTGCCGGAGCGTTATGGACCCTGGAATTCAGTATACAGCCGTTTCCGTAAGTGGATTGATGACGGGATACTTGATAATATCTTCCGGGTGCTCAGCCTTGAGGCCGAGCTGTATGAGCTTTCATTAGATGCTACAATCGTCCAGGCCCACCAGCACAGTGCAGGTGCAAAAAAAGGGGGCCTCCAAACGAGATCGGGCACAGCCGGGGAGGAGCCAGTTCCAAAATCCATGCAGCGGTAGATGCCTATGGCTATCCTGTTTATCTGATGCTTAGTGAAGGACAGCGTAATGACATCAATTTCGCCGTTCCAGTGTTGGAGCATATTAATATAGAAGGAAGCAGTGTGCTTACGGACCGTGGCTATGACAGCCAGAATCTGATCGACTATATCTATGAAAATGGCGGGGAGCCAACCATCCCGTCCAAAAAAGGGGCCAAATTTGAGCGCCGTTGTGAATGGTGGCTGTACAAAGAACGCCATTTGGTAGAGAAATACTTTCTCAAACTGAAGGGATTCCGTCGCATTGCAACCCGGTATGATAAGCTGGCTTTCACATATATGGGATTTGTATGCCTTGCCTCAATCCTAATTTGGATAAAATGAACAAAAGCTTGTAATTTTCAAACACGCTCTAGCAACATAAGACATCATCTGTTACATATCTAGCCAGCATTTAACTTTCCTGATTCCATGCAAAATATAAATCTAATATCTCTTCTTCCAAAAATCTCCACTCTTTTCCGGCATAACCACTAAGTCCCTCCCCTTTATAGCAAGGCTCAAGATCATCTCCGCCAATATTTCCTAAAAAAGTGATCTTATCCTTTGGAATCGTTCTTTCACTTGATGCTAATAAATCAAGTTTATACTCCTTTTCCTTATCAGGGTTCTCAATATAAACAATTGGCCAGAATTTCTGCGGAAGCAGCTCCATCTCTTTAATCTTCTCCAATGGCGGAATCTCTTTCCCAATCCATTTGTACACATGAACCGTCGGCACAATATGCCCCGGCCAATATCTATCCTCTGTTACTTTTCGGAAAATCATGTACTGCCCATAAACGCCTTTTTCTTTACTGTATTCCCCATGGAACTGATAAGCAAATACGTCCCCCAATTTCCATTTACATTTATACAATCTGTATTTATATACCTTCTTTTCCGGGGGCTGTGGGGAAAGCAGTTTTGCTTTCAGTTTTTCACGTGTAACCATCCAGGCTTTTAATTGTTTCTCCCCGGATTCCTTCCACCGCTCCAGTTCTTCCGTCCGGGAAAGAAACTCCAGTGCCTTTTCTTTTACCTCCGGAAGCAACCTTCCATAATTCCACTGGGTATCCGCCAGTGCAAACCAGAACAATGGCTCTTCTTCCTCATCCCCCATAATATCGGCATTTGCCTTGATCAGCTCCTGCGTAACCTCTTCATTTGTCTTCCCACGGCGGAGTTTATCCAGGTAATCTCCCCGCAAATCACAAGCTGTATCATTCGCATATAATGACGTTCCCCACGCTCCCATTTTCTTTACCTACCAATCCACTAACTTTATATACTTCTAAGCAATTATGTTTGTTAACATAACACAAAAATCAGCTATTATTTTTTTGATAAATTACAAGTTCTCTTTGATTATGTCCAAAATACAGATGAATCATTTCCCTTTCAAACTTTTTCCAGGATAACGCAGCAATGCTCATTTTCGAATGAGGAATGAACTCATTTTTGGGGCAAACTGATTCTGCATAATTACCAATATATGTTAGATTTGCAGGTATCAAATTCTTTGAAGTACTTAAGAGAATCACTCTGAAATGTGGCAAAAATCCAAATTCATCTACTTTATAATCTATTTGGGACTTTTCTGCTATATCTTCTTTCGGCCTTTTCCCATCAATAGGAAGAAAGCGGTCTTCAAATTTGGTAAAACTCGTCTGTACATACTCAAGTTGATTATACTCCTGCATACTTACCGGCAATTTTTTATCTTTCGTTATCTTAATGTATACAATTGGTACCGTATGTCCCGGATGCCATATTGTTTCATCTGCTTTTTGAATCAAAAAGTATCTTCCCAAAAGGCCTTTTTCTTTTGCCAAGTCGCTTTCTAATTGATAGGCAAATGTATCTCCTATACTCCATTCACAATGATATAGTTTATATTGAGAAATTTTCTTCTCAGCAGGCTGAGGGGACAGTAGTTTTCTCTCCAAGTCCGAAACCACCTTTTCCCTTATCTTAACTATTTGAGGATTTTCTTCCTTCCAGCGTTTTACACCATATCCTTCATGAATATAATATAATGCCCGCTCTTTTACCAATTTCTCAAGTCTCCCTAAGGTCCACTGTGTATCTGCCAATGCAAACCAAAATACTGATGCCTCTTCCGGATCAGCGAGCAGATATTCATTTTGCTTCAGTAACTCCCTTGTTATCTCAGGGCCTGACTTTCCTCGATGAAGTTGGTCTTTATAATAAGCCCTGACATCCTCAGCAACATCATCCTGATATAATCTAGGTCCCCATGTACCCATAAACATTACCTCCCATTAATTTCCGGTCCAATATAATATTTCGTTTGATATTTGATTTTCCAAATAAGACAACGCACTTCTACCAGCAGCCATATACATACCCAGCTTCGGGTTTAGAGGGCTAATCCCGTTTATTTGATTGTTCATTCTGTTCGCATTATTAATAGTATGATGATACATCATTTGTATCTGCTCTACTCCTCTAGCTTCAATTGCATTAAGATTTGTTGCAATTGAAACAAATTTTAGATTAGCCCTATCGGGATTATTTGCATGGGCAGCTTTTCTCTTGTCCGGATTTATAGTTCTTCCCACATATTGTGTGGATCCCCTCGAATCAACTAAACCATAAACCGTATGATTGCGCGGCATACTGTCATATATCTTTTCAGCAGTTTTTGCAGTTGCCGTAATTCCCGTAACTGCAAGAGCTACCTTTCCTGCTGTAGCAGCTACCCCAAAAGATGCAGCCGCCACTGTTGAACAACCTAAAGCCGCACTCCCTCCTATAATTGCTGGCATTGCAACCGCCGCAGCAGCTACACAAACTGCAGTAACCGCTACAACTGCCGCAGCAATTGCTATTCCTTTAAAAACACTACTAATCCTAGGCCAGTTACCAGTTATATCATCAAAACTTACAGGATTATTAAAGGCATAATTAAACATATTATGTCCATGAATATTTCCAACCTGCCCCATGACGTTATCTTCACTAATAAACCGTCTCAGCTCCGGATCATAGTATCTGTTCTTGAGGTAGTACATCCCTGTCTCGGTATCGTAGTAGTAGCCTCTGTAACGGAACGGATTCCTCTTTCCAAGGGTCTCGGCCATGTCTCCGGTGATATCCTCTACCTTGCCCCAACTGTCGTAAGTATATCTTACCACCTCATTTCCCTTGGAGTCAATCATTGCGATGATATCATTCTGGACATTCCGGACGTAGGTGTAGAATACACTGTCATAGGTTACCGCTATCACATTTCCGGCGGAGTCGTAGCGGTACCACAGGTTCTTTTCGGTCCCGGTACGTTCGGATACCAGCAGGTCCCCGGCCATGCGGAACTGGGTGGTCACCCCGTCCACAACCTTTTTCGTACGGTTTCCTGTGTGGTCGTAGAAATACTGGATCTTCTTTCCATTATCTACGGCTGACAGCTTACGGCCCTGGGTCCAGGTATATTTTACCGCACCTTTGGTGAGCATGTTGCCGATGGCATCATAGGTCATGGATGTCCCGCCCCAGGACAGGAGCTTGTCCTTCCATACGGTATCATAAGTGCCTGTCTCTGTCTTTGTGGGATTTCCTGTAATGGCTGCCGCCGTGGTATAACCGTATTCCTTTACAGACACCAGGTTACCGCCAAGGTCATAATCATAGGTTACCGTCTTATTCAATACCTGGTTGTTTTCACGGATGAGCTGGTTTAATTCGTCATATTGGTAAGTGATCGTCCTGGTGGTTCCTCCATCTTCCGGGGTATCGCTCTCCATAATCTTTGTGATATTTCCGTTTCCGTCATAAGTATACGAAAGGAGCCCCTTTCCGCACCGGATAGCGCTTGGGAGGCCGCTGCGCCTTGTGCTGTCCGTGTCGGCATATTCGTAGATGACGCTATAAGGGATCCCGGTATTTGTCCAGGTCTGCATGTCCACCCTTCCAAGGCTGTCATAGGAGGTGGTCCGGTAATAGTTCTTTGAGGCCGCTGCCTTTATCTCACGGCCGTCCTTGTCATAGGTATAATCCGTCCCTATCCCGGAGGTGCCTGCCCCATGGTACATGCGGGTCATATTATTATCTGCATCATAGGTATATTCATAATAATTCCCTTCATTATCCCTGGCACGCATGAGACGGTCAAGAAGGTCATACGCAAGCTCGTAAGTCTTCCCGGATACGTGATTGGTCACCTGGGAGAGGTTTCCCATACGGTCATAAACATACCCGTTCAGTTTCTGTTCTGTACCGGAAGCATCCTTATAATAACTTAACAGAAGACGGTCCTGGTCATCGTAGGTATAGCGGATATAAGCGCCGTTTCCATAAGTCATCTTTTTCAGGTTCCCGTTTTTTGCTTCATACTCATATGCCACAGCCTGCTTGCCTGCGATCGATGCATCCAGTGTATTTCCAAATGCATCATAGGTAAATCCGTAGCTGAAGCCATTATGGCTGATCCCTGTAAGCCTGTCTTTTGTATAAGTGTAGGTATTTTTTACAGTTTTTTTCGTTCCCCCCTGGGTCACATCCTGGGAGACAGATTTCAGGCGGTTGGCAGTGTCATACTCATAAGTGAGCCTGCTGCCCCAGGCATCCGTCATGGAAGCCAGCAGATCCTTATTGGTATCCCAGGTATACTGCACCTTCTGGTTCCTGGAATCTGTCACAGATGCCACATGGTTTTTGTCGCTTGTCATGGTCCGTCTCACCCAGGTGCCTGCACTCTCGTTTCCCGGCTCCACACAGGCGCTCTCCGTGATATTCCCGGCGCTGTCATATCCCATACGGTAGACCAGCCCCTGGGCGGAGGTGCCCTTGGTCACATTGTGCTTATTGTCATATTCGTAAGTAAACTTCTTCCCTTTGGCATGTGAGATGCCTGTCATATCGTTGCTGCTGTTATACTCAAATTCTGTGGCTGTCTTTTGGGCATCCACCACGGATTTCAGGTTATTATTTTCATCATAGGTATAGGTCTGGCCGAACTCCTCCCGGAACAGGGACAGCCCGTCAAAAAATGCGATATTGGCATTATGGCAATAGGTATAGGATACCTTAATGCTCTTATAATCCTTCTTTGCCACATAGACATCGCTCAGGAACTGCCAGTCCAGGATATCCGGGCTGAAATTGGTATAATGGACATCATTTGTCCCGTCAACCCCTACAAAGATAACCTCCACACCAAAGCGGCGTGCCTTATCATTGTCGGACTCCGGAAGCGGTGTTCCATGGCCCCAGGCATTTACCATATAGGTATCGCCCTTTTTCCCTGTCAGGTCCAGGGTCTTGGTCAGCTTTTTGTTCATGGACGGATCCCCGATAAAACGGTAGATATGCTCCTCCAGGCCGCCAACTGCTTCCTCAACTTTTGTATAAATACTTTTCCCTGTAATAGGTGCCGTTACTATTTCCGTATTGGCCGGAGACAAAAATGCAAACTCCTTACCGTTCTGTACTGCATACCACTTTTCCCCATTATCTTTTTCCAGGACTCCCCTGACACAGATTTCAGCATCAGCTGCTGCACTTCCTGCTGCTGCAGAGCTTGTGGACGGCTTTCCTGGCTGTTCTGTCTACTTTAGAAACCACTCCGGTCTGCTGAAGATATTCATTCCGGCAAAAGAAAACAACCGTCACAATATCATTCTTCTGCACCCGGCGCAGTTCACGATCCAGGACTTCCTGATATTCTTCTGACAGCTCCATCCTGGGAACAGTCACCTTTTCTTTTTTATGAAGTGCCTCCTCATATCCCTTCAGAGCCGCAAAAGGCATAAACTGTTTTGCTCGCTCTTCTCTTGGCATCTTTGCTCTAGCAGCCACTTTTATGACCTCCTATCTGGCAATTTCTTTCCATCGTAGTAGCACCTGCCTGCAGATTCATGCCCCTTACCAGAGCGTTTTTGCCGTATTTTCCTTTAATGTTCAGTATTGCCTTCTGCATTTTGTGTTCTCTTTCAAGCTTTGCCGGATCTGTAAAAAGGTCATACTGCTGATAAGTCTCCTCAACTACATTATTAAAGGTCAAAGACATTCTGCGCACAGGCGTATGGCGGTCTACGATCCGGTCGTATAACTGAACTGTAGACTCCATAATTCTGCTGGCAGCACTTGTGGTAACGGACATAGAAGCTGTTCCATGGGCAGGCTTTCGATCCAGCCTGTTGGAATATCCCACATGCAAAGTAATGGAATCGGTTATCATCCCCTTCTCCACCAGCTCAAGGCAAAGAAGATCAGCCATTTCTTTGACAATAAGCCTTCCTTCCTCAAATCCATAATCTCTGCTTAATACCTGTCCGCTGGAAATGGAATTGCTTCTGGGCTTATATGCTTTAATATCTCCCATAGTGGCAGATTCTCTTCCCCATGCATGGTCGATCAGAAGCTCCGCATCTATTCCGAACATTTTATAAAGCATGTCCTCATCTGCTGCCGCCACCTCCCCCATGGTTGTAATCCCTGCACGTTCCAGCCTCCTGGAAATTCCATGTCCGATCCTCCAAAAATCTGTCAGGGGCTTATGGTTCCATAGTTCTGCTATATAAGATTCTTCATTCAGGATCCCAATGTGGTCGTCTGCGTGCTTGGCTGTAATATCCAGTGCAATCTTAGCCAGATACAAATTCGTTCCAATTCCGCAGGCAGCTGTAATTCCCGTATTCTCCAGTACATCCTCCATTATGCGGATGCTTAGCTCCTTAGCAGACATCCGGTACATTTCCAAATAATCCGTTACATCCATAAATACTTCGTCAATGGAATATACATGAATGTCTTCCTTTGCAATATATCTCAGATAAATCTGGTAAACCCTCGCAGAATAATCAATATAAAGCTGCATTCTGGGCGCCGCAATCACATATTCCAAATCCGGCGGTATCTCAAATACTCTGCATCTTCCCGGCACTCCCCTGGCCTTCATTGCCGGAGAAACCGCCAGACAGATGGTCTTGTCTGAACGCTCCGGATCCGCTACTACGAGGTTTACTTTAAATGGATCCAGATTCCGTTCTCTGCATTCTACAGATGCGTAAAAACTTTTCAGGTCAATACATATATAAACTCTGTTCTTTCCCACAGCTCTCCCTCCCAATCTGCGCCCACCATCTACGAACATAGGTTCTTTTTTATTATAATCCAAACATATATTCGAGTCAAGGTTTAAAATAAAACTAACTGATTTTCTTCATCCCTTTCATTCCGTAGCGTTCCCCAAAACTAAAGGTTAAATTCTTTTCCGCCATACTTGCCCCGTTTGGGATTCTGTTTTATAATAAATAAAGATTCCAATACTACATACGAGGTCACACATGAACAAAAAAGAAATATCCGAAATTAAAAAACAATTTACCCCGGCTAACTGCTCCATCACCCGTATCCGTGGATGCTATGTAGATGGGGAAAAAAATAAAAAGGCAGAAGTAAAAGAAGCATTTCTTTCTTTATCAGAAGAAGAAATGTTCAAATATTTTGAAATTTTCCGTAAGACGCTTTCCGGCACACTTGGAAAAAATCTGATAAATATGGAATTTCCCCTGAAACAGGAGGGAGAAGACGGCACTCAAAACTTTCTTCTGAAGCTGCGCCAGAGTAAGCTTCAGGATGATGCCCTCACAGAAGCTTTTTTTGACAAAATTATTGAAAATTATGACTATGCTGAACATTATTATATTATTCTCATCCATGCAGTCTACGATATTCCCGGCAAGTCCACGGACGGTCAGGAAATGTTTGACTCTTCTGACGAGATTTATGAACACCTCCTGTGCAGCATCTGCCCGGTAAACCTTTCCAAAGCCGGACTTTGCTACAATGCACAAACCAATCACATTGAAGACCGTATCCGTGACTGGATCGTAGAAATGCCTGATTTGGGTTTTTTATTTCCTGTTTTTAATGACAGGAGCACAGACATCCACGGCGTTCTTTATTATACGAAAAATGCCGAACAGCTTCGGAGCACTTTTATAGACGAAATCCTTGGCTGCACCACTCCCCTTTCTGCAGGAGGGCAGAGAGATTCCTTTAATTCCCTTGTGGAAGAAACTTTGGGAGATGACTGCGCTTATGATACGGTTCTTAATATCCACGAAAAGCTGGGAGAATTGGTAGAAGCCCAGAAAGAGCTTCCGGATCCGGTTGTTCTTACAAAGTCAGAAGTAAAGCGTCTTTTTGAAGACTGCGGCGTGGAAGAAAACAGGCTTGAACACTTTGATGAGCAGTACGAAATTGCTGCTGGGGAAAAATCTGCCCTTATGGCTGCAAACATTACCAACACCCGTCATGTGGAGATCAAAACGCCGGACGTGGTCATTCGTGTAAATCCGGAACGCGCAGATCTGGTGGAAACCAGAGACATTGACGGGCGGCGCTGCCTTATTATTCCAATGGAGGATAATGTGGAAGTGAATGGTATCCGCGTTCGGATGAATACCGCAGATTCCATATCTTTGGAGGATCTGTAGATGCCCCTCCCCTGACAAAGCCCCTTTCAGTGAGGTTATCCCATGCATACAATTAAGAAGTTTATCAAGCTGATCAATCATGATATTGATAATGAAAATGAATCAAAATCATTTACCATAGTGCTCCGCTGGTCTTACCTTCTGCTGATGTTATACTTTATTTGCTATTGCCTTTACTGTATATTCTTTTCTCTATATACAGAAAGTCTGGCTGCAGCTATATGGCTTCCGGTGATTGGAGCCGGTTTGTTCTTTACATACCGCATTTCCAGCGGCAGAAATTTCCGGATATTTGCGGGAGTTCTTCTAAGCTGGGCAGTAATCTCCGTACTTACTTTTGGGTGGAACTGCGGAAGCCAGCATTTTATGATGCCCTTGCTGATTATTTGTTTTTTTCCATTCATGATTCCATCATGCACAAGTTTGCGTTTACCGGAATACTGATTCTGCTGCGCCTGTTCCTGTTCTTCTATTGTCAGGATTATGCACCGTATGTACTCCTTGCACAGAATGCCAGTTTTACTCTGCAGATACTGAATACGTTTTTTCTCTTTCTCAGCATGGGCTTTGTCTGTCTGATTTTCAGCACCACTGTCCAGCAGTCAGAAAAAAAGCTATGGCTTTATAACCAGAAACTGCAGACCCTTGCTTCCACGGACTCACTGACAAAGCTTCCCAACCGCCGTTATATGCTGAATCTCATGGATAAATTTATTTCTTCCAATCCAAATGAAAACTTCTGCATTGCCCTTGGTGATATTGATCTTTTTAAAATAGTGAACGATACCCGCGGTCATAACTGCGGTGATGATGTACTTCAATCCGTGGCCGCTCTTTTTACAAAAATGTGCCATAACAAAGGACATGTATGCCGCTGGGGCGGAGAGGAATTCTTCTTCTTTCTTCCTGGTATGAACCTGGATGCTGCAAACACCTTTATCTCCCAGGTAAATATATCGGTAGCCGGACACCCCATGTATGATGGCCAGGAAGTCTTTCATATTACCATGACTTTTGGCATAGAGGAATATGATTACCATTCAGATATTCAGGAGCTTATCCGCAGAGCAGATGAAAAACTCTATTACGGAAAAAAGCGGGGCCGGAATCGTGTTGTTTTCTAATTCTTTTCTAATTTTTTCCATGGAAAAGCATGCGGCTTTGAAATAAGCATGAATGTCTTATTTCAAAGCCGCATATATTTTTATGTATTCTTGTGCTATCTGCATAAGTATCCGGTCTCGGAGGCACTCTTCTTTCTGTCCATATGATCGTATTTTTTATTTCGCTGCCTTCGTAGGTGCCACAGACGGTTTTTCCGTTGGAGTTGGAGCAGCGGTCGCCTCTGCCTTTTCAGTCGGGGTCGGTGCAGCAGTTGCTTCTGCTTCCGGAACTTTAAACGTAAACTTATGGCTGTCTGTAATGACCAGAGTCTCCAGAGCCTTCTCTTCTACCTTAATTTCTGCATCTTCCAGCCACTGCTCTGTAGTCTCTGCATAAAGCTCGCTCTCTCTGTCAGAAATAATGGATTCCTTCTCAGCTTCTGTTGCATCCTCATCAAACTCTTTATCAAGTCTTACCACATAATAAAAGGAGTCTGTCTCAATCACTTCTTCGCAAAGCTCCCCTTCTTTTAATCCGCGAAGGACTTCCATAACCTCATCCGGATAGCTGGTGCTCTCTTCCTCGTCCTCGCCAAGGTTGGTCTTAAAGTTACCATGCAAAGCCGATAATGTCTGATCTACTTCCTTAGCGGTTTCACTCATATCTGCTTCCGGATCTTCCTTCATCTTATCCAGAACTTCCTGCGCCTGCTCTTTCTTCTTGGCAATATCCTCTTCTGTCAGCTCTTCTCCGCTGATGGCAAAGCTCACATAAGAAAAAGAAGACTTCTGTGCCTCTTCGTCAGGAACCTCTCTGTCCACATCAGCAACGATGGGCTCCTGCATTCTCTGAAGGTAAGTCTCCAGCTCCAGGAATGTCTTCACTTGATCTTCTGTCACAGCAAGTTCTTTAATGGTTTCTTCACTATTTGCTTCCATAAACTCAGAAGCGGCTGCTGCAATCTTCTCCTGGTCTTCTTCTGTGACCTCAACCTCATAATCCGCTGCTTTGGCTCTCATGATGTACATCAGTTCCACCTGCTCCAGGCAATTAGCTACGGTCTGCTGTCCGTTCGTCTCTCCTGATTCAGAATCCACTTCTGCATCCCAGATATCCCCTGCGCTGCCGCCTAAAAAGCTGGCATACATCGCCTCTGTATACGCCTGCTGCTGTCTGGCTAAAAGACTGACAACGCCAAGCTGGATTTCCTCTCCATCTACAGTTGCAACGGTCTTAGTCCCGTCCAATTCCTTCTCTCCACAGCCAGTAAGCATTCCCGCTGTCATCACGCCTGCCAGCGCTGCTACTGCCGTTTTCTTCACTAACTTTTTCATCTTTTCCTCCATGCTGCCTGATATAAATTAATCCATTCCGCCCTCCCAGCCATCCGGTACCTGCGGCGCTGAATCCCTATTATTAAGAGTATAATCTTTTTTCCTCCCAAGAGCAAGAAAAAATCAAAAAAACGCCCACATTTCACACAACTTTCATTACTGTTCACCCCGGGCGCAGGAAGCATTGCCTGGAATGACGGCTGTCTCTTTGGACTGCGGTTGCGAAGCCCGGGCGTCCCCCCTCACATTCTCAGCTCCTCCAGCTCACCCGCAAGCCGTGTAAGCGCCTCCATCATATCCCCCTTTGGTGTAAAAAGGAACTTTGGCTCCTGCTCCATCTTAAACTGAAGCCCTCGCCTGTACCTTTCAACAAGCCCCGGAAATTCTGCTGGATTAAGCTCTGCCTTCTCATAAAGGGTAATCCTCACATCCCGGCCAATCTGCTTAATCTCCGTCACATAGGCTCTATGTGCCGCAGCCTTAAGCTTCGCAATGGCAAGAAGGTTCATAACAGCCCTTGGCAGTTCCCCAAACCGATCCAGCAATTCCTCCAGCATGTCATCATAATCCTGCTGCGACTCAATGCCCGCAATCCTTTTATAAACATCCAGCTTCTGAAACTCATTCCCAATATAACTGTCCGGAATAAATGCATCCATATTTAAATCAATGGTGGTCTCAAAATCTTCCATGGTACGGATTCCCTTAGCCTCTTTGACAGCCTCATTCAGCATCTTGCAGTAAAGATCATAGCCCACTGCGTTCATATGTCCATGCTGCTGTGCGCCAAGAAGATTTCCGGCGCCCCGAAGCTCCAGATCCCGCATAGCGATCTTAAACCCGCTTCCCAGATCCGTATACTCCCTGATCGCAGAAAGCCTTTTCTCTGCAATTTCCTTCAGCATTACGTTTCTCCTGTACATCAAAAACGCATATGCCGTTCTGTTGGACCTGCCGATACGTCCTCTAAGCTGATAAAGCTGCGAAAGTCCATACTTATCGGAATCATGAATGATCATGGTATTCACATTGGAGATATCCAGCCCTGTCTCAATGATCGTAGTAGAAACCAGCACATCGATATCCCCATTGATAAATCCGAACATGACATTCTCCAGTTCCCTTTCGCTCATCTGTCCATGACCGAAATCCACTCTTGCATCAGGCACCAGCTTTGAAATTTTCAAAGCCATATCCGCAATATCCGTCACGCGGTTATACACGTAGTAAACCTGTCCGCCTCTCCGCAGCTCCCTGGTAATGGCCTCCCGCACTGTTTCTTCATCGTACTCCATCACATATGTCTGAATAGGCATTCGGTCCATAGGCGGCTCTTCCAAAACGCTCATATCCCGGATTCCGATCATACTCATATGAAGCGTCCTGGGAATAGGCGTGGCTGTCAGTGTCAAAACATCCACATCTCTTTTTAGCTGCTTAATCTTTTCTTTATGGGCAACGCCGAATCTCTGCTCCTCATCAACGATCAAAAGCCCCAGATTCTTAAACTGCACATCCTTTGAAAGTACCCGATGGGTACCGATAACTACATCCACCATGCCCTTCTTTAGATCCTCAATGGTCTTCTTCTGCTGGGCAGAGGTACGAAAACGGCAAAGCAGATCCACCCTTACAGGAAATTCCTTCATTCTCTGCACAAAGGTATTATAATGCTGCTGAGCCAGAATCGTTGTGGGAACCAGATAAACAACCTGCCTGCTTTCCTGCACGGCCTTAAAAGCAGCTCTTAAGGCAATCTCCGTTTTGCCGTAGCCCACGTCTCCGCAGATCAGGCGGTCCATGATCTTGGTGCTTTCCATGTCCCGCTTTGTATCCTCAATTGCAGCAAGCTGATCCTCCGTTTCCTCATAGGGAAACATCTCCTCAAACTCCCTTTGCCAAACCGTA
Source organism: uncultured Blautia sp. (assembly GCA_946557785.1). Classification (GTDB taxonomy): domain Bacteria; phylum Bacillota; class Clostridia; order Lachnospirales; family Lachnospiraceae; genus Blautia_A. The sequence continues at coordinate 52,054 of CAMNTH010000006.1, forward strand.
TCCGGCCCGCACACATAGCCCTCTTTTTGCTGGCGCACCGCATAAAGCTCTACCAGCTCCCTTGCAATATTCTGTACAGCCCCCTTAACCCTTTTCTTGGTCTTTATCCACTCCTGTCCCCCCAGCTTATTAAGCTTAGGTGCCTTGGCAGATTCCCCGCCTGCATATTTCTGCAGGGAGTCCAGCTGAGTAGCCAGAATATAAAGGTTACTGCTGTCCCTGTATTCAATTTTAATATAGTCCTTTATAATCTTATCAACTTCAACCTTTTCAATGCCTTTGTAAATTCCAAGGCCATGCTTTTCGTGGACAACATAATCCCCAATAGACAGCTCCGAAAAATCCTGGATCCTCTGTCCTGAGTAATGCTTCTTTTTCCGCTTTGGCTTCTGCTCCTGCCCGAAAATATCCGTTTCCGTAATCACCGCAAACTTCACCAGGGGATACTCAAAGCCCTTTTTCGCATGTCCGTAAATCACCATGATCTCCCCAGGCTGGATGATCCTGTCATAATCCTTTCCGTAAAAAGCATTCAGCCCCTCAGCCTGCAGGTCCGCAGCCAAACGCTCCGCCCTGGTTCTGGAGCCGGAAAGAAGCACTATCTGGCAGCCCTGTTTTTTATACTTCTGCAGATCCTTTACCAAAAGCTCAAAACTGCTGTTATAAGAGCTGATGGATTTCACTGTAAGGCTGAATTTTCCTGTGATCTTCCAGTTCTCTTTTTTTTGCTCCAGGGCGCTTAGGGCAATGCAGTTTCTTTTGTTCAAATCCCTGCAAAGCTCCTCAAAACCCCGCAGCCACAAATGAGGCAAATTCACAATGCCTTTTTCCTCTCTGTTTTTGCGGCTTTGGAAAAGCTCTTCCTCCACACCCTGTGCATTTATGGAAAGCCGGTTCAGTTCATCCAAAAAAATAAGGCTTTGCCCATTTGGAAAATAGTCCAGAAAGGTAACCATATCCCTGCCGCTGCTTTGTTCCGCAGCAGGATAAATGGTAATTTCCTCCATGTTTTCCAGTGAACGCTGGCTCTGGACGTCAAAGCTTCTGATAGAATCAATCTCGTCTCCCCACAATTCAATACGCAGGGGATTTTCTTCTGTCAAAGGATAGATATCAATAATTCCTCCGCGTACAGAAAACTGCCCTGGCATTTCCACCTGGCCAACACGCTCGTATCCTAACTCCACCAAAGAAGTCTTTAGTGCATCCATATCCAGTTCGCTGTCGCTTTTGAAATGGAGCAATCTCTCCCGGATCTGTTCAAGGGGCATGAGATAATCCATGCACCCGTCCACACTTGTTACGACTGTCAGATTCTCCTGCTCCAAAAGGGCTCGGATCACCTGCATCCGCTGACGTATAAGAAGATTTCCGTGAATATCCGCCTGAAAAAACAGAAGATCCTTTGCAGGATAGTAAAATACATTTTTGTCATAAAAACGGTAGTCCTCATAAATCTCTTTTGCCCTGCGCTCATCCTCAGCCAGGATCAGTTTATAGCAGGCTTTCCCCTTCCCGTCTTTATCCCCGTTCAAAAAGAGCCCGGAAAACCCATACATCAAGTGGGCTTTCTGGGACTCCATACATCCGGTTATCGTAAGAATTCCTCTATTCTCCTGAACGCATTTCCATATCTGTTCCATCTCTGCCAGATTCTGCAAAGGCTGTAAAAATGCTTTCATAAAATCCTCTCTCTCTAACATTCTTAAGCTTCCTTGGATGAAGCAGGTTCTGTCTTTTTATTATATACATTCATAGCCGCATCCACGCCTTCTGAGAGGATTTTTTCCACAGCATCCCCTGCTTTGCAGATAGCCTCATCCACAATTTTGCGCTCGCTTGTGGAAAAACGGCTGAGAACATGATCCGCCAGATCCCAGCCCTTGGGTTTTGCACCTACGCCAACCTTCACACGCAGAAATTTCTGAGTACCAAGCTTACTGATAAGATCCTTGATTCCATTATGTCCTCCTGCGCTTCCCTGCTTGCGTATGCGGAGCTGTCCAGGTTCCAGGTCAATATCATCATAGACAACTATCATTTCCGTTTCCGGGTCAATTTTAAAGTAACCGGCCATTTCCTGTACAGGACCGCCGCTTAAATTCATATAGGACAGGGGTTTCATCAGAATTACCTTTTCACCGCCAATCATGCCCTTGCCATACATGGCGTTAAATTTCACGCCGCTTTGTCCTATCCTGTGCTTTTCCACCAGATAGTCAATGGTATCAAAGCCCATATTATGGCGTGTTCCGTCATACTGCCTGCCTGGATTTCCCAAACCAACGATTAAATACATACTCTCAATCTCCGTACTATCTATTAATTAAAGTAAACCATTTCTTCTTCCAATGGCGGGCACGGCTCTACATTCTCTGCATAAAGGACAATTCCTTCTCCCTGATATTCCATACGCTTTTCAAAAGCAACCTTTGCAGTAACATCCACCCACTGTCCTTCCCTAAGGGCAGGAGCAACGCTGCTTTTACATACATATCCAAGGAAAGTGGTATCATCTGCACAGCAGGTCATGGCTGTACGGCCGGGAACAAAAAATTTGCTGCCCATTCCTCTTGGCTTTAAGGCACGGCCTTTAAAGTGGACTGTTTTGCCCACATAAGTCTCCGGGTTGTCCATAGCATCCACAAACCAGATTCCGTAATCCTCCGGCAGGATCTCGATCACAGGCGCATTAATATCAAAGGGCATTTCATCCTGGAAAATATCATCCAGTTCTCCCTCTTCATCCTCAAAAATCACTTCTGCCCTCTGGTTAACTACCTTGATGCTTCTGCGGTAAGATGCAAGAGGATCTTCACGTTTGCAGCGATTAAATACCACCATATCCGCATTACGTACCATATCCATAAAAATGGATTTCATATTATTCATATACATCTGAAAGGTGCTGGCGTCCACACAGGTAATCTCCTGTTCAGTGCCCCAGCCCTCCGGCAGTTTCATCTGCTCGAATTTGCTTACAAGCCACATACCATTATACTCAATGATCACGCGCTCAGGCTGATGGATAATGTCCATAGCTGCCAGACGCTCAGGCGTCAGGTCTTCTTCTTTTTCAATGATCTCCACAACGGTATTAGTCAGCTTCAAAGCATTCATATCGTATTCTTCTTCACCCTCTTCACAGAGAATCAAAAGGGTTTTTCCTTCAATACAGAAATAATCCTGCTGCAGGGTAAAGTTCAGGAAAGAGGTTTTCCCGCTTTCCAAAAAGCCTGATATTAAATATATGGGAACACGGATTTCGTCCATTATTCAATTCCCTCCTGTTTTATAATCCGAATAATTCTGCCAGCTTATCTTCTGCCAATTTGGAACCAATGACACAAAGACGGCCTGTATATTCCGGAGTTCCTTCTCTGAGTTCTGTCTCTTCCGGAACCATATCAAAATAAATCCATGTTCCGTCCTCTGCCGGAAGCATTCCTTTGACACGGAGAATCATTCCATAGTCTTCTGTTTCAGACAGCTTTTCCAAAATTCCGGCAAGGGCTTCTCTGGTAAACTTCTTCACAGTCTCACGGCCCCAGCTTGTAAATACCTCATCTGCATGGTGGTGATGATGGTGGTCATGACCGCAGCCGCAGTGACCGTCATGATCATGATGATGATGGTGCTCATGGTCATGATGCTCGTGATCATGACCGCAGCATTCTTCATGATCGTGATGATGGCGTTCATGGTGCTCGTGATCATGGCTGCAGCATTCCTCATGGTCATGATGATGATGTTCTCCATGCCCATGGACACGGCCGCACTCCGGGCATACCTCTTCCTGCATCATCTGCTCCTCTAAAGATACCGGATGCTCCATAACCTCCAGAAGCTTCTTTCCATCCAGTTTCTCAATAGGTGTGGTAATAATCGCAGCCTTTGCATTGATTCCCCTAAGAAGCTCCATAGCCTCCACTGCCTTTTTCTCATCGGCAATATCTGTACGGCTCATAATAATAGCCCCGGCATATTCCACTTGGTTATTAAAAAATTCACCGAAATTTCTCATATACATTTTACATTTCTTGGCATCCACCACAGTGGTATAGCTGTTGAGCACAAGCCCGGTTTCATCCTGTACGCCCTGCACAGCCTTGATCACATCAGACAGCTTGCCCACACCGGAGGGCTCAATCAGGATTCTGTCCGGATGATACTTTGTGATTACTTCTTTCAAAGAAGCTCCAAAATCTCCCACCAGGGAACAGCAGATACATCCTGAATTCATCTCCCGGATCTCAATCCCTGCCTCTTTCAGGAATCCCCCGTCAATCCCGATTTCTCCAAATTCATTCTCAATCAGTACCACCTGCTCATCCTGAAATGCTTCTTTTAAAAGCTTCCTGATCAACGTTGTCTTGCCGGCTCCTAAAAAACCGGAAATAATATCAATTTTTGCCATTTTTCTTAACTCCCTTCAAACGCAATATGACCAGGAAGCTCCATTACCCCCTGGTTAAACATTCTTTTTCTGATAAATTCAGGGACATGACACCCATTCCAATAAAGGATCCGTCACGCCCCCTCAATTCTCTTATGTGCTCTGTAATCAGCCGTTGATCATAAAATGCATCAGTTTGTCGATGTCTTCCTTCTCATAAGCCACGATTTCCAGCTCCGGAATCTCTCCGCCGGAAAAAATATTTGCCAGAGATACATACTGGGATAATTTGGATTTCAGATTCAGTCTGTCTCCCTCACCAGTTACAAGTTCTACCTTTCCGGCACAGCTGTCAATTACTTTAAAAAATTTGTCTACATCTTTAATATTGGATACTTTCATAATAATTCTCCTTTCCAATAACAATCTAACTTCTCCGCTTTCGGGCACATTATACCGCATCGTCTTTTAAAATGCAATCCCTTTCTTATCTTTCTTCTGCATCCTGGCAAGCTCCCCCCGGAACGCTTCCAGGGTATGCTTTCCTTCTTCTGTTACCGGTTTGACCCACTTACCTGTTCTCATATACCATAGCTCAAATACCAAGCGGATCAGCTCATCTGTATATACAAAGGAGAATACCGCCAGGAACGGAAGATGAAAGATCATGCCTGCCGCCCAGGTTGCGGGTACGCTCACCAAAAAGAGACAGCTAATCTCAAGCACAGTTCCAAAGGTTGCCTCTCCGCCGGCACGAAAACTGCAGTTCATAATGTAGTTGCAGGTACGAACCGTTCCGGCTGCCAGATAGATCATAAGCATATATTTTCCATATACCATAGCCTCTGCTCCAAGCCCAAACAATTGAAGAAGGGGCTGGCTGAAAATCAGACAGATAGCTACGATCACAAAAGTGATAGCAGGACATAAAATCGAAAATTGCTTTGCATATCCATATCCCTTCATATGATGGCCGGCTCCCACTTCTTTTCCCACCACCACGGTACTGGCATCAGCCAAACCGCCAAAAAATGCGAATACAAATCCCTCCAGCACACGAAATGCAGCCATTGCAGCAATAGCTGCTGCCGCCTGACGGCCAATAACCACATTGATCAGCATCTGGCCCAGGCCGTACAGCATCTCATTACAGATGATCGGAAAACATTTTTTCAGATAAGTACCTGCAAAACCATCGCCCCAGCCAAACATCAGGCTCAGCTTTATGGCAACAGTCTTCTTATCCCGCATGAGTAAAGTCAGCAGGATCACAAGATTCACAATACCGGACACCAGTGTTCCCACTGCTGCACCGGCCGCTCCCATCTTCGGCATTCCAAACCGACCATAAATCAAGATCCAGTTCAGTATAAAATTTGTGATCAATGCCACGATGGAACTCATCAGCGGCGCTTTTACCCGCTCAGTAGAACGCATCAGGAAACTAATGATTACGGCCAGCACCTGCAGCGGATAAGCAAATCCTACAATACGCATGTAAGGAGCTGCTACCTCTATAATATCCGCCTTATCCGTATAAATCTTTAATATAAATCTTGGATTAATCACTGCCACACTGCCGAAGAGCAAAGCAACTGCCAACATACAGGCGGCAGACAGGCCAAAGGTTCGGTTAATACCTTCCTTATTTCCTGCTCCCCAATATTGGGAAAAAAACAAAAGCGCCCCTCCCGCAAAGCCGAAATAACTAGAAAAGAATAGGGATGAGATCTGGGAGCAGATACCAACCGCTGCCACAGATAATTCCCCCTGGCTTCCGATCATAATCGTATCTACCATACTTGCCGTATTATTTAAAAAGTTCTGACAGGCAATCGGCAGCGCAGTCACAGATACTATCCATAAAAAGGAACGCCACCCAGCCAATTTTTTTTCACGCATAAAATTTCCTCACTTATGTATTATTTTATCTACTCAGATCAGCGAAAAATCTGCCGCATAGTACAGCGCCGGATAACATCTGTCATCCAGCGCCTCATTTCGTTTACACTATTACACTATCACTCTATTACACCATAACGCTATTTAAATTCAATAAAGGAAGATTCCCACTCCATAGGGTGCCAGCGGATATGCAAAAGAAAACTCCCTATTGTCACATTCCTCTTTGTCAGCCTTATATATCACCGGTTTTTCCAGCATTCCTGTTTCATCCATGATCAGCTTATACTGCTTCTTTTTCGGTACGCCTACCCGGTAGTCCGTTCTCTCCACAGGTGTAAAATTGCATACCACCAAGACATTATTTCTCTTGGTAGGAGACTTTCTCACAAAGCTGAAAATGCTTCTGTCCCCATCATCCGCATTGATCCACTCAAATCCGTCCGGGGTATTGTCCACTGCATAAAGAGCCGGATATTTCCGGTACATGTGCAGAAGTCCTTTTACAAATTCCTGCAGAGACTTATGGTTATCCTCTCCAAGAAGATACCAGTCAAGCTCCCTCTCCTCGCTCCACTCACGAAGCTGTCCGAATTCCTGTCCCATAAAGAGAAGCTTCTTTCCGGGATGGCAGAACATAAAGGTATAGGCAGTTTTCAGGTTCTTGAATTTATCATCCAGGAATCCCGGCATCTTATTAAGCATGGAGCATTTCAGATGCACCACCTCATCATGTGAAAGCACCAGCACATATTTTTCACTGTAGGCATATGCCATGGAAAATGTCATTTTATTGTGGTTGTATTTACGGAAATAAGGATCCAGCTTCATATATTCCAGGAAATCATTCATCCATCCCATATTCCATTTCAATGAAAAACCAAGTCCGTCATCCTCTGCCTTGCCGGTTACCTTTGGCCATGCAGTAGACTCCTCTGCAATCATCACAGTACCGTGGTTTCTTCCAAGAAGAACAGAATTTAAGTGCTTAAAGAACTCAATCGCTTCCAAATTCTTATTATCACCGTATTTATTTGCAACCCACTGCCCATCGCTCTTGCCGTAGTCAAGATACAGCATGGAAGCCACTGCATCTACACGCAGTCCGTCCACATGACACTCTTCTACCCAGAACAGGGCATTGGCTATCAGGAAGTTCTTCACCTCCGGTCTGCCGTAATTATAAATCTTGGTTCCCCAGTCCGGATGCTCGCCCTGTTTTGGATCCTCATGCTCATAAACAGCAGTTCCGTCAAAATTCGCAAGACCATGTGCGTCCTTTGGGAAATGGGCAGGTACCCAGTCCAGAATAACGCCAATCTTATTTTTGTGCAGATAATCTACCATGTATTTAAAGTCTTCCGGAGTTCCGTAACGGGAGGTAGGGGCATAATACCCGGTTACCTGGTATCCCCAGGAACCGTCAAAAGGATGTTCCGCAATACCCATAAGCTCTACATGTGTATATCCCATGGTTTTTACATATTTGGCAAGCTCGTGGGCGAATTCCCGGTAATTATAAAAGCCGGTTTCATCCTCGTCTGTTATGGTATGCTTTTTCCAGGAGCCGGGATGAACCTCATAAATGGCCATGGGATCTTTATTTTCATCAAACTGCGGGCGTTTCTTCATCCACTCGCTGTCATTCCATTTGTAGCGGGAGATATTTGCAACCCTGGAAGCAGTTCCGGGGCGAAGCTCTGCACAGTTTCCATAAGGATCTGCCTTATAAAGCTCTTCTCCGTGCATACCCACAATATAAAATTTATAAAGGTTACCCACCTTCACGCCTGGAATAAACGCCTCAAAAACACCGATAGGGCCGGCCTTTTCCATTGGATTGGCTGTTTTATCCCAGTTATTAAAGTCTCCGATCACAGAAACGGACTGTGCGTTCGGCGCCCATACTGCAAAATAAACACCCCGCTTACGGTTCCGTGCGGTTGGATGCGCACCCAGCTTTTTATACACATCATAATGTGTGCCCTGGCCGAATAAGTACTGATCCAGCTCCGTAAATTGCAATTTTTCTCCCATCGCTTTGTACCTCCATAGAATAACTTTTTAGGAAAAAGAAAGTATCTGGCTCTCATTTGGCAAGAGCCTTATGCGAAGCATTCCGTTCTCTTCTCTGATCTCGCTGCCATCAATCAGGCTCTGATACGTCCTGCCTCCAAGAGGCACCCTCACTGAAAGGTCTGCCTCTTTATCATCATTATTTACTGCCACGACGACGCCCTGTCCATCCAGTATCCTGGCAAAGGCATACTGCCTGTTTGTCAAAAGCAGTTCCTGATAACTGCCGTCTGTAAGAGCCGGCTGTTCTTTATGGATCCTGCCAAGGGTTTTGATCCACACCAGAAGCTTAGGATCCTGTACATTTAAAAGAGCTTCCTTAAGATCTACTGCCGGGCGGAGAGGGTCATCATTTCCCCCTTCCTTGCGTCCCGGGATTCCCCACTCAGAACCGTAATATATGGACGGAATTCCCGGAAGGGTAAATAGAAGGGTATGCACAGGATAAATATGTCCCGGTACATTCAGTTTCGATGCAATTCTGTCCACATCATGATTGTCCACAAAAGAATACAGCTTCAAGCCCCTGTAAATACCGCCGTTCTGGTCAAACTCCCTGCGGATAGTATGGGCGATCTCAAAGTAATTATGATCATTGTGACCGGAATACAGTCCTTTATGAAGTTCATAATTTGTCACGCTGTCCAGCATGCCTGGCTTCACATAGCGGCTGTAGTCTCCATGGATCACCTCACCCATCAGCCAGAAATCCGCCTTCTTCTCATTGGTAAATCTGCGCATGTCCTCCATAAAAGAGAACTCCAGACAGTCCGCGCAATCCAGACGGATGCCGTCTATATCAAACTCATCAATCCAGAAGCCGATCACATGCAGAAGGTAATTCCGTACCTGGGGTTCCCATAAATTCAGGTTCGCAAGTTCAAAGCAATTTCTCCAGGCTTCATACCCGAATCCATCGTTATAAGGAGAATTCCATCCGAAATTAATCCCCTTATACCAACAGCAGTAAGGGGAATTCTCCCTGTTGCGCTGAATATCCTGAAATGCGAAGAATTCCCGGCCTGTGTGGTTAAATACTCCATCCACCACAACCTTAAGGCCCAGGCTGTGTGCTTCCTTAACAAAATTCTGAAAATCTTCATTATCCCCCAGTCTTCTGTCCACAAGCTTATAATCCCTGGTATCATACCCATGTGTAGTTGACTCAAACAAAGGTCCTATATAAATCGCCGTACACCCTAAGGATGCAATATGGGGCAGCCATTCTGTAAGCGCCGGAAATCTATGCGTCACTTCCGTCTGCTCATTCCTTCTGGGTGCCCCTGTCATTCCGATTGGATACATATGATAAAATACTGCTTCTTCAAACCACTTCGCCACAATGATGTCCTCCTGATCTGTCTCTAATATCTGTGAATCACGTCCAGCCGCATCTGTGTCCCTGCAGAGATGATAACTGCTTTTTCATCGTAACACTTCTTTTATTATACCAATATGCACAGTTTTCGTCAATTAAAAGCCCGGGCTTTAGTGACTTTTTCTATGAAAAAGGACAGCCCCTTTTCACCAAAAGTAAGCTGTCCGTATTTCTTAAATATTATTCGCCATCAGTATATTCACTGCCGCTGTCTTCGCCTCCGTCACTGTAGGCGTCTGCCCCGTCACCAAACTCTCCTTCGGAACCGTCACTGTAATCCGCTTCGCCGGAGCTCTCATCACCGGAGCTTTCTCCCCCTGAACCATCGCCTGAAGACATCAGGCTGTCAGAGCCGCCATTATAACCGGCAACATTGCCGCTGGCCAAAGAGGAATCCCAAAAATCAGAATAGGATGCGTTCTGAAGCGTAACACCTTTTGCAGCAGCCAGCTCGCTGACTGTCACAAGCTTATATCCCTGGGCAACCAGATCGGGAATGATCCTCTGGCAGGCCTGAACGGATGGCTCATGAATATCATGCATCAAAATAATCGTTCCGTCTGTAAGATCGCCGTTCATAACCTCATTATAATCCAGCTCCGCATCTCTGTAAGACCAGTCCATGGAGTCCAAAGACCACATGAAGAAAGGCTTTCCAACTGTGTCGATTACGTCCTGGTTCCATTCACCATAAGGTGCGCGTGCTACAGTTGCAGCCTGCCCGCAGACCTCGATCAGGGCGTCATCTGTATCCTTAAACTGCTTTGCAACACTATCCAGGCCAATAGTCTTCAGCGTCATAGGATGATCCCAGGAATGGCTTCCAATGTCACATCCCATCTGTACCATACGTTTCACCGTATCCGGATAGAGTCCTACATTCTGTCCCTGCATAAAGAAGGTTGCTTTGGCACCGTTTGCCTCCAGGATGTCCAAAAGCGTATCCGTATATTGCCCCGGGCCATCATCAAAGGTCAATGCAAGCATCTTTCGTCTCATCTCAGGATTATAGGAACCATCATCATCAAAGTAATAATCCTTCACCCCTTTAGTAATCCATCCGGTCTCCAAATAGCCATTGTCGCTAAAGCAATAGGTGGTTCCGTCGATCTCCTGAAACCCGCCTGCATAATATGTATGGTCGGCATTCTGGTACCATCTTCCATTTTCATCATCATGCCAGCCCGGGGTCAGCTCTGTCGCCTTAGACAGATCCCCCTGTCCCTTCAGCGGCTGTCTCACCGCTGCATTGGGATCCGCCTGTACAGTCTTCGCCTGAACCTCTACCCGTTCTTCCGGGCTGCTTCCGCCAAAACTATGCACAACCGGCATGATCACCCCACGGACCACAAAGATCACCGCAAGAACAAATGCAACACAATATGTACCAAGCTTCATGTACCTTCTCCGCCGAAGCTGCTGCTGCTTCTGGCGCATCCGAATCTGACGCTGTTTTTTACGCCTTAGTTCTCTCTCAACATCATTATCCATTCTATTTCTCCATTACTTCAGATAAACCTGTTCTCCGGCAGCTTCTTTATTATCAAAGCTGCTTTTTTCTTCTTTATCATAACCTATTTATCCGGGAAATACAATGCTCTTTTTCATTAAATAACCTGCTTCAGTTCAAGCCCTGGAGTCACCAGAAGAATATCTGCCTCTTTTCCCACTGTAAGAGAGCCCACTTTATCATAAATTCCAATACTTCTGGCCGGATTTCTGGTCGCTGCAAAAATGGCATCCTCCAGAGAAACTCCAAAGGAAACAGCTTTGCACATGCAGTCATAAAGGTTGGTAGCAGAGCCTGCAATGGTACCGTCTGAAAGGGTGGCCTTCCGATCCTTCACTGTAACAGCCTGTCCGCCCAGCTCATACTGTCCGTTTTCCATTCCCGTTGCCATCATGGAATCACTGATCAAAACTACTCTCTTCCTTCCAAACATGCGGAATGTGGACAGAACAACCGCCGGATGGATATGAAGCCCATCGCAGATAAGCTCCACCATACATAAAGGGTCTGCACCGGCCGCACCGATCAAGCCCGGATCACGGTGCCCAAGAGGCATCATGGCATTGTACAGATGGGTCACATGATGCGCCCCTCTTCTCATTGCCTCTGCTGCCGTATCAAAGTCTGCTCCTGTATGTCCCAGTGAAATACATACCTCTTCATGAACAGCATCAATAAACTCCATGGCACCTTCCGTATTAGGCGCCAGCGTAACCAGCTTCACCATGTTTCCGGAAGCCTCATTCAGCTCCCGGAAAAACTCTGCATCGGGTCTTCGGATATATTCTGCTGCATGAGCGCCCTTTTTCTTCACATCCAGAAAAGGTCCCTCCATATTGATTCCCCGGATTGCTGCTGCGCCTTCTGTCCCTGCCGCTTCATCCGCAGTCGCAAAAATCTTTTTAAGCTGCTCCCCCGGCAGGGTCATGGATGTCGGGCAATAAGATGTAATCCCGCAGCTTTTTTCATATTTCAAAATGGTTTTCAGACCTTCCGTGTCCGCATCGGAAAAATCATGCCCATACGCTCCATGGCTGTGAATATCCACAAGCCCGGGGATTACCAGAAGACCGCAGGCATCTATCTCTGTATCGTCTGCTGCCTGCTCCCGGGAAGCTACGATCTTATGATCCCTGATATACACATCTTCCACTCTGAAGGTTCCGTCTTCTTTAAATACCGCACCATTCCTGATTATCATCTCTTAATCCTGTCCTTCCTCTTCTGCTTCTATGGCTTCATCTTCTTTTGAGTTCTCAGAAGCTTCATCAACAGAGGTATCCTCTACGTTACCGTCCACACCCTCCTGCTCTCCATTAGAAACTTTTTCTGTAATCTTTGCGTTCTCAACAATAAAGCGCTCTATTCTTAAAAGACCAATAGATTCATCCACATTCACCTGGCCATATTTGTCGATCAGATCAGCCAGATCCTTTACTCCAAAGTTCTTAATAAATTCCTGCTGGATCTTCAGACACTCTTCGTCGTCCAGGCTAAAGCCTTCCTCATCCATAATGCCCTGAATAATAAGATTCTGTTTTACTTTATATTCTGCATACTGACGGCATTCATCCTCAAAGCTCTCTTCCGTATAACCCTGGCTGGTAACAAAATCCATAAGCTCCATATCCGCCTGTTTTGCATAAACTTCAATCTGTTTTTTGTACTCTGCAATACAGTTATTAATTTCTTCTTCCGGAAATTCAATAATTTCGGAAGATTCCAGAAGCATGTTCCAGGCATTGCTGCTCATTTCGCTTTCTGCCATCACAGATGCATATTCTTCCAATCTTTTACGGTAATCTGCTTTATATTCTTCAATGGTAGTAAAATCTGTATTCTTCTTAACCCATTCCTCTGTAAACTCCGGTGCCCTGCGGAAATTCTGCAGGGTAATTTTGAATACCACATCTGCTCCTGAAAGTTCATCAGAACCATATCCTTCCGGAAAAGTCAGAGGCACATCTTTGGTTTCGCCCTTCTTCATACCCAGGATTCCGTCTTCAAAGCCCGGCACCATGCCGCCTGAGCCAATTACCACGTCATAGTTATTGCCTGTGCCGCCGTCAAAAGCAACCCCGTCCTTGGTTCCTACGAAGTCGATCGTAACCAGGTCTCCTTCCTGAACAGTGCCGTTTTTGTCTGTTACCTCTTCTTTGTTATTGCTCAGCTCATATTCTATCTGGGCATCTACATCCTCATCTGTCACTTCATGCACAGTCTTGTCCAAGGCGATTCCCTTATATTCCCCAATCTTGATATACTTATCAATATCTTTTACTGCAACAAGACGGGTATCTCCCTTGGGAGCCTTACTGTCCGCCTTTTTATCCTCTTCTTCTGTCTCTTTTTCTTCTATCTCTTTTTCTTCCGTCTCTGTCTTTTCCTCTGTCTTTTCCTCTGTCTTTTCCTCTGTCTTTTCCTCTGGCTCTTCCTTCTCCTCTTCTTTATCTTCTTCTGTACCTTCCGTCTCTTCGCCCTTTTCTATTTTCTTATCCTCTGCTGCCTGTGTTTTCGTTTCATTTGTTTCTTTTTTGTCCCCGCCTGCACATGCTCCTGTACTGATAGCCACACACAATGCCAATACTGCGAGAAATGCTTTTTTCTTCATAATATGCTCCCTTCAAATTCCAATATCGTAAAATTAATTCATCGGCGCTACCGGCACCGGCCTTGCATCATCCCAGACTTCAGAAACATTAAACAGATCGCTTAACATTTCTGCATTATAATACATACGGTAACCGTCCAGGTTCCGCCTTCCCTGCCGGAAATACTGATCCGTGACCTGAACCCAGTATTTGCTGGAATCAACATTACAGTAGTAATTATAACCTCTGCTCTTATAATATGCAAACTTAGAATTATCTAATGTATATTCCTGCCAGTCCCCAATATCTGCACCGAAAGCAAAAATAATCATATCTGTTTTTCCCAGGACAGGAGCCACATAGGCCTCCCATTTTTCGTTGTCCGCCATCAGATCTTCCAAGGAAGAATCTGAAGCGTTTCGATGCCCCCAAGTATGGCTCGCAAACTCCCAGCCATTAGCCTTCATGGCATCTGCTACCTGTTTCGCCCTTTGAACTTCCTCCTCATAGTCAAATTCCGGATGCTCATCTAAAAATTTCCTCTGATCATCCTGAAGGTTTTCTCCTGTTTTATAGGCAATGTCCGTCCTGTAGCCAAGCACTCCATTATACCCTGTCATAGCCAGGACTCCTTTATGCCCATGATACGCAAAATCAGGATGTTCCTTTACAAATGCATCAATCAGGGGAACCATGTCATAATCTCCCAGGGATATGCTGCCGTCTTCCTCTGTATACTGGCACTTTACTTCCCCGTTTTCATCCAGAACCAGCTTGTCTGCAAATCCATCCCCATCCATGTAATGATAATAGCTCACATCATCCTGGGAAAGGACAAAGGGCGTCTTACCGGGAGGAAGCAGAATCCTGCCCGGGCTTACTGTCCCGTCCTCATTTACTGCAGCCAGATCGTGAGGGCTTACCATCACATAGCCTTTGTTATACAGAATTTCTATGATTCTCTTAAATTCGCTGACTGTGGTCATTACCTGATTATAGTCATCTTCTTTTTCTCCGCCGTCAAAGGCTCTTGCGGGATCGTAGATCAGGGTGTGAAAAAAAATGTGCGTAATCTGCTCCAGCGGATACTCCACCAGTTCCTGGGTGATTTCCGACGCTGCCGCCGGCTCTGTCTTCGGTGTCACTGTCATCTGCCTCTGCCCTGCAAAGGAAATCCCCTTTCCATAGGAGGACAGTCCGCATCCTCCCAGCACAAAAGTGCCAAAAGCTACGGTGAGCATCGCAGCAGTTTTTTTCATTTTTCAATTTCCCCTTTCTGTAATCCGACATCCGGATGTACAGATATCTGTTTGGCTGCAGCCTCAGACCTTACATGGGCGGTACGGGGGTAGGCCTGCTCTTGTCAAAGACTGACGAAGCATCAAACAAATCCTCCAGAAGTTCCGGATTATAATACATTCTGTAACCATCCAGATTCCTTCTGCCCATCCGGAAATACCGGTCACGGATCTGGACAAAATATTTGCTGGAATCTACGTTACAATAATAATTATACCCGACACTCTTCAAATATTCGAATTTATCTCCTGAATAATCTTCTACCTGGGTAAGATCCGTACCAAACGCAAAAATAATGATATCAGTTCCTCCAATAAGCGGGTCTACATATTTCTGGAATTTTGCAGTGTCTGTCTGCAGCTTTTCCATGCCAATCTCCCCTATATTCTGGTGTCCCCAGGTATGGCTTGCAAAAAGCCATCCGTCTTTCTTAATTGCTTCGGCTACCTTCTTCGCCTGTTTGACCTCTTTCTTATAATTAAAATCCGGATTATCATTCAGGAATTTTTTCTGGTCATCCTGCAGGGACTCTTTTGTTTTATACTCAATATCCGTCCGATATCCCAAAATGCCGTCATATCCGGTGAGTGCAAGGATTCCCTTGGAGCCTCTGTAGGAAAAATCAGGATGTTCCTCCACAAACCTGTCAATAAGGGGCACCACATCATAGTCGCCCACAGAAATGCTTCCATCATCCTCCACATATTCATTGCGGATCTTGCCGTCCTCATCCACAATAAGCCTTGCGGCAAAACCGTCGCCGTCCATGTAATGATAATAACACACATCATCCTGGGAAAGGACAAACGGGACTTTCCCGGGCGGAAGGAGAATCTCCCCTCTTGATATCGTACCGTCCTCGTTTACAGATGCCATATCGTAAAGATTCACCATGACATAGCCCTTTTCATACATCGTCTGAGTGATCTTATTAAACTCGTCAATTGTGGTCATTACCTGGTTGTAATCTCCTGTTTTATAATCTCCATCAAAGGCCTTTGACGGATCCTTTATCAGGCTGTGGTAAAAAACATGTGTGATCTCCTCTAAAGGCCAGGATACGCAGCTCTTTTTAATCTTCTGATATTTTTTTACTGCGGAAGCCATGGCTTCATAAGAATTGTAATCTTCATATTTCTTAATCGTTGCGATAGCCCTGTCATAATCGTACTGGGCAGCAAGTCTCTTTGCTTTTCTGAGGATGCTCTTCCGCTCTTTTTCTCCGGCATCATCCTCTTCCTGACCGGCCTGATCGGTCTTATCTGAATCTTTTTTTTCCTGATTCTGTTCTTCCTGTTCCTTCTGATCCTGTTCTTCCTGCTCCTTAGAAGAATCTGCTTTCTCCTGCTTCTGTTTCGGCAGCATGGAAACTGCTTTTTCCCAAAGTGCGGAGACACTTCCAAAGTCCTCCCTATTAATTTCGGGCAGCTTTCCCATTGCATACAGGATTCCCCCCGCAAATACTGCAGCAGTAAGGGCCGTGGTAAGGGCTACGTGGCACACAAGTCTCCTTCTTCGTTTCTTTGCCACCTTACGGCGCTTCTCTTTCCACTGCTCAATTGCTTTTTCCTCTTCCTCCGTAAGAGGCATAGGAGTATCGTTGTTCAGATCCGGCAGCCCCCAAAAACCGTCTTCTGAATTTTTCTTCTTGTCTTCTTCCATTCTAACTCCTCAACATGTGCTATATGTTTTACTTTATCCAAAAAACCAAAATGTATGCCCGCTCCCCAACGGACCCTTTGGTAAACTGCTTTGCATTCATGCGCTCAGCTAATTTCCATTATACTGGTTTAGCAAAAAAATTTCCACTCATTTAGCGGGAAAATAATTGCCTTTTCTAATATTTAATGTTAGAATATACTACGCAAAACGTATATTAGGAGGATACATATGAGTACAGTAACGATTGTCCTTCTTGTCATTCTGGTAGTTCTGATCGGAGTATTGGTTGCTTTATACTTCTTCGGCAAAAAGGCTCAGAAAAAGCAGGAAGAACAGCAGGCACAAATTGAAGCTACCAAGCAGACCATTTCCATGCTGGTCATTGATAAGAAAAGGATGCCCCTGAAGCAGTCAGGACTTCCGCAAATGGTCATCGATCAGACTCCGAAGCTCATGCGCCGTTCCAAGCTTCCCATTGTAAAAGCAAAGGTCGGCCCCAAGATCAGCATCCTCATTGCTGATGAAAAGGTCTTTGACCTGATTCCTGTAAAAAAAGAAATCAAAGCAGAGGTCAGCGGTCTTTATATCGTAGGCGTCCGCGGAATCCGCGGCAAGCTGGAAACCCCGGAGAAAAAAAAGGGCTTCTTCAAACGTATCTTCAAAAAAAATAAAGACAAGAAATAATCTCTTTAACTACAAAATAAAACCATCCGGACCGGAAAAGACATCATAACAATGTCTTTTCACAATCCGGATGGTTTTTTTATTTTCTCTCAAAGGCCGCAATGGCAAGGGTACAGTCCGCAGCAAATGCGTCATTCATATCCAGGCTATAATCAACCTTCATATGTATTTTATCAGGTTTTTCCATCAACTCAAGATTGGTAGCTGTGATACCCATCTGAATAGTTCCGAAAGGGGTAGTATACCCTGTGGTATTTTTTTTGCCCTTCTCAAACACCATATGTACGTTTATAAGCCCTTTTTTTCTCACTTCAATTCCCTGGGCGGAAATTTTCACATAGTTTATGGTAGGCTGTAAAGAGTCATCCATAATTTCTTCATAGCGGAGATAATGGCTCCCATTGCGGAAATAATACTGTCCCGGAACTACGATCTCAATCGGCACCTGCTCATCCATGGAATCCATTCCCTGAAGCCCCTGCACATGAACCAGAACGTCTTTATCCATAAGTCTCTCCCCCCCCCCTAATACTTCTCAATGTCAATCTTCTGCGTCATTTCCACATCATAGGGAAGGATGGAATTTGCAAAGCTCTTGAATTCATCTGCAAGGTCGCTTACATAAAAACGATAGGGAAACTCTTCCTCTTCCTTTCCAGATGCCAGGATTCCCTTCCTGGTAAGGAGCTCCTTCAATTCCAGTGCGGACTCATACGCAGGATTTACCAGGCGCACATGCTCTCCCATAATTTCCTGAATCGTAGAGCGCAGGAGGGGATAATGGGTGCAGCCCAGGATCAGCGTATCAATCTCCTGCACCTTAAGCTCTCCAAGATACCGTTTTGCCACTTCAGCGGTTACAGGATCATGGAGCCATCCCTCTTCCACCAAAGGGACAAATAAAGGACATGCCTTACCGATCACGGTGATCTCCGGATCCAGCTTCTGCAGTTGTTCCTTATGTATGCCGCTTCCTATGGTTCCCACAGTTCCGATCACCCCTACCCGATGATTCCTGGTCACCTTGGCGGCTACCACAGCCCCGGCCTCGATCACTCCCAGAACCGGAATTTCCAATTCATGGCGGACCGCATCCAGGGCAAAAGCACTTGCGGTATTACAGGCAATCACAATCGCTTTTACCTTCTGTTCCTGAAGGAAGCGTATGATCTGGCGTGAATACCGCAGAACCGTCTCTTTAGATTTATTTCCATATGGTACCCTGGCAGTATCACCGAAATATACGACTTTCTCTGACGGGAGATTTCTCATGATTTCCCTGGCAACGGTCAGTCCTCCAATACCGGAGTCAAACACGCCTATGGGAGCATCTCTGTCTATTTTCATTGATATTTCTCCATCTCTTAGCATTATTTTTCCCTATTCTATCACCAATCCAGGGCTTTCGCAAGCCAGAAGGAAATCTTTACATGATCTTCAGAAGATTCCTTTCCTGGTTTTCCATCCCCCTTAGGTTCCTGAATCTGGGAAAAGCAAAACCGTGGATAAAGTGTCCCCCACCAGGCCGTATACCGAGACGCCGAAAAACTGTCCTGGCAGGAAACACCAAGCAAAACCGCCAGTCCCGCTGCCAGAACAGATATAACCAATCGCTTTTTTTTAATTCTTATAAAATTCATATCATTCCTCCTGATAGATTTATATGCTATCAAGAGTATTGACAGGATCCTGTCCTTTATTCATATTCAAAAACAATCATCTGGTGGCATTCCACCCTTGGTACCTGGTAGGTCAGGATGCCCTCCTTTACTTCATAAGGAATTTCCTCCATCTGGGGCGCAAGGCAAACTCTTTTGATTTTTTCCGCAACCCTTAAGCTTCCCTCTACCTGATACAGAGGAACAATATCTTCGATCGCCTCCACCTGCTTTTCTTCTCCAAACAAGTTAAAATGCCCTCTCATGGTGGTGTGGGCAAAAAGCATATGGGCAATATAGCGATTCTCATTCTCCTGTTTTGTGAGAGTCAGCACCCCTCTGTCAGGAAGCTTTGCCCTTGCAGAATGCTTTCCGTCAAGAAGGTATTCCAACGCTTCTATTATCAGGCGTTTTGCCTGAAGAGATCCAATCTTCCCATATTCTGTAAAAATATCCCAGCCAATATATACCGTATTCTTTGTTCTGACCACAGCAGGATAGTCGCAGCTTTCATCATTTGGTGTATGCTGATGGGAAGAGAAATGGAGGAGATCTCTGTTAAAATAAGAATCCTGGGCTTTCACCATCACTTCTCCAGTCACATCCCCCAGGCGGTAATTCTGTTCATAAATGACCTCGCCTTCCCCTTCTGACGGAAATACACAGTAATTGGGCTTTTTAGGATTTTCTCCCCCAAAGGCTGCTCCAACTTCCAGTGCAAAGGTATCTTCCCCGCATTTAAGGCCGCTCTTTCCGCTTAAGAGCAATTTTCCGCCCTGACTTATATAGGCTTCCAGGCGTTCCTTAAGCTTCTCTGAAACACGAATCGTATCCGGCAGGATTATTACAGGATATTTATCGAAACCAGCCTGTTCATCAATGAAGGTATAGAGATATTTTCCCTCCAGAAGTACACGGTTGGCACCGATATCTCCTTCATAAACCGTATCCCTGGTTGCCGTTCCAAGGCTTACTGCCTCCTGGCTCAATACTGCCACATCACATACATTCCATGCATCCCTGCACCAGGGTTCTTTCTCCTCTACTTCACCATATGCTTCCCCGATGATCCGGTATGTCTTTTCATTCATCCTGCCATTTGGATGAAGCTGATCCCCGATAGAGCATTTCGCTCCAAAAGCCAGGGACAGCCCAGCCTCATAACGAAGAGCATTGGGATGCTTATAGCCTCCGAATTCTCCCCAGGTAGTATGGAATTTCCCTGTCATTCCAAGATATTCCATTCCCAGGTTCATTACATAAGCTGCAGACATGGGGAAATGATCGTAACCCCATCCGCCTGTTGGAAGGCTTTCCAGCTCCAGGTGTGAGTTCCCGTAAGCCAGGTCCCTCCTGCCCCTGGTAATATGGCCGCCATTGTGAAAGATGGTACAATCGGGATCATAACGGCGAACCTCTTCCTCCACCCTTTTCACATAGTTGGCATAGACTATCTCCGCCTGCTCTAACACAGCATCCTCATCTCTATAGTCCTTTCCTCTGGCTGCAATATCCGCCCTGCATTTGCCGCAGACGCAGGAAGTCACTGCAGAAATATCCAAGAAGATCCCCTGGGGATGGTAATTCTCCATAACCTCCCGGATTTCAGAAAGGAGCTTCTCCAAATACGGCGTATTATAACACATTCTGTGATACCCGGGTACGGAAAAGTCCCTGGTATCTGCAAGGGATTCATCCATTTTCCGGATGAGCCACTCCGGATGCTCCCTTGCCATCCGCTCATCAAAACCGGCGGAAAGATAAACCGGCGATTTCACCCCGATTTCTTTGCACGCCTTAAGCTCCTCACCCAGCAGGTCAAATTTCAGATTGGGATGAACAGCATTTACCTTACTTGGATAATAGGACCATCCATGATGGCATTTTGCAAATATGGTAATGGAATTTACATGTCCAAGCTTCAGCGCATCCTGAAACTGCTTTTTCTCAAATTTCTCTCCGATTCCCGGAACACACTCTGACGTGTGAAAATCCAGATGTACCTGACGAAACGGAATCATAGCTTTCCTCCTTTTCTTTAGCCTTTTACAGCTCCTGCCGTAGTGCCTGCTACCACATATTTCTGGCAGAGCAGGTACAGAATCGTGATGGGAAGAGCCGTAAGAATCAAATCTGCAAATACATAATTCCAATTACTGGAATACTGGCCGAAGAAATTGTATACGGTCAGAGGCATGGTCCATTTGGTTGAAGAGCTGAAGAAATACAGAGGCACCATAAATTCATTCCATGCGCCCATGGCTGTTGTAACAACTACAGTTGCCATGATTGGTTTCAGCAGAGGAAATATGACGCAAAAAAACATGCGAAGCGGAGACGCACCGTCAATAAAGGCAGCCTCATCCAGCTCTCTTGGAACATTCTTTATAAATCCTGACAATGTAAAAATAGTCCATGGCATCTGCAGTGCAGCTTCCACGCAAATAACGCCCAAAAAGGTTCCGGTCAGATTCATCATCTGCAGAAGTCCATAGGTAGTAACGATCTGAATAGGAGCGATCATTCCTAATAAAAACAGATAATACACAAAACTGGTAAATCTGCACTTCTTTCTGGAAACTACAAATGCGTTCAGGCTTCCTGCCACAACTACAAACAATGTGACTACTAACGTAATGATCATACTGTTCATAAACGCTCTGCCCATGTTTCCTTTTTCCACAACTACCTGATAATTTTCAAAATGCCAGGAGCTGGGCAAAGCCAGGTTAAATAGCTGGGCTTCCGCTGCATCCTTAAAGGATCCGAAAACCACGATCAAAAGTGGCACGATAATAATCAAGCTGCTGAGCAGTGCCACAAGGCTAAGGATCACCGTGCTGACTGTCTTTTTGTTTTTCATTACATCTCCACCTCCCTACTGGTAAGGGCCTTATTCACAATCACGGCAATCACAGCAATGAGAAGGAACAAAAGCAGGCTGGCCGCTGAGGATCGTCCCAGAGTTCCTTTACTGAACTCTTTATAAATATAGGTATTTAATACCTGGGTCGCATTTCCCGGGCCTCCGTTAGTCATTACATAAACCTGTTCAAACACCTTGAACCCGCCGATGGTATTCATGGTAATTACTACTGTAAATGCCGGCGCCAAAAGGGGCAGGGTAATTTTCCGGAAGCGCTGCCATACCGTAGCTCCATCAATTCTGGCTGCTTCATAGTAGTCTGTGGAGATTCCCTGAAGTCCTGCCAGATAAATAGCCATTGCAAATCCGCTCCATTTCCATACCTGTACAAAGATAATGGACCACATTGCTGTGGTTCCGTTTCCCAGCCAGTCCCTGGTAAGCCCGGATAAGCCAATGGCATTTAAAATCTGGTTTAAAATACCTCCGTCCAGCTTAAATACCGCTTTAAACATAATACCGACAACGATCAAGCTCAATACTGCAGGCAGATAAAATACGGTACGGAAAAATGCCTTTCCCTTAATAGCTGCATTCAGAAGCAGCGCAAGCAATAGTCCCAGAACTACAATTCCTATAGTAGTAGCTACTGCAAAAAGAACCGTATTCTTCAGTGCCAGCATGAAATAATCGTCCTCAAACAGACGGATAAAGTTTTTCAATCCGGTAAACTTAGGGCTGTTTATTCTTTTAATATTCCAGTTGGTAAAGCTCATAACAAAGCTTGCAATAATAGGAATACAATAAAATATAAAAAACAGGACAATTGCCGGATATGTAAAATAATTGGGATAAAATTTTTTTTGATTCACAGATTTCCCCTCCCTGGTAATCTCATCAGTAAAGCACCACGGGCGCCTTGTAAGGCGCCCGGCTTCTATTATTTATTCGAATGCTTCGAATCCCTGCTGCTCCATATAGTCTTCATAAATAGCCTGGAAGTCTTCCCAAACCGCTGCTGCCTCTTTTTCTCCTGCTGCAGCTTCTACATAGAAGTTCCAAAGGTCATTAAAGCATCCGTTTGCATCAGCAAGCTGTCCATTGATCTCATATACATAGTCGCCTGTGGTAATGTATTTATCAACAATGCTCTGTACGCATGGGGTAGCTTCACCGCCGTTTACATCGTTAAATGCCGGATATCCCGGGTTTGCTTCATAATACATATCCTGATATTTCGGCATGGACCAAACTTCAAGGAAAGCTTTTGCCACATCTATCTGGCTTCCTGCATTCGGAACGAAAAGTCCCTGAACATAGTTTCCTGTAGGAAGTACTGGTTTCTCTCCGTAAGGAATTACAAAGGAACCAAGCTCTACTTCCGGATGATTTTTGCCGAAGTCTGTTGCCCACTGGTCAACAGTAAGATACATTGCTGCTTTTCCATTTGCCATGATCTCTGCAGCGTCATCATACCCTACAGACAGATTGTCTTCATTTACATAGCCTTCTGTGTAAAGATCAATGTATTTCTGAAGAACATCTTCTGCTTCCGGGATGTCGCTCCAGGTAATTTCGTTATTCAGGAGTTTTTCATAGGTTTCTGCTGCCTTGTCCCCAAGGGTAATAGGAATACCGCCGGTCATAAAGATCTGGGTTTCCCAGTTATCTTTATTTGTCTGAAGGAACGGAGCTGCATCTGAATTCTCTTTTACAGCTTTTAAAATATCCAGGAATTCATCATATGTCTGGGGTTCCGGATCTGTAATACCGCAGGATTCCAACAGTGCTTTGTTATAATATACAACCTGATATCCTGAAGAGGACTCTTTGGGAAGGGCATACATTTTGCCATCCTTCTGATCTTTCAGCATATCAGGGTTAACCAGACGGCTGACCCATGCTTCATTACTTAGGTCCTCACAGTATTCATAAACGTTCAATGTTGCATTTTGGGAAGGATAGTTCTGCTCAAATACATCCGGCACCTCTCCTGTAGATAGCTTCAGGTTTGTCATAGATGTATACTGGTCATCCGGAACCACCTGAAAATCTACCTTGCAGCCATAATCAGCCTCAATTGCATCTGCCATAGTCTGATAAGCATCAAAAAACTTAGCCTGGCTGGTCATAAAGGAAATGGTCTTTCCTTCCAGAATGGAGTAATCTGCTTCCTCAGCCCTAACTGCAGCGCCCATGCTCAGTACCATAGATGCCGCCATAGCTGTACTGATCATTAATTTTACATGTTTCTTGTTCATGGTTTATTTCCTCCTTTTTCGGTTTAATGTAGTTCTATTTTAACCGATTTGTCGTCTCACAGGAATGGAATAATTGTGGTAAAAACATGGAACATTTTGTAATGGGATTGTTTTTTCTATTTATTTTGATATAATTTACCCAACCAAAATGGGGAGGAAGCTTATATGCAGTTACCATTTCAGAAAAAATTATTTTTAACAATTTCCGTGTTTATCGTAGGGCTGATGCTTGTGTGTATTTCAGCCTTTTCCATTTTTACCTACAAAAATCTTTATCAGCAGTCTATTCAGAGCCTGAATCAGCTTAGTGAACGCACAGGCTCTGAGCTGCAGACCCTGTTTGCGGATATGGATGACCTTGCTCTCTATGCATCCACCAACCCTGAAATCCGTTCCGCTTTTACCAACGCCAAGGCAGAAAGCTATACGGATTCGGATTTAAGCAAGGAAACAGTACAGACCCTTACCTCCATTTCCATCCCTAATAGTTCCTCTCATTACCGAATTTCCCTTTACAACAAACGTGGAATCTTTACTTCTATCGGAATTCCATATAATAAGAAATTAACTGCTGATAAGCTCTCCTCCCCTGACTTTCCCTTGTGGTATGAGACTCTTCCTGTGGAAAGGGGCTGCGCTTCTTTTTCGGAATTCCATCCTGATTTCTGGAGCGGGAGCAATACGCTGTACATCTCCCTGTTCCGGGAAATTTTTGACAAAAGCTTTTCCGCCAATGCAACCGCACTTATTGAGATTCAGTGCCCCTACAGCAAGGTGCAGACCATCCTTAACTTCCACAGCGGAAATTATTCCGGATATCTTTACAATAAAAACGGAGCCCTCATTTATCCCACCTCTCCCCAGGAGCTTTCTTCTTCCCTTTATGAAGCCAGCAAAGAAGCCTCCCAGGGATATCTGCCCAATCATTCCCGGCTATTTTACAGCAGCACTGATATTTTGCACGGTTTCCGAATCGTTTTGGTACAGTCCGAAAAGCACATTTGGCAGATCATCCTGCCCCAGATATTAACCATACTTTTTATGGGGCTTACCGCACTTTTTTTCTGCATTGTAGTGCTGTTTTATGTAACAAAGCGGGCAACCAGGCCTCTTCGCGACCTGACAGCCTCCGTAAAGCAGGTTTCCTATTCCAATCTTTCTCTGGAGCTGGAATTTTCGGATTATCCGGATGAAATCTCAAGCCTGAATGAAGCCTTCGAAAAAATGTTCTACCGTCTCCGGCAGTCAATGGATGAAGTGGTTAAAATGCAGGCATGTGAAATGAGAGCCAATATGGTAGCACTCCAGGCACAAATGGATCCTCATTTTCTCTACAATACTTTAACTGTGATCAAGGCTCTCTCCAGGGAGGGAAATACCAGGCAGATCAGTCTCACCTGTAATTATCTAGTTCGGATGCTGCGCTATATTTCTGCCTATGACGAACACTCCACATCCCTTAAACAGGAGCTCTCTCACACGGAAAACTATCTGAACCTTATGAAAATCCGGTATGAGGATCAATTTACCTACAGCTTTTCCATTGATTCTACTGTAGAAACCGCAAACCTCATGCTGCCCAAATTAACACTGCAGCCTTTGGTAGAAAACTGCTTTCAGCACGGCTTTAAGTCAGTAGCCCCGCCCTGGAATATCCGGATTCGCTTTTGGCTTGAAGCGCCCCATTGGTTTGTCAGCGTCACGGATAACGGCGCCGGCATTTCCCCTGAAAAAAAACAGGAGCTTCTTAGTAAAATCAGCGAATTTCTTTCCCATCCTTCCGATTCTATTCTTTCTATGAAAATCGGGGGCATGGGGCTGATCAATACAGTGGCACGGCTGCAGCTAAAATATAAAGATCAGATTTCTTTTGAAATCGTAAATCTGCCTGAAGGAGGCACATCTATTATCTTAGGAGGTATATTGGAAGATGAATATCTTTGTGATTGAAGATGAACCGCCCATTCTGCGGGAAATCGTTGCTATAATAGAGTCTTTTCACGAAGACTACCAGATTATCGGCACAGCCAAAAGCGGTCAGGATGCCTTTGAATTTCTAAAAAAGCATGGGGAACAGGTGGATGTAATGATTACGGACATTCAGATTCCCGTAATGAACGGACTGGATCTCATTTCCTATACCCATGAGAATCTTCCCCATATTTTAAGTATCATTCTTACAGGCTTTTGCAACTTTGACTATGCCAAAAAGGCGATCCGCTTTAAAGTTTTTGACTACCTTTTAAAGCCTGTAGATGAAGAAGAGCTGCACAAACAGCTGCGAAAGGCCTATGCTGCCAAATGCGCAGACTACATGCGTAATCTTCCAGAAGAAGCAGACAGCGAAGTACCCGCCTCTTCCCAAACAAGCTCCGGATATCAGCTTGCACTGATCTCCCTGGGTTCCTTTCCAATGTATGCCTCTGTATATAATGAGCTGTTTCCGGAATTATGGAAACAAATAGAACTTTCCGCTTTATTTGATCGGTATCCTGATTTAAAAGACAATTACTGGATCATTGACGGGCTGACCCTGGCGGAAAAAACTTTGCTCTTTCAGGTTCCTGAGCATACCCCCGGGGATTCCGGAAAAATATTATCCCGTATCCTCTCTCCTCTGCTTAAAAAGAACTTTACAGTAACTATTGCCATTGATTCCCGTTTTCAGGGCATCCGCACAGTACATCAGTCCATCCTGAATCTGCACCGCTTTATCAATAAGCAGGTAAGGCTGGAAAAATCCCAGCTTCTTTTCTGTGAGGAAGCGGCGCAGAAAACCTCTGAGGAAACGGATCTTTCCAGTTTCCATCCTCACTGCCTTCACCTGTCAGAGCTTTTTGTACAGAAAAAAGTCTCTCTGTTCGAAGCAGCGCTTAGAAATTACCTGAATGTAATGCATTCCCAGAATCTTCCTACTGCTTCCGTTTACCTGCTTTTACAGGATTTATTTAATACACTCATCAGAGCTTCCGACAATGCCTTGAGTGATTTTTCCAGAGATGTACAATCCACTGCCGGGGATGTGCTGATGCTTTCTGACAGCTATGCCTCCCTCTACGAGAATCTGCGTTCCATCTTTTTCTCTCTGTTTGAGAGCATGCTGAAGGAGGACACTCTTCTTACGGACAAAACCAACATCCTGCTTAAAATCGACGCATACATGAAGGAGAATTATACCCAGCAGATCAATACCAAATCTGTGGCAGAGCAGTTCAATTTTACCCCGGCATATTTAAGCAAAATTTTTCGGGATTATAAGTCCGTCACTCCTGCGGATTACATCATCAGCCTTCGTATGGAAAAGGCCAAGGAATTATTCTCCTCCAATCCAAGCTGCAAGATTAAGGACGTAGCCACGTTTGTAGGATATGAAGATTCTCTTTACTTCAGCAAGGTATTCAAGAAAACCACCGGACTTTCCCCAAAACAATTCCTGGAAAAGGTGAAATAGAGGTTTACTGCCAGTAAACCTCTATCTCGCTTCTATTCACCTGTATCCTAGGAAGGCGGGGCATTTCTCCCATTTGATATCTTTTATGGTAGACCTGGCGAAGGGTAACTCCCTTTCTCTCATTTTCGGACATACGGTTTTCTATCATTCCTAACAGATATTCCCCAATGGATGTGCCTTTCCCATTTCTCCACTCCAAAACCTCCCTGGGATTCTCTGTTTGAAATACATAGACATTTTCCCCCACCAAAGGCTCCTGCTCCAGATAATCCAGAAGGCTTTTCCAGCTTTGGTTTTCCAGAATCCGGCTTCCAAGGATCAGCACCTGCAGATGCCCCATATCCAGGTACTTCTCCTGTGAACGATTATACCTGGCCTCGATTTCCCTGAAGTCACTGCCGGAAATGGTAAGCGCCGATACACTTCCATCCTCTTCCTCCTTCCCCTGCCCGGTAGCCTCCGGAAGATCCGGCATTCCATAGGTCAGCATAAATCCTCCGTCCGTACGATCTGCTCCCAGTGCCAAAGGATACATCCTTTTTTCCGGCTCTACTCCGGCACAGCCTGAAAGAAACAGCATCATGGAAAGAGCCGCTGCCGCCGCTGCTTTTCTCTTTCTTCTCTCCTTGCCCCGAAACATCAGCAGAACCTGCAAGAGCAAAAGCCCTGGCAAAAAGACATACCCCAGGTAGCTCCCATAATAGTCTTCAATTCCTCTGCCCCCCAATTCAAGAACAGAAAGTCCGTAAACCGCTGCTGCCATCCAGTATCTCCCTGTTCCAAGCTTTGCCAGGCGAATGATCTGATGACCGTAATGAAAAAGGCTTCCAATGGCAAACAGCAGGCTGTACAGCAAAAATCCCATCCAGAGAACATCAAATCTGGCAAGCACATTTCCCGGAAGATCCGCACCTGACAGAAGCGGCAGCACCGGAAATCCTTCAGTCAAAAGCCTTTCCCAGCCAAACACCGCAGGAAGAAGCAAAAGCATCCCAAGAATAATCCCGCTTAGCGTAACGACCCCAAGGGCAATAGGCTTCCAGGCACTTCCCCGCTTTTCCACATTTCCAAGTGCAAAAGGAATCAGACCCACTCCGGAAAATGCACACAGTATCCCATAGGTGCTTTTTACAGCTTCCCTGCCGTCAAACACCCATGCTGCTGCCATCTCCTGAAGATAGGCCGCCCTGCACTGCCCAAGGCACAAAATCATCATCAGCAAAATTCCTCCAAGAAGCAGGCCACCGGAGACCTCCGCCACTCGTCCTCTTCTCTGCATCCCCTTGTGCGTTCCAAAAGCACATACCACTACAGCGCAAAGGGAAATCACCCACCCCGGTACTCCTCTTAAAAGGCTGGTTGGTACGATCTCCTCCAAAATCCCCAGCAGATATGCCCCTGTCAAAATCACGTATATGACAAAGAAAAGCCCGAATAGCCTCCCCCAAACATCTCCGGCCGATTTATCCAAAGCGGAATAATAGGGCTCCAGCCTGATCAAAAAAATCACATAAAACAAAAGGAGCAAAAGTCCCAGGATCACCCCCATAATTCCGGGCAGCCCCAAAATCTTATCCCTCCCCAACAAACATAGCAAAAACGGTGCCAAAAACGTCAGCACCATCTGGCGATAAAACTGTCTGTGAGAAATTCTATTATTTTCTGCAAAATACATGGCGCACTCATCCCTTCTTCTTTAACCGCAGGCTTTCATCCCTCTTTGCATACAAAGGCCTCTGGCATCTTTTTTGAAACGGCATCCGCAAAATCCCATCCCCCACGCCCTTCAACGGTTCTTTTTTTACAAATGGCATAAGATAGGGCATACCAAAGCTTAAAAGCCCTGCCAAATGGGCTGTCATGAGGTAAAGCCCCAGCACGATCCCGAAAATCCCCAGGTAACCTCCTAAAAACAGGAACACATATTTTACCAGCCGAAAAGCTGACGCAAACTCCTCATTTGGGATGGTCATAGACCCAAGTGCCGTTAAAGCTACAATCATCACCACTATGGGGCTTACCAGATTTGCACTTACTGCAGCATCTCCCACAATCAAACCGCCTACGATACCAATGGCATTTCCAAGGGCACCCGGTACCCGGACTCCTGCTTCCCGAATAAGCTCAAAGGCCAGTTCCAGAAACACAAGCTCTGCCACGCTGGAAAAGGGCACGCCTTCTCTTGCCTCTGCAAAGGACAAAATCAAATTGGTGGGCAAGATCTGGGTATGGAACCGTATCACAGCAAGATAAAGACCGGGAAACAAAGTTGCACAGGCCAGCGCAAGATACCGCAGTACCCGCAAAAACGATGCCATTTCAAACCTCTGGTTCCAATCCTCACTGCTTTCCATAAATCCTTGAAAAGAGCTTGGCAAAATCAGCGCCGCCGGAGAATTATCACAAAGCAAAACAATCTTCCCATTTAAAATCTCCTGAGCCGCCCGGTCCGGCCTTTCCGTTGTCTGGTACTGAGGAAAAGGAGAATACCAGCGATCCTCAGTAAGCTGCTCCAGCATCCCACTGTCCAGGATTCCGTCAATTTCATATTGGTTCAGTCTTTCCCGGATATCTTCCAAAAGCTCCTCATGCACCAGATCCTCCATATAAAGCATCTGCAGCATTGTATGGGATCGGGTTCCTATCTGATGCTCCTCCACCTTCATCCTGGTATCCCTAAGTCTCTTCCGCACCAATGCAGAATTAGTCTTCACCGCATCGGTAAACCCCTCCCTGGAGCCACGAATCACCTTCTCCGCCTCAGCCTCAGATACGCCCATACCAGGATAACCCTTGCTGGAAATCTTCATAGCCTGATCATATCCATCTATAAAGAAAATGGCATTCCCAGCCAGCAGAGCGGAAAAAGCCTCCTCCATAGTCTCCAGCTTCTTCACATCTGCAATCCCGAGACTATTATTGCTGACGAACTCCTGAATCCTTTCAGGAGAAACCTCCCAAAAATGATTAACCATCTTGCCAATAGCCGAATCATCCAGCATCATATTCGAAACTGCCACCTCAATATAAACCATCAGGCAGTCTACCTTTCTATCCTCCCCCAGCCGCATAGGCCGCACCAAAATATCCGCACACCCTTCGCACCTTTTCCTTATATAATCCTCATTCTCCCTCAAACACCTGGAAATCCCCATACCAGCCTCCTATATTATTATTTTTATCTTTTATCCCCACATTTACCCTGTATGCAATCCTCTTTTCGCCTTGAAGGCGCAGCCCAAAACCAAAAAAAGAGAGACGCATCAGCGTCCCTCATATTATTTGCCATTTCCCCCGGAATTATCCTCCGTCTGTATCGACCTGATAATCCCTTTCCTCTGATTCTCTATATGCCGAAAGGATATTTCCTGCGCCTTCTCCGCATCCCTTTCCTTAATCGCAGCACACAATTCCCCATGCTCTTTCACAAGCTGGTTCCTCATCTCTTCGTCCTTCAGATACTCCACACGGTACCTGTAGATCTGCTCCCGCAGATTATTCAGCACCTGATTCAGCGTCACATTTTCCGCAGCCTGATAGAGCACCTCATGAAAAGCCACATCCGCTTCCGCCAGCTTCACAAGATCCCCTTCCGTGGTCGTCTTCTCAAACTCCCTGGCAGCGGCCAGAAGCTTCTCCATATCTTTCTCGGACATCCTCTTGCAGGCCTTCTCAATGGCAAGGCTCTCCAAAGCCATCCTAACCTCCAGCACATCATTTAAATCCTTTTCCGTAATATCCGCCACCTGTGCACCTCGGCGGGGAATCATCACAACCAGCCCTTCCTGCTCCAGCTTCCGAAGGGCCTCACGGATAGGAGTCCTGCTGACGCCAAGCCTGTCCGCCAGGGAAATCTCCATCAATCTCTCGCCCGGCTTCAGCTCTCCTTTCAGGATCGCCCTGCGCAGCGTATTAAATACAACGTCTCTCAAAGGAAGATACTGATCCATTGTTACTGTAAAATCACTTGTCATTTGTAAATCCCTCCATGCGGTTAAACACCTCTGTAGCAAACACAGTCTTTGCCAAGCGGCTCTCCCGAAGTACGGCTGAAGCGGCATGCATTTTCTTAGCATCATCAAAAATACCAAAAACAGTCGGACCGCTGCCGCTCATCATAGCTTTCAGCGCACCATTGGCTTCCATAAGGTCTTTAATCTCCTGAATGACGGGATACTTTCCAATGATACCCGGTTCAAACACATTTCCCATTTTGGAAACCATCCCATGCAGATCTTTATTCTTAATATCAGCGATCATCCCGTCAATATCCGGATGATGAACGACCTCGTTCAGGTTCAATGTTTCATATGCCATTTTTGTAGAAACACTCACTCCCGGCTTACCCACCAGCACATAGCATTTCGGCACCTGGGGAATCCAGCTCAGCCGCTCTCCGATTCCTTCTGCAAGAGCTGTCCCGCGTATGATACAGTAAGGTACATCCGCCCCTACCTTCACTGCACGTTCAATCAGTTCACGTTCACTTAAACCAAGCTGAAAAAGCTTATTCACCCCCACAAAAGCAGCGGCGGCATCCGCACTTCCGCCTGCCATTCCCGCAGCCACGGGAATAGACTTAAAAAGCTTTATACACAAGCCCTCCTCCACATGAAACTCATCCATTAAAAGCTTTGCAGCCTTATAAGCAAGATTTCTCTCATCGCAGGGAATATAAGGCAGATTTGTGGTAAGGGAAATCCCCGGGGATTTTTTACGGTACAGTTCCAAAATATCGTACATTTGGATCGTCTGCATAATCATTCTGACCTCATGATATCCGTCCTCTCTTTTACCCACAATATCCAGCCCCAGGTTTATCTTAGCAAGCGCACGTAATCTCATAATTTCCTCCGGTTTCTCTTTTGTACTTTGTATACAGTATTCCTTATTTCGTATTTTATATGATTTTTTTTAATTTTTCAATATCCCTCCGAAATTTTAGTTTATCTATTTAACCTTCCACTTTTTTTACAAGCAAAAGCGGCTGGCAGGGGGTAAGCTTCTCATCCTCCAGTTCATTAAGGATACTAATCTCCTCCACAGTTGTATAAAATCTCTTTGCAATATTCCAAAGTGTGTCACCTGGCTTTACCATATAAACCGTAATTCCCGGCATATTTCTGATCTTTTCCATATCAAGAGGTTTTTCCTCCACATGGTCAATGATCATTGCTTCCTCCTGTCCTAATACAAGAACATTCAGGCTCACTGCTGCCTTTACCTCAATCTCATTACTGTCCACCATTGTAGTGGAAAGCTGCTCCAGGTCGGTTTTCAGAAAATATTCACAATCCCTGGTAATTCCCTGTGCCTCCACCACATGGGTGAAGGGGATCATGGCCTCCATGGAATAAAAGGGCATATCATCGTTTCCTACACTATAAAGGATCTTCATGTGCACGATTCCTTCCGCCAAAATCCCGTTCTCCACAATTTCGGTTTTATCAATCTTTACTTTTCCCTGGCTGTGACATATCTGCAGGATCTTGCCCTGATTCTCCTTTACTTCAATCCGATCCGAAACCCTGCACTTTGAAAAATTACGCACCAGAAGACTTTCCAGAATCTCCGGCCTTCCATGTGGAATACACTCCTTCAAAGGCGTATAGACATCCATGATCACATCATGCTCTTCTTCCCTGTACATTTTCATATTCAGTTCCAGAACCACATCTGCAAGGAGTACCCTCTCTTCTCCGTCTGCATCCGGCTTTATTTCAATTCCCTGGTTGATCACAGCTGCTTCCATATTAGGTATCATGTCCCCGGAGCATCCGCTGCACTCTGCCTCCCCGGAAAAAGGCAGGGAATATTCCAGCCACTGCAAAGGATTTCCCTCATCATCCCCGGCATAAAGAACAAAAACAGCAAGCTCACCCTTTGCTTTTACCACATTGTCCTCCGGTCTTAGATCAAGTCCCCGCACTTCTATGTGGTACCACAAAAGCTCTGCGATATTCGGTTTATTGGACGCAAGGGTAATCTCCTCTTTTATACGCATAGTGTCCTTTTTATGTACGGCAAGACTCAAAATGCGCATATGCTTTTTCTGCAGGGAAATTTCCTCTTCATCCAAGGAAACAGGAAGACGGATCCCGGTAAGCTCATCTACCACAGCATAAAAGGTCACAATCGCTTTTATATTCATTTTCCTTGAGTGGATCAAATGGACGCTGAGATCCTCAATCTCCCACTTCAGGCACATTTTATCGCCGCTGGCAATGCCCTCCAGGTTCAAAGCCTCCTCCAGAGGCAATTTTGCAGACAAACTGTAGACTTTTTTCTCTTCATCCCCCACATACAGCAAATCTACATTCAGGCTTCCCTTCAAAAAGGCATGCCCATCGCTCAGGCGCACTTCATCCATTTGTACTTCGCCCTTATTCTGAATCATTCGTCCAATATCCGGCTTTGCATCCGGTACATTGTAGTCCGCATCAAAAGTCACCTGATTCGTTGCCCTGCTCTTCACCCGAAGCATCTGAATATCTTCTTTTTTTAATTCCATCCCGCATTCTCCTTTTATAAATACTCTCTTTTCCATAAAATGCCGCCGGTATCAGCCTGCGATTGTCACTCAAACAGCACAGATTCCTCCCGGTAGGCTGTTTTCACTACAATATACGGATAAGACGGCTCACCTTTCAGACTGTCATCCTTTGGACCCAAAAGCCTTGTTTTAAAAAAAACACCATTGGAGGTTCCTGACAGCTCCTCTACCTGGATACTGTAGCCTCCGCTCATCTGCTGCCCATATCCTTTCATTAAATACATATCCTCACCGCTTTGATAAGTCATCTGAAACTCTTTCGCCTTTTTTTCCTCTATGAGGGAGAGAACCTCTGCCGGAATCTCCCGCTGGTTTATCACAGTATATTCCAACGGCTTTCTCTCTTCCTCCTCAACCCGGACAATACGGCATCCGCAGAGCAGCAAAATCATACAAGCGGCCAGGCAAATCAGGGAGACGGTTTTCTTCATAATGCCACCCCTATCCGTTCTTTAGTATTTATTGTATGTACATGAAAAAAGATTTATTGCAACTATTTCAAAAATTCCGTATAATGGAATTAAGATATTGGATTGTCTTAATATACTCCCGAAAGGAAAACGCCATGATACGTTTCATACTTGTCTGTACCATTGTAATCGGCTTTTTAATCTTATCCATTCCTCTTATGGTCATCGAATGGATCATCGGCAAATTTGACCCTATGAAGAAGGATATCAGCTCTCTCCGGATTGTTCAGGCTGTCTTCCGGTTCATACTCTGGGTCACCGGAGCTAAAATCACAGTCATGGGAGAAGAAAATATTCCAAAGGACATTCCCGTTCTGTACATAGGCAACCACAGAAGCTACTTTGATATCCTGCTCACCTACTGCCGCTGTCCCATTCGTACAGGCTATGTTGCAAAAAAAGAAATGGAAAAAGCTCCCCTGCTTTCTATCTGGATGAAATATCTCCACTGTCTTTTTCTTGATAGAAATGATATTAAACAGGGCCTGAAGACCATTCTCGCTGCTGTAGATAAAGTAAAATCGGGTATTTCCATCTGTATTTTCCCGGAAGGAACCCGGAATAAAAATGAAAGCGAACTGGATATGCTTCCTTTCCACGAAGGCAGCTTCAAAATCGCAACCAAGGCCAACTGCCCCATCATTCCAATTGCCATCAGCAATTCCGCAGAAATCTGGGAGGCTCATGCCCCTGCTATGAAGCCCTGCCATGTAATCATAGAGTACGGCAAGCCCATTTATCCGGAAGGACTGGAAAAGGAAGACAAAAAACATTTGGGCGCCTACACCCAGAATTTGATCAAAGAAATGCTGACCAAGAATCAAAAGCTGCTATAACTAATCCATTACATTTTGAAGAGATACCGCCTGGCCAATATATGGCAGCGATATCTCTTTTTTCTGTCCCTCTTTATGTCATTTCTTATGTCATTTTATAGGCTGCATCATATAGTTTACAATTACCACAGCCCCTATGATTCCTGCCGCAGTCGCAAACAGTGCTCCAGGAAGGGTATATCTTGTTTTTCTGATCCTGACAGAGCCAAAGTAAACACTTATACAGTAAAACACACTTTCTGTTGCGCACATCATAATTCCCGCCATCAGACCAACCGGGGAATCTGTCCCGAATTCCTTGAAGATGTCCAATAAAAGCCCTGTGGCCGCACTTGAAGAAAACATCCGTACCAAAGACAAAGGCACAAGCTCCGGCGGAAGTCCGATGGAGCCTGTAAGCCTCCCAAGGAATTCTCCTAAAAATTCCAAAAACCCAGAAGCGCGTAAAATCCCTACTGCAGTCATCAATCCTATCAGTGTAGGCGCAATTCCCACAACAGTTTTTAGTCCGTCCCTCGCTCCATCCAGAAAATCACTGTAAATATCCCGCTTTGCCAAAAGCCCGCAGCCAATCACATAAAACATCAAAAAAGGTATCATGAGATTGGAAATATACGAAATAATCCCCATACTTCCTCCCGGAAGCGTTCTCATAATACCTTATGACAGGCTGTCTTTCATTTATGTCTTGATTTGTAAATAATCCTATTCTTGTGTTGCGGTTACTGAAAGGTAGCCGGTTTTTCTATCAACGGCTGAAAATTAAACGCCTACATTGGATAGAATGTATATCGCGAAAAAAGGACTGATGCACGCATTGGTACATCAGTCCCCTGTAATCATCTAAACCAGATCATATTTCACCACATCCATATTAACGCTTCCATCCGCCAAAAACGAGATGCCATCTGCTGTCTGGTCCGTATACATCGTTGCCGTCATCACTTGTTCTCCATCATTAATAAAGATTTCTGCGCTAAAACGATCCAGAATTAATCTCAGCTTAATTTGTCCATTCTTACTATTCACCAAACATCTTCTCTGATGAATAATTGCTTTTCGAGAGCCTGAAAACTTCCGATCAATCTTCACAATCGATTCATAAGGCCGGAAACTAATGGAAGTCTGATACTCTTTATCCTGTGCAAAGCGAACTGCAAATTTCTGATAAATATGCTCTCCATCCGCCGGACGAATAACCAGTTCCAGATCTGCTCTGCGTCCCTTCACGCCCTCCAGCCGAATAATCCCTGAAAATGAAACATTTTCATGAACCACCTTATTCTGCCGCATATTCTCAAGTTCCCGGATTGGCTGCTGAAAAAGTCTTCCGTTTTTAATGGACAGTTCTCTTGGAATACTCATTTGTCCATACCATGGCTGCTCCGGCATACGAAGACTGCAGGTATCCCAGTTTTGCATCCAGCCGATCATAATTCTTCGTCCATCTGGTGCAAGTACAGTCTGAGGTGCATAAAAATCAATGCCATAATCAATTGCCTGATCCTGTTTTTCTGTAAAAGTATCTGTTTCCTCGTCAAAATCCCCGATCAGACACAAGGTTCCATTTCCATTATGATATTCAAACCCTTTAGGAAGCATATCCTGCGGGCTGGTAAGCAATACCCACCTGCCATCCAGTTCAAAAAAATCCGGGCATTCCCACATCTTACCAAAGCGGTCACGATTGGAGATAAGAATCTTTTCAAATTCCCAATGCAGCGCATCCTGGCTTGCAAACAGCAGGATCTGTCCGCTTCCGTCTGCCGGTCTGCTTCCTACAATGCAGCGGTAAGACCCATCTGCTTTTCTCCATATTTTCGGATCACGAAAATCCTGCCTGCTGCTTCCCTCTGGCAGATCCTTTGCATCCAACACCGGATTTTGCGGATATTTCTCATAGTCCAGCCCATCTCCTATGGCCAGGCACTGTGTTTGAAGTTCAGTAACTCCTCCATTTTCGTGAGGCATTTTTAAAACGCCTGTGTACATAAGAAGCTGTCTTCCATCCGGAAGCTCTATGGCGCTTCCGGAGAAACATCCGTCTCTGTCGTGTACATCATCCGGCGCCAAAGCAGCCGGCAAATACGTCCAGTGCAAAAGATCACTGCTTACTGCATGGCCCCAATGCATGGGACCCCAGTAAGAATTATAAGGATGATACTGATAAAACATATGGTATTGTCCCTGGTAATAAGAAAAACCATTGGGATCATTCAACCAGCCTGTACGTGCGGATAAATGAAAGGCCGGTCGATTTTCTTTTTTAATCATTTTTTCGGAAGCCTCTTCATATTTGCGTGCTTCACGTAAAGTCTGGCTTGTCATTGTATAATTCTCCTAACTAGCTTCTGCTCTATCTTTTGTATTAATTTTTCGCTCCGGTAGATGCAATACCTGCTACATAATATTTCTGAAGACTTAAGAAAATGATCAGGATCGGGATTGTGACCATCGTCAAACCTGCCATTACATTGCCATAATTTACAGGCTGAATACTAAACAGTGCGCTTAATGCCATCTGGATCGTCTGTTTGGAGGTATCAGAAATTACCATAACCGGCCATACGAAATCATTCCAGTACGCAATAAACACCAGGATTCCAACTGTTGCATACACAGGTTTGGCTAAAGGAACAATCAGCTGGAAGAAAGTTCGAAGGGCACTGGCACCATCCAGTTTTGCAGCCTCCTCAATGCTTTCCGGAATTCCCATAAAATTCTGTCTGAACAGAAAGATATACATAGGGCTTGCCAAAGCCGGCAGAATCAACGCCAGATAGGAGTTGGAAAGTCCAAGCTTATAAATAATTGAAAACTGCGGCAGCATAACTGTCTGTGCAGGAATGATCATAACTGCTAAAATCACAGAAAAGATCAAATTCTTCATTGGAAATTTAATTCTTGCAAATGCGTAGCCTGCCATGGAATTAATCACCAGTCCAAGTGCGATAATTGCAATGATATAGGTAAAAGAATTGCCCATTGCCCGAAACAGCGGAAGTCTGCCTGCCACCTCTTTATAATTAAAAAACACATCTGATTTAAAAGCAGGAACAAAAGCTTTCAGACTTGTAATATCGGTAAAAATCATGACGTCATCCTTAAAAGAAGAAACAACCATCCAAATCAGCGGAAACATAAAAACCAGGGCAATTACAGTCATGGTAATATATGTAATTATTTTTTTTGATAAAGACATTTTTCTTTCCATTTTTCTGTTTCCTCCCTAGTCTTCATTGCTCTTACTGGTAATCTTATTCTGAATCAAAGTCAAAATAAGTACAAGAAGGGTAAATATCAATGCCATAGCAGATCCATAACCCATCTTATTATATTTAAAACCAGTCTGATAAATTTCATATACAATCGTCATTGTAGAGTTTTGAGGGCCGCCGCCTGTCATCATCATAGGCTGAATAATCAGCTGGAATGCACTTACCACAATATTAAGAGAAACAAACACGCTGATATTCTTCAGTCCCGGTATGGTAATGTGCCAGAACTGGTGCCATTTCCTAGCACCATCCACTGCAGCAGCTTCATAAAGGTACGCTGGAATATCCTGCAGCCCGGAAAGGAAGATCATCATCTGAAATCCACAGCCCTGCCATGCAGAAAGGATTACGATGCACACCATTGCCGTAGATGGATCGTTCAAAAACTTAAAGGGGCCAATTCCCAGACTTCCTAAAAGGGAATTTAAAAGACCGTTGTTTGGATTATAAATATAAGTCCATAAAATAGAAACCACAACCAAAGACAAAACGGTAGGTGCAAAAAACGCCAGTCTGTATATGGAAATTCCTTTTAGTTTCCGATTGATCAGCAAAGCCAGGCCCAATCCTAAGCATACCTGGAGGGGTACTACCAAAATAACAAATACAAATGTATTAATGATACTCTTCAAAAATACAGTATCCTTTGTCAGGCGCAGGAAATTGGCAACTCCCACAAACTGCATTTTATCCGGCTTCAAAATGTTGTAATTGGTAAAACTATAACCTACGGTAAGTAAAAATGGTATAAACAGGAATACGAATAAGAGAAGCACTGCCGGGGCAATAAATGCCAGCCCCGTCCAGTTTTCTTTTGTCATTTTTTTCTTTCTCTTTGCTGCTGTACTCATTCAGCAAGCCCTCCTACTTCAATTAATAAATATCAGCCTGGAAATTATACTGCTCTACTGCCTGCTCCAATGCTTCTTCCACATCCATGCCTGTTAAAATGTTCTGCAGAGTTGTTGCAAACTGATTGCTAAGAATTGCATAGTTAATGGATACTGGTCTTGCCTGGGCAGTATTCTGAAGCTGGTAGCTGAATACGCTTAAAGGCTCTTCCCCAAAGGCTTCAATGGAATCAAAAGCTGTTGCTCTGGAAGGCGGCATCGCATTTGCCTGATACATTCTTGCGCTTGCGTCTGTGCTTGTCATGAACCGAAGAAGTTCTGCAGCGCCCTCTTTCTTCTCATCTGTGCAGTTGCTGCTCATTGCAAAAGTCCAGGAACCACATGCGGAAGCCGGTGTGGAATTTTCGTCATAAACAGGCATCGGCATTAAGCCCCAGTTAATATCAAATTTTGCAAGGTTTCCTGGTTCCCAGGAGCCTGTAAGATCCATGGCTGCATTGCCAAGCTCGAAGCTGTTCTCTGCAGGTGTTGCACTTGCATAGCCATTGTCTGCCATTTCTTTGATCCAGTTAAATACATTCTTCACAGCATCTCCGTTCAGGAAGCCGTCTGCTGTTTCTCCATCCTCATCAATAACATTCGCACCTTGAGAATAGATTAATGGCAGAAAGAAGTAAATCACAGATTCATCTTTTGCATCCAAATGCATATTAATTCCAAAGCAGTCATCTGTAGTTAATTTCGCTGCCGCATCCTGAAGCTCCGCTAAGGTCCAGGGATCTTCTGCAGTTGCAGGAGTAATGCCTGCTGCTTCAAACATATCCTTATTGTAATAAAGTCCTACAGAGGAGTCCATGATTCCAAGGGTGTAAAGCTGATCTTCATAAGTTCCCTGCTGGATAATAGAAGGGTTAAAATCCGCAAGCTCTTCTTCTGTAAAATATTCATTAATCGGAACAATGGCTTCTGCATCTGCATACTGTGCAACTGTTACACCATCTACTGTAAATACATCCGGAAGCCCTCCGTTTGAA
Source organism: uncultured Blautia sp. (assembly GCA_946557785.1). GTDB lineage: Bacteria > Bacillota > Clostridia > Lachnospirales > Lachnospiraceae > Blautia_A. Next base: position 92,810 of record CAMNTH010000006.1, read on the forward strand.
ATTGCTGCGTTGATCTTATCATCATATCCGCCTGCATCTCCGCTTCTGGCAATCTGGGAAAGAGTTACATGATACTGTCCTTCATACTGTGTATTAAATTCTTCAGCAAGTGCTGCGTAAAGTTTACCTTCCTCTGATGCATCTGTTTCATGCACCCACATGGTCAGTTCTACAGGCTCTGCTGCTGATACTGCTGCGGGCATTGTAAGCGTTGCCGCCATAGTCAAGGTCATCATAATACTCATCATTCTTTTTTTCATTTCACTTTCCTCCATGCTTTCTATTTTACTTTCAAGTAACTGTTTTGTAACCGGTAAAGTAACCGGTTACTTTTCTGTAATTTCACAATAACACTTTTTTTTAACACAGTCAATACACAAATTACTTTTCGTAAACAGTCACAAAAACAACCTCTCTTTTTTATTCATTAGTTACATAACCGGTTACTTTACTGGTTATTTTATCTATGATATAATAGGAACAGCCCTTAATATGGAAAAGATTCCAAAAACAACGAGGTTTTTTATGGAAAAGAAGAACGTAACCTTTGATGATATTGCCAAATACACCCACTTTTCAAAAACTACCATTTCCCGGTATTTCAATAATCCTGATTCTCTTACTATAAAAAATCAGCAGATTATTGCAGAAGCCTTGGAAGCATTAAATTACAAAGAAAATAAAGTTGCCCGTATTCTTGCCAATGGCAAAACAGAATTTGTAGGGATCATCATCCCCAATCTTTACCTGCACTATTATTCTGAAATGCTGAATCAGATCCTGTCTACCTATGAAACATACGGCTATAAGTTTCTGGTTTTTACAGGAAACGGGAAGAAAGACATTGAACGCAAATATATTCAGGAATTATTGGCTTATAAAATTGAAGGAATGATCGTTTTAAGCCACACCATCTCTTCCCAGGAGCTGGCTTCCTATAATCTTCCTATTGTAACAATTGAGCGCGAAGATGAATACGTATGCAGCGTAAATACCGACAACTATATGGGGGGCGTTCAGGCCACCAGCCTTCTGGCCAAAAGCGGCTGTGATGTTTTGATTCATATCAATTCAGAAGTTCCGGAAAATACCCCTACCTATGGAAGAATCAAAGGTTTTCAGGATATCTGCCGTGAAAAACAGATTCCCCATGAGTTGTTTCTCGGAAATACAGGTGATACCTATGAAGAAAGCCTGCAGTGTATTTCCCAGCTTCTTGAAATTATTGAAAAAAAATATCCTAATCAAAAAAAAGGAATCTTTATGTCTAATGATACTTTTGCAAATATGCTGCTGAATCTTCTGCTGCAAAAGTACGGAAGATTACCCGATGATTATCAGATTATGGGGTTCGATGGTTCCCCCGCTTCCAGAGAAGCCGTGATTCCTATCAGCACTGTAGGACAGCAAATAGACGTTATTGCAAAAGAAGCTATGGAACTCCTTGTTATGCAGATGAGCGAGCGCAAAAAAAGGCGCCCCGTTCCGTTAGGGGCACCTGTCCATAAAACTATTACACCTATTCTGATCCGCCGCCAGACTACTATATAAGCTTTCAGCAATATACCGGGGCTTCCTGTTTGGGAAGTCTCCTATTTTTTATTTTACTGTTACGATCACCTGAGCTTATCTGCATTATTCATTGCTTTACTTTCCTCGGCATAGCATGTGGATTATTCCAGAGTTTTCACAACATTTATCATCGGCTCCAATGCAGCACGATCCGTAAAATCAACCTGCTTCCCATACGTATCCAGAAGCTGCCTGTCCTCACTGGTTAATTCCGACGGATCCTTTTTCAAAAGCATCCTTCGAAGCATGAACATCATTGCTTTATGCACAAAGCTTAAACCTGAATAAGCAATCCCCCCTCTTAAATGAAAAATTTTAACAGAATCCATTATTTCAGCAGAAAGTACTTTTCCCAATCCCCGGCGGATATGGGTAACATTATTCGGATCATCCGGGTTTGCCAGCCCACAGGTAAAAAGAATTACTTCTTTCTCCGACAGGATCTCCCAGTTTTTCGTAAGAAGACTGATTCCGCTTACACCTCCGGCATATAAACCGCCTCCATAAATAATCACATCATACGCCTTTAAATCCTTGGGCTTAAAGTTTCTCTTTTCAAAAACCGGACAGGAAAGTTCTTCTGCAAGCCACCTGGCATAGCATCTTGTGGAACCGTATTTTGACTCAAATATTACAACCTTCTTTTTCATTTAATTCCCTCCTATAAAATGTCCCACTTGTGTCTTTTTTACTTTTATATTATACTGAGGAAAGCAAGAAATCAAGATATCAAACAAAAGTGCTACAAACAGCAGAATCTGCGACATTTTATTATTTTAGAAATCGGAGGAAATAGTAAATATATGGATGGACATCAAAGACAGCGGGAACAATCCGGACGGATGATAGAAGAAGCCTTATTTACTCTCATGGAAGAAAAAAATTTTAATCAAATTACTGTTTCCGAAATTGTAGCACGGGCAGATATCGCCCGAAGAACCTTCTACAGACTATATAAAAATAAAGAGGACGTACTTCATGGCTTTTTCTGTTTCTGGTACTCCTGCAAAAATATCCTGCTGCTTTTATACAAGTGCAGCCTGGAAGAATTATTATATTATGAAATCCGGCAGACTTCTGTGGAAATCGTAAAAAACCGTATGGGATCCAACCAAAACAAAGACAACCAGAACACCATATATCTGGCATACTATTCCACAGGCGGCTTCCTTATGCTCCTGGGCCTTTTCAATAATGATCGGTGTAACTGTCTGCATAAATCCGGTCTTGTCTTCTACAACCTTCCAGTTATCTCCGTCTTTCTCTGCCACTTCCAATGAGATTTCCGGCTGCATCGTACGCCACTGCTGTAATTTCTCCATCTTCATAAACCAGGCGGAATACTGTCCGACAGTTTTTCTTAGGCATCTGCCGTTTGCCTTTGCTCCTTCCATTTACAAATTCGCATCCATTCTAATTACAGATCCTTCTACATTTCTTTATGCACAGCCGTTTCTTTTTCTTCCTCCTTGATCTCCCAATGGATCAGGAAGGTCAGCGCAGCGCGAAGGGCAATAATTCCGGCCACAATGGCAATCTCGCTCCATTCCCGCACTACCACTGTACGCAATATTTCACTTCCGATCTTAAATTCCAGTCCCATAGCAAGTCCCTTGCCAAGATAGATCCTGGTATCCGGCTGTTTTGTTACATATTTATAAAAGCTTACCAGACTTGTCCAAATAATCACTCCTACACCGATAAACTCGAAAATCAATATACCTATTTCTACAATATACTGCAGCAAAACCTCAAGAATACCAATCATATTTCAATCTCCTCAAGAGAAGGAATATCCTCCGTAAAAATCTCTTTTCCAAGTTCGTTAATAGTTGTTTTACCTGCTTCCTTAAGTTCTGTTTCATCCACCAGGATCACCCATCCATGATACCCCATCTGTGTAAATAAATGGCTCATAAAGAAAAAATAATCACGGCAGTGCTTCGTTTTGGTAAAGTTTACATTACATTTTACAGGCTGGCTGAAAATACGGCGGTAAGTCTTCTTCAGCGGAGCATTCTCAATGAAATCCCCCTCCATATCCGCCTGAAGTAAAAACTACTGTCAATATCGTCAATCAGCTGGCGAATACTTTCATAAGTATCTTCCCGCTCCATCTTTGTATAATGGATTGGTTCTGCAGTAAGGCCAGCCCATCCTTTAATGACTGTACTTTACGAAAAGTATATCTAAAAAAGAAAGTTTTTTCAATAGATTGTTTTGAAACTGGAATATCTTTTTGATACAAAAGAATTTAAAAATCCGCCTTATGATAAAGCAGCACAGATATCATTAACAGAATGCAGCTTGCAGGAACAAGAGCAGAAATTCATTGTCTTCCCAGCTTTATAATTTAATGCAAAAAGATATCGCTTTCCCGCCTTTTCCCGCATAACCAACTGTATCTCCTTCGGAGCCTCTATAAGCTCTGAAAACGGTTCAAGGACTCCCACATAAGAAAGAAGCTGCTTGATATTTTCTCTTGTAAATGTACTTCCAAAATGAATCACACGTCCTTTTCCAACCTGATCCGTCCTCTTTTCGTCAATGAGGGATGGCTGCGCATAAAAGCCTTATACTCTCCGTTTCCCATCCATTATTTTACAAAAGATCACGGCAACTATTGTGCTTACCGCCGTAGCCGTAATCCCCGGCCCTACGATTGCCGCCGGGTCCACGCTCCCGTACTGCGCACGGTAGGCAATCATATTCACCGGGATCAGCTGCAGCGATGAGATATTCAGAATCAAAAAAGTACACATCTCATTGCTGGCAATCCCGTGTTTCCTTACCGGCCCGGGGCTTAGTCCCTTTCTCCTTTCCTCTTCCAGGCGGGAAAGCTCCTCCATGGCCTTTAATCCCGCAGGGGTGGCCGCCCACCCAAGTCCCAGAAAATTAGACAGGAAATTCAGGGAAATATATTTACAAGCCTTGGACTGGGGGGAAAGCTTTGGAAACAAAAAGCGCAGCACCGGACGAAGCCTCTGCGACAGCTGCTCCACAAGTCCCGACATTTCCGCAATCTTCATGATTCCCGTCCATAGAGCCGTAATACCTGCCATTGCAATACATAAATTCACTGCCTCTTTCGAAGAAGAAACCGCCGCCTCCGTTATTTCCTTCAGATTTCCCGTAAGGATTCCGTATACCACTCCCATCAGGATCATTCCACTCCACAAATAAGTCATGCTTATCCCCATATCTGATGCTTGTTTCTATAAGATATGTCCTGCCCTCTGTATCTATGCCTGGAGGAATCCTCCTTATTTCATCCCTGCCAAAATGAAGCATGGACACGTATTCATGTACCTGCACACACGCCGCATTCCATAAAGAAACATCGACAGGCCGCCCGATATAGAAATCACATTAAAAATAGGATAAAAAAATGCTCCCTTTATGCAGAAATCCATTTTCCGCATAAAGAGAGCATGCACTTACTCATACTATATGATGTTATTCAGTCCATCACAGAGGGAACCAGCAGATTTCATTGGCTTCCATGGACAGCGGGAAGCTGCTTCCATCTCCTTTATACACAGTGGTGCTCTGGGGGGCACCCGTATTATTTACAACACAGAACTTTCCGTTTTTCACATAAGCATGTACGTCCACATTGAAGTTATCGGAGAACCACCGCAGCAGCATATCCTCGCTATGGGCACTCCAAAGAACAGCCCTGTGGAGAATCCTGCTGTTCTCAAAGCTATAAGGAAGACCGGAAATATAAACGCAGCGTCCTTTTCCATATTCATTCACCGCCATCTGTACCTCACGCTCTTTCTGAACCAGGATCTCCGTGTTTTCCAAAGCGTAAATGCTCTTCTTTCCTTCGCCAAAGTCAACCTCCCCGGCGCAGTCCTTCAGGATAAAATGATCTCTGTTTTCCTGCCAGTTATATTTATCATAGCCCAAAGTAAAGCCAGTCTCCTTCTCTACCCCAAGAGCAGACGCCAGCTGCAGGAAATGCCCCTGGTACTGATGACCCGAAGGCTCTCCTACGCCGATAAAGCCTCCGCCCCTGTAAATAAACCTCCGCACTGCAGCAGAAATCACAGGATTTTCCCAAATCTTTCCGCCTGTATGGGCAGTATCTCCATCTCCTACATTCAGGATCACATCCATATCATCCAAAATACTTTCATTTTCTATGATATCATCAAAGGAAATAAACTTCACATCAAAGGGCGCACCTGACAAAGCCTCGATAATACCGGAATAGCTGTAGTTCTGCTTCTGATACAAAGCATGATGCACCATATGGCAGCCCCAGGAACGCATGCGTCCCCAGCAATTCAGCACTGCAACCCGTTTCAGACAGAACGCCTCCGTACCCTTGATGTTTTCATAAAGCTCACGAAACTCATTACATATACTTTCCACATAATCAATGAACTCCGGGAACTGGCAGGCAAGCTTCAGATACCCGCCGTAGCCGATCCGGTCAATGGGCTTTCGCAGAATAGCACGTCTGGCAGTTACCCAGTTCTCCCTGGCTTCCTTCACAGGATCTCCTCCCTCATGGAAGGTATCTGGAAAAAAGTAGGGCAAAAGACGTCCCTCCGTATATTTTACTCCCGGAATATCGGAAATCAGACGCAGCGTAGAACCATTACCTACGCTGCCTACCACAGCATCCAAACCGCTTGTTTTAAATTCATCCATAAAAGGCTCTGTGCCGATCCAGTGATCTCCCAAAAACATCATAGCTTCCTTGCCGAGCTCATGGGTCAGTTCCACCATTTCCCGCACCAGTGCAGCTACCTCCCTGCGTTGAAATGCCATAAAGTCCTTATATTCCCGTGAAGGCTCCCGGTACTGATTATTATAATAGCCCTGGTCTATAATATATTCAGGACGGAAGGGATATCCGGCCTCTTTTTCAAATTTCTCCAGGATATAGGGAGATACCGATGCAGAATATCCATACCAGTCCACATATTTTTCCCGCTTCAGTTCATCAAAAACAAGGGTAAACTGATGAAAGAACGTAGTATAACGAATCACGTCCACATAAGGGTGATCCTGCACAAACCTGCGCAGACGTTCCATTGTGTATTTCCGTGTTTTTGGCTGGCGGACATCAAAGGTGATCTGATGTTCAAAATCCTTCCAGTCATTTACCACTGCATTGTACATATGTACAGGATCCCAGATCAGATAAGCCAAAAAGCTCACTGTATACTCATGATATGCCTCCAGCTTTAAAATATAGACACATCCGCTCTCTTCATCATAATTCCATTCATCCGGATGAATGGGCTTTCCTGTGGTACGGTCCACCACCTCCCACCAACGGCGTATATCATCTCTGCAATTGGGAGAAAGCAGCTCCCTGCTGATACCTTTCATCAACGGAATCAGAAGGGTTCCCTCTTCTGCCGTATAAAATCCGGTCATAATATAGCACTGCTGCACTTCATCCGGATTTGCCTTTGCCCAGGCATTATCCTTCCTGGTAGTATAATAGGTAGAATATACCTTAGCATCCACTGATCTCAATGCCTCAGGGTACTCCGTGCCGTCACAGTCACGGATGGCATCAGCACCCCAGCGTTTCAATAATTCCAGCGTTTCAGGCACCACATCCACATCTGTGGGAATGGTCACCCGTCCAATCTTTTTGTCATTATTCCCCATGGGTATACCTCCGTATTTTTTATTATGTACTCCCAAACTACACTGCAAAAAGGTCATTGAAACACTTTATTATAAATCATCAATGCAGCCAAAAGCAGCACCAGGCCTATCAGCATAATTCCAAGACCCGCAAGCTTTCCTGTCATCTTCCATCCCATGATCACACAAACAATGCCTGCTATAAAAAACAATGCTATAAGGATCATTCTCAGACTTGCATGTTCTTTCCAGAATTTCATACCATCACCTTAACCTTTCAATCCGCCAAGGGTCATACCCTGGGTAAGCTTTTTCTGTACACAGATATAAAGAATCAATGTAGGAAGCATTACCAGAACCAAACCGGCATAAAGCTGTCCGTATTCCGTAGCTGCCTGCTGCGCCTGGGTAAGCTGCATAAGTCCCACCGGAAGCGTCTTTGCCCCTTTGGGGTCAGACAGCAGCGTCATAGCAATAATATATTCATTCCAGAATGATAAAAAGTTAAACAGAATTACGGTAATAATAGACGGCTGTGCCATAGGAAAGATAATCTTTATCATAGTCGTACCATATCCGGCACCGTCAATATACGCAGCCTCTTCATAATCATGAGGCAAGGTAGCAAAATACCCTGATAAAAGATATATGGTAAAAGGCAGTGCAGTAGCTGCATATACAACTGCCAAAACCACTACGTTATTCAGCAAAAAACCTGCTCCGAAAATTTTCCTGAGAAACATATCCCCATCCACCAGCATCAGGAAAATGGGCACTACAATATAGTTTACGTTAATGAACAAACCTGCCATAAACGCCACATTCAGGGCTTTTCTCCCCCTAAAGGCAAACCGGGACAGCACATAGGCCGCCGGCAGCGCCACTGCCAGAAGGATTGCCAGGGCAAGGACGGTAACCAGTACGGAATTAATCATATACTCTCCCATACGGGCTTTATTCCAGGCATCTGCAAAATTCTGGAGATATACTCCTGCAGGCAGAGCCCATGGATTTCCATAAAATTCACTATTTTGCTTAATGGATGCCATGAATACCCATGCCACAGGAACAATGATCGTGACTGCCAGCAAGATAAGCACCACATAAATAAATATCTTATAAAGCCTTTCACCTGAGGATCTTCCTTTATGTTCCATACCACACCCTCCTTAAAATTCCAGTGTTTCCCGTTTTGTCACAGCATTTACCAAGGCGGACAGACCGAAAGAGAATAAAAATACCAGTGCGCCAATGGCCATGCCGTACCCGTATGTTGAATTGGTATAAGCCTGCTTATACATATAGGAAAGGGCCACCTCGGAAGCGCCGTTAGGTCCGCCGGAAGTCATAGCTTTTACAAACAGGAATGCCATGTTGATGGTACTAATAATGAAAAATGTCAATGTGGTACGAATATTGGTCCAGATCAGAGGAAGCGTAATCTGGAAAAAGGAAACAATACGCCCCGCACCATCCAGGCTTGCGCTTTCATACAGACTCTGGGACACGCTGGACATAGACGCCATGTACATTACCATATAATAACCGATCGCCTGCCAAACCATAGCTATGATCAGGCTGATCATGACCATTGATTCACCCTTCCAAAGAATTGCTACCGTCTTTCCGCTGAATAAAGACAGAAGACTGTTCAGTGTTCCGTTATTTGTATCATAGATCGCACTGAAGATCGCCGAGATTACTACTACAGAAAGAATATTAGGTATGTAGAAAATAATCCTGAAAAAATTCTGCCCCTTAATCTTTTCCATTGTGAGTATGGCAGCAAAAACCAGTGCAAACGCAAATGTGATCACCGTTACCACAACGATCAGAAGAATGGTATTCTGCATGGAACGGATAAAGTTTGCATCCCCCAAAAGCCGGATAAAATTATCCAGTCCCACAAAATCTTCTGTAGGAGAATAGGCACTCCTTTTAAACAGAGACATCCTGAAAACATTGACCGTCGGAATCACCATAAAAATCAGGAATAAAATTGTTGCCGGCGCAGCACACAAAAATATAAAACGGCCGCGGCCTGATCTTTTTATCATAATTGAAGCTCCTTTCTATATCAAGCAAATATTTGCAGGCTACTTTTCACTTAATTGCAAAGTGAAAAAAGGCCGCCGCAAACTTCAAAATATTTGCGGCAGCCTCCTCTCCCTTCATTTATAAATGTATCTGCCTATCGCCCCTGCAGATACAAACCATGATTCATTACTGAATCAAATTAGCACGCATCTGGTCGCTTGCAGAAATAATGCCGTCGATCCATTCCTGCTCAGTCATCGTGCCGGATACCAGAGAGTTCACCGGGTCAAACCAAACAGTACGGTTATCCAGGCCTTCAATCGGGCTGAATGCAGCAAAATTACCCATAGCAGCCTTTGCACCACTGTCATAGATTCCATAGAACATCTGATTGTCGCCTTCCAGCTTTTCAGAAATATTCAGTACCGGCTGAATTGCTCCTGCTTTTGCAAAAATTTCACAAGCTGCGTCGCTGTACAGATATGCAAGGAACTGTTTTGCACCATCCTGGTTCTGTGCTCCTCCAGGAATCCATGCCTGCTCAAACCATGTATAGCTGTAGCCATCTCCGCCTTCTTCCACTGCAGGAAGTGCAGTCATACCCCATTTAAATCCTTCTGCACGGGGAGCTTCTGCCATCTCGCCAACAATCCATGTACCATTTGGCATAAAGAGCGCTTTATTATCCAGAACAAGCTGCTGATTCTTTGTGAAATCCTGGTCATTTGCCTGTGCGGGTGTGGTAGGCTCTGTATACTCAGCAAGTTTTGCTACGATATCAAAGCATTTCTGAGCTTCCGGAGTTTCCCAGATACCTTCTGCATAGTTGGTTGCCTGGTTAAAGAACTCCGGTCCGCCTACGGAATACATCAGTGCATAGAAGAATGCATCAAAGTATCCTGTAGTTGGATATGTGAATAAGGAGATTCCTTCTTCCTTCGCTTTGTCGCCCAATGCCCACATTTCATCCCATGTAGCAGGAATTTCCCAGCCTTTTTCCTCAAACAGCCCTGCATTGTAGAACAGGCCGCATGGAGAATAGAACATAGGAGCAAGATATGTTTTTCCATCGCCGTATGGATTGGTCAGAGAAGTCTCTGTAAAGCCGCCGGCAATCTTATCACTCACTACTGCTTCCTCACCTGGAACAGTCATGGATAAAACATCTGTCAGATCAACAATATTCTGGTCTTTAATAAAGGTTTCTGTCAATGCATCCTCACGTCCTGTAGCCAGATGAATTACATCAGGAAAATCTCCGGCTTTCATGGATGCACCGATTACATCCTCAAGATTCTTATCTGTAATCAGTTCAACTTCAATACCTGTCTGTGCAGTAAATGCATCGCAGACTTCCTGCCACATTTCACTGCCGTAAGCTGTCTCAATAGCTGCTACCTTCAGGACATCACCTTCAGCTGCCATTGCGGTTACGCTGCTGCCAGCTGCCATTACCGCTGCCAACAGAAAACTAATTGCTTTTTTCATACTCATAAGCTTACCTCCTGATTAAATAATAATTGGGTTTACACAGTTTTCGTGTTTTGTGGTATCAGTATAACATATCCACAATTCTTTCCAACCTATTATCTTGCGTACTTTTTTAGAGATATTGTCTATTTTGGATACATTCCATTATTTTACAATAAATTCCATTTCTTTTATATGCAATATTTCTACTTCAAAAATCACTCTCCCAGCTTCATTCACAGATATAAACAATTCTCGAACTTCTTTTCTTGCCTATATGGTAAATTTATCATATAATGAATTAAGGGACAAACATAATTTTGACCCAGAGGAGGTCCTTCTTTATGAGCACAAGCCGCTATACCCTAGACTCTCTGGCAGCAAATCCTCTGGACCGCACCGTGACCAGGCTTCTTTATGTCAGTGCGGCCCACTACAGTGCGGAATGGCATTCTACGCTTCATACCCACCCCTGTGCAGAGTTGTTTTTTGTTACAGGCGGAAACGGCTATCTTCGTCTGAAAGACAAAACCGTTCCCATTGCTATAGACGATCTGATCATTGTAAATTCCAATGTGGAACATACGGAAGTCAGCTCTGATGATTTGTCTCTGGAATATATTGTTATGGGAATTGACGGACTGGAAGCTCTTGCCGGAGACAAGGGAGATGACGGCTACTCTATCGTGCATTTTCAGTCAGACAGAGAGCCGATCCTTTTCTACCTGCAGAATCTTCTCAAAGAGTTGGAAACGAAACTGCCCGGCTACAATACTGTCTGCCAGGATCTTTTGGAGGTAGTTCTTCTGCAGCTAATGCGCCGCAGCGAATTCACTGTAACCTTTGTTCCTACCTCCCGCAAATCTACCAGGGAGACAGCCATTGTCAGGCGTTATATTGAAAATCATTTTAAGGAAGATCTGACCCTGGATACCCTTGCAGAGGTAGCCCATGTAAGCAAATACTATCTTGCCCACAACTTTACCAGGGAATGCGGAACATCCCCCATCAATTACCTTCTATCCTGCAGGATCAGGGAAAGTCTTTATCTTTTGGAAGAAACCAGCATGAGCCTGTCGGATATTGCAGGGACTCTGGGCTTTTCCTCACCCAGTTATTTTTCCCAGAGCTTCCGCCGGATCCAGGGCATCAGCCCTATGCAGTACAGAATGCAGAAAAGACAGACAGGAAAAGCAGACGTTAGTACTTAAATTCTTAATAAAAATCCTGCATCATAATTAGCAGATACTTCACTGCGCCCCAGCCCGGGGCGCACTAATTTTTTAACCCTTCACACCTTGCTGAACAGAAATTCCCTGCAGAAAATACATGCTCATAAGCATAGGCGCTTAAGCTGGTAATAATAAGTTTTCCAAACGGCATAACCACTAAGCATCGCCTCAATTTCACTATGTTATTGTTGGCATTTCCAGATTGCCATTTCTTCTTTTATCCGCGAACAGCAACCTTTCCCAATAAAACTCGTGAAACTGGTTTTGCGAACGGACCTGCAATAGTCTTCTCGCCTCGTGGAGCACCTGTAAAGTCTTTATCCAGAACAAATGGTGTTCCATCCACGTCTTCATAAGCCTGATCTGTCTGGAATGCCTTTCCAAGATCTCCTGTAGATATAATGCCAAGATCTTCTGTAATGGAATATTCCGGCAGGTTTGTCTCAAAATAATACATACCGTCTTCTTTTACGATCTTACAGATCAGCTGGAAGTCCTGTGCCTCACATGCATCTGCTTCTGCCTCATATTTCTTTGCTCCTTTAAAATAAAGGTTGCGATGAATATATACAGGAAATGTTCCATCTCCAAATGGCATCAGGCTGTTGTCTGTCATTGTGTTTATCTCTTCGCCCTCTTTTCGATAGCCATTATAAATCGCATTTCCATATGCCTGCTTCACATCTGCTCCGTAGAACTTAATCATATCATCTGCTTGTTCCCCATTCTGATTTCCCGCATAAATATTTTGGTAAATCTTATCATCTCCGCCATAAATAAGCATAGAGCCTGCCACAAAAGTATCGTGTGGGAAATGATAAAGTGTAAAACGATTGATTTCCCTTCTCATTCTAACTGTTCCGCCAAAGAGATTGTGTACAAAAGCAGTGCCCTGAGACATGCTCAGCAAACTGCATTCAGAAAGAAGCAGGTTATTTTCCACTGTACACGGTCCGTGGCATACTTCAATGAAAATATCCTCAGATACGTTGCCGAACATTGCGTTTTTGGATACCCTTGCGCCCTGAGCTTCCCAGTCAAGCCATACACCGCGGATACAATCATGAATCAGGTTATTCTCGATCAGGACGTCAATTGCACCGTGCAGCTTGATTCCGGCCATCTCAGCTCCGCCAAATTCATTCCGGATATTTGCGCGGTAAATATGGTTTCCGTAAATTTTAGAGAAGATAGCTCCCATACAGCCTACAATACCAGTCTGGCCGCAGTCATAAATCTCATTATTTCTGATGATATGACTTCCGATATTTTCTTTATTCCAATCTCTTCTGAGATTTTCCATGATAATTTCCGTATATGTCTGAGATCCGTCCTTTTCAGGATTGATGGTCCAGATATTATCTCTTTTATCATGGCGTTTGCCAAGGCTGACACCGCAGCACTTGGAATTGGAAATCACACAGTCTTCAATGATCCATCCTTTGCTCCAATTGGTTCCAATAGCACCCGGCTGGAAAGCGGTAGGCGGAGCCCACTGTGTAGCCGCTTTCTCCATAGCGATTCCGCAAACTGTAATATAGTTCAATCCTTCTTTTTCCGGGAAGAAGCAGTATGGACGTACGCTTGCCTCCACTACATGTTCATTCGGATCTTTTCCCGGAAGATAAATCCAAACTTCCGTTTCATTTTCATGAGCAGCTGCAAACCAGCTGCAGTCACGCTCTTCCTTGTCTTCCTGCTTAATATTTTCAAGATCTGGCGCCTCAAATAAAGCCACATTATCTACGAAAATTTCACCCGTATGATGTACCTGGCCAAAATTATCATACCAGTCTCCATAAATTTCATCTGCATAGGGGTTATATGGGGAAAGTACCTCCCCCGGTATTACAGCTTTCCAGATATCATTACCCTGGCTTATCCAGTTCTGAACCAGCTCTGCGCCGCTGATTACCGCCTTTTCTCCAGGAATGCTGCGGTATGTAATGCGATGCCCCTCATCACTTCCGCCGTTTTCCGGACAAACCCATTCACGATAAATTCCTTCTGCAATCCATACAGTATCCCCAGGGACTGCTTTTGCAGCAGCCTGTCCAATCGTTCCAAAGGGTTTTTGCTTTGTTCCGTCCTGAACAGTCCCTGCTTTTTTACTCACATAATAATTCATAATTGCTTCCTCCCAAATACCTTCTTCTTACTCTATTTCCCCCGTATTCAATTTAGCCTTTTACAGCGCCAACCATCATTCCCTTAACAAAATATTTTTCTCCAACAATTGATAAAATAATAATAACAGGAATACAGGATAACAAAGCTCCCGCCAAAGCAGCACCGTAAGATATTTTATAAAAATTCTGTAAACGTGTTAGTCCCAGCGGAAGCGTATACATAGACTCTTTATTCAGATAAATCAATGGCGTCATGTAATCATTCCACACAGCCATAAAGGTAAGGACACCCTGAATTCCAAAGCCAACCTTACTTAACGGAAGGGCGATCTTAAACAGCATCCTCATCTCACCGCAGCCATCAATCATTGCACTTTCATACAAGTCTCTGGGAACCTGCCCCATGATCTGAACCAACAGATAAATTCCCGTTGCACTTAAAAGAGTGGGAATAACCAACGGGACATATGTTCCAAACAGCTTCATCTCTTTATACATCTGAAACTGGGGAACCATCAATACCTGTGCAGGAATCAGCATAGTAGCCAGAATCAGCGACATAAGAAATCCCTTTCCTTTAAAATCAAATCGTGTAAATCCATATGCAACTACACCGTCCACAACTAAAACCAGCACTACTGCAGTAATAGAAAGCACAGCGCTGTGCATAAACTGCGCCCAGAATGGTATGGTGTCAAACAATGTATGGAAATGCTCCAGTGTTACCTCACGGGGAATCAGCCGAAGGGAATGCCTGTTCATTTCCATATCTGTTTTAAAGCTGCCGGATACCATAGCTGCGAATGGATACAATACCAATATCATTACAATGATCAATATGATCCAAAACAGTGTTTTATTAATCCGCTCTTTTCTCTTCATCCATATCACTCCTTATCCCGAAACAGCCATCTTTGTACTCCTGTAATCAGCAGCAGAATTACAGCAATCACATATCCCATTGCAGCGGCCTGATTCATTTTTACATTCTTGAACATTAAATTGTACAAATAAACCATCGGATACAGCATGGAATCTCTTGCGCCTACTGCATTGCTGTTTCCAACAAGTGTTAAAACCTCACCAAAAATGGAGAAGGAACCTACTATGCAAATAAAGGTAATAAACTTAGCAATCGGCTTCAAAAGCGGCAGGGTAATATAGCGGAACTCTTTCCATCTGCTGGCTCCGTCAATTCTGGCCGCCTCTCCAAGCTCTGATGGAATCCCCTGAATTCCACTGAGGAAATAAAGGCTGTTCACTCCAAAGAATTTCCAGGTTCCAATAATAAGCAGAGAAAACAATGCCCAGTCCGGATCCTTTAGAAACTTAATGGGCCCCAGCCTTCCTCCTGACACAGTATCCAGCATTATATTAAGTAAACCGTTATTCGTCCTTAAGACAAGCTTAAAAACAATTCCCACTACAACAACAGATGTTACATTCGGCATAAAAAAAACTGTAGATACAAAGCCTCTTTTTCTCTCCATATACCTGCTGTTCAGCATAAGGGCAGCCCCTAATGCAAGGGGAAGTATGATAAACATACTTCCCAGCATATAAAAGAATGCATTAGAGATTGCTTTATGAAATCTGGCGTCTGCAAATACATTTTGATAATTCGCAAATGTAAACTGCCCGGCCTTATCCTGAAAAGATAAGAAAACGCCGGATACAGCCGGATACAGGCCAAATATCAGGTACAGGATAAAAAATGGAGAGATAAAGAGATAAGGCATAATTTTTCTTTTCTTCATCTACTACATTCCTTCCCAATACTATTTGGACGCATTAAAATCATCAACAGCTTCTGTAATCAATACACAGAACTCATCCGTATCAATATTTCCTTCCATGTAATCAAATGCATTCATAGAGAAAGTCTCCATAAATGTGGTTTTCCAATCTGCTTGACGCTGAGCAGGTATTTCCTCTGCAAGTGACTGCCATAATTCTCCAAGATTCTGACCGCCATAATATTCTATAGGCGTATTGCACTCTTCCATTGCTTCATATACAGGAGGATACAGGGAAACCAGCTCGTATCTCTTCACACAATTGTCCTTGTCAACCATTGCAAATTTCATGAAATCCCATAAGGTTTCCTGATCTGCATTTGAATATTTGCTCATACATAGTCCTGTTCCGCCGCTAACGCCTACAGCAGAGGAATCTTCTTTATATTTAGGATAAGGAGCCATTTTCCACTTACCGCTCTGCTCAGGAACGTTGTCACGAAGCCAGCCTGCTGCCCAGTCTGCTGCAAAATAGGTAGCAATTTTATTCTCAGCCATCATTGCCCACATTTCTTCATCTGTTTCATAAGTATAGAACATACCATCATTCTGCAGATCACGGTAATCTTCCGTTACAGATTTAAAGTCATCAGTAATATTTACTGTTCCATCTTCACCTATATAGTCTTCACCGGAAGCGATCAGAAGAGCGCGCAGCTCATTTGGCATCTCTATTGACATATCTCTGACTCCGCCCATATAAATATCATGCTCTGCAAAAGCAGCCGCAGCGGCTTTATACTCTTCCCAGGTAGTTGGAACTTCAATTCCATATTCCTCAAATAAGTCCTGTCTGTATGCCATGGTTACAGGGCAAAGAGCGTGCTCTAATCCATAGTAATTATCATTCCAGGAATATAACTGCAGTCTTGCTTCCACTATTTTATCAAGAATCCCATCTCTTTCCATCAATTCATTCAGGGGCTGGAACATCATGGTTTCTTCTGTCATATATCTGGAAAATGCATTTTGTTCAATATCCACCAGATCCGGGCTTTCTTCTCCGCCTGATGAGTTCACCACGATCATACGATCCTGTAAAGCAACATTCTCCATAACCTCAATTGTAAAAGTCACTTCCGGATGCAGTTTTTCATATTCAGATGTCACCCACTCAAAATAATCTGCATGTGTCTGCACAAAAGTCCAGATAACGATTTCCTGCTGTTCTCCTGCGCTGACTGTCATTCCTCCCAATGCTGTAGTAGCCATCATTGCTGCTGCCATAGCTGCTGCTAATTTTTTTCTCATTGTGTTTTCCTCCTAAACATTATAGTTTTGTTTTTCCTACATATTCTTTTTGTTCCTAAAATCTGCAATTGCCTGAAACATTGCCATCATATTTTCTGCCGTAGTTGGCGACTGAATGTTATGAATCGTATTAAAGACAAAACCTCCTCCCTTTGAAAATAGTTTCAGTCTCTCCATAGTCTGCCTGTATACTGCCTCAGGCGAATCAAACGGCAGCGTATGCTGAGTGTCAATTCCTCCTCCCCAAAAAACAAATTTATCTCCCCATTTTTCCTTCAGTTCCCTGCCGTCCATTCCGGCTGCAGAAAGCTGAACCGGGTTTAATATGTCTGCGCCTGCTTCATAAAAATCCTGAAGGAATGATGAAACGGCGCCGCAGGAATGATAAAAAGTCTTCCAGGAAGTGTTTTTATGAACCCATTCATTGATCTTTGTAAAATAAGGCTTATAAAATTCCCGAAATGCATCCAGTGACATAAACGGGCCATTCTGAGTTCCAAAGTCTGTTCCGGAAATCTGGATTACCTGAATCTTATCTCCGCATGCCTGGCGCACCATTTCTGCATTCTTCAGCCCAATTTCCACCTGCATGTCAAACATTTCATGAATATAATCCGGGCAGATCTGATGAGCCATCATAAAATCAGCCAGATCGCGGATTCCCTTAGGGTGCTTCACATTCGGCCCAGGAACAATGGCAAAATCTCCGATGGAGGCAATAGCACTGCAGTATATCAGGCCATAATCCGTATTGTTATAATAGTAATCACACTGGCGTTCCAGCTCCCTTAACTGATCATCTGTGATAAGACCAAAATCATCTTTAAAGTCTGAAGCAGCGCTGTCCGTATCTTCATCAAATTCTATGGTTCCTCTTGTAATGTTATCAAAGAAGAATCCATCCTTTGGCAGCATACCAGAGGGCGGTACGCTCATATCTCCCTGGGGATATAAATAATGCCTTCCCTGCTCATCCACTGTAGTATTAAATTCTGTAGGAACATCTACCTTTAAGCCGGATTCCAGGATCCACGGCTTTCTGCCCTTATTTGAAAAACCAAACAGGTTCATTCCTGTTGATACGCCCACAATATCAATGCCAAGAGCCTTGCGTACATCATCCTCCACTTCACCAAGAAGCTGCAGGGGCTCCCCGATCTTCACCGTCTTTTTCTCCAATTTCAGGGCCTCTCTTAAACGATGAAGTGCGTTGGCGTGAATCCCTGTTACTGCTGTAGAGCCAAGGTCTATTACAACTTCTTCCGGCTCAATGTGATTCAATGTCTGAATAAATCTTTCTCTGCTTGTTGCCATTTTTTCCTCCTCATTATTATAATTTGCAAAAATCAATCTTATATTAAGATATTTTTACTGTCCGTGTTCGTGCACGGCATTCGTATTTTTTTTCTCTTTGCATGTGCAAAGAGAAATTTACAGATTATATTTAGTTAATACAAAGATTTGTGTCTCAATAATTCGTTTCTCTGGCCTTGTTTGATATGCCAAATACCTCGCAAGCGCATTTACTCCGGAATAACCTTGCTGGTAAGGCTCCTGGCAAACTGTAGCCAAAACAAAACCTGATTTCAGGTTCTCCTGAACCGCTTCCGTCAGGTCATATGTAACTATACGGATTCTTCTTCTGTAGTTTGCGTCCTTAATTGCCTGAAGTCCGCCTTTAACACCTGCAGATGCAAAGCAAACC
Source organism: uncultured Blautia sp. (assembly GCA_946557785.1). GTDB lineage: Bacteria > Bacillota > Clostridia > Lachnospirales > Lachnospiraceae > Blautia_A. The sequence goes on from CAMNTH010000006.1 coordinate 111,621, forward strand.
ATAGTAATATCAGGGTTCTCTTTCAGAAGCTTCTTCATCATTTCATAGGATTCCTGATCGTCATCCTCATTTTCCAGAACCGCATCAACTGTAATATTTGGATATTCCTTCTTAAAAACAGCCAAAATACCCTCTAATCTCTGTACCTGCGCCATAGCCATCCTGGAACCAATCACTACAGCCACATGCTCTTTCTGGCCATTGCTCAATAATCCCAAAAATCCTCCGGCAACATTTCCGCTCTTTACATAATTGCATCCTACATATAAAAAATGCTCTATGTCCGATATAATGTCTGTATTGATAGTGGCTACCGGTATATTCTGTTCTTCCAATTCCCGAATCTTCTGTGCAATTTCCGGAGCGTTCACAGGAGTGATAACCAGCCCGGAAATCTGTTCCTTCATCAGTTCTTCAATTGCCTCCAATTGATACTTCAGATGAAACCCCTTTATCTTCCTGATTAACGCCTGAATGCCTAAAGGCTCCACTTCTCTGAGAGCATCTTCAATTCCCAGTATAACATCTTCAAAGAATGGATTTCCTTCTGAACAGAGAAGAATGCCTATTTTCTTTTTATAGCGCTTGTTTGCCAGCACCCTGGCAGTCATATCAGGCTCATAATTCATCTGTCTGGCAATTTCAATTATCCTCTCAGCCACTTCCAGACTGACTCCCGGTCTGTTATGCAATGCCCTGTCTACAGTTCCTCTCGATACATTGGCAGCCTCTGCTATATCCCGTATTGTTACTTTCATCTAATTTATTGTCTCCCTGATCGTGCACGCACACGTTAAATCTGTCTTTATTATAAATTATCAGACTTCCTTTTGCAATCACTTTTGTACGCCGTACAAATTTAACATTTTATATTGATTTCCCGGCAATTACATTATATACTTTTACCAACGCAATGATAGCATATTATTACTACTGTTGCAACATACTACCCAAATCTATTATAAAAGCAGCTATTTGCAGGTAAAAACGATGAATTCAAAAATAAGACAAGGAGATTTCTCCGCAAGTAAAAACGAGTATCTAGTCTACACTTATGAACAGCACCGCATTCCCGGCATCCGTACACTGTCACATTATACGATCATGAGCCCCATTGCTTCTCCGAAATGGGAGCGCTATGAAAATTGCTTTGAATTTTTTGTGGCGGCTCGAGGCAATTTTTCTCTTGCTGCACAGACATCTGTATACAAATTTTCCGGCGGGGATATTATGCTCACCTTTCCCAATGAGCTTCTGGCTGAGAATCAAAATCCTGTCGCTCCGGTAAGCTTATATTCCTTCCAACTGGATATTAGTGATGAAAATAATTTCCTTTTCCTCAGCGCCGATGCCGCCCGCACCATAATCGCACAGCTTTTGGAAATACCTCATCATATTGTCCAGACAGAAGCGGAGCAAATGTTTCCTATAATAAAAAATGCATTCCGTATGGCAGGCCAGGAACAAAATCCTTTAATGGCAGCCAGTTATCTGCAGCTATTTCTCCTTCTCCTCATCTCCTTCTCCAAGAAAGAACAGTTCCGCCTTTCCCCTGATATTGGCAGAACCCTGGACTACATCCTGGAGCATATTGAGGATGATATTCCCCTGGAGGATCTTGCGGAATTATCCCACCTTTCCTGCTCCCAATATAAGCAGAAATTTAAAAAACAAATGGGCTTTTCCCCAAGATATTTTATTAACCAGCAGAAAATCGAGCATTCCAAAACATTGCTTCTGGAAGGAATGTCTGTAACCGATATTGCCATGCTGATGAATTTCAACACCAGCAGCTATTTTTCTTCCGTATTTAAAAAGTATACGGCATTATCCCCTCTGGAATATCTGAAAAAAGAAAAGGAACGCACCCGATGATTGTAATCGTACAGAACATAAACAGGCCGCTTGGGGTTACCCAGGCGGCCATATTATTTATGCTTCCACAGCGCGAAGCAGCTTATCAATCTTCTCCTGCTGCTCATAAGGCACATTGGTGAACGGCCCGTTCATAAGCTCCTGCAGGGTATAAAGTTCATCAAAAAACGGGAAATCCTTTACAATAGAGAAGTATTCCTCATCCAGAATCTTCTTTGTTCCTTCACAAGCCATCAATTCTTCCATAGGAGAATTAATGGAGTAAACCTTACGGCAAGGAGTCGTAGGCTCATAGCAGAACGTATAAGTACCTGCCGCAGCCCTTACCTCCACATCCTTTCCTGCCTGCGCTACTGACAGGATACCGTCCTTCCACTCGGTCTGAGCAATAATGGCATCTGCTGCCGCATCCGGAAGTACGATCACAGCCTCAGCATCAAACGGAACCGTCACTGTAAAGTGCAGTTTGTTTCCTTCAATCGCCCATTCGCTTCTGATCATTCCTGCAGCGGAACGTAAGGAAGCCTTTGCCCACTGAATCTGGTAGTTCGGCGTAGGCGCAACCGTAAATTTCTTAAATCCTGCTGCCTCTTCAGAAGGCTGGATACCAAGCATGTTCCTGTACATCCACTCCACAATAGAGCCATAGGAATAATGGTTCAGGGAGTTCATTCCCGTACCGCTGATCTTGCCGTCCGGCATTACGGAATTCCAGCGCTCCCATACAGTAGTTGCTCCCATAAGAACCTCATACAGCCATCCCGGAAAACCCTTCTCCATGAGAAGGCGGTATGCAATATCATTCATGCCATTCTTCGAAAGAACAGGGCACAGGTACGGGGTTCCTACAAAACCGGTATTCAGATGATATTTATTCTTCTTCAGGATTTCCAGGAGTCCTGCACATGTCTTTTCATATGCAAAGTCAGGCGTCAATCCCATATAAAGAACTACAACATGTGCGGTCATGGTATTTACACACAAACGTCCTGCTGGTGTAAAATACTCATTCACAAATGCATTGTAGATTTTTTCTGCAAGGCTGGCGTAATAAGCCGCATCTTCCTCTTTGCCAAGGATCTTTGCTGTTTTTGCCACAATGTTGGTTGAGTAATAATAGTAACCGGAGCAGATCAGGAACGGATCCGTTGCACCGTATACGCCCCCTTCCACATTGCCGTCCAGCGCCAGCCAGTCTGCATAATGGAAACCGCTTTGCCACAGGTATTTACTTCCGTATTTCTCATCTTCACGTCTCATATAGTCTACCCAGGCTTTCATGCTGTCATACTGACGGCTTAAAATACCCTTGTCACCATAGTGAAGATATACGTTCCAGGGAATGATCGTAGCAGCATCGCCCCATGCAGTAGAAGCATCTCCCTGATAATTGGCTACCGGAACAACATCCGGCACGCTGCCGTCCAGCTTTTGCTGCTCTGCATATACATCCTTGCCGAATTTGGTATAGAATGCATAGGTGTCCATATTAAAACATGCAGTACCGCTGAAAATCTGTGCATCTCCCGTCCAGCCGTAGCGCTCGTCTCTTTGCGGACAGTCTGTAGGAACATCCAGGAAATTACCCTTCTGCCCCCATTTTGCATTATGAATCAGCTGATTTACCAAGGGATCTGAAGTTTCAATACTGCCCAGCTCCTCCATCTCAGAGTGAATCACAAGGCCCCTGAAATCCTCCAAATCAGGTTCTCCGTCCCAGCCCACTACTTTTACAAAACGGAAGCCGTAGAAGGTAAAATGCTGTCTCACTTCTCTTTCCTTACCATCAGAAATATAAGTAAATTCAGCCTTCGCAGTTCGCAGGTTGTCATTATAAAAATTATCGTCCTGTAGAATCTCCCCAAACTGGAAGAACAGCTTCGTTCCCTCAGGTGCACTGCAGCGGAAGCTCAGCCAGCCCACCATATTCTGTCCCATATCCAAAACCGTTTCTCCGGCAGGAGTATGGATCACTTCCACCGGTTTCAGTCTCTCGTGAATGGTAATAGCAGGACTCAGGCGAGGACTTAATTTCTTTTTATCCAGGTCAATCATCTCTGCGGCAAATACCTCACTGGTATCCAGAGTCATATCAAAAACCTCTCCTGGATAAATGCCGCTGCAAACCACTTTGCTCCTGCGTGCTTTCCAGGAAGTATCTGTACAGACAGTCTCCTTTGTACCGTCCTCATATGTTATATGAAGCTCCGCAATGGCAGCAAGGCGGTCACCATAGTTTTCTGAGGTCTTACGCAGGCCATACCAGCCTTTATACCAGCCATCTCCCAAAACAACCTCAATGTTATTGGTACCCTGTACAAGTTCCATTTCGTAGGTCTGATACTGAATCCATGTGTCAAAATCACAAAGCCCCGGAAGAAGAACCTCATCTCCCTGCTTTTCTCCATTTAAGTACAGCTCATAAACGCCAAGTCCTACCATGTACATTCTTGCCTTCTTAACAGGCTTGCTGATTTCCACATTCTTAAAAAGAACAGCCTGTACATCCTTTGGAAGAGAAGGCGTAATCCAATTCGCCTGCCATTCTCCGCCTTTGGCAGTTTCAAACCATGCAGCATCACTCTCTGCAGTTTCTCCGTTATCCGCCCATACCTTAACTTTCCAATAATATCTTGTTTCCGGTTCCATGGTGATGGGCAGCACATAAGCAGTACTTACGATATCTTCCCTTTCACCGGAATCATAAACCAGCTCTGTAAACGCTTCGTCCTTTGCCACCAGAACTCTGGCCTTTGTCTGTTTCTTTCCTTCGGTTTCCTCCGCCACATATGAAATGGCCGGCTTCCACAGGTCAAATCCCATGGGATTCACCAGATGGTTTACTTTTAAATGATTGATCTTCATAGTTTACTATACCCTTTCATACCCAGGACTTTCTATTCTTTAACCCCTGTCCTGAAGTTAAAATTTATTCTATTATACAGCAGATGTCCGCTAAGGTGAAGAAAAATATCACTGATGATCATGAAAATCACCGCTATTTTCACCTGCAGCCTCCTTTAAAAATTCTGACGGGCTTTTTCCTGTATAGGAGCGAAAAATCCGGCTGAAATAAAATTGGTCTTCATATCCTACCATAGCTGCCACATCCTTGATAAAGCTATCCGGGTTTTCCTGAAATAATTCCTTTGCCCGGTTCATACGCAGCTCTGTCAGATATTGGCTAAAAGAATTTCCGGAATATTTTCGAAATATTTTGCTCATATACGTCTGGGAGATTCCAAATTGGTGGCAAAGTTCCAGCAATGTGATGGGTTTCCCCAGATATGTCCGCAGATAGCGGTCAATTAAATCAAAATATTCCTGGGAATTTACTTTACCGCTTCCGGCTTCATCCTCCTCAAAGTGCAGGAACACATCCAACAGACTTTCCGCCAGCATTTGAATAGACGCTGCATAGAAGAAGGCATCACTGAGCAAATATTCGCTCTCAGACATAGAAAGCATGCACAGCTTGTTTTGCCGCATTACAGACAACACCTCCCTGGTAAAGCTCTCCATCCAAAGCTGTGATGGGGCATATTTCTCTAAAGACTCATATCCCCGTTTGATTTCCATTCTGATCTTCTCAGGCTTTCTGGTTCTGGCTACAGCCTCTAATTCCCGCAGGATCTCCTCTTCCCTCCTGCGCAATTGTGCCATTTGGTTCCCCTGCTTTTTCCTGGGCTTAGCCAGATCCAGGCATTGTTTTACACCGATACTGCTGCGCTGATCCAGTTCCTGATACATACTGCGGATCTTTTCCGGAATCTCTGTCAGTGCAAAGGGCCGGCTGTCATAGATCAAAGTATAATAATTTTCCTCATTCTGCTGCTTCTGTGTTTTTTCCAAATAATGCAGAAACCCGGTTTTCGGAAGTAATTCCTGTGGAATCAGATACAGCGCTTCCATTTCATCACGTCCAAAAATGAGGAATTTTTCATTAATATCTGAATAAATCTCCCTTGTCTTATCCATAGAAAACCGGCGTGGAAGTCCGTTTACCCGAAAAATAGCCCCATAGTACTGCTTGTACGGCATATATCGCTTCACTCTTTCCGTATCCACAGCTTCTCCATTCCCCAATTCCCGCAGAATACGGTTTCTCTCTTTATAGTGAATTTCATCAATTTTTACCTTTGCGCCCTCCAAAGATTTCAAAAGCACAGACGGTACGATGGGCTTCAAAAGATAATCCGTAACACCGGAACGTATAGCGCTCTGGGCATATTCAAAATCCTGATAACCGCTGGTAATAATAAAACAAATTTCGGGAAATTCCTTCCGCACAATAGAAGCCAGCTCAACGCCTGACAAAAGCGGCATCTTAATATCACACAGGATTAAATCGGGCTTGATCTGCCTGATTTTATCCAGTGCTTCCTGCCCGTTCTCTGCTGTGGCAGATATCACATAATTTTCACTCCGTCTCTCTACAATGGAGCAAATAGATTTCAGCGCAAGGGGCTCATCATCTGCTGCTAATACCCGATACATCCTTTCCACCTCTTTTTTCTATCCTTTCACCGACCTTCACTTCCACTCCTCCTGCAGGGATATTGTCTATGGAAAAAATCAGTTTTTCATTATATAACAAATAACATCTTGCATAAGTATTTACCACTCCCATGCCCCCGATTTCCAATTCCATTCCGCTGCGGGCCAGCAAGCTTTCCCGAATTCCTTTGAACCTTTCCTCAATTTCCTCCAGTTTCTCCTGCGCAATCCCTTCTCCATTATCCCGCACACAAATCTCCCACCGGCCAGGGTACCTTTTTCCCAGAACCTGAATCTCCATCCTCCGGTCACAATTTCCATATGCATGAGCTAAAATGTTCTCCACAAACTGGTGCAGCGTCATTCTTGGAAGCAGTTCCTCCCTGATTTCAGGTTCTATTTCTATCTCGAAAGATATCTTTTCCCCATAACGGGCTTTTAAAAGATAAAGATAGTTTTCCAGATACTGGATTTCCTGCTCTACATGTGCATATCTCTCTTTATTATTCGTAGAATACCTAAGCATATTTGCCAATGCTCCGCACATATCGCAGATCATGTCATCGTCATTTTCAACTCCCCTGCTGGAAATAATGTTCAGAACATTGTAGAGAAAATGGGGATTGATCTGTGCCTGCAAAGCATCAAACTGTGCCTGCAGCTGCAGCAGCATTGACCTTTTTTCTCTTTGTACTGCCTGAGAAAGACGTTCCGTCATCATCTGATAGGAATGGGTCAGCATAGCAACCTCATCCAGCCCAAAGCTTGTCTGAACATTCTGCACCTCCAGGTTTTCCAGGCTGGTTTGTTCGATCATTTCCCGCAGCTCACGAATGGGCTTTGAAAGGGCATATGACCAAACTACGATCAGCAGCAAGCACAAACCGAATGCAACAATAGCCGCCAGCACAGCAGTCGCAAGAATCGCTATCCTTCCGCTCTCCGCCTCCAGATCAGGAATATAGGCTATCACGCTGAAGGAAAACTCCTTGGAGTCGCTTTTGGATACCAGCATTCCATTGATGGTGTCAGCCGTACCTCCCTGGATTTCTGCCATCTTCCGGAGTCCCTTTCCTCTGGGATAGTCCTCAGCACTGGCATATAGGATTTCGTCTTTGTCCACCAGAAGCATGAAACGGGCGCTGGTATCCGCTACAGCCAGCCCCCCCAGGCTTTCTACCGTATTCTCTACTTCAATATACCCCATCTGAAACCCCTGCACGGCCTTCATTATAGAGTACACTTCTGTTCCATCCTTTCTTTCCCATCTGTCTGTATGGGAGCCGATTAAAACCGTTTTGCCATTTGCTTTATCCGCTTTCTTCAAATACGAAATTTTATCTAAGTCCTCTCTCTTTATCCACGGGATAGTGACATTCATATTATAACTGCTGATCACATATCCCGTCTGGTTATAAAATACCGTTCTGTAACAATTCCTAATAATATATTCCGTGGTAAGTCCAACATCCAGCTCTGTTTTTGCATCTAAAACATAATCACTGGGGATGGGCCTTTCAGAGACCATCCCCAATGTTTTGATACTATTCAGCATTGCAGGATCCGACAAGATATAATAAATGATCGCATCCATCCTGTTTAACTGGTCTTCCATCTGGGAAACGAGCTGTTCTGAGGTCACCACCAGGCTTTCTTTCTGCCTCCTGACTTCATAATCCAAGCTAATCTTGTATACAACAACTCCAAGGCTCAGACTCAATAAAAGTGCAACTGTCGCATAAGCAAGAATCAATCTTGTCTGATATTTCATTTATCCTCTCTTTTCTCCCTTAACTATCATCCGCACAATGGAATTTTCCAGTTGTCAGTTATTTTCTATCAGCCCTTTACAGACCCGGCTACCATACCATCTACAATCTTCTTGTTAAAGAAAATAAACAAAATCAGCATTGGTATGGTAATCAGGATAATATCTGCAAACAGCAGGTTATAGCTGCTTGAAAATTGTCCCTTATAATTATATAACGTCAGCTGTACAGTAGTATTCTCCGCTCCCGGCAAAAAATACAGTGGATTTGTAAAATCGTTAAAAGTTGTTACAGCTGTTAGTATTATAACAGTTGCCCGAATGGGTTTTAACAAAGGATTGATAATCCTGAAGAATACCTGAAAGGGACTGCATCCGTCAATTCTTGCCGCCTCCTCCAGTTCCCTTGGAATAGAAGCCATAAATCCTCTGAAAAGCATAATCGTAAAGGGCGTCTGCAAAGCTATCTCAACCATAACCATACCAAACATTGTTTTATAAATATGGAGCTGCTGAAGAAGGTTAATGGTTGGAAGAATCGTTGCCGGGATCATCAGCCCAAGCATAATAACCCATTGTACAATTCTCATAGCACGGTCATTTCGTCTCTGAATAACGTATCCCGCCATTGCACATGTTATAAGCAGGCCAAGTACAGTAAAGAATGTTAAAATCAAGCTGTTTTTAAATGCTGTAACAAGCTGATAATTCGAATAAGAAAATACCTCTTTGTAGTTTTCAAAATGCAGCTCTGCAGGCCAGTTAATGGTCAGAAGCCCGGCTTCCTGCTTTGACTTCAAAGAGTTTACAAGCATGAAATAAAACGGAAGGATAAAAATCAGCAGTGTCAAAATCACTCCCACAATATCCGCTACCCAAATAAGTCTTTTCTTCTTTTTCATTATTGGATTGCCTCCTCTCTCTTCATAAGGAAATGCTGAAGCGGAAATGCAATACAGGAAATCAGGACTAACATGATTACGTTACCCGCTGTTGACAAACCATAAAAGCCATAAGCATACTGCTTATAGATTACAGACGCCATAACGTCTGTTGCAAAGCCAGGTCCGCCTCCCGTCATAGCCCAAATCAGGTCGAAGGTACGAAGTCCGCCAATCAGGGACAGAATAATAATGGAGTTCTGAGAAGGAGCAACCAACGGCAAAGTAATGCTTTTTAGCTGCTGCCATGCGTTTGCACCATCAATAGAAGCCGCCTCATAATAGGTCTTGTCAATAGATTGTACACCCGCAATATAAATAACTACGGAAATAGAAAGACCTTTCCATACATCTGTTGCAATAACACTGTACAGCGCCAGGTTCATATCTCCGAGAAAGTTAATAGGAGAGAAGCCCAGAGCCTGCAAAGCCAGGTTAAACACACCTTTTGTTGGATGCATCAGGTAGGAAAATGTTAGGCCGACTGCCATAGTAGAAACCAAGTTCGGGAAGAAAACAGCCGAACGGATAAAGCCCTTTGTACGAATCTTGCTGCAAAGGAAAACCGCAAGAAAAAATGCGATAATTACCTTCAGACCACTGGTAAGAAACGCATAAATCAGCGTATGTACAATAGAGGAACTCAAAGAGTTCTCTGAAAAGAACATTTTGTAGTTATCCAGTCCGCAGAATGTTGCCGAATCAAAATTCCAAACTGTCATACTGTAATAAAGGGAAGTAATGATCGGGTATAAGAAAAACACACTGAAAATTACCAATGAAGGAACCACGAACCAGAAGGAGTATAACTTATTGTCCCTATTTTTGGATTTCATAACAACCTCCTTAATAAAACGACCGCCCGCATAAGCAGGCGGCCAAAACTTTCAATTACAGGATATCAAGAATCATTCCCATCCAAGTCCCTGCTGAACTGCGGATTTCTTACAGTCTTCATCGTACATCTGAGCCGCAGTAGCACCGTCAATCTGGCCGAGAGCTGCAGACGTAGAAATCTGTGAACAGGTAGCGCCTTTAACAGGAGTCATAAATTCGAGTGCCGGAGCTGTCTTCCCTTCATCAAAGTACTTCTGCATATCTACACGGATTGCATCAGGTACAGATTCAGGAAGTGTAAATCCTTTAATACAGGATGGTCCATTTGCACCCATATAGCCAATATATTCATTCATATTCTCTTCCTGATACCAGAAATCCAGGAATGCAAGAGCTGCTTCTGCATTTTCGCTGTCTTTGCTGATATACCATGAATTCGGCTCCCAAACAGTAAGGCCAACATTTTCTGCATCATCGCCAGGTACGGCAAATACACCAATATTTTCAGCTGCCTCCGGATGATTTGCAACCATTACAGGGACTATCTGAGTCAGCATGATCCAGTGTGTAGCCTGTCCTGTCGCCATAGCTTCAAGACCATCATCATATTTAGCTGCTGTGCTGTCTGCATTGTACATGTCTACCAGGTCTTCGTATTTTTTCCAGCTCCTGAGACCGCCTTCATCTGATTCAAATTTTGCAGTACCTGCCGTAAATTCATCTGCAAATGCAGAATTCTTAGCTAAAACATTATAGTTATCTCCAAGGAACAGAACCTGTGCTGTCCATGTATCGCCGCCGGAAAGGTAAAGCGGTGTTTTTCCGGCATCCTTTAATGCCTGGCAGTTTGCAACGAATTCATCCCATGTTTTTGGAATCTCAAGACCAAGCTCCTCATAATCCGGTTTCCAATATACAACGGCTCCACCCTGTGTTGTTGTAAATGGTGCTCCGTAGATACGGTCTTCCTGGCTTACTGTGCTGGTAAATGTCTCATCAAATTTTGCTGTCATCTCTTCGTCTGTAATATCCAGGAAATGTTCCTTTGGATTCAATGCAGCAAGCAAAGATCCTGAATTATAGTTTACAATATCCGGAAGATCCCCGGATGCACATTTTGTTTTAATGATATTATCGCCTTCTGTTCCTCCCGGGCTGATTTCAACTGCAAATTCCATTCCCAGCTCTTCTGTTGCTTTTGCCATGATAGCCTGGGTTCCCTCATTGTACTCAGCGCTATAAATCCACATAGAAAGCGTAACTCCCTCAAAAGGCTTTGCAGATTCTTCTGCCATTACAGCTGCAGGCGCACATCCCACTGTCATTGCTGCTGCAAGTAAAACTGCTAATGCTGATTTTTTCATTCCCAAATTCTCCCTTCTTTTTTTGTGCATAGTTAATAGTTGTTTCTGTGTTTGTTATGTACAAATTATATTAAACCTTACTAAAAAAGAACATAGAAATTCCAAAACTATTGGATGGACAATTCAGTTCAAACATATTCCTTCCTATATAATATGTGGTAAGAAAAATGCCCAATGTCCCTAATGACACTGAGCATTTTACTCTTTTATCTTCTTATTTCACAAAAACCTTATCCAGATGCCAGATGTCATCTACATATTCCTGAATAGTTCTGTCAGATGAGAACTTGCCACTGCATGCAGTATTCAGGATTGCCATCTTAGCCCATCTCTTTTCATCACGGTAAGCTTCTTCCACACGCTTCTGTGCTTCAGCATAGGAACGGAAGTCAGCCAGGATAAAGTACTGGTCTGGTCTGTTGCTGTAATGGTTGGTCAGAAGGGACTCATACAGATCACGGAACAGCTCTGTATCATGGGAGAAGGTTCCGTTGATCAGTTCCATAAGCACCTGACGGATATCACCGTCTGTATTGTAGATCACATTTGGATCATATCCGCCGTGAGTTTCGTAGTTAATAACCTCATCAGAGCTTAAACCAAAAATAAATGCATTTTCAGCACCAACCTCTTCTACAATCTCAACGTTTGCGCCGTCCATCGTTCCAAGTGTAGGAGCACCATTTAACATGAACTTCATGTTTCCTGTACCGGAAGCCTCTTTACTTGCAGTAGAAATCTGCTCGGAGACATCTGCCGCTGCAAAGATCATTTCTGCATTGGATACACGGTAGTTCTCAATAAATACAACCTTCAGCTTGCCGTTAATGGAAGCATCATTGTTTACCACATTTGCTACAGAGTTAATCAGTTTGATGATCTTCTTTGCACGCTCATAGCCTGCTGATGCTTTTGCACCGAAAATAAAGGTTCTTGGATAGAAATCCATTTCCGGGTGCAGCTTGATCTGGTCATACAGATAGATGACATGCAGGATATTCAGAAGCTGACGTTTGTACTCATGAAGTCTCTTAACCTGAACATCGAAAATGGAACGCGGATTTACTTCCACTCCATTATGCTCCAGGATATATTTTGCAAGACGAACCTTATTCTGGTATTTGATATTCATGAATTCCTGCTGTGCTTTTTCATCATCCGCATAGATTGCAAGCTTCTTAATCTGCGGAAGATCAGTTACCCAATCGCTGCCGATATGGTCTGTGATCCAATCAGAAAGGAGCTGATTCCCATGAGCCAGGAAACGTCTCTGGGTAATGCCGTTAGTTTTATTATTAAACTTTTCAGGCATCATCTCATAGAAATCTCTTAAAGTTTCTTTCTTCAGGATTTCCGTATGAAGCTGTGCAACGCCGTTTACAGAATAGCCTGCAACGATTGCAAGATTTGCCATTTTTACCTGACCGTCATAGATCACTGCCATGTTCTTGATCTTATCATAGTTTCCAGGATATTTTGCCTGTACTTCCATAATAAAGCGGCGGTTGATCTCCTCAATGATCTGATATACACGGGGAAGCAGTCTGGAGAACAGCTCGATGGGCCATTTTTCCAGAGCCTCGGACATGATGGTGTGGTTGGTATAAGCTACACATTTAGTTGTAATAGCCCATGCAGCATCCCATCCAAGTCCTTCCTCATCCATCAGGATACGCATCAGTTCTGCTACTGCTACTGTTGGATGTGTATCATTCATCTGGAATACCACTTTTTCATACAGCTTATGAATATCGCTGTGGCTCTTCTTATATTTTTCAATTGCTGCCTGAAGGCTGGCAGATACGAAGAAGTACTGCTGTTTGAGACGAAGCTCTTTACCTGCATAATGATTATCGTTAGGATAAAGTACCTCTACGATATTGCGGGCAAGGTTCTCCTGCTCAACAGCTTTTTTATAATCACCTTTGTCAAAGGAATCAAGACCGAAGTCTACGATCGGCTCTGCATCCCAGATACGCAGGGTATTTACAATTTTATTATTATATCCTACGATAGGCATATCATAGGGAATCGCTCTGACAGCCTGATATCCCTCGTGGATAAACTTGTTCTCACATTTTACCGGATCATATTCTACTCTTACATGACCGCCAAAATGCACCTCTTTTGCATATTCCGGACGGCGCAGTTCAAATGGGTAACCTTCCTTCAGCCAGTTATCCGGTACTTCAAGCTGGAAACCGTCTTTGATCTGCTGCTTAAACATACCGTAACGGTAACGGATACCACAGCCGTATGCACAGTAATTCAAAGTTGCCAGAGAATCCAAAAAGCATGCTGCCAGACGTCCAAGACCACCGTTTCCAAGTGCAGGATCCGGTTCCTGGTCCTCAAGTACATTCAGATCCAGTCCCAGTTCATCCAGCGCTTCTTTTACCTCGTTGTATGCTGTCAGGTTGATCAGGTTATTTCCCAGCGCACGTCCCATCAGGAATTCCATGGACATATAATATACAATCTTCGGATCCTGTTTGTCATATGCCTTCTGGGTTTCCAGCCAGTTATCAATGATAACGTCCTTCACCGTGTAGCTGACAGCCTGGAAAAGCTGCTGCTGTGTTGCCTCTTCTAAAGTTTTGCGGTAGAGAAATTTTACGTTTTCTTTTACGCTCTCTTTAAAAGCCTCTTTTTTAAACTGCTTGTCAATCATTCCTTAACCTCCTAATCATTTGTGCCATTGGTTCTGCAGCCAGATGGCATGCCATAGGAAGGCAGATACTGCCTTCCTATAGCTTTGTCACACCAAGAGTAACCTTTTCTTTGTTGATGTTCCACTCCTTCACATAGCCTGAGACTTCCCCAAGGACTACATTTTCAGCAAGAACATCCTTCATGATATCCTCCTGATGTGTTTGCATAATTTCCATGATTTTGTCGTTATCTTTTACACACACGCTGATCTTATCCATCACCTCAAAGCCAGCCTCTTTTCTCATAGTCTGTACCTTGCTGATAATCTCCCGGACAAAGCCCTCTTCGATCAGCTCCGGAGTCAGGTTCGTATCCAGGACAACGGAAACCTCTCCATCCGTCTCAGTTACATAACCCTCTGTCTGTGCAGTCTCAATCAGTAGGTCTTCCTCAGACAGCTCCACTTTATTGCCGTTTACATCCAGGGTAAGAACACCCGCGGATCTTAACTCCTGCATAGCCTTGCTTCCGTCAATGTCCGTAAGGACCTGGCGGATGCCTCCCAGGAGTTTGCCGTATTTCGGTCCAACGGTCCGAAGCTGCGGCTTAAAGCTGTAAGAAATAAAGGATTCCACATCATTGGCAAATTTCACCTCTTTTACATTCAGCTCGTCTGCAATGATGTCTGTAAAGAAGGTATCCATTTCCTTTTCAGCTTTGACAAACATATTTCCGATAGGCTGGCGGTTCTTGATGTTAGCCGTATTTCTGGCTGCACGTCCAAGAACAACGATCTTCAGAAGCTCTTCCATATCCGCTTCCAGATCCTTTCTGATCCATTCCTCTTTTACTTCCGGGAAGTCACAGAGATGGATGCTTTCCGGAGCATCTTTGTCAATACTTCTTACAAGATTCTGATAGATGTCCTCTGTCATAAACGGGATCATAGGAGCTGCTGCCTTAGAAATAGTCACCAGGGCAGTATATAGGGTCATATATGCATTGATCTTGTCCTGCTCCATTCCCTTTGCCCAGAAACGTTCACGGCTTCTTCTTACATACCAGTTGCTCATTTCATCCACAAATTCCTGAAGTGCTCTTGCGCTCTCCGGAATGCGGTAATTAGCAAGATTATCATCCACAGCCTTCACCACGGAGTTCAGCTTGCTTAGGAGCCACTTGTCCATAACCGGAAGTTTGTCATAGTCTAAAGTATATTTTGTTGCATCGAAGTTGTCAATATTGGCATAAAGCACAAAAAATGCGTACGTATTCCACAAAGTGCTCATAAATTTGCGCTGTCCTTCTACAACAGCCTTGCCATGAAAGCGGTTTGGCAGCCACGGAGCACTGTTGATATAGAAATACCAGCGGATCGCATCTGCACCGTATTTTTCCAGTGCATCAAAAGGATCCACCGCATTTCCTTTGGACTTGCTCATCTTCTGGCCGTTTTCATCCTGTATATGTCCCAAAACAATAACGTTTTTGTAAGGAGCCTTGTTAAACAGCAGGGTAGACTCTGCAAGCAGAGAATAAAACCATCCTCTTGTCTGGTCTACAGCCTCGGAAATAAAGTCCGCAGGGAACTGTTTTTCAAAAAGATCTTGATTTTCAAATGGATAATGGTGCTGTGCAAACGGCATAGCTCCTGAATCAAACCAGCAGTCAATTACTTCAGGCACACGGTGCATTTCCTTGCCGCACTCCGGACATTTGATGGTGATCTCATCAATATACGGGCGATGCAGCTCTACAGTCCTTGCCTTTTCATTGCCGCTCATCTCAAACAGTTCCTGGCGGCTTCCGATCGAATGCATATGTCCGCATTCACACTCCCAGATGTTCAGCGGAGTTCCCCAGTAGCGGTTACGGCTGATGCCCCAATCCTGCACATTCTCCAGCCAGTCTCCAAAACGGCCTTTGCCGATGCTCTCCGGAATCCAGTTAATGGTATTATTATTGCGGATCAGGTCATCCTTTACCTCAGTCATCTTAATGAACCAGGATTCCCGTGCATAGTAGATCAGCGGTGTATCGCATCTCCAGCAATGAGGATAATCATGTTCAAATTTCGGTGCGTCAAAAAGCTTGCCCTCTTTATCCAGGTCTGTAAGCACCATTGGGTCTGCCTTCTTTACAAAAACGCCTGCATAAGGAGTTTCCCCGGACATATTTCCCTGTCCGTCTACAAACTGTACAAATGGCAGATTATACTTACGCCCTACCCGGTTATCGTCTTCACCAAATGCAGGAGCGATATGAACAATACCTGTACCATCGCTCATAGTAACGTATCCATCACAAACTACAAAATGGCCTTTCTTTCTCTGTTTCTCAGCCGCTTCTCCTGTGCATGCAAATAGCGGTTCATATTCCTTATACTCAAGGTCTGTACCTTTGTAAGTCTCCAGAACCTGGTAAGCCGGAGCCTCTTCCCCTGCAAGCTTTCCAAGAACCTTGTCAAGAAGTGCTTCTGCCATATAATAAGTATATCCGTCAGCAGCCTTTACTTTACAGTAAGTCTCTTCCGGATTTACACAAAGGGCCACGTTAGACGGCAGTGTCCAGGGCGTTGTGGTCCATGCCAGGAAGTAAGCATCCTCTCCGATTACCTTAAAGCGAACGATGGCAGAACGCTCCTTAACGGTCTTATACCCCTGAGAAACCTCCTGTGCAGACAAAGGAGTTCCGCAGCGGGGACAATAAGGAACAATCTTAAATCCTTTATACAAAAGTTCCTTATTCCAGATTTCCTTCAAAGCCCACCATTCTGACTCAATATAATCATCCTCATAAGTTACATAGGGATGATCCATATCTGCCCAGAAACCAACGGTAGATGAGAAATCCTCCCACATTCCCTTGTATTTCCACACACTTTCCTTACACTGCTGGATAAACGGCTCCATACCGTATTCTTCAATCTGCTCCTTGCCGTCCAGCCCCAGCTTCTTCTCTACTTCCAGTTCTACAGGCAGTCCATGGGTATCCCACCCTGCCTTACGGGGAACCATATTCCCTTTCATTGTTCTGTATCTTGGAATCATATCCTTAATAACACGGGTAAGAACATGGCCGATATGAGGCTTCCCATTGGCCGTAGGCGGTCCATCATAAAACGTATAGGACTCACCCTCTTTGCGTGTTTCCATGCTTTTCTCAAAGATGTGATTCGATTTCCAGAACTGCTCAACTTTTTTTTCGCGGTCAACGAAATTCAAATTCGTGTCAACTTTCTGGTACACTGCTGTTCCCTCCTTATTAGATTAAATAAAAAAAACTTCCGTCCCTGTAAAAGGACGAAAGTAACTCTCACTTCGCACCACCTGTTACACTGCACGGGCATCCTGGTATACTTTTATCCACTCTGCCGATACATGTTCCCTGTAACGGGGGAAAAACCGTCTATTCCTAATCCGCACCAATACCTTTCGGAAAAGCAACTCCGGAGTGATCTTCCGCCAACCTTACTGGCACCGGGCTTCCACCTGCCCCCGGCTCTCTGTCGCTTTCCCAGTCAGCATACTGTCTCCATCTAAGTCTTTGCATATTTTTTCGTGTGCTGATTTATTATAAGATTATAAAATTCCATATGTCAAGCTCTTTTTATAATTTTTATTGTTTTTATTATTTCTATTCTGTATAATGAATAAAATAGAAGCCTGCTCCGCAGGCCGCACAGGGGAGATAGATAATCAAAAAAAGAAGGGTTGTTTAATTATGATAAAAAAGAAACCAAACCGCTTTCTGCGTCTTGCCGGAAGCCTGCTGTGCACAGCGCTCCTATTAAACCAGCCTGCGTTTATTTATGGAGCAGAAGACAGCTCCCAGACTGCAGAGCCAACGCCTGACCCACACACCCCATATTACGCTCAGGATGCCTCCACAGACTCCATCCCCGGATGGCCTAAGGGACCGCAGATTGAAGGAGAATCTGCCATAGTCATGGATGTCTATACCGAAGCTGTTCTCTATGCCAAAAACATTGATAAGCAGCAATACCCGGCCAGCATCACCAAAATCATGACCACGCTTCTGGGCTGTGAAAACCTGGATTTAAAAGCCAAAATGACTGTCTCCGAGACTGCTGCCTACGGGATCGAGCCCGGCAGCTCCAGTATTTATGCAGATACAGGGGAAGAATTCAATGTAACACAGGCTCTGATGGCAGTCATGCTGGAATCCGCCAATGAAATGTCCATTGCCATTGGAGAGGAAGTCAGCGGATCCACCAAAAAATTTGTAGAATTGATGAATGAGCGTGCCCGGCAGATGGGATGCACCAAAACGCACTTTAACAATCCCAACGGCCTGCCTGACGAAACTCATTATACCACAGCCAGGGACATGGCCAAAATCGCAAAAGCAGCCTGGTTTAACCCGCTGTTCCGAAAATTTGTCACCAAAGACCTATACGAGATCCCGCCCACCAATAAGCAGCCGGAAACCCGGTACCTGCTCAACCATCACAAAATGATGAAGGGCAGGGACTACGCCTATGACGGCGTTGCAGGAGGCAAAACAGGCTACACGGACGCTGCCGGAAGTACCCTCGTCACATTTGCGAAACGGGGCAGCACCATTCTTCTGGTTGTCGTATTAAACTCCGTCAATGGAGCATGGTCTGACACAGCAGCACTTTTGGACTATGGCTTTGATAATTTTGAACGTGTAAACATGAAGGTAGACCTGGAACCAGTGCCCCAAAAAACACTTCCCAGTGAAAAATACATCCTGAAAAACGCAGGAGACACTTTCCCCTTCTTCTACACCCGCAGCGTATATGTTTCTGTTCCAAAAGGAGCTGACATTTCCGGTCTTACAACAAAAAAAGCCCTGCTGCACGATGCCGCAGGACCTTTAAGGCTGAGAACCAGATATTATTATAATGACCACCCAGTAGGACTGGGTATTCAGTATGAACGAAATATACTGTCTGACTTGCTTCACTAAACCAATTTAAAACCTCATTTTATTGTGACGCGCCGCTTCTTCTGCTTTTTCAGCCGGAGGGATTCCTTTTTTTCCCGGAGTTCCTCCGCTTCTTCTGCTGTTACAACCCTCAATGTCTTAACTGCATAAAATTTATTTTCCTCCGTACGCCGGATTTTGATCTTTCCCCTCACATAACCGTGTTTTTGGCAAACAGATATACTTTCATAAATTTTTGAATTATTCAAAAACCATCTAATTTTTCTTTTCGCAGGAATATGGCATAGGGGACAGCGCGTGCTGCTTACTTCCCTGTCCTTCATAACCTTTTCTTTGTCGTCAAATTCTCTGGAAACATATTTGTCATAAAAAGGATAGGAAATATGGATTTCCTGTTTTCTGCTCTTTGGATTCTGATAAACATCAATGGAATAATTGGGAAAAATACAGTCCCAGTCAATTCTTTTTAAAACCTCACTTGTATAATAGGCATCCGCAAGAGCCCTGTGAAAATTCTTCTCTTTTTTAATATTCAAAAAATCAGCGGCATATTCCAAAGAACGTCTGCTTTTGCAGTCCTCAAATCCAATGCTGAATATTTTCTGTACATTATAATACTTTACCGGGCCGGGAATCAGGTACATCATTTCATAATATTTCAAATTTCTCTGAAGCTCCATTAAGTCCTGATTCCCCCAGGTAAAAAATTGACACTCATTTCCGCACCATTCCAGAAACTCCCTGGCAGCTTGGGGGAATGGTATTCCTTTCATCAAATCTCTATAATTCACATGAATCACTTCATGGATACTGTCATGGATCCATTTATATACCTGCGGCTTGATCAAGCGCTGAAAGCTGCCCACTGTTTCAAACTGCTCATTCAGCTTCACTGCCCCGATTTCTATAATTTCAAAAGGCAGACGGCTGTTGGAATTCCTCTTGCCGCCCGGACACTGATTCCACTCCAGGTCAAAAACAATATAATTCATGAATTTATTCCTTATATTTCCCTTTCATCGATTCGCCAAGTTCATAAAGAGCCGTAATAAGATACTCCTGGAATCTTTCCTGGTCTGCATCCAGAAGTACTATAGAATTCAGCTCTTCTTCGTCATGATTCCACCAGCGTAGGTCACACACCGTTGTACCTCTTGCCTGTCCGTCAGAGCATTCCACGCTTAAGATAGTCCTTTTCCCAGTAAAAATCTCCGGATGCAGAAGATACATCCACGGCACCGCATCATGAACGCTTACCTCTCCCCTGTATTTCGTGGAGGTATTCTCCAATACGAAGCCTGCCATATCGCCGCAGATCTTAGCTGCCGGGTTTCCTGACTGGCACAGCTTCATAACCTGATTCCGTTTCAGAGTACATTTCAAAGTTACGTCCAGCCCGCACATTACAAGGGGAATCCCTGACATAAATACAATACTTGCAGCTTCCGGATCCACATAAATATTAAACTCCGCAGAGGGCGTTACATTCCCGCCCATGGCTGCCCCGCCCATAAAAACAATTTCCAGAATCTTCTCTTTCACTTCCGGAAAAAGCTTCAAAAGCATGGCAATATTAGTCAGAGGCCCTGTGGCTACTATTGTTATTTTTTCCTTTTTTGAAAGCTCCACCAACTTTTTATAAAGAAACAGCACTGCATGTTCTTTTACAACGGTTCCGGAAGCTTCCGGAAACTCGCACTGTCCCAGGCCGTTTTCCCCATGAATTTCTCTGGCCAGCAGCGGCTCCTTTACAAGAGGGCCTTCCATTCCTCTTGCCACAGGCACATCAAGGCCAAAATATTCTGCAACGTTCAGCGCATTTCTGGTCACCTTTTCAATAGACTGATTCCCGCTTACGGAAGTAATGCCAAGTATCTGAAATTTATCCTGATTTGCAGCCGCATAAGCCAACGCAATGGCATCATCCACACCAGGATCACAATCCACAATAATTCTTCTCTTTTCCATATATCATTTCCCCCAAATAATTTTCTATTTCTAAAAATGTCTTTTACTATAATTTGGTCAGTAATCTTAATCCTTTTTAGTATAACAGAGATAGATTTTTCTTTCAATATAACATCCATTTGTGAAATGTCATTGTTACTGTCAAGTAATATCAGCATCTGGTCATATTTCTCGTCAATTAAACAATAAGACAAATCTGTATGATTTGGAAGAGGTTTCGGTCCCTTCCTTTATTTTTTTACTTTTGCCAATGAAAATTATACTCTAAGAATATCATTTGCCTGGGATTTACACAAAAGCAAAACAAAAGCACCGGCAGATGCTTACTCTCCGCCGGTGTTTCGCTTACATAATTCTGTATGATTTATATAATTTGCGCTATTGTATTACCATTGACCAAAGAATTCCTGAATATTGGGAATTTCCCGTTCTTCTTCCATACCGTCTTCCCAATCCTCATATAAATTTCCTTCACTGCCGTATTCATCGAAATCATCTTTATCTGTGTCTTCCTGTCCATCATCCGGATTTGGGTTTTCCCCAAGAGTTACGGTAACCTCTTTCTCTTTATAGCCCTCCCCATCAACTACTTCAAGGGTAAGCTCAACCTCTTCATCCGGTTCATAGTATTCCAAAAGATCTACAAGCGCCTGGATGCTTTTCACACGTTTTCCATTAAACTCTGTAATAATATTATTTTTCTTAATGCCAGCATCTTCTCCAGGGCCATCCTCTGTTACCTCTGTAACAAAGACTCCTGCCGGCATTCCATAAACCTTAACTCCTTCTTCGCTGACGGAGGTTCCTGTAATACCAAGAACTCCATGTTTTCCATCTTCAACTTTATCTCTTGGTGTTTCATTCATCAGGTTTTCCAGCACGTCAGATACATCAGAAATTGCAATGGCATAGCACATACCTTCTACTTCTGTGGATGCAAGTTTTGCTGAATTGATACCTACAACTTCTCCATCCATATTCAAAAGTGCACCGCCGCTGTTCCCAGGATTAATAGCAGCATCCGTCTGGATCAGGTTTACACCGTCAGCATCGTCTATATTACCGCTGCGTGCGGACTCATCCAATCTGCGGTTCTTGGCGCTGACAATACCTGTTGTAACGGACTGTCCATATCCAAGCGCATTACCAATTGCCACAACCTGCTCCCCTACCTGCAGATTATCAGAATCGCCGATTGCTGCAACAGAAATCTCATCTAACGTATCATCAGAAATATCATCCAGTTTTACAGAGACAACTGCCAGATCACGTTCTTCATCATAACCGTTTGCAGTCGCCTCATAAGAGTTTCCGTCAATAAAAGAAACTGAAACTGTGTTTGCACCTTCAATTACATGATAGTTGGTAGCAATTAAAAGCGAATCTTCATTTTTCCCTATAATAATACCTGAGCCGCTGCCCTCTACCTCTCTCTGCTGCGGAGCATATGCCCGGCCATTCCCATACTGGAAAAATCCAAAGTAATTCTGAACCTCCTGCAGAGACTTTGTTGTAATTGATACGACAGAAGGCATTGCTTCCTGTACAATTTCGGAGACATCAAGCCCTCCCTTTGTGGTTGTTTTTGACTTATCATCTTTAACGTCTTTCGAATCGTCCGAATCTTTGGATTTAGACTTCGCTTTTAATAGTGTCACCTCATCCTTCTTCTGTACGGCAGCTTCTACCTGAGAAGGTTTATTCCATTCGCCCAGCCCCTCAAAATTTCCTAGCGCCAGGCCTCCCGCAAGCACTGCGCACAAGCTAATCCCAGCACTTGTTTTCACAATCTTTTTTACCTTTTCATTCCGATCATCTTTATTCATCATAATCAAATCCCTCCCTGGATTTTTATTTATCTATTTGTTAATTAGAGTATATTGGGAATTTGTGTTTACTTTGTGGGAAATTTGTGTTTAAATTGTTAAATTCTCGCCGCACAGGATTGCACCTTTACAGTCTGCACAGACTATGTAATTTATGCTTATAAGAGGCATCATCATCCCACCGCCGGCGCCTACAAAGCCGCAGATAGATGTAATTTTACTAAAAAGGAACCCGCCGCATGGCAGATTCCTTTTTATCCAGCTTCTAAGTATTTGCTTCTCAAACGTTATTT
The DNA here is from genome assembly GCA_946557785.1 of uncultured Blautia sp. Lineage (GTDB taxonomy): Bacteria > Bacillota > Clostridia > Lachnospirales > Lachnospiraceae > Blautia_A. Next base: position 134,577 of record CAMNTH010000006.1, read on the forward strand.
CATAAGCATTTATCTCTTAATCATTTGTTAAATGAAATTTATCCAGAATATAGAAGATCAAACTCAGCGCCATACCTACCACACAAGCAAGCACCATACCTGTAAGCTGTACATCTCCCAGGCTTACAGCGATTCCGGACAAGCCGATTACAAAAATAACCGATGTCAGGATCAGATTCCTGGATTTACCGTAATCCACCTGATTGTCTACCAGAATCCTAAGTCCGGAGGTTCCTATCATACCATACAGGAGAATTGAGATTCCTCCGATTACCGGCCCTGGAATGGTGCTGATCAAGGTAGAGAACTTTCCGCAAAAAGAAATCAGAATAGACAGCACTGCCGCACCTCCGATAACCCAGACACTATACACGCCTGTGATAGCCATAACACCAATATTCTCTCCGTATGTGGTTGTTGGAACGGATCCGATCAATCCGGAAATTGCAGTAGAAAAATTATCCGCAAAAATAGAACGGTGAAGTCCCGGATCTTTCAGAAGATCCCGTCCTACGATCTTACTGGTTACAATCTGATGTCCGATATGCTCGGAGGTAATTACCAGGATAACCGGAAGAATTGTCAGAACCGCTTCTGTTTTAAATTTCGCCAGATGGAAATCAGGAACCGCAAACCAGGAAGCTTTCGCTACTTCGCCAAAGTCCAGCAGGCCACAAAAAGCAGCTGCAATATATCCTGCGACAATGGCAATTAAAATAGGAATAACCGAAAGAAATCCGCGGAACAGCACCTGCCCGAAAATAGCAACTCCCAATGTTACAAGAAATACAATAAGATTTTTAGGGTCTACTTTTTCTACCCCTGTAAGTCCTGCTGTTGAAGCAGCGGAACCGGCAAGCTCCAAACCGATCAGCGCAACTACAGAACCCATTGCTGCAGGCGGAAGCACGATATCAATCCAATCCGTGCCAAACTTATAAATAATTACCGCCAGAATACATCCGCAGATACCAACTACCACAAAACCGCCCTGGGCATACTCAAAGCCATACTTAGCGATCACCACTCCCGCAGGCGCCAGAAATGCAAAGCTGGACCCAAGATAAGCCGGTGCCTTTCCTTTGGTGATCAAAATAAACAGCAGAGTTCCGCATCCGTTCATAAACAAAACAATAGCAGGACTGATTCCAAAAATAAACGGCACCAGAACCGAAGCCCCAAACATAGCAAACAGGTGCTGAATGCTCAACGGAATCATTAGTTTCAACGGAACTCTCTCTTCAACCTGGATGATTTTCTTTTCCATCCTTTTCCCCTCTCTCTTATGTAGTTTTTCGCTTTCTGAGCAAAGTCTCTGCCCCCTCAAGCGTTCGTCCTATTATACCATATCTCCTTTCCTGCGTACACTAAGAATTTACTGTATTTTCCCCTTATGCTCCAATGCTGCGATTATGTTCCAATCTGGCTATAAACGTTTTTAGCATCCAAAATATGAAACTGCTCCGTTTCATGGGATCCATCTGCTTTTGCCGTAACCAGAATATATTCTTTTCCATTTACAGATGCCAGGCTTGCAAGGCACTGTCCTGCTTCCCTGGTATAACCCGTTTTTCCTCCAAGAATCTCTCCTCCGGTCACAGCAGGGCTATCCATATATTTAAACATCGTACTATGAAAGGTAAACCCTTCCGGATGCTGTGCAGTCGGCTGGATACTATGTCTGCTGCTGCAGAAAGCCTCCCGGAAATCCCGATTCTGCAAAGCATGCTTTAAAAGGACAGCCATATCCCTTGCCGTAGAATAGTGCTCTGTCTCATGCAGTCCTGTAGAATTACAAAAATGAGTATCATCCATCCCCAGCTCTTTGGCTTTATCATTCATTAATTCCACAAAACCGCTTTCTGTCCCGGCAATCCGTTCTGCAAATGCAATACAGCACTCTGCGCCTGACGGAAGCAGCACTCCGTACAGCAGATCCCTTAGAGATACCTCCTCTCCCGCCGCAAACCCTGCCATAGAAGCATCCTGGGCATAAAGCATCTGGAACATGTTTCCAGGCAGTATTACTTTCTCGTCCAGATCACTGCTTTTCTCTGCTGCCAGAAACGCTGTCATAATCTTGGTAAGGGAAGCAGGGTAAATCCTTTCCCCACTATTATGTCCCCCAAGGATTTCCCCTGAACCTGCGTCCAGCAAAACAGCGTATGGACTATATAAATCCTCCAAGTGCACCTCTATGGAAGAAGCCTGCCCTTCACCTAAGCCCTTCCCTATTTTATCCCCCAATGGCAAAGATGCAATGCAACCCTTACCCCCACTTCCCAAATATGTCCCCACATATCCATATATCCCCACTGCAAAGCAAACTGCCGCAGCCAGCAAAACACATCTTTTAAGCACACGCCTTCTCTTTCTATGCCGTTTCTTTCTTCTGTAATTACCTCTTTTTTCTTTATGATCAACCATTTATAACTTCCTGCCTTTCTAAAAAAATCAGCTTCTGCTTAATTATCATTTTACTAAGCAGAAGCTGTTGGTACTTTAACATTGCATTATTTAATTCCTAAGAAAAACTTAAGATTATCCCCGAAAGGTTCTAAAAGCTATTTTGCAGGAAGCTTTACGCAAAAAGTAGTCTCTTCGTGTTCACTGGAGGCTGTAATCGTGCCCCCATGGAGTTCCGCAATCTCCCTGGCGATGGCCAGTCCAAGGCCTGCCCCGCCTGTATTGGTAGCTCTGGCTTCGTCTAACCGGAAAAACTTTTCAAAAATATTTTCAAGTTTATGTGCCGGAATGGTTCTCCCCTTATTCCGGAAATACAGAAGCAGATCATTCTCTTCATATTCCGCCCATATCCGGATGGGCGTATCAGGATAGCTGTAGGCCACTGCATTTTTCAAAATATTATTAAACACCCGTGCAAGCTTCATGCGGTCTCCGTAAATCATCAGATTTTCATCTGCACATAATTCTATAGCGTTCCCATGAGGCTGAAGAACCGGATAAAATTCATCCGCCATCTGTACAAGCATGTAATAAAGATCAATCTGCTCTTTTTCCAAGACGATCTGCTGAAGATTATATCTGGTAATCTCAAAAAATTCATTAATCAGTTTCTCCAGACGTTTCGCCTTATCCAGGGTAATTCCTATATACTTTGCCCTCTGTTCAGCCGGAAGATCAGGGGCTTCATCAAGCAGACTCAGATACCCGATAATTGACGTCAGGGGCGTTTTCAGATCGTGAGCCAGATATGCGATCAGATCATTCTTACGCACAGCCTCCTCTCTTAGAAGCTGTTCATGCTTCTGCATGGTAGTTTTCAAGGCTACCAGCTGCGCAGCTATCTCTGCATGCTCTTTTGGAAGAGAGTCTGCTGCCGTATCCATTCCCTGCATATAATCATGTATCTCACCGCTTACCATGGTAATGGTTTTTTTCGCCTTTGCCCTTCCATAAAAATATACGATCAAAATAATAACCAGTATCCAGAAGATAATATTAATGCACATAACACCAAATATCAGCCTTTTGATACCAGCCCAATCCAGGTTCAGAATTCCTATATCACTTTCACCGAAATACTTCTGGTACATTGCATAGTTTGTGTAGTTTTTCATAAACCATTCTATAAACATTCCATTCCACACATTGTCCACAAAATAAAAAATCCCCCAGCACAAAAGCAGCCCGCCCAAGATGCCTGCTGCGCAAAGTACGGTTGTCCGCAGTAATTTCCTGTCTTTACTTTTCAAATTTATAACCGCACCCCCAAACTGTTTTTATATACCTGGGTTCTTCAAAAGAATCTCCAAGCTTTTCCCGCAAATGACGAATGTGAACGGTAATGGTGTTATTGCTTTTGCAAAAGTACTCATCTCCCCATATCTGGTGAAATAGTTCCTCAGAGCTTACAACTTCCCCCTTTCGCTGGCATAAAATACGCAGAATCGAAAATTCCGTGGGGGTCAGGGATAATGGTTTTTCATTTAATGTACACTCATGCGTTTTCACATTCAGAGCAAGGCCTGAATAAGCCAAAATATCATCCTCCGTCCCGCCTCCTGCCGTATTATATCTTTTATACCTGCGAAGCTGCGCCTTTACCCTGGCAACCAGCTCCAAAGGCAGAAACGGCTTGGTAATATAATCATCAGCACCTAAAGTAAGGCCTGTGATCTTGTCAATTTCTTCTCCTTTTGCAGTAAGCATGATTATCGGATAATTGTACTTCTCCCGTATCTTCCTGCAGATTTCAAACCCGCTCATATCCGGAAGCATCACATCCAGAATCGCCAGATCCAGGTTCCCGTTCTGAATACATTCCATAGCATCCGCTGCAGTATAGAATTTATATACCACAAAATTCTCATTTTCCAGATAAAGCCCTACCAGATCCGCAATCTCCTTCTCATCATCCACAATCAGTATTTTATCGGCCATCCCGTGTAAGTCCTTTCTTTAAAGTTTTGACCCTGGTGTCACCCTCCATACCTTCATTATAAACGGCTGTAACTACAGATTCAATAACATGTTTTACCCGAAATATAAAATTATGCCTGCAATAAAAAGGACTGCATATCTGCTCTTTTGCAAATATGCAGTCTGTATATTTAAAGATGAACCAATTAACCCTCAATAGCAATATATTTTTTTTCTTCTACTTCTGGATTCCTTGGATCCTTCTTAGGAATGGCCAGGGTAAGGACTCCATTCTCATATTTAGCCCTGATCTCTTCATGCTTCACATCTTCTCCAACAAAAAAGCTTCTGCTGCAGGAACCGGAATATCTCTCCTTACGGATATACTTTCCGGTCTTCTCATCCTTCTCGTCATGATTGCTTGATGTAGAAGCCTTAATTGTAAGGCAGCCTTCTTTCAGTTCTGCCTGAATATCTTCCTTCTTATATCCCGGCAGGCTGATTTCCAGCTCATATACGTTCTCATGCTCCTTCACGTCTGTCTTCATGATGCTCTCGGTGTTTGTTCTCTGATATCCTCTGAGGGGATGATCAAAACCGAAGAAGTCATCAATTAAATTTTCTCCAAAAATTCTAGGCATCAACATATGTCATCGCTCCTTTTCCACTAAACTATTTATACACTTCATCAAACCAGGAGTGCAGATTTGTTTTATGAATATTCTGTGAATTCCTTTATTACTATTCCTCTATCTTACTTTTTCTATACCTATCTTTACAAAGTTTTTTCTAAAAAAAGGCGCCGCACAAATCAGTACGGCAGCCTCTCTTCCAGCTTTCTCTTCAAATATTCATATCTCAGCCTTTTTTCTTCCTTTGCAAAATGAACCTCCCGGAATTGTTGGGAGTTACCCTCATATATGAGGGTTTCATTCCCAAACTGTTCGCTGGTCAAATCAAAACTGCAATCTCCCACCACATTATAGCAATGGTAATTTCCTCCCGGACGCAGTATTCCATAAACCTCTCCGCCGAAAATATCCTGCGCCAGGAATGCCGTAATAGAGCATTGCCCCAGGGTTTTATTTTCCTGCGTCCACTTCTCTCTAAGCCTGGGTGCGCAGGTATCTGCACACCATATCCCGGTAAGTGCCTCATACAGATCGGCAGGCGTATAAATTCCCCGATACTTATTAATAACCGCCGGAACATCTGCCTGTTCCCATCCCCAAAATCCGTATTTCATATGATCCTTATCACCTCATTATTGATTTCTCAATCACACACTGGTGTTCCTTGCTCTTTTTATCATAGTTCGCTCCGCCCAGCAGGATATAGGTATTCTCTTTGATGCATTTATAATTCGCCCAGCAAAACCTCATTAATGGCATCAAATGCATCTTCCAGTGCATCAAGAGCCTCTGTCAGAGTATCTATTTTTTCAATGTCCTCGTCATTATCCTCATACTCTTCAATGATATCCGCCAGCGCATCCTTCAGTTCTCCCAGATAATCCGCAGCATCCTGCAATTTCAGTTCTTTATTCGCCAATGACGCAAAATCCAATAATTTCCCCATAAACCGGTCCCTCCATATTATATTTTCTATTACGGTTCCCTTTTTATCTTATCAGTATATCACACCTAATGCTTATTTGCCATAAACATAACACCAACTTCACCCTCCAGTTCCTTGGCATTACCGATACACATGTTTTATAATACAAACACTAATAACCTGTTAAAAAGCTGAAAGGTAATTTTATGGCTAAATAGATTAAAACCTTTTTATTGCAGCACTCCTTTGGCCACCGTAAGTGCAGCAGATGCAGGCCTTATGAATGAATGTACACTTAATTTCCTCTCCCATAAAACCGAGCCGCCTCTTTTAAAGTACGATCAATAAAATCATACTTGCCTTTCAGGTATTTTTCTCTGCCGCTGTCAATAGGCGCATCAAGAGCAAGAGCGACTTTTATATCTTCATATTCTTTGGCAGCGGAAGGCGTACAATTAAGATAATCTCTGAAATTAATATAATCTAACCAGTCCTCGCTGTTTGCCAGAACAACATGGATAAAATGGGTCTGCAGATTTCCGGTACCGTCATAGGCGCTTCCGCAGGCAAGCAATATCTGATTCCGGATAGATGCCTGTGCATGGGAACGATAATAAAACCCATTGTCTTTCAGCTCTTTTTCAAAAGCAAGAATATCATCAAAATCATCCACTGCAACTGCAATATCAATGATAGGTTTTGCCTTGATAGAAAAAACCGAGGTGCTTCCCACATGCTGAATATCCTTGATCACATCACCCAGTATTTCCTTTAAGCGGGAAATGGTATTTTACGCTTCTACTTCCCATTCTTTTTCATGTTCACACAGTTTAACGTGTAAAGCTCCCCAAGATTTATGTTCTTGCAAAACAGAGACTGTTAAAAAATAAATTTTTATATGTGATAACATCACGGAAACGTGGCGGTAAATCAAGTATATTAAATAAAAAAAACAAGGAGGACAAGCATATGTCTGTTATCAATATTACTGCAGCCAATTTCCAGAGCGAGGTTATCAATTCAAATAAACCTGTACTTTTAGATTTCTGGGCTCCATGGTGCATGCCCTGCCGCATGGTAGGTCCCATCCTGGAAGAAATCTCAGAAGAACGCTCTGACATTAAAGTGGGAAAGATCAACGTAGACGAGCAGCCGGAGCTTGCCAGCCAGTTTCAGGTTATGAGCATTCCCACACTCATCGCCATAAAGAATGGCAAAATTGTCAATCAGGCCATGGGGGCAAGGCCCAAAAGCGCAATCCTTAATATGCTGTAAAAATATAACGTAAAAACAAAAGATTCCATTATTCAGGCAAGGCGGAACGGTTATGAAGCCTCTAACATCTCCGGCGGCTTCCGTTTCTATGATGCCGTAGTAAATGATCGCTGTCTCATTGAAACTGCAGCAGCCTGCGAAATGGATCAAAAATAATGTGATTACATCACAGAACTTTTCTTCATCTGTGTTATAATACCGTCATCACGAAGATCTTGGAGGCAATTTTATGAATTCGGTAAAAAAACGGAAAAAAGCTTTTGTCGACCAAAAAACCTGCGTTACCTGCGGCTGCTGTGTAAAAGTATGCCCGCGAAAAGCCATTGAAGTTGTCAAAGGCATTACTGCACAGGTAAATATGGAAAGCTGTATAGGCTGCGGCAAATGTGCAAAAGAATGTCCCGCATCCGTTATTAACATCAGGGAGGTGCTGGCATGAAAAAGAAATGGTACGATTATCTTTGGATAGTTTCATTGACTTATCTGATTCTTGGATTTTTTAATATCCTATTTGCATGGCTTGGGCTGCTGTGCTTTTTCATTCCTTTGATTATTTCTATTTCTAAAGGAACCAAAGCATACTGCAACCGTTACTGCGGCAGAGGACAGTTATTTGCCCTCCTTGGAGGACGCTTCGGGCTTTCCCGCAAAAAAGATATACCAAAATGGATGAAGAGCAAAGTATTCCGCTACGGCTTTCTTATATTCTTTTTCACCATGTTCTTCCAGATGCTCTGGAATACATACCTGGTATTCGCTGGAGCCCAGGATCTGAAACAAGTGGTTACTCTGCTTTGGACCTTTAAGCTGCCATGGCACTGGGCTTATCACGGAACCCTGTTCCATAACGGCGCTGCACAGTTTGCTTTTGGTTTTTACAGCGTTATGCTCACTTCCACTGTCCTTGGCGTGATTACAATGGTTTTATTCAAACCCAGAAGCTGGTGCGTATATTGTCCTATGGGAACTATGACACAGCTAATCTGCAAAGCCAAAAATAAATTTTCATAATATACATGGTATATAAAGGGGGTTCCGGCATGCCGGAACCCCTGGTCATTAGTTATAGTTTTTCCAATTTCTCTTTTTCTAGGATAAGAATAGTCCCACGGGAAATTTTGATCATGCCCTCGCTCTGAAAATAACGAAGCATACGAGTAATTACTTCCCTATGGGTGCCCAGATGATTGGCTATCTTCTCATGGGTAATCTTCAGCTCCTGGGTCTCCTCAATTGCACTTTCCTCCAGAAGAAAAGCTGCCACACGCTTATCAAGACTCTTCCACATAATCTGCTCCAAAAGCCACATAACCTCCGAAAAGCGTGCAGCCATCAGTTCATTGGTATAATTCGCAACTGCTGCAGACTCCTCCATAATGGTTTTATATGTCTCTGTTGGGATCACCCATAGATCCGTGTCTTTCTCCGCCTCTATTGTCACATCAAACTGAATGGATCTCATCATGCAGGAAGCAGAAAACAAACACATATCCATATCAAACAAACGGTAAATCGTAATCTCCCGTCCCTCATCTGACAGAATATATGCCCGAAGCTGCCCTGACTTCACCAGTACAAGCCCGGTACAATCCATACTGCCGTTGTGGATCACCGTTCCCTTTTCCGCTTTGCGTGTAATCAGGCTTGCCAATATTCGTTTTTGTTGAACTGCATTCAAATCTTTCCAGACCGGAAAAACACTTTCAAAATCCATAATAATCCCTGCCCCTGTTTTATTTACCCTGCCACAGCGTTTTCATTACAGTTCTATTATACCCCCGCAGGAAAAAAAAACAAACGAAAAAATAAAAGTTTTTCACTTATCCCAGCATCTTCTTGAGATCTGCAAGTGCTGTCGATACCTTGATGGCACTATAAGCATCATTGCACTGTCCCATGTCCATAATGCGGGAAAGCCCGCCGGTCGTCCCCAGATCAAGAGCAGCCAATTACTGCTGTTTTCAACAGCGAAAATAATCCTGAACTGCAGCAGATTTCCGTAACAGTTCAACACTTGTTATAAGAGCAGCCTAAACTATCTCTTTCGTTATTTTTCAAGAATATATGCCGTAATGGCCAGTTTCGCAAATTCAGCGGTTCCCGCCCCGACGGCTTTATCAATATTTACGGTCATCTCTCCGCCGGCTGCATATATCTGTCCCAAGGATTCCAGGATCTCATCTGCAGTCTCTCCAAAGCCTTATCGTCATAAAGCCTGTAGCCCGCAGCCGTAACTTCCGTGGCCGGCAGAAGTCCGATCTTGTCATAATGATGCAGGGATCGTATACCCACCCCTGATAATTCACTAACATCTTTTACTGTCATCATAAATATCTCCCCTTTCCATTGAAGCCAAGTATACACTATGACATAACGTCAGGGTCAATAGAAAATTTTCAATTTCTCTAAAACAATTATCACTCACTGAAGTAAGGATAAATCAAACTGAAAATATCCTCCACTGAAAAAATTATGGGGAGGAAATTTCTGGGCATTAGGATATTATGCAGCGACGGCAAGTGAGCATGGGAATGAAGAAGTAATAGCAAATTATGTAAAGAATCAAGGAAATGAGTATAAGAAGCTCTCTTTCCTGCCAGCGTGTCTGGACCACTCCGCCCGCTACGATTTCTTTACTCTAACTTTAAACCACTAAATCGAATTGTACTTCGACAACATGAAAACTTATCATTATACTCCTAATGCACGAATTAAATTTACCATTTCAATAGCTCCTTGTGCACATTCAGAACCTTTGTTTCCTGATTTAGTGCCAGCTTGTTCTATCGCCTGTTCAATTGTATCTGTCGTAAGAACACCAAACATTAAGTATCTTTACACCTTTTCCAGACACAAGAGGATTACAATCTAATGTTCCAATCACTACTCTTGTAATTCCGCTTTTTATAATCGCTTCTGTACAGGGCGGTGTCTTACCGTAATGACAGCATGGCTCAAGTGTAACATAAAGTGTCGCACCAACAGGGGACTTCCTGCAATTTTTCAAAGCATTTCTCTCTGCGTGCAATCCGCCAAAGATTTCATGATACCCCTGACCTATAATCTGATTATCTTTTACAATTACCGCTCCAACCATGGGATTAGGGTTCGCATAACCAGCACCTTTTTTTGCTAGTTCTATTGCTAATTTCATGTATTCTACATCACTCATTTTTACACCTCCCAAAAAATACATGCCTTGAATAAAAGCTATCCAAGACAAGCAAAAGAGGATTTATACGATTAAAGAAAATGCTCTGAAACGATATAAAATCATTTCAGAGCACACAAAAAAGCATAAATATACTTTCATCTTCTTTCATCCAGACTATACTGTCGGCTTTGGAATTTCACCAAATACAAATAATTATAATAATTAATATTATTTCTGTTAATAAAAAGTTTTTCCATTCTTCAAATACACTATTTTACAAATAATATTTTGCAAGCAGGTAAACATAGGTTATTCTTTAATATCCTCTTGTTTGGGACTCTCCTTTTTCCCACTTGGAAACTGTCTGCCTGACCGCATTTAACTGCACCGCTGCTATCTTCCCATTTTCTCTTTCCACTCAGCTTCCTTGAAGCCAGTCAGGACATAATCTTTTGTAATGATCAGCGGCCGTTTTACCAGCATTCCGTCTGTAGCAAGAAGGGCATAAACCTCCTCATCCGTCATCGATGGCAGCTTATCCTTTAGCTGAAGCTCCCTGTAAAGCATTCCGCTTGTATTTACAAACTTCTTGATGGAATAGCCGCTCATTTGGTGCCAGGCCTTTAATTCCTCTGCAGTGGGATTTTCTTCCTTGATATGCCGGTCAGTATACACCACTCCATTCCCATCCAGCCATTTTTTTGCCTTCTGGCAAGTAGTGCATTTTGGATATTCTATAAATAACATTGCAATTCCTCCCTTGGTCTTTATCTTCTTTCTGTTTCCTGCAAAAACTCCTTAAAAGCCGCTATCATCTGATTGAGATGATAATCATAGCAGTGAGTATCACCCGGGATCACCACAAGCTTTGCATTATCATAGAACTTTACTGCTTCAATGGAATACTTTACCGGAACAGCCTCATCTGCATCCCCATGTATCAAAAGAACAGGCCCATGATATTTCTCCATCATCTCTTCTGCATGGATCATCTGGGCGATACTTAAGTAATCTCCCTTCAGCTTCCTGTCTCCCAAATCCAGTTCCTTTGGCACATTATTAAGATCAAATTCTCTGCCAAGCAAAGACCCCTTCCTTGCTTCATCCGGAATACACAGCGCAGGGGAAAGGGGAATCACTGCTTTAAAATCCCCTGGCCGCAGACCTGCCGCAAGAATTGTCAGCAGACCGCCCTGTGAGTGGCCGGTGATATAAAGGTCTGTTACAAAATCCAGGGATTTTGCATAGTCAATTGCTGCCAGAACATTTGATATCCATTTAAATAAATCGTGATCCTCAAATCTTCCGTCACTCATACCGTGTCCATACATTTCCATGCGAAGAGCTGCAAAACCCATTTCTACTGCCGCATTTGCAGCAGCAATAATATGCGTCTCCTCCATATGTCCGGTAAATCCATGAATGATCAAAATCAGCGGACACTTTTCTTTATTCGTCGGCATATCCAGCTTTGCATGCAGCTTTATTCCATTATCTGTAATATAAAATTCTCTCATGATCATTTACCTCCTAATTTAGTAATAGCATAATTACCAAATTAATTCAAGTACCTGATCTTCATGTTATAACCTGGTATATCACAATAATTTGTGCAGAAATCCCATTATACACACAAAATCTGCTATGTTCCAAATAGTTTCCAAATAAGAGCGGCGATACTACCCGGCTCCGTAAAAAACTCTTTAAATCATTTATTTATATATTTTTTTATTCTGCAGCCAAAACCAGCTTCCGAACATAGTCAATGCTTCCTGCGGACATGCTGAACTCATCCAGTCCCATCTCAAGGAGTGCGGGAACTGCTTTAAGGTTTCCCGCCATCTCACCGCACATGCCTACCTTTCGATTCTTGCTGTGCCCGGCAGCAATAATATGACGAATGGCCTTCAGTACAGCCGGATGCATAAAGTCATATTTATCAGAAATCTTTTTATTTCCCCTGTCCACTGCCAGCAGATACTGGGTCAGGTCATTGGTTCCAATGCTGAAAAAATCTGCCTCCTTGGCAAACTCCTCTGCAAGAAGAACGCTTGCCGGTGTTTCCATCATCATACCGGTCTCAATATTTTCATCAAATGCTTTTCCTTCTCTGCGAAGCTCCGCTTTACATTCTTCTACCAACGCCTTCGCTTCCTTTAGCTCTGAAAGGGAAATAATCATAGGAAACATGATACGCACTTTGCCAAAGGCACTTGCCCGAAGGATTGCCCGAAGCTGCTCCTTAAACATTTCCCTTTTTTCCAGGGAGATCCGAATAGCTCTCCATCCCAGAAATGGATTCTCTTCTTTTTCAAAAGGAAAATAGGATAATTCTTTATCTCCGCCAATGTCCAGCGTCCGGATCGTCAGCTCCATTGGACACAGCTTCGCTGCTTCACGATAAACCTCAAACTGTTCCTCCTCTGTTGGAAAATGATCATTTTCCATATATAAAAATTCACTTCTGAACAGCCCTATTCCATCAATATTCATTGGCAGGGCCTGCCTGATATCTTCCAGGCTTCCCACATTGGCGCAAAGAAATACTCTTTTCCCTGATTTTGTTACAGGTGTTTCATTGCGAAGCTGTACCAGAATTTGGCGTTCTTTCTCATAGTTCTCTTTTCGAGCCTTATATTCTTTCTTTACTTCCTCATCCGGATCAAGGACAATCTCTCCCTTTTCTGCGTCCATACAGACCATCATGCCGCCCTGAACCTTTGAAAGAATATCCTTGACGCCTACAAGAGTAGGAATATTCATGCTCTTAGCCATAATGGAAACATGACTGGTGATTCCCCCCTCTTCTGTAAGAATCCCTTTTACATAGGACACGTCCATCTTTACAGTATCTGAAGGGTACAAGTCTCTGGCTGCAACAATTACCTCTTTATCCAGGTTCCCCAGATCCGGAAGCTCGATCCCTTTCATACCTGCCATCAGACGCTTTCCAACGTCCCGCACGTCTGCTGCCCGTTCTTTCATATAAGCGTCATCCATGGCTGCAAAAATAGCTGCAATCTCATCTATCGTCTCCTGGAGTGCTGCCTGGGCATTTTTTCCCTCCGTACGGATTTTTGTCAGAATGCCCTCCTCAAGTGTGAAATCTCCTGCAATTTCCTGATGGGCTGCAAAAATCTCACTTTTTTCAGCCAGCACCTGAAGCTCTTCTATCACCTTTTCCCTGGCATTTCGAAATATTTCCTCTTCCCCGGCAGCCTGCCCCTGACAGATCATCCGGGAATCCGGCGTCAGATCCGGTTCCTGATAATAATACACGGGCGAAACGGCAATTCCTCTGGAAGCTGTTCTTTCCACCAGTATTTTTTCCATGCTATTCTCCTAATCCGCTCTCAATAAGAGCTGCTGCCTGCGCAAGCACAGATGCCGGTCTTGCATGAAGTCCTGATGGATTTGAAATTGTAATTTTCCTGGATAACATTTCTTTGTTCCTCCTAATATTATTCCTTTATGCTCTAACGGTCATCATTGTTTCCCCCTGTGGTACCAAGAATATGGGAACTTGTATAATGTACATTGTACATATTAATTTCCGAACTAAATTGACTGTCTGTAGGTCCTGCAAAGAAATTCATACAGCCGTCAAAAGCCAGGATCTTATCACACATCTCCACTACCGATTTTACAGGCAGCATAACAAAAATATCATCATAACCATGTCCATCTGTAATTCCCATAAGACCGGCAACCGGATCTTTCATTTTGGCTGTATTCACATACAGAAGCTCTACTCCATTCTCTGCTGCTTTCTCCGGTGAAATCACTTCTGCTGCACGTTTCAGCTTCGCATCGTCAATATCTGTAACAACGATTCGTTTCGGACGGTTTTCAAACTGGATACCATATGTAATCATGCCAAGTCCCATAGGGCCGCAGCCTCCTGCGATCAGGATATTTCCATCCTCTTTTGTACCCCCTGCAAGGTCATGGTTTCTTTTGTTTGTGTGATAGTTTCCATGAAATCCTCCAATACAGCAGCTCATAGGCTCTCCCAGAGATGCTTCAAAGAAGCTGTCTCCATTATACGGCATCAGGCATCCTAATTCCATTACCTCATGAGGAATAATGCAGTAAGTACAGGCGCCGCCAAAAATGTCCAACGATCACAGGATTCGTATCAATGTTCTTCGGTGCACGTTTATGCTTCTTTCCCTGCTCTGCCAGCTTATAGGTTGACATACAGATACTGTCGCTCATAACCTTCACTAAAATCTCATCGTCCTTGATTGCCGGCAATTCAAATTACTCCAATCTTAAGTCTCTGGTTCCGTATAATCTTACTGCTTTTGTCTTCATTCTATTATTCTCCTATCCTCTCCATAATAACCTGATCCTTTAATACCTCTACCAATTCCCGTGCAGGCGGCTTGGTTCCAATCGTAGTAACAGCCCCTGCTGAAACAGCCATGCTAAGACGGATCATCTCCTCTAACGAAAGCTTTTTGTCCCAGGCATAGGAAATCGCTGCCACCATAGCGTCTCCGGCCCCTACTGTAGAATGTGCCTTTACGGAAAGAGCCGGACATCTCACTTTCGTATTTCCTGCCACAAACATTGCACCTGCCTGTCCCAAAGATACTGCAACGGCTCCGATTCCGCCTTCCGCAAATTTTTCTGCGATCTTAAGCAGCTCTTCTTCAGATGCACGGTAATCCAGCTTTGCGTACTCTTCCAGTTCAGCCCTGTTGGGTTTAATTATGTCCGGTCTTGCTTTAAGTGCTCTTCGGAACAATTCCCCGTCTGCATCCAGAAATACTTTAGCGCCTTTACTGTGCACCAGCCGGATAATATTTGCATAAATGTCTTTGTCTGCACCTGCCGGTATACTTCCTGACAAAACAAACAAGGTTTCCTCTCCTGCATAGCCCTCCAGCTTTTCCAAAAGCGCTTCAACCTGCGCTTCACTTACGGTCAATCCCGGTTCATTTAATTCTGTCAATGCACCGTTTTTCTCAAAAACCTTTGTATTGGTCCGTGTTTCTCCAGTCACCCATATAAAATCGCTCTCAATGTTTTTTTCCTTTAACACATTCGCAATGGTGTGCCCGTTGCTTCCCCCAAGGAATCCGGTAGCCACCGTGCTGCCTCCCAGTTCGCAAATGGTCTTGGATACGTTGATGCCCTTTCCTCCGGCATCATACTCCACCCTTTTAATTCTGTTCAGTCCTCCCTGCTGCAGCATGTCAATCTCTACTGTTTTGTCAATTGCAGGATTCATGGTTACGGTAACAATCATAGCCTGCTCCTTTCCGATTTCATTTTTGTTCCTCTTAATTATCTTAGAACATCTTACTTGTCAAAGAATATCTTATTTATCAGAAAGCATCTCGTACACTGTATCCGCATCTGCGTTTACAAGCTTTTCTGCTGCTTCCGGTGCCAGCATCTTATCTGCAATAACAGAAAGTATTGCAAGGTGCTCCTCTCCAACACCGGCTATCCCGATTACAATCTTTACGGTTTCATTTCCCCAGGGAGTTCCCTCTGGAAAGATCATAACTGCGATTCCAGAAGCCTTAATATCTTTCTTGGCCGCTTCCACGCCATGAGGAAGTGCCAGTTCATTACCCATGTAGGTAGAAAATGATTTTTCTCTTTCCAGCATCCCGTCTATATAGGATGGCTTTACATATCCGGTTTCTGCCAGCATCTGCCCGGCCTTCCTGATTACATTCTTCTGTGTGTCTGGCTCACATCCCACTTTAATATTTTCACGATAAAGCAATTCTTTGCTGTGTGCTGCCCGTTCTCCAAGCTCCTCATGAGTCACTACTACCTGCACATCCTTGGGAATTGAGGAGACAGGTGTATGAATTACTTCAATATCCGTAATCCCTGCTGCCAAAAGCTTCTTTTTCAGAACCGTGGCTCCCATAGCACTGGAACCCATTCCTGCATCACAGGCAAAGGCAATTTTGGTGACCCTAAAAGCCAATGCTGTCTGCGTTTCTTCCGCAGGCTCTGACAGTCCCTTCGCCTGCCGTTTCATGCTGTCCTTTTTCGCTTTTGCACTCTCCAGACTTGCATCCTCCTTACCCATGAACTTCAGGATCGGCATTGCAATGACCAGAGCAACTGCTGCGGAAATCAGCACACCTAAAATCAGTCCTATATAAGTATGTCTTTCTGCCATCATCAAAAGAGCAAGAATATTTCATGTATTCCACCCAAAAAGTGAATGATCACTGCTCCAGGCGCTGAACTTTTTGCAGTTCCCTTTCCTGCAATACAGTAGGCAAGAAGAATACCAAGGCCAGGTCCCGGATTTGCCTCCAAAAGGAAAAATATGGATTTTCCCATTTCCTCTACCTGTTTAATTCCCATAGGAGACAAAATACCATGATTTATGGCATTATTTAAAAACAGCACTTTTGAAGGCTCTATAAAAATACTGGTCAGGGGAAGAATGCCATACTCTACGAAGAATCCTACTCCGGCTTCCATCCAGCTATTCAAAACATTTACCAGAGGAGTGATTCCCAGCATTGCCAGTATAGCAAGAATCCCTCCGATGATACCAAGGGAAAAATTGTTTACCAGCATTTCAAATCCTGCTCTTACTTTGTTTTCCATGAATTTATCAAACTTCTTAATCACCCACGCAGACAGCGGTCCTACAACCATTGCCCCGATAAACATGGGCACATCGGAACCCACGATCACACCCATTGTAGCAATAGTGCCAATTACACCGCCTCTTTGCCCTGCAACTACGTTTCCTCCTGTATAAGCGATCAATAAAGGAAGCAGCATAGCTGACATCGGGCTAATGAGATTGGCAATCTTTTCATTAGGGCACCAGCCTGTCTCCAAAAACAGAGCAGTAATCAGTCCCCATGCAATAAAGGCGCCAAATTTCCTGCAGAATATATCCTAAATTTTTATAAATAGGGCATCCCTGGTATCTCCGGATAGCTCCCCATTGCGATCAGCAATTCAAGCCCAATCTGTCTTGCCTCCAGCACGGAGGTCTTCACTGCACTAGCATCGCCGGAAAATGCCAGAATCACTTCATTGGAATGGCTTATCCCATGATCCGGCGTCATATAAATTACCATATCAATATGAGAGGCCTTCATTGCAGTATCTGCCATTACTAGTCCAATTGCCGCAGGAGAACCCGCCAAAAATCCAAATGCTTTATCCGCGTCTGCTCCAAATGCTTTCTGCAATACTGCTCCCGCACTGGCAGAATATGCAAATTCCAAATGCCCGGCTTCACTGATGTATAATTCACCTGCATACTTATTGGTAAGCTCCAGTGCCATTCGGATAGCATCCCGTACATCAGAAACATCATTTCCGCCAATCACTACATAATTTCCATGGCCGCCCCATCCTTTCGTATCCCGGGGAAGTTCAATGCTCAGCACTTCTGTATTGGTTGACTTCACTGCATCATCCAGGTCTGTAAACTGTCCTGCAGCACCGGTCCTTGAACTGAACAGCCCGAGTGCATGATATTTAGTCCCAATATTCATCTTTTCCAGAAGGGCTTCATCCACTCCCGGTATCACAAGTCCGATGGTATCAAGAACAGCAGTGCCCACAAATTTATCAAGGTATGGGATCTCCCGCATCAGCGGCTCCTTACTGCAGCCCGTAAGCTATTCAGTAATCATGTCTACTTCTTCCCGGGTTCTGCCCTTTCTCTCCGCCTTTGCAATAAGCATAGGATATACTTTGGAAAACTTCATCGCATATACTTTTTGATTATCCATAATATACGCCCCTTTCAATATATACATCTTTCACATTTGCTTCCGCACAATACGATATTCATCATTCGACTGATAATATGGACAGTTACGGAAACTGCTGCTTAAGAGACGCATATAATCGTCCTCGTCCATATTAACTTCACAATAATAATTACCGTCTTCATCGTCGTATATATAGTTCGCACAATACTCACAATTCGTTGTCATATAAAAAGCCTCTCCTAAAATCTTGTTTTGATTCCACTATCATAACTTATAAAAGGGACACCGCTGTTGCGGAATATTTTGCGAAGAGCTTGCAATATTCATCCTCAACCTCTTTAAAAGGCCGCACCCTATAATCAAGTTCAATATGCACATCCGGAGTCTCTCCATCCTGTGCTTCTCCTAGCAGTTCCTCAAGATCAAACCACAGCAAAGCATTATCAATCTCCTTTAACTGCATCTGCTCCTCCTCTGTCAGATCCGATCCCAGAAACTTCCTATAGATCATGCTTAACAAATAATCTTCCTGTTCCTCATAAGCAGGAAGCAGCTTTTTAAAAGGTCTGGGCACATCTGACATATAACATTCACTGGCATCATGAAGAAGGCAGGCCAAAACCATACGGTCTGGCAATCCCCTTGCAGCCGCTTCCTTTGCACAGCAAATACAATGCTCTCCCACGGACCAAAACGTATGTACATGGCCATTCCCTCTGCATATTAAAGAAAGTGCATGAGCAATATCCTCAATCAGAATCCTCTCAGGATCCGGACGCATAGGTTCAAAATGTTTTCCTGTATATGTTGTAATATATTCGCTCATAGCCATTAACCATATCCCTTCTTTACTCTTCCAGAAAACCAATATATTCATCAAACAGATTAAACAGCATATTTCCGGAACATACAGGTATCAATGCATCGCCTTTTCCCAAAGGCTTATGCACATACAGATCATCTGCTTTTGTCAGTACCAGGCACGGAATCACATCATACCCTGAGCCTAACAGCACTTCCAGATATTCTGTATATTTAGCAGCCTGCTGAATTTCCTCCGCTTCAATCTTATCCTTCATCTTAAATTCCAGAGAAAATGCTTTATCCTCTGTAATAACCAGTACATCCGCATAGATCCGTATATATCTTGCCCTATTAATACGCAGTTCAAATGCAATTTCCCAATCCGGCCTGTAAACCCCTTCCAGATCCTTTAGAAGCTGCACCATTACCTCCCTGCAGTCACGGAAAGAATGAAACAGTCCCCTGGTATTATTTAAATTCCTGCCAATATTCCTGCAGCCAGACAGCATAGCTTCAAACCACTTCTCCTCATTCAACGCAAGAAACTCCTGGACAGAACCATAATATCCGCAAAAATCCCCCATACCTGTATGGGGCCTGCTCTGGCGTATCAGACCATGCCATTTGAAATCGCTGTCCTGGTAACACAGCTCCTTCATAAACGGCGCCTTATATAAATACTGATTAATTGTCTTTCTGTCTGCAGAAACAGATTTCCCAATATCCTTCGCCTTAATTCCATCATGGCTGCATATTACAGAATAAATTCCGCTCTCCAGCATATCTGTTTTCATTCTCAGTCTCCCTCACCTAACAGCTTCATCACCTTCACAATGGAATATACAAAGTTCAGAAAATATTCACTCTCTTTCCTTACTCCCACTCTGCAGCCGCTGCCTTAATCCGGTATTTCGCCCTGTGGTGGTTTCATTTTTTATGGCATAATATACAGCTTTTTTCTCTCCCACAAGAACCAGGATCTTCTTTGCCCTTGTGACGCCAGTATAGAGAAGATTCCTCTGCAGCATTACAAAATGGCTCATAGTAAGCGGCATAACAACGATCGGATATTCCGATCCCTGAGATTTATGAATAGTTACTGCATATGCCAAGGTTAATTCATCCAGTTCTGTCACATCATATACTACATCACGGTCATCAAAGTTTACTGTCAGCTCCCGTTCCTCCATATTGACTTTCACAATGGTTCCAATATCCCCATTAAAGACTTCCTTATCGTAATCATTCCGAATCTGCATAACTTTATCATACAGGCGGTATTGTATTCCTCCTCTGCGCAGAAAAGTATTAGACGGGTTCATTGCGTCCTGCAGCACCTGATTCAAATTGACTGCCCCGCACTCTCCTCTTTGCATAGGAGTCAGCACCTGAATGTCCTGCAAAGGATCCACATGATAATATCTGGGCAGGTTCGTTTTACAATACTGAACAATGGTTTCCACAACCGCCTGGTTCGTCTCCTTTGCTGCAAAAAAGAAATCTGCATCTTTTCCGCCCCGCATATCAATGGCTTCTCCTTTATTAATACGGTGTGCATTCATGATGATCCTGCTGCCCTGTGCCTGACGGAAAATTCTTGTCAAACGTACCACCGGAACACTCCCGGAATCAATAATATCCCGCAGGACATTTCCGGCTCCCACGCTTGGTAGCTGGTCAATATCTCCTACCAGGATCAGTGACATATGCTCAGGAATTGCCTTCAGCAAGTTATACATCAATATGATATCTACCATAGAACATTCATCCAAAATCAGCACATCACCTTCCAGCGGTTTCTCTTCATTTTTCTGATAGCCTTCGCTAAGCTTGTACTCCAATAAGCGATGAATGGTTTTGGCTTCCATTCCAGTGGCTTCTGACATACGCTTTGCTGCCCTTCCTGTAGGTGCAGCAAGAAGAATCTTACATCCCGCCTGCTTATATGCGGAAATAATTCCCAGCGTTGTGGTTGTCTTTCCAGTTCCAGGACCTCCTGTCAGCACCATTACTTTAGATGAAATGGCTGTTCTGACAGCTTCAAGCTGAATCTCATCATAGGTAATCCCTGATTCTGCAGTTACCTTCTCCATGATCTTCTCTTGCTCAACTTTGATCTTTCTTCCCATAGACATGAGCCTGAGCAGTCTTTTCCCACATCCGGTTTCCGAAAAATAATAAGGCGGAAGATAAATCGCTTCCACCTCATTTTCCAGTTCCGTTTCTCTGAACACATCATTGGTACGAAGCATTTCATCTAAAGTAATCTGTAATTCCGGCTCATCCACTTCCAAAAGCTCCTGAGCCTTTTCAATCAGCTGGTTCCTTTTTGCATAACAATGGCCATTCTCCGCCAGCTTATTTAGCGTGTAAAAAATGCCGCTTCTCAAACGGACAAATCTTTCTTTATCAATACCCATTTTTGCCGCAATGGAATCGGCAGTCTTAAATCCAATCCCCCAGATATCATCTGCCAAACGGTATGGATTCTCTTTTACAATTTCTATACTTTCGCTGCCATATGTTTTGAATATTTTTGTTGCATGGGACGTGCTTACCTCATGGCTCTGCAAAAAGAGCATAATATTCTTAATCTCTTTTTGTTCCTGCCAGCTTGTCTTAATACGGTCTACACGCACTTTTCCTATACCGGGAACATTCAGAAGCTCATCCGGCGATTCCTCGATCACATCCAGCGTATCTTTTCCAAACTTCTCTACAATACGTTTGGCAAACTTGGGTCCTACTCCCTTTACAAGCCCCGATCCCAGATACTTCTCTATACCATAAACAGTTGCAGGAAGCGTCTCTTCAAAATGTTCTACGGAAAACTGACGTCCATATTTTGCATCTACTTTCCAGAAACCATCCAAACAAAGAACAGAACCCACATGTGTATCCGGCATAGTGCCGACCACAGTCACAAGCTCATTATAGTTCTTCACTGCGCATTTTAGCACTGTATAGCCATTTTCCCCATTCTGATATGTAATCCGTTCCACGACACAGCGCAGATGCTCCATAGGGGATTCCTCCTAAATATTTAATGTACACCACATTTCATGCCATTTTTCACCGCCCCAGGCGGATTCCGACTCTCCGCGGTCAGTAAAGCCAAACTTCCTGTACATCTTTATCTTACCTGGAACACATGTCAGAATTGCCTGTTTCTTCCCTAACGCCTGCTGCTTACGAAGAAACTCCCACATCATCTCCCTGGCAATTCCTTGTCTGCGATACTCCGGAAGTACAGCTACGCTGCAGATCATAACATTACCGCCATCCGGATCATGAAGGCTTGTATCTGTAAATAATTCGTCTTTCAAAGACCATTCATTTGTACAAAGAGCATTTACAAATCCAACCATTTTGCCCGTTTCTCTATCAATTGCAGTAAGAAAGGAATCTGCTGCCAGGGCGATACGCTCTTTCATAATTGGAAGTGTACAGGCTTCACTTGGCGGAAAACAAACTGCCTCAATGTCTGCCGCTGTCTCTGCATCCTCAGGCCGGACTTTACGAAGCTCATAACGCTCGTTAAATGTTCTGTCTGCCAGTCCATATTCCAAAAGAAGCTGCTGGGCTTTTGTGCGTCCTTCCTCTGTGAAATATGCCACCTTCCCTTTAGGGGAATAGACCAGATCTTTCTCATCTAACTGATTGAGTGTATCAAAATCGTAACCCTTCCAACTAATTTCTCTGTATCTGGCATATTCATTATCATCTGAAAATCTATTAAGATACATAAGCATCAATGTCAGTTCTTCTACTGCCTGTTCTCTGGATTTCTTCATTATCAGTCAACACAGTCTGAAATTCTCTTTACACTTTTCAGACTCTCTCCTTTTTCATCTTTTCCAAAATCTATAATGCCGCCTGTCCGGTTCATCCACATTTAACCTTGGATTTTAAACTTCTCTAAGCTTCTATTTTTTCATTTATCGTATCATGCTTCACACGCCAATACAACGAAAAGAACCAGAACAGTAGGCAATCCGCAAACAACTGAAAGTCAATTTTAATCCCGAAAATCTCCATCATCTCTAGACTTTTTTATATAGCAGTCATTACCTCATTTGTGTATGGCTGTTTATTTCTGTTTATAAGAAGCATTAAATACCTCTCAGTTCATCAAGCATGGCACTCCTTCTCGGATAACGATAAGTCCCTGTGTCTCTCCATTCGAATCATCCTTATCTATCTTTGCCCACTTCAAATAGGCTGTACAAACCAAATCGAACAATTTCAAATCTCATATCCCTGTCATCTGGCAGAATCATAAACCGACTGCATATTCTTCTAAGAATATTATAGAATTCTTCCTTTGTATTACCCGGCCTGTATAATTCCTGTCCAGTCCAGAATCCCGCCACACTCAATAATGTTTTTATATCCAAGTGCCGCAAGAGCAGCTGCAGCTTCCTTGCTTCTTCTTCCGCTGCGGCAATACACATAAATAATCTGCTCTTTGTCTGGGAGTTCTGCCGGTTCTTCATCCCTAATATCTTCATTCGCAATGTTAACTGCTCCTGGAATATGTCCTTTTGCATATTCATCAGGACGTCTCACATCCAGAATAACATAGGAGCCATCATTTTCAAATGCTTCTTTTGCTTCTTCCATAGTAATTGATGTATAGCTTGCTGCACTTTTCCCACCTAATTTTCCAGCAATGATAATAGATGTTGGCCCGTCTGCTCCGCCGATAATTGATACTGACTGTCCATTTTCATCCGCGTGAGTTTCTACATGAATTCTTTCATGAATATTTACCACTCTATTCTACCACTGTCTGAATTACTAAACAAATACAAAATGAGGTTTACACTTAGGAATATCTTAGCCTGTGTTATTCTATCTCATATTCAACAGAGTTGATTACTAAGCATCTATCGTTCTTCCAATGAATCTGCATATTTTCAAACTCACCCACTCACCGAAATAAACTCTTTGAGGTTTCTTTTCAATTTTGAAAAAAATTACATTTATTCCGCTTTTTTATATACATCGACAAAAGTGTCTCCGCCAAGCGCACCTTGATCACTATTAATTACCTGTGCATAATATTCTCCGCTTGGACAATCTACTGTTTGCACAACTGTATTTTGACCAATGTCACCAAAAATCAAGACAATAAAACTTAAGAAACCTATCGGCAATACCATTAGTGCGGATAATACTAAGGATACAATTTTACAAGTTGTTATTATAGCACCTGCAGGATACAGTATTGTCAGCAGAAACAGCACATACGTCAAAATTAATATTGTTTTTTCATACAGTGGCCCTACTCTTTCCCCAACATCTTCGCACATTTGTTTGAAAAATTCCTGTTTTTGACAGTTGAGTAGAGCAAAACACCTCGCAACCCCAGTACTTATGC
>CAMNTH010000007.1 GCA_946557785.1 uncultured Blautia sp.
GAAGCTCGTCGGGCTCATAACCCGAAGGTCATAGGTTCAAATCCTATCCCCGCTATTTATGCCCAGATAGCTCAGTTGGTAGAGCAGAGGACTGAAAATCCTCGTGTCGCTGGTTCGATTCCGGCTCTGGGCATTTGCAATGTTAAAAATCATTGCAAATAATGAAAGATGGGATATTAGCTCAGTCGGTAGAGCACTTGACTTTTAATCAAGTTGTCCGGGGTTCGAATCCCCGATGTCTCATTGAAAAAGAAAACCTCAAGTCCTAATGTTTATAGGATTTGAGGTTTTTTCTGTTAAAGAAATTAAGAAGTAAAACTCAGTAATTTACTATTTGCTGTTTCCGATATTCAGTAGGACTTACTCCCATAGTTTGGCGGAAACAACGACTGAAATACAGCATATCATGATATCCCAATTCTTCAGCAATTTCACCAACAGATTTCATGGTAGAACGAAGAAGACGGCAAGCCTCTGCTATTCTGGATTTGGTGTGATACTGCAGCAGGGTTAGGTGCTTTTCTTTTTTAAAAACAGCGGCCATATGCTTATAGCTTAAAAAGAAATATTTTTCCAGTGCCTCTGCAGAAAAGCTTTCTGAGGTATGGTGGGAAAGATAATCAGCAATTCGGTCGGAAAGAGTATTTTTGGGTGCAGGGGGCAAATTTGCAGCTGCAAGTTCTGTTAGTATGGAAAATAAATGAAGATTGGCATTCCAAAATACCATGCTGTCTTCAGCCTGATAGTTTGAAACCGTATTGGTGAGATGTGCCATTGCATTTCCTGAATGAAGGGAATTGGCAAGCTCTGCAATCATTGCTGCAATTTTGCTTTGTTCCAGACCTGTATGATATTTGGGTAAATCCATTTGAAAGCAAAGTGGTTCATTAAAGGCTGGTGGAGTATTGAGGGAAAGATAATCCCGGAAGGACACTTTCATGTAAAAATGGGCATAATACCAGCTGGTACCTTTAGGAACAGTATATTTTCCATAATGGCGGATGCCGCTTTGTAAAATAAGAAGCTGACCTGGATGAATTTCGTAATCCGTATCTTCCTCTGTTACATATATACAGCCGCTGACTACAAATATTAAGACATAAAAATCAGGGATTCTGTCTACGTGGAAAAAAGGTTCATTTGCCATGCAAAAATCACATCCTGCCAGCACTGGCAGGGAGTCAGAAGTAATGGTAATTGTTTTCAAGATAATTCTCCATATTAATCTGTAAAAAATCCATTTATTTTCACTATCAATCAGATTATCATACATATACAGAAATAAGTCAAGGACAAGTGATTATAAAAGGAGGGGTTGAAATGAAGGTGCAGAAACAAATTTCAGTAAAAAATTTTAAGCCGGCAGAAGGTTTTATTGGCAGATACCAGAAATTGATTAAAGAGGTAGTTATTCCCTATCAGTACAAGGTTCTTTGTGATGAAGCAGAAGGTGCAGAAAAGAGCCATGTAATCCAGAACTTTATTAATGCAGGAAAAGCACTTCGGGGAGAGGACGTAGGTGATGGGTTCTATGGTATGGTTTTCCAGGATAGTGATGCGGCAAAATGGCTTGAAGCAGTTGCTTACGCACTGGTGTTATATCCGGATAAAGAACTTGAAGCAATTGCTGATCAGGTGATTGATTATATTGAGGCAGCTCAGGATACAGATGGGTATTTGAATACATACTATACGATTCAGCACAAAGAGAGACGTTGGATTAATCTTCTGGAAGGCCATGAGTTATATTGTGCAGGCCATATGATGGAAGCTGCTGCTGCTTATTATGAAGCTACAGGGAAGAATAAACTTCTTAATGTTATGTTAAAAAATGCAGAATGCATATATAAGCACTTTGTAACAGAGGGCCATGAAGGATACCCGGGACATCCGGAAGTAGAGCTTGCACTGTTAAGAATGTATCGTGCTTCCGGTAATAAGCTTTGTCTGGAGCTTGCACAGCATTTCCTGGATGTGCGGGGTGTGGATCCCCACTTCTTTGAAAAAGAAGCAGAGAAGAAATCATGGGTAATCTGGAACAATGATCCTCAGAATGGGGAATACCAGCAGTCTCAGTGCCCTGTAAAAGAAATGGATGAAGCAACAGGACATAGTGTAAGAGCTGTATATCTGTATACTGCAATGGCAGATCTGGCAGGAGAAAAGGATGATAAAAAACTTTTGGAAGCTTGCAGGCGCCTTTGGAAGAGCATTACAGAGAAAAGAATGTATGTAACAGGCGGAATTGGTTCTACAGTTATTGGAGAAGCTTTTACAGAAGACTATGACCTTCCTAATGATACAGCATATGCAGAGACCTGTGCTTCTATCGGACTTATGTTTTTTGCATCCCAGATGCTTTGCAGCAATTTAGACGGTAATTATGCAGACGTTATGGAGCGGTCATTTTATAATACGGTTTTAGCCGGAATGCAGTTAGACGGCAAACGATTCTTTTATGTAAATCCACTGGAGGTGATTCCGGGAATTGCAGGAGAGGCCCAGACACATAAGCATGATCTTCCCCAGCGTCCCACCTGGTATGCATGTGCATGCTGTCCGCCTAATGTGGCAAGAACGGTAACATCTATCGGAAGATATGCCTATGGTGTAAGCGATGAAACAGCATTTTGTCACTTGTACGCAGCAGGAGATGTAGAATTTGGAAATGGCATGGTACTGAGCTGCACTACAGATTATCCCTATGATTTTACCATACACTACAATGTGGCAAAGGGCGGCAAAAAGCTGGCGGTTCGTATTCCTGCATGGAGTGAGACTGTTTCTATAAAACGTGGAAATAATGAAGTGCATCCGGAAATAAAGAAGGGTTATGCATATTTTGAAGAAGTAAAAGATGGGGAGCAGATTACACTGATTCTGGACGGGGAACCGAAGTTTGTCTATGCGTCTCCAAAGATTCCGGATATCCAGGGAGGTATAGCCATTCAAAGAGGACCTCTTGTATATTGTTTCGAAGGGGCAGATAATGATGGGGATATTCTGTCTCTGGAAGTAAATACAAATAATGCTATTGAAGTAGAAGGATTTGATCCGAAGCTGTTAAGCGGTGTAACAAGATTAAAGGTGAAAGCGTTCCGTAAGGAAATCCCCTCTGGTTTGTACACAACAAAGAAATTAAAAGAAACGGCATGTACCGCTTATGCTATTCCTTATTATGCGTGGGGGAACCGGGGTGAGAATGAAATGAGGGTCTGGATGACCAGGCACTAATAAAAAAATTTCTTTTTTTGTTCTATTTGGGAAACCTCCGGGCATAGATTACTATTACCTGTGCGGTGTTGGGAAGTGCGCAGCCCCGAAGCCGGACATGCATAGTATAAGGAGGGCATATATGAAGAAATTTAAAGCATATTTCAAAATGATGATAACAGCAGTTATTTGTTTCGCCATGAGCCTGGTTCCAGGGAAAAAGAAAGGACAGGCTGCTTTGGTATTAAGCCATGGGCAGGGCAGTGCCGGAACGGATAAAAATAAAATAGCCTTCTTAAAAACAAATGCGGGAATACAAGGAACTACAGTGAGTACAGCAGCGGCCGACCAGAAAAAAGTCATTGATTTCAGAGAAAGAGTTTCTGCAGACATGCATAGATTCAGGCCGCAGTCTTTGCAGAAATATGTTTTAGTTCCTGTGGTTGGTCCAGGCGACAGGGTGGGTGCAGGTCATGAATCCTTAATGGAGGAGGACACAGGATAAAGAAAAAGACCGCAGAGGACTTTATAATATGTGGATATCACTGCAAAATGTGGATAAGAAAGTCCCCTTAGTCTTTGGAATGTGTATAATGGATGTGTATCTTTAGGTAAAATGAACGGTAATGGAGCAGATTTCGCTGTCTGTGCCTATACGCATGTTAGGTCCCCAGACACCAACGCCGGAAGTGACGATGTTGTGCATTTGGCCCTTTTTGAGGCAGCCGCATGAATTTTCCCAGAATAAACGGGTGGCCAGGTTTCCGGGAAAAAGCTGGCCGTCATGGGTGTGGCCGCACAGATCCAAATCGGCTCCTGCTTTGGAGGTTTCGTCCAGCTCTTTGGGCTGGTGGTCTATAAATATAATTGGTTTACTCCTGTCCAGATGCTTGGTTAGCTGGGCAGGAGTTTTGCGCTGATGGGGGCATTTTGACGAATGATCCCCGATTTTTTTTGCCCTGGCGGGGTCTTTGCGTCCTACCAAATAAAACTTTCCGTCTATCAAAATAGATTCGTCATTTAGAAGATGGATGCCGCAGTCTTTAAGAAAAGCTTCCATACGGGGATCCTCTTTGTCCTTGGGTGCAGACCGGAAGGTGAATCCTGCAAGAATAGGCTCGTTCAGGTCATGGTTTCCCCAGCAGCAATAGGTTCCATAGGTGGATTGGATGGATTTAAGTCCTTCCTTAATTCGTTCAGGATTAGAGAAAGCATCGAATTCATTGTCAAAAAAGTCTCCTGCAAAGCATACCAGATCAGGGGTTTCCTGGTTGATCTTTCTGACAAATCTTTCTGCATGACGTGCTCCTACGCTGTAGCCCAAATGGGCATCTGCAGCGAGGATAATCTTTAAGGTGTTCATGTTCTTAACTTTTTTATTTACGTTTACTTCATAATGGGTTACTTTTACATGCATGGTGTGAAGTATTCCATAAGAACTGATACATATTATGAAGAATGTGCAGACTGCACCTGTAATAACAAAAGCCTTATGATTTCCAATGAGGGATGAGCGGAATCCATATTTCAAAATCAGCCGTCCAAGGTCTAGGATGCCGATTACCTGCAGTCATTTTTGTCTCCCGGTGATTTTTTTACATTATATAATACGATTGCAGTAATGTCAAAATATGAGACTTGTCCTAACTGAATAAAATAAGAAAATTATCCATATACTAGAGAGAAATTACATGTGGACATATTTCTATGAAAGAAAAAGTTCTTGGATTTTTTACAGGCAGTTTTCTGTTTTTATTATTTCCTTATGTAATTACAATTTTTGTAAATGGGATGGATACAGCGCTTTTAAATCGGCCGTTGGATTTGGAAGCATGCCTTCCCGGAATGGTTTCACTGCAGATACCAGCAGATTATGAGCCGGAGACAGTGAAATGCCAGACTATTATTGCACGTACTAATCTTTACAGGCGGATTCAGCAGGAAAAGGAACTGGGGGCGGTGTTGGAAGAATTGCGGGAAAGAGTGGGAAAGGCAAAAAATTACTGTTTTTTTCCGGAGAAAATTTATGAAGAGGCAGTCTTGCAGACGGAGGGGCTGGTGCTTTATCATGAGAGAGAATTAAAGCTGGTACCGTTTCATGAAGTGAGTGGGGGAATGACAAGAGATGGGGCAGAGGTGCTCCATGATGAAGCATTTTCGTATTTAAAGTCAGTAGACAGCAGAGCAGACAGGACATCTCCGGATTATTTGAATGGTACATATATTTCACAGCAGCAGATGCCAAAGGAATTGAAAGTGAAAAACAGAGACAGTGCAGGGTATGTCACTTGTCTTGTGGCGGATGGAAATGTGTTGGAAGGGGAGGCGTTTCGCCAGGGAATGAGGCTTGAATCTTCTAATTTTACAATACAGAGGGTAGGGGAGGAGTATAGGCTGCTTTGTAAGGGAAAGGGACATGGGCTTGGCTTTTCCCAGTATGGCGGTAATGAAATTGCAAGGGAAGGAGGGAAATATCAGGATATTTTAGCAGTATATTTTCCGGAGATGGAAATAGGATCTGTAGAAAACCAGGAATAATTTTTGTGAAAAGATGAATAGACTTACACATTCTGGACACCCTATAAACAGCAACAGATTTCAAGTAGAGGTGAAAAGAAGATGATGAAAAACAAAACAGCAAAGATTGTGGTGAATGGTGTGGTTTTGGCTGCAATTGCCGCTATTGGAGTGGCTGCCTTTCAATTGGGGACTTCTCCAAAGGAGGAAATAACTCCCCAGGAGCTTGTGTATGAAAGCGAGGAAATACAGCAGAATGCCCAGCTTCCGGAGGATGATGAGTCTTTGGTAGACGCAGGAACCAGCCAGGTAGAAGCCAGCATGGAGGATTCGGATGATTCTTCTGTGAGCATGGAGTCAGAGGAGAATTCTGACAAAGAGGGTATGACTAATGATGGCATGTCGGGTACAGAAATGGAAGATGGTGCAGAAGAGAATATGGAAAGTGAGGCTGAAAATACATCCGCAGGAGCTTCTGCAGCTCCGGCACTGAACTTTTCGGAGGATACTTTGACAGAATGGCCTGTACACGGAAATATTCTTTTGGATTACAGCATGGAACAGACTACTTATTTCCCGACTTTGGATCAGTATAAACTGAACCCTGCAATTGCCGTGCAGGCTGTGGAAGGAGCACCGGTTATGGCAGCAGCAGAGGGGATGATCTTTTCTATTGAACAGACAAGTCAGACAGGCACAACTGTGACTATGGAGCTGGGAAATGGATATCAGGCAATATACGGTCAGCTGACTGATCTGACAGTTGCAGAAGGTGATATGGTGAATAAGGGAACAATTATCGGATATATTCATACACCAACAAAATATTACAGTACTGAGGGAAGTAATCTTTATTTTGCGATGAAGAAGGACGGTAAACCTATCGACCCGATTTTGTATCTTCCGTAAAGAAGAAATACGGCAGAAATCTCTTGAATAGAAGATTTCTGCCGATTTTTTCAGTATGTACCTGATTTTTGCATATGAGGAATTTACATTTTTTGTAAAAAGTCATATAATAAGTGTAATCGGTTTCATATGATAGTAGACGAAATGTGGCTATTCGTTTATCTGGAACAAAAGAAGACTGTGTGGGAGAGATACATATGAATATTGGAGAAATTGCAAAACTTGCGGGCGTTTCAAGCGCGGCTGTTTCCCGGTATTTCAATAACGGGTACATATCTGAAGAAAAGCGGGAGACGATACGGAAGGTAGTTGAGAAAACGGGATATCGGCCATCTGTCCAGGCACAGATGCTTCGTACAAAAAAGACAAAGATGATCGGAGTCATTCTTCCAAAGATTGATCTGGGTTCTATTACCAGTATGGTGTCCGGCTTGCTGGCTGTTTTAAATGAAAATGGCTATCAGCTTCTTCTTGCAAATACACAGAATAATTCAGAAAAAGAACTGGAATATTTATCAACGTTTAACAGCAAGCAGGTTGACGGTGTGGTGTTTATTGCCACAATTTTTACAGCAAAGCATCGAAAGGCATTGAAGGAAATGACAGTTCCTGTGGTTATTGCGGGACAGAGGCTTTCCGGATATCCCTGCATTTATCATGACGATTATAATGCGGTTTATGAGCTTACAAGTATGTTTCTTAAGAAGGGCTGCAGGCAGATTGGATATTTGGGCGTTTTACCCCAGGATAAGGCTGCAGGACAGGCTCGATTTGAAGGATACTGTAATGCTGTTACGGACGGGGGGCTTAAGGAGTGCAGGGAAAATACCCTGGTTGCTGATTTTACCATGGAATCCGGTTATGAAAAGACAGAGGAGCTTATAAGGAAATGTGGCCTTTTGGACGGGCTCATTTGTGCTACAGATGAGATTGCTATCGGTGCGATACAATATTTTAAGTCACAGAAAATTTCAGTTCCAGGCGATATTTTGGTGGCGGGGATAGGGGATTCAGCACTTTCCAAGGTGACAACCCCAACGGTGACTACGGTACATTATTCTTTTGAAAAGAGCGGAGAGCTGGCAGCAGAAATGCTTTTGAATATTCTGGTTGGAAATGACTGTTCTATCAGGGAAGTAAAGCTTGGGTATTCTATTGTAGAAAATGAATCCAGCAGGAAATAGGACGGGATATATTATTCACAAAAAATAATAGAGGCCATATAATAAAGCAGGTGGGAAATGAAAATTCGCAATCGGTATTTCTCCTACCTGCTTTTGGCTTGCTTATTGCCGCATGCAGACTGAATATGCAAGAGTATTTTTCTGCAATTGATGAAGTACTTTGTTTTGGACCGATTGCTTTTTATAGAGAACCGGGCGGCTGCCGGAGAAAATACCTGCAGCGGTCCTTTACATAAAGGAATTAAATAAAATAATATTGGGACAAAGTCTCCAACTATGATAAGATTTATGGTCGATAGTGACAAAAAAATATCACAAAAGATAGATAAAATATATAAAATCAATAATTTTATTAACAAGAAATAATGTACAGTATATAATACTATTGTTAAAACGTTTTAATGATTTTAGGAGAATAATAAAAAAGCAATATGAATAAAGAAAGTGGAAGAAAAAGAGTAACAATCACCCAGGTTGCTAAACAGGCCGGAGTAACTATTGGTACAGTTTCTCATGTAATTAATGGCACTGCTCCTATTACAGAAGAAACAAAGCAAAAAGTTTATAGGGCAATTCATGAATTAAATTATATTCCCAATGTAATGGCAAAATCTCTTAGGAGCAAGAGGAATTATACGATTGGTTTGATGATTCCTAACCTAAATAATAGCTTCCATTCTAAGATTACCAGTGTTTTTGTTGATAAGGCATATGAATTGGGATACAGTGTTCAGATACGAGGCTATGAATATTCCCTTGAGAGAGAACTTCATGAAGAAAGGGATTCCTGTAATATTGGCGGATAGAAGTACACATATTCCTGGAATTCCATATATTGAATATGAAAATAAGCAAATAATGATGGAAATAGTATTTATGCTGAAGAGAAAAGGATATGAAAGGATTGGTTTCTTTTCAGAACCCATTTATCTGACTAATCTTCAGGATCGATATCAGGGATACAAGGATGCTCTTCAAGCATGCGGTTATAAATTTTCAGAAGATTATATTTTTATAAGAAACGATTTATGTCTGAATAATTTAAAAAACGGTTATTTATAAATGAAAGAGATTCTGCAGTCTCACAGGAAGGAGGAGCTTCCGGACGCATGGATTGCTTCATCTGATCTTTTGGCAATCGGAATTATGCGTGCTATTGAAGAATCCGAATATAAGATTCCGGGGGATTTCGGGGTAGTAGGATTTGATAATACGGAAATTTCAGGCTATGTAAATCCCAGGCTGACTACAGTTCATCGGGATCAGACGGCAATGAGAGAAAAACTTATGGAAATGTATTGTTGGAACAAACATTAATTATCAGGGAATCATGCTGATTATTATGCAAGGTACTGCTCTGTGAAGATGGTATAGAGATATAGCGGGGAAGAACTTTTTTCACAGAGCTTGCTATAAAAAGGAAGGGGATGATAGGAAAATTTTTTTTTGACAGTTATTAAAACGTTTTAACGACTGAAAATATATTGGGAGGTTAAACATGAAAAAATCAAGAAAGTTATTAGCAGCAGCATTATCAGGCTTAATGTGTGTATCTATGGCAGTACCTGCTTTTGCAGAAGATGAAAAAGTGCTGACTGTTTACGGGCCACAGCAGCGTACAGACAGGAATTAAAAATACATTGATATTTGCTGTTACCATTGTAATCGGCAGAAATGTACTGGCTCTTGCATTAGCGTTTTCAGGGTATTTAAACAGGTTTTAACATTAACAAAAGGCGGTCCGGGGCATGAATCTACGGTTATCGGTATGATGATCGATGAGTACTTTGGCAGAGGCTTTTATGGAAAGGCAACAGCAAAGAAGATGCGTTTTACAGGGTGTAGGAGACGGTTATCCTGAGGCGGTGGCAGGGAGAGTGTATTTCAGCTGGCATTTTGATGGGTTAGAAAGCTGATACTGACAATATCAGTGCCGTTTCATACGGATTCCAGAGTAGTTATTCCGGATGGATATAAAACAGAATGGTTGTTAAATCAGGTGGTTTTTACTAAGTAATGCAGTGTTAGGTTATAGCAGGCGGTTATTTTGAGTTTTAGCATGAAGGAGAAGGTTAAATGAAGACAGTAAAAGAAAAGCCAATATTAGTAGGGGCGGATTTTGCCGGATATCCATTAAAGGAGGCGGTTGTAGAGCACCTTATTAAAAAAGGATGGACAGTTACGGATATTGGTGTAAAATAGGCTGATGAAAAAGATCCGGAAATGTTTCACAGAATTGGTTTGAAGGTTGGGGCTAAAATAACGGAAAAGGAATTCGAAAGGGCTTTGACTTTCTGCGGAACAGGAATGGGAATCCATATTGCCCCCAGTAAGTGTCCGGAGTACTATTCACAAAAAAGAAAGAAAAATGTATAATAAAAGCAGGCGGAAAAAGAATTCGTATTGGATTTTTATCCTCCTGCTTTTTTACAAATAAGATAAGTCATAGGATAGATTTAATAGAAAACGGTGCAGATGATGAATTATACTTATATGGTAAAGTGTGCGGACGGCACCTTTTATACAGGGTGGACAAACTGTCTGCAAAAACGCCTGAAGGCTCATAATGAAGGCAAAGACGGTGCAAAATATACAAAAGCGAAACGTCCTGTGGAACTGATCTATTACGAGGGATTTACCACAAAGGAAGAAGCAATGCGGCGGGAATATAGAATAAAAAAACTCAGCAGGCGGGAGAAAGAGTGCCTTACCGAGTTTTTTTAAGTTTGTTATACCGGCATTGCTGCTACAAAGAAGTACATTACCACAAAATGACAGACGCTTCCAAGCATGATAAAAACGTGAAAAATTTCATGTGAGCCGAAGTTTTTATGGCGCGAATCAAAAAGAGGAAGCTTCAGACCATAAATAACGCCGCCTATTGTGTAAATTATACCGCCAGCAAGGAGCCATCCGAAGCCTGCTCTTGGCAGGGAGTGGAAGATGGGGACAAAGGCAAGTACGCATAGCCAGCCCATTCCGATATAAAGTACAGAGGATACCCATTTGGGGCAGGTGATCCAGAGACTTTTTAGGATAATGCCCAGTAGGGCAATGGACCAGACAAGGATGCACAGGATATAGCCGATTTTGTTGTGAAGCGTGATAAGGCAGATTGGTGTATAGCTTCCTGCAATCATAACAAAAATCATCATGTGGTCTATTTTGCGCAGTCTGCGGTTTACCTTTTCTGTGGAATCTACAGAATGATAGATCGTGCTGGCTGCATAGAGCAGAATCATGGTTAGGATAAAGATACTCAAAGCCGCAATGTGCAGGGTATCTGTATATCTGCCAGCCTTAAGAAGCAGCGGCAGGGCGCCTGCGATAGCAAGCAGCATAGCAATTCCATGTGTAATGGCGCTTCCGGGGTCTTTTAGTTTTAGGGTCATATTATTCGCCTCCTGGATTATATAAAAAGTTAATAGATACTTCTTGATATAGTTTTTAAAACTATGTGTAAAATATATTATTACTATATCATAAATATTTGAAAATGCAAGTATTTATGAAAAATATTTAAAAATAAAGAAATTGGAACTTGTGTTCGAAATATAGGTATTGTACAATAAAAAGCGTAGAAAAATAGAATTCTGGAAAATAAACATTGGGAGGATTTTTTATGGAACGTCATGGTTTCGCAATGGAAGTAAAAAAGGGAATGATGAATGAATACAGAAGCCGTCTTGGGGAGATATGGAAGGAACTTGCTGCATTTTTGGACAGAAATGAAATACGGAATTTCAGTATATGGAATGCAGACAGCCTGATTTTTGGATATTATGAAAATGCAGACGGGGCAGTTTTATCCCCTGAGGAGACAGAAGCAAGGGATGCCCTGGTAAATAGGATGGAAGATACATTTAACTGGATTTCCGTACTGGGTCAGGATATGCGTCTCATGTATCATAATTTTGGGGTGGTAAGAGAAGATAAAGAGCTGATTCGCCACAGAATGTTTATGACGAAACTCAAGCCCGGATGTGAGGAAGAATATAAGCACAGACATGACGGGCTGATTGAACAGCGCGGCGATATGGTGGATCCAGGTCCTGACAGCAATTTCAGCATCTGGTGCGCAGGGGGATATATTTTTGGATATAACGAAATTGATACTACAATGGAAAAAGAGGAGACGGAAGAAGCCAGAAAAGCAACGATTGCATGGGAAACACGCCAGCTAGAGATTATGGACTGGATCACAAATGACGTGGATTGGATGACAGGAGAACATCATTGTGCAAGTGTGCGCCTTGCATGGCATATGGGAAAACGGTAATTTTGTTTCCGAAAATATGAGGTATAAAAATCCACCATTTACAGATAATAGTATCACGATAAAGCGACAGGGAGCTGTGATATGCAGTCGTCTTAAGGTAAATACTAATATGGATAAATGGAGGAATTTTTTATGAAAGCGACAGGAATTGTAAGACGGATAGATGATCTTGGCAGGGTAGTGATTCCCAAGGAAATCAGACGTACATTGCGGATTAAAGAGGGTACTCCGCTTGAAATTTTTACAGACAGGGAAGGAGAAGTAATTTTAAAAAAATATTCTCCTATCGGAGAGCTGAGTATTTTTGCAAAGGAATATGCAGAAGCGCTTTCTCAAACTACGGGGCTGGTGTCCTGTATTACGGATCATGATCAGGTAGTTGCTGCAGCTGGACTGGGAAGCAAGGAATACAGCGGAAAGGAAATCAGCAGGGAGCTGGAAGAGACGATCACAGCCAGAGAAGGGAAATGCCTGAATGCTAATGAGAAGGGCAAGATTCCGGTTATTGAAGAGCAGAGAGAGGTGCCCTATGCCCAGACTATTCAGCCGATTATTTGTGCAGGGGATGCCATTGGCTCTGTGATTTTGATGGGAAAAAGCGAGAAGGATGTTTTTGGCGTTCCGGAGCGGATGCTGGTACAGACAGCAGCAGGGTTTCTGGGAAGACAGATGGAACAGTAAATATCAGGGTTTATTAAGAGAAACCTCCCAATGCAGATAAAAAAGCGATGCTGCATCGGGAGGTTTCTATGTTCGAGATTATTTAGCCGGAAGGTATTAGACGGTAAGGAGTGCTTTAGCACTTTTCTGCAATTTCGTAGATCAGGCGCTCGGTATCCTCCCATCCAAGGCAGGGATCCGTGATGGACTGGCCGAAGACATGGTTTGGACAAATGTCCTGACGGCCTTCTATAAGATAGCTTTCGATCATGACGCCTTTTACCAGCTTCTTCAGATCCGGATTGTAGTTGCGGCTGTGAAGGACTTCGCTGACAATGCGGATCTGTTCTTTGTACTGCTTGTTGGAATTGGAATGATTTACGTCAACAATGACGGCGGGATTTTTCAAATTCCATTTGGAATAAAGGTCTGCAAGACGCACCAGGTCTTCATAGTGATAGTTTGGAAGAGTCTGGCCGTATTTATTAACGCCGCCTCGGAGGATGGTGTGTGCCAGGTCGTTTCCGGTAGTTTCAACGTCACAGCTCCTGTAGATGAAGTGGTGGGGATGTTGTGCTGCAGTGACGGAATTGAGCATAACGGAAAGGTCGCCGCTTGTAGGGTTTTTCATACCTACGGGAATGTCCATTCCGCTGGCAGTAAGACGGTGCTGCTGATTTTCTACTGATCTGGCGCCTATCGCTTCGTAGGAGAGGACGTCATCCAGATAGCTGCGATTTTCCGGATAGAGCATTTCATCTGCAGAGGAAAGCCCGGTTTCCTCCATAACGCGGATATGCATTTTGCGAATAGCAATAATTCCGGCCAGAAGGTCAGGCGCCTGGTCCGGGATTGGCTGATGGAGCATTCCTTTATATCCGTCGCCTGTGGTCCGTGGTTTGTTGGTGTAGACCCTGGGAATGATCATTAGTTTGTCAGATACTTTGTCAGACACTGCTTTCAGGCGGTTTACATATTCACAAACGGAATCTTCATTGTCTGCAGAGCAAGGGCCCACAAGTACGACGAATTTATCTGACATTCCTGTAAAAATACTGCGGATTTCCTTGTCACGGAGAGCCTTGGCCTGTTTGATTTTTTCACTGAGCGGATACTGAGATTTCAGCACGTCAGGAAGGGGAAGCTGGTGATTGGTTTTCATTGACATAATTTTTGTGCTCCTTTATGGAAATATGCACGTTCACGAAAAGCTGGAACGATAAATGTGGTTTATAAAAATCATCCAAAGTATAACATAGATTTTTACAGAATGCTATCCCTGTATTGCATAGTATTCTTCCAGTGTGATTCCGGTTAGAGAAAGGTAAGAGGCCAGCGGTTTGGTTACATAGCGGATGTGCCAGGGCTCATATGGAACCTGGGTGATATGTTCTTTATTGGCAGGG
This sequence comes from uncultured Blautia sp., assembly GCA_946557785.1. Lineage (GTDB taxonomy): Bacteria > Bacillota > Clostridia > Lachnospirales > Lachnospiraceae > Blautia_A. The sequence goes on from CAMNTH010000007.1 coordinate 14,169, forward strand.
TAGCGAAGTATAAATCCATATAGAGGTGCATGCCGGACAAGCCAGATTCCTTCTTTAGTCCGGGCAAAATCCTCGGTGAGTTCCATATGGATTTCAGGACAGGAAACATCCAGCGCCAGTCCGCTTTGGTGCTCACTGGTGCCGGGAGGCGCAACATACGGGCTGCCAGTATACAGCTTTTTTTGGCGCTGGTAGGAACGGTAGCCGGAGACTCCCCAGAGATTCAAACCTTCTCTATGGCTTCTGGTAATCAGCTCCAAAGCGGCAAAAGCGGCCTTTTCTTCCAGGAGGCGTTTGGGGTCACCTGGCAGTGCATCAAAAGGGATGCCAATATCCACCAGATTTTCCGGTATGTAATTTTCTGGAAGCGGATGCTCCCGGTTAATAAGACGCATGTACATTTTTCGCATAGACAAGCCCCCTTTTTCTATCATATGTATGATAGAAAAAGGGGGCTTATGACTAGTTAATCAAGAGCTTTTTCGCTCATTTCTTCCAAAAGGTTTTTCTTTATATCGAAAAGTTTTTGTGATAGGTCTACATATACCTTCTGGGGATTAACAAAACGCCGGGACTCGTCCCAGAGAGTGTTTTGTTCTTTTTGGCAGTAGCTGCGCAGCTCCATGACAGATGGAGAGGTGTAGACCCGCTTGCCTTCTTTGATCACAGGAACAAGAAGCTCCCGCATCGTATAGGTTCCGCCAAGAACCTTGGTCTTTTTCCATGTGTCTACAGGGTCAAAAATCATCATGGTTTCTTCTTCACGGAAAACCTCATCCTTCAGGCAGATAAGATCTGCTTTGATTTTGCCAGTGGACTTGCTGTAAATACGGTAAACAGTTTTATCCCCTGGGTTAGTAACTTTTTCTGTGTTCTCAGATAGCTTGATTTTGGGAATGAAGGTATTGCTGGAAGTATCTTTTACTGCAGCCAGCTTATAGACACCTCCAAAGGCAGGATTGTCCTTGCTGGTAATGAGGTTGGTGCCAACACCCCAGGAATTGATTTTGGCATCCTGAGACTTTAAAGACTCGATAAGATACTCGTCCAGATCACTGGATGCAGAGATAATGGCATCATCGAATCCGGCAGCAGAAAGCATCTTATGGGCTTCCTTGGAAAGGTAGGCAAGATCGCCGCTGTCGATACGAATGCCGTATTTTGTTAGGGGAATACCTTCCTCACGCATTTCCTCAAATACACGGATAGCATTGGGAACGCCGGATTTCAGCACATCGTAGGTGTCTACCAGGAGTGTGCAGGAATTGGGATATAATTTTGCGTAGGTTTTGAAAGCGGTATATTCATCAGGAAAGCTCATGATCCAGCTATGTGCATGAGTACCAAGTACGGGAACGTCAAACATCTGTCCTGTAAGTACATTGGATGTTCCTACGCAGCCGCCGATAACTGCAGCGCGGGCGCCAAAGATGCCTGCGTCAGGTCCCTGGGCACGCCGAAGGCCGAATTCCATTACACCGTCGCCCTTTGCTGCATAGCATACACGGGCAGCTTTGGTTGCGATCAGACTTTGGTGGTTGATGATATTGAGGATGGCTGTTTCAACAAGCTGTGCTTCCATGATGGGGGCGACTACCTTTACAAGGGGTTCCCTTGGGAAAACGACAGTGCCTTCCGGAATGGCGTAGATATCGCCGGTAAAATGAAAAGTACTTAAATATTCCAGAAAGTCTTTTTCAAATATGTGGAGGCTTCTTAAGTATGCAATATCCTCCTCTGTAAAACGAAGGTTTTCAATATATTCGATCATCTGCTCCAGCCCGGCAGAAATGGCAAATGCACCGCCGCAGGGATTGGTGCGGTAAAACATATCAAATATAACAGTTTGGTTGGTTGGGTTCTTAAAATACCCCTGCATCATGGTCAATTCATAGAGATCAGTGAGCAGAGTCAGATTGTTTGCTCTCATAGCTTTTTCTCCTTGCTTTGTATGGTTTCCGTTCAGTTAAAATCTATCCTATTATAACATATTTTTTGCAAATACAATTAGAAATATTTGGAAATTATTAAAAAACAAAATATAGAAAAAAGTTAAAAAAAGAAAAAATTAACTTTACATTTTATGGAAAAAAGAATTATATTATATATATAAGGAGGAGAATTCGTATGAAAAAGATTCGAAAAATAGCAGCTGCATTATTTATTTGCATATGTATAGGGATCATAAGCCCTGTATCTGTTTTGAACATGGGTGGTGCGGTAGAAGTACAGGCTGCATCTGTTATCCCAAAGCTTGTTTCAGTAAAGCCATCCGGAACTACGAAGGCGGTAATCAAATGGAAGCCTTTGAAGAGTGCCGCAGGGTACAGGGTTTACAGGAGCATTGACAGAAAGAACTGGAAGCGAGTAAAGATAGTTTCCGGTGGAAAAAGCAGCTCTTATACAGACGGAAAGCTGACTACAGGTCAAAGATATTATTATACTGTCAGAGCATACAGGACCAAAAAGGGCAAGACTGTTTTAAGCTCCTGTGATAAGAAGGGGCTGAGCGTGATTGCAGGTCTTCAGACACTAAAATTAAATAAAACAAGCATGACTCTTTATAAAGGTAAGAGTTATACACTGAAGATTAACGGAACTAAGCTGAAACCTACATGGAAATCAAGTAATACAAGTGTTGCCTCCGTTAGTCCTGATACCGGAAAGGTGACTGCAAGGAAAAACGGTACGGCTACCATTACAGCGTCCCTTGGAGGAAGAAGATTCACCTGTAAAGTTACTGTGAAAACACAGTCGGCTGCCAGCGCATCTGCGCCGTATTATAAAAAGCTGAAAACCTACATTACGAAGTATGGAAGAACTGACAATTCGGGGAATCCTTATATTGGGTATGGGACGACTCAGGATGATATAGACTATAGATGGGGAATCATTTACGAAAAAGCAAAAGACAGGTACGATTTCTTCCTTGAAGTGGATACACCTGAAGGAGGGAATAGTTTGATTGATATGTATGTAAATGTTCAGAAATCCGGAGATGTAGTGGCTGAGTACGGTCTGTATTATAATAATGAATACCTGATTTATGAGACTTCGTCCAAATTCCCGGCAAAGAGCTACACAGGTAAGAACAATATTAAATTTAAAATAGACAGGATCTGTGATAAAAACAATACTGAGCTTAAAAGCCAGGCTCAGAATCTTTCTAATTTATATTTGCAGGCTGGCTTCCAGTTTTGGAATGAAACATTACGTTTGACAGCGAAGATTTCTATGAAGAATCTTGGCTTTACGGCTCTGGCAATTAAATGAAATAAAATTGAATGATGTGAAGCGTCCCTGCTGATTAAAGAAAGGAAGCGGAAGAAATAGGTTACACCGTCCGTATTTGGTATTATGTGATATCAAATACGGGCGGTATTTTTTTAAGAAGAATTAAATTTTCAGATATATATACAAAAAAAGTATAATTATCATATATAAATAAAAGATAAAATATTTTGTGAAAATTCTTGACAAGGAATATATGTTGTGATATTATCAGGTCATCAGATATCTGATGACCTGATAATAAGGAAACGGAAAGGAGAATTTAGTGAATACTGTTGAAATAACTGCAAAAAGAAAATTAAAAAAAGATTCTCTTCCTCAAATGGTGATGGATTGTATCTATCAGGAATTGTTGGAGGGAAAATTAAAACCAGGAGATTTACTGCCATCCGAAGCAGACCTTTCCGAGAAACTGGCTGTTGGAAAATCAAGTATCCGTGAGGCTATTAAGATGCTGAATGTGATAGGTATTGTAGAATCTGTGCAGGGAGAGGGTACTTTTATTAAGACTGGCGTTGATGACACGGTGATTAATCCTTTGACTTATCAGTTAGTGATTCTACAGGGAACGGATGAGCAGATACTGGAACTAAGATATTGGCTGGAACCTAGTTATACACTTCTTGCAATGGCGAAAGCTACTGAGCAGGACATTGAGAGGATAAAAAATACCGTTGCTGAATTTGAAGGGAAGATTGCAGCAAACAATCAAACTGCTATGGATGACTTGGCTTTTCATGAGGCAATTTTGGAAGCAACTCATAATCCATATATTATCCGGATTGGAAAAACAACACTTCGTCTTTTTGAAGCATCCATACAGAAATCAATGAATACCATTCCTAATACAGCATTGGAAGATCATAAGCGGATTCTGGATGCCTTTTTAAAGAAAGACAGAGATGCCTTAACAGAAGCTGTAACAAAGAGCTTTGACGGATGGAAACAGATGCTGGATCATTTATATGACAATAAATAGAAAATAAAAGGAGGAGATTTCAGTTGAGGTTTGAGCGTTTGGGCGAAAAGTGGATCGTTCGGATAATGGACAATGGAGCTGTTGCTTTGGTTGACAAGGTTCATGATGTGGTATGGGGCGGAGACGTTCCCGGATGGGTTGCAATGGAGGACTGCAGATATGACTTAGAAGCTCCAACAAGAGTTGGTTCTACTGATAATGGCGGTGCCTTTGCTGTATATGATACACCGGAATATAGCTTTCGTGCAGAGTTTGAGCTAAATGATGATGAGATTGCTATTTCTATTCATGAAGTTCGATGCGATGGAGTTTTAAAGGAAATTGAATATCCGGCACATATGCTGAAAATTGACAGCGGTGTAAAAAATGGATATACGGTGATTCCTCATAAGCAGGGTGCGATTATACCTTCCCGATTGGATGACGGATTCATGAGACATCGCCATAATACGTGGAAGAATATTACAGATATTAATGAAGTAATACCTTTTGAATTTTGCGGTCTGAATATGACATGGTTTGGCGCTTCTTTGGAGGAATCATCTGTGATATGCTATTTGCCCGAAGCAGTTGATATGGCACTTCGGGTAGCCGGAAATGCTGTTTTTGATGAAAAAGGAAATGCGGTTGACAATCATCAGGGTATTTATCCAGGAAAGCGATATTCATCCATGACACCTGTCTGGCGCTCCAGTATGGGAAAGCTTTCTTATACAAGAAGTATCGCCGTGAAACAGGTGCAGGATGGATATATCGGAATGGCGAAATATTACCGTGAGATGGTTATGGCTTCAGGACGATATGTATCCTTAAAAGAAAAAATAGACAAGAATCCCGAAGTGGCGGAAATTATTGGAGCACCGGATTTAAAAATATATATTTATACGCATAGGCGTAATGAACCAAGACTGCGGTCATGGTCAGAACCTATCCTGGATGGATATGAATGCGTTCATACTACTTTTGAACAGGTAGGGGAAATCATTGATGATATGCAGAAAATTGATATTAAAAATGCTTTGGTTTTGCTGGGAGGATGGAACAGGGCAGGATATGACAGAGAGCATATTGATATGTGGCCGCCGGCTGAATGTGCGGGCGGTACGGAAGGTCTTGCATTAGCAAGCCAAAAAGCAAGAGAAGCAGGGTATATTTTTGCACTGCATGACAATTATCAGGATATTTATCCTGATTCGCCAAGCTATGATGAGAGTCTTGTTATGAAGAATCCAGATGGTTCTGTACAGCTTGGCGGTATCTGGGATGGAGGCCTGTGCCGGCTTGTTTGTTCTTCTCAGGCTTTGGATCTGGCGAAGCCAGTAATTGAGAATGTGAAAAAATATACTGCAGTAAATTCTTATTATCTGGATACAACTACATCAGCGCCTATGTATGAATGTTATGATCAGGAACATCCAATGACGCGTTGCGATGACAGAAAGAATAAGAGGGAGCTGCTGGAAAAATTAGCAAATCAAAACTGGATTGTGGGAGCAGAAGCGGGGGTCGATTGGGCTGTTCCCATTGCAGCTTACTTTGAGGGAATGCCAGGATCTTCTGTGGGATTAAACCATGGCGCTGAATCTGCAGATTTTGGAATGATGGTTCCGTTGTTTAATCTTGTATATCATGATTCCGTTGTATGTTATTGGCAGCATGGACAGCCTTTCGGACGTGAAGACCATGTAAACCATGTTCTTCATGATCTGCTTAGTGCTCAGCCGTCCAGCTGGTCTCTGATTTTTGATCAATGGGAGGATCTGAAACCGTTGATTAAGCAATGTGTTGAACTTCTTGGTGAATTGCACAGAAGAACGGCTTTTGCAGAAATGATTAATCATGAATTCCTTACTCCGGATTTTGAGGTTCATCGCACAACATTTTCGGATGGAACACAGGTATATGTGAATTTTGATATATGTACACATAAATACGGTGATATATTATTGCCGCCCAAGGGTTTTTACATTTTTTATCCAAATGGTAATCCTGTGGCCGGAAAGCTGTCGCGGGATATCGTGCTAGATTAAAAGTACATAATGGCTATGAACTAGCCAATAGCATTCATATATGAATGCCAAAATAAAAAGGAGGGACTATATAATGAAAAAAAGTTGGTTGGGGTATTTTGTAACTGCATCGTTTGTGCTGGGATCCTGCGTGCCTGCATTTGCGGCAGATGGGGCAGCCCTGGAGTATTGGATTGCGGGGGATCCCAGAAGAACGCCTGCTTATGTGGAATCCTGTGAACGATTCACCGAAAAGACAGGAATCAATGTGAATGTTGTTGAAGAAGCAGGGGATAATACGCAGATTCAGCAGAAACTTTTGACAATGATTGCTTCCGGAAGTGCTCCGAATGTCATTCAGGTTGATACAATGTATGTGGCAGATATGGCGAAGGCCGGTATTATTACTCCACTGGATGATTTACCTGGATTTGAAGAAGCGAAGAGCGGATTAATTGAAGCAGAAGTTTTGCCTTCCGTTGTAGATGGTAAAACATATGGATTTCCTATCCGCGGTAATTCCATTCAGTTAATTTATAACAAGCAAATGTTCCGTGATGCAGGCCTTGACCCTGAGGCGCCTCCAAAAACGTTGGATGAACTTGCAGATACTGCTGTGAAGCTTACAAAACGAGATGATGACGGAAATGTAGATGTATTTGGATTTGAAATTGGTATGTCTACTGACGCACACTGGACATTGCATGCGTTCAGCCCTATTTTCTGGGGATATGGAGGAGAATATCAGTTGGAGGATGGCTCCTCAGGCTTTGGAACAGATGCAGGAGTTCAGGCATTATCCTATTGGAATAAGCTGGTTAATGAATTGGAGGTTTCTCCAAGTGAGCGTGTACAGGATGGTTTTGTAAGTGGAAGAATTGCTATGATGCTGGATGGCGAATGGAATTTCAGAACCTGGCGTGAAGAGTATCCGGAGCTGGATTATGGTGTAACCACTATTCCAATGCCTTCTGAAGAGGTTGTTCCTCAGATTCCTCTTGGCGGCCGTGTTTGTGTTATTCCTACAATGGCTGAAGATAAAGAAAATGGATTTGAACTAATTAAGCATGTGACTTCTTATGATGAACAGATGGCATATACGAAAGATGAAGTGGGCCTTGGGGTGCGTTCTGATATGCTTGATGATTCATGGTTTAGCGAGAATGAAAACTATCGTATAGTTTTGGATGATATGAAATATTCAAAAGCGAAAGCAGCAACTGAAATTATGCAGATGGATACCATCGTGTATGATGCTATCCAGCAGGTAATCAATAATGGTGCAGATCCGGCGGAAGCTTTAGCAGAAGCGGATGTACAATACAATGATCTTCTTGCAAGTTATTAATAAGCTTTTTTATCTCTTTGAAACACGGCGGATTTTCCGCCGTGTTCTTAGAAAGGAGGTTTTGTATGAAAACCCACAAATTGTCAAACAGTCGGCGTAAAGCTTTTATCGGTGTCATCTTTTTATTGCCGTTTTTCATTCATTTTGCGATATTTCAGATATATCCGTTTTTTTCCACCCTTGCTACATCATTTACAAATGCAAACCTGATGTCATTGACGCAGAAATTTGTAGGATTTAAAAATTATGTCAGTGTATTGCAGGATAAACTTTTTATCATATCATTGAAGAATACATTTATATATCTTTTGATAGATGGAGTTGGGGTTGTGGTCTTTGGCATGCTGATGGCGCTTGCATTAAATAAGAAAATACGTGGCTTATCTTTTTTTCGTACAACATATTATATTCCGGTGTTGGTAGATTGGACTATTGTTTCTATTGTATTCCTGTTTATTTTGGAACCTAACTTTGGTATTGCAAATTATTTTCTTCGGGAGTTAGGTCTGCCTACGCAGAAGTTTTTAACAACCCCAAAGCAGGCTCTTATCATTATCGCAATTGCTTCTGTGTGGAAAGGCGTGGGATACTATGCGGTTCTTTTTCTTGCAGCACTTCAGGATGTACCGGAAACGCTAAAAGAAGCTGCGTCCCTTGACGGAGCAGGGCCTGTCAGGATTTTCTTTAGTATTTCACTTCCCCATATGATGCCGGTTGTTGTCTTTGTAGTACTAATGGCCTTTATTGGTTCATTAAAAGGATTTGATCAATTCTATATTATGACGTCCGGAGGGCCTGCAAGATCAACAACTACCATTATGTATTACTTCTATGAGGTTGCATTTACAAATATGAATACCAGCAAAGGCGCTACGATTGCGATTCTGTTTACAATAATAGTCTTAGCCTTTACAGGTACCCAAAGATTGCTGTCAAACAAACTTTCAGGTGTTGAGGGCGTGAATTAGGAGGGCGATCAGTTTGAAGAAAAAGACAAAAAATATATTGAAATATTTGGCAATGGTATTGATTGCATTGATTTGTATAGGTCCGTTTATATGGCTGCTTTTGAATTCATTTAAACCGTTAAGGGAAATTACAGCATGGCCGCCTACGATTTTGCCCCAAACCTTCACCTTTGAAAATTATGTTAATGCGTGGAACGTTGTTCCGTTTGGCAGATATTTGCTGAATAGTTTATTTACAGCGGGTACATCTACATTAGCAGTAGTACTTGTTTCCTGTCTGGCAGCATATAGCTTGGTGGTATTAAAATCAAAGCTGTCCAGTATTGTGGAAGTGTGTATCCTGGTAGGGCTGATCATGCCGACTCAGATTACGTTTATTCCGCTTTTCAAGATGTGCCGGAGCTTTGGTATAATAGACAGCTATACAGGGCTGATTTTGCCATACTTATCGTCTGCTTTCGGCGTATATATGATGTCATCATTTTTTAAAATGCTGCCTTTGGAATTAGTTGACTCGGCAAGAATTGACGGGCTTGGCGAGTTTGGAATTGTAACCAGAATTATTATGCCAAATGCAAAAAGCGGTATTGTTACTTTGACGATTTTTAATTTCCAACAGGTATGGAAAGACTTGTTTTGGCCGCTGCTTTTAATCAACAAGCCGGAGCTTCGTACAGTACCTATTGGTATTACATCTTTCCTTCAGATGCAGCCGAGGCATCAGGGTCAGATTCTTGCCGCCGCAATCATATCCGTTATTCCGTTACTTATTGGATATATGTTTTTCCAGAAACAGTTTGTCCAGGGGACTTCATTCAGTGGAATGAAAATGTAATATTTTTTAGGAGGGAGATACTTTTAAATGATTTATGATGCTGACGTACACCTTTCGTTAACCGAACCAAATGGCCTGTCGGCTGAAGATGCATTACGTCAATTAGATAAAGCAGGCATCGATAAGGCCAATATTTGGCTGCAGCCGCCTTATATGCGTTATATTGAAGAGGCAAACCAGTATATTTACCAGTCTGCAAAGAAATATCCTGATCGTTTTAATCCTACCGGCTGGGTGGATCCGCATTTTGGGTTACAGGCTTCAAAAGAAATGATCAAAAGATGTATAGAAGAATATGGGATGAAAACCATTAAATTTAATGGTGCTCAGAATAGCTTTTATATTGATGATGAAAGTTTATTTTCTTTATATGAACAGATGAGTACTGCAGGCTGTTCCGTTGCATTCCATATTGGTGCAGATGCCTATGATTCTACTCATCCGTTAAGGGCTGAGTGTGTAGCAAAAGCATTTCCAAATATGAAGGTAATGCTTGTGCATATGGGCGGTGCGGGTAAACCTGACTTAAGTGAGTTTTGCATTGCAGTGGCAAAACGATGCTCCAATGTATATCTGACTGGCAGCTCTGTATCCTATCTTTCTGTTAAAAGAACAATTGAAGTTTTGGGAACGGAGCAGGTTTGTTTTGGAAGCGATGCTCCATTTGCGATTCCAAAAGTAGAGAAGGCAGCCTATGATGCACTTCTTGAGGATAGTACAGATACGATTGGTTATGAAAATATAATGTATAAAAATGCTGTAAGGTTTTTTGGATAATACCTTTGTACATAGCGGCTTAGCTGTAAGGCTTGGTATTTGTTATGATGTTGGGGGCAGAAGCCCCCAATTATGATACCTAAGGATTGTTCCGTGATTTGCATTCTCACAGCTCTGTTGTGTTTTTCTTTTCAGAAAAAAAATAAAAAAATTTAAAAAAAATACTTGCAATTTGTTTTGAGTTGATATATAATATCATTTGTCTTGAGCGACTGATAAGTTTGGGATAAAACAAAATATAGGGCTATCGCCAAACGGTAAGGCAACGGACTCTGACTCCGTCAGTTCAAGGTTCGAATCCTTGTAGCCCTGCTAAAGAGAACAGGTATCTTCGATGAGAAGATACCTGTTTTTGTATTTTGAAGGAATTTGGGGCAATTAGATGAAATTAGCTGCTTAGATTCTTGAAGCTTTAATTGTCTTTTTTCTGAAAAAAGAAGTTATTGAATGAATAAGAAGTAAAAATGAATAAGATTTTATAAAAATAAGGAGGTATTTTATGAAACGGAAAGGGTTAGTATTATGGATTCCGGGATATAAAGTGATGGATGAACTGATCTGTGATGAAGCTTTTTATAAAAACTCTGGAGACGGCATTACTTTTTCCGGGGGCGAGTGTATGAAACAGAGCCTGTTTTTAAAAGAGATTCTGGTACAGTGCAGAGAAAAAGAGATTCACTGCACTGTAGATACAGCGGGATTTGTAGATTGGGAGAACTTTGAAACAGTTTCCGGACTTGTAGATTTATATTTATATGATCTGAAATCTATGGACAATAGGATGCACAAGAAATTCACGGGGGTTTCTAATGAAAGGATTTTGGAGAATTTAAAGAAACTCAGCCGGAATGGAGAGAATATAATTATACGGATTCCTGTAATTGCATCGTTTAATGATTCAGTTGAGGATATGACGGCCATTGCCTCTTTCTTATCTGAACTTGGATCGTGTTATCCGGTAGAATTACTGGGCTATCACAATCTTGCGGAAGGAAAATATCAGGGGTTGTGGAAAGATTCCAAAGTCTTTTTCCGCGATCAGCCAGGAATGTCTTGAGCGGCTTTCGGAAGTTTTCAAAGCAGATGGACGCATAGTAAAGATACATAGTCATTCATGAGAAAATGTGCTGGAAGGTGGAGTGATAAAAATGCTGCATAAAGAAATTGAAATATTAATTTCCGGATATGAATTTACATCTGACAGAGAGGCAGAACCTATTGCAATACAGTACCTGGCTATGGGATATCATGCGGCAGTTCTTCGCTATTCTGTAAAACCGGCGGAGTACCCGGTGGCTCTTTATCAATTAGCCGGTGCGGTTTGTCATTTAAAAGAGAATGCGAAGAAATATCGTATTGATCCGGACAAAATTTTTGTTCAGGGATTTTCAGCTGGAGGTCATCTGGCTGCAAGCCTGGGTGTGTTCTGGAAAAGATCTTTTCTGAAGGAAGCGTTTGGGGCAGATAGCGAAATGTTCAGACCTGCAGGGCTGATTTTAAGTTATCCTGTTATTAATTCTTCTGAGTTTGCCCATGAGAGTTCATTCCGGTGCCTGTTAGGCGGGCGGTATGATACCATGCGGGAAGAGATATGGTAAAAGAGGAGTGCCAGGGGTGGATAAGGCTGGCAGAAATGTGGATCAGGAAGAATTGCTGAAAGAAGTTTGAAGTTTATATAATAGCAGCACCTTGGAGAACGGGTACTTTCTATAAGAAAATGCCCGTTTTATGGTATGATAGGCACTGCCAAAGGGCTGAACAACGTAACCGTGTAATCAGATGTATAGCAGGAACAGTTTCGAGTCTATGCAGGAAACTGAATGTACCAAAAGAAGAAACAGATGCTTACATCAGTAAAATCAGAAAGGAAAGAAAAAAGCCGCAAAAGAAGCCGCAGAGAAAGCTGCCAAGGAGGCAGAGAGAACTCGTTATAGAGATTCCTTGTGACCATGTATATGAAATGGACAAGGAAATCTTAAAACCGTTGCTGTCGGTATTCTCTGGGGGAAATGTGCTCTGTCTTTTTAAAAAAGCGTGAGAAATAAAAAGGATCAGAAAATCCAAGGGTTTCGGCTATCTCGAAGATAGGCATGCTGGTATGAAGGAGCAGATTCCTGGCTTTTTGGAGGAGGAGCAGTTCCATGTATTCTTTTAAGCCCTGGCCTGTGTCCTGGCGGAAGGTGCGGGAAAGGATGTGCCTGGGAATGTGCAGATCATTAGAAATATCCGGAATGCGCAGTCCTGCATGAAGGTTTGCGGAAAGGTATTCAAGAACCTGCTTCTGACGGAAAAAACCTTTAAAACGTTCCAGATAATCGGCGTTGTTTGCAGCATGAAGAAAAAATTCATATAAAACCTGCCAGATTATAGATTTTAAGTGGAGGAGTCCGGATAAGGACTCTTTTTTTAGTTCTGTAAGTATGGTTTCCAACAGGAAATCATCAAAGGGAAGCTGCCGGATAGTTTCAAGTCGGCTGAATAAATCGACGCCTGGGAGAAGCTCCATATTAAAATGCATATAAAATTTGCGGATACTTTTTGGACAGCCGTAGGTATAGCAGGAGAAAGCCGGGATAAGGTACATGTGGCCTGGGAAAAGCGTCTGCCTGCCATGCTCATTTTCCAGATATATTTCTCCTTCAATAATAAAGTAGAGACGGTTGAAAGGGGAAATCATGTGAGGATAATACCAGGAAGTATCTCCTGTAAAAAGGGCATTTTCCAGGATTTCCAAATGAATCGAATTCCAGTCCGTATTTAAAAATGGGAAGAAATCAAATTTCTGCATTAAAAAAGTCCATCTTTCTGTACAAAAATAGCATGTACTTATTTCTTTTGTTAGTATACTATAAAATACAGAAAAAGCAAGAAGAATCTGTGCGGATTCAAAGTTATGGAAGACTCTTCCGAAAAGCAAAAAGTACAGGATAGGAGTGAGAATGTGTCATTTGCAGATGGTTGGGCAGCTTTGCATATGGAAATGCCGGAGAAGGTTCCGAGAACAGAGTATTCGGCGGAATTTCATTGGGAGCTTGTCAGTAAAGTAACAGGAATAGAAGTAGGACCAAAGAGTTCCGATGAGGTCAAAACAAGGGCCTCCAGTCTGTTCCGTAAGGAGTGGGATTATGGATTTGTGTGGAATGTTCTGGTGGATGGAGATGCGCTGGATGCGTGCAGAACCCGTATGGGACATGCCGTTTATGAGGCAGATGGATTAGACTATGATAACAGGATTAACTGTCCTTTTGAGGATCCGGAGGATGCGCTGGATTTTCAGCCCATGGAGGTGTATGGGAAAAAGAGTCATAGCGAACTGACAGAAGCGTTTAACCGGGATTATCGCCTGCGCTGTCAGCTGGTGCCGGATGCGGTGAATACAACGGGAATTTATGTTTCTCTGGTTTCCGGGCTTCTGGAAATATTCGGATGGGATATGCTGCTGATGGCTCTTGGCATAGATGCGGAAGCTTTTGGAGAAACAGCAAATAGATATGCAGAATGGATGCAGCAGTATTTTGATGCTTTGGCAGACTGTGAAGCGCCTGTAGTGAAGGTGCATGATGATATTGTGTGGACTGCCGGGGCTTTTGTGCAGCCGGAGTGGTACAGAAAGTATGTATTTCCAAATTACAAAAAGTATTTCGCACCTCTTCGAGAAGCCGGAAAGAAGATTATTTTTACTTCAGACGGAAATTATACGCAGTTTATTGATGATATTGCACAGTGCGGAGTAAGCGGTTTTGTAATGGAGCCGGTTACGGATATGAAATATATTGCAAAAAAATATGGAAAGACCCATTCCTTTATTGGAAATGCAGATACCAGGATTTTGCTTAACGGAACCAGGGAGGATATTTATCAGGAAGTGAAGCGCTGCATGGAGATTGGGAAACAGTGTCCGGGCTTTTTTATGGCAGTGGGAAATCATATTCCTCCAAATACACCTGTGGAAAATGCATTATATTATAATGAAGCTTTTGAAAAAATGCGCAGAAGATAAAGATTACGTACAGGCAAAGAATGGGCTGCAGGGCTGTAAGAAACAATGAATAAAACAACAATAATAAAACAATAAAAGGAGAACAGCAGCAATGGATATGAGAAAATGGTTTAAAGAGGCACAGTATGGCATGATGGTTCACTGGGGATTGTATTCCCTGTTGGCAGGAGAATGGAATGGAAAGAGATGCGGAAATTACGCAGAATGGATTCAGACAAATTTAAGAATTCCCTGTGCGGAATATGATAAGCTGGCATCTGCCTTTAATCCTGTTTATTTTAACGCAGAGGAATGGGTAAAATTTGCAAAGGAATGCGGAATGAAGTATTTTGTAGTGACCAGTAAGCATCACGAGGGATTTGCAATGTATCATTCCAAAGTGGATAAGTTTAATGTTGTGGATGCAACTCCTTTTGGCAGGGATGTTGTGGGAGAAATTGCAGAGGCCTGTTATAAGCATGGTATGAAGCTGGGACTTTACTATTCTCAGGACTTAGACTGGCATGATCCTAACGGCGGCGGTTACCTTTCCGGACACATTCCTTGTGCAGGAACTGCATGGTGCAATGACTGGGACTTCCCGGAAAATGATAAAAAGAATTTTGATATTTGCTTCAGAAATAAGATCTATCCTCAGGTTGAGGAAATTCTCAGAAACTATGGAGAATTGTGCCTGATCTGGTTTGACGTTCCAATGACTTTGGAAGAGCACCAGAGCCGCCAGATTTTTGACCTGGTGAAGAAATATCAGCCTAATTGTCTGATCAACTCCAGATTGGGAAATGGCGCATATGATTATGTGTCTCTTGGGGATAATGAGATCCCGGAAAGCATGCCGGAGAATATGGAGTTTGATCCTTCTCTTATGAATGAGGTTGATGGATTTAAACCTTCACCTTATGGTCTTTATGAAACAGCTGCCACTATGAATGATAGCTGGGGTTTCTGTACATGGGATCATAACTGGAAAAAAGCAGAGGAGATCGCTGCTATTAAAAAGAAACTGAATGGAATGGGTATTAATTACCTGCTGAACGTAGGACCGGACGGCCTGGGAAGAATACCTGCTGTAAGCCAGGAAATTTTACGAGAAGTAGCAAAAACATTGTAATTTTATCCCCCGTATGGGATGAATCGGATTGCATAGTATGGTTATGAAAATGGAGATGCACACGTAGTAATGCGTGTGCATCTCCATTTTAGTCTAATCTTAATAATTTTATTTAACCAATAGTACGGTCAGCCTGGTAAACAGCTTCTATATTCTCAGTAGGTACATCTCCTTCAAAAGCCTGGCTTGCCATCAGGATGTAGCCGCCGTTATGGTGAAGGGTTTTCATATAGTGGGCAGCTTCCGCTGCCACCTGTTCCGGGGTTCCGTGGGGAAGAAGATCCTGGGTATCAATACCGCCGTGGAATGTAATCTTTCCGCCGAATGCTTCCTTTAGACCTTCTGGATCCAGACCTTTCACTTTCTGAAGCGGTTCCAGAACATCTACGCCGCATTCAATGAGATAAGGAATGATAGGGCGAACGGCACCGCAGGAATGCTGCTGATAAAAGGCTCCATATTTGTGAGCAAGAGCAGTAAGTTTCCTGGTACTTTCCATGAAAAATTCTTTCCACATATCTACGCTGAACAGCAGGGAAATCTGTGTACCGTAATCATCGTGAGGACGGAGGATATCAACCATTCCTTCTCCTGCTTCCAGAATTCGTTTGTAATATTCCAGTTCAAAATCAACCATTCGTTTCAGGAGTCTTTTCGCGGCTTCTGGTTCATCAACCATGAGCATAAAGAATTCATCCATTTCCATAAGAAATGTTACGATCTGGAAAGGTCCTTCATGACCTACAATAATGGCTTTGTCCGGATATTTGAGGCATTGTTCCTTAATGGAACTATAATCGAACCAATCCGGATCAGGGAAAGAAAGCTTCTCAACATCTTCCGCCGTCTCTACACCCTGGAATGGATAATAGGAAGTGATTCCATAAGTATCTACATCAGTTTCATACAGTGTTTCCTCATAGCCCCAGTAACTCTGGCGTACAAGCTGACCTTTTTCATTACGGTACTCTTTCAGAGCCGGTCCGATGTATTTAGGGGAGATAGGAACAATATCAATTTCAAATTTTTCCATAAGCTGGTCATAGCTGGTAAAACCATAATGAGCCATTAATCGTTTCTGCACGCTGCTTATAGCTTCAAAGGCAGCAGGAATACGGTCCGGGTTTTGGTGGGTAATGGCAGCACGTACACGTTCTTTGGATGTCATCATAACTTTTCCTCCATAAAGTATTTGATTATATTAATCATACTATAAAAACGGAATGTGCATAATCGAGAAAAAGATCCAGTTTATTGTATTTTTTAAAACCAAATCCACCAAAAGATTGAAAAAAAAATAATATAAATTATAATAATGTTAATGGAAAAAATCATTAAAGGAGCACTGCAATGGAGAGAGAACATTGGGAAGAGCTGCTTGGCTTTGGATATGCCAGGGGGACGGAGGTAAAGACAGACAAATTTTTATTTTCTGTTTCCAGGGCAGGATGCAGTGAGTGTAATGAAAATTTTGAGATTATAAGAGAAAATGATTATAAATTCTATACGATTCATGTTCTGTTAGAAGGGTATGGATTTTTTCAGATTGCAGGAAAAGAATATTTTTTAAAAAAGGGAGATGTCTTTTTGATTACGCCCGGTCAGGCGCATATGTACTGTAATCGTTCCTCTTCCTCTCTGGTTCTTCTGTGGGCAGAGATGCAGGGAGGAAACTGTAAAGAAATATTCAGCCGTTTTTCCATTACCGGAATGTATACATTGCAGAACCTTCAGGCAGATAAGCTGATCAGACAGCTTCTGGATATGCTTTGGCATATGAAAGAGGGGAAGAAGAATGTATACGAAAGCTCCGGGGAGGTTTATACTCTTTTGATGTATCTTCTCGAGACTGCAGAGGGGGTGCCAAGGCAGCAGCTGCCAAAGCCTCTGCTCCAGGCGCTTTCTTATATAGATGAGAATTTTACAGAGCAGATTAGGATACAGGAGCTTGCAGATCAGCTGCATGTAAGCCATACATATTTAAACAGACTGTTTCATAAAAGCATGGGACTCTCACCTAACAGGTATATTACGATGAAGCGGGTGGAATATGCCTGCTATCTTCTTAAAACTACAGAAATGAGCTGTGATGAGATCAGTGAAAGAATCGGGCTGTATGATAATGCGTATTTTTATAAAGTGTTTAAAAAAGCTGTGGGAATGACTCCTGTGAGTTACCGAAATGGAAAATGATGGAGTCTCCCTTGTGCCGTGGAGGGGTTCATAGTATAATGAGGGGCATGGAGGTTTAAAATTATGAGTTATCGTTTTACAGGAAGAGTTCGCTATAGTGAGACCGGGGAAAATGGCTGCCTGACCTTGCCGGGGATTTTAAACTATTTTCAGGACTGCAGTACCTTTCAGTCAGAGTCCATTCATCAGGGTGTGGAGGAATTGAAAAAGAGAAACAGAGTATGGGTGCTTTCCTCCTGGCAGGTGGTTGTGGATCGGTTTCCAAGGTTTGGGGAAGAGATTGAGACTGCCACCTGGGCATATGGATTTAAGGGCTTTATCGGAACCAGAAATTTTACAATGAAAACCCTGCAGGGGGAAAGCATTGCCTATGCCAATACTTTTTGGACGTTTCTGGATTTTAAACGGGGCATTCCTGCCAAGCTTACACCTGCAGATATTGCAGGTTATCCGGTAGAGGAAAAGCTTCCGGTGGAATTTGCTCACCGAAAGATCATCATTTCCGGGGCATTCAAACAGGAGACACCTTTTGCAGTGCATAAGCATCACCTGGACACAAACCATCATGTGAATAATTGTCAGTATGTGCGCATGGCAGAGGACTATCTGCCGGAAGGCTTTGCCATCCATAAGATGCGTGCGGAGTACAAAAAACAGGCAAGGCTTGGGGACATCATTTGTCCGAAAACCTGCACAGAAGATGGTAAAGTAACTGTGCTTCTTAATACAGAGCAGGGGGAATGCTATGCTGTGGTGGAATTTATCTCATAGGGGGCTGGGAAAATCAGACAGCAGACCTTAGGGCGGGTATCTTTTATAAGGAGATATCCGTCTTTTGTATTTTTGGGGCATCAGACGGAAACAAGGTCAAATAAGTGATAGGGGGAAGTCTGTTCAGTTATAGAAATCAATATAAAGAATTGCTATGATAAGCTCATAATAAACATGATCAGAAGGAGGTCTTTTATGTTAAGAAAGAAAACAGCGGGGATTATGGCGGCTGTACTTGCCGCATCTGCAGTAATGTGCACTACAAGTACAGTGTTTGCAGATGATGATATTTATACGGCTACCCTGGTTCTTAAAGGTTCACAGCAGCCGGACGAGGAGCGGATCGAGGCAAAGATCAATGAGGTTCTGGAAAAAGAATTAAATGCTCATCTGGATATCGTGGTGCTTCCCTGGGCAAGCGCAAACCAGCAGATGCAGCTTATGCTGGCAGGTGATGAAAAAATTGACTTTTTCTACTCAGACGGAACGACTGCAGTGCGGTATATGAACAGCGGACAGATCGTAGACATGACGGAGCTGGTAGACCAGTACGGTACGAATCTTAAGGAAATCTATGGAGAAGAGGTACTGAACTCCAATACAGTGGACGGCTTTATGTATGGTGTTCCGAACCAGATCGAGCGTGGAAGCATTCCCGCAATTTTTATGAGAAAAGACCTGGTAGAAAAGTACAATATTGATACATCCACAATCCATGAACCAAAAGATATGGAAAAGATTTTTGAAACTGTAAAAGCCGGAGAACCGGATATGACCATGGTATTTTCTGCAAATGAGGATGCACCACTTACCAGATTATTTGCAGGTGATACTTTAGCGGATTCCAATTATCTGGGCGTACTGATGGATCAGGAAAACAGCACCACAATTGAAAACTTTTACGCAACTGACTGGTATAAAGAAACAACGACTATGCTTCATGACTGGTATAACAAAGGATATATCAGCAAGGACGCCGGAACTGATACAGAAAATTGGAGAACCGTATGCAAAGCAGGAAATCTGTTTTCTATCTTCTTCTCCTATCACCCTGGAACGCCTGTAGAATTTGAGAGCTCCACAGGATATGAATTTGAAATCGTAAAATTCCGGGATTATCCTATTAAAAACTGCCCAACCTACAATAATGTAATGTTCTCTATTGCACAGAATTCCGAGAATCCTGAAAAAACAATGGAGATTCTGGATTATCTGTATGGAAGCCCGGAACTTATGAACCTTCTCAACTGGGGAGAGGAAGGCGTGGACTATGTAATAGAAGATGAAGAAAACGGAATTATCAATTATCCGGAAGGCATTACTTCTGAAAATGTAGGATACAGCCTGAATCTGGGATGGGAGCTTCCAAATCAGTTTATCGCTCATAAGTGGACAGGCTCTGATCCTTTGCTGTGGGAGAAGATGGAAGAGTTCAATAACTCTGCTAAAAACTCCAAAGCGGTTGGATTCTTCTTTAATAACTTTGAATATGAGAATGAAATTGCAGCCCTTACCAATGTTGTAAAACAGTATTCCGTTGCCCTGAACAGCGGTTCAGCAGACCCGGAAGTATATATTCCGGAATTCCTGGAAGCATTGGAACAGGCAGGCATTGATGATGTGATTGCTGCAAAGCAGGAACAGTTTGATGCATGGCTTGCCGGCAAATAAATAGGATCAAATTGTAATGTAAAGGCAGAAGGCTCCTCACAGATCATGTTTCACTGTGCGGAGCCTTTTTTAAGGGAGGGAATGATTATATGCAGAAAAAATCACGTATAAAAATATATAAAGAGCATCTTCCCCTGTATTTGATGATGCTTCCGGGACTTTTATACTTATTGATCAACAACTATGTTCCAATGGCGGGAATCGTCATAGCGTTCAAAAAGCTGAACTTTGCAAAGGGTATTTTGGCAAGCCCATGGGCAGGACTGAAGAACTTTGAATTTCTGTTTAAATCACCGGATGCATGGATTATTACAAGAAATACGCTTTTGTATAACGTGGCTTTTATTATTGTAAATATGGTAGTGGGAATTGCCATTGCCATACTAATTTGTGAAGTAAGAAGCAAAAAGCTGAAAAAGATGTATCAGAGCGTCATCCTGCTTCCTTTTTTGATGTCTATGGTAATTTTGAGCTATATTGTATATGCACTTTTAAGCTCCGAAAACGGACTGATAAACAATTCCATACTGTCTGCCCTTGGAATTGATGTTGTACAGTGGTACCAGGAACCGAAATACTGGCCGGTAATACTGGTAATTGCAAACTGCTGGAAGGGCGTGGGATACGGATGCCTTATTTACATAGCTTCCCTTATAGGGATTGATCCTTCATTTTATGAGGCCGCAAGGCTGGATGGCGCAAGCAAGTGGCAGGAAATTACGAAAATTACACTGCCAAGCCTTGTTCCGACTATTATTACTTTGCTGCTTTTAAGTATTGGAAGGATTTTCTACTCGGATTTCGGACTGTTTTATCAGGTACCTATGAACTCCGGCGTGCTTTTCCCAACCACCAATGTTATTGATACTTATGTATACCGTGCGCTGGTTGAACAGGGAAATATCAGTATGTCATCGGCTGCAGGGGTTTATCAGTCTTTGGTAGGCTTTGTGATCGTTATGGTCAGCAACTGGGTGGTTCGCAGAGCAGATAAAGACCAGGCACTGTTTTAGGAGGAGAGTTATGACAAATTCAAGAAAAAGTAAGCATTTTCAATTTTGGATCAACCTGATCATGATCCTGATTACTTTAATTGTAATCCTGCCGTTTCTGCTGGTTTGTATTTCATCTTTGACAGATGAAACGGTTCTGATTCGCAATGGATATTCTTTTCTGCCGGAAAAATTGAGTTTTTATGCATACCAGTATATTATCCGCCAGGGAGATAAGATTCTCTGTGCTTATGGCGTGACTATTCTGGTGACCTTTATAGGTACTGCGCTGAACTTGGCAATGTCCGCAATGCTGGCATATCCTTTGTCAGTAAAAACACTGCCTCATCGCAGGGCAATTACATTTTTTGTATTTTTTACAATGCTGTTTAACGGCGGGCTGGTACCTACCTACCTGATGTATGTAAACTACTTCCATATTAAAAATACACTTTGGGCGCTGATTATTCCTAACCTGCTTTTAAGCGCCAATAATATTCTTATGATCCGCAGCTATTTTATGACCAGCATTCCGGGAGCCCTGTTTGAGGCAGCAAAGATTGACGGAGCAGGCCATATGAAGATTTTTTCAACGCTGGTACTGCCTCTTGGAAAACCGATTCTTGTAACTATGGGACTTTTTTCAGGACTTGCATATTGGAATGACTGGACAAATGGTTTATATTATTTATCAGGAAACGATGGACAGAAGCTATACAGCATTCAGAATCTTCTGAACCAGATGATTACGGATATCCAGTACCTGGCAAGCGGCAAGGTTGCCGGAAATATTGGGGCCGAGGTAGCAAAGCTGCCTGCAACGTCCATCCGTATGGCTATTGCCTTTATTGCAATGCTTCCTTTGTTTATCATTTACCCGTTTCTTCAGAAATATTTTGCAGAGGGGATCACCCTTGGGGCTGTAAAGGGCTGACCTTGAATTAAAGGAGAGAACAGCTATGAAATTTCCGGAACACAGAAAGCAAAGATCCATAGCACAGCAGGTAAAAAACTTACTTCTGGGACTTTTGCTGATACTGTTGGTGTACATGGCAGGGAGTGCGATGATCTTGGGAAAACTGCAGCAGCAGACAGTAAAAGAAATGGATGAAATGTCAAAGCTGTATACTAATGAGCTGGATAATCGTTTTTTGCGGATCAGCAGAAAATTATTTTCTACGATCATGGAACGGATGCAGGATGATTCTGTGTTCTGGAATTATGTAAATCTGATGCTGGAGGATGAAGGAAATATAGAATATCCTGTTTCAAAACTGAGGGATTTGTATTTATCCAGCATTTGGGAGTACGGACAGGAATACCAGCTTTTTCTTTATTTAACAGAACAGGATCAGTACTGGCACCTTACATTGACCTCCGATGGAGGGCATACAGTATCACAGGAGATTCAGGATGCCATGAAGGGGCAGATACAGGAGCTGCAGAATTACTCTTATTCCGTAAAAAAGAAATGGAATATTGTAGATTGCTGCGGTGAAAATTATATGTGTAAAATTGCCCAGAACGGTAATGTAAGCCTGGGATGTTTTGTGCCCGTCAAGAGTATACTGAAACCCTTCGGACAAATTACGATCGGGGAAAACGGTTATGTCCGGTTAGCTGATGAGTCAGGGAAAACCGTAGAAATGCTTACTAGCAAGGGAATCGCACAGGTGGAGCAGGAGGATATTGAGAAATATTCCATCCGCAAGACATTATCTCAAGCGCCTTTTGAAATACATATACGAGTATCTACGGAACGTGTACTGGAGATGATGATGGGAAGCGTAGGAGTCCTGTGCGGGATCGCCCTTATTTTAATCGGCTGCTCTGCGTATATATTGCTTGGGCTTCGGAGAAATCTTTTGGCACCGGTGCAGCAGTTTGTGAAGAATTTGGAAAATTACGGAGAGGAAGACTGCAGGTTTGCACTTACGGAAAGCAATCTTCTGGAGCTGGAGCAGATTGATGATAAATTCAAATATATGATTCATCAGATCAGGAAGCTGAAGATTACCCTGTATGAACAGGAACTGGAAAAGCAGAAGATGGAAATGGACTATCTGAAGCTGCAGATAAGGCCACATTTTTATTTAAATTGTCTTAATTTTATATACAGTATGATTGATTTCCGGAATTATGATTGCGCAAGGCGAATGATACGGACTACTGCGGAATATTTAAGCTATATTTTCCGGAATGTACACGAGCTTGTCCCTGCAGCATCGGAAATGAAGCATTGTGAAAATTATCTGGAGATTCTTCTTCTGCGGTATCCGGGGAAATTTGAGTATTATCTGGAAGTGCAGGAGGAGGTGAGGGATGCGCTGATCTTTCCGTTTTTAATTCAGGTTTTTGTAGAAAATGCCGCAAAACAGGCGCTTATGCTGCCGAAAAAAACATTGATTTCCGTAACGGTATATCCGGAGGACCGGAAAGAAGGAAAATATGCGAATATCTATATTTCTGATACAGGAAACGGATTTCCGGATGAAATCCTTAGGAAGCTGAAACAGGGAGAACAGATTTCGGAAAATGGACAGCATTTGGGAATTGAAAACTGCAGAAAGCGTTTTCACTATTATTATCAGGACAGAGGAGAAATTAATTTTGATAACAGCCCTCTTGGCGGTGCAATTGTAGACATACATATTCCATATGAAAAAGGGGAGAATTATGAATCTGCTGCTGTTAGATGATGAAGAATACATGATAGAAAGTATCAAGAAGAACCTGGACTGGAAGAAGTTCTGCATTGAGGAAGTCTATACGGCTTTTTCTGTAAAACAAGCCCAAAAGATTATGGAGATGGCAGAAATAGATGTGATCATCAGCGATATTGTTATGCCAAGGGAAAGTGGGTTTGATTTTATCGGGTGGGTGAGAGAAAATGGTTATGAAGTATCCGTAATCTTTCTCACCAGCTATGCAGAATTTGATTATGCCAAAAAAGCCATTGAACTGGACAGCGTAGACTATCTTTTAAAGCCTGTGGATTTCCAGAATCTGACAGAAACTCTCTGTGAAGCAATGCGCAAAAGGGAAAAGGCCAGGAAATATGAAAATTACAGGAAAGACAGCGGCCATTGGAAAAGCAATCAGTCTGTGATCCGCCGGGAATTTTGGCGGGAGGCACTGCTTGGAGAACTCTCCAGGGAGAAGCTTGATTTGCTGGCAGGGCGCCGAAGCCTGGAATATTCAGACAAGGATTTTTACCTGCTGTATGTGTGTTTCTGTGCAGGCAGGGAAAACAAAGAGGTCTGGGATGAATGGACGCTGCATTTTGCTGTAGAAAATGTGCTTTCGGAGCTTATGGAAAACAGCAGCCTTTCTGTGGAAACAGTAGTTTCCATAGAAAAGGGAAATTGTACGGTAATCTGCAAAGAGCCTAAAGAGGAAGGACCAAATTCCGAAAGGCAGGAATGGAAAAGGGTGTTTGAAACCTTTGCCTGCTGGTTTTCGGATAAGCTTGGTGTAGATATTTGGTGTGGAGCAGCTTCTGTGAATCACTTCTCTGAAACTGCACAGCTATTACATCAGATCCAAAAGATGAGGGAGAACAGCTTATCAGTCCGGAACAAGGTGCTGTATCTGCCGGATTTTATACAGCCTGAAAATACTTATCGGAATCCGAATATGGAGCTTTGGAAAGCCCTTATGGAGGAAAAGAAAGAGGAAGCCCTATATGTGGCTATGAAAGAGTATCTGGAAACAATTGAGAGAAGTGAGATGGTTACCAGAAAAATCCTGGAGGCATTTCGGGTTGATGTGACACAAATTGCGTATTCCTGGCTTGCAAAAAAAGAAATCAAAGCACATCTTCTTTTTTCCGGGCAGGAAAACAGGAAAAACAGCCAGAATGCGCTGTCCGGCATTGACGGAGCGCTGAAATATGCATTTGACCTAATTCATGAGGCGATTCAGTACGAAAAATATGTTTATAAAACAGCATCTGTGACAGAAACGATTTGCCAATACATAGATTCCCATTATAGTGAGGAGATAAAAAGAGAAACGCTGGCGGAGATGGTGTATTTGAATACAGACTATATGTCCCGGATTTTTAAAAAGGAATTGGGGATTTCCATCAGTGCATATCTTATGCAGAAACGGGTGGAAGAGGCAAAAAAGCTGCTGAGCCAGAGCGACCTGCCCATCAATACGGTTTCTATTTATGTAGGGTACAGTAATTTTTCTTATTTTACAAAAATGTTTAAGGAAAATACAGGGTATTCCCCATTGGAATACAGAAGGAATTTTAAAAAATAAACGTAGTAAAAAGGAAAGGATATCAGGATGACAAAACAGGAATTACGGAATCTTTTGGAGGAAATGTCTCTGGAGGAAAAGATAGATCAGATGAATCAGCTTGCAGGGGGATTTTTTACAGAGGATTCTGTTATTACAGGCCCCATGGCAGAGATGGGAATTACGGAAGAAAATATCTCTTTGACAGGTTCTGTACTGGGGCTTTCAGGTGCAGCGCTTCTGAAAGAAATCCAGAAAAAGTATATGGAGAAGCATCCTCATAAAATCCCCCTTCTTTTTATGATGGATATTATTAATGGGTTTAAGACGATTTTCCCCATTCCCCTGGGCCAGGGGGCAACCTTTGAACCGGAGCTTTCCGGGCGATTGGCAAGGATAGCTGCAAGAGAGGCTTCTGCCAGCGGACTGCATGTTACCTTTTCGCCCATGGCGGATCTGGTGCGGGATGCCCGGTGGGGAAGGGTTATGGAGTCAACAGGAGAGGATCCTTATTTAAACAGCCTTTTTACAGAAGCAATGGTAAAAGGATATCAGGGAGAGGATCTAAGAGAAGAAGGAAGCATTGCGGCCTGTGTGAAACATTTTGCCGGATACGGCGCACCGGATGCAGGAAGAGATTATAATACAGTGGAATTATCATCCCACAGCCTGCGGGAGTTTTATCTGCCTGCCTATGAAGCTGGCATCTGCGCTGGCTCTGCATTGGTGATGACTTCTTTTAACACCATAGAAGGGGTTCCGGCAACAGGAAATAGACATCTGATGAGGAAGATCCTCCGGGAGGAAATGGGCTTTGACGGGGTGCTGATCTCAGACTGGGCTGCTATTGAAGAAATGATATTCCATGGATATTGCCGGAATCGTAAGGATGCTGCTTTGCGTGCTGCCAGGGCAGGGGTTGATATTGATATGATGGCGGGCATTTATTCCGAAAACTTCAGGAAATTAGTACAAAGCGGAGAAATTTCCATGGAGCTGATAGACGAGTCAGTTATGAGGATCCTGGAACTGAAAAATAAACTGGGGCTTTTTGAGAATCCATATAAGGATGCGGATGAACAGAAGGAAAAAGAGGTGATTCTCTGCAGGGAACACCGCACCCTGGCCAGGGAGGCGGCAAGGAAATCCTTTGTACTTCTGAAAAATGAGGAAATCCTTCCTTTGGATAAAAAGAAAAAAACAGCGTATATCGGTCCTTATACAGAGCGCAGAAATCTTATGGGCTCCTGGTCTTTGACAGGTGATGAAAAGGATATTGCCACATTAAAGGAAGCAGTAATGAACAGCGCCCTGGGAGAAAACGCAGTCTTTTGCTGCGGCAGCCCTATGCTTGATAATGATGTTTCTTTGGAGGGATTTCAGGATTGCATAAAGGAGGAGATTCCCAGGGAAGAACAGGAGCGTATGCTTGCCAAAGCGGAAGAGACAGCCAGAAATGCTGAGATTGTAGTAATGGCACTGGGCGAGGACCGCCTTCAGTCAGGAGAAGCAACCAGCAGGGCGGATATTCAGATCCCAGGGATACAGCAGGAACTGTTTGAACGGGTGTGCAGGGTAAACCATCAGGTAATTGTGGTGCTGTTTTGCGGACGCCCTCTGGATATCCGGAAAATAGCTGAAAAAGCAAAAGGGATCCTTGTGGCATGGCTCCCCGGGACAGAGGGTGCGGGTGCAATTACAGACGTGCTTTCCGGTGATTACAGCCCATGCGGCAAGCTGCCTATGAGTTTCCCGTACTGTGTAGGCCAGGTACCTGTGCATTATAATGAATATGCTACCGGACGTCCTCATGTTCCCGGAAAAGATAAGGACAGATTCCGTTCAAAATATCTGGATATTCCCAATACGCCTCTTTATCCATTCGGATATGGATTAAGCTATACGGAGTTTTCAATCTCTCCTGTTGAGCTTAGCAGTTCGTCCATGACAAGACAGGGGCAGATAACAGCTTCTGTAATGGTAAGAAATACAGGAAACGTAAAGGGAACGGAAACCGTACAAATGTATATTCATGATATTGCAGCAAGCGTTGTGCGCCCGGTAAAAGAGCTTAAAAGCTTTTTGAAGGTTACTTTGGAACCGGGTGAAGAACAAAAGGTCAGCTTTGCAATCACAGACAGGGAGCTTAGGTTCCTGTCGGAGAACGGAATATGGGAAAGCGAATTAGGAGAATTTGAGGTGTTCATCGGCGGCAGCAGCGCCACGGAAAATGCTGCTGTATTTTCCCTGACGCTCTGATATACGGTTTATCTTATATTTATCTGATAAGGAAGAAAAAATGTTACTGTGGTTCCCTGTAAGGGGGCTGAGGTAACCGTTACGGAAGCATCACTGCCGTAAAACAGCTTCAGCCGCTCTTTTGTATTGGAAAGGCCGATGGAGTGGGAGAGCTTTTGGCTGGTGCTTCTTTGACAGTAAATCTGCCCAAGCTCCTTTTCCGTCATGCCGGAGCCGTTGTCTGCTATGGAACAGACGAGGGAAGCCTCCTGGCGGCGGATGCAGATGGAGATACAGGGATTGGGAAGATTTCCTTTAAAACCATGCAGAATAGAATTCTCTATCACAGGCTGAAACAGCATTTTAAGGATAAGACATTCATAAAGGGAATCCTCCTCAAGGCAGATATCCAGGGCAATTTTCTGAGGGATATGAAGCTGCATTACCTGAAGGTATTCACGGATGTATTCCAGTTCCTCCCGGATGGTAAAATGGTCGTTGCCGGATTTTAATGTTTTTTCCAGCAGGCGGCCAAAGGAGGAAATTGTATTGGCAACAGGTTCGTCATGATTAAGGATGGCCATCCACTTAATATTATTTAAGGTATTAAACATCAGATGGGGGTTGATCTGGGACTGAAGCACCATGTAACGGAAACGCTCCTTTTCATTTTCCTGTTCCAGAAGCTTGCGCTGCTGTGCCTGGGTTCTTTCAAATAAAATGGAGAGCTGTTCAGCCATATGATTAAAGCTGGTTCCAAGCTCCGTAAGTTCATCCGTAGCATTGGAATGAAAACGGCTGGAAAAGTCTCCTCTTTCTACATTTACCATCAGCTCCTTTAATGTGCGGATTGGCTTTAGGAAGGAGTGGAGTATCAGAAGAATAGCCCCGATAAAGCATAGGATCACCGCAAGGTCCCCAAGCATAAAAAGAGAGCTGTAGGAAGAATCCCGATACAGGTCTGCCTTTCGGATCAGGGAGGTAAAGGTCCACTTATTATATAAAGGATATGATAAGACCAGATAATCTTCTTTATGTGAAATGTAGTCCTGGTAGGATTCTCCAATAAGGGATTTGTCCTTTGCTGAAATAATTTCGCCATCCTGGCTGCACAATAGATTGATGCTGTCTGTATACAGTGTGGAGGACTGAAGGATGCGGAAAAGTTTTTCTTCATCAACGATCAGCAGTGCCTGACCCAGGTACTGCTTTTTGTAATTGCGGATAGTTTTGCCGATACAAAGTACAATATCATCGGATTCCTTGCCAAGATTTCGCATAGAAGTAGAAAAATAGGTGTAATTCAGATTGTTTTCTTTTATGGCATCCAAAAATCCTGCCGTAACCTCACTATCCCATACAGTGTGATCTTTGATATAGTAGGTACTGTATGCAGTCTGCCTGGTATCCAGGATCAGAAAGTCTACTGTGCAGTAGAAGACATATTTTTGGAACTGCGCCGTAATGCCGTCAATGGCGATCCTGGTGCGAAGCTCATCATTGAAGGTTTCCTTCGGAGAACTAAGGGCTTCATAGAGAGAGGAATCCGTGGAAAGCAGATTAAGTGTAACGCCCATTTCCCGAAGAAGCGTCTTAAGGGTATTGTCTACATTAATGACTGCATTTTCAAAGGCAAAATTTGTATTTTCCAGAATCCGGTTTTCCATATGAAGCTGGAGCAAAAGATTTAACCCCATGACCGGCAGGATAACAAAACATAAGATGCAGGCAGTGATTTTAATCTGAAGCCGGCTGAATGTTTTTTTCATACTCAGTTTCCTTTCTTGTACTGATTGGGAGAAAGCCCGGTGGCTTTTTTAAATACCTTGCTGAAATAGCCGGTATCATGGAATCCTGTCAGTTCCGCAATTTCTGAAACAGTGTAGTTTTGCCCTGATTCCAAAAGGCTGCGGGCTTTGGCAATTCTATACTGGATCAGATAATCGCTGAAGGTCTGGCCTGTTTCTTTTTTGAAAAGATAGCTGAGATGATTTTTGCTGATGTTGATATACCTAGCAACGTCAGACAGGGAAATATCATTGCTGTAATGCTCTTCAATAAAATTCGCAGCAGCCAGTACATCATTTCGAATATTCTTATACCCTTTGGACTGAAGGAGGGCCATATAGGTCTGGATAAAGGAATCAAGGTAGGACTTAAGCTCCAAAAAGGAACGCATCTGGGCGATATCCTGATAAAAATAAAGATATTCCTCCGCCATGTCCGCCAGGGTCAATTTCTTTTCTTTTAAATAATTTCCAAGTGTATTAATAAGATCAATGGTATCCAGCTTGACGATTCTGGGATCCGGCTTTTCCTTCAGTACCCAGAGCGTATAGGCGGCAATCTGCTCAGTGAGGGACTGGAAATGCTGGTGGCGGATAATCTCACCAATATTGCGGTAAAAGGCTGCTCCGATCCTGGTATCCTCATTGTGGTAAAGCTTTTCCAAATTAGAGTAAATGCCAATACAGCCGGAATTATCATAAAACAATGCATCCATGGATTTTTGAGATTCGTGGAGGGCCTTATTCAGAGCCATGGTACATGGACAGCGGCTGCTGATCCCAACCAAAATGGAAACATCCATACAAGAGGAAAGAAAGCGGTGAAGCTTTTCCATGGATTCTGCAAGGGAGTGCTCCAAAGCTTCGGATTCGGAGGTTTTGGAAAATCCTGTGTATAGAAGAATAGGCTCGGAACCATTGACAAGGCAGGGGTGCAGACAACTGACGGGATGTTCCATAAGCCACTGGGTGATAAGCAGCAGCAAAAGACTGCGCACCTCTTTTGTAGAAGAAGCACCGTAAAAAGTAATTGCGTAATACTCATCAGATACCATTTCTTTTGGAGCCTTGAGGCTGTCAAGTTCAGGAACTTCAAGCAAAGCCGGAGCAGCCTGGGAGCTGGCCCGCTCTGCCAGGATTTTTTTCGCCACATCGCCTAATACGCTGCATATTTCTTCCGGTGTGGAGGAAAGCTTCAGTATATAATCCCGCACGCCTTTTTTAAAAGCGTCCCGAACATAGCTGTAGTCCTCATGGCAGCTTAAAATAATAATATTGGTTCTGATATTTTGCTCCTCCAGCTTCTGTATAAGGTCCATTCCTGTCATGCCGGGCATCAGAAGATCCAGAAGGATAATATCAGGCATATGCTTCCGGATCATTTCCATTGCCTCCAGGCCATTGGAGGCTTCCCCCACCAGTTCCAGATCCATTTCCTCCCAGCGGATACAGCTGATCAGTCCCATTCGGACAATAAATTCGTCATCTACAACTAACACTTTTAACATAGTTTGTCCTTCTTTCGTAGTAACAGTGTGCAAAAAAAAGGTTTTACTAAAGTGATTATGCATTATTTACAGCTAATTTGCAAATGGTGGAAGAAAATGCATATTATTTTACCTTTTTTCGGATTATATTTCTGCCTTATGGAAGAAATCGTATTTTTTTACAAATAATACAGGACTGTGTTCATTGTGAAAGAAAGGGGTTTATGGCAGAATAGAGTCACAAAATAAATGATAAAGAAACGGAGGAACGAAAATGAAAAAAAGAATGAAGAAAATGCTGAGCCTGGTTTTAAGCGCATGTATGACGCTTCCGGTATTTTCGGCAGCAGCAGTTTACGCAGAGCCAAAGGAGACCATCCGTGTTTGGTACTGGGAAGATAATGACGGCTCTTATGCAGATGCATATTCCACATGGAGCGAGCAGTATCCTGATGCAGAACTGGTACTGGAAGCGGTTCCGTGGAACAGCTACCACGATATGCTCATTGCAGCGGCTGCATCAGGAGACCTGCCGGATGTTTATAAGATTCAGCCAACCTGGATTCCGGAGCTGAGAAGCCTTGGTGCTATTGCAGAGCTTGATGATTATATTGATTCCTGGGACGGAAAGGATACTATTCCAATGAGTATGTGGGAATCTGCCAAAGCAGGCCAGGAAGCTACCTTTGCATGGCCCCACAGCCTGGTAGTTCTTTATTTGTACTGCAGAAAATCCTATTTTGAGGAAGCAGGAGTAGAATATCCAAAAACAATGGATGAATTCTATAAAGCATGTGAAGCTCTCACAAAAGATACGGACGGAGACGGAGCAACGGATGTTTACGGATTCAGCATGAGAGGCGCCAGAGGCGGACACTTTATGTGGGCAGGCCTGACGCTGAATAACGGCGGCGGCTTCTTCGGGGATGACGGAAGCGTTGTGCTGAATACACCGGAAATGGTGGAAGCAAACCAGAAATATCTTGATATTTACCTGAATGGATGGGCGCCAAAAACAGCACCTACTGACGGATATACGGAAATTGTACAGAATTTCGAGAGCGGCGTAACAGGAATGCTGATTCACCATCTGAATTCCGCAAATGAGATTACGGATGTTCTGGGGGAGGACGTTGATGTAGTACCTCTTCCGGAAGGCGCTGCAGGAAGATATCTCCCAAGCGAACCTTGTCATTGGGCGGTTTCCGCAAACAGTGAAAATACAGAAACAGCAATTAACTTCCTGAAATATGCATCAGAGGAAGAGACCCATAAGGCTCTTTGCAAAAATGCAGGCCTAGTACCATTCATTACACCGGTAACTGAGGATCCGGAATTTACAGAAAATAAATTCTGTGCTGCTTCTATGGAATATCTGGATGATGTGCAGATCTTCCCGGTCTGCAATACATGGGGCGACTGGTCCGAAACTGTTTGGCCGCAGACAATGCAGCGTGCCATGATGGGCGAGATCTCCAGCGAGGAAATGATCCAGATTCTTGCAGACAATCTTGCAGAGGAATAAAAGAACCGAATGTGTAATAGCTAAAAACGCCGGGCCAATGAAGGAACAGTCATTAGCCCGGCGGAATTACTCTTAAGGAGGAAGCAGTACATGGAAAGAAAGAAAAAAATCCAGTGGCAGCCTGTGCTCCTGCTGGCACCGGCAATCCTGATCGTAGTCCTGATCATCGGATATCCTGTGGCAAGGGCAATCGTCCTCAGCCTGTACAAATATGATATGACGAACCTGCAGAATGTGAAATTCATCGGCTTGCAGAATTATACAGACATTTTTACGAAAGATGATGCTTTCTGGCCGGCGCTGAAAAATACAGTGTTATGGGTGGGAGTAACAGTAACCGCACAGCTTCTTCTTTCCTTGCTGCTGGCCAATATTTTAAACAAATCCTTCCGCGGCCGGGGAATCGTAAGGTCTGTGGTACTTATTCCGTGGGTGACGCCCTGCGTTCTGATTTCATTGATGTGGGCATGGATATTTAACGGAAACTATGGAGTTATGAATGAGATTTTAAAGAGCCTTCATCTTATTAAAGAAAATGTGGCGTGGATCGCCCAGCCTAATACTGCACTTTGGGTTCAGATCATGGCAATGATCTGGCAGGGAATTCCTTTTTTTACAATTATGATCCTGGCAGCTATGCAGTCCGTACCCAGGGAACTGTATGAATCAGCCAGTGTGGACGGAGCGTCTTCCATGAAGCAGTATTTTTATATTACCATTCCGGGAATTGCATCCACCATCGTATCTACAGTTATGATCAGGCTGATATGGGTGTTTAATAACGTGGACATTGTTTATACCATGACAGGCGGAGGGCCTGGCTACAGCTCCCTTACTTTGTCCGTATACACTTATCTGCAGGCGCAGAAATCCATGAAATTCGGATACGGCAGTGCGGTAGCCATTATCGGAGCGATCCTGATGTCCATTGTGATCTTTATTTATCTTCGCATTACCAGAGAGCAGGGAGGAATGATTGACAAATGAAAGAGAAAAAAAGTATAGGAACCTTTTATATACCCATGATATTTTTCCTTGTTACCGTATTATTTCCCTTTGCCTGGACATTCCTTACATCTTTAAAGAAAAAGAATGAAATGTTTGCACAGGAATTTCGTTTCCTTCCCGCTGCACCTACACTGGACAGCTATCGGGAATTATTTGAGAAAACAGATTTTTTCAGCAATATGTGGAACAGCCTTGTAGTATCCTTTGCCACAGTGCTGATCGCAGGCATAGTGTCCTTTATGGCAGGCTATGCGCTTTCCAGATACCGTTTCCGCATGAGGAATGCCCTTATGTATTTTTTCCTTCTGCTGTATCTGGTGCCCAGCACATTGCTTTTGATACCTCTGTATACCATTTTTAATAAGATGGGGATCTTGCATACGCAGCTTTGCCTGATCGTGGCTTACAGTACTTATTCCATCCCGTATTCGGTTTGGCTGACAACGGGATTTATTAACCAGGTGCCCTTTGAACTGGAGGAAGCTGCAGCCCTGGACGGCTGCAGCCTGGCCCAAAGGATGTTCCGCATCGTGCTTCCTCTTTTGCGTCCTGCTCTGGTGGCATCCTGCAGCTTCATCTTTATCACCTCCTGGAATGAGTATACCTATGCAAATATGTTTACAAACAAAGCATCCAGAACGGTGACCGTGGCATTATCTAATTTTATGTCCCAGTACAATATTCGGTGGGATTTGATCACGGCCGGTGGGATTGTGGTAGTAATTCCGGTTGTTATTATGTTTGTGTTCGTACAGAAGGATTTGATTGCCGGACTGACTGCCGGCGGAGTAAAGGGCTGAGAAAGATCTAAAAGAAGGGAGCATTTATGGAAGAATTAAAAAAGGTTTGTTATGTGGTGACAAAAACGGATAATGTGGCAACAGCCATGGCGGATATCGAAGCGGGAGAGGTAAAGCTTACCGGAGACGCACCGGAGAAAAGGGCGGGGGTTTTGGCAGTGGAAGCTATTCCTTTTGGGCACAAAATGGCGCTTTGTGCTCTTCATCCAGGAGACAGGATCATTAAATACGGAGCGCCAATAGGCATTGTTACGGAGGAAATCCGGGAAGGCGAACATGTACATATGCACAATATGAAAAGCGCCTATGATTTTCGTTCCGCCCAGCTGGATCCCATGACAGCACATGCCAAAGACATTGAATATAAGACATATTAAGGATAAGGGAGGTGCAGGTTTGAAATGAAAGAGGAGTTACTGTGTCAGGGATATCTGAGAAAGGATGGTTCCAAAGGAATCCGGAATAAAGTCCTGGTTATTTTTACGGTGGAGTGCAGCAAGCATGTATGCAGGAAAATTGCAGATTATTTTCAGGGTCTTGGAGAGGACGTGGAAGCCATTGGGTCTCATTCCTGTCTTCATAATCAGGTAAATATCCGAAGACTTTTGAAATATTGTACTCATCCCAATGTGGGAGGGGTTGTGGCTATCGGGCATGGATGTGAATATACCTATCCGGATCTTCTTGCAGAGGCTGCGGAAAAATCAGGAAGGGAGGCTGCCTGGTTTTATCAGCAGGAAGCAGGGGGAACCCAGAAAAGTATTGTAAAGGGAATGGCCATTGTACGGGAAATGCTGGATAAACTGAAGGAAACGCCCAGGGTTCCTATGTATCTTTCCGATCTTGTGGTTGGAGGAGAGTGCGGAGGATCAGATTTTACATCCGGACTTGCAGGAAATGCCCTGGTAGGCAGTGTGTTTGACTATGTAGTGGATCATGGAGGAACGGCAGTTTTTGAGGAATTGAGCGAGGGTATCGGGCTGAAGGAATACCTTATGGAGCGCGGGGCTAATGAAAAGGTAAAAGTCGATATTGCCAGGGCTTATGACAAAACCGTGGACTTCTGTGCGGCATATGGACAGTTTTCCATTGCGCCGGGAAATATGGACGGCGGACTGACTACGATTGAAGAAAAAAGCATGGGCGCTACGGTGAAAAGCGGAAGCCGCCAGATTCAGAGCGTTTTGAAGGTAGCACAGACTCCGGTATGCAAAGGCCTCCATCTTCTGGATGTAATTCCGGATGAGAAACTGGAGCCGGCTCATTTTATTGCTGCGGATCCTTCGGATATGCTGGAGCTGGTTGCAGCAGGATGCCATGTGGTATTTCTGGTCACAGGCAGGGGACATGTTGTAGGAACACCGGTAAGCCCGGTAATCAAAGTAACGGGAAATCCCAGAACCTATGAAAGAATGTCCGATGATATTGATTTCTGCGCAGCGCCTCTGCTTACCGGAGAGGAGTCCAGGGAAGCTATAACCGGACGGATGATGGAGCTTTTAAAGAGAGTCTGCGGCGGCGAACCAAGCAATGCAGAGCGTATGGGACACAGGGAAGGAATTCTGTATTTTAATTTCCAGAATCCAACGGAAGTTCCTGCGTGCTGGGATTTCGGCAAAGGAGGTCACTGATTTGGAAAAAGAAATACAGGGAATCATTCCTCCTTTGCTGACTCCGCTGGATAGAGAGGGAGATGTGGACGTTCCGGCCTTGAAGAGGCTGATAGAGCACTGTATAAGAGGAGGCGTAAGCGGAATCTTTGTGCTTGGTTCCTGTGGAGAAGGGACTGTGCTTTCCAGGGAACAGAGACGATGTGCTGCAGAAAAAGCGCTGGAGATAACAGGAGAGCGCATTCCGGTTTTAGTAGGAGTTCTGGAAACCTCTGCAGCAGGGATCACGGAAGAGATTAAGGAATATGAGGAAATGGGAGCGGAGTATTTTGTGGCTGCGGCGCCATATTATTTACCCCCCGGAAGTCAGGAGGAGATTCTGGAACATTTCCGCTACATTACAGAGCATATGCATGGAAAGCTGATTATTTATAATATTCCCCCATATACAAATTCAGACATTTTGCCAACGACTATGGAAAGACTTTTGGAAATGCCCAAGGTAACTGCCATTAAGGATAGTACAGGAAACTGGGCATTGTTCCAGAAAATCCTGTTTGCAGAAAAGAAGGGAAGCCTGCTGAGCGGGAACGAGGATCTTTGCGGAGCTGCAATGCTTTTGGGAGCAGATGGCTGCGTGCCCTGCCTTGCAAACATTTATCCCGGGTTTTATGTGGATATGTTGGGGTATGGAAGAGAGAAAAATGTGGATAAGATACTGGAATATCAGAGAGCCATTGTGGAAATGAAGGAGGTTTTCCAATATGGCAGGAGCTGGATCGCAGTAGTGAAATATTTATGCGCAAGAAAAGGGTTGATTTTGCCGTATGTGGGCAAAACCCTTCCGGAGCTTACAGAGGGTGAAAAAAATGCCATAGAGGAATACTTAAAAGATCATGAATCCATGTATGAAAACAGGAGGAATCACCTTTAAGGAGGAAGTATAGATGACAGAAAAAGAATTGATCATAAAAGCAGGCAAGGATTTGGAGGAAAGGCTTGAAGAAGCAAAAAAAACAGGAAATCTGGTGGTAAAAGATGCAGTGGAGGATGAAAGGACTATCCGGGAGACATTTCAAAAGGGACAGGGAATCTTCCGCCTGTTTCCTGCATTTGTTCCCAGGAGATTTGGCAAGGCGGGCCGCAGGCTGAAGCTGCACCCGGATGATTATTTTGCATTTGGAATGGCAAGAGGCTCTATTACGGAAAGATGGTTTGCTTCTACCATTGCGGCGCAGAATGGGGAAACTGCTAAGGCAGACGAGGGTATGTCCTATGTATGCGTGGATTATGACAGCCAGGAGAAATTCTCTCTTAGGAATGCAGTGAAGGTTCTGGGAGAAGAGCTGGTGGGAAAAGAGCTGATGGAAAAGTATAACGGCTGGCCTATGTATTCCAAGTTTTTTGACAATGAGAATCCATTGTTCCATCATCTGCATCTGACCTTTGAGGATGCACAACGGGTAGGGAAGCTTGGAAAACCGGAATGCTATTATTTCCCCAAACAGCTTAATAATTATTCCGGAGAATCGGATTATACTTACTTTGGATTTGATCCGGATGTGGATCCGGAAGAAATTAAAGAGAGGATTCGTAAATTTGCAGATGATGATACCAGGATTACAGATTTGTCCAGAGCATACAGGATTGAACTTGGAACAGGATGGTATACGCCTGCGGGTGTGATCCATGCACCTGCATCTGTACTGACTTATGAGCCGCAGTGGAATTCGGATGTAAACTCTGTATACGAAAACATTGTATCCGGTGAGGTCTATCCGCCGGAGATGCTGGACGAGGAGCTGCCGGAGGGATGCAAGGATGCGGAGGACGTATTTAAGCTTCTGGATTGGGAGAAGAATGTAGACCCTCATTACAGAAAGCACTATTTCCGCAGGCCCATTATAGAGGCGGAAACAGGAGCATATACACAAAAATGGATTACTTATGCCAATCCTTATATTGCGGCAAAAGAGCTGACGGTAAATCCGGGACAAAGCGTAACTATTTGTGACGGAGCAGCATATGGCTGTATTTTTGTACAGGGCCATGGTACATTCGGCGTATATGATTGTGAGGCTCCTACACTTCTTCATTTTGGACAGCAGAGCTCGGATGAATTTTTTGTATCGGAGAAGGCAGCAGTTCAAGGTGTGACTATTACAAATACAAGTAAAGTGGAGCCGCTGGTTGTCCTGAAACATTTCGGTCCAAACTGCCCGGGAGTTCCGGAGGAAATGACGGAGTAGGAAAAGGTATGAGATATTTACTTGGAATTGATAATGGAGGGACTTTTTCCAAGGCAGCGATTTTCGATGAGGATGGAAATCAGATTTCCGTTGCGAGCCTTCCGACAGAGACGATTACCCCCAAGCCAGGTTATACAGAAAAGAATCTGGAGGAGCTGTGGGAGGTAAATGCCAGAGCAATCCGCAGATCTATTGAAAAAAGCGGTATTAACCCAAGGGACATTGCCGGAGTCTCTTTTTCCGGAGCGGGAAAGGGGCTGTACATGGTAGGATATGACGGAAGACCTTCCTATAATGGTATTATGTCCACAGATACAAGGGCCTGGGCGCAGGTAGAAAAGTGGTACAAAGACGGAACGAACAAAAAGGTTTATGAAAGGACTTTCCAGGAAATCCTTGCAGTGCAGCCGGTAAGCCTTCTGGCGTGGTTTCAGGAAAATAAGCCGGAGATACTGCAAAGGACAAAATATATTTTTGCAGTGAAGGATTATATCCGATACAGACTTACAGGCGAGGCTTACAGTGAGTATACGGACTGCTCAGGAGGAAATCTGGTAAATATGATCACAGGACAGCATGACAGAGAACTGATGGAGCTGTACGGACTTGAAGACTGTTATGAAAAGCTGCCGCCCTTGAGGCATTCTGCAGAAATCTGCGGATATATAACAAAAGAGGCAAGTGAGAAGACTCTGCTTCCCCAGGGAATTCCTGTGGCTGCAGGAATGTTTGACGTGAACGCCTGCGGAATTGCGTCCGGTCTTTGTGATGAGGAGCAGATGTGTATGATCGCAGGTACCTGGAGTATTAATGAATTTATCGGAAAGGCTCCGATAACTAATGGTACGGTTGCACTGAATTCCATGTTCTGCATTCCCGGGTACTTTTTGATCGAGGAGAGCAGTCCCACTTCTGCAGGAAATATGGAATGGTTTATTCACAGCCTGATGAAGGATGAACTGGAAGAGGCAGAAAAAGAAGGCAGATTGGTTTATGACCTTACAAATGAGTGGGTGGCTTCTATTGAACCCCAGGATGATCATATGATTTTCCTGCCGTTTCTCAATGGATCCAATGAAAATCCACTGGCAAAGGGTACTTTTGTAGGAATGACTGCCTACCATAATAAGAAGCATATGCTCCGGGCTGTTTATGAAGGAATTGTATTTTCCCATGTCACTCATGTAAGGAAGCTTTTAAGAAACAGGGAAATTCCAAGGAGTATCCGACTTTCGGGAGGAGCAGCAAATTCAGAGGTGTGGGTACAGATTTTTGCGGATGCACTGCAGATTCCCATTGATGTGGTGGGGGATAAGGAGCTGGGAGCTCAGGGTGCAGCTATGGCTGCAGGAATAGCCGCAGGGATTTATAAGGATTACCCGGATGCAGCGGCAAGAACCGTGACTATAACCGGAACCGTTTATCCTAGACCGGAATATAAAAAAATTTATGAGGAAAAATATGCCGCTTACCGTGCTGTGATCGACGGATTAAACGGGGCGTGGCCCCATTTTAAAAATTAGGGCATGTCCTTAAGGAAAGGTAAGATTTTGAACATGCTTTGACGGAGGATTTGAGAAACAGTATGAAAGCATATACATTAGGGGTATATGAAAAAGCAATGCCGGGAGAGCTGACCTGGAGGGAACGGCTGGAAGCTGCAAAAGATGCAGGCTATGATTTCCTGGAAATCAGTATAGATGAGACAAATGCAAGGCTTGCCCGTCTGGACTGGACAAAGGAAGAGAGGCTGGAGCTGATAAATACAATGTATGATACAGGTGTTCCTATCCGAACCATGTGCCTGAGCGGACATCGGAAATATCCTATTGGCAGCAGCGATGAGGCAACCTGTGCAATGGGGATGGAGATTATGGAAAAGGCCATTCTTCTTGCTGCGGATCTTGGAATCCGGCTTATCCAGCTTGCCGGATATGATGTATATTATGAGGAATCTACTTCAGAAACAGTGGAGCGTTTTGGGGAAAATCTGAAAAAATGTGAGCAGATGGCAGCTGCAGCAGGCGTTCTTCTTGGCTTTGAAACAATGGAAACGGAATTTATG
The DNA here is from genome assembly GCA_946557785.1 of uncultured Blautia sp. GTDB lineage: Bacteria > Bacillota > Clostridia > Lachnospirales > Lachnospiraceae > Blautia_A. The sequence continues at coordinate 54,131 of CAMNTH010000007.1, forward strand.
AATACGGTGGGAAAAGCCATGGTTTTTGTGAACCGCCTGAATTCTCCATATCTGGGTATATATCCGGATATGGGGAATATTACTAATGCGGCAGCAGCTTACGGGACGGATGTGCTGGAAGATATTCGAAAGGGCAGGGGACATCTGGATGCAGTGCATTTGAAGGAAACGGTTCCGGGGGTGTTCCGGGAGGTGGCATTTGGAACAGGCCATGTGGATTTCCCGGCTGTGATAGAAGAAGCCTGGAGGGCAGGTGTGCGCAGATACGTTACGGAGTTCTGGTATACGGGAAATCCCCGATGGAGAGATGAAATGAGGCAGGCAGCCAGGATGATGCGGGAGATTTTGAATACCCAGGAGAGAAAAATGGAAGAGGATACAGTTTGCATATATAACTGAATTTAATTGATTACTTGTAAATACAAGTTGGATTTTGAGGATACAAGTGTTATAGTATATTATAAGAGAAAGATACTGTAACCAATATCAAAAAGGAGAGAAAGAGTATGCTTGAGAAATTAAAAGAAGAAGTATATAAGGCAAATATGGATCTTCCCCAATATGGTCTTGTGACTTTTACCTGGGGAAATGTAAGCGGTATTGACAGAGAGAAAGGACTTTTTGTCATTAAGCCAAGCGGCGTGGATTACGATAAGCTGACCCCGGAGGATATGGTAGTGGTAGACCTTCAGGGGAATAAGGTAGAGGGAAAATACAATCCTTCCTCCGATACAGCCACCCACGTAGTGTTGTATAATGCATTTCCGAATGTGGGCGGAATCGTTCATACGCATTCCTCCTGGGCAACAAGCTGGGCACAGGCAGGACGCAGCATTCCCTGCTATGGAACTACTCATGCAGACTATATTTACGGCGAAGTTCCCTGTGTAAGAAACCTCACAAAGGATGAGATTGAGGATGCTTATGAAAAAAATACAGGAATCCTCATTGCCGACTATTTTAAAGACAAGGATTATGAGGCGGTACCGGCCGTACTTTGCAAGAACCACGGACCTTTTACCTGGGGCAAGGATGCTCATGAAGCAGTACATAATGCAGTCGTGCTGGAAGAGGTGGCCAAGATGGCTACCCGCTGCGAACTGATCAACCCGGAAGTAAAACCGGCTCCACAGGAACTGCAGGATAAGCATTATTACAGAAAACATGGCGCCAATGCTTATTATGGGCAGGGAAAATAAAAACAGAATATGATACCTAGCATAGAAGAACCCTGGCGGAAGCCGGGGTTTTTCTATGCAGTAAAAAGCCTGCATCATGATAAAAACAGGAATCCAACAGATGTGTTAGAAAGTACCACAGATATGGTAGAAAATACCACACATCTGCTATGGAAAAAGGAACGTTTGTTTGATATTATTAATCCATCAAAGAGCTCTTGATAAGAAAATAATAGATAAAATTCAAAAACATGAGTAAAAAGGAGAAATAATATGAAACGGCGTGAACTAAAAGAAAAAAGAACAGCAAATACAAAGATATTTGAGAACCAGGACCATTCCATGACAGCGGAGATCTATCTTGATGCTGTACATTATCAGGAAGAGGACGGCTCCTGGCAGGAGATGGATGACGGCCTTTCTGAGGAAGAGGCAGAAGAACCATCTGTAAAGGATTTTGTAAACAAAAAGGGCAGGCTGAAGATCCGCTTTAAGAAGCATGCCAAGGAGCAGGGGACCGTCACTGTATCTAAAGACGGGGCAGAGCTTGCCTGGGGCATGGAAGGGGGACAGAAGGCAGAAGCCAAGCGCTGCGGCACTGGCGGAGAGGAACTCCTCTATCCGGAGATCCTTCCGGGGATGGATATGCGCTGCTGTGTGATTGGGGAAAAGGTAAAGGAAGACCTGATCCTTGCTTCCCCGGACTCCCCGGGAACATTCACTTTCCTTTATAAGCTGAAAAAGCTTGAGGCAGTACAGGGAAAGAACCAGGTATCCTTCCTGGACGAACAGGGGGAAGAGAAGTTCGTGGTGTCTGCCCCTTACATGAAGGACGCAGCAGGGGAAAGATCCAATGCCATCCAGGTATCCCTTTCCCAGGAGAAGAAAGACCGCTGCTGCATCACCTTCCAGGCAGATAAGGAGTGGCTTTGGGCGCCGGAACGTAAATACCCGGTAGTCATCGACCCGGTGACTACTACCTCGAAAAAGAGGGAGGAGATCATGGACGCCCATGTGGATTCCCTCCTGGAAGAGGACAACTTCCAGAACAGCATCATCCTGAAAACAAGGGGAGGGGACAACATCCAGAGAAGCTTTCTGAAGTTCAAGCTTCCGGCGATCAAGACCGGGGACATGGTCATAAATGCCAGGCTGGTCCTGGTATCCCTGGCGGAGGATGGAAAGGAGAGGACTCTCCGGGTGCACCGGGTGCTCCAGGACTGGGATTCCGCAACAATCAACTGGTATAATAAGCCGGTCTATGAGGAAGTGGTACAGGACCTGTGCAAATATAAGGGGGACAAACAGAAATATGTGACCCTGGATGTGACCCGCCTTGTGAAAGACTGGTACCAGAATGGGAATAATTTCGGGCTGATGTTCAAGGACGACTATGAAATGTCCGGCTATACGGAATTCCTGTCATCAGACTGCGATAACGGCTACCAGGATATGCGGCCGAGGATCGATATCTCCTATGTGAACTATTCCGGCCTGGAGGACTACTGGACCTACCACAGCCAGGGCGTGGGCCGCGCCGGGACTGTCCATGTAAATGATTATAACGGGAACCTGATCCTGGTCAGCCCCACACTGGTACTCGGGGGCAGCCGCATGCCGGTGAGCCTGAACCATGTGTTCAACTCCAACGACCGGGATGTGGACATCGGCTACGGTAACGGCTTCCGCCTGAATTACCACCAGACCATTAAAAAAGTGACCATCGGCGGGACAGATTATTACCGCCATACGGACGGCGATGGCACAGTCCATTACTTCTATTATGACAGTAAGAAAAAGGCCTGGAAGGATGAATCCGGCCTGGAATTCACCCTGACGGTCAACCCCGGTGCAGACGAGGCCTTTGTCATCAAAGATAAAGAGGACAACGAACTGGTATTCACCAGCAGCGGCTATCTGGTGAAGGTACGGGATAAGAATGACAATACCCTTGCCATCACATACGGAAGCGGCAGGATCACGAAGATCACAGACGGTGCAGGCCGTGTGACCACCCTGACCTACCTGAAGGACAGTGCAGGGAAGGCGACAAACTTAAGCCAGGTGAAGACGCCCTCCGGCCAGACCATCACCTTTGCCTATACGGCCAATGGGACAATGACGGACCTGACCTCTGTCACAGATATTGATGGCGCCAAAGTAACCTATACCTTTGACAGCAGGGGAAACCTGGCCTCTGCAGCCAATGCGGACGGTTACCAGGTAAAATACGCTTACTATAACACTGCCCCATACCGTGTAAAAACTATCACAGAATACGGCGGCAGCACTGCCGGGAACAGCCTGGCCCTGGTCTATGGATACAACAGCACGAAGTTTACGGACAACAAGGGCAGGACGGAGATCCGCCGTTTCAATAACAGCGGCAACCTCATCCATATCCATGACGGTTTCGGCCATGCAGCCAGCGGAAAATATGATACCGGCGGAAGCCATGTGAACCGCCTGGAAAATGAGACAAAGCTCCAGTCCAACATCGTGCAGCTCTTAAAAGACCCCATCATCCAGGCAAAGACCATCGGGTGGTTCAGCAAGGTGGGCAAAGAGGGCGCGGGGTCAGCAACGGTGAACACAGATACCGCGTACTGTAAGGTGGGCACCCGGTCCTTAAAGGCAGCCTGTACGGACCAGGGCAGCTACGTCTACTGGGGACAGGATGTGACCCTGCAGAAAGGCCAGACCTACACCGTATCCATGTATGTGAGGGCGCAGGTCACTGCCGCGGCGGCAGACGGCGGCTGCATGCTGAGGTTCCGCTACCTGGATAAGGACGGGGCACAGCACCTCCTGGACAGCGAGATCCTGAAGACCAGCACCCGGGATTTCGTCCGCCTGAAAAGGACCTTCACCCTGCCCGCGGATGCCGGCAGTGCCACGGTCAGGATCTACATGGAGGTATGGCATGCGGAAGGCACCGCTACGACTCTGCCGGGAATGTGATCTCCGTCACTTACGACAGCACGCTCTATATCTATGTCCGGAACGCCCAGAACGATATCGTCGCCCTGGTTGACTCCAAAGGAAATGAGGTGGTAAGATATACTTATGACAGCTGGGGCAAGGCAAAGATCGCCGGAAGCATGGCTGAGACCCTCGGAAAGAGGAACCCGTTCCGTTACAGAGGCTACTACTATGATACTGAGACAGGGATGTACTACCTTAAGAGCAGGTATTATGATCCGGAATTGAGAAGGTTTATTAATGCGGATACAGTAATCAGCGGTCCGCAGGCTGGCGCTAACCTGTTTGCTTATTGTGAAAACAATCCGGTGAATATGGCGGATTATGATGGGCATGCGGCATTATCTATTCCTGCTTCCGGTGGTTGGGCATTGGGAAGTATAGTAAAAACTATAGCAAAAGCTATAGTTGGAGTTGCTGCTACAGTGATAACAGGGACATTTGCTGGTAGTACCAGAAGTCTTTCATATAATGCTCGAAGTTATAGCCCAAGAGATGTAAGATCAGAAAATACAAAGCAAAAAACGGGGTATGATGATATTCTATCAGGCATTGCTGGCAAATTTGGAAATTTTAAGTGCGTAGAGGCATCTGATGCTATGCTGATTGCACTTAAATCCAAAAGACGGCATGGTAATATTGTTACCTTGAAGGTTGAAGATGAGAACGAAAAACTTATATCTACTTATATTTGGTCTGAGAGCCGGGGAATGAATATCAGCGAAAATGGTATTCATAAGGGGATTGAATACAAAGGAAAGATATACTGTAATGTGCACCCATTAGGTTTACCCGAGAAGGCATGGAAGGCTGACTTTATGGCACCAGTAGGAGTTTTGCAACTACATAGAATTCCATTTTGAAAAGGGAGGAAGTTAGAATGATTAAAGATATTCATAAGAATTATCTATTTGACCTGCGTGATGATTTACTTTATAAACGTTTAACAGATATTCGTAAGCGTCCGGGCTTATGGCTGGATAAAAAGTCATTAAAAAGGTTGGATCAGTATATAAGAGGTTTTTACGATGCCTATATAACGCTTAAAGCAGATAAAACATACTGGATTTCTGAATTTTTTCAGTATGTATGTGATGTCTGCGTTAATGGAAATCCTTATGGACCATCAAAAGCAATATTTGAATGTGGATACGATGATGAAACAGGATTTGATTATTATTATGAGCTTCTGGATGATTATATAAGGGATCATGCAGTAGTAAATGATAAGGATATCCCAGAGGAAGTATTTCAATTAAAAAATGAGCTTAGAATGGTTTATATCGATTGGAATCTGCTTCCTGATATTGTTAGTGAGTATGTCGGCCAAAACAGAAATAGACTATTTCATTTGATAGGAAATGAATCCCCTTTGGGATATGATAGAATAGCTACTGTCCCAATGTCCCATGATGGAATTTTATTTGGAATTTATGATAGGGACTGTAGCGAAATAAGTGCGTATATGGAAGAATACTTAAACGCCTGTGAAGGAGCGGAACAAGGGATTTCTTATAAAGTAATTAAATTTGATGAGAAAGACGGAAAATGATTATGTGCTAAGAGAAAAAATCACAGGTAAATAAGTGACATCATTTAAAATGGGAAGCAGTCAAAATAATGTGAGATTTTAAATAAGGCATTGGCTGCTTCCTTTTTTGCACCCTTTTTTAGAAGAATATGACAAGAAATGGAGATGAAAATTTATGAAATACAAGATCTTAACAATAACGGCTCTGATCTCTGCTGTTGTTTGATCATAAAAACACCGCCTATATTTGATATACACATTATATCAAATACAGACGGTTTTATCTGTTTTTTCAGTGCCCTCGATTGAGGGACAGGGGGAGTTGAGATGCCGTAGACATTTTTTATGCTTAACTATTATTTTATAGGTCAGATTCCTGATTAATTTTCATTTGGGGAAAATGTTAAAAGTAATGATGAACTACGGTATGCACTGGGAGTTACGCCCATGCGTTTTTTGAAAAAATAGGAAAAGTGTGCAGCGCTGTTAAAACCCAGCGAATCAGCAATTTCAGCAATGGGGAAATTTGTGTCCAGGAGAAAAGCGCAGGCTCGGGTTAGTTTCAGGCGTCGGCAATATTCAATGGTGCTGCAGCCGAAGTGCTTATTTACCAGGCGTTCCAGCTGAGTTTTACTGAGATTTAGTTTTTCGCACATTTCAGCCAGGGTAAGGTTGTAGCCGGAGGGAGAGGATATTAGCTTGATAAATTTCTGGTGATGGTCGTTTTCGGACAGACGATTACTTTCTATAAAACTTATAGCATAGGAGTCAATCCAGTTAATTAACTTGAAACGATTGAAACTGTCAAGATTGTGAAGCAATTTATAAATATCCTGAAACGTGCAGGGGGCATACATGGGTTTTGATATAGCAAAACCGCTGGGACAGGCTGCGGCAATATTCTTTTGGATATTGCGCAGATCTGAATGGGCAGACAAATCCTCAAGGTCTGTCAGGTCCACACCGATTTGGGAATATCCTGTAGGTGAAAAGAGTTCATGGGGAAGCTTGGAGGGCAGCAAAAAAGCATGTCCTTCGTGTAAAGAATATTTTTTACCCCCGAACATGACTGTCAGATTTCCCGAAGTAATGAAATTCAAATGGGAAAAGGTGTGGCTGTGCATGGGAAGGTGAAATCCGGGACGATGCTGCAGAAGGTGGATTTTTTGATAGGGGGATGGCAGATCAACGGTAATGGCAATGTCTATATAATTGTTCATGTTGTATCTCCTATGGTCTGTTTTTGATATTTTCTGGTTATCAAGTGAATATACAAATGTGCAGATTCGTGGTAAATTTAACGAAGAAAAGCAGTATATTCAAAGATAAAATATAAAATAAATCCTAAAATCCATGGTACCACATCATTTTTCTAAAGACAAGAAGATGATGGGAAGATAGGAGCCTTTTTATAATTTAACTTTCATATAACTTGAAGATACTGTAAAAAACGAATAATAATAGGAGGACAAAAATGAAAAAAGGGTTAGCATTACTTTTAAGTGGAGCTATGGTATTTAGCTCTTGGGTTTGTGGGGGATCCGCAGAGGTAAAAGCAGAAGAAAGAGAACATGTTACATTGGAGTTTTATACTCGCGTAAAGGAACAGAATGATCAGCAGGCTGTGTTTGATAAACTGAACGAGTACATGGAAGAAAAGCTGAATACAACCGTAAACTGGCATTTCCTCGGCGGTGAATTTAATGATAAGATCGCTGCTATTATCAACACAGGGGAAGAGTACGATGCATGCTATACTGCAAGTATTGCAAATTACTATGTACCTAATGTTTCCAGAGGTGCTTTTGTGGATTTGACGGACATGCTGGCAGATTATCCGGACCTGTATAATGCAATGCCTGAAAAATTCTGGGATGCAACTAAAGTGAACGGACGTATTTATGCGGTACCTAATCAGCAGATTGCAGCAAGACAGGTTTCCTTTGAAATTCCTACCAAATTTTTGGAAGGAACGGGTTATACCATTGAAGAACTGGCAGAAGCCGGCGGCGACCTGCAAAGTATGAAGGAATATCTGAAGGCGGCAAAGGAACAGTTTGGCGCAGCTGCACTTGGTGTAAATACAGGGGCAGTAGAAACCTATTGCGGCTATGAGATGCTGGGTGGAGTAAAAACTGGTCTGGCTGTAAAGTACGGAGATACAGAGGGTAAAGTTGTAAATATTTACGCAACAGATGAGTTTAAGCAAATGTGTAAGGATATCAATGAGCTTGCAAGTGAAGGATTATTGATTTGCGACACACCGGGTGATAATGATTATTATAACAGCCGAATCATGTCTGAAACCTGCTCCTTGTTCTATACAGGAACGCAGAAGCCGGGAGGAGAGGTTGAAATTAGCCTGAGATATGGTGTGGATACGTCTGCCGGCGGTTATGGTATTCCTTACCTGGCTACTGCCGGCATCACTTCTACCATGTGGGGGATTTCTGTAACTTCAAAGCATCCGGATCGTACATTGGAGGTTCTGAATCTGATCAATACCGATCCATATGCAATGAATCTGCTGGCATATGGCGTTGAGGGAACTCACTGGGAATATGCAGATGAAAGCAAGACAAACATCAAGATCCTGGATGCAGGCTATAACCATGGTTCTTCCTGGGCATTGGGCAATGTGTTCCTTACCTATCCGACCGAGGGACAGCCGGTTGACGTTTGGGAGCAGACAGCAGCTCTTAATGAGAGTGCAGAAGCATCCCCGCTGCTGGGATTCTCTTATACATCAGATAATGTAGAGGTTGAGACAGCCGATGTGGCGAATGCAGTTTCTTCCGGTTACACTCTGTTCTCCGGAATGGTGGATGTTGAGCAGGGTATTGCGGATCTTCTGGAAAGAATGGATACCGCAGGATTTGAAACTATGCGCGCAGATGCACAGGCGCAGGTAGATGCGTTTCTTGGCAAATAGGAATAAATAAAAAGCATTGATAAATTGCGGATGTTCGTGTGGGCAGCAGATGACTTTGCTGCCCATACAAATATTTAAGATACTTTATATGGAGTTCAGAATATGGTTAGACAGTATTTAAATGGATTGTGGAAGGTAAAGATAGACCCGGAAGAGAACGGAATTGTGAATGGATGGATGAACCAGCCACTGGAGACTGAGATGACGGTTCAGGTGCCGGGATGTATTCAGCAGCTGGATCAGCTGGCGGAGACATATCCGCCTCATGATGATCTGCGTAATGGATATTTGGGAACATTTTTCCTGGAGAGAGAATTTCAGCTGCCGGATCGAAAAGAAGGAGAAAGGTGCCAATTAGTAGTCGGAGGTGCTGCACCCACAAGTTATATATGGGTAAATGGAAATTATGTTTCAAAAAGCAGCATGAGTTTGACGCAGATTACCCTGGATATTACGGAGTATGTTGTAACAGGAAAAAATCGTATTACAGTGGCCATTTCAGAGCAGTATGCGTCATTAGTACGTGGGATGAGGTTTGAGGAATTTAACTGGTCTGGGATATATGGACAGGTTTATGTGGAACTGACCGGTGCAATACAGTTTTCAGAGGCGTATATTTCAATAGAGAAGGGAAAATCCGTATTGTATTCCACCATAGAGAATCAGGCATCACAGGAGTTTGCAGGAGAGATACAGATACGGATTCAGGAACATGTATTTACAACGAAGGCTGTGCTTGCAGGAAAGAGCAAAACAGAGCTTGCAGCAGCTGTAAACGTGGAAGATCAGCCGCGTTGGTCATATGGGGAGCCAAATCTGATTGAGGTTGAGCTTAAGTGTACGGATAATAATGGACATTTATGTCAAAATATTTTTAAGACGGGATTGCGGGAAATCACTACAGAGAAAAATAGAGTTCTGATGGATGGACTGCCGGTATTTTTTGCAGGAGCAGGTGAGGAGTACTATTCTCCAACGATTGCACCGCTGACAGATTTGAAGCTGATCCGGGACAGATATGGGGCAATGCAGAAATATGGATTTAATTTCTTCCGTTATCATACCCATATTCCTACAGAGGAAGAGCTGACCATCGCAGATGAGATGGGAATGATGATCGGATTGGAATTCGGTATTGTATCTAATTTTAATAAGATGGAACCGACGGAACTGGCTCTGGAGATGCTGGGCAGATATGTGCGGCAGACGAGACGGCATCCCAGTCTGGTGATTTACGGACTGGGTAATGAAGGCGCTCAGCTGATGATACATAGTGACGCAGAATGTGAGAAGGCCCGGATTGGATACCAGCTGATTAAGAGAAATACGACCAATCAATTTGCGATTATAGCATTTGGTATTCAGGGAGAAAAACCGGAACTGAAAAATGATATCGAGACACCGCACCTGTGGGGAGAAAAATTTGTGTGGGCATATGACGGCCTTACAGATATTCCCTGGAAAGCCCTGGAAGACACGGTAGGAACGAAACCTAATATTGTGCATGAATATGGAAAGTTTTGTGTATGGCCGTCATTGGAGGATGAGAAGAACGGTACGCTGGAACAGGGAGCAAAGCCAAGTTATGGAAGGGAAAGCCGGGCCTGGCTGAAAGAGAATGGACTGGAAACATACGAGACGCATCTTATTGAACATTCACGGCATTTGGCCAATGGATTTAATCGGATTGTCATGGAAGAAGCACGCAGACAGAATTATATAAGCGGATATGTCATGTGGACTTTCTTTCGAAATAGCTGGAGATCCCGCGGCTTTTGTGATGAAGTGGGATTTCGCACCAATGGAGAGGAGGAAATTTTCCTTCAGGGTCCTAATGCGGAAGTGGCTCTCCTTATGGATCGCGGTTTTCAAAATCGTACTATCCCATGTGAAATTACGCAGACCATACGGATTTCGTTGTCTAACTTTGGCCGGATAAAGACCGGTGGGATATTGACAATCCGGCTGCTGTGCGGGATAGAGGTGATATGTGAGCACATATCACAGGAAGTTTCTGCAATGCCGGGTGAGACAAAGTATGCGGCAGAGATCACATTCTCTGTACCAGTACAGTATTCCGGAAAGGAATTAGAACTGCGGGCTGTTTTGGAAGAAAAAAATGGAGAGATAAAGGCAAAAAATTCCTGGGGATTATGGGCGTTTGATACTGCACCAGATCAGGAGACTCCGGTTTATTTTTATGTGGAAGATCGGGCAATGCACCGCGATTTAAAAAATATATTTCCAAGAGGATATAAGCTGTCTTCCGTGGATTCGGTTGTCTCCGGCTGCAGAAGCTGGCTGGATCCGCAGCTTGTGCAGACTGCCCGGCGGCAGGATGTACTGATTATTGCAGATACCTGCGACAGTGTGGTTTGGGAATGTATTGAAATGGGGTGTCGTGTACTGCTGCTGGATAATGGACGCTTGCCGGAAAATTGGATTTATCCGGTATTTCATGAAGACCTGGAGGGACGGGACCCCAGTCAGTTTTTTACCAGTTTCCGTGCAGGCTGGGATCAGGGAAATCTGGTGACGATTGTGGAGAAGGATAAGGTTCTGGATATGTTTCCGAATGCCGGCTATTGCGGGCTGCAATTTTTTGATATGTTCCAATATGCACGGCCTTTGAATATGAAGGCAGTGAGCGGCGGAATGAATGCTGAAGCGTCAAGAGTGATTTCCAGTCTTGCAAGAAGTAAACAGGATTCTAAGCAGGAGGATATGGTACAGGACGTGAATGCGGTAAAATCACAGGCAGCTCAGAATGAACATGCTTTTTGTGCCCGGGAACAGGGATATCTTACCCGTGTGGGGAAAAATTTGATGATATGTACTCTGCATGTGACGGATAATACCGCAGGAATATTCCTTCTGAAAAATCTGGTTAAGAATTTTTAAATCGGATAGAATGCATATTAGAAAGGAATGATTTTTATGAATATGAAAAAGAAACGATTCAGAAGTGCAAAACCAGACAGGACATTGACTATCATGGCGCTGATCCCATCAATTATGCTTCTGGTATTTGTTTACCTGCCTATGCCGGGACTGATACTGGCATTTAAGAACTTTAAGGTGGTTGACGGTATTTTTGGAAGTGAGTTTTGCGGATTAAAGAACTTTTCATTTTTCTTTAAATCCAGCGATGCTGCAACGGTACTTCGTAATACGTTAGGAATGAATCTGATTTTTATTGTGATGACGTTGGTGGTTTCGGTTGCCGTTGCATTGATGCTGAATGAAATCCGGAGCCGCCGAACAGTAAAAGCCATTCAGACCATCATGTTTTTTCCGTACTTTATCAGCTGGGTTGTTGCAGCGTATATGGTATATGCATTTTTAAATCAGCAGTACGGTATTATGAACAGTGTCTGTGATTTCCTGCATATACCGCGTGTTGCCTGGTATGCGGATTCAAAATACTGGCCATTTATACTGAGTTTCTTGTACATTTGGAAAAATGCCGGATATCAGAGCGTTATTTATTATGCTACGATTATCGGTATTGATGACAGCTATTATGAATCTGCGGCTCTGGACGGTGCAAGCCGGTGGCAGATGGCCTGGAATATTACCCTGCCTTGTATGAAAAACGTGATCATTTGTATTACTACCCTGGCAATTGGCCGTGTTATGTATTCTGACTTTGGTCTGTTTTATCAGGTACCGAGGGATGTCGGTGCGCTTTATGCGACAACAGATGTATTGGATACGTATATTTATCGTGCGCTTCGTGTGACCGGAAATGTGGGCGCCAGTGCGGCAGTAGGATTTGTTCAGGCAATCACAGGTTTTGCATTAATCATGATTACCAATCTGATTGTCCGGAAAATTGATAAGGACAGTGCTCTGTTCTGATGCAGCAAAGGACATTGTAAGAAGAGGAAGTGACTGATATGAATAAAATTAGTAAAAAAGCAAGAATTATTATCACGTTGATTATGATTGTGATTTGTGTAATCTGCCTGCTCCCGATTGTTGCGATTATTTCCATTTCTGTTTCGGAGCAGAGCCGCCTGATTAAAGAAGGCTATAGTTTATTGCCGAGAGGATTTTCACTGGACGGATATGCATTTGTATTTAAGGATATGGAGAAGATTCTGCGGGCTTACCGAAATTCGATTATTAGAACAGCCATTGGTACAGGACTGGGGCTTTTGATGAATTCACTGTTTGCGTATGTGCTGTCTCGGCCAAAGTACCGGTATCGTACGGCCCTGACGATTTTCCTGACAATTCCTATGGTATTAAATGCTGGTCTGGTGCCCACATATTTAGTATATACACAGTACCTGCATATGAAGGATTCCTGGGCAGCACTGATTATGCCATTGGCGGTAGTACCCTGGTATATTATTCTGATGAGGACATTCTTTAATCAGATTCCTTATGAATTGTCTGAGGCAGCTCGAATCGACGGCGCGGGAGAATGGCGGATTTACTGGAATATAGTTTTGCCGCTGGCAAAGCCGGCGCTGGCAACAGTGGGAATGTTTCTGGCGCTGTCGTATTGGAATGACTGGTGGTATCCCATGCTGTATATAGAGACTCCGGAACTGATCACGCTGCAGCATATGCTGTCCAGAATGATGAAGGATGTCATCGAATTAGCCAATGCGGCGGTACAATCGGGTCTTAATGTGAGTATTGCGGATCTGCCGACAGAAGTTATGCGTATGGCCATGTGTATGGTAGCGGCAGGACCGATGCTGTTTATTTTCCCGTTCTTCCAGAAGTACTTTGTGAAAGGTCTTACTGTGGGCGGTGTGAAAGGTTAATGAAGTATTTTATTTTGTTGAAAAAGAGAGGTCTTTGATATGTTAACGAAAGAGATGATGAGTAGTTGGGCTGTACAGTCTCCGGAAGAACCGGGATTTCATGCAGTCATTACACCGGAGAAAACGGATTGTAAGCATGCGAGGGTTTATCGTCTGAATCTGAAAGCAGGAACAAGCTATATCCTATGTTCTGAGGCATTGGAAATGCATCCGGTACTGATTAACGGTGCAGCAGAATTGTCTGGTCATAAAGAGCTGCAAAGAGCGATGAAAAAATTTGATTCCTTTTATATCCCGGGAAATGAGAAGGTTACGATTACCGCACTGGAGGACAGTATTTTTTATATTGCGGCAGCAGCAGATGAGGGGTATGGCAAGGTTTTGTTTCGGGAATTTGATCTTTCCTTGCCCATTGGGGATATCCATCAGATTCATGGAAGCGGCGTGGCAGAAAGAGAAGTATTTATGACACTTTCGGATAAGGATGAGGCCTCCCGTCTGATTTGCGGCGTGACCTGGGGCGGCGCCGGCGCTTGGACCAGCTGGCCGCCGCATCAGCATGAGAAGGATTTAGAAGAAGTGTATTGTTATATGGATATGCCGCTGCCTCATTTTGGATTTCACATCAGCTATCTGAAATCCGGAGAGGTGGAGGATATCGTTACGCATACAGTCCATTCGGGAACTATGGTACAGGCACCCTGCGGCTACCATCCAACAGTGGCATCTCCGGGAATAAGAAATGCTTATTTTTGGGTTCTTGGTGCAATGCGTCATTCCAGCAGAAGATATGATTTGGCAATTTGCGATCCTGCATTAGAAAATTTTAATTCATAGGAGAAGGCAGAGAATGAACAATTTATTTGACATTAAGGGTTGGAGGGCAATTGTTACCGGCGGAACGAGGGGACTGGGCTATGGTATGGCTGAGGGACTGATGGAAGCGGGGGCAAAGGTTGTTGTTGTCGGCTCAACAGAGAAAGCAGAGACAGCTGCCAAGTCGTTTTGCCACAAAGGATTCTGGTGCAGAGGAATTAAAATAGATTTGAAAAACCGGGAAGAGCGTATTTGCGGATTTGAGAAAGCGGTACAGCTCCTTGGCGGACTGGATATTATTATTAATGCGGCGGGCATTCAGCGCCGCTATCCTTGTGAGGAATTTCCCATGGAAGACTGGCAGAGTGTGCTGGAGGTAAATCTTACGGCAGCTTTTGAGCTGAGCCAGCTTGCGGCAAAGGAGTTTTTGAAGAAAGAGCAGCCTTATGGAAAAATTATCAATATCGCATCTATGCTGTCATTTTTCGGTGGTTTTACCGTACCGGCTTACGCAGCATCCAAAGGCGGTGTTGCGCAGTTCAGCAAGGCTATGTGCAATGAGCTGGCAAATAAAGGAATTAATGTGAATTGTATAGCACCTGGCTATATGGATACGGAAATGAATACAGCTTTGACAGATACGAAGAATCCGCGGTGTGCAGAGATAGTAGGACGTATTCCTGCAGGCAGATGGGGATTGCCGGAAGATATGAAGGGAACAGCATTATTTTTGGCGTCTCATGCGTCGGACTATGTGAACGGAGCTGTAATTCCAGTGGATGGCGGATATCTGGTGAAATAAAGAAATTAAGGAAACTGATTGGAGTAAACCAGGAGGAATTTTAATGTTTAATAAAATGATTCAAAAATACAAAGATTTATACGAAAATCCAGCTAACTGTGAACCGCTGGTTCAGGTTCTCTATCCTTTTCCAAGGTTTTACCCTATTAAGGAGACACTCACTTCTCCTGAAAAGATGCTGGCTAATCAAATGGCTGCCATTGAGGCTCGTTTGAAGGTAGGAGATGATTATCTTCCCGCCCTTCGGGTTGATTTCGGCACGGCTCAGATTGCTCATATGTTTGGCTGCCCTATGCATGTTATGGAGGATTCGGAGCCGTGCTGCGGGGCTCATATACTAAATGATATAGCCAAAGCAGATATGCTTCCCGTACCTGCCATGGATAGTGGCTGGAATGCTCGAGTAGATGAATTTCAGCAATATTTTATGGAACATAAGCCGGAGTGGCTGCCTATTCAGCATCCGGATGTGCAGGGACCCTTTAATACCGGTCATCTGATTCGCGGAAATGATATTATTTATGATTTTTATGATGACCCTGAAAATGTGGAAAAACTGTTAATGAAGGTTTCGGATTTTATGGTAGACTGGATAAAATATACCACTCGGGAAACCAATCCGGAAGAGGGATGGTTCTATGACCGCGGCGGTCTCTGGAGAGGCAATGCCCGACTTTGCAACTGCTCACTGCAAATCGTTTCCCCCGGCATTTACCGGGACCACATTATGGCCTCGGATGCCAGCTTTTTAAAGTCCATCGGTATGGGCCGCGTACACTACTGCGGCAGTTACACAGAGGTTCTGGATGACCTGTTTCAGCTTTCAGATATGACCAATCTGGAAATTGACTCTCAGTATCATGATGTAATTCCTGCCTGCGAGAAGGCGCCGGAGCAGACTTCAGTTATGTTTTGTGACTGGTCCAACGAACCCGGGAACAGAGAATGGTATGATAAGATCTTAAATGGTGAAATTCCAAAGAAGAAAAATATTGTATTTCAGGCTAAAGCATCGGATTTAGAAGATGCCAAGCGTGTATACGATAAGTTGAAAAATCAGCTTTGCAGATGAAGCCCATTGCCTGAGCCGAATCCCCTCAAAGTGGAAATCATGTATGTGTCAGCAGCTGGTATTGGAAGATTTATATGGATTGTTTTATTGATAATAAATATATGCTTTTTCCCCACCGACAGCTTTGCTTCCGCCAAAACGGATGCTCCGCTTCGCATCGGCCTGGAATTTGGGAGGCAGACTACAATACTTCTTTTCATATATTGAACGAAAATCTGAAACATCTGGAAAAACTGGCCAATGTTGAAATTGTACGGGCGGATAAGCTGACTTTCGGTTCCTCCAGTGAACCGTCCGCTTATAGTGTGGAAGATCTAATTAATAGAAATGTAGATGGTATTTTGTTTGCTCCTACTACAGACCAGGTATTGCCGATAATCTGCCGCATGTGTGAGGGCGAGAAGGTTTACTGTGCAAAGCATCCCCCTATTATATTGGGAATACATATGAAAATGAAGAACAGGGGGCATATGAACTGGCGAAATCAGTCCTGGAAAAGGGCTACCGCAAAAAAAGGCTGTAAGGTTTTAAAGAAGAATCCCTCGACTGTGTTCACAGTTAGGGGATTCGTTTTTTGTCAACATAGACTAATTATTTCTTTTGGCCTATTGGCGTGATATTGTTATAAATATAAAGAGTTGACAATAAATTTATTATGCATTATAATACACATATAAAATGTACAATAAATAAAAAATATAAATATAATACATTCAGGTTAAAGATGAGAAATAGAGATTAATTGCTTCTATTGACAGGTTAAGATGTGAAAGAGGGAAAAATGAGGATATTTTATAAAATACTATGTTCGGACTTTAAACGGATGTTTTTGTCATGGAAGTTTTACATAGCGGTGTTGGGAATTGCGGGGCTTACTTTTTTGAGTATCTGGCCGGAGGTTACGGCATCCGGATATCATTGTTCCATATATTATTTAGTAAATGCACGAGGAGGGTTGGGAGCATTTTTGACAGCATTTACGGTGCTTATTGTCTTACCCTTTAGCCTGAGCTATTGGGAAGACAGACATTATAATTATTTGTACTGTCTGAAATCCCGGGCAGGACTTAGAGAATATTGCTGGTCGCATGCTTTAACAGCGGCAGCAGGGGCATTTCTGGCTACTTTTTTGGGATATGCTCTTTGCTATGGGCTGCTGGCAGTAAAGCTTCCTGTAGTTCGGCCGGATGAAATTAAAATAATGATGGAATATCTGGAAGAACACGCTTTAGGAGCCTATGATATGGTGATTCTCAGATATCCTCCAATTGTATATTTTGCTGCTGTATTTTCAACAGAGGCAATGGGTTATTCATTTTTAGCAGTCTTTGCGCTGATGATGTCAGCTTGGATAGAAAATGCATTTCTGCTGCTTAGTGCGCCGGTTATGCTTTTATACGGAAGTATTCTTTTATGTAATGTATTGAGGCTGCCCGGAGTTTTTCGGTGGTATTATATTATGAAAACAGGAGGATTTCTCCTGGGGAATTTCACTGATATAGGGAAAATGATGTTATGCGTATGTGTCTATTTTGGGGGCCTTATCTGTTTGGAGATAGTGGCTTTTATTTTCTGCCTGGAGAGAGGAAGAAGAGGTGTGTGATTTGGACAGAGTGTTTCGGATCTGTATGATCGGACTAAAAAAAATTTCAGTATCGCCCAGATTTTATCTTGCGTATTTATGGGTGCTTTGTGCCTTTTTTCCTTATATTGCATCAATCAGAAAGTTTTGCAGCTATGTAGAAATGGATTGCTCACCCTGGATTTTTGCTATGCTGACAGACGATTCAGGTAATCAGCTATTTATTGTTTTGGGTGCTTTACTGTTATTTTGTGATGCTCCGTTTCTGCATGTAAACAGCGGCTGGCAGATTTTAAGGGCAGGAAGGAAGTGCTGGTTTTGGGGGAATATGCTCTATGTCTGGATTCTTTCTTTTATATATGCGGTGGGAATCGGTATTTTACCGATAATCACAATGATTCCTTTGGTTGGATGGGATACCGGATGGGGAAAAATACTGGGAAGCCTGGCACAAACCAGCGCAGCAGGGCAGTTTGGAATGGAACAGCTTAACTATGGGATTATGACACATTATAGACCGTTGGTTGCTATGGGGCTGACGCTTATTGCGGTATGGTTAAATACGGTGCTGATCGGAGTATGCAATTATGTATTAAATTTATATTTTAGGAACGGAATAGGAAATATAGCATGTGTAGTTCTTGGCCTTTCACCGCTTCTGATCGTACGGCTGGCAAAGTTCAGCATAGGATATTATCTTGCTCCTCCTTTGTGGATGAGCCTTGCTAATTATAAGTGGAAGGGGTATGGATATGGAGTGTCATTTGGCTATGCGTATGGGATTTTGGTGGGGGGAATACTGCTTTGTATGATTCTTTCGTGGAGAGGTATTAAAAAGATGAATTTGGAATTTGCAGATGAGGTATAAAGAATATGATAGAAATAAGAAATATGACAAAAGAATTTCGGGAGTATAAAGCGCTGGATGATATTACATTAACCTTTGAAATAGGAAAGATTCATGGTGTGATAGGGCGTAACGGAAGCGGAAAAACAGTGCTGTTTAAGTGTATCTGTGGATTTTTAAAGGCTGATAAAGGAGAAATTTTTATAAACGGCCAAAAGCTTGGGAGGGATATTGAGGCTCCCCCGGATGTGGGAGTAATTATTGAGAACCCTGGCTTTTTGCCCGGATATACAGGATACCAGAACTTAAGCTTTTTGGCGGGAATCCGGAAAAGGATTTCCGGAAAGGATATAGAGAACATCATGGAGAGAGTGGGGTTGGATGCTGCAGGCAAAAAGCATGTGGGAAGGTATTCTCTGGGCATGAAACAGCGTCTTGGAATTGCGCAGGCAATTATGGAAAATCCACCGCTGCTGCTTTTGGACGAACCGATGAATGGGCTTGATAATCAGGGCGTAGAGGAAATCAGAATGCTTTTGATGAAATTAAGAGATGAAGGAAAGACGATTTTGCTGGCCAGCCATAATAAAGAAGATATTTCTGTTTTGTGCGATACAGTAGTGGAACTTGATAAAGGAAGGATTGTGAAACGAGGATAAGCGAATGATAAGGAGGAACGTGATGAAATGTAAAATGATTCGTGCAGGTGTGTTGTTAATTTGTCTTGCTTTAACAGGAACTGTACAGGTTTATGGAGTAAATTCTGAAACTGAACAGGATAGAGTGACGATTCAACTGACGGAAGGGGTAATGTTAGATGCGGTAATAGAAACATCGGACGTTATTCCAGACTCAGTTAAGCTGTATCGTGCTGCTGCTGATCGATTTGACGGTAAAAAACTGATAACTGCGTTACTGGGCGATATGCCGGAGGACATAAGCGCAGAAGAATGGGAAAACGAAGCACCTGCGTATTATTATCGGGGAGACTTAGGATCAAACTGGAAAAACGTTCAGGGAACTGTATACGCAGGTGAAAGCGCATATATAGAAACGGAACATTGGAGCAGTATTTCAAGATGCTTTCCGGTTGTCCATGAGGGAAATGAAATTGAGGTTGTATTTGACAGTGAAACGAAGGATGATGATTTTTCTTTTGCAGTACGAAAAGATGCTTCGGATATTGTGGGGGAATATATAAAGACCATAACCGGATTTGAAGGTATCCAAATGTCCGATGCCTATTCTTTTAGCTATCAGCAAATGGAAAAAATGAAGGAGTATGTTGATAATGCTTCTGAAAATGAACAGGCAAAACCGGAGGAAAGCTCTATGATGGAGTGGGGGGAGAGAGATAACTGTTATTGGATGTTTTTTGAGCAATTAATTGATGGGATTCCAGTTCTGAGTAATTTCGTCAGCAGGCAGGATGAATTGTATGTTCCGGCAAGCATAACGGAAGCGGGATATACGCAGAATGGAATAGAATATATAAAGTTTGGCAGAAGCTATGAGATTGTGTCTGAGAATACCGTAAAACTGATTCCTGTGGATCAGATTTATGAAAACCTAAGAAGAAAGTATGAACTATCTATTGTGGAGGGGATTATCATTGATCAGATGAAGTTAATTTATTACCCCCTTCCCGTTGGAAATGACAGTGAGGGAAGATGGGAGTGTGATATGATTCCGGCGTGGCAGTTTCGTGTCCGTCAAAGTGATTATACAGATTATGTTTATATTAATGCAGTAGACGGCGAAGAGATTATTGGATAGGCGGCAGCTCCTATATTTTTTTCGTATTACACGGAAGGCAATAGAGAGGTACGGGAATACTAGGAGGAGAAGAATGAAGAAATTAATAAAAATTTTATTGACGATGATAATGGTTACTATGTTATCCTCTGTCAGCGCTATGGCAGGAAATAACTATGGCAACTTCTACTTTATGAGTAATGGGGCTAAGTCTGACTCTTATGCGGAATTAAAAGAGAATGACGGAGATACTTATGCATATATAACGACCCTGTCTCAAAGCCCATCCGGAAAAAAGAGTACAGTTTTTACGCATGGCGGTACATTTTATGCAAGAACAAGATTGGACTCGAATAAATCCGGTGTGTATTCACCATTGTTTACTTTTACATCCAATTATGCTCAGAAAAAGCAGTATGGAGCAGGAATGGCGCGAGGCGGTGAGCATTATATTGTAAGGGCAGAAACCGATTATGCTAATTACTCTGGCGGACAGCTTATGCAGGCAACCAGATGGTGCCCGTAAAGGTTAGGCTATTCTTTCGCGTATGAATTTGAAATAAGAAATAGAATGAAGTAATCTCTACGCTTTCCGTTTGTAATAGATGAAATAAATGAATGGTAAAAGAGCTTCTATGATAAAATAAAAAATCATAGAAGCTCTTTTATCGTGAGAAGTTTGTTGGCTTTGTAAGGCGGTTCGTGAAGAACTTGCTTTAACTTACATTGATCCAATATGGATCGACCCATTTCTTTTGGGTATCATTCCAACGGCGATATTGCAATTGGCCGCTAGAAGTACGGCGGAATTTATATAGAATGATATCCGAACTATAGGGAGTTATATTATTTTGTGTAAATTCAGCAATGACTTGCTGATTTGAAGGTGAGTTATCTGATGCATAAATTGGAACACAGGAACTACCTAAGATTAATAGAAATGTCCACAGTAAAAGTTTTCTTTTCATTATTTGTTCTCCTTTTTGAATTCTATGCCAGAATCAATCATCATTTCAGCAAGTTCTGTTGAAATGGGATTTATTATTTTGTTTTCAATTACCAGGAAATAGGAATTGCCTTTTATGTATATATATGAATCACTGTCGGGAGAAATTGATTTACACCCGTCTGTTTCAATTTCTTCAATAGGAGCCTCATATGATGGCATTGGTACTGCTAAATAGGAACAGGCGATAAGCATTATGGCTGTTGTTTTCAAGAGTAAACCTTTAATGTATGTTTTTTTCTTTGGCTTTTCTGCCATGAGCCGGAAACGTTCAACCATAGAATGCGGATTTTCTTTGACTGCAAAAGCAAGGGAGTTTTGCAGTGAACTGCTATTGTGTTTAGAGGTACGCTTTAACGCAGCCATGAGCGTATCTAAATAGCTGATTTTTTCTCTTGCTGATATTTTATTTACAATTGAGTGATCACATTCTATTTCTATTATCTGTTCAACATCCTTCCTGATAAATTTGGTAAAGGGAATCCACCAGAAAAGAGTACAGATGATATCTATCATATATTTTTTCAGCAGATCATTTTTGGCCAAATGCGTATACTCATGTAAAAGTATGTAATACAATTCTGTGTCTGAGTACTCTTCGGCGGGTAGAATTATTTTTTTATGAAATATGCCAATGGCAAGAGGGGTATTGACATATTCGCATTCTAATATCGTATAGGAAGGCAGGCTTGGGTGTAGCTTTTTTATATTGTTTTCTGCAAGCTGGATCTGCTGAGAATTGAACGGCTTAAATGTTCTGATTTCTTTTAATGTCCTGGCATAATTTCTGATGTATATAAAAATCTTGATGGCTGAAATTGAAAACAATATCAATAAAATAATACCCATTAATGGAAGCTGCCAGTCTAAAATTTGAATTTGTTTGATAAAAAAGATTTCAAAGAAATCCGAGTAAACACCTTCCAAAGGAATCCCGAGAGTAAAATTAAAATCCAACGGAAGAAAGAACCTGATAAAAATAAGTACATATAAAAAAATAAATGATTTTACTTCAGATACTTTTGTAAAATGATATTTGCTTCTTATAAAACATAAGCATGATAAAAATACTGTAGATATAACCACAGAACATATGCAAGAATAAGATGTGACAGTCATATTCCTTCCTCATATGATAACTAATGAATGTCTTTTTTCAATGCATCTAAAATGTCCTCTAATTCAGAGATAACGGTAGGACTGTCATCAGCCACTTCTTTTACAATGGCACAGGCAATTTTGGAGATAGATTCTTTTTTAAAATTTAAGGAGGATACCATTTTTGCAGCGTATTCTTCTTTTGTAAGGGTAGGCTCGTATTGTTTGGCAAATCTGCGTCCGCATTGGATAATATCTGTAACCCGGAGCATCCCTTTATCAAGCAAAGTCTTTAACAGGTTATGGAGATATCCGTTTTTCCAATCCTGACAATCGCTTGACAGATAATTAACCAGATCAATGCTGGTTAAAGGCTCGTTTACTTTCCAAAAGATCTCCATTAGTAATAGCTCATTGGGCGTTAATATAGAAACACTTTTTCTCACTTTTATTTTCCTCTTTCCTTAAGAAGATTTGACCTATTTGAAGGATAACATAAATTTAACTATCAAGTCAATAGCTATTTATATAATATATCAACAAATAATTTAATTCATGTACTGCACTTTATCGTAAAAGCCACCAATAAATAGCATTGACAATAAACTTATTTTGTGCTATATGTTTATATATAAAATATAGCTGATGAATATTTGTATTTGTGATGTACAACAGGGAGGTGATACCAATGAGTATGTAGGGAAGAGGACAGTTCTTTTGCATTTTATTTGTAAATGCCTATTAAAAAGTATTATAGGAAGGAGTTTAATATGAAAAAGAAAATATTATGTATCATATGTATGCTGGTTTTGATTTTAAGTTTGAATGTCAACTGTGTTTTGGCTGCCAGGCCAGGATTTGCCTTTAATGTTTATGCATACAGCAGTACGAGTCAATGGACAGATAATATGTATGGAAATTCCAATCCCAAGACAATCTCAGGTGACCCATGGACTTTAATTTTAAATACATTAGAATTTTCTCAACCCATAGTTGGTTTTGGCATGGCTTATGGCATGTTCAGAAACAATACTTTGATTAGTGGGACAAAATGGAGAACTTCCACAGGAACAACCTGGCAGTCGTGGAATGGAAGCACTGGTTATTCTTATAACTTAAAAGGACGCTTGGACACAGATCAGCCGGGATATTGTGTATCAAATGGAATATATAATGCAGATGCTATTAGCTAATATCAAAACAGCGTAAACAGTCGGCTGTTTACGCTGTTTTAAAAAAGGAGATTGATGTGAAAAAGAATGTAAAATTATGTCTGTCTGTAATCCTGCTGCTGGCCATATGCTCAATATCTGCCTTGTATTCTGTGTCAGCAAATGGGACTGACAGCCAGGAGCACATTACAGAGAAATACGGAGAACATTTCCGAATCGACGCGGACAAATCCATTCCTCCTGAAAAGGTTTTTACAGGAAATGTCACTTATTCGGATCTGTCTCTTGAGAATGGAAAAAAACTATACGGAGAGCCGGAGCAGTGGCGTTCTTCGGATTTCCTGAAAGATGGAGAATCACTACAATATGGGAATGAAAACATATATTTAATGTCCTATCCGGAAAATCACGCATTTTATTTTGAAGATATAAATGGTTTGCAGGAAGTAGCTGAGGAAGAACAGATTTCCGCTGAGGAGGCTCTTCGTATGGCTGAAGAAGCTGTCCAAACTTTAAACATAACTGCAGAAGTGTTAGGGCGTTTTGAAAGTGACGAGGATCCTTCGGGCGTTTACACTTATATTCTTGGCGGGGTCATTAACGGACTTCCGGTAGCATCTCTGTCGGATATTTACTCTAATGGCAGCGTGGAAATCACAGGGAACAAGTACAGTTATGTCAGCTATATCCGCAATTATCTGCCGGAAGAGCAAAAAGAAACGGAGCTTTTAGATTTTTCAGAAATACTGGAAAGAGTCCATACTTATATAGATGCGGGATACATTACGCTGCCGGAGGAAAATTCTTTTATTTCAGATATTACCTTTTCATACTATGTAGAAAAAATTTCTGACGGACTGATTTTTTATCCTGTATGGAATTTTCAGATACCACCTGTCGCTCAATCTGCGTTTATGCTGGGGCATGATACAGATGACCTTTTCTATATAAATGCCATTGATGGAATGTTAGTCAAAACCTTATATTAGTATATTTGAAAATTCTTAGGAGAAATCGTTATGGAAAAGAAATCTGTTTTTAATGCCCGTATGCTGCTTTCTATAACTCTGGCAATTATCATTTTAGGGCATACATATATCAAATATTCTATCAGCTTGTCAGTGGATAATGATGTTCTGTACTTGATCACACTGCCAATGTCATTTTCCATGTTCGGTAGTTTTGCGGCAATTTTTCCCGCATTACCTTATTCTTTAAATTTTACAGAAGAATATAATACTTCTTTTTTTCGTTTTCTGCTTATACGAAATGGGAGAAAAAAATATGTCTGGAAAACAATTTTCAATGTAAGTATATCCGGTGCTTTTATGATGGCTGCTGCCTTTAGTTTCATATTTCTTATTGCCGTAATATTTGGGGTTCCTACTACATATGACAACTTATCTGAATACTATAAATCTGGTGTCTGGTATCCCATAGCGGCTGTTTGGGGCGGAAAACTGGTTCTGCTGCTGAAGATCATTTTGGCGTTTCTTTTTGGAATGGTCTGGAGCAGCGTATGCCTGTTTCTTTCTGTATTGACATTAAACCGTTATGTCGCTTTTATCGGAACATTTATTTTATATCAGTTTTTATGGCAGGCTATGGCTTCTACAAAATGGAATCCTGTCTATCTGCTTCGCGCGGATATGGGCGGGTACGCTTCCTATGGGGAACCTGTATTTATGCAGATATTTCTCTTATTTCTCTTATGTACTGCAAACTATTTTGGCATTATGAGGAGGATAAAAAATGTTTAAAAAGAAAAAGTTTCTGGTTCCCATGCGGCTGAAACTTATTCAGTCAATATCTTCTCCCCGGGTTTTTATAGGGTATCTGTATGGCTTCTGGCTTGGATTTTTTATGGGGCTGCGTTATGGAGCTTTTTCTTCGGGAATGGAGATCGGTATATTTGAAAGTTTTTTATTAATAACCAACCAGTCTTTCAACTTGTCTTTAATGCTGATCGGTTTCTTCATCTTGATTGCTGATGCACCCTTCATTGATTCACAAGCTTATTATATTTTAATTAGAAGCGGCAGCAAATCCTGGCGTATTTCTATGGTTGGCTATATTGGGACTCAAATAATGATTTATGAAAGTCTGATTTTTTTAGGCGGAATACTTTCCTGCATTCCTCTGAAAAACTTTACACTGGATTGGAGCGCTACTATGAAAATATTGACCGGCGCCGCGCCTAAAATTGCTATTTTGGATTATCAGCTCCCGATTCTTGATAAATGGATGCTGACAGCATGGAGCGCACCATTGGCCTTTTTTCATAGTTTTTTGCTTACATTGTCTTATTGTTTCTTTTTAGGTCTTACTATTTTTATTGGTAATCTCAATTCTGCTTTGCCAATCGGAAATCTTATTGCCATTGGAATACATTTTATCGGAATGTTGGTAATGTCAGATTTTATTCCTCTATACTGGCCCTCTATGGCAGCTCACAGTATGCTGCAATATCATATTCCGGGAAGGGGAGTTCTTTCTCTTTATAAAAGTTATTTGTTGTTTGCGGTATGTATTGCAATCGCTTTGATCATTTTGAGAAAGGTATCCCGACATATCGATTATCTCGGTGCTGTCAGTCAGAAAACATGGTAAAACTAGTTTATTTGGAAAAGGAAAACAAAATGACGGAAATATTAATAGAGTTGAAAAATGTTTCAAAAAGATTTAAGACAGAGCTTGTACTCCAGCCCACAAATCTATCTTTTGAAAAAGGAAAAATCTATGGTCTGGCCGGACGTAACGGTTCAGGCAAAACCGTACTGCTTAAAATGATAAGCGGCTTTTTAAAGCCGGATACGGGTACTGTTACCATAAACGGAGTTCTCCTTGGCGAAAAAAATGAATTTCCCGATAATATGGGAATACTAATCGACAGGCCTGGGTTTCTTCCCTACCAAAGTGCTTTTCAGACATTGAAAACTCTTAGCCAGATACGAAAAACGATTAGTGATTCTGATATAAGAGACGTACTTAAAAAAGTAGGCCTGGAAAATACAGGAAAAAAACATGTGGGGAAATTTTCTATGGGAATGAAGCAGAGACTTGGGATTGCCCAGGCAATCATGGAGAGCCCAACGATATTACTTCTTGATGAACCTATGAATGGTTTAGATAACCAAGGCGTTAAGGAAATGAGAAATCTCTTAAGGAATTATTGCAGTGGGGATAGATTGATTATTCTGGCAAGTCATATGCAGGATGATATAAACGGTTTATGTGATATAGTTTACCATATAGATGCAGGGAAAATTTATGATCAGAAAAACTGAGAAAATTGGAAGGTGGTATAGAAAGAAAATGAAATTAAAGATAAAAGCTGTTTTGCTGGCGTTTTCTGTGGCTCTTTGCGGCGGATGCGGTTCGGAACAGCCCCGGAAGGAAGTTACGTTTACGGATGGGATGCAGAAGGATTTGACGGAAAAAATAAAGGTGGATGCGCAGTTTGTCTATCCCCAAAGCTGTAAAAATGGGAAAGGAATGCAGGCGGAGCTTGGGGATGAACTGTTTTGGGACAGGCAGGATGAGATCGCAGAATTATTATTTCAGAATAGAACGGTTGTAAATAAATATACAGATGATTACGGATCGGAAAAATATAAGACCTATGAAGCCGGGGAAGACGGTGCCATGCTTTTGATTTCCAGCAATAATTATCTGACTTATTCTACAGCCCGGGCTGTTTATATCAATAATGTCCTATCCTTTGACACCAGGTTTGATGATTATAATGGGGATAAATTCCAGAAAAAAACAGATCTGGATTTTATGCCCCAAAAAGAAGCATGGGAAAAGGTTTCCATGATATTGGATGAGCTTGGCGTGGAAACCTCAGAGACGGTTACCTGCTTTGTCATGGATCATGAGACTATGGAAGAGGAGGAAGATACTGCGATCGCCAGGGCGATATCTGAAGATACGAAGGTTCCCATGGAAAAAGCGCAGTGGACAGAGGAGGATGACTGCTACTATTTTAAGACACGTGCTGCATGGAAGGGATATACGGTGCTTCCAGTTATGATGGGAGAAGGCTATGATGAAGATAATATTTCTGTAGTTTATGATAAAAACGGAATTGTCTTATTATACATAAACGGCTATTATCCTTTGAAGGACAGCAGGGAAATCATTCTGAAAACACCGGAGGAGGCAGTGGAAAGGCTTGAGGAATATCTGAAAAATATCATTTCTGATGATTTCTATGAAGTCAGAAAAATCGCCCTGTGCCAGAAGGTAATGCGGATGAATTCCGGCACCCATACGGCGGAAATCGTCCCTGTCTGGGAGTGCAGTGTGCTGGTAAAAAGCGGGGATCCTTCTGACAGAGGCTATATACAAAAGATTTATTTTCGTGCGGATACCTTAGAGGTTGCTATCTGACAGATAAGAGGGAATCATGTTGCTGAATGTGCTGAAAGCGGATTTTAACAGAGTGTTTAAGGGCTGGAGATTTCCTCTTGCCGTTGTTTTGATGTTTCTTGTCTGGGAATTAAACAGTAAAAGATTTGTCAATAGCCAGGATGTGCTGTATCTTTTTATCCATGTGTGGGGGAGATCTATCACACCGCTTATGGCAATGATCGTAACATCCACAGCCTATGTTTATTCCTATTGTGAGGATGCAGAGAATCATTTTTTGAGATACTGTATGAAAAGGGTGGGGATGAAAAACTATATTGCTTCAAAACTAATTGCTGTATTTACCGCTTCTTTTTTGGTAGCTGTTCTGGGAAGCGTTTTGTTTGTGGTCAGGCAGGGTATGGAGCTTCCGCTCATAGCAGCAGAAAGTATTGCTGTGGAGAATTTTAAGCCGGAGAGCTGTTTTGGGTTTTTATTGCCGGAACATGGAGCTTTCTATATGGGAATACAGATATTTCTGGACGGGCTGTACTGTGCAGCAATGAGCGTACTGGCTCTGGCGATATCCACTTTTGTACGGAACTCTTATGGCGTATTTGCAATTCCGTTTTTGCAGAATTATTTTTTTCTTTACTTGTTTTCCAGGATATCGATCAATTACCCTATGCTATATATAGAGGTAATTTATAATTCCGCAGCGCCGACTTATACGGATAATCCATTCTTTCTGATAGCATATGCATTATTTCTAACATTCTTGTTTATTATCGTAAGCTGGGTTGTGATGCTGAAAAAGATAGAAGGTGATTTTTCGTGAAGATATGGTGCCAGGCTGCCGGAATCTGCAGGTATGAGCTGCGCATACTAAAAGGAAATTATAAGCTTTATTTGATACCGGTTTGTCTTTTTATTTTTATGATGAATGAACTTTATCCCATTAGGGAATTTCTATTTGTTACAGAGGAAAGCGCCTCTCCGTTTTTGCTGCCGTTTTTGCTTAATGATACTATGCTGACGGCTTCTGTATTTGCGGGAGCTGTATTGTTTTTTATGGACGCGCCATTTTATGAAAAACAGCAGCTTTTTGTAATCATGAGAAGCGGGGTACCCGGATGGATACTTGGACAGGTGCTGTATATTTTTGCAGTGAGTGCCATATATATGTGCACGCTGGTTGGAATAAGCATTTTAATGCTTGTACCAAAAGTGGGCTTAAGCTTGGAATGGGGACGGGTTTGGACGACGCTTTCCCTTACGGATGCAGGTGACATGTTTGGGCTTACTTTTGGTGTGTCGGATCTTATTCTTTTCGGGTATGTACCTTTGGAGGCTATGCTCCTTGTGGTGCTGCTGGGATTTTTTATCTGCTCTTTTTATGGATTTTGCCTTTGGTGCCTTAATATGTATGTGGGGAGAGTTGTGAGTACAGTCATTACCTTTGCGTCTATTCTCCTTGTAACCCGTGTCAAATATTTTCCTGGCTGGGTGATGTATCTGGTTCCCAGCGCCTGGATAGATTTAAGTAATTTATCGAAATATGCGCTTCATGGGATTTCGGTTCAAAGAGCGTTTTTTCTGCTGATTGCAGGATGTGGGATACTTGCAGCAATCGCCTTTTATAAAACAGTTCGCTCGGATATTGCGAAATGAAAGGATTGATAGGAAATTATGGGAGAAATCGTTATTGATGCAGATCATGTAACAAAAAAATTCGGACAGGAAACAGTATTGCAGAATGTGTGCCTTAGGGTGGAAAAAGGAACCATCTGCGGGATTGTCGGGAGAAATGGCTCCGGAAAGACCGTGCTGTTTAAGTGTATCTGCGGCCTGCTTCAGATTGACGGGGGAACGATCCGGGCAGATAGAAGCCAAATCGGTACAATCATTGAGGAACCTGGATTTTTGAAACAGTATTCAGGAAAGAGAAACCTGGAGCTTCTTGCTGCCATGTCCGGAGATAAGCACTGCCGCATAGATGAGATTCTGAAATTGGTTGGCCTTGGGCAAGCGGGCAGGAAAAAGGTGGGAAAGTATTCCATGGGAATGAAGCAGCGCCTTGGAATCGCGCAGGCGGTTATGGAGGATCAGAGTATCTTAGTTCTGGATGAGCCTATGAATGGTTTGGATAATCAGGGGGTGGAGGAAATACGGGAATTGTTTCTGACGCTAAAAGATCAGGGCAGGACAATTCTTCTGGCAAGCCATAATAGAGAGGACATTGAAGTTTTATGTGATGAGGTGTATGAAATGGATAGGGGGATATTGAAGAAGCGGTAGCAATGTACCGTAGAATATTAGCTTCACAGGAAGATAAGAGTGTGGATTTTATTGCCATAGGACCTCTTAATAATTTATCCAATCTTTTAAATTCTAATGCTGATGAATATTCACCTTTGGATGGTATCGCGCTTGTAAAACGGAAAGTACAAAGGTTGGTATTGATGGCAGGTATTTTTAATTCATCCGTGGAGGGGCTTTCAGAACTTTCTAAAGAAGAAACCGGAAAGAATGTAGAAGATATAGCGGAGTTTAATGCTGTATGCGATATCCCGGCCGCACAGAATGTTGCGGAATATTGGCCTACGCCAAAAGTGTATTTAGGCTTTGAAGCAGGTTTGATTCGTACAGGAAAATTGCTGCATACAGATGTTCCTGAAAATAACCCTGTTCGAATTGCTTATCGGTTTTATACGGAGGATGGGCAACGATATAGTTGCGATTTATTGACAGTTGAATATGCGATAGTTAAAAATTGCTGCCACTATAAGGAATCGGGAAAAGGCAAGGTTACCTTTGACGATGAGGGAAGAACAAAGTGGATTTTGGATAAAAACGGTTTGGACTGTTATGTGGAATGGGCACAGCCTTCTGAAAAAATAGCGGAAGATATAAATAATCTTCTAATTACTCCTCCTAGAATTAAATAGCTGTTCATTTGCTGTCAAAAGGTACTGCGCTGGTATAAGATTACTCAGTGAATTATCGTATAAGCAGCAATTTACAATGACAGGGGGCTGTCTATTTCTGAACCGCTCCCCGCCAAGTCAATGTCATTAAGTTAGCATTTAGAATCGAGTTACAGGAAGAGCTGATAGATTGAAGTAGTGTTCATCTGTCAGCTCTTTTGCTATTTTTGCCCGCAACAAATGGGGCTATCGGGAAATAGATAGCCCCTTTCTCGACTATCTTAACTTAATGACATTGGCCTAGAAGGGAGCATATCATTCCCGACAGCCCCAGTATGGCCGTATGCATTTGCAATGAGAGACTGAATTTATCTTTCCATGGCATCTTTTATATGCCGTATAAGTAATTGGCGGATTCCCTCATATTCGCCCAGGCCTTTTAAGACGGATTGGGTTTTGTACCCTTCCGCTTCTAATCGGCTTCTCCAGGAATCCGGATTGCTTCCATCCATATCGTTTCGGGCATGATCCCCTGCAACGATCATGAAGGGCGCCAGAACTATTTTCCGGGGGCTGTATTCATTCAGCATGCGAAGCAGTGATTCCAGAGAAGGATAGGCTTCTACTGTTCCAAGGAAGATGTTGGGATGTCCCGTATCTTTAAAGGTGTAGTCTAAAGCAGCATAAATAGCATTAGAGAAATGGGTGGTACCATGTCCCATGAGAACAAGAGCTTCGTCCTTGCCTACCCAGGAAAATTCCTCTGATACTGCTTGGATTACCTCTTTATTATCCTGCTCTGAGGTCAGGATCGGATCTCCGAAGCGAATGGTTTTAAAATACTCCTGATAAGAAAGGGTATCGTCCTTCATCAGGTCATTTTCAATGCCGTTGATCACATGGGTAGGCTGTACAATGACATCTGTGATGCCATCCTGGTGCATTTGCTCCATAGCTTCTTTGACATTATTAATGTGCACCTGATCCCGTTTTTTCAGTTTAGCCAAAATCATTTTACTGGTCCATGCCCGATAAATGGCATAGTCCGGATAGGCGCGGCTAATAGCTGCTTCAATAGCATCAATGGTAACTTTTCTGGTTTCCTCATAGCTGGTACCAAAGCTGACGACTAAAATGGCCTTTTTAGTATGGCGATTTATGAGCTGGCTTCCCCCGTAATAAGGTTTTGCATTTATATTTTCGATATAGCTTTCCAGTATATGCAGATTGCGGGGCAGCGCAAGAGAGGCTTTGAGAATACCTTTCTGACAGAGCCGCTCAAAAAGCTGCAGCACGGCGGGCTGCGTCAGGTTTGTCATGGCCAGGGCGGACTTGTTGGAAAAAACTTCTATGGGCGAGCCGTGTATCAGCACCTTTCCGTCATGGAAAAGCACAATTTCATCAGCCCACTCCAGAGCATAATCTACGTCATGTGTGGACATCATGACTGTAATCCCATTGTCTGTCATTTGATCAACAATTTTATTTACCATAGACGTATGCTTGGGATCCAGAGCTGCAGCTGGTTCATCCAGGATAATAATATCCGGATGCATCACCAGTATATCTGCAATGGAAACCTGTTTTTTCTGCCCTCCGCTTAATGCATGGGTAGGTTTGCTGGCAAAGGGTGTGATTTCCAGAGTGGCAATTACTTTATCCACTTCTTTTTTTGCTTCTTTTTCCGATACGCCAAGATTGAGGATCCCAAAAGAGATTTCCTGGTATACACTGGCGGAGAAAAGCTGATTATCCGGATCCTGAAAGATGATCCCTACCTTGCTTCGCAGCTCTAACAATCCTTTTTTGGAATAATCATAGGGCTTTCCATTAAAATAAAGCTGCCCTTGCGTTGGCTTGTGAATTCCGTTGCAGCAGAGAAAAAAGGTAGATTTACCGGAGCCGTTGGCTCCCATGAAAGCAATTTTTCGTCCCCGATGAATATCCAGGGTCAATCCATTGAGTGAATGTGAATGTCCATCGTCATAGGAGAAATGCAGGTTTTCTGCTTTTATAATAATTTCTTCATTCATAATATGTATCTCCCTATTGTAATCAGGCATAACAGCGTCTCATATAATATAATAAGAAAGACTTCTTTTTTTCGCGGCGGATAGTTCTCTATCAGTACATGAATTTTTCCATCATAACATCGGGATTCCATAGCATCGTACAGTGCGTTGGACTTTTTCATAGACCGTATAAAAAGGGTTGAGGCCATGGAACCGAAGGACTTGCAGGAGGTACGAAAGTCTTTATTTCCCAGCCTGCAGTTTTGTGCAGTACTCATAACGGCCGCCAGATTCATTAGTACGAAGATGAAGCGGTAAATCAGCATCATCAGTTCAATGAGGAGTTCGGGGCAGCGGAATTTCTTCAGAACTGCCAGAATATCTGTCATGGGTGTGTTCAGAGACAGGAAATAAAGGCAGGAAACACTGGCCAGTGCAGTAAGGATCAGCCGAAGTCCAAAGAGAAGAGAAGCCCGGCTGCTGGTAATATAATAGCTGCCAATCGGTATGGCGTAAGCGTCCAGGGGCACTCTGGATATGTTAATAATAATGGTGAAGGTGCTTAAAAGAAGAAAAGCAAGCGGGACTGCCATAAAGTGTCTGTAACGTGAAAGAGGGATTCCCCCTTTCACAACGGTGAGAATCCCATTTACGGCTAATACAAGTACAGCTGCTGCCATAGATTTGCTGAAAACACAGAAAAAAAGAGTAAACAGCGCATATAAAAATTTTTCACAAGCATTAACATACCGTAGTTTTGAATAGTAACAAAGCTTATCAATGGCTATCATAGTAAATCCTTTCCATACGGATTAGAATCAGATTATGCTCTCTTTGGATAGCTTTTTCCTCTCATACAGACGTCCCATACAGAAGGCAATGATCCCTACCCCGATGCCGGTCTGTACACAGAAGAGAAGGCTTTCAATTTCCCCGGGAATTTCCCCGCCGATAAAGTCTTCTAAAACAGGAGTAAACCACGGCTCATAAGCGGCTCCCTGAATTTCCTCTACCATAACGCTCCCTGCATCATCAGATCCGCCGAATTCGGCTCCCCTTAAAGACAGGAAGGGAATGACTGCAATCAAAGCAGCAACGATTAGTAATATTATTACGGTCCTCTTATCTTTACTCATCTTTTATGTCTCCTTTATGTAACCAATAGCTTTTAGTTCTGGCTTTGCGAAGGATTCCAGACCGATGATAATGATCACCGTGAGGATGCCCTCTATCACAGCAAGGGGAAGCTGGGTGGGAGCAAATACTCCCAGAAATTTTATCATGGAAGCAAAAACGCCGCCCTGCTCAGACGGATAAGCCATTGCTAATTGGAAGCTGGTGACACAGTAGGTAAGCAGATCACCTGCTGCTGCTGCGATAAATACGCTAACTCTTTTATTTATATGTGATTTCTGGCATAATTTAAATAAACCAAAAGATACAAGGGGTCCTGCAATAGCCATGGAAAATGTATTGGCGCCCAAAGATGTAAGACCGCCGTGAGCCAGCAGGATGGCCTGGAAGATCAATACGATAATTCCAAGGATACTGACTGCGGCAGGGTCAAACAGGATAGCGCCCATACCGGTGCCTGTCATATGGGAGCAGCTTCCGGTTACTGAGGGTATCTTCAGGGAAGATATGACAAATATAAATGCGCCGCACATTGCCAGGATAATCAAAGCTTTGCGGTTTTCATTCAAAGTTTTTCGGATAGAGAAGAAACCGGCTGCCAGGAAAGGAACGCATATCACACCCCAGGCAATACAGAAGCTTCCCGGGAGATAACCTTCCATGATGTGCATGGCATTTACATTAGGCACCATACCAAAGATAAGTGCAAAAATACTTGTAAGCACCAGCGTTTGTTTTTTTCTTTTTGTCATTTTCATTACTCCTTTTCTAAATGAAATTGAACAATGTAAATAAAAAAGGCCATCTGAGAATACAGATGGGCCGATGAACGGAGAATACTCTGGGAAAAGATAAAAAAACATATGCAGATCTCAGATGATCAGCGTTCCTGCACTCGGCCATCGTTCGTAACTCAAGTGCAAATCGCATACAACAGGCAGGTCTTCTGACTCGGGCCTCATAGCGCAGCTTCGCCTTCCCAGTTTCCCAGTGACATTGTGAAGCTTTGCTCTTCCCCTACAGCGGCGTGACCGTGTAAGCTTTAACTTACTTTCCTATTCTCTCATTTTTATGAGCACCTGTCGTATTAAATTAATTCCATTCTAAACTACAATGTTTTTCTTGTCAATAAATTTCAGAAAACGCAGAACATATATAATCCCATTACCTTTTCAGCTTGTGATAACCAGGGTTAGTCATTGGGCAGAAGCTTACGGAAGAACCGATAAAGCATACAGGAATTAATGTAGGCGGTGAGTCCGAAGCCAAAGAAAAACCAGCAGCAGGAATACAGGGGTGCAAGCGTTACATCCTGATAAGTCATATACAGGGGAAGTATGGAGACCACTGCCATAGCCAATGTGGTTGGAAAGTGGATAAACGCCAGCAGAAAGGCATTCTTTGACAAAGCACGCAGGGTATTGGCAAAGGCTGCGATCACAGGGAAAATATACATTGCAAAAATAATGAGCAGTATAATGGAAGAATAAGAACCATAGAGGAGGATGTGTGCGGCAGCTCCTTTATTTTCCTTAAGAAAAAGCGTGTTGGTAATCAGGATCAGCCCTGCGGTAAGTATAAGAAGCCAGATGATCAGCGCCTGAAGAAAGTTTTCTTTAAAGGAGCGGAAGAAGGTTTTTATGGTTCCGCTGTTGTTGTCTTTGACTGTGCGGAGCATGCAGTGATAAAGTGCGGTAAGGGATGGGCCAATGGTGATAAGAGGGATACTGCACAGGACAAAAAGCAGGTTGGCAATGATAATATCTCCGATTTTATTAAGAAAAATATGTACAATGTTGTTTTCGTTGAGTAAGTTCATAAAATCCTCCGGTTCATACATTGAGAAACAAATTAAGGTAATAACTAAATTGTAGCATAAATTATACTATGATGCAAAGTACCTGGACAAATTAAGAAAAAATGTCATTTTTGTACATAGAAAAATGTTGTATAAATATAACCACAAATGCTTTAATGAAGTACAGAATTATTATAGAAGATAGAGTCTTTATGGTAGAAATGGGGATAATAAACAAAAAAGCAGAAAAAAATCGACAAATTCTTAACATAATACTACGAAAAATAGGTAAAAACAAACATTTTTCCATGTAATGTAGACATTGAACCATTTATCATTTTTTCATGTACAATTATAATATTTATATCGGTCAGAAGAAGATAATATTAAGAATTGACCATGCAAGTACATATTCACAGGCAAGAATAAAAGGAGGATGAATTATGAGTTTAAAGAAGGCATCAGCAATAGTTCTGGCAGGTTTGATGACAGTTTCTGCACTTCCCGTATATGCGGAAGGAAGTGATGTAACGCTTTCAGTTTCTATTTGGGATTCTTATCAGGAACCGGGCATCAAAGAGATTCTTTCTGATTTTACCGCTAAGACAGGGATTAAAACAGAATTATCAGTTGTAAAATGGGATGAGTATTGGACTATGCTGGAAGCAGGTGCACAGGGAGGATCTCTTCCGGATGTATTTTGGATGCATTCTAATGAGAGTGAGAGATATATGTCCAATGATATGCTCCTGGATCTGACAGATAAAATCAGTGAGAGCGAAGCAATTGATCCGGCAAACTATCCTGAAGACATCTGGGGATTGTATACATATGACGGGAAATATTATGCAGTTCCTAAGGATGTAGATACCATTGCATTGTGGTATAACAAGGCTATGTTTGACGAAGCAGGACTTGAGTATCCTACAGCAGACTGGACCTGGGAAGACGTGGGAGAAGCTGCTAAGAAACTTACGAAAGAGGACGGATCTCAGTATGGTCTGGCAGTAAGAAATGATAATAATCAGGCTGGCTATTATAATATGGTATATGATAATGGAGGATACATTATCAGCGAAGATAAGAAACAGTCAGGCTGGGATGATGCAAAGACGATTGAGGCTATGCAGGTTCTGGAAGGCTGGATTAAAGACGGTGTAATGCCCTCTCTTGAAACAATGTCTGAGAATGGAGAAGATGTTTTATTCCAGTCCGGTAAAGTTGCTATGGTACTCCAGGGATCCTGGATGCTGGCTGCATATAAAGGCAATGAGTATACATCTGCAAATTGTGATATCGTAGAGCTTCCGAAGAATAGCCAGACAGGAAGAAGAACTTCCGTATATAATGGCTTAGGATGGGCAGCAGCAGCTTCTGGTGAGCATACAGAAGAAGCATGGCAGCTGGTAGAATACCTTGGCTCCAAAGAGGCACAGGAGAAACAGGCACAGCTTGGTGTGACAATGTCTGCATACACAGGAACCTCTGACGCATGGTCTCAGTCCGCAGATTTCAACCTTCAGGCGTACCTGAATATGATGGAGGATATGGAGATCCGTCCGTATTCCAAATCAACTGTAACATGGGAAAATGAAAATAGTGAAATCCTGAAGGGTGTTTATACTGGCGACATTTCTATGGAAGAAGCTTGCAAGCAAATGGCAGAACAGATGAATGAGAAATTGGCTGAGGAATAATTCCTAAAATAGAATGTGCTGAAAAATGGCAGAGAGCCGCTGCACCATCCGTGTGGCGGCTTCTCTTATCAAAGGAGTGATCTTAATGGCAAATACAAAGAGCAAGGCAAAAACAGGAAGACAGCGAAGCGAATTTTTGTGGGGATGGCTATTCATTCTTCCAACAACAATCGGGCTGGTCGTATTGAATATCATACCGATTTTTCAAACAATTTACCAGAGTTTTTTTAAAACTGGTGACTTTGGAAAAGGCAATATCTTTGTGGGATTGAGCAATTATGAAAAGGTTTTTGGAGATAAGGAAGTATGGCAGGCATTGATCAACACATTGAAATATGCCATTGTAGAAGTGCCATTTTCCATTGCCATTGCATTGGTTTTGGCAGTATTATTAAACCGAAAAATGAAAGGAAGATCCGTTTACAGAACGATTATCTTTCTTCCAATGGTAGCGGCTCCTGCAGCAGTAGCAATGGTATGGAGATGGCTGTTTAACTCTGACTTTGGACTGATTAACAATGTATTTAAAGTTCATGTAAACTGGGTTTCCAGTCCACAGATTGCAGTTTTTTCCGTTGCGGTCATTGGCGTATGGTCTATTATCGGATATAATATGGTATTGTTCCTTTCCGGTCTTCAGGAGATTCCTAGAGACTATTATGAGGCGGCTGAAATAGACGGGGCAACAGGTGTTAACGCCTTTTTCCATATTACCATTCCGCTGCTTTCACCAACGCTCTTTTTCGTACTTGTTACCCGAGTGATTGGAGCCCTTCAGGTATTTGACTTAATCTATATGGTCATTGATAAATCCAATCCGGCATTGTCAAAAACACAGTCACTGGTATACCTGTTCTATAAGTATTCTTTTGTAAATAAGAACATGGGCTACGGTTCTACGATTGTTGTGCTGCTTCTGGCAATTACCATGATTATTACGGTATTCCAGATGATCGGACAGAAAAAATGGGTATTTTATAATTAAAAGGGGGGATCTTTTATGGAGGGTATGGAAGCAAGAAAAAGGATGATGAACGTGTTGATTCATGGGATCCTGATCATTGTATCAATTACAATGCTGGTGCCCTTTTTGTGGATGGTGCTGACTGCATTTAAATCTGTTACAGAGGCTACTTCTGTAAATCCTTTTACTATTTTTCCCAAGGTATGGAGGATGGAAGCATTCACGGCAGTTATTGATAATATGAACTTTTTACTGCTTTATAAGAACACACTTCTTTTGATCTTTTTCCGTGTGCTTTTTGCAGTATTAACTGCCACAATGGCAGGGTATGCCTTTGGAAGACTTACATTTCCGGGACGTAATCTGGCTTTTAGCCTGGTTTTATTCCAGATGATGGTTCCGGTACAGATCTTTATTATTCCGCAGTATCTGATGGTAAGTAAAATGCATATGCTGAATACTATTTTTGCACTGGTATTTCCGGGCATGGTTACAGCGTTCGGCACATTTTTGCTGAAACAGGGGTATATGAGCCTGCCCAGGGATCTGGAGGAGGCAGCCAGGCTTGACGGCTGCAATATCGGACAGACATTTTTGTATATTATGGCTCCGCTGACCAGATCCAGCATGGTGGCTCTTGGAATCTTTACGGCTGTATTTGCCTTTAAGGATCTGATGTGGCCTATGATTGTTAATACAGATAAGGAGATGTTGGTTCTTTCATCTGCTCTTGCAAAGATGCAGGGCCAGTATGTGGCAAAATTTCCCGAATTGATGGCGGCATCTCTTCTGGCCTGTATTCCGATGATCATTATTTATGTGATTTTCCAGAAACAATTTATTGAAGGTATTGCTACCAGCGGAGGAAAGCTTTAAACAGGAGGAGAAAGATGGCAGTTATATTCCACGAAAATACACAGACATTTCATATTTATAATCAGTATGTAAGTGATATTCTATACATTATGCAGAATGGCCAGATAGAGAATCTTTATTATGGAAGAGTAATCAATGACAAAGAGGACTTTTCCTATCTCCATGAAGAAGTAATGCGGTCACAGATGTCTGTTTGTATACCGGAACCAGGGCTTCTCTCGATGCATTATGTAAAACAGGAATATCCTGTTTATGGAACCGGGGATTATAGAAGCCCGGCCCTTACAATACGGCAGAAAAATGGCAGTGAGATTGTAGATTTTAAATACGAATCCCACGAGATTTTTTCAGGAAAGCGGCCTTTAAAGGGTCTGCCTGCAGTATATACTGAAAGTGGAGAAGAAGCAGAAACATTGGAAATTAAACTGCATGACTCCGTGATTAATGCAGATTTAATTCTTTCTTATACAATCTTTCGGGATTACCCTGTGATTATAAGGAACGCCAGGATTTTGCATAAAGGAACAGCGGAAATACGTCTGGAAGGCATGATGAGCGCAAGTGTGGAATTTCCGGATATGGACTATGAAATGCTGCAGCTGTCCGGCGCATGGGGACGGGAACGATATATCAAAACAAGAAAGCTGGAGATGGGAATCCAGTCTATCCAGAGTCTGTGCGGAACATGCTCCAGTGCAGAGCAGAATCCCTTCCTTGCACTGAAACGTCCGGATACGACAGAGGATGCAGGTGAAGTATTTGGATTTAGCCTGGTATACAGCGGAAACTTTCTGGCACAGGTTGAAGTGTCTACTTTTGATATGACAAGGGTAATGATTGGAATTCATGAGCAGGGATTTTCCTGGGAACTCAATTGCGGCGAAGAGTTTCAGACTCCGGAGGTTGTAATGGTATACAGTGACAAAGGCCTGAATGGAATGAGCCAGACCTATCATAGGCTATACCGTACAAGACTGATGAGGGGCAAATGGAGAGATTCTGCCCGCCCCATTCTCCTGAATAACTGGGAGGCAACCTACTTCGATTTTACTGAGGAAAAGATCCTGCAGATAGCAAAGAAGGCAAAAGAAGTTGGAGTGGAACTGTTTGTCCTGGATGACGGGTGGTTTGGAACGAGAAATGATGATTATCAGGGGCTTGGAGACTGGTTTGTAAATACAGACAAGCTTCCGGACGGTATAGCAGGACTATCCCGCAAGATAGAAGAAATGGGATTAAAATTCGGTCTTTGGGTAGAACTGGAGATGGTCAACAAAAACAGTGATTGCTATCGGGAACATCCTGACTGGCTGATCGGAGTGCCGGATCGGTTTGAATCATTTGCAAGGCATCAGCATGTATTGGATTTTTCCAGACCGGAAGTGGTAGATTATATTTACGATGCTATTACAAAGATACTGGATGAGTCCCGGATTTCTTACATAAAATGGGATATGAACCGTTACATGACAGAGCCGTTTTGCCGTACGGAGAAGCCGGAAAATCAAGGAAAGACCATGCATAAATATATTCTTGGAGTATATGACTTGTACAGCAGGCTGACTGAGCGCTATCCGGAGATTCTTTTTGAATCCTGTTCAAGTGGCGGAGCGAGATTTGATCCGGGATTAATGTATTATACACCCCAGACCTGGACAAGCGATGATTCAGATGCAGGAGAAAGGCAGAAAATACAATATGGAACCTCTTTGGTTTATCCGATAGTCAGTATGGGAGCCCATGTTTCAGCAGTTCCGAACCATCAGCTTTTCCGTAAAACACCTCTTTCTACAAGGGCTAATGTTGCATATTTTGGTACTTTTGGCTATGAGCTGGATCTGAACCTTTTGAGCGAAGCTGAAATTGAAGAGGTAAAAGAGCAGATCTGCTTTATGAAGAAATACCGTCATCTTATTCAGGTTGAGGGTGATTTTTACCGTATCAGAAGTCCATTCAAGGGGAACGAAACTGCATGGATCGTTGTTTCCAGAGATAAGACACAGGCAGTAGCTGCATTTTATCAGCGTCTGAATAAGGTCAATGCGTCATGGCTGAGAATGAATTTTAAAGGGCTTGATGAGAAAATGCTGTATGAGGTAAAGTGGGATGACCACATACTGCGTGCATATGGAAATGAACTAATGTATGCCGGAATTCCAATAGACCGTGAAGCCCTTAATAAGAAAGGAGGAGATTTTGCCTCGATTCTGTATACGCTGGAGGCAGTACAGCAATAGATATAAACAGAATAGAAAATCAGAATGTTCTGCCGGACATAAAGCGTTTATGCAGAGCAATAAAGGAGGGAATCATGCTGCGTAAAGTAGGTTATACGGATACCGCTAAATTCCGCGCACTGGATAATCTTCAGAAGAGCGTTTTTGATCTGAGCCTGGTTTATTGCGGATGGGAACAATGTGATTCCGGTCATAGATTTGGACCTAATAAGCGCTTTACCTACCTGATTCACTTGATTGAGGGAGGAAAAGGCGTGCTTGAAATGAATAACCAGGAATATTATCTGGAAAAAGGAGATGTGTTTTTTATTCCTGCCGGAAGAGAAGCGTGGTATGAGGCTGATAAAGATAGTCCGTGGTCCTACAGGTGGATTGGTTTTGAAGGCATTGATGCGGAAGTATGCTGTGCCAGAGCGGGCTTATCATTTAAGAATCCTGTACGAAGGATTAAATGTATGAAAGCTGTAGAATTTTGTATTGAGGGTATGCTGAAGGATCCGCATATTCTCCCGGAGAATAATTTATATCGTAATGGTCTTTTGCAGATTCTGTTTGGGGAATTGATTTACGACTATAGGAGACAATGCCAGGAAGAGGGGGAGATCCCTCCGGAATATAAAAGCGGCTCTGCATATGTGGAACATGCTGCAGAATATATTGCTGCAAATTATGGTAGGCATCTTACTATAAATGAACTGGCTGACATGATTGGAGTGAACCGAAGCTATCTTGCTACAAACTTTAAGAAATGCAAGGGGTGTTCTCCACAGGAATACTTGCTCAATGTGAGAGTAGAACATGCGAAATCTCTTTTGCTGAAGACCAATATTCAGATCAGTGAAGTAGCTGCAAAAGTAGGTTATTCAGACCCTTTGTCATTTTCTAAGATTTTTAAAAGGAAGACAGGATATAGCCCAACGCAATATAAAGAGATAAAGAGCAATCTGGTTTTTCGAAATACGAAAGGTGAATATATTGGTATTCATTTATAAATAAAGATGTACAGTTTGAGATTTGAGAACCTCCCGGCAAGCAGGAAGGAAGCAAGAAAACGGCTTTCTTCTGCAGGGAGGTTCTTTTTGAAAAGGTATGTGACAGGCAGACTGCGGCAGCTTGACAATACAGAAAAAGTGAGGGAAAATAGCAGAAAGGATAGAAATCCGGATTTTGCAAAAAGAGAAAAGAGACAGGAAGCGGAAGGATGAAAAGAAAGAAAAAAGCAGGAAAAATAAGTGAATATTCTATTCGGAAGAAGCTGCTGATCATTATGATCAGCATTATTGTGAGTATGCTGGTTCTTCTTGGACTGTCCAACTACGCAATTTCCAGGAAGATGCTTACACAGGTATCTGTGGACGCCTCCCGCAAGATCATTGCACAATTGGAGCAGAGCCTGGATGCAAAAATACAGCTTCTTGATGATTTTATGGTAAAAGAGGCTTTTGAAACGGAGATATACAGGGCACTGAATCCAATCTATGAGGAGATGTCCTATAAAAGCCAGACGATTTTAAAAACCTACAGCAACAACCTGATCAATTATAACAAGTATATCAAGATTGTACTTATTGAGGATAATAATCAGAAATGCTTTCAGAATACTGCCTATAATTGGAAGCTGGGAGATAATATAGTAGAAAATATGCTTAGTACGGAAAATGCGAAAGCACTTTGGGGCAAAAATTACTGGTCCCCCTGTAATGAAGAACTGGTATTTGCCAGCAGAGCTGTCTTTGATGGAAATACCATGGAACAGGTAGGGGTAGTGTCCATTGGGATTGACCAGGCATTTTTTACAGAAAGCTACGAGGATCTTCTGAACGAAAAAGGAAACGATATCATTATCCTCAACCAGGATTACGAAGTTCTCTTAAATTCCAATGAAGAGGTAGGAGATATTGCCAGAATGCTGGTAGAGAAATATGAGCTTTCAGAGGATACGGAGCAGGAGTTTTACTACAGAGATAATAATTATCTTTTTACCTGGCGTAATCTTGAGAAAAACGGAATCAGAGTCATGAACCTGGTCAACAAAAAGATAATATCTGACAGAGCCGTGCAGATGCTGGCTCCTTTTTGGTATATTGCGCTGGCATCTATTTTGCTTGCCGCTTCTTTGGTAA
The DNA here is from genome assembly GCA_946557785.1 of uncultured Blautia sp. Lineage (GTDB taxonomy): Bacteria > Bacillota > Clostridia > Lachnospirales > Lachnospiraceae > Blautia_A. The sequence continues at coordinate 97,806 of CAMNTH010000007.1, forward strand.
TATGGCTGTATCGTGATATTTCTTCCAAGCTTTTGGCGCTTCTTGGCAGGATACAAAGTGTGGAGAACGGGGACTTTTCTGTAAAAGAGGAGCCTGGAGGAGAAGATGAGATCAGCGAGGTAATCCGTGCCTTTAACGAGATGTCGAAGAAGATGACAAGCCTGCTTGACAGTATTACGGAGGAGAAAATACAGAAGAAAAATGCCCAGTTAAAAGCCGTGCAGTTTGAATACGATGCCCTTCAGGCAAAGATCAATCCGCATTTTCTGTACAATACTCTTGAGTCAATAAATAGTTTGGCGAAGCTGAACGGTGACCGGGAGGTAGCGGACAGCGTACGGCTTTTGGGAAACTATCTTAGACAAACTATCAGCACTAAAAGGAAGTTTGTAACCCTGGAGGAAGAAGTGCAGAATATCTGTAAATATATTGAGCTGCAGAATATGTCCTTTGGAAACCGTATTCATCTTTTTATGGAAATGGATGAGATTCTAATGGATACCCTGGTACCCAGGCTGATTCTCCAGCCGCTGGTGGAAAATGCCATTGTCCATGGACTGGAGCCAAAGCCGGGGGCAGGAAGCATTCGTGTTGTCTCAAGGTGTGAGGAAAAGGATATGCTGATAGAGATCGAGGATAATGGAATTGGGATTTCAGAGAAGTGGCTTTATCAGGACCTGTCTTTTGTGGAAGATGTTCCTGAAGAGGAAAAACAAAACCATACAAAAGTAGGACTTCAGGCTGTACATAAGCGTATCAGGATTCTTTACGGCGATCAGTATGGTATTCGTATAGCGCAGGGAAAAAAGGAAGGGACTATTGTCACGGTGAAGCTGCCGGTGATATTTGAGGGAGAAGCAGATGAGCAGGAACTATAGAGTGGTGATCGTAGATGACAATCCATTAATATGCAAAGCGCTGGAAAAGACCATTGACTGGAAAAAGCGGAACTGTCAGGTTGTGGGAACTGCGGAAAACGGCGAAAAAGCACTGGAATTGATCAGTCAATATTTACCGGAGATTATAATCAGCGATATTAAGATGCCTGGCCTGGATGGGCTTGAGCTGATTACCCTGGTGAAGGAAAAAACTCCCGGGGTACAGGTGATCATGATCACCGGCTACCAGGAATTTGAATATGCCAAGCGTGCCATCAGCCTTGGCGTCCTGGAGCTGATACTAAAGCCCATTGACAATGAAAAGCTGGAGGAATGCATCGACAAGGCGGTAAGAAAAATTGAAGAAAATGATCATTATAGAAGCAGGGAGAAGGTTTCTTTGAATGCCCTGCGCTGCCAGCTTGTTGGGGATCTTATTTCTCAGAGACGGGGGAAGGAAGGGATTTCGCTACAGGATCTAACAAACCTTGGGATGGATGACCGGATTTACAGTGTTGTCATCGGAAGGGTGAGAAGTGCTGATATGGAGGAGGTATTCAGGATAAACAGCTTTATTTCGGAACAGATGGCGGAACTGGAGAATCCGGAGTGCATTATTGAACTGGCCAACCGGCAGGATATTGTGTTTGTAATCTATATGGATAAGGAACAAAGCTCCAGGAACACCCGGATTCATTTAAAGAATCTTCTTCTTCTGGTTCAGGAAAGACTGCACGGCCAGATGGGGCGGCAGCACAGAGTGTGTTTTTGCGTAAGCCGTGTTTCCAGGGATATCAGAGAGGTAAAAGACGTTTACGATCAGGCTTTTGCTGAATTATCAGGAAGCTTTTTTCTGGCAAAGGAGGATCTTTTGTTTTCCTCTGGCTCTCCCGAAAGTGTGAGGGCGGGGGTTTATTCTATGGTGAAGGATCTGGACTATTTCTATCAAATGTTGGAAGCCATGCCCCAGGCAGAACTGGACAGAGAGATAGACGCAATTGTTTTGCAGCTTACGGAGAGTACGGCGGGTGACAGTTTCAAAATTAAATGCCTTTTAAGCGAGATATGCCTTACGCTTTTCCGGCACTATGATACCTATGCTGCCAAAATGGACAGGGATGTGGGAATGATCCTGGATGATATTAACCAGCTTATGGATGTAACGCAGGCAAAGGAATATCTGAAGGGTCTTGTGGCGCAGATTCAGGGGGAATTAAAGGAAAGCCAGAAAATGAAAAATCCCCTGGCAGTGCAGGCGCTGAATTACCTAAGAGAAAACTATAAAAAGAATCTTACCCTTTCCATTCTGGCGGATGAGTTATCGGTGAACCCATCCTATCTAAGCCGCCTGCTGAAAAAGGAAACCGGAAGCAATTTTGTGGATATCCTGGCAGGAATACGGATTTCAAAGGCAAAGCAGCTTCTTCTGGAAAAGGGCAGCAGGGTAACCGAGGTGGGAAATGCGGTAGGCTATGGGGATTATATTTATTTTTATCAGGTGTTTAGACGCTTGGAAGGGATTTCTCCAAGCGAATATAAGAAAAGAGGTAAAAAAAACTAATGTTTTGTAAACATGGTGAAATATGAAGAGCCGTGCGCTGCTGTTATACTCAGGATATCAAATAACAGGGAGGAAACAGAAAATGAAGGCAAAAAAAATAGTTTCTGTATTGTTAACGGCATCGGTATTATTTTCAACAGCAGCAGTTGGAAGCACTTCTGTATTTGCAGAGGAAAAGGAGGTTGTAACTTTATTTCACCATATTGGCGAGGAGGCTGCAAGAAAGACCCTGGAAAACATTATTACCGCTTTTGAAGAACAGAATCCGGGTATTGAAATTGAAGAGCAAGGGATTGATTTCAGCCAGTATGATACTATGCTGAAAACAAAGCTTGCAGGAGGTGATGCTCCTGACCTTATCATGGGACGTCCGAAAATGTATGCAGATTTGATCCGGGCAGGCCATATTGAGTCCCTTACCGGATGTGAATTTTTAAATAATGTAGGAGAGGTTACGCTGGAATCTATGAAGGTTGACGGTGAAATCTATGCAGTTCCAACCAATCAGGGCGGAATGGGCATCTTCTATAATAAAAAGGTATTTGAAGATAATGGAATTGAGATTCCAAAGAGCCATGAGGCTTTGATCGCAGCAGCAGAAAAATTGCAGAATGCTGGAATCGTACCTTTTGCACATGGCTTCCAGGAAAGCTGGATGGCACAATGCGAGATTCAAAGTGATTTATACGGATATCCTCTGGAGACAAACCCTATGATGTTTGCAGAGATCCTGGCAGGGGAAAAGAAGTTTGCAGATTATCCGGAGTTTAAGGAATGTGTTCAGAGAACTGCAGATCGCCTTGCTTTTGAGGGCGGAGATGATTTCGGAACAGATGCATCTAAGGCCAGAAATATGCTGATCAATGGAGAAGCGGCAATGCTGGTAAGCGGCAACTGGGAAATTTCAGAGTTTGTAAATGCAGGAGTAGATGACCAGATTGGTTTCTTTGCAACTCCTAATACAAGCGATGATCAGCCGGTTCTGGGACTTGCTCCGGACGGGTGCTACATGGTTACCTCTCATTCTGAACATAAAGATGCAGCTAAAAAGTTTATTGAATTTTTAACAACGAAGGAAGGCTCTTCTATTCTTAATGCAGCAGGATATGATATCCCCTGCTCCACAGATTTAGACACTTCCAATCTCTCCCCCATCGTTTTGGATTTCATTGAAATTCAAAACAATGGAAAGGTTTATAACTATGAATCTCAGGATATTTTTTCAGGACAGTATGATGCGACCTTCAGAAAATGGCAGGAAGAGTTTGCAGCAGATACAGAACGCGATGTAGATGCTATGATTGAAAAGCTGGATGAAGAGATTGCTGCGATTTACTAAAATCCTTTAAACTGAAGCAAGATAATGAATGCCTCCGGTGGGAAACTGCCGGAGGTATACTTAAATCGGGAGAGAAGAGGTGTGAGGATGAACGCAAAGATAAAAAAGCAGGGTATAAATTTTCTGTTCATGCTTCCTGCACTTGTGCTTTTTATCTTTATTATAGTGATTCCGTTTGTAAAAGGAATCAGGATTTCATTTACCAACTGGGATGGATTTTCCCCAATCTATAATTACGTTGGTCTGGAGAATTTTCGCAGAATATTAAAGGACCCAAGTATAAAAGGTCCTATCTGCAATTCTCTGTTTTACACTGTGGTTACCGTGATCGTCAATAATGCGGCGGGTCTGGGCATTGCAGTGGCTCTGAAGAAAGATACCAGAGTAAACCGCATTTTCAGGACATTTGTATTCATGCCGTTCATTTTAAGTCTTGTGCTTACCGGCTTTATCTGGACTTATATTTACAGTGATGTTTTTTATGGCATATTCGGAATCAAAAGCCTGTTGGGAAATAAAAATACCGTTATGTGGGGAATCTGCATTATGGCATTCTGGCGGGACATCGGATATGCTATGCTGATCTATCTGGCAGGACTTCAGGCCATTCCGGAGACCTATTATGAGGCTGCCAAAATTGATGGGGCAGGGGCTTTTAAAAGATTCCGGAGCATTACAGTTCCTCTTCTGGCACCTGCCTTTACAGTCAATGTGACTTTGTTCATAGGATGGGGCCTGAAGGTATTTGACTATGTAATGGCTGCAACAAACGGAGGACCGGGCCGGGCATCGGAAACCTTTGCCATGTATGTATATAATTATACCTTCCCATATAATCGGGCAGGCTACGGACAGGCAGCCGCAATTTTGATGCTGTTGGGAATCTTTATAATTTCCGGTGCCGTATCTAGGCTCCTTCGGCGAAAGGAGGTAGAAATGTAATGAATGTAAAAAAACGTTTTTGCAAAATATCTGCTTTTGTACTGAAGCTTTTGACGGTGATGGTTTTTGTCATGCCTTTTTATATTGCTGTGGTGTACGCTCTCAAGTCTCCGGAGGAAACTATGCGTACAGGCCTGGCGCTGCCGAAAAAAATATACTGGCAGAACTTCACAGAGGCTATTGAGGTTTCTGATTTTTGGTCAGCTGCAGCCAACAGCTTTGTGGTTACAGTGACAAGCGTGCTGCTGCTTACGGTAATTTGTACCATGTGCGCTTATGTAATTGCAAGAAATGGACATTCTCTTTTTTATCAGTCCTTTTATTACATTTTTTTGGCGGCTATGATGCTGCCGTTTCAGGTAGTTATGCTTCCTCTTTATGTACAGCTTCGGAATATGGGGATGCTGAATACAAGAATCGGAATGCTTCTGACAATCAGCGGATTTCAGCTGGCTTATAACGTGTTCGTATATACTGGTTTTGTGCGAAACATACCTGTGGAAATGGAGGAGGCTGCATTTATTGACGGAGCAGGTAAATTTTATACATTCTGGAAGATTGTTTTTCCTTTGATGAAGCCCATTGTGTCTTCCACATTAATTCTCAATGCTTTGTCTGTATGGAACGATTTCCAGATTTCCCTGATCATTGCTCAGAAGCCGGAGGTCAGAACAATTCCCCTGACTCAGTTTTTCTTTTTCGGGCAATACAGTATACGGCTGAATATGGCATTTGCTGCGTTTGTATTGGCTATGCTTCCCATTATACTGCTTTATTTAGTTATGCAGAAATATATTATCGGAGGCGTTATGGCCGGAGCCGTAAAGGGCTAAATTTTAAACCCGCAGGTCTGCTTTAAACCTGCGGGTTATTTGATGTACGGCCCTTATTTAGGCTTATCTATTTTGCTTTTGCAGATTTTTTTACTGCAAGTGCAATGGAGACAGAAGGATCGCTGTAAGGAATCAGGGTTGCCTGGAGTGCATGGTAAATGTCAGATTTTCCCGGCCAAACGGTTCCGATAACATTGTTATTTTGGTCTAATTGATGAAACCAGGATCCGTTTACATGGTCATGTACTTTCTCATCCAGGTATTGCATAAACTGAGCATAGTCATCTGCATATTTGGATTTTTTGGTTACATGGGCGAGAACAGAAGCGGTATTGATTGCCTCTGCAAGAGTCCAGTGCATTCTGTCATGTACGACAGGTTTTCCGTCCCAATCGGTGGTATAAACGATTCCAGGCGCACCGTCCGCATTCCATGCGTCAGCTACGGCACGATTATAGAGGTTTTCTGCAGCATCCAGATATTTAACGCCATCGGACGGATTTTCCTTATGAGCAGAAAGCGCCCACTGGGTGATCAGTCTTGCCCATTCCAGGCCATGGCCAGGAGTTGCGCCGTAAGGCTTAAACTGATCGTCCGGATGATCTTTGTTGCATTCCAGATCAGGGTCCCAATCTTTGGTAAAATGCTCCGGAATACGCCAGTTATTTTGGGCTGCCCATCCAATTACATGGTCAATAATGCGCCCGCATCGTACCCGGTATTTTTCTAATCCGCAAACATCAGCTGCAGCCAGAAATGCCTCTACAGTATGCATGTTAGCATTGATTCCGCGGTAATCATCTAATTTTGTAAATTCTGTATTCCAGGTATCACAGGAAAGCCCTTCTTCTTCATTCCAGAAGAAGCGGTCGTATACCTGAAGCGCATCTGAAAGAAGTTCCTTGGCGCCGGATCTTTCTGCCAAAATTCCGGAAGTAGCAGCAAGGATTACAAATGCGTGGGCATAGCACTGTTTGCTAGGAAGGATTTGATCGTCTGCCCTAACGCCTGCGTACCATCCGCCGTTTTCATCATCGTGAAGTTTGCCCAGAAGACCTTTTATTGCTGCGTCTGCTAATTCTTCGCTGCCTTCATGTCCAAGAAAAGTACCGATGCTATAGACATGAGTCATGCGGCTGGTGATCCAGGTTTCGCGGTTACGCTCTGTCCATGGAGTACCATCATCTCCAAGATAATAGGAAGAACCGTCAGGAGAGGGAAAACGATGCCCGAAGCTGAGCAGTTCGTTACAGAGTTCCTTTAAAAATTGTTTGTTTTCTTTTGTGTCAAGCTGATATTTCGTGTTCATGTTTCCTCCAATTTGTTTTGCTTATCCCTATTGTAAGGGCCAAAATGATTTTTGTCCCTCCCTCATGATATAATATTCAGGGGAAGATTGCAATAGATAGAAGGCGCTGAAAAACATATGTTACTATTAAGTAATCGTTGGCAGCTTTTTTTACAGATGATAGTGAAAAATGGCTGTCTGAAAAAGCTTGACAAATAACTGAAAAAGTGTTATATTTTTAACAATACAACAAGGGAGTAGCCAAACATCTCCAAAAAGATGGTTTTGAAAGCGTCAGAACGGTGCGATGTGTACCCGTATCAAATGAGATGGCGAGACTTATTGTGACTTTGGTCATGATAGGTCTTTTTTTATATCATAGTTGGGATCTTTTGCCCCCAGCATCATTTTACAAAAAGGAGGGAGTTTTATGGCAGAGGGTGAACCGCCGAGGCGGGAGAGGTATTAGAGAAAGGGCAGTATACCAGTAAGTTAGTAAGAAAACGTAGAAATTGAAAAAGAAAAACATATATATTATGGAGGGAACTGGATATGAAAAATAATATGATAGCAAATGTAACACCAATTATTATTGGGCTTTTGATTTTTGTAGCTGCCGTAGGTTTTTTTCTGCTTGTCTCTAAAATGATGTATAAAAAAGCAGCGCCTAATGTGGCAATGATCGTAACCGGGCCCCGGGGCTGCAGAACCGTGATTGGAAAAGGATGCTTTGTAATTCCTATTTTGCAGAGAGTGGATTATCTTTCCCTGGAAAATATTCAGTCGGATTTTACTTCCAGAGATGAGATCCCTACGAGAGATGCCATTAATATTATGGTAGATGCAGTTGCAAACGTTTCTGTTTCCCAGAATCCAGAGCTTCTGAAGATTGCGGCTTCTAAGTTTATCGGTTATAAGCCGGAGCAGATTAAAGATATCATCACTCCGGTGCTGGAAGGAAATATCCGTGAAATTATCTCCCAGACAACTTTAAAAGAACTGATCCAGGGAGATAAAAAAGCTTTTGCAGAAAAAGTAATCGGAAATGTAACACCAAATCTAAGGGATATGGGATTGGATTTAACCACCTTTAATATTCAGAACTTTAAAGACCGCAACGGTGTGATCGACAACCTTGGTTTGGAAAATACCGTACAGATCAGCAAAGATGCAGCCATTTCTAAAGCAAACGCAGAACGTGAGATTGCAGTGGCCAGAGCGGAAGCTTCCCGGGCTGCAAATGAAGCGCAGGTGACTGCAGACACAGAGATTGCCAAAAAGCAGAATGAACTGGATATACAGAAGGCCCAGCTGAAAAAGGCTTCCGATATTAAAAAGGCGGAGGCAGATGCCGCTTACCAGATTCAGCAGGAGGAACAGAGACGGACGATTGAGATTACTACCGCAAATGCGAATCTGGCTCGCCAGGAAAAGGAAATTGAACTGAAGGAGAGGGAGGTTGCAATTACGGAGCGTTCCCTGGAAGCAACGGTAAAGAAACAGGCGGAGGCTACAAAATATGCAGCTCAGCAGGAGGCAGAGGCTGTAAAGGCAGCAGGCCTTGCGGAAGCGGAAGCAATTGCAGCAAAGGGACGTGCAGAAGCACAAGCCATCCAGGCGAAAGCGCTGGCAGAAGCAGAAGGTATTTTGAAAAAAGCAGAAGCAATGAAGCAGTATGGCGAAGCAGCCCAGATGGATATGCAGTTAAAGGCTCTGACTACATATTTTGAACAGCTTCCGGCTATTGCAAAGGCAGCAGGAGAGGCATATACCAATGTGGATTCCATTAAGATGTTCGGAGGCGATTCAGGACAGCTTACAGGCAACATTGTAAATACAGTAACGCAGATTTCAGACGGATTGGGAGAATCCCTGGGAATTGATGTAAAGGCGCTGCTGGCGGGCTTTATGGGCGCTTCTTTGAAAGGCTCAAATGACGGAAAGGACATTACTGTAAATGTAAATACCAATGAGGATACAGGAAAATAAAGGATATGATCCTGCAGAACAGACCCCGGGGGAAAGTAACCTCCGGGGTCTGCTTTTGCCCATATATTTGGCTGTCAGATTTTATAAAGTACTATAGAAAATATACTCTCCGGCCGGGTACCATTTTGTTGTTCCTGCTATGGTTATCTGTGCTTCTACAGGTGTTGAGATATCATAACGCCAGCCATTGCCGTCCTTTTTCCAAGAGCTTTTAATTTTGCCATGCCGTGTGTTAAGCTGCGCATCCATAAAGTCCAGGCGATTATCCGGATGAGGGGCGATCGCAGCTTTCTCATATCCGGGATAAGCTTCCAATGTCCGGATACCTGCCGCAACGGTGTAAACCCAGTCCATGACAGCACCGTATGCATAATGGTTATAGGAATTCATATCAGCGCTCCAGAAACCACCGTCCTCCATAATTCCGTCCCAATGCTCCCAGATAGTGGTGGCGCCTTTTGCTACAGGATAAAGCCAGGAAGGATATTCTGTACGCAGCAGGAGATCATAGGCAAGTTTTGTATAGCCATAGCTGCTTAATACATGAAGAAGGTATGGAGTGCCTACAAAACCGGTCTGGAGTTTTGTACCGCAGGAGATAACCATTTCTGCCAGCTGGCGGGCTGTGGCTTCGGGATCCGGAGCAAGGTTAAAGAATACTGCAACAGCACATTCAGTTTGTGTATGGTATTCTGTAAAAGTACTGCGGAAGGTCTGGACGATCTTCTGGTACAAGGATTCATAATAAGATACGTCTTTTCCAAGTACCCTTCCAGCCTTGATGGTTAATGCAGTAGAATATGCATAAAAGGCAGATGCAATAAAGTCTTCACGGCTGGAGCCCTTGTAGCTTCCTACAGGAGCATCAAGACCGAGCCAGTCACCGAAATGCTCACCGCCTGTCCAGAGACAAGGGGTTTTTGTGGCAGAGGTAATATATCCCACCCATTTTTGCATACAATCCCACTGGTTTTCCAGGATCTGTTTGTTTCCGTAAGCCAGGTAAATTTCCCAGGGACAGATTGCTGCAGCATCGCCCCATGCCGCACTGGAGTCTGGCGCACATATAAGATCAGGGATAACGTGGCCGATACGGCCGTCTTCATGCTGGTCCGCAGCCATGTCTGCAAGCCATTTGATAAAGAATTTTTCCACATCATAGTTTAAAGCCGCTGTTTTGGTAAATACCTGGGCATCCCCTGTCCAGCCAAGCCGCTCGTCACGCTGGGGGCAGTCTGTGGGAACGTCTACGAAATTACCCTTTTGACCCCATACACAGTTGGAAAACAGTTTATTAAGAAGCGGGCTGGAACAGGTTACATAGCCTGTGCGTTTCATTTGAGAATGAATCACAATTGCAGTAAAGTTTTCTGGTTTTGCATTATGTACACCCCCTGGAAATTCATTGACCCTAATATATCGGAAGCCATAGAATGTCAGCAAAGGATGCCATGTCTGTTTTCCTTCTTTGCAGACATAGTGATACCGGCATTTTGCAGAACGGTAGTTTTCGTTGTAGAAATTGCCGTTTTTGTCCATAACTTCTGCAAAGGAAAGATCAACCGTATCCTTTGCCTCTGCATCTACGGAAAGCTCCACATATCCGGTGACTTCCTGTCCGAAATCAATGACAAGATCACCATCCGGTGTTGTAAACATTCCGGCAGCCTGGACTCTTTCCTGCTGAGTAACTTCAGGGCCTTCCTGAGAGATAAGCGTAGTTGTGGGACCGTCAAAGACGCATGCTGCAAAAGGCTTGTCATCTTTAAATGTGGCATCATAAACTTCTCCGTCATAAATTTCAGAGAAGCGCACCTGGCTTTCCCGGACAGTCCATGTTTCATCAGTAGAAATGGTTTTTGTTGTACCGTCAGGATAAGAGGCTGTAAGACAAGCAATCAAACCTGCTGGATTTTCCTGGTAATGCTGCTGGCGGGGGGATGGCTGCCAGCCCACCAGGCGGCTTCTGTACCAGCCTTTGCCTACCAGAACCTGAAGCGCATTGTCTTTTTGGATAAGATGCGTAACATCATAGGTCTGGTACTGGAGACGGGCATCATAAGCAGTCCAGCCAGGTGCAAGGATGAAATCACCGATGCGTTGTCCGTTCAGAGCTGCTTCATAAACACCAAGTGCAGTAATGGACAGGGTTACTTTTGACGGTATCTCCTGGAAAGAAAAGGATTTGGAAAACAGGGGAACAATGTCACCTGTGCCTTTGGACGGTTTAATCCACTGGCAATCTGTAATCATGGGGCTACCTCCTTATTTTTGCATGTGAATTTGTATTTATTGTTGCTATCTATTTTATCAGAATATATAATGGTAAAAAAGAACGAGTATTTTACAAAAAAGGGGGCAATATTTAACCACATGGAAAAGAAGTGTATACTCCATTTTGACGAGGCAGCACAGGGCGGAAAGGATAAAATAGCGGTATTTCTCGAACGGCAGAGAGATATGTGGGTACATGCCCATTCTTTTTTTGAATTGGTTTATATTACAGGGGGAACCGCAGTCCATACTCTGAATGGAATTACAGAAAATGTAAAAAAAGGGGATTTTTTCCTGGTGGATTATGGAAGTGCCCATAGTTATACAGACAGCAAAGATTTTTCATTGATCAATTGTCTTTTTTGCCCGGAGATTATTGACGAGACGCTGATCGGGTGCGAGTCAGCGGAAAGTCTGCTGCAGATCTGCCTGGTTCGCTATTACAGACAGTATCAGGGACAAAGCATTGCCAACCACATGTTTCATGATTCTGACGGGATTATTGAGAAGCTTCTGATGGAACTGTATAAAGAATTTACAGAGAAGAAAATGGGCTATGAGGAAATTCTTCGGTGCAAGCTTCTGGAGATTCTGATACAGATCATGCGCAATAATCTTACAGAGAATCGTATGAAGTTTGTTAAAAATACAGATAAAAGTGTAGTGGGGGAGCTGATTGCCTATACACATATGCATTATAAAGAGAAAGCACTGCTTAACAGATTTTGTGAGGAACACCATTACAGTGTGCCTTATATAAGCCGGATTTTCCGGCAGGAGACCGGAATGCCTGCGTCTGAGTATCTGCGCAGGGTGCGGATGCAGAAGGTTTGTGACCTTCTTACAGGAAGCGATTTGCAGGTGCAGGAGATTGCAAGATTCTGCGGGTATGAAGATATGGCTCATTTTCGGAGGGTGTTTTCGGAAATATTCCATATGTCACCAAGGGAATACAGGAGATATAAAAAATAAAACGGCAGAGCCTGCCGTTTTTGGAGAATTATTTCAGCGTTTCCAGATATTCCTCGTAGCAAAGACCTTTTTCGTAGATTTCCTTTGCTGTTTTATAACCCACATAGCGGTAGTGCCAGGGCTCATAATAAATTCCTGTGATTTCTCGTTTATTATTAGGATAACGAAGGATAAAGCCGTATTTATAGGAATTTTCCATAAGCCATTTTTGTTCAGGCGTCTTTTCCTGCTTCTGATCCAAAATCTGATAGGAGGAGGAAACAAGATCTACAGCTAAACCAGTTTGGTGTTCGCTTGTGCCAGGGACTGCAACCCATTTGCCTGCTTCTGATTCTGCATTTTCCTGAGTATAGCCTTGGGATAAATATTCATTTACTTTGTTGGCATATAATGTCTGCTGCTTTTCCATAGTTCTGTAGGAGGAGCAGATCATGGGGGAAAGCCCCTGGGTGCGGGCGTCCGCCAGCATGTTTTCCAGATATACCGCAATCCTGGCATCTACGGAGTGGCCGTTCTCCACAGTCTGCAGTTCTGCAGTGAAATCTTCGGGCAATGGATTCCAGGGATTTACAAGAATCAGATTCCATTCCCTTGGTAAAGCCGGAGGCGTGGGAGTGGAGGTTGGCATGGCCGTAGGCGTAACTGTTGGGGCTGCCGGAGCAGAAGTAGCTGTTGGAGCTGCGGGAGCAGGAGTAACGGATGCACTGGCAGATTCAGTTTGCGGGGTTGCTTTTGTTTCTATATTTTGGTACTGCAGGTGATAATAGGAAGCGGCTGCTGCGGCTGAAAGGCCAAGAAGCACTGCTCCTGCAATAATCTTTATTTTGAGATTAAGCTGACGCCACCGTCTGTTCTTACGATGGGGATTTCTGGAGGGGGGAGAGGGGGGATCATCGCTGTCAGGAGTATATATGAGGGTCAGGTCTTCCTCATTTAAATGCTCTTCAAGTATTTCTGTAAGGGCTTTTTCTTCTTCTGTAGTCATCATTCGTCTCCTTTGGGCATCTTAGGTTCGAGTTTGCTTCACATTATAACATAAAACTGGTGTGCTGACCAGAAATTTAACGGTCTGCACACCAGCAGATCGGACGTCCTTTTACAGCAGTATTGAGGGGATAAAATGTCAGCATAGTTTTAATACATATATTTGCGGGATAGTCATTTTTAATAAGTTATTTTGTTATAATTACATTAGCAGATTTCATTTGTTGAATTAAAAAAAGATTTTTGAATAGTGAATGGATTATGCATTGAGAATCGTATTATAGATGAGGCTGAATAAAATAATATTAATTAATAGGAGGATTTAAGCAATGAAAAGAACAATAAAGAAGTCAGCAGCAGGTGTTTTGGCGGCAGTAATGGTGATATCGGGAGCAGCAGGCGTATTTGCGGCCGGCCCGGGATGCAGGGGAAACGCTGGATGCGGCGGCAGGAGAGGAAATTATGCAGGAAGCAGCTGGAATAATGCGGCAGGAGAGGATGGAGACAGAAAGTGTGATTATGCAGGCTGCACCTGGCTGGATGAGAATGGAGACGGGATTTGTGATTATGCGGGCTGCACCTGGTTAGACGAGGATGAAGACGGAATTTGTGATCACTGCGGAAAGAAGCAGGAGGACTGTGCATCCCAAAGAGGACATGGAGTGAACTTTGAGGACGAGGATGAGGATGGTATCTGTGATTTTCGTCCGGCCACAGCAGGTTATGGAGAAGGCCGCGGTTGCCGGGGAAGACGAAGAAGATAAGTGGGTGACAATGCAATGCGGAGCGAACAAGAGGTAAACAGGGCGATCGAAAAATATTCCGATACTATTAAGCGGCTTTGCATGATACATTTGAAAAACTATGCTGATACAGAGGATATATTTCAGACAGTTTTTTTAAAATATACGCTAAGCGCCATTTCTTTTGAAAACAGCGAGCACGAAAAAGCATGGTTCATCCGTGTGACCATAAATGCCTGCAGGGATTTGCTGAAAAGCTTTTTTCGAAGCAGGGTTACATCGCTGGATGAGGTTATGGAGCAGCCTGCAGAGATTCCGCCGGATTACAGAGATGTTTTGGAGGCCGTATTGTCCCTTCCGCAGAAATATAGAGATGTGATTTACCTGCATTATTATGAAGATTATACGGCTCCGCAAATCGGCCGGATTTTGGGCAAAAACGTAAATACGATTTATACATTGATAAACCGTTCGAAACAGATGCTTCGGGAAAAGCTGGGGGGTGACGGATTTGAAGGATAAGCTGAGGGAGGCCTTTGACCAGGTGCGGGCTGATGAGGAAATGAAAAACAGAACTATGGTATTGCTTTCTCAGAAAACAAAGGGGTATACGAGGTGGAGGGCACAAAATTACCGCTGGCTGGTTCCGGCTATGCTGTGTATGCTGTTTTTGTTTGCGGGCGGGAAGTGGCTCTATTTTACACCTATGTTGGAAATCAGCATTGATATCAATCCGTCAATCGAGCTGGGAGTAAATCGGTTTGACCGTATTATTTCTGTGAAGGGATATAACAGGGATGGGGAGAAATTATCGGATTCTCTGAATGTAAAATACATGAATTATACGGAAGCGGTAAATGAAGTTTTGCAAAATGAGACGATTGTAGCTTTGCTGGGAGAGGATGAGATCATGACCATTGGTGTGATTGGAACAGGCGAAGCCAAGTCAATGACAGTTCTTTCTAACATAGAATCTTGCACTGCAGGAGAAAAAAATGCTTATTGCTATTATGCAAATGCGCAAGAGACAGAAGCTGCCCATGAAATGGGGCTTTCCTGCGGGAAGTATAGAGCATTTACTGAGCTGAGGGCACTTGATCCGAATGTTACTGCTGAAGAGATTCGGAACATGACAATGCGGGAAATCCGAAACAGGATAGATGAACTTTCTGGTGAAGGGGGAAATGGGACGGACGCTGCCGATTCCAGTGCAGACGAAGAGAACACCTGCAGGGAAAATCCTGGGAGAAAAAATGCACAGGACGGTCACCATGGAAAAAGACATAAGCATAGACATTCAGGATAATAGGGCAGCCGCCGGAGAGTTCTCCGGCGGCTGTTTTTAACAGGAAACTGATAAGGGAGAATATCAATTAGAAAGGCTTGCGGTAAAAAAGACAGGATGCTATAATGTGAACACTTAATGATAGCAAAAATAAGCTTTGATAATATCAACCGGAGGATAATTTATGATTCTATTAGGAAAGAAGCAGACATTAACAGTGGTAAAAACTGTGGAGTTTGGAATATACCTGGCAGAGAAGCCCGATGCCCCGGCGGAAGAGCGCGTGCTGCTTCCTGCCAAACAGGTTCCGGCAGGGATCGGGGAGGGAGACCGCATTGAAGTCTTTATTTATAAGGATTCCCAGGACAGAATGATTGCAACTACAAACGAACCAAAGTTCCAGCTGGGTCAGATTGCCCTTTTGAAAGTGAAGCAGGTGACGAAGATAGGCGCATTCCTGGACTGGGGCCTGGAAAAGGATCTGCTTCTTCCGTATCATGAGCAGGTAATCCGCGTCCGGGAAGGGGACGAGTGCCTTGTGGCTCTTTATATAGATAAAAGCAGCCGTCTTTGTGCTACGATGAAGGTTTATTCCTATCTGTCCACCAGAACGCCCTATGGAATCGGTGACGAGGTAAAAGGACGGGTTTACCAGATCAGCGAGAAATTCGGCGTGTTTGTCGCGGTGGATGACAAATACTCCGCTTTGATCCCTGCCCGTGAGGCCCAGGGGAAATATCGTCCTGGAACGATCCTTGACCTTCGTGTGACCGAAGTAAAAGAGGATGGTAAGATGAATGTTTCCGACCGCCAAAAAGCTTACATCCAGATAAATGAGGATGCAGAAAGCGTACTTAGTGTGATTGAAGAGTTTGCCGGAGTCCTTCCTTTTGACGATAAAGCATCTCCGCAGGTTATCCAACGGGAATTCGGCCTTAGTAAAAACGCTTTCAAACGGGCTGTAGGGCATCTTTTAAAAGAAGGAAAAATTGAAATAAAAGACCGCCGCATTTACAAAAAATAAAGATAAATGTTGTATTTATAAAATAGGAGAAAAGCTGTGAATTTTACGCATTTACACGTTCATACGGAATACAGCCTGCTGGATGGTTCCAATAAAATAAAAGAATATGTATCCAGGGTAAAAGAGCTTGGCATGGACAGCGCCGCTATTACAGATCATGGAGTAATGTACGGAGTCATTGACTTTTACCGTGCTGCCAGGGAGGCAGGAATCAACCCAATTCTTGGGTGTGAGGTTTATGTTGCTCCTGGTTCTCGCTTTGACAGAGAAATCGGTTCAGGTGATGACCGCTATTACCATCTTGTTCTTCTTGCAGAGAACAATCAGGGCTACAGTAATCTGATGAAAATCGTATCCAAGGGTTTTGTGGATGGTTTTTACTATAAACCTCGTGTGGATATGGAGCTTCTTATGCGTTACCATGAGGGAATCATTGCCCTTAGTGCCTGCCTTGCAGGGGAAGTGGCGAAATATCTTACCAGGGGCATGTATGAGGATGCGAAGGCAGCAGCCCTGCGCTATCAGGATATTTTCGGAAAGGGGAACTTTTTCCTGGAGCTGCAGGATCATGGAATTCCAGAGCAGCAAAACGTGAATCAGCAGCTTTTCCGCATGCATCAGGAAACCGGAATTGATCTTGTAGCTACCAATGATGTGCACTACACCTATGCAGAAGACGAAAAGCCTCACGATATACTTCTCTGCCTGCAGACAGGAAAGAAGCTTGCGGACCAGGATCGTATGCGTTATGAAGGAGGACAGTATTATGTGAAATCTCCGGAAGAAATGGCAGCCCTTTTTCCCTATGCGCCTGAGGCTTTGGAAAATACCCATAAAATTGCCCAGCGCTGCCATGTGGAGATTGAATTCGGCGTAACGAAGCTTCCAAAATATGGCGTACCGGATGGTTATACTTCCTGGGAATATTTGAATAAACTATGCTTTGAGGGGTTGGAGAAATTGTACAGCCCTGTAACTGTGGGACTGAGAGAACGTCTGGAATATGAGCTTTCCACAATCAAAAATATGGGATATGTGGATTATTTTCTTATTGTGTGGGACTTTATTAAATATGCCAGGGATAATGATATTATGGTCGGCCCGGGCAGGGGTTCTGCCGCAGGAAGCCTGGTTTCCTATACTCTTGGGATCACACAGCTTGACCCCATTAAATACGACCTGCTGTTTGAGCGCTTCCTGAATCCTGAACGAGTATCCATGCCGGATATAGACGTTGATTTCTGCTTTGAACGGCGTCAGGAGGTCATTGACTATGTAGTGCGCAAATACGGCAAGGATCGCGTGGTGCAGATCGTTACCTTTGGTACGCTGGCTGCCCGTGGCGTTATCAGGGACGTAGGCCGTGTTCTTGATATGCCTTATGCCCAGGTGGATACCATTGCCAAAATGATTCCCCAGGAACTGAATATCACAATTAACAAAGCGCTTGAGATGAATCCGGAGCTTCGAAAAGCCTATGAGGAACAGGAGGATATCCACTATCTCATTGATATGGCCAAACGCTTGGAAGGGCTGCCAAGGCATACCTCCATGCATGCGGCGGGAGTAGTTATCAGCCAGAAGGATGTAGATGAATATGTCCCTCTTTCCAGGGCACAGGACGGTTCCATTACTACCCAGTTTACCATGACCACACTGGAAGAGCTGGGACTTCTGAAAATGGATTTTTTGGGGCTGCGTACCCTTACGGTAATCCAGAATGCAGTGCGTCTCATTGAAAAGGATACCGGGACTTATCTGGATATGCAGTTTATTGATTACAATGATAAAAAGGTTTTGGATTCCCTTGGAACCGGGCGTTCAGACGGTGTGTTCCAGCTGGAAAGTGCGGGGATGAAGAATTTCATGAAGGAGTTAAAGCCCAAGAGCCTGGAGGATGTGATCGCCGGGATTTCTCTTTACCGTCCGGGCCCGATGGATTTTATTCCTCAGTATATCCGGGGCAAAAACCGTCCGGATACCATTCGCTATGACTGCCCTCAGCTGGAGCCGATTCTGACGCCCACTTACGGCTGTATTGTTTATCAGGAGCAGGTTATGCAGATCGTGCGGAATCTGGCAGGATATACACTGGGACGAAGCGATTTGGTGCGCCGTGCCATGTCTAAGAAAAAAGCAGCCGTTATGGAGAGGGAGCGCCAGAATTTTGTGTACGGAAATGAAGAAGAAGGCGTTCCGGGATGTATTGCCAACGGTATTCCGGAGAAAACGGCAAATAAGATTTATGACGATATGACTGACTTTGCCAAATACGCATTTAATAAGTCCCATGCTGCAGCGTATGCGGTGGTTTCCTATCAGACTGCTTTTTTGAAATATTATTATCCGGTAGAGTTTATGGCTGCCCTTATGACCTCCGTAATAGAAATGCCCAGCAAGGTGGCTGAGTACATTCTTGTTTGCCGTCAGATGGGAATTAAGATCCTCCCGCCGGACATTAACTGCGGAGAGTATGGATTTTCTGTTGATAAGGGATGCATCCGTTACGGGCTTTCCGCTATTAAAAGCGTGGGCCGCCCCGTAATCGAGGCTTTGGTTCAGGAGCGCAGGGAACGGGGAATATACCGTTCTCTCAAAGATTTTATTGAGCGTATGAATCAGACAGTAAATAAGCGTGCTATTGAGAACTTTATTAAAGCAGGCGCTTTGGACTGCCTGGAGGGCAACCGCCGTCAGAAGATGTCCGTTTATGCCCAGATCGTGGATAATATCAATCAGGATAAAAAACATTCTATGGCAGGCCAGCTGAGCTTATTTGATATTGTCAGTGAAGAAGATAAAAAAGATTTTGAAATCAGGATGCCCAATCTGGAGGAATATGATAAAGATGTAATACTTGCTTTTGAAAAAGAAGTGCTGGGAATTTACTTAAGCGGGCATCCGCTGGAACGCTACAGAGAAGCAATGGAGAAAAATATTTCTGTAATGTCAGCGGATTTCCAGCAGGATGAGGAAACAGGATATCCTCACGTGGCAGACGGCCAAAAGGTGATCATCGGCGGTATGATTACGGATAAAACCATTAAATATACAAAAACTAATAAGGTTATGGCATTTCTTACAGTGGAAGATCTGGTTGGAACCGTGGAAGTGGTGGTATTTCCAAGGGACTATGAAAAATCCCAGTCCATGCTTGTCGAAGAAGCCAAAGTGTTTATTCAAGGCCGTGTTTCCGCAGAAGATGATAAAGCCAGTAAGCTTATTTTTGAAAAAATAAGATCTTTTGACGATATTCCCAAAGAGCTCTGGATTCAGTTTAAAGACAGAGAGGAATATGCCGCAAGGGAGCACGCGCTCCTGGAAGATCTCCGTACCTGTCCGGGAAACGACGGCGTGGTTGTTTATCTGAAAGACGTAAAAGCCATGAAGAAGCTTCCGGCAGCCTATCACGTGTGTATCCAGGATTCCTGGCTGGAGGAGATCAAGCAAAAATATGGGAATTGCAATGTTAAAGTTACGGAAAGAGTATTGAAAAACTTCTGAAAATGCTTTACACTATATCCGAATATGTGTAGCTTTTTTTATTACTGCGGTTCATTTTTGGAACTGCTCATGAATAGAATCAGAAGATGGAGGAAAAGAATATGGCAGAGAAAAAGATTAAGACCATTGGCGTCCTTACCAGCGGAGGCGATGCTCCTGGAATGAATGCGGCAATCAGGGCTGTTGTCAGAAGGGGATTGAGCAGCGGATTAAATGTAAAGGGAATTTTAAAGGGATATAATGGATTATTAAATGAAGAAATTATTGATATGACTGCTAAGGATGTATCAGATACCATTGAACGAGGCGGCACGATTTTGTATACTGCACGCTGTGCAGAATTTCGTACCCCGGAAGGACAGCAGAGAGGCGCAGATATCTGCAAGAAGCATGGAATTGACGGACTTGTGGTAATCGGCGGCGATGGTT
This sequence comes from uncultured Blautia sp., assembly GCA_946557785.1. Lineage (GTDB taxonomy): Bacteria > Bacillota > Clostridia > Lachnospirales > Lachnospiraceae > Blautia_A. The sequence goes on from CAMNTH010000007.1 coordinate 117,851, forward strand.
CCTTTGCGGGTGCACAGAAGCTGGCGAATCTTGGAATCAATACCATTGGCGTGCCGGGAACGATCGACCTGGATATAGCATGTACAGAGTATACCATCGGATTTGATACTGCGGTAAATACAGCGATGGAGGCTATCGACAAAGTACGCGATACTTCTACATCCCATGAAAGATGCAGTATTATCGAGGTTATGGGACGAGGCGCAGGCTATCTGGCACTGTGGTGCGGTATTGCCAACGGCGCTGAGGATGTTCTGATTCCTGAAAAATATAACTATGATGAGCAGAGGCTGATCAATAACATCATTGACAGCCGTAAGCAGGGTAAAAAGCACCATATTATTATTAATGCAGAGGGCATTGGCCACTCTGAGGCTATGGCAAAACGTATTGAGGCTGCTACAGGTATTGAGACCCGTGCGACCATCCTGGGACATATGCAGCGTGGGGGAAATCCTACCTGTAAGGACAGAGTATATGCTTCCATGATGGGTGCTTTGGCAGTAGACCTTCTTGTACAGGGCAAATCCTGTCGTGTAGTTGGTTATCGCCATGGTGAGTTTGTGGACTTTGATATTAATGAAGCACTGGCAATGAAGAAACAGGTTTCCGGTTATCAGTGGGAAGTTTGCCAGTCTCTTTCTCATAATTATAAAAAATAATGAAACAGAAAATCAGCAGATTACTGCGTAAAATGACGACAGCACAGGTGATCGCCCTTGGCTTTGCAATGCTGATTCTGGTGGGGGGCTTTCTTCTGTGGCTGCCGTTCTGTACGGTGCCAGGGGAAAGCACTTCCTTTACAGATGCGATATTTACAGCAACAACCTGTATATGCGTTACCGGGCTGGTAACGGTAACAACTGCAGCACACTGGACATTGGCCGGCAAGATGGTGATTCTGATCCTGATTCAAATTGGAGGAATCGGGTTCATTGCTATTGCCAGTATCATATTTGTGTATCTCCGCAGGAAAATATCCCTGCGCAGCAGAAAGATGATAAAGGAGTCCTATAATCTGGATCAAATGTCCGGATTGGTGAAGCTGGTGAAAAGGGTTGTTGCCTGTGTACTTGGGGCAGAGGCCATAGGTGCTGTGGGATATAGTTTTCGGTTTATTCCTCAGTTCGGCGTATCCAGGGGGATTTTTCAGTCGGTTTTCACTTCTGTGTCAGCCTTTTGTAATGCAGGGGTTGATATTCTGGGTGAAAGCAGTCTTATGCCTTATGCGGATGATCCCCTCGTAAATTTTGTCACCATTGGACTGATTATAGCAGCAGGACTTGGGTTCATTGTCTGGTGGGATGTGGCGGAGAAGTTTAAGAGCGTACTTTGCAGACAGATTTCCGTATCCAGGGGGTTAAAACGCCTGCGTCTCCACAGCAAGCTGGTTCTTGTGACAACGGCGTGCCTTGTACTTGGCGGAGCCCTTTTGATTTTCCTTTTTGAATACAACAATTCCGAAACGATGGGAAATATGCCTTTCGGACAGAAGCTGATGGCATCCCTTTTTCAGTCTGTTACAACAAGAACCGCAGGCTTTCTGACTGTAGACCAGGGGGCATTGTCCGGAGCATCAGTACTTTTGTGCTTGTTTCTGATGTTTGTGGGTGGTTCTCCTATGGGAACGGCAGGAGGCATAAAAACAACTACATTGGCACTGCTGATCCTGAGCATCTATTCCAATGTAAGGGGTAAGGCAGATGTAGAATTCCAGAACAGGAGGATCAGAAGCCATTATATTCGTTCAGCGGTGGTTGTTATGGGTGCAGGGCTGGGCGTGATGATGGTGATGAGCATGCTTTTGTCAGCGGCAATGCCGGAGGCTTCCCTTGTAGATGTGGTATATGAAATTACCTCAGCGCTTGCTACTGTAGGTCTGTCAAGGGGACTGACCCCGAACCTGACAGCCATTGGAAAATGGATTGTGATTACTACCATGTATCTGGGAAGAATTGGTCCCCTTACCCTTGGAACGGCTGTTGTAGTCAGGGCAGTGAGACGGTCTGAGAATACCCGTCTGGCAGCAGAGGATATTATGATTGGATAACATAAAGGCTGCCGGATGCAAGATGTGATACGGCTCTGCCGGATAAGCGGAAATGGATAATCGGGAGGAATTATGAAGGATAAGTCATTTGCAGTCATTGGCCTGGGACAGTTTGGCATGACATTGGCAACAACACTGGCAGAGAGCAACTGTGATGTGCTGGTGATTGATGATAAAGAAGAGAATATACAGGAGATTGCGGAAAAAGTCACCTATGCCGTGAAGGCTGATGTCCGGGAACCAGGAGTATTGAAGAATCTGGGCGTCCAGGATGTGGATGTGGCGGTGATCGCAGTTTCCGAAAATATTGAAGCCAGTATTACAGCTACTATGCAGGCGAAAGAGCTGGGCGTGCCATTTGTAATGTCTAAGGCTATGAACAGCCTGCATGGAAGGATCTTAAGCAAGATAGGTGCGGATGAAGTTATCTATCCGGAGCAGTCTATGGGTCTGCGTGTGGCTAAGAATCTTATGTCAGGCGGGTTTCTGGATATTTTTGAGCTGTCTTCTGAAATCAGCCTTGCAGAATTCAAAATTCCTGTGGAATGGGTGGGCAAGAGCCTTAGCTCTCTATCTGTCAGGGAAAAGCATAACATTAATATTATAGGCATAAAAGAAGGCGATGACGTTAAGGTGGATTTGAATCCTGATGAGAGACTTCCTGAAGGATGCACCCTGATTGCTGTTGGAAGAAACAGGGATCTGGATGAAAATCCGGCTTTTTGGCACAAGTAAATCCGTAACAGCAGAGGAAAAATTTATGATTACCAGTTTAAATAATGAACAGGTAAAAAATATCATACAGTTGAATCAGAAAACAAAAGCCCGCAGAAAGCAAGGGCTTTTTGTTGCTGAAGGAAGAAAAATGTTCCGGGAGGCTCCGAAGAACTGGATTTCCAGGGTTTATGTAGCAGAGAGCTTGTCCGATGATGAAAATCTTATGGAGCAGGTGGATGGACTTCCTTTTGAGATTGTTGCAGATTCTGTTTTCCGGCAAATGAGCGACACACAAACTCCCCAGGGGATCCTGACAGTTTTAAAAACACCTTCCTATACTATGGAGGATATTTTAAAGAAGGAACACCCGCTTCTTATGGTACTGGAGGATCTGCAGGATCCGGGAAATGCAGGGACGATTTTCAGGACAGGGGAGGGCGCCGGCGTGGATGGTATTTTGCTTACCAAAACCTGCGTGGACGTGACCAATCCTAAAGTTATTCGTTCCACTATGGGTTCTGTTTACAGAATGCCTTTTCTATATGTGGAAGATGTGGTATCATTGAAGGAAAGATTCCAGGCAGCTAATATCCGTACTTTTGCAGCTCATTTGGAGGGTAAAAACTTCTATGACGGGGAAAACTATCGGGAAGGAACTGCTTTTCTGATTGGTAATGAAGGGAACGGCTTGACAGAGTGCGCAGCAGAGGCTGCTGACTGTCTGATACGAATTCCTATGTGCGGCAAGGTGGAATCTTTGAACGCTGCTATGGCAGCAGGTATCCTGATGTATGAAGCGGCGCGGCAGCGCCGGAAGTAAAGGGAGGCTTATTCGGAGTGACATATCGGAAGCCGCCGTACCTTAGAAAGGGGGAGTTTTATGGAAGCGTTCATATGGCTGGCAGTGGTGGCGATATTGCTGGTTATTGAAGCGGCAACTGCAGGCCTTACTACGATCTGGTTTGCAGGCGGGGCGTTGGCTGCAGCGATTGCATCATACTGTGGTGCAGTGGATTTTGTACAGTGGCTTTTGTTCTTATGCGTGTCGCTGGTGCTTTTGATCTTTACAAGACCAATGGCAGTAAAGTATATGAACAAAGGAACCACAAAGACTAACGCCAACAGCCTGATTGGCCGAAAAGCTGTTGTAATACAGCAGATTGACAATCTGGCACAGACAGGGCAGGTTAAGATCAGCGACATTGAATGGATGGCGCGCGCAGCTCTGGATGGGGAGATAATCCACGAAAACGATATCGTAGTGATCAAAGAGATTCAAGGCGTAAAACTGATTGTAGAAAAGGCTAAGGAGGATTAGAACATGAGTGGCTTTATATTTTTTATTGTTTTAGTTGTGCTTGTGCTGCTGGTACTTGCATCCTGCATTAAGATCGTGCCGCAGGCTTATGCAGTTGTTCTGGAACGTTTGGGTGCATACCGCGCCACATGGAATACGGGTATCCATTTTAAGGTTCCGTTTATTGAGCGTGTAGCCAGAAAGGTGAATTTAAAAGAGCAGGTTGTGGATTTCCCGCCGCAGCCGGTAATTACTAAAGATAATGTAACCATGCAGATCGATACTGTTGTATTTTTCCAGATTACAGACCCGAAGCTTTATGCTTACGGTGTAGAAAATCCGATCATGGCTATCGAAAATCTGTCCGCTACAACTCTTCGAAATATTATCGGTGATATGGAGCTGGATGAAACTTTGACCTCCCGTGAGGTGATCAACACCAAAATGCGTGCTTCACTGGATGTGGCTACAGACCCGTGGGGCATTAAGGTAAATCGTGTAGAATTAAAGAATATTATTCCTCCAGCTGCAATCCAGGATGCTATGGAGAAACAGATGAAGGCAGAGCGTGAACGTCGTGAGGCTATTCTGATCGCAGAAGGTGAAAAGCGCTCCACGATCCTGGTGGCAGAAGGTAAGAAACAATCTGCTATTCTGGATGCAGAGGCAGAAAAACAGGCAGCTATTCTTCGTGCGGAAGCACAGAAGGAGCGTATGATCAAAGAAGCAGAAGGCCAGGCTGAGGCTGTCCTTAAGGTGCAGAATGCCAATGCAGAAGGTATCCGCATGATCAAGGAAGCTGGCGCAGATCAGGCAGTCCTTACATTAAAGAGCCTGGAAGCGTTTGCAAAGGCTGCTGACGGAAAGTCAACCAAGCTTATCATTCCTTCAGACATTCAGGGAATTGCAGGACTTGCTGCTTCACTGAAGGAAGTTGTTGCTGACGAGAAGAAAGGCGAATGATCCGCTCCCCGTAATAAGGGGATCTATTCACGAGGAGGATATTATTATGAATGTAAAAGGACGGAATTTCCTGACGATGAAGGATTTTACTCCGGAGGAAATTATCTATCTTCTGGATCTGGCTGCTGACTTAAAGGCAAAGAAGAAAGCAGGGGAGCTGCACGAATATTATAGAGGCAGAAATATTGCCCTGATTTTTGAAAAGACCAGCACCAGAACGCGCTGTGCTTTTGAGGTGGCAGCACACGATCTGGGTATGGGAAGCACCTATCTGGATCCTTCAGCATCCCAAATCGGTAAGAAAGAAAGTATTGCAGATACGGCCAGGGTTCTTGGAAGAATGTTTGACGGGATTGAATATCGGGGATACGGCCAGGAAATCGTGGAGGAGCTTGCCAGACATGCAGGAGTTCCTGTTTGGAATGGATTGACCAACGAGTACCATCCTACGCAGATGCTGGCGGATATGCTGACCATTCGGGAGCATTTCGGTTATCTGAAAGGAATTAAGCTGGTTTATATGGGAGACGCCCGTTATAATATGGGCAATTCCCTTATGATTACCTGCGCAAAACTGGGGATGCATTTTGTTGCCTGCACTACGGAGAAATATTTCCCCAATGCAGAGCTGACGGCACAGTGCCGGGAATGGGCAGAAGCTTCCGGCGGAAGCGTTACTTTTACAGAGGATGCTATGGAAGGCACAAAGGATGCGGATGTGGTTTATACGGACGTCTGGGTATCAATGGGAGAGCCTGATGAGGTTTGGGAAGAGCGGATCCGTGAACTGACGCCTTATAAAGTAACTAAGGAACTTATGGATAATGCAGGAGAAAAGGTAATCTTCCTTCACTGCCTGCCTGCATTCCATGATTTGAAGACTAAGATCGGAAAAGAAATGGGAGAGCGTTTTCAGCTTACAGATATGGAAGTAACAGATGAGGTATTTGAGTCTGAACAGTCCAAGGTATTTGATGAGGCAGAGAACCGTATGCATACGATTAAGGCTGTCATGGTGGCTACTTTAGGAGAGCCGGAGAAATAATGGCAGAGAAGATGTTTAACCAAACAACAATTTTACATGCAGTACATACAAAATGGGCGGGTAAAACCGTCCATTTTGCAGAAGATGTGGATTCCACAAATGAGTGGGCGAAACGTCTTGGCAAGGAAGGGGAGGTTCACGGTGCGCTGGCTGTGGCAGAGTTCCAGTCTGCAGGCAAGGGGCGTCTTGGAAGAAGATGGACGGCACCGGTGGGCAGCTCTGTGATGATGAGCATTCTCCTTCGGCCGGATTTTGAACCCTGTATTGCACCTATGCTGACTATTGTGATGGGGCTTTCTGTTGCACAGGCTGCAGAAAGAATGGGAATAAAAGGCTGTATCAAATGGCCTAACGATGTAGTGGTTTCCAGAAAGAAGATCTGCGGGATACTCACGGAAATGAGCGTGGAAGAGGGAAAGATTAACTATGTGGTGATCGGAGCCGGGATTAATGTAAATCTTGATTCCATTCCGGAGGAACTTTCAGATAAAGCCACTTCTCTTTATCTGGAAACAGGAAAGCTTTATAATAGAAATGAAGTGCTGGCTCATGTACTGGAATGCTTTGAAGAGAATTACCAGCGGTTTATGAAAACCAAGGATTTGACTCTTTTGCTGGAGGATTATAACCGGATGCTGGCTAATTACGGACAGCCCGTGCGGGTTTTGGATTCCATGGGGACATATGAAGGGATTGCTTACGGAATAAATGGAAAGGGTGAGCTTCTTGTAGAGAAGGCCGATGGAACGAAGATCTGCGTAGGTGCCGGGGAGGTTTCAGTCCGGGGGCTGTATAGTTATGTGTAAATCGAGAGACGGAGGAACTATGTACCAGGAAAATATTGTGCTTTGCGGTGCAAGTGCTTATGAACAAAAATATTATTTTAACCATGATTTTGATTCCCTTCCGGAGCATGTGAAGCAGGAACTTCAGATTCTGTGTGTGCTGTATACAGAGGATATCGGAGGGATTTTAACTCTGGAATTTGATGAGGATGGACAGCTTCAGTTTAAGACAGAAGCACTGGACAGTGATGGCTTTTATGATGATATAGGAAGTGTGCTTAAAATCAAACAGATCCAGACGGAAAAAAGAGAACTTCTGGAATCCCTTGAGGTGTATTACCGTGTGTTCTTTCTGGGAGACATTCCGGATGAAGAACTGAAGAAGAAAGCAGACAGCGAGGAGTAAGCCATGCAGAAGCAGTGGAAAATCGGAAACGTACAGATGGAGAATCCCTTTGTGCTTGCGCCTATGGCTGGTGTGACGGATCTGCCCTTCCGCAGGCTTTGCAAGGAACAGGGGGCAGGATTGATTTGTATGGAAATGGTTAGTGCCAAAGCGCTTTCCTTCCATAATAAGAACACAGAGGCGCTAATGGAGATTGATCCTTGTGAGCATCCGGTATCCTTGCAGCTTTTTGGCAGTGAGCCGGAGCTGATGGCCAGGGTAGCGGCGGAGATTGAAGAGCGGCCTTTTGACATTCTGGATATTAATATGGGATGTCCTGTTCCGAAGGTAGTAAATAACGGAGAGGGTTCTGCTCTTTTAAAGGATAAGAAGCTGATACGGTCAATTGTTTCGGCAGTTTCGAGCGCAGTAAAAAAGCCTGTAACTGTAAAGGTTCGTATAGGTTTTGAGGGATATTCGGTAGATATTGCAGAGATCGCAAAGATCGCGGAAGATTCCGGGGCTGCGGCTATTGCGGTGCATGGGAGGACGCGTCAGCAGTATTATTCAGGCTGTGCGGATTGGGATGCTATCCGCAGGGTAAAAGAAGCGGTAACAATTCCGGTAATCGGCAACGGAGATGTGGATTCTCCTTTCAAGGCAAAAAAGCTTCTGGAAGAAACCGGTTGTGATGCAGTGATGGTTGGCCGGGCAGTTCGAGGGAATCCATGGATATTCCGGGAGATGAATCGCTATGTTGAGACTGGAGAACTCCTTCAAAGACCATCCTGCTGTGAAATCCGCGAAATGATTCTTCGGCATGCCAGGGCACAGATAGAACTGAAAGGGGAATTTACCGGTATCCGTGAGATGCGCAAGCATGTTGCCTGGTACACGGCAGGAATGCGCCACAGCGCAGGACTTCGCAGGGCGTCTAACCAGATTGCCAGCTATAAGGAGCTGGAGAAATTGCTTGAAAAACTGGGTTAGAACTGGAACCTGCAGGCACAGGGCTGTAAAAAATAATGATAAAACAAGAACACTTCATAGAAAACAGTTACTTATGGGAAAACGTTTTCTGTGGAGTGCTTTTTTATAGGGAGAAAAAGGCCGTATTAAATATTGGTTTTAAAAATGCATATATAGAACATATATTGACATATTTGAAAAGTGCTGGTGAAATTGTTTTAGTTACACAAATATATATGTGTAAAAATATACAATTTTACCAAAAAAACAGAATGGATTATATCTAAAATTTAGATTGCGAAAGAGTTGACGAAAATAGTTTCGTGTTATATTGTATATATAATATTAAAAAGACAATTTTTGGCATATTGTTAAACAGATATTGAGGAGGGAAGAGAATAGAAAAATAGGCTTAGAGTACGTTGTTTTTTCGTATCCGGTGTAGGTGATGAAATGGGCAAGTGATATAAGTATTTGGTATTTCTGGCTTCTGAATTTCATAAGAAGAATGATTATGGAATCGGTTAAACTTCAGTTTATTCTTGGACTGGCGGAAAAACACCTCTATAGTTTATAGGAAAGCTCACTAAAACTATAGATTGAAACTTAAAATCAGAAAAAGGGATAAGAGAGGTGTTAATGATGAATAAAAAAAGGAAAAAATCTTTTCTGGCATTTTTTTTGGCTGCATCAATGTTTGCACAGCAGGCAAATGGTGTAATATTGGCGAATGACAACATTATAGTGCAGGAAAGTAGCGATTCAGAAGAACTGCAGACCCCAGAGTATACTGAAGATATGCAAATGACATCGCACATACCTGATAGTGGAGATGTGGGAACTCAGGATATAGCAGTACCGCCCGAAAATAATCAGACGAGTATGCCGGAAACCGGAAACACTATCCAGGAGACAGAAAAAACAGAAGACGAATCCCAGGACACTAATGTACCTCAGGGAGAAACCCCAGAAGACGGAAATCAGGGTTCCGATGTAACGGAAGAAGCCCCCCCGGAAGACGGAAATCAGGGCTCCAATGTAATGGAAGTAGAACCCCCGGAAGATGAAAACCAGGATTCCAATGTAACCGAGGAAGAACCCCCGGAAGATGAAAACCAGGATTCCAATGTAACCGAGGAAGAACCCCCGGAAGATGGAAATCAGGGTTCCGATACAACAGAAGGAAAAACTCCAGAAGATGGAACAGAAGTGGATTCTAATGAAGAAACAGATTCTGAAACAGAAGATGGTGAAGAAAAGGATAAAGAAGAGATAGAGGAAAAAGCTGCTTTAATGGGAAGTGTTACCCAGCAGGTAATCCGTACGGAAATCGACGGACAGCAGGAAGCAATTGTGAAATATACGCTTACTGTTTCTAATATGTCCGAAGAGGCAGCATCCGAAGAAACTAAAATAAAAGCAGTCCTTCCGGAAACGCTGACCTATTATGCCAGCAAGAAAGAAACAGCCGGAATTGAAACAGCCGGAAGAGAAATATATTGGAACGGTCAGGCCGTATCGGCAGCATCTCAGAACACTTACATCTTTTGCGCAAAGGTTGCTAAAGGAGTAGAGGATACGGCACAGCTTGCAGCAGCTTTTTATATTGACAGTGTGCAGATTGATGCCGGATCTATTAGCTGGAACGGAGCAGAACTTCTGAAAATAGAAGAAAAGGAAGAGGAAGAGGGGCCAACTTCTATCAGTACTGTTTGCGGCGGCGTTATTATTACTGTTTCCGCAGAGCCTGGAGTCTTAAAGCCCGGTACAGAAGTTGCAGCCAGAAGAGTGAGTACGGCAAAAGCTATTTCCGCAATTGAGAACGGACTGGACGAGAATCAAACCGTAGAGAGCGCTATTGCATTCGATGTTGTTCTTAAGGTAGATGGTCAGGAAGTGCAGCCTGATGATACAGTGCAGGTTACTTTTGCAAATATCCCGTTTGCCGGAGAAGCACAGGAAGAGAGCAAAGAGCTTGTTGTGGTTCATGTAGATGATGGAATGACAGAAGCAACGGATATGGGAGCAAGCGTTGTAAGTGCAGACATGGTTGCTATTGAAACAACGCATTTTTCTGTATATGCAGTAGCGGTTATTAAAAATCAGACTCATCCAAAGCCAGATATTACAGAGAAGTACAATACGCAGAACTCCTTCACCTATACATATAAGGATTCCGAGGGAAATGATCAGAGCTTTTCTTCTTTGGCGTTTGATTTTCATTTGTTTGGTACGGATGTATCCATTAATAACCATACCAACGGTAATATAGCAGCGAATGTTTTTAATGGAAGCGGAAGCGCATTCGGTACTAACCAGAATAAAGATGATCATATTACCGAATATAATTATTTTGGAACATCAGCCAGCGGAGTGGGTCAAATTGCCGATGGTGTTGTAATTATCGGAAATGGTATTAATGTAAGCCTGCAGGATAATGGTAATGCAGTCATTATTGGTGACAATTCCAGTAAGCAGGATGGAAATGTCAGTAAAAACGTTTATCAAGAGAGAGAAGGGTCTGAAAAGGTTATAAATATTGAAGCAGAGCTTTCCCGCTTGAAAAATCTTTCAGCAGGCCTTGCAAAGAATCAGAATACAGCAGGTGTTAAGTATGACAAACCGGCAGATATGAACTCTGTAACAAAAATAGACGTATCTGGTAGTAATGAAAACATTAATTATCTTCATCTTGATGCTGTGGAGCTGATGGAGAATAACAATGGTAAACGTCAGGTGTTGATTTCCGGTGTTGAAAATAAAACATTGGTTATCAATGTGGATATGACTAATGCAACAAAGGATACCCTGGGGAATCTGGTAACGCAGATTGAGGGGTACAATAACGGCGAATATGTTACGAAGAGTAACTGTAATCTTCTGTGGAATTTCTATCAGAAGGATGCGAATGGTAATATTACCACCTATACCTATACGGGAGAAGAATATGCTTCCATTGGTACCAGCGATTACTTTATGGGTACCATACTGGCACCGGGAGCTAATGTAACCTACGGTGCGGTAAATGGTACTATTATTGGACAGAAGCTTAAAAGCACAGGTAAAGAATCCCATAACTGGAGATTTACAGGCTTGTCCCTGAATATTACAGTAAATAAGACGCTGAAAGATGATAATTCATCTGAAGCAAAAACATTCTATTTTGCATTGTTTGATGGGACAGGAAACCGTGTGCCGAACCAGAGAGTTGTATCTGTTACATTGAGTAACGGTCAGACAGCTTCGGCATCTTTCCCGAACCTGAAGTCCGGCGTAGCTTATCGTGTTTATGAGACTGATGCCAGCGGTAATATTCTAAACAGCGGAGACAATGGCTATATCATTACAGGAAACGGCCAGACAGTGACTCTTGGAGACGGCAGCGCCGTGGTGGATATTACTAACAGGACTTCAATTGAGAATAAAACGAGCGTCAGCGGAAGCAAGACATGGAATGTACCGGAAGGGACGGAACTGCCAGAGAGCATAACGGTAGAACTGCTCCAGAACGGAAAGACCTATGCCACAAAGACTGTAAGTGCTAAGGATGAGTGGAAATACGAGTGGACTGATCTGCCGCTGTACAGTGCAGACGGAAAAACAAAATATAGCTACAGTATCCAGGAAGTAAAAGTAGAAGGATATGAAACAAAGGTAGAAGGTTACGACCTGATCAATACTCTTACCGGAATTGTTGATATTGACGGCGAGAAGAACTGGGTTGACAACGAGGATTCTGATAATCTCCGTCCGGAAGAAATCGAAGTAGTTCTTTTAAGAGATGGAACAGAAATAAAAAAGCAGACAGTCAGTGCAGAAAACAATTGGAAATATGCATTCCATGGGCTGGATAAGTTTACACCGGATGGTCAGAGAGAATATCATTACAGTGTAAAGGAAGCAGAGGTTCCGGATGGCTATACTGCAGAAGTTAAGGGTTATGACATAACGAATACCCGTGCTGATTCTGCAAAGGTTATAGTAGAAGGAACAAAGTCTCTTACAGGCCGCAGCCTGATAGAAGGCGAGTTTACATTCCTCCTGACAGAAGTTACAGATGCGGAAGGAAAGGAAACCGCAGAAAATGGTGAAGTTCTTGAAGCAGTAAATGGCGAAGATGGTAAATTCCGTTTTGCAGAGATCGCATATACAAAGCCAGGTGAACATTTCTACAGGGTAATAGAGGAGAACAGTAAAGTAGGTGGTATTACATATGATAATGCCCAGTTTATTGTAAAAGTAACAGTTTCTTCTGGTGAAGGCGGTAAGCTTCTGGCAGAAATGGAATACCTGAATGGCGAGATTAGCTTTACCAACAGTTACAAAGCGTCTGGAAGCGCCGTATTGGAAACTGTAAAGGTTTTGAATGGTAAGGATGCCTTAAGTGCGGGAGAATTTTTCTTCCAGGTATATGAAGTGATGGAGGACGGAACCAGAGTCCCCGTTCTTGATGAGAATAATAATGCTCTGACAGTATCCAATGATGCAGAAGGAAAAGTTATCTTCTCAGAGATCACCTTTACTCATGACAATCTTGGTGTTCATAATTATGAGATTATGGAAGTGAAGGGTAATGATCCGGCAGTGACTTATGATGAAGCTCCTGTAAAAGCAATAATCACTGTGGAAGATGAGAACAATAATGGAACCCTGGATGTGGCAGTGTCCTACCCGGAAAATGACCATATGTTCTTTACCAATGACTACCATGCAGACGGAAGTGTAACCTTTACAGGGCGGAAAGAACTTCTTGGAAACCGCAGACAGGAGATCAAAGCTGGAGAGTTTACATTTAGCGTAATCGATAAGGCTACAGGAGAAGAGGCTGCAGAAGGTACAGTAAAGGACGATGGTATTATTGAATTTACTCCAATTCACTATACGGAAGCACACAAAGGTACCCATACCTACGTAATTACAGAAAATACCGGAGAGGATAAAAACATAGAATACCAGACAGAACCGGTTGAAGTAATTGTAGAAGTAAAAGATAATGCGGACGGAACATTGGAGGCAGAAGCCCAGTATCAGGAAGGCGGTATGGTATTTACCAATAAGTACCATGCAAAAGGCGAGCTTGTCCTTGATACTATCCAGAAAACACTGGATGGAGGTATCAAGCTGGATGAGAACCAGTTTGCTTTCCAGCTGAAAGATGAGGAAGGAAATGTTCTCCAGACTGTATCCAACAAAGCAGATGGTACGGCTGTATTTGAATCACTGAAATATACGGAAGAGGATATTGATAAAGAATATATTTATACGGTATCCGAGGCAAAGGATGAGACTGCAGGAATTACCTTTGACGAAACCGTTTATACCATCCATGTAAAAGTGGAAGATAGTGAAGAAAGCGATGGTACGCTAAAGATTACTTCTGAAATCCTAAACGGTACAGATGCAGCGGCGGGAATGACTTTTGTAAACCGCTTTGCAGGATCTGTAACTCTGACAAAAAAGGGAACAGATGAGAGACTTCTTGCAGGAGCACAGTACCAGCTTTATACAAAATCAGCGGAGTCTGAGGAATGGATTGTATATACGGCCGATTATGCGGATGGTATTTACACCAGTGATGCAGAAGGCGAAATCAGAGTAGAAAACCTTCCTGCAAATGATTATCGTTTTGTTGAAGTAAAAGCACCGGAAGGCTATCTCATTTCCGATACAGAACATTTCTTTACCATCGGAAATGACGGAGAAGCAGTGGTTGATGCGCAGGTAGATGCTATAGACGAAGTGGGAGAAACCGGAAGTATCCAGGTTACAAAGAGGGTTACAGGACTTTTGGATTTTGACATGGTTGACATGGTTATGGCAGATGCTACATTCTATGTGAATCTGTTTACTGACCCGGCAGGAACAAGGCCTTACAGAAATGAAGGACCAAAGGCAATTCATTTGCAGAATCAGTCTTCTTCTACAGTAACCTTTGATAATCTTGCAAACGGTATTTATTATGTATTTGAAACAGATGCTGATGGAAACGTAATTCCAATGGATGAACTGACCCAGTATATGAACGGCGAGTTTGTATGCATGGTGGACGGAGAGTCTAATGAAGTTCAGTTAGATTTAAAGACAGAGGAGAAAGAAGGATATATTGCTCTGAATAACTGCTTCTATACCTTCCCCGAAGGGGCAACAATGGAGGCGTGGATTGAGATCAGCAAGACTGTGCTGTCAAATGGTGAAGTGACAACTGTTGACGATACCTTCTATGCAGGAATATTCACCATGGATGAGGATGGAGCTTACGAATTGTATCAGGTTGTGGAATTGATTCAGAATGATACGGTGAGAGTTCAGGTTCCTCTTGGAGGAGAAAATGGAACAGAGCCAATTACTTATTATGTATATGAGACGGATGAAAATGGTGAGATGATTGACCCGGAGGTATTTGCATATGGGGTAAGCGGTGAAGGCGAGGTTATACTGACTCCTGTAGATAATATTGCAGGTGTTGACATTATAAACGAGGTAACAGAAAGCCAGGAGGTAAGCCTGATTCTCCGCAAGGTTGATGAGAATCATGTAGGTTTGGCAGGTGCATCCTTTAGTATGACAAATGCAGATGGAGAGATTGTGGAAGAATGGGTTTCGGATGGGGAAGGAACAGAGCTTATTCTGGAGCCGGGCACCTATACTCTTGAAGAACTTGAGGCACCTGAAGGCTATCAGGGCAGTGATGAGGTGGTGATTACTGTATCTCAGGACGGAGACATTAGTATAGATTCTAATGCAGAATATACTTATGAAGATTACGAACTGGAATATGTGAATAGACCGGCTAAGCGGGTTACGGTAGCGCCTACACGTAAGGAAAGTGCCAAGACAGGTGATGACACGCCTATCCAGATGTACCTGATGCTTCTTTTTGCAGCTGCAGGAATCGCCGGAGGTATAATCTACAAAAAGAAGAGAATAAAAAATTAAGCTATAAGCTAAAAGGGGCTGTCGGGAAATAGACAGCCCCAGTTTTATAGGATATTTAAAGGGAAAGCCAGTGTTTAAATCCTTTCAATTTCCCCTGCCAGTTCAAACCCCTTTTTCGCTGCGATTACAGCGATAATCTCATTGATCACGGCTGCAGCGGCAATTGTTCCCTGCAGGATGCCCACAAGCTGCGGCTGGGAGGCCAAAGTAGCACATGCGATCCCGGTAAAAACGAGAGAGACGCCCGAATGGGGCAGCAGTGTAAGGCCCAGATACTTCTGTACGGCATCCGGCATCTTCATCGCTTTGGCGCCAAACCTTGCCCCGAAATATTTTCCGGCTCCTCTTGCCCCGATATATAAAAATGTATAGAACCCTGCTCCCAGGATCAGATGATAATTCAGCGGGGCGCCCAGATCAACAATAGCGGCCAGCAGGCTTACGGCCAGGATGGGATGAAAATAATCTGTTATTTCCTCCAGCCGCTCTTTTCCGGTCATATTTGTAAATACAGCGGAAAAGGAGACGCCCATCAACATATAGTTCAGCGTAATGCCGGACAGCATTTTCGTATTTATGAGCCAGCCAATTCCGGCTGTCAGCGTGATACCGATAAGTAAAATGGCTAATGTCTGTACCCGTCCCCTGACGTTTTTCAGAAGCCATCCGGCAGGAAGTCCCGTAACAAGACCGATGATGACTGGCAAAAGAACCATCACGGGGATCATATATAGTGGAACGGAGCCTCCCGATACGGAACTGGCCACAACGGAATTTACAGTAAAGAATACAATGATCGCTACGATGTCATCTAATACTGCCATTGGTAGCAGCGTATTGGTTACAGGCCCCTTTGCATGAAATTCGTTCACGATAGACAGCGCCGGTGCGGGAGCAGTAGCCAGTGCAATCCCGCCGAAGATGAAAGCGAGGTAAACAGGCACATCTGCCAGTATAAATATAATCGAAAAGACAAGCGTTACAAAACAATAGGTGCCCAAAGACTGGGTCAGGGTAGTGACAATCAGCCCCTTGCCGCAGCTTTTGAGTTCTTTCCACACAAGCTCTGTTCCGAGCATCAGTCCAAACGCACATTGCATCCACATGATAACGGTTTTATACCACACAGCATCGAGAATGGACTGGGGTATCAGACCAAGCGCATGTGGACCGAATAGCATACCGATGATAAGCCATCCTAAAATAGATGGAAGTTTGATTTTGGATATGAGCCTTCCGGCAAGAGCTGCCAGCACAATCACCATAAGCCATTGCAGTAGTTGTATCATTTTTGTGTACCTCCTTTTGCAATTCCATATAGCATGAAGTCAAGCAATTTGGATAGATTCATTTCGTGTTCCCTGATCCGCTTATCCAGCGTCATATAGCGGTAAGCGGAGCTGCTGAAATACCCATTGAACATCAGCTGCATTTGGCGGAAATAATTAATGGCATCCTCTTCCGTAATCCCGTCCCGCAGTGTGATACCGGAGACAACACGGCGGTAGA
>CAMNTH010000008.1 GCA_946557785.1 uncultured Blautia sp.
TTCATGCGACCTGCAAGTACTTTTTTTAATATTTAACTGTCAAACTCCCGAGCAATAACCCAAATGGTTACGAAGAATAAAAAATGTTTTTTTGAAAAAAGGATCCTCAAAAAAAGGATCCTTTTTCTTATGAAATGCCCCAATAGATGTTTGATGTGATATAATAAGAATACTTGGATAGTGAAGGAGAAAACAGGATGATCTACATTTGTTCGGATAAAGACTGTTATTATATTGCAGAAAGGGATGTTCCGCTGCTGAAGTGCCCGGACTGCGGCGGGGAGCTGAAAAGGGTGCGGGAAGAAATGCTGGATCCGGCAAGGCTGAATTCCCTTGGGGTGTGGAGGATGCAGCATTTGAAAAGGGAAAACCTGGAAGAGGATCTAAAAAAGGCAGCGGCCTGCTTTGAACGGTCCTATCTTCTGGGAAACCCCATTGCTGCTGAGAACCTGGGCCTTTGTTATGAACGGGGAGACGGCAGGGAGAGGAATATGGCAGTTGCAGCGGGATTGTACCGTTATGCAGCAGAGAATGGGAATATCAGCGCCTGCTATCGGCTTGGGATCTGTTATGAATATGGAATAGGTACAGAAAAAGATGAACACCTTGCATTTGAATTATTTACAAGAAGCGCAAAAGGGTGTGACGGACGCGCGTCTCTTGCACTGGGGCAGTGCTATGAATTTGGAAAAGGAACAGGGACGGACAAAAGGCAGGCTTATTTATGCTATTTATCTGCTGCGTCCATGGGGATCCCCCAGGCATATATGTGCCTGGGAAACTGCTGCCATGAGGGTGTGGGCAGGGAAAAGTCTTATGAGAATGCATTTCTGTGGTATCAGAAAGCCTTTTCATGCGGACAGAACAATGCTGCCATACTTTCTAATTTAGGAGAGTATTATCTCCTGGGCAAAGGGGTGAAGCAGGACACAAGGACAGGGAGGAAGTACCTGAAAGAAGCAGTGAAAAAGGGCAGTGATTATGCCATGTACATTTTGGGACAAAGCTATGAGCGCGGCCTGGGTGTGAAAGCAAATATAAAAACAGCAGCAGCCTGGTATGAAAAGGCAGCAGAAAAGAATATTGCAGAGGCCTGCTACCGTCTTGCGCTTTTGTATGCGGAAGGAGAATATCTGGAGCAGGATATGGGCAAAGCAAAAGAGCTGTGCGCCAGGGCGGAAGCAGATTTTACATACAGTGACAACAGCGACCTGGAGGATTTCCCAGAGCTGAAGGCAGGGGTACTAAGGCTTCTGAAAAAGTTCAGGGAACTGGAAGGAAGATAATTCTTCTTTCTGAAGACGCCGGGGTGTTGTTCCATAGAGCTTCTTAAAAGTGCGGAGAAAAACTTTGTAATTGGTGATCCCATGCTTTTCCATGAGAAGAGTGATGGAGTCATCACAGTGGGAAAGCTCCTGGCCGGAGTTGATGATCAGAAGATCACAGGGGAATTATGCATAATAGTACCAATGGAGATTGCTAAGATTTTAGATGAACTGAAAGAACAAGGAGGTTTATGCCATGAGTAAAATGAGAAAACGTGGGTTTGTGGGAACCAGATCCAATGAAGTTACAGAGAGAGAAAAGAAAAACCGCAAGATAGCAAGGCGTGCAGCAGCAGAAGGATTTGTCCTTCTGAAGAACCAGGATCATTTCCTTCCTCTGGAAAAAGGAGTGAAGCTTGGCCTTTACGGAGCAGGGGCTGTCCGTACGATCAAGGGCGGAACAGGATCAGGAGATGTAAATGAACGTGACTGCGTAAATATTTATCAGGGACTATTAAATGCAGGATATGAGATTACCAGCAAAGAATGGCTGGAGTCTTATGACAGGGTGTTTGTGCAGGCAAGGCTTGACTGGAGAGAAGAAATCTTCAGGAAAATGAGTGAGTTTGATAATAATTTTTTCCGTGCCTATTCCGCAGCGCAGTTCCGGATGCCCTGCGGAGCCCCCATTGATATGAAAAAGGCGAAGGACGATGGGGCAGATACCGCAATTTTTGTGTTAAGCCGTATTGCAGGAGAAAATGCAGACAGGCGTGAGGCTGAAGGGGATTATTATATTACAAAAGAAGAAAAAGAGCTTCTTGGGCAGGCTGCGAAAGCCTATGACAATGTTGTGCTGGTGATCAACACAGGGGGACTTGTGGATCTGGCCTTTACCGAAGAATTTTCTAATATCCGCGCCATCATTCAGTTTATGCAGGCGGGGCAGGAAGGGGGAAATGCCCTTGCAGACCTGGTTTGCGGAGCAGTAACCCCATCCGGAAAAATGACGGATACCTGGGCTATGAACTATGGCGATTATCCTAATGCAGCATTCTTCAGTTATAAAAGCGGCAATATTTATAAAGAAGAATATAAGGAAGGAATCTATGTAGGATACCGCTATTTTGATACCTTTGACGTGCCGGTTCGGTACTGCTTTGGCTATGGACTTTCTTATACGGATTTTGAGATCCAGGCAGGGGAAATCTGCCAAAAAGGAATGGGAACTTCAGATCCAGTAATATCCCTTCAGGCGGAAGTGAAGAACATAGGGGATACTTATTCCGGAAAAGAAGTTGTTCAGGTTTATGTTTCCTGTCCCCAGGGAAAACTTCATAAGGAATTTAGAAGGCTGGCTGCTTTTGGAAAAACAGGAATTTTAAATCCTGGGGAAGCATGTACGATGGAGCTATCTTTTTCACTGTATGAGCTCTCTTCCTATAGTGAAGCCAAGGGTGCATGGCTTCTGGAAAAGGGGACCTATGGTATCTGGCTTGGGAATTCCATTGCATCTTCCAGGCTGATCGGAAGCTTGACACTTGATGAGGATGCGGTAATGGTACAGTGTGCACATATTTGCGAAATGAAACAGGAGCTTAAGGAGCTAGTTCCCGATTTCGGAAAAATGGCTGCAAAGGAAGCAAAATGGCTTGAAGAAGCAAAAACACTTCCTCAGGTGGAACTGAAGGCTTCTGAAATCGTGACGGAAATCATCTGCTATGAAGAAGCCTATGGAAAAGGTCAGGAGAGGGCAAAAGAGATCACAGAAAGCCTGTCTTTGGATCAGCTGATCGCTTTTGCTACAGGTGATGTGGGCAGAGGACAAAGTGAGCTTGGAAGTGCTGCCCAGACAGTTCCCGGAGCTGCAGCGGAGACAGTTGCCGTAGCAGAAACAGATCCGTGGAACGTGGCCAGCATTGTTCTGGCGGACGGGCCTGCAGGGATCCGTTTGAAACAGTCTTATCAGGTAGTGGACGGCAGGATTGAAGCCGGTGACTTCATGGAGGCGCTGGAAGGCGGTTTTTTTGCAGAGAAAAGAGAAATCAAGGGAAATGTTTATCATCAGTACTGTACTGCAATTCCTGTGGGAACTTTGCTTGCGCAGACATGGGATACAGAGCTTTTGAAAAAGGTAGGAGAGATGATCGGACATGAGATGGAGCTTTTTGAGGTGACTCTCTGGCTTGCCCCAGGTATGAATATCCACAGAAATCCTCTTTGCGGAAGAAATTTTGAATATTATTCAGAGGATCCGCTCCTTTCCGGTATGATGGCGTCTGCTATAACCCTTGGGGTGCAGAAGATTCCGGGATGCGGTACGACCATTAAGCATTTTGCATGCAATAATCAGGAAGACAACCGTATGGGCTCTGACAGTATTCTTTCCGAAAGAACCCTTCGGGAGATTTATTTGAAAGGCTTTGAAATTGCAGTAAAAAATTCCCAGCCTATGTCCATTATGACTTCCTACAATCTCATAAATGGAGTTCATGCGGCCAACTGCCATGATATCTGTACAAAGGCTGCCAGGAATGAGTGGGGATTTGCAGGAGCGATTATGACGGACTGGACTACTACCACAGATTCCACAGCAGGGGAATGTACGGCTTCCGGCTGTATGCGTGCGGGAAACGATATGGTTATGCCAGGCGCCGCTTCTGATCATGAAAATATCAGGAAAGAGCTTAAGAAGGGGACGCTGGATATCACTGCTTTGAAGCGCTGTGTCTGCAATACCATCCATCTTGTTCTGCAGTCCAACCAATATGAAGAGGCCGTAAGCTATCTGGAACAATTTGAGAATCTGAAAGGGTGATCCTATGCGTTACCGTTCAAAAGACATTGCCAGGGAACTGGGAATTTCCCCTGCAGCGGTTTCACTTGTTCTTAACAACAAGCCTGGAGTAGGAGAAGAACTTCGAAGTGAGATCATACGCAAGGTTAAGGAGCTGCATTGCGAGTACCTCCTGAAAGAAGAGACCATATCAAGCGGAGATATTGGGTTTGTGGTATATCGCTGTGTGGGCAGCATTGTGGATGAATATCCGTTCTTTAATTATCTTCTGGAGAGCATTAATAAATGTGCTGCAAAGGAAGGCTATAAACTGAATATTTTTTACTTGGAAAAAGGCATGGGGACAGAGGAACTGGCTATTTATTTCCGTCAGGCAAAATGCCGGGGATATATCATTTATGCCGTGGAAATGAAGGAGTGGGACTTAAAGCTTTTTCAAAAAGTAAAAGAACCCTGTGTGTTTTTGGATAATCTGTTTCCAGGCAGGGAGCTGGACGTGGTTTCTGTGGACAATTATCTGGGGATCTACCAGGGCCTGGAGCATCTGTACAAAATGGGGCACAGGGAAATCGGATATATGAAAAGTAAAATCCGGATTCCAAGCTTTGAACAGCGCTATGAGGCATTTTTGGACATTGTAAAAAAGAAGGGAATGCATTTTCGGAAAGAGTATGAAATGGAGCTGGGCTACGGAGAGGAGGAAACATATAGGGATGCACAGGTGTATTTTGAAGAAAAGCGTAAGCTTCCCACTGGGTTTCTGGCAGATAACGACCTGCTTGCCTGCAGGGCGGCAGGTGTGATGAAGGAGCGAGGAATCAGGGTGCCTGAGGATATTTCCATTATCGGCTTTGATGACAGGACCATCTGCAATTATGTGGAACCGAAAATGACTACAGTGGCTATTGTAAAAGAGGATATGGGTCTGGCAGCAATCCAGACCCTTTTGTCACGGATCCGCCATGAATATTCCGGGGGAAGGCGCACTATGGTAAGTACGAAGCTTGTAATCCGGGAAAGTGTAAAGCGGATGGATAATAGAGGCTGAAAAACTATTATCAAGAGAAAAACAGCAGCATGGATTATGCACAAAAATTCATGCTGCTGTTTTGCTGATTTGAATAACTGACTAAATAAAGTTTAATTGTTATTTAAGGGAAATCAAGAATTTAGGAAAAAACGGTCTTTCTGCAGATTGACGTTTTACTGATAAAAATGGTATATATAATCCATGGGTAATGAAAGAGAGAAACTAAATAAAATTTAGTAATAATGGAGGGAAGATCACTTATGGATGGTAAAATGAATGTCTGTGCAATGATGGGAAAGAGACAGCTTGAATGGCAGGAATGGGATATTCCAAAACCTCAGAAAGGGGAGCTCCAGATCAAGCTGGAGTATGTGGGAATCTGCGGTTCTGACCTGCACTTTTATAGTGACGGAAGGCTGGCAAACTGGGTTCCGGATGGTCCTCTTGTGCTTGGACATGAGCCTGGAGGTATTGTGACAGAAATAGGAGAAGGTGTGGAAGGATTTCAGATCGGTGACAAAGTAGCCATTGAGCCTGGAGTTCCCTGCGGAGAATGCGAAGACTGCAGAAAAGGACACTATAATCTGTGCAGGCACGTAAAATTTATGGCGATTCCTAACGAAAAGGACGGCGTTTTTGCAGAATACTGTACCCACAGCGCAAGTATGTGTTATAAGCTTCCGGAAAATGTAGATACCATGGAAGGTGCCTTGATGGAGCCCCTGGCAGTGGGAATGCATGCATGTGAGCTTTCCAATGCTAAAATCGGCCAGACTGCCATCGTACTGGGCTGCGGCTGCATTGGCCTTGTGACCATCATGAGCCTGAAAGCCAGAGGTGTGAGTGAGATTTATGCAGTGGATGTGCTGGATAAGAGACTGGAGAAGGCAAAAGAAGTAGGGGCAGTTCGTGTCTTTAACGGGACAAGAGAGGATATAGTGGAATTTGCAAAGACCCTTCCCGGAGGCGGGGCGGATCTGGTGTATGAATGTGCAGGAAACCGTTATACCACCCTTCAGACCTGCCGTCTCATAAAGCGTGCAGGAAAAGTAACGCTGGTAGGTGTTTCACCAGAACCGGTACTGGAATTGGACATTGCCACCTTAAATGCAATGGAAGGAGAAATCTATTCTGTATACCGTTACCGCAATCTCTATCCTACCGCTATTGCGGCTGTTTCAGCAGGTATGATTCCCTTAAAATCCATTGTGTCCCATGTGTTTGATTTTAAAGATTGTATTGATGGCATCAACTACAGCCTGGATCACAAAGATGATGTGATCAAGGGAGTGATCAAGTTCTAAAAAGGCCTTCTTGTCAGATCGGTGATAGTATAGTATAATCCGCTGTGGGAGATTTTTTCCAATGATATACAACAGGGGGATTTTAAGAAAATGCAGCAGGATAAACAGGATCTGACTAGAGGACCTCTTGGGAAGAAGATATTATTTTTTAGTATACCATTGATGCTTTCCAACCTTTTGCAGGTGTTATTCAATATGGCGGACATTGCGGTTGTGGGGCAGTTTGCAGGGTCAGCGGCCCTTGGATCCGTTGGCTCCACAACCACTCTGGTAACTTTGTTTACGGATTTTCTCATCGGCTTATCCGGAGGAATCAATGTACTGACAGCACTCCATTTCGGAGCCGGAAATAAGAAAAATACATCAGAAACAGTTCATACAGCGCTTTTGATCAGTATTCTCTGCTCAGGAGTACTGATGCTTTTAGGGATTATTTTTCCGGGGCAGATTCTTCGAATTTTACATACAAGGCCGGAGCTTTTGGATGGCGCTGTACTTTATATCCGGATTTACTTTTTGGGGATACCGGCTCTTGCGGTGTACAATTTTGGCAATGCAGTATTCAGTGCGGTTGGAGAGACAAAGCGTCCCCTGTATTATCTGGCATTTGCAGGTGTGATCAATGTGGTATTGAACCTTTTTTTTGTGATCTTCTGTAAAATGGATGTAGCAGGCGTTGCTTGGGCCAGTGTGGTTTCCCAGTACATCTCTGCGTTTTTGATTGTAAGGGCGCTGTTTAAGTGCAAAGACAGTTATGCATTGGGGATGAAGGAACTACATATCAGCAGGGATAAGGCAAAGGACATTTTACGGATTGGAATCCCTGCGGGAGTGCAGAATGCTATTTTCCAGGTGGCAAACTTATTTATCCAGGTGGGCGTAAACTCCTTCAGCGCAACCATGGTTGCGGGAAATTCTGCCGCTGCTAATGCAGATGCCATTGTATACAGTGTTATGATGGCCTTTTATACTGCATGCACAAGCTTCATGGGACAAAATTACGGAGCCGGAAAAAAGGATCGTATCAGGAAAAGCTATCTTATCAGTGTAGGATATTCTTTTGGAGTAGGAATGGTGCTGGGGCTGACTTTGGCAGCTTTCGGACATGTGTTTTTGGGGCTGTTTACCAGGGATGCCCAGGTGATTAAGGCAGGTATGTACAGACTTGTGATCATGGGATTTTCTTATGGATTTTCCGCATTTATGGACTGTACCATTGCAGCTTCAAGAGCACTTGGCAAAAGCCTGATTCCTACGGTGATCGTGATTATGGGCTCCTGTGTATTCCGGATTATCTGGGTATATACGGTTTTTGCGCATTTTCAGACGATTCCTTCTTTATATCTTCTTTATATTTTTTCGTGGGGAATTACGGCGCTTGCGGAGATTGTATACTTTGTCAGGGTATACAAAAAAGAAATTGCATTTTAAATATGGAAATCAGAAAAAGCAGGAATTCTTTCAGGGGATTTCTGCTTTATTCTTTGGAGATTTACAACTTTTCTGGAAGATTACCACATTTAAACTTTATAGTAATGGCGTAAACCCAAAACAAAGAAAAGCACCAGATGAAGAAGCTATGTATAGGATAAAAAGCTAATTTTGTGTTATTTTTGTGTAGAATGGTGCAAGATAATTTTCGAAAAAAAAGATACAATAAGAGAAAAGGAAATAAAAAAACACATATACAAAAATAACGCAGGAGGTATCAGGACATGGCAGATGCATGGTGGAAACAAAGTGTAGTATATCAGATTTATCCCAGAAGCTTTAAGGACAGTAATGGGGATGGAATCGGCGATTTAAACGGAATTACGGAAAAATTGGATTACCTGAAGGAACTTGGGATTGATGTGATATGGCTTTCGCCTGTTTATGAATCCCCAAATGATGATAATGGCTATGATATCAGCAATTATAGGGGGATTATGAAGGAATTCGGAACCATGGAAGATTACGACAGGATGCTCAAAGCTGCTCATGAGCGGGGAATTAAGATCGTGATGGATCTTGTGGTAAATCATACCTCAGATGAGCATCCCTGGTTTGTGGAGAGCCGTAAATCCAAGGACAATCCCTATAGGGATTATTATATCTGGAGAGAAGGCAAGGACGGAAAGGAGCCAAATAACTGGGAATCCTGCTTCAGCGGTCCTGCGTGGGAATATGACAAAGAAACAGATATGTATTATCTTCATTTGTTTTCCAGGAAACAGCCGGATCTTAACTGGGACAATCCTAAGGTGCGGGATGAGGTTTTTGATATGATGGACTGGTGGTGCAAAAAAGGAATCGATGGTTTCCGTATGGACGTGATCAGTATGATCTCCAAGGTTCCCGGACTTCCTGACGGGGAACCAAATGAGAAGGGTTATGGAGATTTTGGACCATATGTATGCAATGGCCCTCACGTTCATGAGTATCTTCAGGAAATGAATAGAAGAGTCCTGTCTAAATATGATCTTCTTACTGTTGGGGAATGTTCCGGCGTGACCATTGAGGAAGCGAAACAATATGCCAACAATGAAGGAACAGAGCTGAGTATGGCTTTTCAGTTCGAGCATATGGATCTGGACGGCGGAGAATCCATGAAGTGGTGCGAGCGCAAAATAAAGCTTCCGGAATTGAAGGAAACCCTTTCCAGATGGCAGGTGGAATTGTACCAGAAAGCATGGAACAGCTTATACTGGTGCAACCATGACCAGCCAAGAATTGTTTCCCGCCTTGGAAATCCTTCAAAGGAATATCGTGAGGTATCTGCCAAAATGCTTGGAACCTGCCTTCATATGATGCAGGGAACTCCTTACATTTATCAGGGAGAAGAGCTTGGAATGACCAATGTTCCTTTTGAAGATCTGGAGGATTTCCGTGACATTGAAAGCATTCATGCCTATGAGGAATTTGTAGGCAAAAAGCTGATAGAGCCTGATGATATGATGCGTTATCTCCGCTATAAAAGCCGTGACAATGCAAGAACGCCCATGCAGTGGGACGATAGTGAAAATGCCGGATTTACCACAGGAAATCCGTGGATCATGGTGAATCCAAACTATATGGAAATTAATGCAAAAGAACAGCTTTCCAGAGAGGATTCCGTATTCCATTACTATCAGAAACTGATTCGCCTGAGAAAAGAATATCCGGTGATCGTACATGGAAAGTACAGCCTGCTGCTTCCGGAAGATGAACGTCTCTATGTATAC
Source organism: uncultured Blautia sp. (assembly GCA_946557785.1). Lineage (GTDB taxonomy): Bacteria > Bacillota > Clostridia > Lachnospirales > Lachnospiraceae > Blautia_A. The sequence continues at coordinate 9,600 of CAMNTH010000008.1, forward strand.
CAGCGTGTGCAGGACGGGCAGGTGCTGCTTGTTATCTGCAATTTTACGGAACAGGAAATTCACTACGAAATGCCAGAGGAGCAAAAAGGCAGGGGGAAGGAAGTTCTGATTTCCAACTATACAAGAGAAACACCGGAGGACTGCGTAGATTTACGTGCTTATGAAGCAATGGTTCTTTTGTATCACATGTAAAAACTTTGGGATTGACCATAAAAAGTCTTGACATTTGTGGCTTTTCTGTTATAGACTAGCATTGTAAAAATTTATAAAAAGGGGGCTGGTGAAGACCGGCTGAGATTGATACCGTATTCGTATCTGACCTTATCACCTGATCTGGGTAATGCCAGCGTAGGGAACATACCGGGTTTCGTTATTGTACGAAGATAGACTCCTGTAGGTTTTCTGCAGGAGTTTTTTGTATTTAATACGGCAAAAATGCGGGAAGTACATTTTTAGTCCTAGCATAAATTGCGAAAAGAGCCGGGTTACCAGTCAGGAAACTTAAGAACACAGGAGGAGAAAAAATGAACGCAAGTGTAGCTATCCAGGTACTTCCGGAGGCAAAAGACGATGATGAACTGATCCGTGTAGTTGACGAGGTAATTGCTTATATTAAGAGCACCGGATTGAACTGCTATGTAGGACCCTTTGAGACCGCAATCGAAGGGGACTACGATGAACTGATGGACATTGTAAAGGAGTGCCAGCATATTGCCATCCGTGCAGGTGCGCCGTCTGTGGCAGCTTACATTAAAGTCACTTACCGTCCGGAAGGAGAAGTGCTTACCATTGAAAAGAAAGTTACAAAGCATCACCTTTAGGATTAATACGGTTGCCGCAATTGCGGTGATCCTGGTGATCTGGCAGACGGTATCGGCTTTGGGGATCGTCCCGGGATATATGCTGCCGTCACCGGTTGAGGTATTTTGGGCATTTGTAAGGGAATTTCCCCTTTTGATGGAGAACTCCAGGGTAACCCTTCTGGAGGCTCTGATCGGACTTTTGTGCGGCGTTGGCGTTGGCTTTGTGATGGCGGTTTTGATGGATCGGTTTGAAGCCCTTTATCAGGCCTTTTATCCACTGGTTGTTCTGACTCAGACCATTCCAACAGTGGCCATTGCGCCTTTGCTTGTACTATGGTTTGGCTATGAAATGATGCCTAAGATTATACTGATCATAATAGCCACTTTTTTTCCCATTACGGTGGGTGTGCTGGAAGGATTCCGTTCTGCAGACAAAGACACCATGAATCTGCTGCGTTCCATGGGAGCCACAAAATTTCAGATTTTCCGCTATGTGAAGCTTCCGGGAGCAATGGGACAATTCTTTTCAAGCCTTCGTATTTCCGCCGCCTATTCTGTAGTAGGAGCCGTGATTTCCGAATGGCTTGGAGGTTTTTCCGGGCTTGGGGTATATATGACCAGAGTAAAAAAAGCGTTTGCTTTTGACAAGATGTTCGCTGTGATTTTTCTCATATCATTTATCAGTCTGCTTTTAATGAAATTGGTGGATTATATGCAGAAAAAATGTATGCCATGGGAGGATGGAAATCATGAATAAAAAGAAAGTACTGGCAGCAGGGCTTTTTGCTCTTATGTCTGTTTCAATGTCAGGAGGGCTTTGGGTTTATGGGGAGGAAGCGCAGCCAAAGAAGCTTACCTTTGTTCTGGACTGGACGCCGAATACGAACCATACAGGGCTTTACGCTGCTTTAAGCAAAGGATATTTTGAAGAACAGGGGCTGGAGGTTGAGGTTGTACAGCCGCCGGAGGACGGGGCAGATGCACTGGTAGCTTCCGGAAAGGCACAGTTTGGAGTATCCTTCCAGGATAGCATGGCTCCCGGTGTGGCAGGGGAGGATGCGCTTCCCACAACTGCAGTAGCGGCTTTAGTCCAGCATAATACTTCCGGAATCGTGTCCCGAAAAGGGGAAGGAATAGATTCGCCGAAAGGGATGGAGGGAAAGAAATACGCTACCTGGGACGGACCGGTGGAACGTGCCATGATCCAAAATGTGGTGGAAGCAGACGGGGGAGACTACGAAAAAGTAGAGATGATCCCAAGTACCGTGACGGATGAGGTTTCTGCACTTTCTTCAGAATCTGTGGACGCCATCTGGATTTTCTACGGCTGGGCAGGAGTGAAGATGGAGCAGGAAGGGCTGGAAACGGATTATTTTGCCTTTAAGGATGTAAATCCCGTATTTGATTATTATACTCCGGTTGTGATTGCAAACAACAGCTTCCTGGAAGAAGAGCCGGAAACGGCAAAGAAGTTTTTATCAGCCCTGAAGCAAGGATATGAATACGTCATTGAGAACCCGGAGGAAGCAGCGGAAATCCTTTGTGAAGCATCGCCGGAGCTTGATAAGGATCTGGTTTTGGCAAGCCAGAAATATCTTGCCGGGCAGTACAAAGCCGAAATAGAGCAGTGGGGTTATATAGATCCTGGAAGATGGAATCGCTTTTTCCAATGGCTTAACGAAAATGGGCTTGTAGAAAATAGGATTCCGGAAAACGCAGGATTTTCCAATGAGTATCTTCCGGAATAAGGAATGCGGAGAAGAAAGGTTTTGACCTATGTCAGAATTAGTTGTAAAGAATGTGAGCAAATCTTTTGACAACAGAAAGATTATTCAAGATATCAACATAACCCTTCATGATGGAGAGCTGGTTTGTCTTTTGGGTATGAGCGGCGGCGGAAAGACTACGTTGTTTAATGTGATCTCAGGTCTTACGGTTCCGGATGAGGGAGAGGTGTTCCTGGATGGGGAAGAGATTACAGGAAAGCCTGGAAAGATCAGCTATATGCTGCAAAAGGATCTGCTTCTTCCATACAGGACCATTGAAGACAACGTGGCTCTTCCTCTTCTGATTAAGGGGATGAAGAAGAAAGAGGCCAGAGCAAGCGTGGCAGCTTATTTTCAGGAATTCGGCCTGGAAGGTACAGAAAAAAAATATCCCCGGCAGCTTTCAGGAGGAATGCGCCAAAGGGCAGCTCTGATGCGGACCTATATGTTTTCCAGGAATGTGGCTCTTCTGGACGAGCCCTTTTCTGCACTGGATACTATTACCAAGGGAAGCATGCACAAGTGGTATCTGAATATTATGGAGCAGATCCGCCTTTCCACATTATTCATTACCCATGATATTGATGAGGCAGTCCTGTTGTCTGACCGGATTTACCTTCTTACAGGAAGTCCTGGGGAGATTACCCATGAAATCGTGATTAAAGAACCAAAGCCCAGGAAAGGGGATTTTAATCTGACAGAGGAGTTCCTGGCATATAAGCGCCGGATCCTGGAGCGGATAGGAGAACCCTAATACACTAAAAAATAATAAAAAGACTGAAAAGTACATGGAAATTGTGTTATTTTCCATGTACTTTTGTTATGTCCCCGGATAGAATAACGGTAGTATCATTATCCCACTTTTATGCTCATGTGGGCTTATACCTTTAGACACCGGTATCATATAATTCTCGATTCGACTATCAGAATACAAGGAGGAATATTATGTTGTACAAAAATACGGCGACATTGACAAAAGAAGTATTTCAAAATCCGGGCAGTGAGTATCGCGCTGCACCTTTCTGGGCCTGGAACTGCAAAATGACAAAGGAGGAGATTGATAACTCCCTGGAATCCATAAGGAAGATGGGAATGGGCGGAGGTCATATTCATTGCCGTACTGGTATGGATAACCCCTATATGGGAGAAGAATTTCTGGAGCTTGTAAAATACAGTAATGAAAAATGCAAAGAACTTGGGATGCTTACCTGGCTTTACGATGAAGACCGCTGGCCTTCAGGAGCAGGCGGCGGACTTGTTACAAAAGACCATCAGTACCGTATGCGTTTTCTGATCTTTACACCGGAAAGACAGGAAGGAAAGGACATTGGCAAAAGTGAATTAAAATCTTCAGGACAGGCTGTTAGGAGCAATGAGCGTACCTATCTTGGAAGATATCAAATAAAGCTGGAAAACGGCTATATGACCGATTACGAAAAGCTGGATGAAGATGCAGCGGTGAAAGAAGGCTGCCATGAGTGGTTTGCTTATATGGAAGTGTCCGGTGATAATCCCTGGTTTAATAATGAGGCATACTTAAATACACTGGATAAAAAGGCAGTAGAGCGTTTTATTGAAGTGACCCATGATAAATATGAAGAGCTTCTTAGGGAGGAATTCGGGAAAAGCATTCCTGCGATCTTCACGGATGAACCTCAGTTTTCCCATAAGACGACCTTGGGTTTTGCAGGGGAAAAAACGAATGTGACGATTCCTTATACAGATGATCTGGAGGAGACCTTCCAGGCAGCCTATGGACACAGTCTTCTGGAACACCTTCCGGAGCTGTTTTGGGAGCTGGACGGAAACAGGGTTTCCAGGATTCGCTATGAATATCATGATCATATTGCGGAACGGTTTGCCAGCGCTTTTGCAGATACCATTGGAGAGTGGTGTACAAAGCATCATATTATGCTTACCGGACATATGATGGAGGAGCCTACATTGGAAACACAGACGGCTGCCCTTGGAGAGGCAATGCGTTCTTACCGTTCTTTTGGGATTCCAGGCGTAGACATGCTTTGTGACAGAAGAGAGCTGTCCACCATGAAACAGACCCAGAGCGCAGTACATCAGTATGGAAGACCAGGCGCTATGAGTGAGCTTTATGGTGTAACTAATTGGGATTTTGATTTCAGGGGACATAAGGTACAGGGAGACTGGCAGGCAGCCCTTGGCGTAACCGTTCGTGTACCTCACTTAACCTGGACAAGTATGGCAGGGGAGGCAAAGAGGGATTATCCTGCAGCCATTGGTTACCAGTCACCCTGGTATGAAGAATATCCGCTGATTGAAGATCATTTTGCACGTGTGAATTCTGCCCTTACCCGCGGTGTTCCTCATGTGCGCCTTGGGGTGATCCATCCTATAGAATCCTACTGGCTTTTCTGGGGCCCGAAGGAGCAGACCGCAGCAGTCCGTGAGGAAATGGATGAAAATTTTACGAACCTTATTGACTGGTTATTGTATGGATGTATTGACTTTGATTTTATTGCAGAATCTCTTCTTCCGGAGCTGAATAAAGGACAGGAAGATGTAGCTGCTCTTAAGGCTGGCGTTATGAACTACGATGTGATTCTTGTGCCCAATTGTATGACTCTTCGAGGTACGACCTTAGAAATCCTGGAGAAATTTAAGGAAAGAGGAGGCAGGGTGATTTTTGCAGGTGATGTTCCTGTATTGGAGGATGCATATCCTTCAGAAAGAGGAAAAGAGCTGGCTCTTCAGTGCGAAAGGATTGCTCTTTCCAAGAATCAGATATTGGATGCTTTGAAGCCTGTGCGTGAAATTGAAGTGAAGGAAGCGGATGGAAAGGCAAGCAAAAATCTGATTTACCAGATGCGTGAAGAGGGAGAGAATCGCTGGCTGTTCCTTGCACATGTAAATAGAGTGATGGAGGAGAGCGGAAAGAGCATGGAGATCGGCGGAATTGGAAATCTGATGTCCAATGAAGATCTCCCTGTGGAAGAACGTCTGAAGATTACTATTGCAGGAGAATGGAAAGTGACCCTGTATGATACCATGACAGGTGAGATTGAAGAGCTTGGATGTGCTTATGAAAATGGAAATACAATCCTTTTCAGAGTAATGTATGATCATGACAGCATGCTGGTTTATCTGGAACCGGGTAAAAGAGAAGAGGCTTTCTGCTGCAAAGAAACAGGAAGACAGGAAAAGGAGATACGGATACCATCGGAAACAGAAGTAGTCTGCAGTGAGCCCAATGTAAGCATCCTGGATCTTGCGGAATACCGTTTTGATGACGGGGAGTGGAACCCGGAAGAAGAGATTTTGCGGATTGATAATAAGTTCAGGGAAGTACTTGGATATCCGTTCCGTATGGAAGCTTTTGCGCAGCCATGGACAAATCATGCTTCGGAAAGCTTCGATCATACGCTGTCCCTCCGTTATAACATTTACGCAGATGCGGATCTGCAGGGCGTTTCTCTTGCCATGGAAAATGATGAGGCTACCAGGATATTCCTGGATGAGACAGAGGTGGAAAATAAGCAGACCGGCTGGTATACAGATCATAAGATTTACACAACTGCACTTCCAAAGATTACAAAAGGAATCCATACCCTCCAAGTGGATATCCCATATAATTCCAAGGTAAACATTGAAGCCATGTTCCTTCTGGGAGAATTTTCCGTAACAGTAAAAGGAAGGAAGCAGACTCTTGGAAAGAAAGAAACAACGGCTTCATTTATGGATGCTGCAAGGCAGGGATATCCTTTCTATGGGGGTAATCTGACATATCGTATTCCTTTTGTGAGTGAAGGCGGGGAAGTGAGCGTGCAGGCAAGTATGTTCCGGGCACCGGTCATAAAGGTTTCTGTAGATGGAAATGAAAAAGGATATATTGCATTTTCACCGTATAAAGCAGAGCTTGGCAGGCTGGAAGCGGGAGAGCATATGCTGGAACTGACGGTATTTGGAAGCAGGGTCAATACCTTTGGCAGTATTCATAACTGTAATCAGAAGGAATTCTGGTTTGGCCCCAATGCATGGAGAACCACAGGAGATCAGTGGTCCTACGAGTATCAGCTAAAACCTGTAGGATTTTTAAAAGCTCCCATATTAATGGAAAAATAGAATAGAGATTTGTTCGTAAGTTTAGAAAGGAAATACCGGCGCTTTAGGGATTAAAAGCACCGGTATTTCCTTTTGAATCTTATTTGCAGTCTTTGCATGTCTCCATGCACGGCATATCAAAGCTTGGGTTGAAGGCATAAAAGTTTTTTGCATCAAGCTGCTCCTGGACGCTTCGGAGGGCCTCACCGAAACGCTGGAAGTGTACGATTTCACGGGCACGCAGGAACTTGATCGGGTCGGCAATTTCCGGAATATCACGGACTACGCGGAGGATATTGTCATAAGTTGAGCGTGCTTTCTGTTCTGCTGCAAGGTCTTCGAACAAATCTGTGATGGGATCTCCTTTACTCTGGAATTCGCAGGCGTTAAAGGGAACTCCGCCGGCGGCCTGAGGCCAGATACCTACGGTATGGTCTATATAGTAGGGACCAAAGCCGGAATTTTCGATTTCCTCCATAGAAAGGTTTTTGGTTAGCTGATGCACAATGGTGGATACCATTTCCAGATGCGCAAGCTCTTCTGTACCTGTTTTGTTTCTGAAATGGCGCCTAAGGAAGTAGTTCCAGGCTTAAGATATCTGTAGTAAAGCGATTAAGCTTTCCATGAGTTTGAATCTTCAGGTGAAAATGAAAGGGAAGCTGATAGAACCATATATCCAGACTCTTGTCAGGATAAAAGATGGCTTTTTTTAGAATTTCCCGGCACAAAGTGTAAGGAATATTCATTTCAGGAGAAGCTTTGCACTGGCAGAAATCCAGGATTTCTGTCAGGTTTTTTTGAAGAAACTCCATATCTTTGGAGGGTTTAGGATTGGCTTGCATTTTTTTTAGGAGCTGCTGCTTTTTCTCATATTCCAGGCACTGTTTCTTAAAATCCGCCTTCGTAATGAATCCCTCCAGGTACAGATCAAGGGCTTTTTCTTTTTTGGCTTTTAGGAGCTGAAGTTTGTTTTCCGCATGAGATATGGGGGAGGGTTCAGAGAGAGAAGAGAAGGAAAGTACGGAAGAAAGCTCCCAAAGGAGTTCTTTTTCTAATACCTTCAGAAAAACGTTGCTGAGGCAAGTTTGTACGCAAAAAAGCAGGGTATTTTCATGGATGGAAGGATTGCTGCACCCCAGATAAGCCCCAGGGCCATTGCTTTTTTGGGAGCCGTGTACAGCAGATTCATAGCAGCGCCAGGATTTGGAGATACTGCCGTCTGATCTTTTCTTCGTACGAATAACATAGCTTCTTCCGCATTTTCCGCAGAAAATCTTTCCGCTGCACCAGTACCGGGTACTGTATCTGCTTTTGGAGTGAGCACGCCTATGAAGCTCCTCCTGGGTTCGATCCCACAAATCCCGATCAATAATAGGCTGGTGATGATTTTTAAGATAGATCATTTCCTCAGGCACATGATTTGCTTTTCTTTCATGTGTGAGATAATTGGGAGTAAAGGTTTTTTTCTGGCAGAGATCCCCGGCATATTTTTCATTTCTCAGAATGCGCAGAATTGCAGCACTGGACCAGGTCTGCGCTTGTTTTGGATGGATTCCTTCCAGAAGAAGTTCTTTGGCAATGGCAGGGGTGCTTTTCTTTTCGTTTGTATATTTATGGAAAATGGCACGGACTGTTGGAACCTCACAACTGTTTGGAAAAAGGGTGCCGTTTTTTACGGTATATCCAAGAAGCTCCCGTCCGAAAACAACGCCTTGTTCCATACGGCGCTGCTGCCCCCATTTGACACGTTCAGAGGTTTTCCGGCTTTCCTCCTGAGCAATGCTGGCCATAATGGTAAGCCTCAGCTCTCCATCTGCCTCTCTGGTATCAATGTTGTCAATGGTAAAAACAACCCCAATTCCTGCTTCCTTAAGCTTCCTGGTATAGGAAAGGGTGTCCACTGTATTTCTGGCAAAACGGCTCACTTCTTTTGTAAGGATCAGGTCAATCTTACCTTCACAGGCGTCAGAAATCATATGGTTGAAACCAGTGCGTTTTTTTGTCTGCGTTCCGCTGATTCCTTCGTCATAATAGATATTTACCAATTGCCAGTCTGTATGGTTTTGAATATATTCGGTGAAATATTTTTTCTGGCTGGAAAGGGAATTGGCCTGGTCTTCCCGGTCTGTAGACACACGGCAGTATGCGGCTGCCCTTAGAAAAGTCTGCATGGATTCACCTCCTGGAGCGAAGCAGTGTTTCAAGCTGGGTGTCTGTGAGAAGGCCCCGTTTTCGAAGCTCCTGGTAAACGGCAGATTTTAAAAGAGCTTGGAATTGCTTTTGCTGGACGGAAGTCAATAATGAAATGGGATTTTTCATAGGAGAGACCTTTTTTGAGAATTACTAAAGAATATGAATGGGGAGAGAAGGTTATGCCAAGCGCCGTGATAAGACGCCTGGCAGATATAATAATAAAAAGAAATTACATTCCAAGCTTCTCCCTGATGGTTTTGGCAGCAGGTGTATTGGCTACCCCGCCTTCCCCGGTTTCACGAAGAGAAACGTGCATGGATTCTCCGATTTCTTTCATAGCATCAATTACCTGATCCGGCGGGATGCGGCTGGTGATACCTGCCAGTGCCATATCCGCACAGGAAAGGGCGTTCACAGCACCGATTACGTTTCGCTTCACGCAGGGGATTTCTACCAGGCCGGCAACAGGATCGCATACAAGCCCAAGAAGGTTTTTGAGTGCCATAGCTGCAGCCTGGCAGATCTGCTGTGCATCACCGCCCCGAAGGTGAACCAGGGCGCCTGCAGCCATAGAAGAAGCTGAACCGATTTCAGCCTGGCATCCCCCTGCTGCACCTGCGATAAAGGCACGGCTTGCAATTACCTGCCCGATTCCTGCTGACACATACAGTGCTTCAATTACCTGCTCATCTGTGACTTCTCCTGTTTTGTACAAAGGAATAAGAACTGCTGGAAGTACACCGCATGCACCTGCTGTAGGAGCTGCAACGATACGTTTCATGCAGGCATTGGATTCTCCCATCTGCAGCGCCTGGGCAATGACCTGTGCCATAAAATCTCCGCAAAGAGGCGTTTCATTTTGGCGGTAAGTCTCCATCTGCGCACCTGTTTTGCCCACAAGACCGCTGTGGGAGAGGAGGCTGCCGTCATATGCGTCACTGGCGTCCGCCATGGCACGCCACATCTTTTCCATTGTCTGGATAGAATCCTCCATAGCAACAGAACGCTCATTCATATCATCCAGCAGGATGACCTTCCAAAAAGGGATTTTCTGGATTTCTCCTGCTTCTATGATTTCCTGTAAAGATTGATATGCCATTTATTCTTCCTCCCTGCTCATAAGATAAGTGACCTTCAAAATGCCCTCCATGGATTCCAGTCTGCGGATGATGTCGGACGGAACAGGCTGATCGGATTCAATAACCATAACTGCCTGACCACCTTTTTTTTCGCGGTGAAGGTTTAGGGCTGCGATGTTTACGGAATACTGGGTCAGTAAAGAAGTAACCTGAGCCACATATCCCGGCTTGTCCTGATTACGGACGATCAGTGTAGGATTTTCACAGGGACAGTTTACATCAATGCCGTCCAGCTTGTTCAGCATGATCCTTCCTCCCCCAAGAGAAGAGGCCAGCACTTCCAGAACCTTTCCTGTGGAACCTGTGACTTTTAGATGTGCTGTGTTAGGGTGTGCACCGGAGATCTGGGCATGACGAAAGGAAAAATCAAGTCCTTCTTCTTTTGCAGTCCGGAAGCTGTCTGGAATTCTCATATCGTCCGGCAGCATTCCAAGAAGCCCTGCGATCAGTGCTTTATCTGTTCCATGTCCCTGTCCGGTGGCGGAAAATGATCCGTGAAGTCCGATTTCTGCTTTGACTGCCTTACATCCAAGCAGTGTGCGGGTAATATAACCAATTCTTACAGCTCCGGCCGTGTGAGAACTGGAGGGTCCTACCATAATAGGACCAAGGATATCAAATATATTCATACTCCCATTCCTCCAAGGAAATATACTTCATTAACAGTATAACAAATATTTCCCGGAAATGCCATTTTTATCGGGAAAAACCTAAAGAAATTCATAATAGATCAGACAGGGAGGTGCAATTATGGAAAGGAGATACCGACATCATTTAATACCGCCGTAGCCGTACGGTTCGGCATGGCAAAGCGCTGGGACAGATACCGCATGGAAGCACCGATTTCCCCGTCCGGGCCGCCGTACTGGCTCATGATGAATTGTGCAAGCTTGGCATTAGGGGTTTTGATATTTACTGGATACTGTAATCTTTTTTCATAATTCCACATCTATCTGCATCCTCCTTCCTGTTCCCATGGGAAAGGCTGCTGCGCCCATTGAAAAGTGTTTCCGCAGGCTTCTGCTGCGCTGTCAATGGTAAGCGGCCCGAACTCCCTGGCATACCGGCAGAGAAGTTCATTGCGTCTGGAAGCGTGCTCCTTATAAAATTCCATAGCTTTTTCGTCACATGGATGTGTGTCCAGATAAAGCTGGATATCATTTACAGCAAAGCTAGTTTCGTTGATTTCCTGCAGGAGCCGCCTTTGATTGGAAGATTGGCTTGATGACCTCATCGGCACATACCTCGCTTTCCGCAAAATGGTTTGCAAAGCTCAGGGAATATGGTGCCCATCTGCAAAGCATGGCACAGCTCAAAAGTATGAGAAAAGTGCTGGCAGGGGACATATCCCATGGCAACAGGAAATGCATCTTCCCTGGCAGGGGTGCTGGCACTTGCAGGAACCGGGGCTGGCATTGGCTTATGCTCGGGTATTGCCATCCGTTGAGCAGCAGGCATTCTGTTCATGCCGCAGGTGGTGCGGTAGGGACGGCCGCAGGGACGGCCCATCTGATAATTTTCCATGAAAAAATCCTTTCTGTTTCAAATTTACGGTTACACTTTAGCATATGTAATAGAAACAGAAAGGTGTGCATATTATGCTTCCCTAAAGCTTAGGAGAATACCGTCAATAGATCTGTGAAGATATGGCAGATATTCCTTAAGGGGAACAGGCTGCTGTTGAAGAATACAGCTATAACAGGTAGAACCTACCAGTTCAATGATGGTAAAAAGCATAAGCTCCGGATTCTGATAAGTATGGTCGCTTTTGGACAGAAGCTGCAGATAGGACTGATAAAAATGGTAATCCTCATCCGGCACTTTTTCTTCCAAAGCACCTTTAAAAACACCCCACGACAGGTTCTTCGAAATAAAAAGGAGCAAAGAATGATCCTGTTCCAGACGGTTCAGTATGTGGTCAATGATAAATGAAAGCTGCACTTCAAATCCATGAAGCCCTGAATTGATCAGTGCTTCGTGGGCATTAAAAAAGAGTTGTCCGGTTTTATGTGAGACAAGCTTGTTGCGGATATCATATTTATCCTTAAAGTATAAATAGAAGGTTCCCTTGGCTACCCCGGCCTTCTCGACAATATCGGAAATGGTGGTCTTGTTCAGTCCTTTTGTGGTAAAAAGCTCAAAGGCAGTATTATAGAGTGCATCCTTTTTTCTTTTTTTATTTAATTCCAGTTTTCCCAAAAATCTCTCCTCCTGACAGCAGTATCGCTTATGAAAAATAGTTTGCCAGTGCCATGAAATTGGAAATTCAGCTATTTTTCTATCATTATAATGAAAAAGAGGCATAAGTCAATATATTAAACTTTTATAAAATATGGAAAAATGTATTGACTATTGGTCATTTTTATTATATAACACTTTATGAAATAAAAAATGACTGATGGTCATAAAATGATAAGGCAAAATAAATTGGAAATTCAGCCTAAAATAAAGAGAGAGGAGAACATGATGGAAAAGTTGGGAAAAGGGATTGTCAGGCATAAGATCCTGATACTTCTTCTGGGGATACTGTTTCTGGTTCCATCGGTAATGGGATATTTAAAAACCCGTGTAAATTATGATATTCTTTCCTATCTGCCAAAGGATATTGAAACGATGAAGGGACAGGACATTCTGGTAGATGAATTTGAAACAGGAGCATTCTCCATGGTTGTTCTGGAAGGGATGGAATTTAAGGACGTATCCGCACTAAAGGCAGAGATGGAACAGGTGGAACATGTAAAAAAAATTATCTGGTATGATTCTTTTGCAGATATTTCCATTCCGGTAGATTTGCTTCCAGAGAAAATAAAGGATGCATTTATAAAGGATGAATGTACTTTGATGGCCATCATTTTTGACACAACGATGTCGGCGGATGAAACAATGGATGCCATTGAAAAGCTTAGGAGCCTTGCTGGAAAACAGTGCTTTATCAGCGGTATGTCAGCTGTTGTAACAGATACGAAGAATCTTTCCAATAAAGAGACGCCCATTTATGTATGCATAGCAGTGCTGCTTTCTTCACTGGTTCTGGCATTGACCATGGATTCTTTTTTAATACCGCTGATGTTTCTGCTAAGTATCGGAATGGCCATCGCTTATAATCTGGGAAGCAATGTTTTTTTTGGAGAAATCTCCTACATAACAAAAGCTTTGAGCGCAGTTCTTCAGCTTGGCGTCACCATGGATTATTCTATTTTCTTATGGCACAGTTATCAGGAATGCTTTCGGAACCGCATAGGTCAGGCAGAAAAAGAAAATGGCGGAAAAATGACTAAGGAATCAGAAAAACAGGTGCGAAACGATGCTATGGCTAGGGCTATTGCTGCCACCATTACTTCTGTGGTGGGCAGTTCTGTGACCACAGTCGCAGGATTTATTGCATTATGTTTTATGAGCTTTACACTTGGCATGGATTTAGGCATGGTTATGGCAAAAGGTGTAGTATTCGGTGTGATCGCATGCGTTACAATACTTCCTTCTATGATCCTTATTTTTGATAAGGGAATTCAGAAAACAAAACATAAGCCAATTCTTCCAAAGTTTTCCGGACTTCCGGGATTTGTGTCAAAATACTATGGGATTATCCTGATTTTATTTGCAATTATCTGGATTCCTGCAGTATATGGAAATAAAAATACAGAAGTATATTATAATTTGGATGAAACACTTCCAAAAGACCTGTCAAGCATTACTGCAAACCAGAAATTGAACGATACTTTTGAGATGAACTCCACACACATGCTTCTAATCGACAGTCAGATGGAGCCAAAAAAAGTCTCTGCCATGACGGATGAAATTAAGCAAGTGGACGGTATAAAATCCGTGATCGGTCTGAATGCAATGCTGGGAAGTGAAATACCAAGAGAGCTTCTTCCTTCCAAAATAACCGATATGCTGATCAACGAAAACTATGAGCTGATGCTGGTAAGCAGTGAGTATAAGGTGGCCTCTGAAGAAGTAAATACCCAGTGTGACGAATTGAATAGGATCATCAAAGAATATGATTCGTCCTCTATGCTGGTAGGGGAGGCTCCATGTACAAAGGATCTGATCGAGATTACAGACCGGGATTTTAAAACCGTAAGCATGGTATCTATTGGCGTGATTTTGCTCATCATCCTGGTTGTATTCAAATCCATAAGCCTTCCGGCCATCCTGGTTCTGGTGATTGAATTTGCAATTTATATTAATATGGCAATACCCTATTATACCCATACGGAAATCCCATTTATAGCATCTATTGTGATCGGTACCATACAGCTTGGCTCCACTGTGGATTATGCCATTTTAATGACTACCCGCTATAAGCTGGAAAGGCATAATGGTGCACAAAGGAGGGAAGCCGTAAGGATTGCCCACAGTACATCCATACAGTCTGTTGTGGTGAGCGCATTAAGCTTTTTTGCAGCTACTTTCGGAGTTGGCGCTTATTCAGACATTGATATGATCAGTTCCTTATGTACTTTAATGGCAAGGGGCGCTCTTATCAGTATGGCGGTGGTTCTTTTGGTTCTTCCTGCAATGTATCTGCTTCTTGACAAGGTAATTTGCACAACATCTATTGGTTTTAAGTCTAAAAAATAAATGGAGGTAATTACGATGAAAGGATTATATAAAGAAATGTATCGGAAACTTCTGGCTGGTTCACTTACCATCAGCATGGTATTTTCCGCACCTTTGGCAGCTTTTGCGGATACGGGAATGGGAAGCGGAGATGATTCCGGGAATAAAAAAACAGAGAAAAATGAAACCGCAGAAAAAGACGAAACCGTTTATATTTTTACAGATGCATCTGGAAAACCTACGAAGACAATTGTAAGTGAGCATTTAAGCGGAGAGGGAACCGGAGAGGTAGAGGATACCACGGTTCTTGAGGATATTGAGAATATCAAAGGGGATGAAACTTTTGCAGATGAAGCGGAGGATGAAATCTGCTGGAATGCAGAAGGAAGGGATATTTACTACCAGGGAACCACAGACAGAGAAGCTCCTGTAGATATTCAGATTACTTATTATCTTAATGGGAAAGCTGTTTCACCTGAAGAACTGGCAGGAAAAAGCGGTGAAGTAACGATTCGCTATGACTACGTAAATAAAGAGAAAAAAATGGTGAAAATTGGGAGAAAGCAGCAGGAAATTTATGTTCCTTTTGCTGTTGTCAGTGCTCTCGTAATGGATAAAAATAAGGTTTCCAATGTAAGCGTAAGCTCTGGAAGAGTAGTAACAGAAGGGGACAGGGTCATGGTTTTAGGCCTTGCTATGCCGGGACTTACAGAGAGTATTTCCGGCGTTGCAGAAAATCTGGATATTGATATTCCGGGATATGTGGAAGTAACGATGGATGCATCAGAGTTTTCTGTAGATATGGCAATGTCTATTGTTACCAATAACCTTATTTCAGAACTGGATGTGGATGATAAAGGAAGTCTGGATAACCTGAAGGAAGACATGGAAACCCTTACAGAAAGCTCTAAGCTTCTGGTGGATGGTACTGGGGAATTGCTGGACGGCATTACGGAACTGGATGAAAAACTGCCGGATCTTTCAGAGGGAGTTTCTGAATTATCAGATGGCGTTGCAGAATATACGGACGGAGTGTCCAAGGTAAATGAGGGCGCAGGCGAGCTGAAAGGCGGAACGTCCGCTCTCGCAGAGGGCGCTGGAGAACTTGTATCAGGAGCATTAACCGCCAAAAAAGGAGCAGGGGAGCTGGCAGCAGGATATGCCGGAAGCAATGGAGCAAAAGAAGGGGCCAAAAGCCTGGCATCCGGTGCGAAAACACTGGATTCCGGTGCACGGGACTTGGCATCCGGTATTTCCAGCGCAGTTCAGGGAGCACAGAGCCTGGCACAAGGAAGTGAAGCCCTGGCAGATGGAGCAGACAAGGCTTATACTGGTGCAGGTCAGTTATACAGCGGGTTAAATGATCTGAAAAAAGGGACAAAACAGTTAAATGCAGGAATAAATGAGATGGTAAAAAAGGCTTCTCCCCTGGCAGAGGGAACAAAAAAACTCCAGGATGGAGCGGCAGCCCTTGCCAGCGGAACAGCCCTTTTAGACAGTAAAATGCCCGAATTAAAAAAAGGTGCGCAGGCCCTGGAGGGAGGAGCAAAGAATTTGCCGGATTCTGCAAAAGCCCTTCAGAGCGGCGCCGGCCAGATCCAGGCAGGTATAAAAGACCTTCCAGAGGCGGTAGGAAAGCTTAAGGAAGGTGCAGAGAATCTTACTTCCAATGCAGCGCTTTTAAAGGAAGGTGCAGCGCCCCTTAAGGAAGGTGCAGGCGCCCTTACAGAAGGTGCGAAGAACCTTCAGAATGGTTTTTCAGGAATGTCCGAAGGTATTCAGGGAATCTCTGAGGGCGCATCAGCGGTGGTTTCGGGGGCGGATACAGCAGTGGGCGCATCAGAAAAGCTTCAAAGCGCAGCCTCGGATTTAAGCAATGCAGCAAAAGAGCTGACTGGAGCTGCAGCTTCCGTTGGAAGCAGTGCGCAGGCGCTGGCAGGCCAGGCAGGTTCTGTTGCTGAGAATGCAATGGCTCTTTCCCAAATGGATGCAGGCAGCGTCAATGTATCTGTGGAAGCATCAATTACGGAAATGGGAGTGGATACCTCTGCGATTTCCGGTTTGTCTGTAGATTTAAGCGGCCTTGGCCTGACGGATGAACAGATTGGAGAAATCCAGGGACGGATTAGCAGCGCTGCCGCATCAGCTGCTTCAGCAGTCAGCAGTACAGTTTATGCTGTGCCCAAAGCCCATGTCACAGGAGTAGATATTTCTGCACTGACAGGGGCAGCGGGAGAGGTAGCATCTTTAGCGTCCGGTTTAGCGGAAGGTGCCGCTTTTGTAGGCAATTCTGCATCAGGGATGCAGGCCAGTGCAGCACAGGTGCAGTCCGGTGCATCAGAAGTGCAATCCGGTGCCCAGGGACTTGCAGGAGCTGTTGTTTCCGTAAAGGAAGGGGCACAGAAACTTTCCGGTGCGGCAGAAAAATTGGGAAGCGGTTCAGTGGGCGCGGCAGAAGGCGTACAAAGCGTGATTTCAGGAGCCCAAAGGATATCGGCAGGCGCAGACTCCTATGCTGAAGGTGCCGAACCCTATGCACTGGGTGCAGCAGAGTTTGCATCAGGTGCTTTGGAATTATCAGAGAAAATGTCTGCCATTGCTCCTGGCGTGGATTCTTTAAAAGCAGGAATTGATACGCTTGCAGCACAGGCCCCTGAGCTTACAGGTGGAATCTCCAGGTTAAAAGAGGGAATTGATGAGCTTGGGGAGAGTACTCCTTCCCTGAAATCCGGTGCAGCTGAATTAAAGAGCGGAATGGATACGCTTGGTGGAAATGTTCCTGAGCTTTTGAAGGGAATGACACAGCTGCGTTCAGGAATCAAAGCAGCCGATAAGGGCACAGGAGCGCTGATAACAGGCGCAAAGGAATTAAAAAGGGGATTATCCACACTTTCTGGCGGAAGCAGGACTCTTGCAGGAGGGGCAGATTCTCTGGCGGCAGGGGCAGTACACCTGCAGGGAGGAGTGGGACTTCTCACATCCGGAACAGGTGCACTTTCTTCAGGCGCAGGAAAACTCTATTCCGGCATTGGCAAGCTTCAGGATGGAACCATTCAGCTGGAAGCAGGCCTTTCAGAATTATATACAGGCAGCAGGAACCTGGAAAGCGGAGCCTTGGAACTGGATAAGGGCGCTTTGCAGCTAAAAGAGGGGACTGGTGGATTAGCAGAAAATTCACCGAAGCTGGTAGACGGCGTAAAGGAACTGTCAGATGGTTCGGATGACTTGGTCGATGGCGTTGGAAAACTAAAGGACGGCGCAAAAGAACTGAATGACGGTATGAAGGAGTTTGATGAAGAGGGTATTCAGAAGCTTTCAGATCTTTTTGACGGAGATGTCCAGGAACTTTTGGACTGCCTAAGAGCAATCCAGGATGCAGATAAGGAGTATCGTTCCTTTGCCGGTATATCCGATGATATGGATGGTAAAGTGAAATTCATTATTAAGACAGATACGATTGGCTGAAGCCAGGGACTTGCACATCCAAAATGACCATGCTATAATTGATGATACTAGGGTCAAAAAGTCTGATTCCACGATATGTGAACATTGGGCAGGGTTGTGGGAGTGCGAAGCACGGAACGATCCGTAGGTATCATAGCTGCCGACATCATTGATGGGAATTGAAAATATATATAAAGTTGGGTGATGCAATGGGTAAGGTGAAACAGCCGAGAACAACATTTATAGGAAGAATAAAAGCCATTTTATTTGAAAAGACAGATTATTACGATTACA
This sequence comes from uncultured Blautia sp., assembly GCA_946557785.1. Lineage (GTDB taxonomy): Bacteria > Bacillota > Clostridia > Lachnospirales > Lachnospiraceae > Blautia_A. The sequence continues at coordinate 27,879 of CAMNTH010000008.1, forward strand.
GCCTGGTTGCAGTGATCATTCTTTTAACATGCTTTGGCTTGATCATGCTTTATAGTACCAGTGCCTATATGGCAGAGCTGGATCATAATGACGATATGCACTATTTTAAAAAGCAAGCCGTGATCAGCCTGGCGTGCCTGGTTTTTGCGCTGGCGATCTCCAGGATTGATTATCATATTCTGAGCTATTTTACAACGATCTTATACGGGGCAGCCATTCTTTTGATGCTTCTGGTAAAGACGCCTCTTGGCTGGGCGTCCCATGGTGCGCGCCGCTGGCTGAGGCTGGGTCCTATTCAGTTCCAGCCTGCGGAGGTGGCTAAGATTGCCGTGATCGTGTGCCTGTCTTACATGATCGTAAAGATGGGCAAGCAGGTTCGGACGCTGAAGGCCTGCCTGGTCCTTGGCAGTATGGGAGGCGTTCTGGGACTCATAGCTTATGTAGCTACGGAGAATCTAAGTACGGCGATCATCATCTGCGGAATAACCGCAGGATTGATTTTTATCGCCCATCCGGATACACGTCCCTTTATACTGATTGCGGTTGCCGCCGGTGTACTGATTGCCTTGCTTGTGGTATTTTTAAGCACTACGCTGGAGACCAGTTCCAGCTTTCGTATCAGGCGTATCCTGGTATGGCTCCATCCTGAGGATTATGCTTCCGGAGATGGATATCAGACACTTCAGGCTTTGTATGCCATTGGATCAGGAGGACTTTTAGGAAGAGGGCTTGGAAACAGTATCCAGAAGCTGGGCAGTGTGCCGGAGGCGCAGAACGATATGATCTTTTCCATTATCTGTGAAGAACTGGGCATATTGGGAGGCGCCATTGTGCTGCTTTTGTTTGCGTATTTGCTTTACAGACTGTTTTTTATTGCACAGAACGCACCGGATATGTTTGGTTCTTTGATGGTCAGCGGTATTTTTATTCATATTGCTCTGCAGGTTATCTTTAATATTGCCGTAGTTTTAAACATGATGCCAAATACAGGTATTACGCTTCCGTTCATCAGTTACGGCGGCACTTCGGTTCTGTTCTTAATGGCAGAGATGGGGCTGGCGCTAAGCGTGGCGCGCAGGATTAAGTTTCAGGAATCGGAACTTTTGCTGTAGGAACTCTGAAATAATGGAAAATAGTATTGACAAAATCTACCACAGCATATATACTTTGGGCATCAAAATTATCATAAAGCAGGATGTTTGATAAAGGAGAGAAAAGTAATGTTAGAAAAAATGAAAGAGATTATTTCAGAACAGCTAAATTTGGATACGGCAGATGTGACCCCGGAGACTTCCTTTAAAGATGATCTTGGTGCTGATTCCCTTGATCTTTTTGAACTGGTTATGGCTTTGGAAGAAGAGTATAATTTAGAGATTCCTACGGATGAGCTGACAGATATGGAAACCATCGGAGACGTGATGGAATATCTTAGAGGTAAAGGCGTAGAAGCATAATGTGCGTGCTGATTCTCCCTGCGGCAGAGATGCTGCAGGGGGAATTTTTTGCATTATGGGAAAAGTTATGGACATTTGGAGAGGGATAGTGTTATAATTAAAAACCGAAAAATGGAACAGGAGAATTGAGATCATGAATAAATTAAGAACGAGATTCGCACCTAGTCCGACAGGAAGGATGCATGTCGGAAATTTGAGGACTGCGTTATATGCATATTTGATTACAAAGCACGAGGGCGGAGATTTTATCCTGCGTATCGAGGATACGGATCAGGAGCGCTATATGGAGGGTGCTGTTGAGATTATTTATCGTACGCTGGAGAAGACAGGACTGCTTCATGATGAAGGGCCGGATAAGGACGGAGGCGTTGGCCCCTATGTGCAGAGTGAGAGACAGGCGTCAGGAGTTTATTTGGAATATGCGAAGAAGCTGATCAGCCAGGGAGATGCTTATTACTGCTTCTGTAAGCAGGAAGAGCTGGAGAGTATGAAGCGCATGGTTGCCGGGAAAGAGATTTCTATTTATGATAAAAGGTGCCTTGGCCTGCCGAAAGAAGAGGTTGAGAGAAGGCTTGCAGAGGGCGAGCCTTATGTAATTCGTTTTAATATGCCTACAGAAGGAACAACTACATTCCACGATGTAATTTATGGGGATATTACTGTAAATAACCAGGAGCTTGAGGACCTGATCCTCATTAAATCTGACGGATATCCCACGTATAACTTTGCAAACGTGGTAGATGACCACTTGATGGGAATTACCCATGTGGTAAGGGGAAATGAGTATCTTTCTTCTGCACCGAAGTACAACCGGATTTATGAGGCCTTTGGGTGGGAGATTCCTACCTATGTGCATTGTCCTCTGATTACTAACGAGGAACATCAGAAGCTTTCCAAGCGTTCCGGTCATTCTTCTTATGAAGATCTGGTAGAGCAGGGATTTTTGACAGAGGCCATCGTGAATTTTGTAGCGCTTCTTGGATGGAGCCCTCAGGAAAACAGGGAGATTTACACATTGGAAGAGCTGGTGGAGGTATTTGATTACCGCCATATGAGCAAATCACCGGCAGTTTTTGATATTACGAAGCTTCGCTGGATGAACGGAGAATATATTAAGAAAATGGATGGGGATGCTTTTTATGAAAAAGCGCTTCCGTATATGAAACAGGCATTAAAGAAGGAATATGATTTTAAAAAGATCGCAGCAATGGTCCAGACCAGGATTGAGGTTTTCCCGGATATTCCCCCATTGGTTGACTTCTTTGAGGAAGTACCGGAATACGATGTTTCCATGTACAGGCATAAAAAGATGAAAACCACACAGGAAAGCGCGTTGTCAGTCCTTCAGGAAGTGCTTCCTGTTCTGGAAGCCCAGGAGAACTATGACAATGATTCTCTTTATGCACAATTAAGTGAATTTGTAAAAGAAAAAGGCTATAAGAACGGCTATGTTATGTGGCCCATCCGTACTGCAGTATCTGGAAAGCAAATGACTCCTGCAGGAGCTACGGAAATTATGGAGATCATTGGCAAGGAAGAGACCATAAGCCGTATCAGGGCAGCAATCGAAAAATTACAGCAGTAAATAAATGAGCAGAAGGAAGCATGAAACGAAATCCATCTCAAAAACGGGCAATCGCCCACCTGTCAGGGCCTATGATGGTTCTGGCAGGCCCCGGTTCGGGGAAAACTTCCGTAATTGTGGAACGAACAGCATATATGATAAATGAAGGCGGGATACCGGCTGCTTCCATTCTGGTAGTGACTTTTTCAAGGGCGGCTGCCAGAGAAATGAAGGAACGGTTCTTAAACTTTACAGGGCAGGAACGTACGGCTGTAACCTTCGGGACTTTTCACGGGGTTTTTTATGGAATCTTGAAGCAGGCTTACGGGCTTTCGGCGGCAAATATCCTGTCGGAGGAAGAAAAATTTGAAATTTTGAAGGAGATGACCCTTCAGTATGGAGGAGAGCTTGGGGAGGAAGGTGATTTTTGGGAGGAAGTGGCGAAGGAAATCAGCGTGGTAAAAGGCAGCAGGATTTCTCTGGAACACTATTATTCTTCCTGCTGTCCGGATGAAGTGTTCCGGCAGATTTACAGCGGATATCAAACTGCATGCAGGACAAGGAGAAAACTGGATTTTGATGATATGCTCCTGTACTGCTTTGAATTATTTGAAAAGCGGAAGGATATCCTGGGAGCATGGCAGAAGAAATTTCGATACATTCTGGTGGATGAGTTTCAGGATATTAACCAGCTTCAGTTTGATATTGTCCGCCTTTTGGCAAAGCCGGAAGATAATTTATTTATTGTAGGGGATGATGATCAGTCAATCTACCATTTCAGGGGCGCCAGACCGGAAATTATGCTGAATTTTACAAAAAGCTATCCCGGTGCCAAAACGGTTCTTCTGGATGTAAATTACCGGTGCAGCGCAAGTATTTTAAGAACCGCCATGCAGGTTGTTGACTGTAACCAAAAGCGTTTCCGGAAAAAGCTTTCCACTCCAAATGAAGAGGGAATACCGGTAGCATGCATGGAGTTTGATAATCCAAGAGAAGAATACATAGAAATCGTGCGCACATTAAAAGAACGCTTTGAGAAAGGAGAAAAGCTGGAGGACACGGCAATTCTTCTTCGTACAAATCAGGAGGCGGAAGGGCTTGTGGGGGCTTTGATGGAATATCAGGTGCCCTTTACCATGAAGGAGCAGCTTCCCAATCTGTTCCGCCATTGGATTACCAGGAATCTTTTGGCATATTTGCATATGGCAGCCGGGGACAGAAGCAGGAAGGCTTTTCTGGAAGTCATGAACAGACCAAACCGTTATATTTCCAGGGATGCTTTGACAGAAACGGAAATTTCTTTTTCAAAATTGAAAGAATATTATAAAGATAAGGATTGGATGTGCGATAGGATTACCACACTGGAAACCCATCTTCGGATTCTTGGCAGCCTGCCGCCTTATGCAGCCATAAATTTTATCCGAAAAGGGATGAATTATGAAGAATACTTGCAGGAATATGCCCAATATCGTAAAATGAAGCCAGAAGAGCTTGTTGAGGTGCTGGATCGCGTCATGGAGAGCGCCAAGGGAATGAAGAACCTGAAGGAATGGGAAGAATACATAGAAGATTATACAGATAAGTTAAGAGAACAGGCGAAAAAGCAGGAGATTAAGCATGAAGGTGCGGTGATTTCTACACTGCACGCTTCCAAAGGGCTGGAATATGAAAATGTGTATATCCTGAATGTAAATGAAGGAAGTATCCCATACAAAAAAGCGGTTCTGGATGAAGCTCTGGAAGAGGAGCGGAGGCTTTTTTACGTTGGAATGACCAGGGCAAAGAAGCGGCTGGTTCTTTGCTATGTAAAAAGGCAGTATGAGAAGGAACGGGAACCATCCCGTTTTCTGGAGGAGGCAGGAGTATGAATGGGGTTATTTATTTTACAAAGATTTCGGAAAAATATCAGAAAAAAAATATGGAGCATCTGATCGGTGAAAAGCTGCTGGAGGAAGGCCTTAAAAGGGAATATGGAAGGCAGCTGGCATATGAACCAAGGGCATTTGGGGAGCATGGAAAGCCCTTTTTTACACTGCAGCCCAAAATACATTACAACATAACCCATTCCGGGAAATATGCGGCATGTATTCTGGCAGGACAGGAAGTGGGAATCGATATTCAGGAGCATAGAAATGTGAAATATGAGCGGATGCTGGAGCGGATGGTGCCAGAGGAAATGATCCCGGAAATCCTCAATAGTGCCCATGTAGAGGATGCGTTTTTTGCCCAGTGGGTTCTTAGGGAGGCATATATTAAATGGACAGGGGAAGGGCTTTCTAAGGATCTTCGGAAGATCCCCATGGATGACGGGGCATCTGAGGTATTTGAGCTGGAAGAAGGGTACAGCTGTGCGGTTTGGGCAGCAGAACCTATGGAAATACGCTGGGAGCAGGTGGAAGTACAGCTTCCGTTTTTAAAATGAAAGTACTAAAACAGGATTGTCCACATATATTATGTGTAAAGAGGTGAGATAAATCGAAGCAACGCAAATTCAGAACCTGTTTGCCGGAAGTATCCGGCAGCTTCTTGTGGAAGCAGACCTGGATTACGAAAAACTATATGAAATACGTCTTCGTGTGGGACGCCCGCTGTTTATAAGCTATGACGGAGGAGAGTGCTTTCTCCGGGGAAATGGGGAAGAGCAGTATCTGGTGACCAGGGAAGACTTAAAAGAAACACTGGAATATGTAACAGGATATTCCCTCTATGCCTATGAAGATGAAATCCGTCAGGGATTTCTAAGCGTGCAGGGAGGTCATAGGGTTGGCGTTACCGGGAAGGTGATCCTGGATGGAAACCGTATTAAAGGAATGAAATATATTTCCTGCATTAATGTGCGCCTTGCCCATCAGATACTGGGATGTGCAGACGAGATTCTGCCATATATACGAAAAAAGGACTGGGTGGCCAATACACTGATCGTGTCGCCCCCAAGATGCGGAAAAACAACCATGCTTAGGGATATCATCCGGCAGCTGAGCAATGGAACAGAGAAGCTTCCGGGAATTACGGTGGGAGTGGTTGACGAACGGTGCGAGCTTGCAGGGTGCTATCAGGGCGTACCCCAGAACGACCTGGGAATGCGTACGGACGTGCTGGACGGCTGCCCAAAGTCAGAAGGAATGCAGATGCTTCTGCGGTCTATGTCCCCTGAGGTAGTGGCAGTGGATGAGCTTGGAAAGGAGGAGGATTATCAGGCAGTAGAATCCGTTATTCACTGCGGATGTAAGCTGATCGCTACAGCCCATGGAAATTCCATGGAGGATGTACTGGGACAGCCTCTTTTTCAGAAGCTTCTGGAAGCAAGGGTATTTGAAAGATATATTGTACTTGGAAAAGGAAACCATGCAGGCTGCGTAGAGGCCATTTATGACGGAAAGGGCTTTTTATGCTGAAAACAGCAGGAATTTTTATGATTCTTACAGCAGGGGCAGGGCTTGGATTTGGAAGAAGCTATGAACTGACCCTGCGGGAGAGATCCCTTGGACAGATTTTACTGATGATTCGCTCCCTTAGGGGGGAAATTCTAAGCAAACATGCCGCCCTTTGCGATGCATTTCAAAGCGTGTCCCGCCGCATGAGCGGTGAATATGGAGCATTCCTAAGGAACCTTGCAGAGCAGATGAACGCAGCCAATGGCATGCAGTTTGGGGAATTGTACCGAAGATGTGCCCAGGAAACACTGGGGGAGCTCCCACTCTCTGAAAAGGAATGGGAAATGTTCCTTTCACTTGGGGGATGTCTTGGATACCTGGACTTGGACATGCAGAAGAAACAGCTTGAATTTTACGAGGAAGAGTTTGGACATTCCATAGAGGACTTACGGGCGGAAATGCCGGCGAAAAAGAAGGTATATCAAAGCCTGGGGATGATGGGAGGAATCCTGCTGGCCATTCTGGTCTGGTAGACCAGGCTTGGAAAGGAGGCCTATTTGGAGGTCAGTATTATTTTCAAAATAGCGGCAGTGGGAATCCTTGTTTCAATTCTTACCCAGATCCTAAAGCACAGCGGAAGAGATGAACAGGCTTTTCTGGTAAGCCTCTCTGGCCTGCTGATCGTTTTGTTCTGGGTAGTTCCGTATATTTATGATTTATTTGAAAGTATTCAAAAATTGTTTATGTTATAGCTGCAGAATGGAGAGTTTAATGGATATCGTCAGAATTTCACTTCTAGGCCTTGGGGGCGTAATGCTTGGATTTATGCTTAAAGGCACGAAGCCGGAATATGCCGGGTTTATTACCATGGGCGTTGGGCTTTTGATCCTCAGCCTGGCAGTTGGAAAGGTTCAGTATCTGTTTGAATCGCTGGGGCGCTTGAGGGAAAGCCTGACTATGGAGGGAGACTATTTTTCCACCCTAATTAAAATGCTGGGGATTACTTATATCGGGCAGTTTTCAGCAGGGATCTGCAGGGATGCGGGATACCAGGCTACAGGTGCTCAGATAGAGCTGTTCTGTAAGCTGTCCATTATGGTACTGAGTATGCCGGTTCTTTTGGCTCTTTTGGATACCATAGGGGAGTTTCTCATATGAGGGGGCTTATTGGGGCAGTATTTACAGTAATGCTGCTTTTTTTCTGCCCGGTAATTCCGGTTTCTGCGTCAGAGCTTCAGGAGGAGCTTCTTGGGGAAATGGACTTATCGGAAGTACAAAATATGATGGATGAAATGCTTGGCAATGGCAGTTTTTCCCTCACAGAAGCTATAAAAGGGCTGCTGTCGGGAGAAGAGGTCTTTTCAAAAGAGGCGGTGCAGGAATTTCTGCGCAGTCTCTTTTTTTCTCGTTTCCAGCAGGAAAAAGGAATGCTTGCAAGGGTTTTGGTGCTGATTTTGCTGGCTGCGGTATTTTCTAATTTTGCAGCAGTGTTTGAAAACGGGCAGATTGGGGAGATTAGCTTTTATATGGTGTATCTTTTGCTTTTCATGCTTTTGATGGAAAGCTTTTCCGGACTTAGCATGTCCCTGTCAGACAGCATATCCTGGATGGGGGAGTTTATGAAAGGGCTTGCACCCGCTTATTTTCTGGCTGTGGCAGCTTCAAAAGGAGCCGCCAGCGCAGCTGTGTTTTATGAAGGCGTGCTGCTTCTGGTGTGGCTTTTACAGTGGATCCTTGGGGCTGTGTGTCTTCCGCTGGTAAATCTTTATATTTTGATCAGGATGGTGAATCATCTGTCTCGGGAGGAAATGCTGGGAAAATTGGCAGAGCTTTTGAATACGGTTATTCAATGGTCCCTTCGCACCATTTTAAGCCTGTCAGCCGGTCTTCAGGTGGTACGTGGACTGATCGCACCTGTGATGGATGCGCTAAGGCGCAGTGCCGTGGGAAAAACCGCAGGCGCACTTCCGGGAATTGGGAATGCGGTAAATATGGTAACGGAGCTTGTGGTAACAACTGCGGTTCTGGTGAGAAATTGTCTGGGAGCGGCATTTTTGATCGTCTTTCTCCTTGTGGGTGCAGGTCCGGTGATTCATTATGGATTTATGTCCCTTTCCTGCCGCTTTTTGGCAGCAGTGTCACAGCCGGTATCTGACAAGCGGATGGTGGAGTGCCTCAGCACAATGGGAGAAGGCTGTTCCCTTCTTCTTCGGGTGCTTTTTACTGCAGAGGTGATGTGTATGCTGACCTTGATCATTTTAATGGCAAGCTTTGGAGGAGGGGCATGAAGGAAGAATTATATCAGTGGATGAAAAATCTGGCTGTTTTTTACATCCTTTTTACAGCCCTTCTTCACCTTGTCCCGGATAAAAAATATGAAAAATATGTGCGGCTGTTTATGGGACTTTTGCTGATCTTTATGATGTGTACGCCGGTATTTTCCCTTTTGGGAAAAGGGGAGGAACTGGCCGGAAGTTTTCAGCTTCATTTTGACCAGGAGGAGAAGCTTCTTACAGAGAAAGAACTTGAGGATCTCCAGATTCTTTATCTGAAAAGGGGGTATGAACAGGAGCTTAAGGAAAAAATTGCAGCTGCAGCAGAAAATACAGGCATAAAGCTTATAGATACTGCCGTACATATAGAAGGAGAGCGTGTGTCTGCTGTGCTCTATGTACAGGAGGAGCCAATGGCGGAACAGGAAAGGAGGATTGCAGATGTTCTTCGGGAAAACTGGGGAATCGGGGAAGGAGAGCTTACTCTTTGCATTTCGCTCTATGGGAAAGACTCAGTGGATCGTGCTTCTGCTTCTGGGACTTCTTCTGGCGGTAGCGGCGATGCCGGTGTCTCATAAAACAGAGGAAGCTCCGTCTATTTTGGCAGGAGACAGCCAGGAGGGGGATACAGCCTTAAAAACACAATTGGAGATGAAGCTGGAATCCATTCTTTCCAAAACGGAAGGGGTGGGAGAGGTTCGTGTGATGCTGATGACAGGAAAAAAGAAAGATACAAAGGGCTTTTCTGGTTCCGATGAAACAGAGGTGACCGGAGTCCTCATTACGGCGCAGGGGGCAGAAAATCCTGTGACAGTACAGAATATTCAGCAGGCAGTCATGGCATTATTTCAGATAGACGCCCATAAAATAAAAATAATGAAAATGAAATGAGGAGAGTAAAAGTGAAAAAAATTGTGAAAAAGAATCAGGTAATCATTACCTCGCTGGCGATTCTCATTGCAGTAGCCGGATACCTGAATTTTGCAGATGTGGATCTGGGCTTTAAGGATGAGGAACCCAGCACACAGAGCAGCACCATTTTGGAGGATGTGAATTATGACCTGACAGATGAAACAGCCCTTCTGGATGAGAACGGGGCAAATGGCTTGGATTTGGAATCCGAGGATACCAGCACTCCAGGTGAAGCCGTACTTACAGGTTCCTCAGGCTTTGCAGCCCAGGCAAAACTAAGCCGTGAGCAGATTCGTTCCCAGAACAAAGCGGACCTGCAGGAAATCATCAACAACCAGGATATTGGAGATGAACAGAAGCAGGAAGCCATCAGTACCATGGTAGGCATGACAGAATTGACGGAAAAAGAGGCGGCGGCCGAACTGCTTCTGGAAGCAAAGGGATTTGAAAACGTAGTGGTGAACCTTACTGGGGAAACCGCAGATATCGTTGTGCCGGATGCATATCTTGAGGAGGCAAAACGGGCGCAGATCGAAGACATTGTGAAAAGGAAAACAGGAATCGCACCTGAGAGTATTGTAATTACGCCGTTAGGTCAAAGCGATGATGCAAAGGAAGATTCCATAGATGCAGACTTAGAGGAAACATCTTCCGGGGAAACGGAAATGGAGGAGACTGCAGCGGATATTTATGACGGATATCCGGTAGATACGGAAGGAATTTATGATTGAAATTCCTTGACAGTCAAGCCGTTCATATACTAAAATAAATAAGTTGTAAAATTGTCATAAAGTGGTATTGAATACTTGGGCTTTATGAGTTAGCGAAGGAAATGTATAGGAGGCCAAACGTGTCGAAGTATACGAAAGAAATAGAAAAAAGAAGAACTTTTGCCATCATATCCCACCCGGATGCCGGCAAAACTACTTTAACAGAAAAATTCCTGCTGTATGGCGGCGCTATCAACCTTGCCGGAAGCGTAAAGGGCAAGGCTACAGCGCGCCATGCAGTATCGGATTGGATGGAAATCGAAAAAGAGAGAGGTATTTCCGTTACCTCCTCTGTGCTGCAGTTCCATTATGACGGATACTGTATTAATATTTTGGATACCCCGGGACATCAGGACTTTTCGGAGGATACTTACCGTACGCTGATGGCTGCAGATTCTGCGGTCATGGTGATCGATGGCTCCAAGGGGGTGGAGGCACAGACCAGAAAGCTTTTTAAGGTCTGTGTTATGCGCCATATCCCTATTTTTACATTCATCAACAAAATGGACCGGGATGCAAACGATACCTTTGATCTTTTGGATGAGATTGAAAAAGAGCTTGGGATCGCTACATGCCCCATTAACTGGCCTATCGGTTCCGGTAAAAAATTCAGGGGTGTTTATGACAGGAACACTCACAAGGTGCTGAGCTTTTCTGATACGCAGAAGGGAACGAAGGAGGGCACTATTGAAGAAATCGCCATAGGCGACCCAAGGCTTGATGATTTGGTGGATCCTGAACAGAAGGAACAGCTTCTGGAGGAAATTGAGCTTTTGGACGGTGCCAGCGCAGATTTTGACCAGCAGCAGGTAAGCAGGGGAAATCTTACCCCTGTGTTCTTCGGCTCTGCGCTGACAAACTTTGGCGTGGAAACATTTCTGGAGCATTTCCTTAAAATGACCACGTCACCGCTTCCAAGAAAATCCGATGCCGGAGAGATTGATCCCATGTCAGAGGATTTCTCTGCCTTTGTATTTAAAATACAGGCAAATATGAATAAGGCCCACAGAGACAGGATCGCATTTATGCGGATATGTTCCGGCAAATTTGATGCATCTGAAGAAGTTTACCATGTGCAGGGGGAGAAAAAGATGCGTCTCCTTCAGCCGCAGCAGATGATGGCTGAGTCACGTCACGTGGTGGAGGAAGCATATGCAGGAGATATTATCGGCGTTTTTGACCCGGGCATTTTCTCTATTGGAGATACCATTTGTGCACCTGGGAAGAAATTTGCCTTTGAAGGGATCCCAACCTTTGCACCGGAGCATTTTGCAAGGGTACGCCAGCTGGATACCATGAAGCGGAAGCAGTTTGTAAAAGGAATCAATCAGATTGCCCAGGAGGGCGCTATTCAGATATTCCAGGAGTTTAATTCAGGTATGGAAGAGATTATTGTAGGAGTGGTAGGCGTTCTGCAGTTTGACGTGCTGAAATACCGTCTGGAAAATGAATATAATGTGGAAATCCGTCTGGAAAATCTGCCTTATGAGCATATCCGCTGGATAGCCAATAAGGATGACGTAAATGTTGCTAAGATTTCCGGAACTTCGGATATGAAGAAAGTTACGGACCTTAAGGGAAATCCGCTGCTGCTTTTTGTAAATCCGTGGAGCGTGGGCATGACGGAAGACCGTAATCCGGATTTAATATTGACAGAATTCAGTAAATAACCCTTTTCATTTTTTTACGAATTTGATATAATATGGGAAAAGCAACGATAGAATTGGAATTGCAAAACCCGCAGGAGGAGTTAGCATGGCTGAAAAAAGACAAACATATAAAATACAGGATGTAGGCGGAATCGGAGAAGTTCAGATCGCAGACGAGGTTGTAGCGATCATTGCCGCCCTTGCAGCCACAGATGTGGACGGCGTTGCATCCATGGAAGGCAATATTACCAATGAGCTGGTTGGCAAGCTTGGGATGAAGAACCTTTCCAAGGGTGTGAAGGTAACTGTCCTGGAAGGTGTGGTAAGCGTAGAATTGAAGCTGAATATGGAGTTTGGCAGGAATATTCTGGAAACCAGCAAAAAGGTTCAGGAAAAGGTAAAGACTTCTATTGAGAATATGACAGGGCTTGAGGTGGCTGATGTCAATATTCACATTGCCAGCGTAGATATGGAGACTGAAAAAGGAAAGTAACCCTTTCCTTTTTTCTATATTTGCCATAGAATATGGAAGCATTGCCCTTTGGGCAGATTTGATCATTTAGGAGGAACTATGAAAAGACGGGAACAGAGAGAGCATGTTTTTAAGCTGCTGTTTATGACACAGTTTAATTCTGAAAAAGAAATGGCAGAGCAGGTGGCTCTTTATTTTGAAGGTCTTGAAGTACCGGACGAGGACAGCAGGAAGGGCATTAAGGAGCGTTATGAAAACGTCCTTGCCCATCTGGAAGAGATTGACGGAACTTTAAATGAATACAGCCGGGGCTGGAAGACAGGCCGTATGAGCAGAGTGGATTTAAGCGCCCTGCGTCTGGCTGTTTACGAAATGAAATACGAAGAGGATGTGCCGGTAGGGGTTGCCATTAATGAAGCGGTAGAGATTGCCAAACGCTTTGGCGGAGATACTTCCGGTTCTTTTGTAAACGGTGTCCTTGGAAAGATCGCCAGCGGCCGTAAGGATGACGAAGAAGTGCACAAAGCCCCTGCAAGACAGGAGCACAGGGCGAAGATCATCCTCAGATCAAAGAGTGACAAAGAGAAAAAACCAGAATGAAAAACGTCTATTCTGTGGGACAGATCAACCGATATGTAAAAAATATGTTTGTGCAGGATTTTTTACTGCAGAAAATTTATGTCAAAGGAGAGGTATCTAACTGCAAATACCATACAAGCGGTCATGTATACTTTTCCCTGAAAGACGAAACCGGCGTGTTAAGCTGTGTAATGTTTGCCGGACATAGAAGAGGCCTTTCTTTCCGGATGAAGGATGGAGACAGGGTAGTTGTGGGGGGAGCTGTAGATGTCTACGAAAGAGACGGACGTTATCAGCTCTATGCAAAAGAAATCACCCTGGAAGGAGCAGGAGCGCTTTATGAGCGTTTCCTACAATTAAAGCAGGAGCTGGAAGACATGGGGATGTTTGCGATGGAGTATAAGCAGCCCATTCCAGGCTTTATTAAGCGCCTGGGTGTTGTGACAGCGCCTACAGGTGCAGCAATTCAGGATATCCGGAATATATCCCTTCGCAGAAATCCTTATCTTCAGATTATTCTTTACCCTGCTCTTGTACAGGGAGAGGGGGCGGCTCATTCCATTGCAAAGGGCATCCGAGCGCTGGATGAACTGGGCGTAGATGTGATTATCGCAGGAAGAGGTGGCGGATCCATTGAAGACTTGTGGGCATTTAATGAGGAAGAAGTGGCCAGGGCGATTTTTGAGTGCAGGACGCCTGTGATTTCTGCAGTGGGACATGAAACAGACTTTACCATAGCAGATTTTGCGGCAGACCTTCGTGCACCTACGCCATCGGCAGCTGCAGAGCTGGCTGTGAATGATTTCAGGAGCATTGTGGAGACGGCGGCTTCCTTTGAGGAGCGTTTCCGCCGTGCTATGCTTGGAAAAACAGATCTGATGCGCAGCCGTCTTGAGCAGTATCAGATGAAGCTTATGTATTTAAGTCCTGAAAGCAGGCTTCGGGACAACCGTCAAAGACTTTTGGATGTGGAGGAACGTATCCGAGGAGGGATGGGTGACCGGGTTCAGGGCTGCAGGCACGCATTGGCTATTTACCTGGAACGGTTTTCTGGTTTGTCTCCCCTTGGGAAGCTGAATCAGGGATACTCTTATGTGGCTGATGAAGAGGGAAGAGCTGTGACAAGCGTCCGTCAGGTAAAGGCGGGGGACAGACTCCATATTTCTGTAACAGATGGAAGCATGGAAGCAGTTGTTTCCGGGGTGAGAAAGGAAGATCGAGGACAATGACGGAAGTACAGGAAACAAAAAAAGAAGAGAAAACCCTTGAAGAGGCTTTTGCACGGCTGGATGAGCTGGCCGGGAAGCTGGAGGATCGAGAGACATCCCTGGAGGAGTCTTTTCGTTTTTATAAAGAAGGAATGGAACTTTTAAAGTACTGCAGCGCGAAACTGGATACAGTAGAAAAGAAGATGCTGCAGATGGATGAGGATGGGATGCTGCGTGAATTTTCAAGATGAACTGAAACAAAGAACAGAGCTTATAGAAGGGATTATCCGCAGATTTCTTCCAAAAGAAGAAGGATTTGCGAAAACCATGGCAGAGGCCATGAATTACAGTATGTGTGCGGGGGGCAAACGTCTGCGCCCGCTTCTTTTGATGGAAACAAACAGGATGTTCGGCGGTGACCAGGCTTTGGCAGAACCGTTTATGGCGGCCATTGAAATGATTCATACCCATTCACTGATCCATGATGATCTGCCGGCAATTGATAATGACGATTACCGAAGAGGACGCCTGACAACACACAAGGTATATGGAGAAGCCATGGGTGTCTTAAGCGGTGTTGCCCTGCTAAATTATGCTTATGAGACCATGCTTGGAGCTTTTGATATGGCAAAGGATCCTTTGACCGTAAGAAAAGCCCTTGGGATTATGGCAAAAAAAACGGGGCTGTACGGAATGCTGGGCGGTCAGAGTGCGGATGTGGAAAACGATGGGAAACCCATGGATAAGGAAATGCTGGATTATATTTACCGCCATAAAACTTCGGCCTTGATCGAAGCGCCCATGATGGCGGGTGCCGTTCTGGCCGGTGCAGACGAAGCGCAAAGCGCCATTGTGGAAAAGGCGGCCGAAAATATAGGACTGGCATTCCAGATCGAGGATGATATCCTGGATGTTGTAAGTACCAGCGAGGAGCTTGGAAAGCCCGTCCACAGTGATGAGAAGAATCATAAGGTTACTTATGTGACGCTTTTTGGAATTGAAAAAGCAGCTGCAAGGGCAGCCAGCCTTTCTAAGGAGGCCGCAGACCTTCTGGAAAGCCTGAATCAAAAAAACGAATTTTTAATTGAGCTAATCAGCTATCTGATCAGCCGGAGGAATTGAAAGAGGGGTACCAATGATTCTGGAAAAAATCAAAAAACCCAATGATATTCATAAAGTTGCATTATCAGATTTTCCAAAGCTTGCTGAGGAAATCCGGGAATTTTTAATTACATCTGTAAGTAAAACAGGGGGGCACCTGGCATCCAATTTGGGTGTGGTGGAGCTTACCCTTGCCCTTCATAATATATTGGATCTTCCAAAGGATAAGATCATCTGGGATGTGGGGCACCAGGCATATACCCATAAGATCCTTACAGGACGGAAGGATGGATTTGAACGGCTTCGCATGGAGGGCGGCGTGAGCGGTTTCCCAAAAAGAAAGGAAAGCGCCTGCGATGCTTATGACGCAGGGCACAGTTCCAATTCCATTTCTGCAGGACTGGGATATGTAAGGGCCAGAGACCTTTTGGGCCAGAAGCATCATGTGGTTTCTGTCATCGGGGATGGTGCCCTTACTGGAGGTATGGCTTATGAAGCTTTGAATAATGCTGCTGAATTGGAGACGAATTTCATTATTATCCTGAATGATAATAACATGTCCATTTCCAAGAATGTGGGCGGAATGTCCAGCTATCTTAATGCCCTGCGTACCTCAGAGGTGTATACGGGCTTTAAACTGGGAGTTACCAAGAATTTGAAAAAGATCCCGAAAGTGGGAACAAAAATGGTGGATACAGTTAGGAAAACAAAAAGCAGCATCAAACAGCTTTTCATTCCGGGAATGCTTTTTGAAAATATGGGCCTGACTTATTTAGGGCCTGTAGACGGCCATAATATGCGTCAGATGATGAAGCTTTTTAATGAGGCCAAGCGTGTGGAAGGTGCTGTTGTGGTACATGTGCTGACGGAAAAAGGAAAAGGATATATCCCTGCAAGTGTTCATCCTGACAGATTTCACGGAACAGGTCCTTTTGATGTGAAAACAGGACGTGTACTGAGTCAGAAGGATGTACCCGGTTATACGGATGTTTTTTCTGAGGCAATGACAGAACTGGGTGAAAAAGAAAAACGTCTGGTTGCCATTACGGCTGCCATGCCGGAAGGCACGGGGCTTAAAAAATTCGGAAAGAGATTTCCGGAGCGGTTTTATGATGTGGGGATTGCGGAAGAGCATGCCGTGTCTTTTGCAGCAGGGCTGGCACTTGGGGGGATGATACCGGTTGTTGCAGTATATTCCTCTTTTCTGCAAAGGTCTGTAGATCAGATTCTCCATGATGTGTGTATGCAGAACCTGCATGTGGTCTTTGCGGTTGACAGGGCAGGACTTGTGGGGGCAGACGGAGAAACCCATCACGGCTGCTTTGATCTGTCCTATCTTAGCATGATGCCGAATATGACAGTGCTTGCGCCGAAAAACCAATGGGAATTAAAAGAGATGCTTTCTTTTGCTATAGAGCATCAGGGTCCCTGCGCCATCCGTTATCCCAGGGGAGAAGCGTATCAGGGTCTTTATGAATACAAAACACCTGTAATTTATGGGAAGAGCGAAGTGCTGGAGCGGGGAAGGGATATTGCAGTACTGGCGGCAGGCAGCATGGCGGAAGTCTGTGCCAAAGTGGTAAAGACCTTAAAAGAGAGGGGATATTGCCCCACGTTTATTAATGCAAGGTTTGTAAAGCCTTTGGATACTGCTCTTCTGGATGAACTGGCACGTGACCACCGCCTGTTTGTTACCGTAGAAGAAAATGTGAAGAACGGAGGGTTTGGAGAACATGTGGCTTCTTATTTGGAGGCATGCCATCCCAACGTCCGGTCACTGCCTATTGCGATCTGGGATCGCTTTATTGAACATGGAAGCGTATCTTTTTTGAGGGCAAAAATTGGTCTAACTGCTGAAGATATTGTGAAGGCCATTGAAGAATACGAGGATTGATATGAAGAAACGACTGGATCTTTTGATGGTGGAGCGTGCGCTTGCACCCTCCAGAGAAAAGGCAAAAGCATATATTATGTCCGGAGACGTGTATGTGGACGGGCAGAAAGAAGACAAGGCAGGAACCATGTTTCCTGAAACGGTAAAGATTGAAGTAAGGGGAAATACCCTTCCTTATGTGAGCCGCGGAGGCTTAAAGCTAGAAAAAGCCATGAAGCACTTCGGTGTTTCTCTTCAGGGAAAGGTCTGCATGGATGTTGGGGCGTCTACAGGCGGTTTTACGGACTGCATGCTCCAGAACGGTGCAGAGAAGGTTTATTCTATTGATGTTGGATATGGACAGCTTGACTGGAAGCTCCGGAATGACGAAAGGGTTGTCTGTATGGAAAAGACAAATATCCGCTACGTGGTTCCCCAGGATATTCAGGAGCCTGCGGCATTTTCATCAATTGATGTATCTTTTATTTCTCTGACAAAGGTGCTGCTTCCTGTGAGAAACCTTCTGACACAGGAAGGGGAAATCGTATGCCTCATTAAGCCCCAGTTCGAAGCCGGACGGGAGAAAGTTGGAAAAAAAGGTGTGGTTCGTGATCCTGCAGTACACCTGGAGGTGATCGAAAAGGTACTGGATTATGCAGAAGGGATTGCCCTTGAGCCCCATCATCTGTCTTTTTCGCCCATTAAGGGACCGGAAGGCAATATTGAATACCTTTTGCATCTGTTAAAAAGACCGGAAGGGACACAGGTTGTTTCCTGTCTTGATGTACAGGCAAAGGATGTTGTAGCCAAGGCGCACAGCCAGCTGGATTGAGGAAATACAGGACATGGATAAGTTTTATATTATAACCAACAATCTGAAGGATGAAGGACTTGCACTTACGGACTGTATAGAGGATTATCTTTTAAAGCATGGAAAACAGTGCAGGGTGCAGCAGGCAGGAAGGCAGCTTTGCGGCCCCTATCATTATACAAATCCGGAGCTGATTCCTGAGGGGACGGACTGCATCATTGTTTTGGGAGGGGACGGAACGCTTCTTCAGGCAGCCAGGGATGTGGTACATAGAGAGATTCCTCTTCTGGGTATCAATCTTGGAAATCTGGGATTTTTGGCAGAAGTGGACAGGCAGTCTGTTTATCCGGCTCTTGACCAGCTTATGGTGGATGATTATGAGGTGGAAGAGCGGATGATGCTCAAAGGAGCTGTTTACCGGGGTAAAGAGCTGGCAGGCATGGATCTGGCATTAAATGATATTGTGATCTGCAGGGAAGGTCCCCTTCGTGTAGTCCGCTTTAAAAATTACGTTAATGATGAATATTTGAATTCTTATAATGCAGATGGGATTATTGTATCTACGCCTACAGGATCCACAGGCTACAGCCTGTCCTGCGGCGGGCCCATCGTGTCCCCAAGCGCTTCCATGACGATCATGACTCCCATTGCTCCCCATACCATGAATACAAGGAGCATTATTTTTCCTGCGGAGGATGTGATCACTGTGGAGCTGGGGGAAGGAAGAAGGCAGAATAAGGAACAGGGGCTGGCATCTTTTGACGGAGACACGGTAATCCCTATGACAACAGGAGATAGGATCGTGATTCATAAGGCAGAAGTAAGTACAAAAATTGTGAAGCTGAATCACTTAAGCTTTGTGGAAGTATTAAGGCAGAAAATGCGGAATAATTAAGGAAGTATTTGTCAAAGCAGCGGATATGCCCCGGCCAAAGAGCGTACCAGGAGGTTGTGATGTGAAAGTAGCAAGACATGAGAAAATAATCGAACTGATTCATGAGTATGATATTGATACACAGGAGGAATTGGCTGCAATGCTGAATGAGGCCGGATTTAAAGTGACTCAGGCAACTGTTTCCAGAGATATCCGGGCATTGAAGATGACAAAGGTAGCAGGAAAGGATGGTAAGTCCCATTACGCTATTTTGGAAGAGCCAAGCCTTGGTGATAAATATACGAGAGTGCTCCATGATGCATTAACGTCCATTGATGCGGGGCAGAACATTATTGTGGTTAAGACGGTACCAGGTATGGCCATGGGCGTGGCAGCAGCACTGGATGCAATGAAGTGGCCGGAAATCCTGGGCAGTATTGCCGGGGATGATACGGTCATGTGTGCGGCCAGAACCCAGGAGCAGGCGCAGGCTGTAAAGGAAAAATTGAAGAGTATCTTAAAGAAATAAAAGATGCAGGCAGGAGGTTATGATGTTAGTACATCTGCATGTAAAAAACCTTGCACTTATAGAAGAAATTGAAGTGGAATTCGGGCCGGGACTCAATATCCTTACCGGTGAAACCGGGGCAGGAAAATCCATTCTCCTTGGCTCTATGCAGCTGATCCTGGGAAGCAAGATTTCCAAGAGCATGATTCGGGAGAATGCGGATTACGCACTGGTGGAACTGCTTTTTCAGGTGGAGAATCCAAGAGCAGAAGAGGCACTTTTGGGTCTTGATATATTCCCGCAGGAAGGCCAGGTTCTTTTATCGCGGAAAATAATGGACGGAAGAAGCATCAGCAAAATAAACGGAGAAACCTGCACGGTAACGCAGATGAAGGCGGCAGCATCCTGCCTTTTGGATATTCACGGCCAACATGAACATCAGTCCCTGCTTTATCCTCAAAAGCAGCTTGAAATTCTGGACGCATATGGAAAAGAGGAAATCTGGCCTAAAAAAGAAAAAGTGAAGGCTGATTATCAGGCATATAAAAAGTGCCGGAAGGCTCTTAAGGAGTTGGATATGGATGAGGAGCAGAGAAACAGGGAAAAAGCATTTCTGGAATTTGAGATTCAGGAGATTGAAAGCGCTCATTTGGCTTCAGGAGAGGATCAAGAGCTGGAGCGGCTTTATCGGAAGCTCAGTAATGGGAAGAAGATCCTGGAAGCTTTGCAGGCAGTCCATACAATGACAGGATATGATGGAGAGGGCGGAGCTGGCGAGATGATCGGCAATGCTCTTCGGGAACTGGGAAGAGTATCAGAATATGATACCCAGCTGGAAGGGATGGAATCTTCTCTTCAGGAGATTGACGGACTGGTAAATGATTTTAACCGGGAGATTTCATCTTATCTGGATGACCTTACCTTTGATGATGAAACCTTTTTTGAGACGGAACAAAGACTGGATCTGATCAATGGACTGAAAGCAAAGTACGGACGGCAGATAGAAGGTATTTTGGAATACCAGCAGAAGCAGCAGGAGAAACTGGAAAATCTTGTAAGATATGAGGAACGTTTCCAGGAAGCCGAGGAGCAGGTCAAAAAATCTGAAAAAATTCTGGATGCAGTTTCGCATGATTTATGCTCTGTCAGGAAAGAATATAGTAAACAGCTTGCAGAAAATGTAATCGAAGGATTAAAGGATCTGAACTTCCTGGATGTAAATTTTGATATTCAGTTTAACCGGAAATCTTCCTACACAGATAATGGATTTGATGAGGTGGAATATGTAATCTCCACCAATCCCGGCGAGATGCTGAAGCCGTTGGGGAAAATTGTATCCGGCGGTGAATTATCCAGGATCATGCTGGCGCTGAAGGCAATCCTGGCAGACAGGGATGAGATCGAGACATTGATTTTTGATGAAATCGACACAGGAATCAGCGGCAGAACAGCACAGAAGGTTTCCGAAAAAATGGCGGTGATCGGAAGGCACCATCAGGTTCTTTGTATCACTCATCTGCCTCAGATCGCTGCAATGGCTGACACCCATTTTGAAATTGAAAAGCATTTAAAAGGAACGGAGACGATTACGGAAATCCATCCCCTTACGGGCGATGACTGTCTTAGGGAACTGGCAAGACTTCTTGGGGGAGCCCGGATCACACAGGCAGTTTTAGAAAATGCAAAAGAAATGAAAGAATTGGCACAGGTACATAAAAATACAAGACTGAAATAAAGTGTTTTCCCACATAATAAGAGAGGATATCCGAGAGGATGTTCCTCTCTTATTTGTTGTACCATTACGAAATTGCATTAAGAAAAGGATGTGGCAAAATGGAAAGAAAAAGGAAGTACCGCTGTTTTCTTCTGTGGTGCCTGGGACTGGATCTGCTGGCGATGGGCTGGCTTGGATACCGCTATATGGATAGAAAGATCCCGGATGAAATCCAGGTGGAAAAGGGAATGGAACAAAGTGTGCAGGAAATGCTGTCACAGCCGTTTCTGACCTTTGAGGATGCGGTTACGGTATCCGGAGAGGGCAGTTATCTTCTTCCCTGTAAGCTCCTGGGAGTTGTGCCTTTTAAAAATGTAAAGGTCATGCCTGCGGACAGTACAAGTGTATATGTTAGCGGAAGCACGGTAGGTCTTTATATGGAGACACAAGGGGTTCTGATCATTGACACAGGCGAGATTACATCAGAAAACGGAACTGCCCGGGAGCCTGCAAAAAATATTGTAAAACCGGGAGATTACATTGTTGCCTTTAATGAACAAAAGATTTCCAGCAAAAAGGAATTAATGGACGATCTTTCCCTTCTGGACGGCGGTAAGGTAACTCTGGATGTAAAAAGAAATGGGGAAACCATTCCCGTTTCGTTAACGCCTGTAAAAGATGCGGAGGGAAAGTACAAGCTGGGACTGTGGGTTCGGGATGATACTCAGGGAATCGGTACTTTGACGTTTGTGGATTCTATGGCGCATTATGGTGCCCTGGGACATGGAATCAGCGATGTGGATACCGGCGAACTCCTGGAAATCCAGGATGGAAATCTCTATCAGGCAGAAATCCTGGGAATCCAGAAAGGCTCCAAAGGAAGCCCGGGCGAGCTTTCCGGTTTGATTCGCTATGAGTCCGGAAGAGTGATCGGTAGTATCAGCCAAAACAGCAGGAATGGTATTTACGGAAAATTCACCGGAGCTTCAGATTCCGGAATTTCTTTGAAAA
The DNA here is from genome assembly GCA_946557785.1 of uncultured Blautia sp. Lineage (GTDB taxonomy): Bacteria > Bacillota > Clostridia > Lachnospirales > Lachnospiraceae > Blautia_A. Next base: position 50,026 of record CAMNTH010000008.1, read on the forward strand.
AAATGCCGGTAGCCTATAAACAGGAAATGGAGATAGGCCCTGCGTCTATTCTGTGCTGCGTAGAAGGAGAGGTACGGGAATATCAGGCTGAGATTACCCAAATTGATATGAATCATGAGGACAGCAATAAAAGCTTTGTGATCCATGTGACAGACCCAAGGCTTTTGAAAGTTACCGGAGGAATCATCCAGGGAATGTCTGGAAGCCCCGTAGTACAAAAAGGAAAATTTGTAGGAGCTGTCACACATGTATTTGTCCAGGATTCTACCAGCGGATATGGTATATTTGCGGAGACGATGCTGGAACAGTGAACATGAGTAGTACCGAAAAAGGGCTTCTTGCAGGCACGCTTGTAAGGAAGTCCTTTTCTGTTTGCAGGAACGGCAATTGTTGTTTTGATTGCATTATATTTTGTAATCAAATGGGCATTTAAAATGGCATGATAAAAGCCAGTAAGAAGATAGAAGAAAAGAAAACCAGGGATTATTTAAAGGCATAAAAAGTAATATCTACAATAGCACTGCCAAGTCTTTCTTGTTACTTTGCAGATAATCAAATGTATTGGAAGACAATTTACAATATTTTTTCCTTGTGGGCTGTTATAATGGTATAACTATAAGCATTAACTGTTATTATACAAGTATCTATGCTGATATACCAGTTCTTACCATTTCTTGTAATAATAGCGTTTTGTGAATTGATTTTATTTTTGCACCACTCAACAACATCATCTGTATCCAATGACAGATTTCTTTTTATTCGGAAAACGCCCAATTCTGTTGTATGTTACTTATCTAAATTATTTAATAATTCATTTGGAAGATTCATTATATTGTATCCTTTCTTCATCGAATTCAGATCTTATTAAACTGGGATATGCTTAAATATTGTTAGAAGTTTAAAATATGAATTTTATTTCTGCAGATAAGATACTGATAATTTCGTCCTTCGGTACTCTGTAGGTGTTAAATGATAATGCTTTTTAAATAATCTGCAGAAATAGTCTACATTATTAAATCCTGTTTCTTTAGAAATACTATTGATTTTTTTCTCGGTTTTTGAAAGCAAAAGAGCTGCTTCATTTAAACGATAATTGATAAGGTAATTTATCGGTGTTATATGTAAATATTTGTGAAAAAGGTTCAATACAGTGCTTTTGCTGATTCTTGCATGTCTGGCAATGTCGTCTAAGGAAATATCGTGTGAGTAATCCTGGTGAATGTACTGCATCATCAACTGTAACCTTGCCTGGGAAGAAATGGAATTGTCTATATGGTCTTTCGCATATGTAATGTCTGCATTTTCATATAGTTTCAACCAAAGTCTTTGAATAAGAGAGGCTGTGACAAGCTCACATGATGAAACACCATCCTGTGCTGCAATTATTTGCCTGATAATTGATAAAACTTCTGACTGCCAGGGAACTCCCTTATAAAAAATCTGAAACATTAAGGAGGAAGAAATGACAGGTAAAATGTATTTTTGATATATAAAACTATCTTCTGCAGCAATAAAAGAAGGCATACAGACAAAATTTGGAATAATAGCTTCAACAGGAGAATGGAAACGATGGAGGATTTTGGAGTTAATGAATACTCCATTTCCCTCCGATAAAATAAAATGTTTTTCACCAATCCAAAAAGTCACCGTTCCTGATTCAATATATACAAACTCCAGTTCAGTATGCCAATGCCATTCGATACAGTTGAAATCAAACAGGGCTAAATTGTCATAATAAAAATGAAATGGATAGCTAGTGTTTCCATGTTTTGCCGTTTCCATTAAATTTTCATCTGTCATAATCTTGTTATAAGACGTATTATAATTCATAAGTGAATCACCCTTTAAAACGCGATTTTACGATATTATACAATAAATATAGGATATAAATCAATGAAAAGTAATGCTTTGTGTTATATACTTCCAAATAACAGAAGGAGGTGATGAAATCCGGAAAATATGAAGGGTGTTTTTTGTATGGCGGCGAAAATGCAATTACTGTTTGCTGCAAAAAACAAAAAAGGAAAGAAAGGAATTAAGATTATTATGCCTAATTATCGTAAAACTAAAACAGCTTGTTACTTAGGATTTATTACACAGGCAATAGCTGCCAACTTTGCACCGCTGCTATTCCTAAAATTTCATCATGATTATCATATTTCTCTTGGTAATATTGCACTAATATCTACCTGCTTTTTCTTTACTCAGCTTTTGGTGGATTTGTTTTGTGCAAAATTTGTGGACAGAATTGGATATCGAGTGTGTATTGTTGCCTCTGAGATATGTGCTGCAGCTGGTCTGGCCGGTCTTGCGTTTCTGCCGGATATTTTACCCATTCCATTTTGGGGAATACTATGCAGCGTAATCATGTATGCAATAGGGAGCGGACTGATTGAAGTACTCTGCAGTCCTATTGTAGAAGCATGTCCCTTTGAAAATAAGGAGGCAACAATGAGCCTGCTCCACTCTTTTTATTGTTGGGGGGCAGTGGGAACGATATTGATATCCACAGTGTTTTTTCTGATATTCGGAATGGACAGTTGGAAATGGCTGGCTGTTCTATGGGCGATTATTCCGGCAGTCAATATCTATAATTTTGCAACATGCCCAATTGAACAATTAGTAGATAAAGAAGACGGAATGGGAATTAGAAAGTTACTCCAGAAACCCATATTTTGGCTGGCTATTGGCTTAATGATCTGCTCTGGGGCATCAGAACTTGCTATGGCTCAATGGGCATCAGCTTATGCTGAAGCAGCATTGGGATTATCGAAAACAATAGGTGATTTAACAGGTCCCTGTATGTTTGCAGCCACAATGGGAATAAGTCGTGTGATATTCGGAAAATATGGTGACAGAATGGATTTGATGAAATTTATGATAGGCTCTGGTATCTTATGTATAATATGTTATCTTTTCGCTTCATTATCTGCAAGTCCGTTGATAGGCCTTATTGGCTGTATTATATGTGGTTTTTCTGTTGGAATAATGTGGCCTGGAACAATTAGCCTTTCGGCTGAAAAATTCCCTGCAGGCGGAACAGCCATGTTTGCGCTGCTTGCTATGGCAGGGGATTTAGGCGGAAGCATTGGTCCTGGTATTGTTGGCCGCGTTACACAATATACGGGAGATAATATCCGCACTGGTCTGAGTATTGGTCTTGTGTTTCCAATTATTTTATTAGCAATGCTTTTTGTTTTAGGCAGGGAAAAGAAGCAGACAGAAAAAACGAAATGATATAATAGAGAACGGCGTAGAGGAATACCTTCTGCAAGCCTTGCCAACTGCTCTGAATATTCCGCATGTAATAATCTGTCGTGTTGGATATGGGTGACAAAAGTAAAATACTGTTCTTTTTTCAGACGGAGGAAAAGGGCGCTCTTATAATGCCTGAAACAGGCGTATTATAGGGGTGCTTTTCCTTTTTGGAGAAAAAGGTCGATGGCAGATTTTGTGGAATTATTTTAAATAACACCCTAAATATTGTGATTTCCAAGGGGAATTGTTGACTTTTTTGTTGAAAGGAGGGAAGTTGTGCTGTCGAATCAGGACGAACGAAAATGCCCTGTTTTAGCCACTTTCGGCTTGATTTCAACATTGGCATTCTACTATAATGTCTTTGATGAACAAGAGAAACTGGAAAAAAGATTAGTAAGTTAGGAGGAGACTGGCCTCATGGAGAAATTAAATGTGGCAATTGCAGATGATAATGAAAAAATGGTAGAAGTACTTGGTCGAATGATCGAAGAGGATAAAGACCTGGAATTGGTCGGAAAAGCACATAACGGAGAAGAAATATGCAGCATCATAAAAGAAAAGGAACCGGATGTGGTGGTATTGGATATTATCATGCCAAAGGTTGACGGACTTTCTGTCATGGAGCGCTTTAACCACGACAGCACCTGCAAAAAAACGCCTACATTCATTGTCGTGTCTGCTGTGGGACAAGAGAGAATCACAGAGGATGCATTCAGCCTTGGGGCAGATTATTATATGCTGAAACCTTTTGACAATCAGATGCTTTTGAACAGGATTAAGCATATCCGCAGGGTGGGGGAAAAACGTACCCGGGAAATCAACCGGCAGAACGCAGTGAGAGAAAATCCTGATACATATGCAAAAAAGAACCTGGAGGCAGATGTAACGAATATTATCCATGAAATCGGCGTGCCTGCCCACATTAAAGGATACCAGTATCTGCGGGACGCTATTATTCTATCTGTAAATGATATGGAGATGCTTAATTCCATTACAAAAATTTTGTATCCAACCATTGCCAAAAAGCATCAGACAACACCGAGCCGGGTTGAGCGGGCTATCCGGCATGCTATAGAAGTGGCCTGGAGCAGGGGAAAAATGGATACCATTGATGAATTATTCGGATATACAGTAAGCACGGGAAAAGGGAAACCCACCAATTCAGAATTTATTGCATTAATTGCAGACAAGATACGTCTGGAATATAAAAATCACTCTTTCCAATAGAGGCTTTTTGCGCTATAATAAAACTATGCAAAAAACATATTGCTGTATCATGGATCAGCCATATGAAAATGTAAAAGAAGGTAGTCGTCAAGGAGGGTAATTACGGATGAAAAAAATTTTATATGCAACATCTGAAGCAGTACCATTTATCAAAACAGGAGGTCTTGCAGACGTAGCCGGCGCCCTGCCGAAATGTTTTGACAAACGTTACTTTGATATCCGCGTTATTTTGCCGAAATATGCATGTATGAAGCAGGAGTGGAAAGATAAAATGGAATATATTACCCATTTCTATATGGATTTGGGGTATAAGAACTGCTACGTGGGAATTCTCCAGATGGAATATGAGGGTGTGAAATTCTATTTTATTGACAATGAATACTATTTTAGCGGTCCGAAGCCCTATGATGGCGGTACCTGGGATCTGGAGAAATTTGCCTTCTTCTCTAAAGCAGTGCTTTCTGTTCTCCCTGTGATTGATTTTCGTCCGGAAATTATTCACTGCCATGACTGGCAGACAGGCCTGGTACCGGTGTACCTGCATGATTCATTCCAGCAGAACCAGTTCTTCTGGGGAATTAAGACTATAATGACTATACACAATCTGAAGTTCCAGGGGGTATGGGATGTAAAAACAATCCAGGATATTACAGGACTTTCTGATTATTACTTTGCTCCGGATAAGCTGGAAGCTTATAAGGATGCCAACTATCTGAAAGGCGGTATCGTATTTGCAGATGCGGTAACTACCGTCAGCAGTACTTATGCAGAGGAAATCAAGACTCCGTTTTACGGTGAACGCCTTGATGGCCTGATGTGTGCCCGCTCCCATGACCTGAGGGGCATTGTTAATGGCATTGACTATGATTTGTTTAACCCTGAGACAGACCCGCACATTTACAGGAATTATAATGCAGTTACCTTCCGTAAGGAAAAAGTGAAAAATAAGATCCAGCTTCAGAAGGATTTGGGCTTGAATCAGGATCCCAATGCTATGATGATCGGTATAGTTTCCCGTCTGACAGACCAGAAAGGATTTGATCTGATCGCATATATTATGGATGAGCTTTGCCAGGATGCAGTACAGATCGTGGCTCTTGGTACAGGCGATGAACGTTATGAGAATATGTTCCGGTATTTTGATTGGAAATACCATGGAAAGGTTTCTGCACAGATTTATTATGACGAACCTCTGTCCCACAGAATTTATGCAGCATCCGATGCATTCCTGATGCCGTCGCTTTTTGAACCCTGCGGCTTAAGCCAGCTTATGAGCCTCCGTTACGGAACACTTCCGATCGTCAGAGAAACAGGCGGCCTTAAGGATACTGTTGAGCCTTACAACGAATTTGAAAGTACAGGAACGGGATTCAGCTTCCGCAATTATAATGCTCACGAAATGCTTGCAACTATCCGCAATGCAGAGCGTGTTTTCTATGACAAAAAACGTGAATGGAATAAAATGGTTGACCGAGCTATGGCTGCTGATTTTTCCTGGAATAATTCCGCACGTCAGTATGAAGAAATGTACAATTGGCTTATTGGCGAATAATTGTTTAAATTTGGAACCCTGCCCATTTTCCGGCAGGGTTCTTTTTCGATTATAAGCATATATTTTTTTATTTGAGCAATACTAGCTACTGTAAATAAAAGTGAGGAGGTAAATATCATGACAGATATTTCAGAATTGGATTTGCAGAACCTCCGCCATTTAATCGGCGGTTTTGACACAACTCACTGCAAGATGCAGGACTATGCACAGAAAGCAGAAGATATGGAAGTAAAGCAGTTCTTCCAGAAGTCCGCACAGTCTGCACAGCAGACCAAGCAGCAGTTAATGCAGTTTTTACAGTAGGAGGTGCCTTATGAACGAAAAAGCAATGGTAGCAGATACTCTTGCCGGAATTAACGGCGAACTGGTTCGTTACGGTGAAATGATTTCTCAGACCGAGAACGCACAGTTAAAACAAACCCTGAAGCAGATTCGAAATCAGTGCGAAATGTCTCAGGAAGAAATCTATAAAATAGCCCGTGCTAAAGGCTATTATGTTCCTGCAGCAAAAGCCACAAGAGAAGAAGTGGATCATGTTCGTTCTATCTTAACACAGGGCTGATAATTTAAAACGGCAGTTCAAGGGGTGTCTTATTCATAAAAGATGCCCCGTTACATAATAATCCTCATCCGCAATATAAAATGATGCTGGGTTCAAAAGCTCCCAACTATGATGTCTGCGGAGCGCAAAGCATGCATAGAACAAAAGTTCTTTTTTTAGGGATTTGTCGAAAGAAAGCACTTGACAAGCCCTGCGTTTTATAATACTATATAACCAGAAAACACGAACATAGGTTCACATCTAAAATATTTACATAAGGAGAATACTTATCATGATAAATGAAGAAAAGAAGAAGGCGCTGGAAGCAGCCCTTGGACATATTGAGAAACAATACGGCAAAGGTTCTGTCATGAAACTGGGAGAATCCGGGGCAAACATGCAGGTAGAAACCGTTCCTACTGGTTCTTTAAGCCTTGATATCGCATTAGGTGTAGGCGGTGTACCCAAGGGACGTATTGTAGAAATCTACGGACCGGAATCCAGCGGTAAAACAACAGTAGCATTGCATATGGTAGCTGAGGTGCAGAAGCGGGGCGGAATTGCCGGATTTATTGATGCGGAACATGCCCTGGATCCGGTATATGCCAAGAACATTGGCGTGGATATTGATAATCTTTATATTTCGCAGCCGGATAACGGCGAACAGGCTTTGGAGATTACAGAAACAATGGTACGTTCCGGTGCTGTAGATATCGTCATTGTAGACTCCGTTGCGGCTCTGGTGCCTAAGGCGGAGATTGAAGGTGAAATGGGGGACAGCCATGTAGGACTTCATGCCAGGCTGATGTCCCAGGCTCTTCGGAAGCTGACAGCAGTGATCAGTAAGTCCAACTGCGTAGTAATCTTTATTAACCAGCTTCGGGAGAAGGTGGGCGTCATGTTCGGAAATCCGGAAACTACAACCGGAGGACGTGCCCTGAAGTTTTATGCATCTGTGCGAATGGATGTAAGACGTGTGGAGACACTGAAGCAGGGAGGGGAGATGGTAGGAAACCATACCAGGATCAAGGTTGTGAAGAACAAGGTAGCACCTCCCTTTAAGCAGGCAGAATTTGATATTATGTTCGGAACCGGAATTTCCAAAGAAGGCGATATTCTGGATCTTGCAGCCGAATGCGGCATCATTAATAAGAGTGGTGCATGGTATGCATATAACAGCGGCAAGATCGGCCAGGGTCGGGAGAATGCAAAAACATACCTGAGAGAGCATCCGGAGATCTGTGATGAGGTAGAAAGGCAGGTAAGAATTCATTACAGCCTTCTTCCAGGGGAAGAAGCTGAGGCAGAAGAAGAGAAACCTGCAGATGCGAAGGCCAAGGCTTCTAAAGGAGAAAAAAATGATAAAGCCAATAAAGCCAATAAAGCAGAAGTACCTCAGATGACTCTTGATTCACTTGTAAAAGAAGAGGAGTAAATCATGACCCTCACCCCGGAAGAACAGAGAAAGGCCCGGCTGAAGGCTATGCGTTTGATCGAGCGTATGGACCGTACAGAGAGAGGGCTGGCAGACAAACTAAGACAGGATGGCTTTTCCAGTGAGGCAGTACAGGATGCTATGGACTATGTGAAGTCTTTCGGATACATTAATGATACCAGATATGCCCAGCACTATATTTCCTATAGGCTGGGCATTAAAAGCAAACAGAGAATCCTTATGGAGCTTACACAGAAGGGAATTGACCCTGAAACAGCACGGACTGTCTGGGAGGAAACAGCGGAACTGGAGGAACCTGACGAACGTGCACTCCTGCGTCGTACCATAGAAAAGAAGTATCAGGAAGGCAGCGAACTGGATGACAGGGAAATGCGCCGACTTTATGCTTATTTGGCACGCCGCGGTTTTCAATCAAATGACATCTTTTCCGTTCTGAATGAGATGGATATTCATAAAAAATCCATATAATTTCTTTGAAAAACTTGACATAATTGTCAAAAACGGATAAACTTGTATTGTTGTATTTGTACAATGAAAACTAAATAAGGAGGTGCTCCTGTGGCAGGCACAATCATAGGTGCAATTGTCGCTGTGGTAGTCACACTGCTTATTGCGGTTCCGCTTACTTGCAAGATTGCTGTCGAGAACAAGGTGAAAAAAGATGCCGAGGTGATCGGTACAGCAGAAGAAAAAGCAAGAAACATCATAGATGAAGCTTTGAAATCGGCTGAAACGAAGAAACGAGAAGCTTTGTTGGAAGTAAAGGAAGAATCTCTCCGTACAAAAAATGAGCTGGAGAAAGAAACCAAGGAACGAAGAAACGAACTGCAGAAGTATGAAAAGCGTGTCTTATCTAAGGAAGAATCTGTAGATAAGAAGGCAGATGCAGTGGAGAAGCGAGAGGCAGAGTGCACAGCAAGAATTGCTGAATTGCAAAAAAAAGAAAAGAGGGTTGAAGAACTCGAAATGAAGGGAGTACAGGAACTGGAACGAGTTTCCGGTCTGACCTCCGAACAGGCAAAAGAAGAGTTGCTCAGAACTGTAGAAGATGATGTCAAGGTAGATGTGGCAAGACTCTACAAGGAACTGGAGAACCGTGCAAAGGAAGACGCTAATAAGAAAGCTAAGGAATATGTGGTAAATGCCATCCAGAAATGTGCAGTAGACCATGTGTCTGAGGCAACGATTTCGGTAGTGCAGCTTCCAAGCGATGAAATGAAAGGCCGCATCATCGGACGTGAAGGAAGGAACATCCGTACATTGGAAACATTGACTGGTGTTGATCTCATTATTGACGATACTCCGGAAGCGGTAGTGCTTTCTGGGTTCGATCCGATCCGCCGCGAAGTGGCGAGAGTGGCATTGGAGAAACTGATCGTAGATGGACGTATTCATCCGGCCAGGATCGAAGAAATGGTAGAGAAGGCACAGAGAGAAGTGGAATCCCAGATCAGAGAAGAAGGCGAGACAGCAGCGATGGATGTAGGTGTTCACGGTATTCATCCGGAATTGCTCAAGCTTCTTGGAAGAATGAAATTCCGCTCCAGCTATGGACAGAATGCGTTGAGGCATTCCATTGAGGTTGCCCAGTTGTCCGGTATTCTTGCAGGGGAAGTAGGCGTTGATGTCCGAATTGCGAAACGTGCAGGCTTGCTTCATGACATTGGTAAATCCATTGACCATGAAGTAGAAGGCTCCCACATCCAGATTGGTGTGGATCTTTGCAAGAAATACAAGGAGTCTGCGATAGTGATCAATGCAGTGGCGTCCCACCATGGAGACGTAGAGCCGGAGTCTTTGGTTGCATGTATCGTACAGGCTGCTGATGCAATTTCTGCAGCAAGACCTGGTGCAAGAAGAGAAACTCTTGAGACTTATACCAACCGACTGAAACAGTTGGAGGACATTACAAATGAATTTAAGGGTGTAGATAAGTCTTTTGCTATTCAGGCAGGCAGAGAAATTCGTGTTATGGTTGTTCCGGAGCATGTCAGTGATGCTGACATGGTTCTGCTGGCAAGGGATATTGCTAAGCAGATCGAAGCAGAACTGGAATATCCGGGACAGATTAAGGTAAATGTAATCCGTGAAAGCAGAGCGGTAGATTACGCAAAGTGACGGAGAACATAACTGGCTTCCTATTTTTTTAAATGATATATAAAGAGCTGTTATACTGGCAATATGCTGGTATGCAGCTCTTTTTCTATCTCCTATAGCAAGATTATATTATTTTTTCACAATATCCTTGATTGCAATTTCGGAATCATAAAATATACTTGATTTATAGAGAAGGCTTATAAAGAAAATGGCGATGAAACACAATATGGTTCCACAGAATGCCCAAAGAAAAGAAGGAGGAAAAAAATGAGCGGATTAGTCAAAATAAAGGAAACGCCTAAAGCCAGAATAGGAGTATACAGTGCGGGTCTTCATGCATATTGGGAACAATTTGAGGGATTGCTGGATTGTCTGATGGGATATAATCGTTTTATTGAAGAGCGGCTTTGGGAGTTTGGAGAAGTCTATAATTTTGGTTTGGTGGATACAGAGGACAAAGCACGGGAGGCTGGAGAATATTTTAATAAACAGAATGTTGACATTGTTTTTTCCCATGCGGCAACATACTATACAAGTGCCTGCGTACTTCCTGTGCATCAGATTAATAAGGCGCCTGTGGTCATCCTGAACCTTCAGCCAACACCGGAGATGTCCTACGAAACAACAGGTACAGACCGCTGGCTGGCACAGTGTGTAGGGTGCTCCATTCCAGAAATCTCCAATGCTTTTAACCGTGCAGGAATACCATTTCGGGCAGTAAACGGGCTTTTGGGACTTCATGAAACCCCGCTTTTCGCAAAAGCGGACGAGGTGACATATGAAAGACCGGAAGCGATTAAGGCATGGAAGGAAATTGAGGACTGGTGTAAGGCTGCCTGCGTAAAGCGTGTGCTTGGACACGCACGGTTTGGATTCCTTGGCGGATATTACAGCGGAATGCTGGATATGTACAGTGACTTTACCATGCTGCAGGCGCAGACGGGAATGGATATAGAGGTCCTTGAAATGAGCGACCTGGCGGCATATTTAAAAAACGTTACGGAAGAAGAAGTTCAGGAAAAATGTCTCCAGGTGGAAAACTTTTTTGAGATATCCGGGGATTCACCATCGGATCCTATTGCACGGAAACCTACAAAAGAACAGATGCATTGGGCGGCTAAGGTTGCTGCGGCACAGGAAAAAATGGTGAGGGACAGAAATTTAGACAGTGTTTCTTACTATTATCACGGAAGAGATGACTATTTTGAGGAAATACAAAGCGGTTTTATCGTGGGATTTTCTCTTTTGAACGCCCAGGGAATTGCCTGTGCAGGAGAAGGGGATATCAAAACTGCCCTTGCTATGAAGATTTCAGATATCTGCGGTACAGGCGGAAGCTTCTGTGAGATCGTGGCAGCAGATTTTAACCGCAATACAATGATATTAGGACATGATGGTCCATTTCATTTTGCCATTTCCAAAGGAAAACCTATTCTTCGAGGAATGGGAGTTTATCATGGGAAACGGGGCAGCGGCGTATCTGTAGAGGCCAAGGTACGTCCGGGAGCAGTCACGACCCTGGGAGTAACTCAGACGGGGGACGGAAGGCTGAAGCTTAATATCAGTGAGGGAGAAGCCATTGACGCTCCCATTTTGCTGAACGGAAATACCTCCACCCATATCCGCTTTGACCTGCCGCCGGCAGAATATATGGATCGGTGGTTTGCACAGGCTCCAACCCATCATTTGGCTCTTTCTGTGGGACATAATGCAGGCCTGTTTCAAAAGATTGCGGAACTTATGAATATTCCTTATGCTATTTATTAAAAAAACCGCCGCTGTTTCAAATGATATCTGCCTTGTCAAAAGGTGAGGCGCATCATTTGAAGCCGCGGCTTTTTGGGGCTGAGCAGGATTAAAAGGAGGAAGATTTGGGGGAAGTTTACGATTCTGTCCATTCTTTCCTGTACTGCAAAGGCGTCATGCCTTCCCTGTTTTTGAATAAATTGATAAAATGACTTACCTGGTTGATGCCGCATGCATAGGCAATATCCCCGATGGGATTTTGTGAATACCGGAGAAGCTCTTTGGCATAGGTAAGCCGAAGCGTAATAATATATTCATTTAAAGTTGTCCCGATATATTTTTTAAACTCTCTGGAAAGATGATACTTGCTAAGACCAATGGAAGCAGAAAGCTCATCCAGGGAAAATGGCTCCAGAAAGTGGTTCTCCAGTTCCTTTAAGCATGTTTTGATATAATCCGGCATGATGGAAAGAGAAAGGCTGTCATCGTTGTTCAAAATGATCAGTTGGGTCAGAACATTAATGATCAAGTTGGAGGAAAGGATTTCGGAATGCAGGTCTTTCTTCATGGTGAGGGAAAGTATCCGCCGCAGCGTGCTTTCGATAAAGAAAGTATCCTGGAACCTTACAGGCGCGAATTTGTTTTTTACAAATTCATCATAATATCCTCTGGCAGTTTCGCCGTTGAAATGCAGCCAGAGAAACTCCCAGCCCGATTCAAAACAGGAATAAAAATGATGGTTAATACAATTAATATAAAAGGCCTGCCCAGGATATATGACATATTTCTTTCCCAGATATTTTAAAACGCCTTTTCCGGATAAACAATAAAGAAGCAGGTAGCTATTTAGATTTTCGCGTTCTGTAAAATAGGGCGGAAATGTTTTAAAATATCCTACCTCCTGTACATAAAAGAATTTTTGGCGTACTGCCTGGGATGGGGTATTGATTAAGCGTATGGAGTCTTCGCTCCAGGTATAGGATGCTCGTTCCAGGTATTTTTTCATGATCTCACTTCTTTCCAAATTTGATTCAGTTCTAATTTATTATAGCAATTCTGTGATGTTTTTCAAGAAGAATTCAGGTACCTACATCATATAAAAGAAAAAATCTGCGATATTTTCTATATATTTCAGGGAATTGTTGGAAGTATTCGTAATTTCGTTGATATACATTGAAAATATTGTTAGAATGGAAAGAGCAAGATTGTATTATTTTTCAGCAATAGCGTAGGATGTAATCAACAAAAGTTATGCTAGAATAAAACTATAAAAGCCATGGTGAAGTTACAAAGAACGATAATAAAATACAAAGATACGGAGGAAAAACTATGAAGACGAAAAGGATAATAAGTATTGCATTAGCAGGTGTAATGGCATTTGGTCTTGTTCCGGCAGCAACTGTACTGGCAGATGATAAGGCAGAGCTTACCCTTATGATTGACTGTCCTACAGATCCCTGGCGTGAAGACTTGGTAAAAATGGTACAGGAAAAGTTCCCGGACTATAAGCTGACGATCAAGACATGGGATGAAGGTACTGTAGAACAGACGATTAAAACCGCTTATGCAGCAGATCAGGCTGTGGATGTATCTGTATATTGGCCAACGTACATGAAAAAATTTGAGGGAACCGGTATTCCTATGGATCTGACGGAATACCTGGAGGCAGACCAGGACTGGAAGAATTCCTTTGCAGAGGGATCTTTGGAAGTAGGTACAACACAGGAAGGTGTTCTGGCTGTTCCAAAGGATACCGCATATCCAATCTTCCAGGTGAATAAAGGGATTTTTGAGGAAGCAGGAATTGAGGTTCCGGAAGGATTGTCATGGGACGAATTTACAGAAGTATGTGAAAAGATAAAAGGTATCGGGAAGACACCTTTGGCAGTACAGTCTGACTGGGCTGGATGGTTTGTACGTAATGCGTATATGCAGTGCTGGGATAATGAGGAAGAATTAGATGCATTTATTGCAGGCGAGGTTTCCTTTAAGGATGAAAAGGCAGTAGCAGCTATGGACAAGATTGCGGATATGTATAATAACGACTATGTATATCCAGGCGGAAAAGAAGCGGTTACCACATCTCCGGATGACGCTCTTGCAGCTTTTGTAAACGGTGATGTTGCTATCTACTGTAATGTAGTAGGAAACGCAGCCAGCGTAGCAGGTAAGGTTGGCGATAAGTTTGAGATTGGTGTTGTCAGCTGGCCAAGCCTTGCGAAAACCGAGGATATGTATAAGCTTTTAGGCTCATGCGGCGGTTACATGATCATGTCCAATACAAAATACCCGGATGAAGCTGTGGAAGTACTGAAATATCTTACAGGTGATGAAGTACAGCAGATGATCGCAGACTACGGCGGAATTGTTACGAACGTAAACGTTACATCAGAAGATGCCAACTACCAGCTTTATAGCAAAGATGCTGACAAAGTATATCCGGATGAGGTAATCAATCTTTCTTCTGAGATTTTTGATAATATTGTTTATAATCAGCCGTCTAATTATTTATATAACGGAGAAGCTGCATTAGATGAACTGGAAGCTTTGAGAGAAGCTGCAACTGCAAAATAACGAGACATTCATAAGCATTAGGAGAAAGTGGGATGTCGCACTAGTGCGGCACCCCGCTTTTTTCTTAAAGGAGGGACAGCAGGTGAAGAAACGACATAAAGCGGCAGGGGTAAATAGAAAGATTATATTTGCCGGATTCTTATTTATGCTCCCTGCATTTCTGGTCATTTTGATCACAATACTGATTCCGCTGGTATGGAATCTGTATCTTTCATTTTGCGAATGGAATGGCGGCGGAAGCACTGTTTTTATCGGAGTTGAAAACTATATTAAATCCTTTACAACCCAGGGAACGAGAGACGCAATTTATCATTCCATTTTCATTGGAATCATATCTACCCTGGTATCTGTAATGCTTGGGGTGGCTTTTGCCCTTGCGCTGTTTCGGATTCAGAACAGATTAAGCAGCGTGGCCAGAGTGATTTTCTACAGTCCCAGCATGATTCCTATGACTGTTCTGGGACTTTTGTTTACATTCATTTTTGCTTCATCTGACAAGGGATTGCTGAATGCGATTCTGGCGGCTACAGGAATGGATTTCTTAAAACATGCCTGGCTTTCTGACAAAAGCACAGTACTTTGGGTCATTGCCGTCATTCAGGGTTGGAGAAGCAGTGGTACCATTATGATGCTGAGCTATACGGCAATGCTGAACATTCCGGACTCTTTATTCGAAAGTGCAGAGCTGGAGGGCTGCGGATTTGTAAAAAAATCCAGATATATTATCCTGCCGCTGATTAAGCAGACTATCCGTCTGGCCCTTTCCATGACTCTTGTATGGGCATTTAAGACCTATGACCTTGTATGGACGATGACCCAGGGCGGACCTGCCAACATGTCCATGACAGCGCCGATCATGATGATCAAAACAGGCTTTTCTTACAACCAGTATGGATATGCAGCTGCTATCGGCATGATCTGTACCGTACTGATCGGAATCTGCATTATTATTGGAAGATCTTTATTAAGGGGGGAAAATTATGAGTATTAAAGTAAAAAAGAATCTGAAACTCCCTTATATACTGCTGTGTATTGTAATTATTATGTGTCTCGTTGTATATATTTTTCCAATCGTTTTTTCAGCAGTTACATCTTTAAAATCTCCGGATGAGTTTTATGCAAGTATTTGGGCACTTCCCACGGAATTGCGGTTTTCCAATTATGTGGATGCGTTCCAGATTGGAAAAATAGGCAAGTATATGATGAACAGCGTGATCATCAGTGCGTTTTCCCTGATATCCATTCAGATCCTGGCCCTGATGGCAGCTTATGCATTGTCCAGACTGAAAATACCACATGTAGAAGTGTTTTTAATGGCCCTGCTTCTTTTGCAGGTACTTCCTACGGAATCCATGATCATTCCGCTGTATATCAGTGTGTCAAAGATGCACTTGCTGGATTTTCCCTATGTATCCACTATTTTGGGGTATGTAGGATGGTCCCTTCCGGGAACGATTATTATTTTGAAGAACTATTTTGATACGGTTCCCATTGACCTTTTGGAGGCGGCAAGAATTGACGGAAGCAATGAAATAAATACCATGACAAAAATTATCCTTCCATTGATGAAAGCGCCTATGGTTACTTGTATGATCATGAATTTTACCTATGTATGGGGTGAACTAATGTGGGCGCAGGTAACTACGCTTCTGACAGATGAGGGCATTACCATTACCGTAGGCCTTTTGAATTTCCAGGGACAGTATGGCACAAACTGGACGCTTTTAACTGCGGCTATCGTAATGGTAATCGTTCCCCTTTTGGCGATTTTTGTTTCTTTGCAGAAATATTTTGTAGCAGGCTTAACAGCCGGTGGAGTAAAGGGGTAATGTACTATGGAAAAAATGAAAGAATTATTTTTAAATCCTGGCAATGAATATAGAACGGCGCCTTTGTGGGTGTGGAATGCAGATATGAGCGGGGAAGAAATAGAAAAAACCCTGACAGAATTAAAGGAGCATGGTTTCGGAGGCGCCTTTGTTCATCCACGGCCCGGCATGAAGGTAACTTATTTGGATGAAGCTTATTTTAAGGCATGGGGAAAGGCACTGGAAGCAGCAAAACGCCTGGGTCTGAAGCTGAATATTTATGATGAAAATTCCTATCCCTCCGGTTTTGGAGGAGGGCATGTATCCTGTGAACTTCCGGATTGCCTTTCTGAATCAGTCCGGTATCAGGTGTTTTCAGAAGCACAAATGGATTTCACTGAGAAAAAGTCGGATTGGCTTGGAGACAATGAAACAATTGCAGTATATGCCTGTGATAAAAAGAATGGAAAAATGGTCTTTTGTTATGACGTGACAGATCTGCCTGTTGGTGAATGGAAGGGTAAAGGAAGCTATTATGCAGTTATGACACATCTTCCATCTCAGACAGCAGGCTGGCTTGCAGGCTTTGCGGATATTGACAGGCTACGCCCTGAGGTTACGGATAAATTTCTGGAAAAGGTATATGATGCTTATGCTGCACATTTCCAGGAGGACTTTGGTGATACCATTCAGGCGATTTTTACAGATGAGCCTGCCCTTCCGGGAAGTACGGTATACGGACGGGGAGGAGAAGGAACCCTTCCGGTGAACCATTGGTTTTCTTATGAATTCCAGAAAAAGAAGGGATACGATATCATGAAGGTGCTGCCTTGTCTCTTTGAAGACTGGGAAGGCTTTGAGAATGAAAAAATCCGTCATGATTATTATGAAGTGACACAGGAGCTTTGGGAAGAGAACTTTTTAAAGCCCATTCAAAAATGGTGCAGGGAGCATCACCTGCCATTTACCGGACATTTTATGGAGGATGGATGGCCGAAGCCCTATTACTGTGTAGTTTCCCCAAGTGTTATGGCAAGCTATGAGTATCAGGACTGGCCTGGGATCGACCTTCTTTTGACAGGAAGACTTAAAAATGAGCCAAGCGAAGTGCAGGAGATCAGTATGCTGGAGGTTATGAGTGCAGCTCACCAGTTTGGAAAAGAGAGGGTATTTTGTGAGGCTTACGGTGCCGGAGGCTATGATTCCGGCCTGAAGGATTATAAGCGCATGGGCGATTATCTTTTTGTAAATGGAGTAAATTTCATTAATGAACATCTAACCTATACATCCTATGTAGGCGCAAGAAAAAGAGATCATCCTCAGTCCTTTGACTGGCGTCAGTCCTGGTGGAATGATTATACCCCTTTAAATGATTATTTGGGGAGAATGTGCGCTGTGCTGTGCCAGGGATATTCCAGAGAGCGGGTTCTTGTACTGAATCCCACCATGACCGGGTATATATGTCCAAAGGATGAAGATTCTTCTCAGCTGGTTTATAATGTTTTGGCAAAAGAACCGAATATGAGACCATTCCTTCAGATGCTGCAGGATCTTCGGAGATTCCAGTGGGACATCAATCTGGGGGATGAAGTGATCATGAAGCGTTATGGGAAGATTGAAGGAGGGAAGCTTCAGATCGTAACCCAGCAATATGAAGTGGTGATCCTGCATGAATGTATCAAAAATATGCTGCCGTCTACCATAGCCCTTTTGAAAGCATATATGGAACAGGGCGGGCGGATTTTAAGCGTAGGACGTCCAGGAGATTTTGTGTCCGGCGTGAAGCATCCAAAAATGTATGAGGAGCTCTGTGCTCATGAGAATTATCTGATTTTTTCCGGAGAGGATGAAATGCTTGCATATTTAAATACTCATTACAGCAGGTATTTCCTTACAGATACAGAGCTGCCGGAAGGTGTGGAAAGCATTCGCAGGGTTTTGGATGACGGAAGAGAGCTTTATTTTATTACAAACCACAGCAAAGAGGATGTTGATACAAAAATTCATTTCTATGGTACCTTCCTGGAGGATTGGGATCCGTGGAATGGAACCTGTATGATCCTGACAGCGGAGGAAGACGGGGAGAAGCTGACGGTTCCTCTGGACTTAAAAGACGGAGAATCACGATTATTCTGTGTGAACCACACTCCAAGTGAAAAGAGTGAGGTGCAGGACCTCGGGACAAAAACAGAAAGTGATCTATCTTCAAATGGGAAAGAGACAGATCTTGTACTTCAAAGAATCCTGCCGTTGGATGAGAACGTGTGGCCTTTGGAATATTGTGATCTCAGCATTGATGGAGAAACCTTCCGGGATTATTCTACGATTGCTGCAGGAAGCCATATATTTAAAAAGAGAGGATTTCTGGCAAATCCATGGGATAATGAAGTGCAGTATAAAGACAGAACCTACAAAAGAAATCGGTTCTATACTGAGAACAGTGGTTTTTCCGCAACATATCATTTCCAGATTGCGCAGGGATTCCGTCCGGAAAGCTTAAAACTTGCTGTGGAATATGGCGACCGCTATACGATTACGGTAAACAGGCAGCCAGTCCCTTCAAAAACAGGGGAATATTTCCTGGATCATTTGATTTCTCTTTATGATATTCATGAGCTGGTAAAAGCAGGAGAGAATGAGGTCTGTATTACGGCTTCTAAGTTTGATGTGGAACTGGAGCTGGAGGCTGTAATATTAAAAGGATCTTTTGGCGTATATCATAGGGGAAATGCATGGGTGATGGATGCGCAGGCAGACCTGAAGGCTGGAAGCATCATCGGGCAGGGCTATCCTTTCTATGCAGGAGCAGTTGTATATGAGGGGGGATTCCAAAAAGAAGAGGAAACCAGGGTAATGATCCAGGTTCCTGATTCAGAGGCAACGGCGGTCTCCATTACTGTGAACGGAGTATATGCAGGACCTGTGAATATCAATGGTGTGAAAGCCCTGGATATTACAAGGTATACAGTTTCTGGTAAAAATAAGATAGAGGCAAAAGTCTGTGCAAGCATGAAAAATCTCTTAGGTCCGCATTTTGATCCGGAAAAGCCAAGAAATACTGCATGGCCGGATATGTGGAAAAAGGCACCTAAAGTGGGAAACCCAAGTCCTAAGGAGTATGATCTGATTTCTTACGGGCTTTTGGAAGCCATTAAGATCATCCGGTATTAGATCTTGTTGCTGTTCTATTTCAGGACAGCCGCTCGTACAATGGTACAGGGTGAGACAATGGAAAAAAGAAAGAAAAGATTTGGGAAAGGGTTACTGCCGGCAGTTCTTTTGCTGGCGATTGGATTTCTTTTGGGAATTGTGATTCCAAATGTGATGTGGAAACTGGAGTGGCGCCAGAAAACGCTGGCATCTGTCTATATACTTGGGACATTTGCGGGGAAGAGCATGAAAGGAACGGAATACCTCTGGTATGTCCTGCGAATGCGGGGAAGCGTTTTTCTGGTGGCTGCCTTTTGCGGAATCTCTGTTTTCGGCGTGCCGCTGGCTGTTCTTGGAATGCTGCTGCAGGGACTGGAGATTGGGCTGATCCTTACCATGTCCATTCTGCAGTTTGGGCTTGCCGGAGGGGCGGTTGGGGCAGGACTTTTTCTGCCCCAGTATCTTTTGTACATTCCTTCCGTATGCGTTCTTATGTCTGTAGTGTATATGCAGTCACTGGATATCTGGAAGAACAGGGGATTGTTTCCTAAGAAGGTATATCGCTATGTATTGGGGATCCTTCCGGCAGGAGCCTTGTATTTAGTGGGGATTCTTCTGGAGGTGTATTGTAATCCCTGGGTTTTTCAATTGTTTACAAAAAATTTATATTTATTTTAAAAAACGGATTTTACCAGATGTAGTGCAGGTTACCATAAGATTGTCGATATTTTGTATGATTCTGTCATAAATGCTGATTTTACTGTATTTCTTGCCGAAAAAAGGATTTGATTTTATGTAAAATACAAAGTATAATACAGATAAATTTCGGGTAATCGGGGAATAGGGTTCATTTCCTGTATGCCTGGCAGTGATAAAGAGGGGAAGCTGCTGCCAAAATACGAGGAGAAGCAGGACGTAGGAAGATGGAGAGAGACATTCGGGAATTTATATCATATTTGCATAATACGAAAAAGACTTCCAGTAATACGGAAGTGTCCTATCAGAGGGACTTAAAGAAAATGGCGGTCTACCTGTCAGAAAATGGGATTACAGATGTCAGAGAGGTTAGTGAACTGGATCTGCGGGGGTATATCAGTGAAATGGAACGGAGAGATTTTGCCAGTTCTACAGTTTCCAGAAGCGTGGCATCCATAAGGGCGCTGTTTCAGTATCTTTTTAAAGAGGGAAAAATTAAGGGGGATCCTTCAGATGGTCTGAAGCCTCCTAAGGTGGAAAAAAAGGTGCCGGAAATTTTGTCTGTGGAAGAGGTTGACCGGCTTTTGAAGCAGCCGGATACGGTAACGCCCAAGGGAATCCGGGATACAGCTATGTTAGAGCTTCTTTATGCAACCGGGATGCGTGTCAGTGAACTGCTGCATCTTTGTATTGATGATCTGAATCTGGATTTTGGATATGTAAGCTGCCATGAAAATGGCAAGGAGAGGATCATCCCTATTGGAAATGTAAGCAGAAAGGCTCTTGCTCAGTATATGGAGACTTCCAGACCAACTTTTGTCAGAGGCGAGGATGTTAAAGCTCTTTTTACCAATTGTTCCGGTAAGGCCATGAGCCGTCAGGGCTTTTGGAAGGTATTGAAAGGATATGCGGATGAAGCAGGGATCCAGGGAGATATTACGCCTCATACGCTTAGACATTCTTTTGCAGTACATATGCTGCAGAATGGCGCTGATGTAAAAAGCGTGCAGGAAATGATGGGACATTCCGATATTTCTACCACTCAGGTTTATCTTGGAATGAATATGAATAAAATGCGTGACGTGTACATGAGGGCTCACCCCCGCCATTGAGATCAGTGATAAAAAAGCTGTCCGGACTTCTATAAATAAGAAGCCAGGACAGCTTTTTTGTCATGCTTTCATTTTATATATGATCTGAAGAGGATCAGCACATTTCTGCAATATTATAAAGGAGCTGTTTGGATTCTTCAAAGCCAAGGCAGGCGTCTGTAATGGACTTTCCATAAACATGGGCAGTGCCGATCTTTTGATTGCCAGGTTCAATATAGCTTTCGATCATCAGTCCTTTTACAAGGGTCCTAAGCTCAGGATCAACCATACGGCTGTGAAGCACCTCTTTTGCAATGCGAACCTGCTGTTCATACTGCTTATTGGAATTGGAATGGTTCGTGTCTACGATGACTGCAGGATTTTTTAAGTTTTTCTTTTGGTATTTTTCCAAAAGGAGATGGAGATCCTCATAATGATAATTGGGAATGGATTCTCCGTGTTTATTTACAGCGCCGCGCAGAATGGTATGGGCAAGGTCATTTCCTGTGGTTTCTACTTCCCAGCCTCTGTATATGAAACGGTGGCCTCCCTGGGCAGCCACTACAGAATTCAGCATAACGCTGAAGTCACCGCTGGTAGGATTTTTCATTCCTGCAGGAACATCCATGCCGCTGACTGTAAGACGGTGCTGCTGATCTTCTACAGAGCGGGCGCCAACGGCAACATAAGACAGGATGTCAGAGAGGTAACGGTAATTTTCCGGATAAAGCATTTCGTCTGCACAGGTGAAGCCGCTTTCCTGGATAGCGCGGATATGCATTTTACGGATAGCGACAAGACCGGCCAGCATGTTTGGCTTTTTTTCAGGATCAGGCTGGTGAACCATGCCTTTATAGCCTTCTCCTGTAGTTCTTGGTTTGTTGGTGTAGACTCTTGGGATGATGAGCACTTTATCAGCGATTTTTTCCTGCACTTCGCAAAGCCGCAGCAGGTAGTCGATCATTGCATCTTCGTTATCTGCGGAGCAGGGACCGATGATTGCAAGAAATTTATCGGATTTTCCTGTAAAAACGTCCCGGATTTCCTGATCACGAGCTGCTTTTAAGGTTTGAATGGCGGTATCAATGGGATACTGGCTGCGGATTTCTTCGGGGGTTGGTAGTTTTTTCATGAATTCGAATCCCATGTTTTTTTCTCCTTTGCAAATTTTGTTTTTTGTTCGTTGAACATTATAAACGATTTTTCAAGGAATGTCGATAGGGAAATTCAGCGGCGAAGGAGAGCCCGCAGGTGGAGTGCGGAAAGGGTGCATTCGCTTATGAGGATTCCATAGAAGTAGCCTCGTATGCCGATTTCCGGGATGACCATAAGGACGAAAGTGATGCGGATGCACAGGGCTGCAACATTGTGAAGCAGGGAAATGCCGGGCTTTCCCAGGCCGTTTATGATGCTGGACAGTGTAGTATTTAAGTACAGGAATGGACAGATAAAGGAAAGCGTACGGATGTAGGTTCCTGCAGTAGGGCTTTTAAATAGGAGGATACCCAATGTTTTCCCAAAAAGAAAGAAAAATGCGCAGCACAGAGCACCCAGGAGAAGGCAGAAGCGGCTGGCTTTTGAGGTGACGTCCCGGATCCGTTTGCTGCGGCCAAGGGCCTGGAGCTCGGCAATGGAAGGCATGAGCATAACGGAGGCGGAATTAGTGATGGTGGATGGGAAAAAGATCAGGGGCAGCGCCATTCCTGTGAATACACCGTAAATACTTAAGGATTCCCCAGGGGAGTGGCCGTATAGCCGCAGCCTTTGAGGGATAAGGATGACTTCAATACTCCCAAGGAGGGTCAGGAGAACTTTGTTTACAGTGAGAGGAATGGACAATTCCAGTATTTTCTTCAGTTCCAGAATGGGGTGCTTGATGGAAAAAGGGACGTAGTGATGGAGCTGGAAATTTCGCCCTATACATAAAAGGGAAACCAAGGAGGCAATACATTCTCCTGCCAGGGTGCCTCCAAGTGCAATGACAGGTGTGATTTCCCTGGATTCTGACAGGAAGATCAGGTATATGAGATAGGTAGCCCCTATTCGGACGATTTGTTCCAGAAGCTGGATAAATGATGGGATTCCGGTCTTCTGCTGCGCAAAAGAGAAGCTGTTGATGCATGTATGTATAGTACTTAAGGGAAGACTAAAGGAGAGTAGTTTGATAAGGGGCAGTGTCCTGGCCTCTTTCAGGATTTCGACTGCAAAGAAATCTGCATGTCTGTACAGAAAAGAGGAGACGATTATGGAAAGCAGCAGCGCAGCGGCTGTGCCCACAGTGAAGGAATCCCTTGCTTCTTTTTGCTTTCCAAGAGCCAGATTGGATGCTGCAAGACGGGAGATGGCGGTTTGGATACCTGCTGCAGTGACAGCCAGTACCAGCATCTGCATAGGCATGAGGAGCTGGTAAATTCCAAGACCTTGTGCACCAATTGTGTGAGACAGGAATATTCTATAGAAGAATCCCATAAGCCTTGTAAGCAGTCCGGCGCAGGTAAGGATAAGGGTTCCTTTAAAAAAATGTTGTTTTGACATAATTTCCAACCCATACCTTTTTTGTCAGTATATGCTTAAAACCGCCTTGACAGAACACAAGGTTTCTGCTAAAGTACTATATGAAATCCGACAAAAACACTGGGAATTAAAAGAGGTGAGAAGATGAAGCTTTCAACAAGAGCCAGATATGGCCTTCGTGCATTGATCGATATGGGGCTTTACTGTGATAAGGAAGCGGTTTCTATTCAGAGCATTGCTGGAAGACAGAGCATTTCCGAGAGCTATCTGGAGCAGCTTATGGCGAAGCTGAAAAGGGCAGGCCTTGTAGAGAGCACCAGGGGTGCTTTGGGCGGGTACCGTTTTGGAAGACCTGTAGAGGAGATTTCCGTAGGAGATATTCTCCGGGTGCTGGAGGGTGGCCTGGAAGCTGTGGATTGTCCTGGAAATAGTTCTGAGGGTACATGCGATGGGGCAGACCTTTGTGTAGCGAAGCATGTCTGGAAAAGAATTAATGATAGTATTACAGCAGCAGTGGATACTTTGATGCTGAGCGAGCTGATAGAAGAGAGCCGGAAGATACAGGAAACAGGCAGTACACCCGGCTGATAAAAAACAAATCCAATATAGAAACAAAATAGCAGGAGGACAAGGAAATGGAAAAAATGATTTATCTGGATAATGCTGCAACCACAAGGACAGCGCCGGAGGTTGTAGAGGCAATGCTGCCCTATTTTTCGGAATTATATGGAAATCCTTCCAGTGTATATGATTTTGCGGGCAAGAGTAAAGAAGCAGTAAGCAATGCACGGGGACAGATTGCAGAAGTTTTGGGAGCAAAAAAAGAAGAAATTTATTTTACGGCCGGAGGCTCTGAGGCAGATAACTGGGCGTTGAAGGCTGCCTTTGAAGCATATCAGGAAAAGGGAAAGCACATTATTACAACTAAAATTGAGCATCATGCAATACTCCATACATGCGAATATCTGGAAAAACAAAGGGGGGCAAGGATTACGTACCTTGATGTGGATGAGAATGGAATCGTGCGCCTGGAAGATCTGGAAAAAGCCATTACGCCGGAGACGATCCTGATTTCCATTATGTTTGCAAATAATGAGATCGGCTCAATTCAGCCTGTAAAAGAAATAGGAATGATCGCCAGGGAGCATGGGATCTTGTTCCACACAGATGCAGTGCAGGCGTTTTGCCAGGTGCCCATCAATGTGGATGAATGCTGCATTGATATGCTGAGCTCCAGCGGGCATAAGATCAATGGGCCAAAAGGTATTGGATTCTTATACATCCGAAAAGGAGTTAAGATCCGTTCCTTTGTTCACGGAGGAGCCCAGGAGAGAAAACGGCGTGCAGGAACGGAAAACGTACCGGGCATTGTAGGGTATGGAGAAGCAGCGAAGCGTGCTTTTGATTCTATGGAAGAACGTACAGCAAAAGAGCGGGAGTTAAGGGATTACCTGATCAAAAGAATCACCACAGAGATTCCCTATGTAAAGCTCAACGGGCATACAGAAAAAAGGCTTCCCAATAATGTAAATGTAAGCTTTCGCTTTGTAGAAGGTGAGTCATTGCTTTTGATGCTGGACAGCTATGGCATTTGCGGCTCCAGTGGTTCTGCCTGTACATCAGGCTCATTGGATCCGTCCCATGTACTGCTGGCCATCGGCCTGCCTCATGAAATTGCCCACGGCTCTTTAAGACTGACCCTTGGAGAGGATACCACCAGAGAGGATCTGGATTATACAGTGGATAAATTAAAAGAAATTGTACAGAATTTAAGAAATATGTCACCATTATATGAAGACTTTATGAAAAATAATAAATAACAGAAAAATACTTTATTTGGAGGAATAAAAGATGTATAGTGAAAAAGTAATGGACCATTTTCAGAATCCCCGCAATGTAGGAGAAATTGAAAACGCAAGCGGCATAGGAACTGTAGGCAATGCGAAATGCGGAGATATCATGAGAATTTTTCTGGATATTGATAAAGAAACCCATATTATCAGAGATTGCAAATTCAAGACCTTTGGCTGCGGGGCTGCAGTAGCTACAAGCAGCATGGCAACAGAGCTTGTGAAAGGAAAAACCATTGAGGAAGCCATGCAGGTGACCAACAAGGCAGTAATGGAAGCCCTTGACGGGCTTCCGCCTGTAAAAGTACACTGTTCCCTCCTTGCAGAAGAGGCTATCCATGCTGCGCTTTGGGATTATGCAGAAAAGCATGGCATTGTGATCGAAGGTCTGGAGAAACCAAAATCAGATATCCATGAGGGAGAAGAGGAGGAAGAGGAAGAGTATTGATGGAAAAAGAAAAAATAGTCGTTGGGCTTTCCGGAGGCGTGGATTCTTCTGTCGCTGCATATCTTCTGAAGGAACAGGGGTATGAGGTTATTGGTGTAACCATGGTGAATTTCCGTGAAGAGGATCTGCCGGAGCATACATCATCTTCCGGGGAAAAGATTGTGGCAGACGCTGCAAAAGTTGCAGGGTTTTTGGGAATCCGGCATTATGTGGCGGATGTCTGCGCAGAATTTAAAGAAAATGTCATCGATTATTTTATAAAAGAATATCTTTCCGGCAGAACTCCGAATCCTTGTGTGGTTTGCAATCGTTATATTAAATGGAAGGCAATTATGGAGCAGGGAGAGAAGCTTGGGGCTGATCTTTTGGCTACAGGGCATTATGCCCGCATTGAGCTTTTAGAAAACGGCAGATATGCTTTGAAATGCTCCGTAAGCGCAGCCAAGGATCAGACGTATGCACTTTATGGACTGACACAGGAGCAGTTATCCAGAACCAGGATGCCCCTTGGCGCATATACAAAGGAAGAAATACGCGCTATGGCAGAGGAAATCGGACTTCCGGTGGCAAATAAGCCGGATAGCATGGAAATCTGTTTTATCCCGGATAAGGACTATGCCGGATTTATTGAAAAGCATGTGGATACGTCCATTCCAATAGGAAACTATGTAAATACGTCCGGAGACATTCTGGGCAGACACCAGGGGATCACTCATTATACCATAGGCCAGAGAAAAGGGCTGAATCTTGCAATGGGACATCCTGTGTTTGTGACGGAAATTCGGCCAGAGACCAATGAAGTGGTAATAGGAGAAAATGAAGATATCCTGATACCGGTGCTGCGTGCGGGAAAACTGAATGCCATGTCTGTACCGGAGTTTACCACGGGGATGGAAGTCATTGCAAAAATACGTTATAACCATAAGGGTGCGCCTGCTGTTTTGGAAAAAGTGGGAGAGGATGAGGTTCTGGTAAAATTCAGGGAACCCCAGAGGGCTATTACCCCCGGACAGGCTGTTGTATTTTACCAGGATGGCTATGTGGCTGGCGGAGGAATTATTGACGGACCAGTAAGAGAGTAAAAATGTGTGGTGGAAAGATGACAGGACTTACAAACGAACAGGTAACCAAGAGAATTGAAGAAGGGCAGGTTAATGCCAACGAGAACCCCAATACCAGAACCTATAAGCAAATCATCCGAGAGAACACTCTGACGTTCTTCAACTTTTTGCATGTTGTTCTTCTTGTGATTGTGCTTCTTGTGGGGTCTTATAAGAACTCCACGTTTGTGGTGATTATCATTACTAATACGGTGATTGGAATCCTGCAGGAGATCAGGGCAAAGAAAACCATTGACAAATTGGCGATCCTTGCGGAAAGCAAGGTTACGGTATTGAGGGAGAATGAGCTTAAGATCATATCTACAGAGGAACTGGTGCTGGATGATTATATTATGCTGAAAACAGGGGATCAGATACCGGCAGATGCCAGGGTTCTGGAGGGACAGATTGAAGTAAATGAATCCCTTTTGACCGGTGAATCGGACAATTTGTCAAAGACGGCAGGGGACGAGCTTTTTTCCGGAAGCTTTGTAACCTCCGGTGAAGCATGCTGCCAGGTGATCCATGTGGGTAAAGACAACTATGCTTCACAGATCACTAGTGAAGCGAAGGAGTTCAAGCGCCATAATTCGGAACTTCGTAATTCTCTGAATGCAATTTTGAAAGTGATCAGTATTATCATTGTTCCTATGGGACTGCTTCTGTTTTATAAGCAGTTCTATCTTGTAGGGGATAGCCTTACAGATTCGGTAGTAAGTACTGTGTCTGCTGTTCTTGGAATGATTCCAGAGGGGCTGGTGCTGCTGACCAGTGTGGCTTTGACGTTAGGAGCCCTGGTGCTTGCCCAGAAGAAAACCCTGGTACAGGAATTATACTGCATTGAAACTCTTGCAAGGGTAGATACTCTTTGCCTGGATAAAACAGGTACCATCACAGAGGGAAGTATGTGCGTGGAGCAGGTGGTACCTTATATAGAAGAAACAGAAAAAAGTGAAACAAAAGAAGAAGCTCAAGAATTGATGGAAGGAATCTCCCTCTCAGAAATAGAGAGGATCATGGGAAACCTCATGGCAGTTTTAAAAGATCAAAATGCAACGGCAGATGCACTGCATAAGCGTTTTTCTATTAAAAGGGATATGAAGGAGAAATATGTGATTCCTTTTTCCTCAGACAGAAAGTACAGCGGAGCTTCCTTTGAGGAGCGCGGTACCTATCTTATGGGTGCGGCACAGTTTTTGTTTCCGCAGGGTGAGGAGAAGCTGAAAGAACAATGCGGGAAGTACGCTGGCCAGGGCCTGCGAATACTTGTTCTTGCCCACAGCCAGGAAGTGGCAGAAGGACCGGAGATTCCAGGCGGCTTAGAGCCTATCGCCTTTCTTCTTCTTACGGATGTGATTCGTGAAGAAGCGCCGGATACCCTGCAGTTTTTTGGTACCCAGGGAGTAGACCTGAAGGTGATTTCCGGTGATGATCCGGTGACGGTTTCTGCGATCGCCCAGAAAGCAGGGCTGAAGAATGCGGAACATTATGTGGATGCAACAACCCTTTATTGCCAGGAAGACATTGAAAAGGCAGTGGCAGAGTACAGTGTTTTTGGCCGGGTGACCCCTCAGCAGAAGAAGGCGATGGTTCAGGCACTGAGATCCCAGGGACATACCGTTGCCATGACAGGAGACGGTGTAAATGATGTTTTGGCACTGAAAGAGGCAGACTGCAGTGTTGCAATGGCAGAGGGCAGCGATGCTGCAAAAAATATTGCAAACGTGGTGCTTTTGGACTCCAATTTTGCGTCCATGCCCCATATTGTGAACCAGGGGCGAAGAGTGGTGAATAATATTCGTACAGCGGCATCCATGTTCCTGATCAAGACGATTTTTTCTGTGTGTTTGTCCCTGCTGACCATATTCTTCGGGGAGGCTTATCCTTTTGAGCCGATACAGATGTCTTTGATCAGCGCCTGCGCAGTAGGAATCCCAACCTTCTTTCTTGCACAGGAAAATAATTACGATAAGATCGACCATACGTTTCTGCGGCATGTATTTATGAATGCATTCCCTGCGGCGATCACCATCACGGCCTGTGTGTTTGCGATTATGCAGGTCTGCCAGAGCACTTATTCCTCCACGGATATGCTTAATACTGCTTGTGTGCTGGTAACAGGATGGAATTATATGGCTGCTTTAAAGACAGTTTATGCTCCTTTGAACCGTTACCGCAAAATTGTCATATATGGTATGCAGGTTTCTTTCTTTGTAGTGTCTGTGGCATTCCAGAATCTGCTGGCTCTTGGTTCGCTGGAGTATGGGATGATTGTTCTGGTATTCATTTTGATGACATTTTCACCAATTGCCATTGACGTAATCACAGAATGGATCCGGAGAGTTTACGACCGTTCTCTTGACAAAGAGAACCCGGGAAAATTCTTTGCATTTTTAAATAAACTGCAGCAATAAAAATGGTGCCGGTTCAAAAATCCGGCACCATTTTTATTGCTGCAATATCCTATGATTTTTTTCTGCATAGCCAGTAACAGCCAAATGCAGGAATCTGTACGCCTTTTGCTTCCATTTCACGGCCGGAAATGAGATCCAGGTACATACCGTCTTCCTCATTGATCCAGGCAACCTTATCGTATTCACTGAAATTGTAAATGCCAATGAATTTTTCCTCTTCATTTTCACGAACCAAGGCCAGGATGGAAGAATCCCAGGTATCAATGGTACGCAGCTGTGCGCTTGCGTTGAACACGCTGTGTGAGGTGCGGATATGTTCCAGTTTATCCAGCATAGGGAAGAGACGGCCCTGCACAGTATGAGGCAGCCTGCGGTTCTTGGCCAGCTCCCAGTTAAAGCTACCTCTGTGGAGATAACGGGAATCAGCTGCTTTGTCAGGATCGTTTTTATAAGAATAATCGTTAAGCTGGCCGATTTCGTCACCGCTGTATATCACCGGGATTCCTGACTGAGAAAGCATAAATGCATGAAGGGTGATATCATAGCGGATACCAAGAGAAACGCCTTCTTCATTTCCTTCAAAACCGGCACGTTCAATACCGCAAAGAGAAGCAGTAGTTCCGCAAAGCCTTGCATCTCCTAAACGGGGATCATCGTTATAAAGTTCTCCCCTTCCGAAGGAACCGGGGTACTTTCCTGTAAAGAAATCGTTCAGGTATTTCTTATGGGGAACTTCGGAAATGGCAAAATTTTTAAGGAATACATAATCCAGGCCCCAGCCGATATCATCATGGCAGCGCAGGTAATTCTGGAAAGTATAGTCTCTTGGGAGGGAGGCGATAATATCCATCTGGCGGCGAAGAAGAGACACGTCTCTGGTGGCAACCGTATGCCAGGTACTGGCCATGGTAGTTACGTTATAAAGGAGATGGCATTCAGGCTTATCCACTGTGCCGAAGTAGGGCACAACCTTTTCCGGTTCCATGACAACCTCGCCAAGGAGCAGGACGCCGGGGCAGACGATCTCACAGATCATTCGCATCATACGAACCATGGTATGAACCTGGGGAAGATTGCGGCAATTGGTGCCAAGCTGCTTCCAGATATAGGGAACTGCATCCAGCCTAACGATATCCACGCCCTGGTTAGCCAGATAAAGCATATTGAAAATCATTTCATTCAATACAATAGGATTACGGTAATTCAGATCCCACTGATAAGGATAAAACGTAGTCATAACATGCTTGCCAAGTTCCGAAAGCCATGTGAAATTGCCGGGAGCAGTGGTGGGAAATACCTGGGGACAAGTCTGCTCATACATGGCAGGAACATCGTAGGTATCAAAGAAGAAATAGCGATCCTGGTATTCCTTTTCTCCTGCACGGGCACGTTTGGCCCACTGATGATCCTCGGAAGTATGATTCATAACGAAGTCCAGACATACGCTGATGCCGTGTTCATGGCATTTGCCTGTAAGCTCTGCGAAATCTTCCATGGTGCCAAGCTCTTCCTGGACAGTACGGAAATCTGCTACAGCGTAGCCACCGTCGCTTCTTCCTTTCGGAGAGGAGAGAAGGGGCATAAGGTGAAGGTAGTTGACATTACATTCCCGGATATAATCAAGATTTTCTTCAATGCCTTTTAAAGTTCCGGCAAAGGAGCTGACATACATCATCATACCGATAAGGTCGTTGCGTTTGTACCAGCTGGGATCTTTTTCCCTTCTTAGATCTGATTCTTTTAAAGCGGAATTTCTGTCAGAATAGAATTTTTTCATTTCTGAAACCAGGTCATCCAGATGCATCATGACATAAGGATTGTCCTGATACAGTTCGCAGTAGAGCCATTTCAGCTCATCGTAGTGACGGGCGAGGCGCTGCTGGAAAGTATGGATGTCTGCTTGAAGCATTTCTGTTTTAGGCATTTCTGCCGGTGCTGCTTTTTGTGCTGTTTTTTTCTTCTGGAGTCTTTTGCTTGCCATAGGTTTCCTCCCGGTTATTTTCTTATTTTATCAAATTATTATGTCAGAACATACAATATGAAATGGATTTCATATTTCTGTTCATTATCTTACAAGTGTGTATAAAAAATGTCAAGTATCATAATGACATAAAAATAAGAAAAACTTTAGGTGATTTGCACTATCCTTATAGCAGCAGGGAGGTTTGCAGGGCTTGAGGAAGGATTTTTACAGCTTGATAAATTCAGGCTTTCTGCTGCGGAATATCGTATAATAGGAAAAACCGCATTCCGTAAGAACGTTAATCGCCTTATCAAAGGCATAGGCGATTTTGTCAGGGGAGTGGGCATCAGCGCCAATGGTAATAATCTCGCCTCCAAGCTCCCTGTAACGCAGGATCACATCTTTACAGGGATTGGGTTCTTTAAGTCCGTAGTGGTAGCCTCCTGTATTCAGCTCAATTCCCACGCCCTTAGAAATCAATGTGCGAAGAATCTCATCCAGAATATCTCTGTAACGTTTATAAGAATAGGCACGATTTTTATTTGGTCCATAACGTACAATATAATCAATATGGCCATAAACATCCATTCCGGAAAAAGCACGGATGTTTTCCAGGATGGATTCAAAATATTCCTCATATGCACAAGCTTCGTCCCGCCCTTTAAAATAATCCGGGTAATAGGGATCATACCCGTGAACTACGTGAGAAGAACCGATCACAAAATCAAAGGGCGTTTCTTTTAAAAGCTTTTTAAAAAAATCAGTAAGATGGGGCTGGAGTCCCAGTTCAATACCGAACCGTATCTGAAGCTTATTGTAAAAGTCCTCCTTTAAAGAAAAGATTTTTTTTTGGTATGCAGGAATGTCCAGGGAAAAAGTAATGGAATCAGGGGTTTCGGGATAGTCCGGATCCAAATGCTCTGTAAAGCAGATTCCGGAAAGACCCCGGGAAACAGCACCTTGTATCATATCCTCCATTGAAGCCTTTCCATCAGCAGAAAAGGAAGAGTGCATGTGACAGTCCCATTGGATCTGTTGATTCATCATAAGAGAAGTCCTCCTTTTTTCAAAAACATGTTTCGCCTTTATGATTCTATCCCGCCCATTATACCATAATTTTCTTTTTTACATGGATTTTTTATAAAATGCTCTTGAATTTTTGTATGAAATTCGGTACAATAACCCATAGGTTGATGTTTCTTTAACAAACAAAGAGACCTCATATATTAACCATTTATTTTATAGGAGGAATTTATCATGGCAGTAAAAGTTGCAATCAATGGATTCGGCCGTATTGGCCGTCTTGCATTCCGTCAGATGTTTGGAGCAGAAGGATTTGAAATCGTGGCAATCAACGATTTAACTTCCCCGAAGATGCTGGCACACTTATTAAAATATGACTCCACTCAGGGAAGATACGCTCTGTGTGACAAAGTTGAAGCTGGCGAAGATTCCATCACTGTAGACGGAAAAGAAATCAAGATTTATGCAAAAGCTAATGCTGCAGAACTTCCTTGGGGAGAGATCGGTGTAGATGTAGTTCTGGAATGTACAGGATTCTACACCTCCAAAGCAAAAGCTCAGGCTCATATTGATGCAGGTGCTAAACACGTTATCATTTCCGCTCCGGCTGGAAACGACCTTCCTACCATCGTTTACAATGTAAACCATGCAGGTCTTACAAAAGATGACAAGATCATCTCCGCAGCTTCCTGTACAACAAACTGCTTAGCTCCAATGGCTAAAGCATTAAATGACTGCGCACCTATCAAGACTGGTATCATGTGCACAATCCACGCTTACACAGGCGATCAGATGACACTTGACGGACCGCAGAGAAAAGGCGATCTGAGAAGATCCCGCGCAGCTGCAGTTAATATCGTTCCGAACAGCACCGGTGCTGCAAAAGCTATCGGCCTTGTTATTCCGGAACTGAACGGCAAGCTGATCGGTGCTGCTCAGCGTGTTCCTACCCCAACAGGTTCAACAACTATCTTAACGGCAGTTGTTGAAGGAACTGTTACAAAAGAGCAGATCAATGCAGCTATGAAAGCAGCTTCCAACGAGTCCTTCGGATACAACGAAGACGAAATCGTATCCAGCGATATCGTAGGAATGAAATTTGGTTCCCTGTTCGATGCTACCCAGACAATGGTTCTTCCTCTGGACAACGGAACAACACAGGTGCAGGTAGTTTCCTGGTATGACAATGAAAACTCCTATACAAGCCAGATGGTTCGTACTATCAAACACTTCGGAAGCCTGCTTAACGCATAATCCAAGCCTGATAGAAGTATAGACTCACCAGGGGTCCGGTCTGATAAGGACCGGACCCCTTTTTCAGACAGAAACATCATATAATTAAGGAGGCATTTTACCATGCTTAACAAAAAATCTGTTGATGATATCAACGTAAAAGGCCAGAAGGTTCTGGTTAGATGCGATTTTAACGTTCCGTTAAAAGAAGGCAGGATCACTGACGAAAACCGTCTGGTTGCTGCCCTTCCTACTATTAAGAAGCTTATTGCTGACGGCGGAAAAGTAATTCTTTGCTCCCACCTTGGCAAGCCAAAGGGAGAAGCGAAACCGGAATTATCCCTTGCCCCTGTAGCAGTCCGCCTGAGTGAACTCCTTGGACAGGAAGTGAAATTTGCTGCTGATCCGGAAGTGGTTGGACCAAATGCAAAAGCTGCTGTAGAAGAAATGAAAGACGGTGAGGTTGTTCTTCTTGAAAACACCCGTTACCGCAAAGAAGAAACCAAGAATGGCGAGGAATTCAGCAAAGATCTGGCTTCCCTTGCAGATGTATTCGTAAACGATGCTTTCGGAACCGCTCACAGAGCACACTGCTCCAATGTGGGAGTAACTCAGTATGTTGAAACATCTGTAGTTGGATACTTAATGCAGAAGGAAATTGATTTCCTGGGCAATGCGGTAAATAATCCGGAAAGACCATTTGTAGCAATTCTGGGTGGTGCAAAGGTTGCTGACAAACTGAATGTTATTTCCAACCTTCTGGAAAAATGCGATACCCTTATCATTGGCGGTGGTATGGCTTATACTTTCCAGAAAGCAAAAGGATTGGAAGTTGGTACTTCTCTTGTAGATGACACCAAGATCGACTACTGTAGAGAAATGATGGAAAAAGCAGAGAAGCTTGGCAAGAAGCTGCTTCTTCCTGTTGATACCACAATTGTAAAAGAATTCCCAACTCCTATTGATGCGCATATCGAGGTAACATCTGTAGATGCAGATGCAATCCCGGCAGATATGATGGGGCTTGATATCGGACCTAAGACAGCTGAGCTGTATGCAGAAGCAGTTAAAACTGCTAAGACGGTTGTTTGGAACGGACCTATGGGCGTATTTGAAAACCCGATCCTTGCAAAAGGTACTATTGCTGTAGCAAAGGCTCTTGCCGATACAGAAGCTACAACCATTATCGGCGGCGGCGATTCTGCGGCAGCAGTAAATCAGCTTGGCTTTGGCGATAAGATGTCCCATATTTCAACAGGCGGCGGCGCTTCTCTGGAATTCCTGGAAGGCAAAGAGCTCCCGGGCGTAGCAGCAGCAAACGACAAATAAGAAATTAATAAAAAATAAAACCCAAGAGGAGAACAAAACCATGGCAAGAAAGAAAATCATCGCTGGTAACTGGAAAATGAACATGACACCAAGCGAAGCAGTTGAACTGGTAAATACATTAAAACCATTAGTAGTAAATGGCGAAGTGGACGTTGTGTTCTGCGTACCTGCAATCGACATCATCCCTGTTATGGAAGCTTGCAAAGGCTCTAATATCCAGGTTGGCGCAGAGAACATGTACTATGAAGAAAAAGGTGCATACACAGGCGAAATCTCTCCTGCAATGCTTACAGATGTAGGCGTAAAATATGTAGTTCTGGGACATTCTGAGAGAAGAGAATACTTTGCAGAGACAAATGAAACTGTAAACAAAAAGATGCTGA
This sequence comes from uncultured Blautia sp., assembly GCA_946557785.1. GTDB lineage: Bacteria > Bacillota > Clostridia > Lachnospirales > Lachnospiraceae > Blautia_A. Next base: position 85,479 of record CAMNTH010000008.1, read on the forward strand.
AAGCTTTTGAACATGGCATCACTCCGATCATGTGCTGCGGCGAATCCCTTACTCAGAGGGAGCAGGGTGTAACTATGGACTTTATCCGTCAGCAGGTGAAGGTTGGATTCCAGGGTGTAACTGCAGATCAGGCTAAGACAGCAGTGATCGCTTACGAGCCGATCTGGGCTATCGGTACAGGCAAAACCGCTACAACTGAGCAGGCTCAGGAAGTTTGTGCGGCAATCCGTGAATGCATCGCAGAGATCTATGATGATGCAACAGCAGCAGAAATCCGCATCCAGTACGGCGGTTCTGTAAATGCAAAAACTGCACCGGAGTTGTTTGCACAGGCAGACATTGACGGCGGTCTTGTAGGCGGAGCATCTCTGAAACCAGATTTCGGCGCTATTGTAAATTACAAATAATCCTTAAATGAGAAAGCTCTGTAAACCGTAGAGGAAAAGAAATACGATTTACAGGGCTTTTTTTACAGGGGCGGGTGAAAACAGGGGGACAAAAGGCAAATGGAATTATGGGACGCATATGATTCTTCTTTTAGAAAAATTGAAAATACAACACTGGTCAGAGGGGAAGCGATACCACGGGATGTGTTTCATTTGGTTTGTGATGTTCTGGTTGTACATACAGATGGGACAGTTTTGCTGATGAAAAGGGATTACAGGAAGCATTTGGGAGGACTGTGGGAAGCAACCGCAGGTGGAAGCGCACTGGCAGGAGAAACGCCTCTCCAATGCGCTGTCAGGGAATTAAAAGAAGAGACAGGGATTGCTTCCGATAATCTTGTGGAGCTGGGCAAAGAGATAAGCAATGAAAAGCATGCAATCCATGTAGAATTTTTGTGTGTTACCTCATGGGATAAGAATAAAATTTTGCTGCAGGATGGAGAGACGATAGACTATAAATGGGTCAGCAAAAAAGAACTGCTCGCTATGAAAACAGATGAATTGGCAACAAAAAGAATGCAGAAATATATGGTGTCTATAAACTAACATGCAAACATAGGGAAAGGAGCCATTCCGATGGAGAATAGAGTCATCAAAGCCGCCTTGCTGGGGCTTGGAACAGTGGGGAACGGTGTATATAAAGTTTTGAAAAATCAGGAAAAGGAGATGCAGGCAAAGATTGGAAGCCAGGTGAAAATCACAAAGATCCTGGTGCGTAATCTGGAAAAAGCTGCTGCGAAAGTGGACGATGCTTCCGTTTTAACGAATCAATGGGAAGAGATTCTGAAGGATCCAAAGATCAGTATCGTGATTGAACTGATGGGCGGCATAGAGCCGGCAAGAACCTATATTCTTGCAGCTTTAAATGCCGGCAAGCATGTGGTATCTGCAAATAAGGATCTGATCGCTGTCCATGGTAAGGAGCTTCTGGATGCAGCTGAAGAAAACCATGTGGACTTTCTTTTTGAAGCGGCTGTTGCAGGGGGAATTCCTATTATCCGCCCGCTGAAGCAGTGCCTGGCAGGCAATCACATGACAGAAGTTATGGGGATTGTCAATGGAACTACAAACTTTATCCTGACTAAGATGACCCAGGAAGGAATGGAATTCAAAGACGCCCTTGCCCTTGCTACGGAGCTTGGCTATGCGGAGGCAGACCCTACGGCAGATATTGAAGGCCTGGACGCAGGACGCAAGGTTGCCATCCTTGCAAGTGCAGCCTTTAATTCCCGTGTTGTATTTGATGATGTATACATAGAAGGAATTACCAGGATTTCCGCAAAGGATATCCGCTATGCCAAGGAAATGGGCTGTGATATTAAGCTTCTGGGAGTGGCGCGCCAGGCAGAAGACGGGATTGAAAGCTATGTTTGTCCCATGCTGATCCCAAGCACCCACCCCCTTGCATCTGTGAACGATTCCTACAATGCTGTTTTTGTACACGGAGATGCAGTGGAGGATGCCATGTTCTTTGGAAGAGGAGCAGGAGAGCTTCCTACAGCCAGTGCAGTCGTAGGAGATATCTTTGACATTGTTCGGAACATTCTGGCAGGATGCTGCGCGCGTATCGGATGTACATGCTACAAAGAGACTCCTGTGAAAAAGATGGCAGATACCTATAACCGCTATTTTGTCCGCCTTCAGGTGGAAGACCGCTGCGGCGTCCTGGCAGAAATGACGGCAGTATTTGCAAAATACCATGTAAGTGTGGCTCAGATTATCCAGAAGGAAACAAAGACAGCGGGAAGTGCAGAGGTGGTTGTGATTACGGCCAAGGTGCGTGAGGGCGATTTCCGGACTGCCATGGATGAACTGCAGAACCGTTCTTCCATCCGTAAGGTTTCCAGCCTGCTGCGGGTATACGGAAAATAAGGAAAAATGCAGGAAGGATGTTGCCCGAAAGGTAACTAGAGTAGCTTAATTAATTTGACGCCAAACAAAAAACACATAATAATCATCAATCACTTGAGATTATTATGTGTTTTACTATTTGTGTCATCTTAAATTCTGTTTTACTTTCAGCAGACAAGAAGTGATTTTCCAGTCATTTCTTCCGGCTGTTCCATTCCCATCAGCTCAATGAGGGTAGGGATAATATCTGCCAGGCAGCCGTTTTCACGAAGACTGTACTTAGGATCTGCATTTACCAGGATAAATGGAACGGGATTGGTTGTATGAGCAGTAAAAGGATCCCCTGTATTATAATCTACAAGCTGCTCTGCATTACCATGGTCAGCACAGATAAACATCTGTCCGTCCACTTCCTTAAGAGCTTCCACTGCTCTGCCTACACACGCATCCACTGCTTCCACTGCTTTAACAGCAGCAGCTTCTACGCCTGTATGTCCTACCATATCCGGATTAGCGAAGTTAATGATGATAACGTCGTATTTATCAGACTTAATGGCATCTACAAGCTTATCGCATACTGCCGGTGCACTCATTTCCGGCTGCAGGTCATAGGTAGCAACCTTAGGGGATTTTACCAGAATCCTGTCCTCACCTTTATTTGGCTCTTCAATGCCGCCGTTAAAGAAAAATGTTACATGGGCATACTTTTCTGTTTCTGCAATACGGGCCTGAGTCATATTATGGGCAGCAAGGTACTCTCCAAAAGTATTGGTAAGCTGAACCTTATGGAAAGCTATTGTTTTATTTGGAATGGTATCATCATATTCTGTGAAGCATACATATGTGAGGTCCAGTCTCTTTTCTCTTGCAAATCCGTCAAACTCATCTGCGCAGAAGGCTCTTGTGATCTCACGGGCACGGTCAGGGCGGAAATTAAAGAATACTACGGAATCCTTATCGGAGATTACAGTAACAGGAGCTCCGTCCTTCTCAATAACTGTGGGAAGTACAAATTCGTCTGTTTTCTCATTGTCATAGGATGCCTGGACAGCTTCTGCTGCGTCCGTTCCCTTTACGCCTTCCCCCTTTGTCAGAGCTTTATAAGCCAGTTCCACACGATCCCAGCGGTTGTCACGGTCCATTGCATAGTAGCGGCCGGAAACAACACCGATTTCACCAACACCGATTTCTTTCATCTTAGCCTGCAGAGCTTCAATATAACCCTTGCCTGATGCAGGAGGCGTGTCACGTCCGTCCAGGAAGCAATGTACATAGACCTTCTCAAGACCTTCTCTTTTTGCCATTTCAAGAAGTCCGTAAAGATGGGTGTTATGGCTGTGAACACCGCCGTCAGAAAGAAGTCCCATAAAGTGAATGGAAGAATTGTTTTCTTTGGCATTTTTCATTGCCTTAAGAAGTGCTTCGTTTTTAAAGAAGTCTCCGTCCTCGATCTCTTTTGTGATTCTGGTAAGCTCCTGGTATACAATGCGGCCTGCGCCCATGTTCAGATGGCCTACTTCAGAGTTGCCCATCTGGCCGTCCGGAAGACCTACTGCCAGTCCGCTTGCATAACCTTTTACAAACGGATAATCTGCCATTAAACTGTCCATTACAGGAGTCTTTGCTTCATATACGGCATTGGCTTCCTTCTTTTCATTCAGTCCGTATCCATCAAGAATCATTAAAACAGTTGGTTTTTTGCTCATAATGCTCTCCTTTTATTTGTAAATTTCCTCCGCACAAAAACGGAGACATTTTGTACTGAAAGTTTCTTTCTTTATATATAGTATCAAAATTCTGAGATTTTTCAAGGATTTTCTTATAAAAGTAACCCGGAGGCAAATAACAAGGATTTGTTTCAAAAACAATATGCTTTTGAGACAAAACAATGCCAGCCTTTTATGAACCGGATAGAGAGGATTGCCCTATGACAAATGATTCGTGATAATAACAAGAAAACCTCTGTTTCAGCAGTTTTATAATATGATGGATGCGGTGATCGTGGGGAAATTTGTGGGGGCAAAAGCTCTGGCTGCAGTAGGAGCCACAGGAACGATCATGTTTTTGATCCTGGGATTTTTGATGGGGGTAACTGCCGGTTTTACTGTGCTTACTGCCCAGAAATTCGGTGCAGGAAGATTGGATGAGATGCGTCAGACAGTGGGAAATGCTGGGGTTTTGTCCGGGATCGTATCCATACTTATAACTGCGGTAAGCCTGCTTTTTATGAAAAAGCTGTTGGTTCTTATGAATACGCCTAAGGATATTTATGAGGATGCATATGCATACATTATGATTATCTGCGGCGGTATTTTTGCACAGGCACTGTACAACATTCTTGCCAGTATTCTAAGGGCTTTGGGAAACAGCAGAACACCGCTTTACTTCCTGATTTTTTCCGCACTTTTAAATGTGGTGCTGGATCTGGTATTTATTATTGTATTTCATATGGGGTTTCAGGAGCGGCATGGGCGACTGTGATCTCCCAGGGCATATACGGGCTTCTTTGTCTGGTATATATTGCAAGATCTGTACCTGAACTGCATCTGAAAAGGGAAGACTGGAAGCTTCGGAAAGGGATTACCATAAATCAGATAAGCGTAGGCTTTCCTATGGGCATCCAGTATTCCATTACTGCCATCTATATTTTCTCAGGCATTTGTGGCCATTGGAACAACCATGCAACCTATAATGCACAGAATATCGGGGCAGGACGTTTGGATAGAGTCCGGGAAGGATTCCATGCTTCCCATATACTTGGGGGTGCGTATGCAGTGATCACAGGAGTGATTCTGGCTTTTTTGGGAAAAAATTTTGCATATCTTTTTATTTTGGACACTGGGGCAGAGGTAATCCCCATGGTAGACCTTTATCTGAAATGTTCTTTTGCTTTTTTGTGCCACTTCACCTGGTGAATGACCTTAGAAACGGAATACAGGGGATGGGATATGGTGTGCTTCCCATGCTGGCAGGTATTGCTGAATTGATAGGGCGCGGCATAACGGCTCTGATAGCAGGACATGAAAGAAGCTATTTTATCGCATGCATGGCAAGTCCCATGGCATGGATCATTGCGTCTGCACTGCTGATATTTATGTTTTTTTATGTTATGAAGAATATGGACGGAAAACTGAATCGAAAATCCGGTGACTCAGACTTTTAAAAGAATAAAAAGAAAAACAGCGGATACAATATGCATTAAGGTTTAAGTTATAATGCAGCCATACAATAAGATGGAGCCTGGCGAAATCAATATGTATGGCTGCTTTTTCTTCATTTGTACGGAAGTTTTTCTTTTTTAGAAATTCAGAAACAAGTATAACGAAAATATTAAGCTTTTGTGAATAAGAGAAATTTTGGTGCAAAATAAGAGAAGTATGTTATAATATAGAAGCTAAAGGAGATTTTTGTAACTGTTTCATGAAAAATGGTTGCAGACTTGAGGGCTTATTTGAGGAGAGTATAGTAAATGAGAAACAAAGAAGAAAGGAACTCTTTTTCTGACGAAGAACTGATGGATGCTGAGCTGGACAGAGACTTTGATGAAGTGGTCTTTGCTGACGAAGAAGATGAAACTGACGAAGATTTCGAAGAAGAAGAGTATGATGAAGACGACTTCGGCGAAGAAGAGTACGAAGAAGATGACTTCGAAGAAGAAGAGTACGAAGAAGATGACTTCGAAGAGGAAGAGTACGAAGAAGATGACTTCGAAGAAGAAGAGTACGAAGAAGACGACTTCGATGAAGAAGGGTACGACGAAGACGACTTCGGCGAAGAAGAGTATGACGAAGACGGCTTTGATGAAGAAGAGTATGAAGATTTCGATGGTGAAGAGCACGATATGTCTGATATCTCTGTAGATACAGGAATGCAAGCCGGGGACAGTGAGAGGAAATCAGCCGGGACTATTAAATCCGCAAGGCCTAAGCCTGTGACTTATGTTCCAATAGATGACAATGAGCTGGTGTTCACGAAGAAGAAATCCGGGGGCAAGCATAAAGGCCTGAAGATTACCGGGGCGGCTGCCCTTATGATGCTTGTCACTGCGGGATGTGCTTATGCAGGCGTTTCTTATTACTATTCGGATAAATTTTTTGAAGGAACGACTATCAATGGCTATGATTGCTCAGGAAAGACGCCGTATGAAGTGGAGCAGATGATCGCTGAGAATGTGGAGAATTATTCTATCCAGATTTCTTCCAGAAACCTGGAGCCGCAGGTACTTGAGGGTAATCTGATCAATTATAAGTATGCTCCTGATGGGGAAGTCATGAAGCTTTTGAAGGATCAAAAACCTTACAAATGGATTCAGGGTTATTTGGAAGAAAAGAGCTATACGATTGCTGAGAATGTAACTTACAGCAAGGAGCTGCTCCAGAACCAGGTACTGCAGCTGAATTGTGCCCAGAAAGAAAATCAGGTAGCTCCTGAAAATGCCTATGTTTCCTTTACAGATACCCAGTTTGAAATCATTCCGGAGACAGAAGGAAGCGAGCTGAATGTGAAGCAGGCATATCAGATCCTGGACGAAGCAGTTGCAGGCAAGCAGGAAGCTATTGATTTTGCAGGTACTTCCGATGCTTATGTAACGGCTGCTGTCACAAAGGAAGATCCTGGATTAAAGGCGACCCTGGATGCATGCAATAATTTTACTAAAGCAAGCATTACTTATACCTTTGGGGAGGAGACAGTTACGCTGGATGGAAGTACCATCAAGGATTGGCTTCAGTTTGATGAAAAAGGTCAGTTTGTACAGGATGATGCATCCTTCCAGCAGCATATTGCAGAATATGTTGCACAGCTTGCTGCCCAGTATGATACTGTAGGTACAAGCAGGGAGTTTTATACCACGAGCGGCCGTACCGTATACGTTTATGGTTCTGCTTATGGATGGCAGATTGACCAGAAAGCAGAAGCCGCACAGCTTACCCAGGAAATCCAGTCGGGAGTACAGACTTCCAGAGATCCAGCTTATGCCATGACCGCCAATTCAAGAGGCCATAATGACCTGGGAAATACTTATATTGAAGTAGACCTGTCAAGCCAGCATATGTATTACTATCAGAATGGCGGGATAATCTTTGATTCAGATATCGTATCAGGAAATATGAGCTACAGTGACCGCCAGACACCGGAAGGCATCTATACTCTTTATTATAAAAAGAGTCCGGATGTTCTCCGAGGCGAAAAGAGGCCGGACGGAACCTATGAATATGAAACAGATGTAGATTACTGGATGCCGTTTAATGGAGGAATCGGATTCCATGATGCAGGATGGCAGCCGTATTTCGGAGGAGACCGTTATTTGACAGGCGGTTCCCATGGATGCATCAATATGCCGCCTTATAATGCTGCAATTCTCTATGAGATTATTCAGTTCGGTGTTCCGATTATATGCTTTTACTAATGAAGAAAGGGCTGGTGTAAGGGATGAACAGCACATTTGATTTTATATTGACAGTGGGTTCAATTGTAATAGGTATTCTGCTGCTTACAGGACATGGCAGTATTTTTATGGGCGGAGGAAATTCGAAGAAGCGCAGCAGCATGTATGATGAAAAAAAGATGGAGAAAGCCTCCGGGGTTGCGCTTATTTTGGTAGGAATTGCCACAGGCATTGATTCCTTTACGACAGGAGTGGCAGCCAAGATTGGTTATACAATTGTGCTGGTGGCGATTTTTACGGTACTTGTGATCTATTATCAAAAGAAATGTAAAAAGAAATAAAAGACATTAAAAAAGAGGTGCATGAGACTCCATCATGCATCTCTTTTTTAAGAAAACCTATCCGTATTTATACAGATGTATGACAAAGGGGAATAAGATCCAAAGGTTTATGGATCACAGCATAGGGGTGCTCCACCTGACCGAATCCGTAGGAAGCGAAGATGAATGGAACACCTGCTTCGTCACAGGCTGTGAAATCCCCCATAGTATCGCCCACATAAACGGGAGCCTTAAGATGATGCTTTTGGACGATACGGCAAATATTGGCTCCTTTTGCAAGGCCGGTATCTCCCGGACACAAATGATCCTTGAAATATTTTTCGAATCCTGTGGTTTTTAGAAATACTTCGATGTACCCTGCCTGGCAATTGCTTACGATAAATAATGGATACTGGGAAGATAATGCAGACAGGGTTTCTTCAAGGCCTTCATAAAGGGGCGCACATTCATGAAGAAGCGCTTCATGCTCTGCCTGGCAGCAGGCGTCAATGATACGAAGCTGTTCCTCCTTGGAAAAGTCCGGGAATAAAGCTTTTGCAATATCCGGCAGGATCTGGCCGAACAAAGTCATCAGCCTTTCTGAAGTAATTGTAATATCCAGCTTTTCTGTTTGCTGAAGGTAAGCGGTCCATGCTTTTGCTACAATATCAGTAGAGTCCCATAAGGTACCATCTACATCAAAAATAATACCATCCATTCCTGTAAATCCTTTCTATGTAAGATAAACGTTATTTCATAGGTTATCTTAAAGGAAAATAAGGAAAAAAGCAACCTGGAAATCATATACGGCATTTCAGAAGCGGAAAAAGGGATTTGACTTAGTTCTTTGGATGGGCCAACAGGCTGCGCGTTAATGCGTATTGAAGAAGAATGCCCACTTTCATACAGTTTTTATCCAGTTCAAAATCGGCAGTATGCAGGGAAGAGGTTTTGTCCTGCCCCGGCCTGGTACAGCCAAGATGATAAAAAACGCTGGATCTCGCATGGTGGGTAAAGAAAGAAAAATCTTCTGCACCTAGGTTTGGAGCTTCTTTATAGTGGATATGCCCTGCACCGATAAGATCAGAAGCCAGATTTATAACAAGATCTGTAAGGTCATGGGGGTTGATCAGGGCATCATAGCCGGAGTGAAAATGAACGGAAGCACGGCCTCCATAAGCCATGGCAATAGAAGCAGCCTGGTTGCGTATGATCTGTCTGGCGGTTTTACGGGTATTTTCATCCAGCATTCGGAGAGTACCGCGAAGTATCATGTGATCGCAGATAATATTTGGGGCATTTCCGCCCTCCATAATACCAAAGGATAGTACTGCGCCGTTAAGAGGGGAAATGCTGCGGCTTACCAGTGACTGCAGGGATAAAAGAAGGGTGGAAGCAATTAATGTGGCGTCTACGCCGTTTTCGGGATAAGCACCGTGACAGCCTTTTCCCCAAATTTCTATATCTACGTTGTCGCTGGAGGCATTAAGAATTCCATGCTTAACTTCGATCTCTCCTGTATAAAACTGGGGTGCCACATGTAGCCCTGTAATATAGTCCACTGCCGGATCCTGCATACAGCCTGCTTCAACCATGCGCTTTGCCCCTCCTATGGTTTCTTCCGCAGGCTGAAAGAAACATTTGACAATGCCGCTCCATTCATGCTGGTGATTTTTTAGAAGGCGTAAAGTGCCCAGGGCTATGGCCGTGTGCGCATCATGTCCGCATGCATGCATTATGCCTGGATTTTTGGAACAGTATGGATGACTGTCCGGTTCCGTTATGGGAAGTGCGTCAATATCTGCCCGAAGAGCAACTACGCAGGAAGGCTTCCCGGGATTTCCTTTTCCCTCCAGTAAGGCAGAGATTCCAGTTTCCGCTATCATGACACAGGGAATATGCCATTTCTTCAGATATTCAGTTATGATTCTGTCTGTTTCAAATTCCTGTGTACCAAGCTCCGGGTGCTGATGGAGTCTTCTTTGGATTTGGCAGATTTCAGGGAAAATCTGCTGGATTTCCAAAAGCAGGGTTTGTTTATTGATCATAAGGGCGCCTTTTCGGTAAGCTTAATATATTGTATTGCATGGAAAAGAAAAGAAGAATAGCGTATAAAAATTTGCTGTTTTTTTTTATGCTTTCATGTTATATTAGGAAGGTGAGGTTAATAATTGTATGAAATATAATAAAGTGATAGAAGGAAAATTTCTGGACAGACCCAACCGGTTCATTGCCCATGTGGAGATCATGGGACATATAGAAACGGTTCATGTAAAAAACACAGGCAGATGCAGGGAGCTTCTGATTCCAGGAAGAACGGTGATCCTGGAGGAAAGCAGCCGCCCTGGCAGAAAAACAAAGTATGATCTGGTCTGCGTATGTAAAGAAGGGCGTTGGATTAATATGGATTCCCAGCTTCCCAATAAAGCGGCAGAGGAATGGCTCAAAAAAGGCATCTTATTTCCGGAAGAGGTTTCTGTGTATACAGAACGGACTTATGGAAATTCCAGATTTGACTTATATTTGGAGTCCCCTGGGAGGAAGGCTTTTATTGAAGTAAAGGGTGTTACCCTGGAAGAAGAGAATATTGCCTATTTTCCCGATGCGCCCACGCTTCGTGGAGTGAAACATGTGGAAGAGCTGGTGAAATGCATGGAGGAGGGATATGAGGCATATCTTCTTTTGGTCATCCAAATGAAGGGAATCCGCATGTTTCGGCCGAACTGGGAAACCCACAGAGCTTTTGGGGAAGCGCTGAGGGAAGCGCAGAAAAAGGGAGTGAAGCTGCTGGCCTATGATTGTCTGGTAACAGAGGATACTATGGAAATAGAAGATCCCGTTCCCATCGACCTGGAGGAACCATATGCTGAATGAAATTGTAAATCCTCTTCTTGTGTGGTACAGAGAGAATAAGAGAGTGCTCCCCTGGAGGGATCGAAATAATGCCTATTATACCTGGGTTTCTGAAATTATGCTTCAGCAGACCAGGGTGGAGGCAGTGAAGCCGTATTTTGAACGGTTTATTTCGGAGCTTGTGGATATTCCGGCATTGGCTGCCTGTCCGGAAGAAAAGCTTATGAAGCTTTGGGAAGGCCTGGGATATTATAACCGGGTGAGAAATATGCAGCAGGCAGCGGTTACGGTGACAGAAGAATATAATGGGAAGCTTCCTGAATCCTTTTCTGCCCTTTTGACGTTAAAAGGTATAGGAAGGTATACAGCCGGCGCTATTGCATCTATTGCATATGGAATTCCGGTTCCTGCCGTGGATGGGAACGTGCTGAGGGTGATATCCCGGATCACAGAGAGCAGGGAAGATATTATGAAACAGTCTGTACGGGAGAAAATCGAAAAGGATCTGCTTTTGATAATGCCGAAAGATTGTCCGGGAGATTTCAACCAGGCGCTTATGGAGCTGGGAGCTGTGATTTGCGTACCTAACGGTCCTGCAAAATGCGAAAACTGTCCTTTGGGAGATCTTTGCAGGGCAAAGAAAAACGGAACTGTTTCGGAGCTTCCTGTGAAAGCGTCCAAGAAGGAACGAAGGGTAGAAGAGCGGACGGTTTTTGTAATTCAGGACGGTGAGTATACGGCTATATCAAAACGCCCTGCAAGGGGGCTGCTGGCCGGTCTTTATGAACTTCCCAATATGCTTGGGCATTTGAACCGGGAGGAAGCCATCAATGCGGTAAAAGAGTTGAATCTGGAACCGTTGCATATTGAATTGCTGGAGCCTGCCAAGCATGTTTTTTCCCATATAGAGTGGCGTATGATTGCCTACCGTATTCGTGTTTCCTCACTGGAAAAATACTGCGGACAAAAGCTTATTTTTGCAGACAGGAAAGAAACAGAAAAACATTATGCCATACCATCAGCTTTTGGGGCATATGTGAGATATATGAAAGATATTAAGGAGGAAGAAAAATGAAGCTGTTGAGCATTGCCATTCCATGCTATAATTCAGAGGCTTACATGGAGAAATGCGTAGAATCCTTGTTAGTGGGAGGGGAGGATGTAGAAATTCTGATTGTGGATGATGGCTCGTCTGATAATACTGCAGAAATTGCAGATCGCTATGCACAGAAATACCCTACCATTATAAAAGCGCTCCATCAGGAAAACGGAGGACATGGAGAGGCCGTGAATACAGGGCTTCGTAATGCGTCAGGACTGTATTTCAAGGTGGTAGACAGTGATGACTGGGTACACAAAGAATCTTATGAAAAAATTCTGCGTACGCTGGAGGAGCTTATCAGGGGACCAAAGACTGTGGATCTCCTGGTCAGTAATTTTGTTTATGAAAAGCAGGGTGCTGCCAGGAAGAAAGTTATGCAGTACCGTCACTGCCTTCCAAAGGATCAGATCTTCGGCTGGAATGAAGTAAAGCATATGCCTAAGGGAAAATACCTTTTAATGCATTCCATGATCTACAGGACAAAGCTGCTCCATGACTGCGGCCTTGAGCTTCCAAAGCATACTTTTTATGTAGATAATCTGTTTGCCTTTGAACCGCTGCCCCATGTAAAAAATCTATACTATCTGGATGTGAATTTTTACAGATATTTTATCGGACGTGATGATCAGTCAGTGAATGAAAAGGTTATGATCAAAAGAATTGACCAGCAGATTCGGGTGAACAAGCTTATGGTGGATGCCTTCCATAAATGCAGTTTTTCAAATAAACGGCTGCGCTCTTATATGGTAAGTTATTTGGATATTATTACGACGATTTCATCCATTATGCTCATCCGCTCTGGAACAGAGGAAGCTTTGGAAAAGAAAAAAGAGCTTCTTTCTTACATTAAAGAGCAGGATCGCTGGCTGTACAGAAAACTGAGGTTCAGCATTCTTGGAAATGCATCCAACCTTCCTGGAAAGAGCGGCAGAAAGATGTTTGTTACAGGATATAAAATTGCCCAGAAATTTTATGGATTTAACTGATCGGGTAATCCGGATCAATATGCAGTAAAGTAAAAAGAGGATATTCCCAAGGGCTTTTAGGGAAATCCTCTTTTTTTACTTTATGATATATTATGATGTTAGGGGCAAAAGCCCCGCCTGTGAGCTGGCTCATGTGGGTTTAGGCCCTGGGATGCCGGTATCATACTATAATTTATAACGTCTGTGCCTTGGCTTGTGCCAGGTACTGTAAACAGATTCGTCCCGGGTTTCCAGCGCCCTCTGGGGATAGAATACCAGGTAGCCGAACAGGGCAAGAGTAGCGCCCATACATACATCAATAACAGAATGCTGCTTTAAGAACATAGTAGACATGATGATCAGTATGGTCAGTACCAGGGAACCGCGCTTCATGAGCTTATGATTCCTTAGAGCCTGGCAGGAGGTGAGGGACATATGGATCGCCAGGGAGTTAAACACATGGATACTTGGCAGAACATTAGTAGGCGTATCCGTACGGTAAAGTCCTCTTACAAGGTCCGTAAATATATTTTCCCTGGGAAATTCCTCAGGACGGAGATGCAGCACATTGGGATAAAGATAGGAGATGATCAAAAACAGGGTCATTCCCATCATCATATTAAAAATCAGCTGATAATACTCGTGCTTGTTTTTATTCAAAAAAATGAAATACATTACCGTTATGATCATATACGGAAACCAGAGAAGGTAGGGGACGATAAAAATCTCACAAAAAGGAATCATATCGTCAAACACTGTATGTATCACATGGTATCCATGAACAGGCAGCCGTTCCAGATAGAAAAACAGCAGCAGGTAAATGCAGCTGTAGATCAATATAACAAAGCCGTGTTTGTATTTTTTGCAAAATTCCAGCAAAGTTTCACCTTCCTTAAAAATTCGTTTGTGCAGCCCCTTCTGCTTGTACAGCCACGATACAAACAAGAGGACTAAAGCACGCCGTCATTATAGCATAGACATAATGACTTTTAAAGTATTCTTTCAATAAAGATACAGAGAATTTACAAGCTGATCTGTAGGGTTCTCCGTCTATATGCACAAGGAAAAATATATAAAAGGAAAAAGTGGCTCCTTACATGATTATATGTTCTTTCGGTATATCTTAGCATCCAAAGAGCATAGTTTTCAAATAAAATTTCTATAAACTATGGGAAAAGATTATAAAGTAAAAGAGCTGTTATAGCCCTTCTGGGAAAAATATGCTATACTAAACCGACAGATGGAAAAAGGACTGGAATTTTTCCATGATGAGAAAGGATAGAATTATGAAATCTTTAGTAATTGCAGAGAAACCTTCTGTTGCAAGAGATATTGCCCGTGTCCTGGGATGCCGCCAGAAAGGAAACGGATGCCTGGAAGGTGGGGCATATACGGTAACCTGGGCGCTGGGACATCTTGTGACTTTGGCAGATCCGGAAGAATACGATAAAAAATATACAAAATGGGAAATGACCACGCTTCCCATGATGCCTGAAAAAATGAAGCTCGTGGTCATCGGACAGACTGCAAAGCAGTATCATGCAGTAAAGTCCCTGCTTTTCCGAGGGGATATTAAGGATATTGTTATTGCTACAGATGCAGGAAGGGAAGGGGAGCTGGTAGCTAGATGGATCCTGGAGAAATCCGGCTGTACTAAGCCCATAAAGCGTCTTTGGATTTCCTCCGTAACGGACAAGGCGATTCAGGACGGGTTCCGGAATCTGAAGGACGGAAGGGAATATGATAATCTTTACCGTGCAGCAGCAGCAAGGGCAGAGGCTGACTGGCTGGTAGGGATGAACGGAACGAGGGCGCTGACCTGCAAATATAATGCCCAGCTTTCCTGCGGCCGTGTGCAGACGCCTACACTGGCCATGATTGCTGCAAGAGAGGATGAGATCCGGAATTTTACGCCAAAGGATTATTTCGGGGTAACCCTTAAGGCAGGAGGTGTACAGTGGACCTGGCGGGATGGAAAAAGCGGAAGCTACCGTTCTTTCCATAAGGGGAAAAGCGAAGAGGTTTTACGGGAGGTAAAAGACGGTATGCTTCTGGTAACGTCCGTAAGCCATAAGCCTAAGAAGATCCAGGCTCCGGGACTTTATGACCTTACTGTTCTTCAGAGGGAGGCGAACCAGAAATATGGCTTTTCTGCAAAGGAAACACTGAATATTATGCAGCGCCTTTATGAAAACCATAAGGTTCTCACTTACCCAAGAACAGATTCCAGATATATCGGAAAAGATGTAGTGCCTACCATTAAGGAACGTTTGAAAGCCTGCGGAACAGGACCCTATAAAAAGCTTGCAGGCGTGCTGCTGAATAAGCCGGTTCAGGTAAATGCAAGCTTTGTAGACGATAAAAAGGTCAGCAATCATCATGCCATTATTCCTACAGAACAGTTTGTACAGCTTGATCATATGACCAATGAAGAGCGGAAGATTTATGATATGGTTGTGCGGCGGTTCTTAAGTGTGCTGTATCCGCCCTTTGTGTATGACCAGGTGGTGATGGAAGGGAATGCAGGGGGGCATTCTTTTGCAGCAAAGGGAAAACTTATCAAAAGTCCAGGGTGGAAAGAGATTTACGATGGAAGCTATGATGAGGACGAGGAGGAAACCGGGGAACTGCAGCCAAAAGACCAGAGCCTTCCGGACTTAAAGGAAGGGGAACGCCTGAAAATCGAAAATGCTGTGCAAACAGCAGGAAAGACAAAGCCCCTGGCTCGTTTTACGGAAGCAACGCTTCTGGCTGCCATGGAGAATCCGGTGAGATATATGACTAGCAAGGATGCCAGTGCCGCAAAAACCCTGGGAGAGACAGGGGGACTTGGAACGGTTGCTACAAGGGCGGATATTATTGAGAAGCTGTTCCATACGTTTCTGATGGAAAAGAGAGGAAATGAGATCTATATTACCTCCAAGGCCAGACAGCTTCTGGAGCTTGTTCCGGAAGATCTGAAAAAACCGGAGCTGACTGCTGACTGGGAGAAAAAGCTTCAGGACATTTCCAAAGGAAAGACGAGGCAGGAAACATTCCTTAAAGATATTCGGGAATATGCCTGTGAGATTGTAGATGAGATAAAAACAGGAGACGGTACGTTCCGCCACGACAATATTACCAATAAAGTCTGCCCTCAGTGCGGCAAGCGCCTTCTTTCCGTGAATGGCAAAAACAGCAAGATGCTGGTCTGCCAGGATCGGGAGTGCGGTTATAGGGAAACTGTTTCCAGAACGACCAATGCCCGGTGTCCCAAATGCCATAAGCGTATGGAAATGATCGTAAAAGGAAAAGAAGAGACCTTTGTATGCGCCTGCGGATATAAAGAAAAGCTTTCTGCATTTCAGGCAAGAAGAGAAAAAGAAGGGGCGGGGGTCAATAAGCGTGATGTTCAGAAATATATGAAACAGCAGCAAAGAGAAGCCAGGGAGCCGGTAAACAACGCATTTGCCCAGGCCTTGGCGGGAATCAGGCTGGATTAATCAGGAGGAAGCATGCGCAGGGAAGTTGATTTAGAAGAAATTTCAGATGGAAAATTATATGGATTAAATGATATGGTCAAAGCAGACTGCAATGATTGTAAAGGATGCTGTGACTGCTGTAAGGGAATGGGAGATTCGGTGGTGCTGGATCCGTATGATATATACCGCTTATCCTCTTATTTGAAAAAAGAACCGCAGAAGCTGATGGAATCAGAGCTTTCCCTGGGGGTTTTTGACGGGAATGTCCTGCCCCATCTTCGCATGGCGGGGAAGGAAGAGCAGTGCATTTTTTTAAACGGGGAAGGCCGATGCTCCGTTCATCCGGCCAGACCGGGATTTTGCCGGTTGTTTCCTTTGGGGCGCTATTATGAAAATAACAGCTTTCAGTATTTTCTTCAGATACATGAATGCAAAAAAAAGAATCGAAGCAAGATCAAGGTACATAAATGGATTGATACGCCCAATGCAAAATCCTATGATGCGTTTGTGACAGAATGGCATTATTTCCTGAAAGATGTCCAGGAAGTGCTTTATAAGACAGAGAATACGGAGCTTATTAAAAATCTGAATATGTATGTTGTGAGCAGATTCTATCTGAAACCCTATGAGGAAGGGCAGGATTTTTATGAGCAGTTTTATCAGCGCTTAAAAGAGGGAAATGAGCTTTTGAGCCTGGAAATGGATTCCTGAACAAAAAAATCTCCTGCGTCATAAATGCGCAGGAGATTTTTTGCCGGGAACAGTTTCAGGAAGAATCAGGGAGTTTTCTTTTTCGCTGGATATGGCTGTTTAATGTCTGTTCTGCCAAGTAGATAATCCACGCTTACATTGTGAAAATCTGCTATCTTGCACAGCAGTTCCAGAGGAATGACATGTTCCCCTGTTTCATATCTGGAATATGTACGCTGTGTTACATTCAATAAACGGGCCATATATGCCTGCGTCAGATCCTGATCTTCCCTCAATTCCCGGATTCTGCGGTAAGACATGATCTTCACCTCATTTTATCTTTTGTAAAAATGTCTGTAAAACAGCACTCTAATAAGAAAGAACGCCGTACTGCTCCTGTGGAACATCATACCTTAGTCCAAAATGGGCGTTGCAGAAATAGACCGAAAACGTCTAAGAATCTTGATGCATGATCAGAGGGAAAAGAGAAAGGAAGGTGTCAATATGATATCAGAAAAGATACAATATATGCTATGGTGTTATTTAGGCGCAGTAAATCTGGCTGCATTTGCAGCATATGGATGGGATAAGACAAAAGCAAAAAGGAAGCAGTGGCGAATTTCAGAAAAAAGTCTCCTTCTGTTAGCTGCCATAGGAGGAAGCCTGGGGGCTTTTCTGGGAATGCATGTGTTTCATCACAAAACAAGAAAGCTGAAATTTTCAATGGGTATGCCGATACTGCTTCTTGTTCATGCAGCGATCCTCATAGGGGTATTTATATTGACATATCCGGATGCCCTTGCTAAAATAACCATATTGGGATTATAGGTTTTATGAAGCAGGTTCATCATATGATTGATAATTTGTAGCGTGCAGAGGGGAAAGAAAAATGTACCATTGTCATATTCAGTTTTACTTAACAGGCCATTCATCTAATGTGTTTGGAATCATTAGAGAAATGTGTCCGCTTGAGCATTTTACCCATGAATTTTGGGAAAGCGACAGGCCCCGGCAGGAACTGGCGTCAGGAGCAGATGTGATTTTTGCCAATCTTCTGGATATGGATAGGAAGGATGCTTTGGAGGTACTGTCTTTAGAAAAGCGGGAGGAAGGAGAACTGATCCTCCTTGCAGACAGAAAGCAGATGGGACTTTTAACAGAGCACTTAGGAGGAGCGAAGGATATCTGGGTCATGCCTATGTCAGAAGAGGAAATACGGTTCCGTTTTTTGAGATGGCAGCAGATATACAAAATGGGTAAGGATCTTTGGGAAACACGGCACTTTTTTGAAAGCACTATTAACAGCGTACCAAATCTCATCTGGTATAAAGACAAACACGGCATACATGAGAAAGTAAATGACAGTTTTTGTAAAACAGTCAATAAAACAAAAAAGCAGGTAGAAGGACGGGGACATGCCTATATTTGGGATGTTGAGTTTGACGATCCGGTATGTATTGAATCGGAGCAGGAGGTAATGCGCAAAAAGGAAACCTGTGTATCCGAAGAGGTGATTATGACGGGAGACGGTAAAAGAATGCTGACCACTTATAAATCACCTCTTTATAACCTGGACGGAAGCGTTATGGGAACTGTTGGCGTTGCAATTGACGTAACACAGGAGCGTGCCTATGAACAGGAGATTATCAAGAAGAACCGCACTTTGGAGACAATCTTTACCAGTCTGGACTGCGGCATTTTGTCTCATTCCTTAGATGGAACGAAAATACTCAGCATAAATAATGCAGCACTTAAGATCCTGGGGTATGAATCCCGGGAGGAATTAACGCAAAGCGGATTTTCCATGGTTGCCGCTTCTGTTGTGGATGAAGACAAAGGAAAGCTGAGGGATTGCATCCGCAGGCTGAAAAATGTGGGGGACAGCGTGAGCCTTGAATACCGTGTGCAGCATAAAGATGGGGAAATCCTTCATGTTATGGGAAATGTGAAGCTTCTGATGGAAAACGGGGAATTGTTTTATCACCGTTTCCTTTTGGACTGTACGGAGCAGAAGCTAAAAGAGAAAAAGAATGAAAGACAGCAGATGGAACTGGTACAGGCATTAACGATTGATTACAATCTTGTGTGCTTTTTTGATCTTGATACCGGTATTGGAAAAACTATTCGAATTGATGAGGATCAAGACCATATGCTTTCCGCTGTTTTTGGCGGAGAAATTTCATTGGAAAGAAGCCTGGATCTATATATAGACAAATTTGTTTATGAGGATGATAAAGAAATGATGAGACAGGCAGCTTCCCCGAAGAAGCTGAAAAGGGAATTGGCAGAGAGAAAGATATATTATGCCAATTACCGTATCTGTAAGGACGGAGAGATGAGGTATTTCCAAATGAAAGCCGTCAGGGCAGGAATCTGGGAGAACAGTCCCTGCATTGTTCTGGGCTTCCGCAGCGTGGATGAGGAAACCAGGAAGGAAATGGAGCAGAGAAGCCTTTTAGAAGATGCACTTTTGCAGGCAAACAGGGCCAGTAAGGCAAAGAGCGTATTTCTCTCAAATATGTCCCATGATATCCGTACGCCTATGAACGCCATTGTAGGCTTTACCACCTTGGCTATTTCACATATTGACAACAGGGAGGAGGTAGAAGAGTACCTTAAGAAGATTATGATGTCCGGAAACCATTTGCTGAGCCTTATTAATGACGTCTTGGATATGAGCCGGATTGAAAGCGGAAAGATGCATCTGGATGAAAAGCTGTGCAGTTTGCCGGAGATTCTTCACGAACTGCATAACATTGTCCGGGCAGATATTAATTCCAAACAGCTGGAATTATATATGGATACGGTGGATGTATTTGACGAGGATATTTACTGTGATAAGCTGCGCTTAAACCAGGTACTTTTAAACTTATTGAGCAATGCGGTGAAATATACCCCTGCCGGTGGAACGGTAAGCATGCGGGTTTCAGAAAGGCCGGGCGTGAAGAAGGGTTATGCCAGCTATGAATTCTGCATTAAGGATACGGGGATCGGGATGAGCAGCGAGTTCGTATCCCATATTTTCGAACCTTTTGAACGAGAGAAAAATACGACCATCAGCGGTATACAGGGCACAGGCCTTGGCATGTCCATTACCAAAAATATCGTAGATATGATGAATGGTATCATTGAAGTAAAAAGTGAACTGGGAGAAGGCACGGAGGTGACGGTTTCCTTTGCATTCCGTCTGGATTCTGACGTTAAGGAGCCAATGGAAATACCGCAATTCAAAAATTCCAGGGCGCTTGTTGTGGATGATGATTTTAATACGTGTGACAGCGTATCTTATATGCTTACCCAGATGGGACTTCGGGCAGAGTGGACCCTGTCGGGAAAAGAGGCAGTGCTTCGGACTCGTCAGGCAGTTACGCGCAAGGATAATTACGAAGTATATGTGATTGACTGGCTTTTGCCTGATATGAATGGAATCGAGGTGATCAGGAGGATCCGCAAGGAGATTGGAGATGAAGCTCCAGTGATCCTGCTGACTGCATATGACTGGTCTGATATAAAGGATGAAGCAAGAGAAGCGGGCGTAACAGCCTTTTGCAGTAAGCCTCTGTTTTCTTCTGAATTAGGGAACTGCCTGCGATCGATTGTGAATGCTGGCGAAAGAAAAGAACGGTGCGTTGAAAAGGTACTGGACAAGCTTCGTTCAGGGCGTATCCTTCTGGTGGAGGACAATGAACTGAACCAGGAGATAGCCGTAGCGATTTTGGAGGATGCAGGCTTTTATACAGAGGTTGCAGAAAACGGAAGAACTGCTTTGGAAATGCTTGAGAGATCTGAACCAGGATATTATCGTCTGATTCTTATGGATATCCAGATGCCTGTGATGAATGGCTATGAAGCGACCAGGGAAATCCGTAAGCTGAAGAATAAGGAGCTGTCTTCCATTCCGGTCCTGGCAATGACGGCCAATGCTTTTGAAGAGGATAAACAAAAAGCTCTGGAATGCGGAATGAATGGACATATTGCAAAGCCTATTAATGTGGACATATTATTTGAGACATTAGATATGGTGTTATCGTAATAACTGCGGCAGAGGTTATCCTCTGCCGTTTTTAAGTATGACGGCATGCCGCCAGTCTGATGAAAGGTGAAAGTGGATGATACACTTTGACCAAAATAGTATGGAGCAAGGGATATGGTAATTACTATGGTGCCATATCAAACTATGAATGTATTACGTTCAATGACACAGCTGTGAGGACAATACAGACATGAAACTTCAATGGAACCAGATAGACTGGACGAGAGCAGAGGAATCAGTTAATAGGTTACAGATCCGGATTGCAAAGGCAACATTGGAACAGAAATGGAGATTGGTCAAAAGGTTCCGGTATTTAATGACAAGGCGGACAGAATTTCGTTTGGCTTTCGTAAATATAGAAGTCTTGAAGATGCCAGAGAATGCGCATTTAGTGTACTTAGCAGAAAAGACTCGCCATAATGAATATTGGAAGGAGATATTAAAAGTTGCTTTAATAAAATCAGTCACTAGTGGATAATGGAAAATATTCCAACAGATAAAAGAATGCTAAAAGAGTTTATGAAATGTGGACATGTAGAAAAAGGAAACTTATTTCCTACATCAGAAGAGTCCAAGTAGCGTAGCTACTTGAAGACAGCTATGCTGTATAGATGATGGCGGAGGTTCCCAACCACCTAAGGTGCTGTAGTCAAAAGCTATGGTATTGAGCATTAGGGAAAAATTTCGGTAAATTTAACCCATCGGTAATGAAAGGAGACTTTCACGTACGGTTCCGTGAGAAGTTTGAGGTGAAAATCCTCTTACTTACTTGACTGAGAGGGGAGAGAAAATTTCCCCTACTGGATTATCAAGTGTGACTGTGGCTTGGGCAGTATGGGATATACGGTTTAATTCTGCCAGAGTAATTTTGTCAATTTTTTCAGGATGGAGTTTTGCAATGATTTTTAATTGTTCAAAAATATCATATTTCAAGATGACCACACCTTTCCCATTTTTTCTTTACAGGGCATTTTACTGCTGATATAATAATTATATAGACAAAAACGTCTGTAATAAATATAAAATACGACAAAAATCATAAGAAAAGCGCCGATTAAAGTACATATTATGATTATGCTGACAAACATAATCATAATATGTACTTTAATACCTGCTTTCTAAGGAGAATAATAGCTTGAAGATAAAGATTAAAAGCAATCAGATGGAAGAAATCGAAGGTATCCGACCGGATTATCCATATGTTTATCATCATGTAAGGGTAAGCGAGACAAAGGTTCCGTGGCATTGGCATGAGGAACTGGAATTTGATTATGTGATGGAAGGAAAAGGGAAACTTAGCACACCCCACGGATCTTATTTGTTTGAGGCTGGAGAAGCTTATTTTACGAATGCCAATGTTCTTAGCACTTTGGAAAATATAGGAGAATGTATTATTGCGTCCCACTTGTTTCATCCTGTTTTTCTGGGAGGACACTTTAAAAGCATATTTGAAATGAAGTATCTGGATCCGGTGCTTAAGGATAAGAGAATCGATGTCATAGAAATCCGGGGAAAAACAGAAAATCAGCGAAAAATACTGAGGAAGCTCCGTCAGGCAGCAGAACTTCAAAAGAATCAGGATTCGGAGTTTCAGACAAGAAATATTTTTTCGGAAATCTGGCTTTTGCTGCTGAAGGAAATCCAAACTTTGGAATACAGGAATACACCTGCTGCTTCTGTAAGTCAGGAGCGCTTATTAACCATGCTTACGTTTATTCAGGAAAATTATCAAAGGAAGATCACTCTGGAGGAAATTGCTGCAGAAGCATCTGTCAGTAAAAGAGAATGCCTGAGATGCTTCCAGACATGTATTCATGAATCCCCTTTTGAGTATCTGCTTGCTTACCGTATGGAGGCAGCGAAGCGCCTTCTTAAAACAACGGATCTGCCCATTATTGAAATTGCCATGCAGACAGGATTTCGGGACGGGGCTTATTTTAGTAAGATGTTCAAAAAGGACTGCGGTAAAACGCCGGGAACGTATAGGAAAATGTATCAGACGGCTGACAGGTCATCCTGCGGGAATTTTATTTAATCATTGGTTAGGAGGCATTATTCTATGTGGTTTCTATTTGCTTTATTATCTGCAATATTTGCAGCACTCACTTCTGTACTTGCGAAAGTCGGCATTAATGGAGTTAATTCTACACTTGCTACTGCCATTAGGACAGTGGTTGTGGTTATTATGGCCTGGGGAATGGTCTTTCTTACCAATACACAGAGCGGCATTTCACAGATCAGCAGAAAGGGCTGGATCTTTCTGATTCTTTCAGGTGCTGCTACGGGTGCTTCCTGGCTTTGCTATTACAGAGCCCTGCAGATGGGGGAAGTATCAAAAGTTGTGCCCATAGATAAATTGAGTGTGGTTATCACATTGGTTTTGGCATTTATTTTCCTGCATGAAGAATTTACGGTAAAATCTTTGGTTGGATGCATTCTAATAGGCATCGGAACGCTGGTAATGGTAGTTTAAGGAGAAGAACTTTGGGAATTCTAACCAGACAACAAAGGTGTGGACTCTATGAATCGTAGTTTGCATGTACACAGGAATGGTTATAGAATCTCTGTATAGTATAAGGAGAGAGGTGCTTAAAAATGAGCTATGTAACAGGAAAGACGATTAAAGAATTAAGAGAAAGAAGGAAGATTACCCAGAAGGAGCTTGGGGAAAAGATTGGCGTAAGTGATAAAACAGTGTCAAAATGGGAAACGGAAAAGGGGCTTCCTGATATTGGAATTATTGAGGATTTAGCCGGGGCGCTTGGCGTTTCCATTGCGGAACTGTTAGCAGGTGATCTGAGGGAGAATAGGAATCGGTCGGCGAATATGCGGAAAATGTGTTTTTATGTCTGTCCGGTCTGTGGGAATATCATTACGTCTGTAGGGCATGGCTTTTTTTCCTGCTGTGGGATTGAGCTGCCGGAGGCAGAAGAAGAAAAGGATATTGTAATAGGCATGGAATGTTTAAAATGATGATTTGAATTATCTGTCATATCAGAAAAGAGCTTGGAAGAGGAAGAGTGAAAATGCATGCTGCATTTGATGGGGAATCCTGGTGACAGTACAGGAAAGGGAATGAGGCAGAAAAAAGGAAATTGGATCTGATGACGTACAGATAGTTCATTTAAGTTAAAATTCATAAGCTGGCTCCTAATATAATTATAATATTTTATATAATATACGAACAGTGTGCCATATTCGGAAAAGCCTTCCAACAGTTATTGATACGGAGGCAGCATACATGTATAGTACAAGGTAGGTGAAAGAAAAACACCTACCTTTCTTATTAACCTATCATAGAAGATCTATTATTTACAGAAATAAATTCAAACTTTCGTTAAAACAATGCTATCTGTCCATCACTGGCTATGTCAGGAACTTTGGCTGACATATTTTCATCAGATAATGGATTTTGTGGTTTTGGTCCTTTGTTCGAATACAATTTGCTCATCGGCAGCGGCTTCTGTGTCTTTTTGTTATAAGCCAGAAGCATTGCTTCCGCATATCCACGAGAACCGGCACTGCGTTCTCGTGCAGTTCTTGTAAGTTCTTTTAAGGATACTACCCCTAGTTTTTCAAT
This sequence comes from uncultured Blautia sp., assembly GCA_946557785.1. Lineage (GTDB taxonomy): Bacteria > Bacillota > Clostridia > Lachnospirales > Lachnospiraceae > Blautia_A. The sequence goes on from CAMNTH010000008.1 coordinate 110,166, forward strand.
GAAAACATTGTCCTTCATAGTGTCCCCAAAACAATGTATGAGACGGGCAACACCATTAAGCATGTTTGCACTGAATGATTTTGGACTTCCTTCCCATGCACCAATGATCAGGCGTAGTGTCCGGTCTAATATCTGAAAACTGTATTTGTCATGGATGGATTCCAGCGTAGCTACAGCACAGATATTTCCGGGAGCAGCTTTGTTTGCAATCTTCATATTGTAGGATTCTACCAGTGACCGTATAATCAGCTGCTTATCGTTCCCAGCTTCGATGTTTGCCATGAAGATCTCATATGGTGTCAATGACTTGGTATATTTTGTCTGGTTAGCAAAAATTTCCGCTTCTCTTTGATATTCCAGATCATCATAGATCATGCACCATACCGGCGTTTCACGGGAACCTGATACAAGAGCAACAGTTTCTATTGTATGCTGGCCGTCAAAAACATAGTTAATGCCATTGCGTCTGCTTACTTTCACTGCATTAATCTGGCAGACATCAAAATTAGTAGCTGTTGTATTTACATGCTTATCAGACAATGTTCGTTGATAATTCTGATCGGATACAAGATTTTTGATTGGTATCAGTTCAAAATGGACAGGGGGTATAAAAGGTGCAAAGCATTGAAAGACTATTTCATTATTCATGATATCGTTCCTCTATTCGTTTCCTGATTTTTTCGATACTCTCGGTAAGGTTGAATAATGTTTGCTCCAGTTTCCAAAGGGCAGAAGTAGATGCATTGCTAAAATCCGTTATCTCTATAGCTCGGTTAATGGAACTGATCCACATTGGTATTGTAAGAGTCAGGCTGGATAAGTCTGCATCCGGATCATATTTGGGCCTGAGTTTTATTGCCGGTGTAATCTTACGTTCTTCCGCAAGAAGTTTTGCTTTCTTTTTTTCCCGTTCCTGGGTACGCATAAGGGATGGCTGCAGTAATCGGTTGTCACGATTATTTACAATATGATCACGGATCACCTGGATTTCTGGTGCAGACATTTTGGAAAGTCCTATTGTATCGTTCTGTGAAAGGTGGAAAACTGCACGAAGAATATCATCTGCAATTTCCGGACATTTCGCAGCAATCTTATCTATCGCTATAGAATACATTCCATATTTGGAAACTGTTCCTGGAGTAATCTTAACTTTATCTCCTAACAAATCAGCGGCAATGTTTTTGGTGCCAAAACCTTTCTGGTGCCATTTCATATCATCAGGAGTGTATTGATTTTGATGGCGGTATTTTTCTATCATAATTAATTTCATTGCTTCGTAGAATTTTCCAACACGATAACGAAGCTGTTCAATGGTACCCTGGTGGCTGGCAAGATGAATCTGACACATATGTGCAACGGCTTCCGGGCGAGAAGCGATATCGACTTCCTTTAGAGTAAAAGGGATTTTTCGTGCATGATAGATTTCGTATTCAGAATATCCTGATAAAAGGATTTTTCGCCACACGAGTAAGGGTCTGGATCCATTTTTGATTAGGTCAGCTCCGAGGATGGCCTTTTCTTCTGAAGAGAGAAGCGTATCAAGCCTCTTGAATTCCGGATCCAGGATTAAATTGTAAATGCGTTGTTCACTCATTATTTAATTCCTCCTGAGCAGTGGTTGGTATTGCTTCGTTTAGATTAAAAAGTATCAGATTCTCTTTAGCTACATGAGTACCGTATATTTTGTACATCTGACGTTTCCACGATGGCTCAAATAGTTTGCAGAGTCTTGTTATCAGTAATTTACTGTAGAATTCGCAGCACTGTTTATCTCCAAAATGGATCCATCTAACTCTTTCACCTGTATTAGTCGGACATTTCTGAATAGCCAGCATTTTCTGTTCCGGATTGATCAGGAATTGGATATTATTTGGACTGTTCAGAAGGTAAAGAGTCTGTCGGTGGATACGCAGGCGGTGGATATTACAGTCAATAACTATGGATGGCTGTCTGTTCATAGGTATTATCCTCGCTTTCTGATGAGCCTGATGCGGGTTTAGAAGAAGTTTTGATTGCATCTTTCTGCAGACCGAAGACTGCCTGACCATTGAATATACTGATCTGCACAGCAGATTTATGGTCAGGTACCGGCATACCAAAGTCATTTTTCCATTCTTCAAGGAATACTGGAGTACGGGAAATTTTTGTTTTTCCATCTTCTTTAATAGTGCGTTTATAGATTTCCGGAGTATTTAGATCGAAAACAAACAGATATTGACCGTTTGCTTTTTTTAGTTTTCCTAGCAGTTTGTACTTGTAATCGATCTGCCAGTTCATAAGAGTAAATACTTTCGCAAAAAACATGCGGCAGGTGATTTGTTTTGGTGAACGATTGGCGGTAGCAGAACACCAGCGGAAAGAATCTTTTTCATCTTCCATGCAAGGTCTGACTGCCAGTTTCTTCTCATCCGGATTGACCATGATCTGAACATAGTCATATTCAGGAAGCTTTTTTAAACATGCCTTGTTTACCTGAACTTTATAATTGTTAAAGGTAAGTGACGGCTCAAAGATGTGGGAAAAGAATTCGCCGCGAACTACCTGATAGCCTTCAAAGCTAAATTTGTCATCAATTTCTATATCATCCGCCAGAACTTGTCTGTTCATTTCAGCATTCATATTGTGTATTCTCCTTTATTTCTAAAATAATCATGTCTATATGTTTCTTTAAATCACTTTTACTTGTAATATCCGGCAAAGGCTCAGGTTCATAGGTTGATTTGATCTCTGTATTCCAGTCTTTTTCGGTAAGGTGGGCAAATTCAAATGCCTGTGCCTGATAATAAAACCCATTCCCGAAGCTGTGAATCCAATCTTTCGGATACGCAGATACACTTACTTTAGTTCCCAGAGGCTTTACATCATCCTCAAAGAATGGCTTTTCTGACGAATCATAATCCTCTGTTTTTTCCAGGATGGAATTGGGAATCAATGCTTCTGCATCATGTAGATTAAAGAGAATAAAGCTTTCAGTTCCATATTGCTTTCGTGTTCCGATTACACGGTATTTATAACTTATATTCCAACCAAATAATTCGAACAGATTAGGCAGAAATGCGGAGCCGGAAATCTGTCTTGGATAACGCTGGCCATTTGTAACCGTTGACCAGTGAAGCGCTGTTTTACTTTTGGATTCTGCAGGTCTGACAGCGAAACAAAATTTTTCCGGATGCACGAGAAATTCCACATGATTAGAATCAAGCTTTCTGACACATTCCGTGGTGAAAACTACAGTTTTAGATGAAAAAGTAATGCGGATCTGATTGGCGGTATCGAAAAATTCAGCTCTTGCCACTTCATATCCTCTCAGGTCAAATTCGCCTGATTCAACCGTTACGGACGGCTCCATTTCTTGATTAGACGTTTTATAAAGAGCTGAGTATGCTTTCTTATAATCACTTGCCTTAAAAGCAGCCCATCGGGGGTGCACGGTAATAAATCCTTTCAGAATACCAGTAGTGATCACATGCAGTTTTGGAGTGGGATCTGCATTTCCATGCTTTGCACTGGCAATCAAACGCTGAACAGCAATGAAATCTGAACGTGAAATGATTGCTTCATGATGTTCTTTTTTTCGATACTGATTGCGGTTCTGTTTGTTCTTTTTAGACTTATGGTCAAGATAGTTTGGAGTATATGTTTTTCTTGCAAGCACATCACCACAATGGCGTTCATTTTCCAGTTGCTGAAGTACTGTATTGGCTGACCAGGAAGTATTTCCAAGTTTTGTTTTTCTTTTTAAATCCGTCAAAATCTTTGCAATTTCCTGACAGGTATAGCCATACAGATACATGAAAAAGATCAGGCGGACGGTCTTAGCTTCTTCTTCATTGATGACTAATGTACCTTCTTCATTATGGTCGAAGCCAAGTAATGGAGGAGTCAGGAAAATACCGCGGCGAAAGCGCATTTCTATGGATGCATTCATGATCTCACTTTTGTTATGACTTTCTTCCTGAGCTAGTGTAGAGATAAAGGATAGACTCATTTCGCTGTTACTATGTAAGGTGTAAATGTTTTCTGTTTCAAAAAACACTCCGATAGGAGGATTGAGAGCAGCAAGCTGGCGGACATAACCGATGCAGTCAAGGACATTTCTGGCAAAACGGGAAACGCTTTTGGTAACAATCAGGTCGATTTTTGCGGCATGACAATCTTCGATCATCCTTACAAAGGCATCTCTGTGTGACAGGGAAGTTCCAGATATTCCTTCATCTGCATATATTTCGACAAGTCGCCATCCTGGATGCCTGCTTACCACATCCTGATAGTGGTTCTTTTGTAATTCATATGAAGAAGTCTGACGTGGATCATCAGTGGAAACTCTTGCATAGACAGCTACTCTTTTCTCGCTTTCATCATCATAAAAACTTGTCTGAGGAAGAGCTGGGATAACGTCAAGTTCATCTACATTGACACCTGTGTATCTGCGGCGTATTTTCTCCTTTTGAGATAATCGGTTTTCTGCTTTTTTGTTGTTATTCATAAAATTTGTTCCTTTGACTTATATTGGGATTTCATTATAGCGTTGCTAAATACAGAATAAAATGGACTGGCGGTTAAGTTATTAACCACTGGTTATAGAAATGGCCAATTTATTTTGAGATTATTCTGTGTCAGACTATTTGATTTATTCGATGAGGCTGATAGCAAGAGTAAGGCTAGACTAAGTGGAATATTTTTCAGGAGGAATAAAGTATGGTAGATTTCAAGTTGATTGGATTAAGAATTAAGGAAAAGCGTTTTGAAGAGCAGATTACACAGGCATATCTGGCGGAGCAGGCAGATCTTTCTCCGCAGTACCTGAGTCAGGTGGAAGCAGGAAAAAAGAGAATTAGTTTGGAGTCGTTAGTAGAAATTGCAAGGGCATTACATACGACTGTGGATGATTTGTTAACAGGAAATCAGTTTGATACAGAGGATCAGTATGTAAGAGAAATCAGTAAGCTGTTGGAAGACTGTTCAGTGACAGAGCGGAAAATCATGTTTGAACTGATGGAGACAGTAAAAAAAGTTATTCATGAAAATATAATTTATTTTGAAAAGACAAGAAAATAAATGAATTGACCGTGAAAATTCAAAGATATCGGATATTTGCCGCTATACCTACTGCAGCAACATGGTGATGTGGGACATGAATACAAAGATGCTTCAATATTTGGATGGAGGACTTTGGAGACAGTGAGGAAGAAACTGGAAAAGGTGAAGGGTGAAAAGCCTGTATCGCAGAAAATGTTCCGGACAATCTGATAGGGGATGGTAAGACGCTCTGCCTTGACGGGGCGTTTTCTTAATTTTTCGTAAGTATCATTATAGAAACTTGTATTTATCAACCACACAGCTTATAATGGAGACTGTGTTAGTGGAGGTGGATCATGACAACATGGGATATGATAAGAGAGTTGTATGAGAAATAGAATATTAGTCTTGCGGAGCTTTGCAGACGAATCGGACAGACCCCGCAAAACTTCAATAAGAGGCTGAAGTGAGGTACAGTTTCTTTTGAGAAAATGGTGGAAATAGCAGAGGTACTGGATGTTGGATATGAGCAAGTGTTTGTGAAAAGTGTATAGATTACATACATAATCCAAGTCTTGCGCCGACTGGTTCAACTGAAAGAAATACGATTGCACGCCCCGTTTGTTACTTGTGCAAGTGCACAGATGATAATAAAAAAGGAGGTAGAAGAATGATAATTAGTGCAAGTCGAAGGACGGATATTCCAACATACTATTCTGAATGGTTGTTTAATAGACTTAAAGAAGGGGTTGTTCTGGTAAGAAATCCTATGAATATTCATCAGATTGGTAGAATAAATTTATCTCCTGATGTTGTTGATGGAATCGTGTTTTGGACTAAAAATCCCGTATCAATGCTGGACCGCCTTTCTGAACTGGATAGATATAATTACTATTTTCAGTTCACTTTGAATGCATATGACAGAGATGTGGAGCCCAACATTCCATCAAAAAACAATATCATTATACCAGCATTTCAAAAGTTATCTCAAGTAATAGGGCGTGAAAAAGTAATATGGAGGTACGACCCTATTTTCTTCAATGATAGATATACCATGGAATATCACTGCAAATATTTTAAGGTATTAGCAGCAAAACTTGGTGATTATACTGAAAAATGTACGATAAGTTTTCTTGATCTATATCGGAATACCATTCGAAACACGCAACCTTTAAATATACAACGGGAGACAAGAGAGCAACAATTTGAAATTATGCAGAGATTTTCTGATATTGCAAAAAAATATGGTTTCTATATAGACACTTGTGCTGAAACGATGGAATTTGGCAAATTAGGAATTTCGCATGCTCACTGTATTGATAGGGAGAGATTTGAGCGGATTGGAAAATGTAAATTAACTATAGGCAAAGATTCAAATCAACGAACAGACTGTGGCTGTGCTGCAAGTATTGATATTGGAACATATGATACCTGTAAAAATGGCTGCTTGTATTGTTATGCAAATTATAGTCATAAAACTGTTATGAAAAATACACAGATTCATAATCCAGCATCACCCCTTCTTTTGGGGAAGATTGGAGAGGATGATGTAATAAAGGAACGAAAAATAACTTCATGTAAAGAATGCCAGATGACGTTTTTTGATTTGTAGAAGAGTAGTGAAGATGTTTATATGAAAATTTGGACGGTGTTCCGTAAGGAAGCCGCTCTAAAGACCGAAAAATTCTGATATGCTACTATGTAGACAGTGTAGCCTTGCGGCTACGCTGTTTTGCTATTCTGGCAGGATTTTCGTAACCGCTTAATTGTATATGGTAAATAACTTGTCCTCTCGAAAAAAATGCCATTAAAGTTTTTAGCACCTCTGTTGGAACGTAAGCGCCAAATATTCCTGTGGATTTTCTAATCTCCTGGATTTCGCTGTGATCGTAAATGAAAGATATTTAGACTATTTTACTACAATTTCAGAGGTTAGGTTACAACGGCTACACGTAAAGACCGTGTCCCGATGGCGAAACAGATCAGGCATATCAATGAATGCCGCCAAAGCTGCATGACAGATGCTGATTGGTGCCGTGAAAAAGATATCGCTGTAAGCACCTTTTATAACTGGGGCAGCCGCTGCAGGAAAGCTACAAACCATTAAAATAATGAGTATATTCGATCATCATCTTCAGAAGATTTTGAAAGAGTTGAATATGTCAGTAGAAGAAGTGATATTTTATAATCCCATATCCGACGAACATGTTGTATCAACAGTATTTTCGCAGAACGCATGTCTAGAAGATGAAATCGGAAAGAAACAGTATAACCTACTGCTGGATGTGATTGATCTGTGTGCAATATATTATTAAAAATGTGTTTGTATGAGCGAGTTATTAGGTGTTGAAAATATCACTTTGGTGATATAAAAAGCTTAAACCGATTGACTTACTATCACTGTGGTAGTATAATAGCGGTGATAGGAATGGAGGTTGGGAAAATGGATAAACTGATTACGATATACTACGGTTCAGAAAAAAATGTGGAACAGCCGATTTTTGGCGAAGGCAAGAAGAATAATGATTTTGGCCTTGGCTTTTACTGTACTGCAAGTGAGGAACTTGCAAAAGAATGGGCAGTGTCTTCTTTACGTGATGGCTTTTCCAATCGCTATACGCTTGATACCGAATATTTGAACATTTTAAATTTGAATAGCCCCGATTATACAATCCTTAACTGGATTGCTGTCTTGGTGGAACATCGCCTGTTTTGTATCAAAACCCCTGTGGCAAGACGAGCAAAGCGATATTTAATTGATAATTTCAGTGTTAATGTAAATGCCTATGACTTGATTACAGGTTACCGTGCGGATGATTCTTATTTTGATTACGCAGAGTCATTCCTTAACAACGGTATTTCTGTAGAACAACTCGCACGTGCCATGCGACTTGGAAAGCTGGGCGAACAAATCGTAATTAAGTCAAAGTATGCCTTTTCTAAACTGAAATATGAAGGGTTTGATGTTGCAGAGAAGGATCAGTACTATGTTTTTCGCAAAGCCAGAGATGATGAAGCGAATCAGCTATATTTGGAAATGCTTGAAGAAGAGAGTGATGGACTGTATATTCAGGATATTATGAGAGGAGGCATAAAGAACGATGACCCACGCATACCAAGAAATATATCTGAGTAAGGCACAATCGGTGATTGGAGATGCCTTTGATTACGCAGTCAATACTTGCGCTATTCCTGGAACTGACTTTGTGAAATTGTTTATTGCGAGTTCTGTGAGTAAGCGAATGGAAAATGGTGAACCTGCTTATCTCGCAGGTAAAAGTGGCATTGAAATTGTTCGGGAGATGGTTGCAGAAACCAAAGGGCAAGAGCTTCAAATAGAACCGCAGGAGCATTTTGGACGCTCAAAGGAATACTGGATTGGTTGGGCTATTGCTTATTACCAGTGGTATTCAGGCAGGAAGTATAGAGATATTTTTAAGGTTCTTTCTTTTGAGGATTTGCAAAAAATGTACTACACTCTCCACGAAGCGGATATCACAAAGTTTGTAGACATTGTGGCTTCCAAAATAAAGGAGTATTTTCCGGAAACTAATTTGAAGCGCATTCGTACAGCATATGGATTTACTCAAGCAGAATTAGCGGAACGTTCTGGCGTCAGCCTTCGTTCGATTCAAATGTATGAACAGCGAAACAAAAACATCAACAAAGCAAGTGCGGATACAATGTATAGCCTTGCCAAGGCTTTGGGCTGCACAATGGAAGATTTGATTGAACGATAATCAAAATTTACGGAATAAAATCCATGTTTATAAGCATCTATCAGAAAATCAGTGGTAGGTGCTTTTCTTATGCTCATTTTTAAGGAAGGTGATTATAATGAGAATCTTAAGTGGAATATTCAAATCAAGAGATAAGCCACAGAATGCAACATCAAGCCAGAACTGCGACATCCCCACAAGCGACAATCTGGTTATCTACGGACACCACATCAAGGGCGGCAGGATGTTCGGTGCATTGGAAGATTACAAATCCAAGGGCTTTTATGAGAAGCATAAGACTATCCAGTTTGATACCCTCACAGAGCAGGACAAGTATAATCCGTACACTTTGACGATAAACGAGGGGCATTATTACCTCTCTTTTAAGGACGGGCATGGAAAGCAGCAGAATATTGAGATTGATGAAATGCTGTACCAGACGTTTGACAGATTTGAGCTTGAGGACATATCCCATCTGAACAGGTTGAAATAAAAGATAAATTCTGTCTTACCATTGATGAAGCATCAGCTTATTTTAATATGGGGGAAAAGAAATTAAGAAAGATTGTTGCGGACAATTTAGATACGGGATTTATCATTCAGAATGGAGTGAAATTTCTAATCAAACGAAAACAGTTTGAAGATTTTTTAGGGGCATTAACGGCAATCTGAAACATTTGATTTCAGGACAGATATTGTGCAGCATGTTTTTTGCAAGCCTTTTTTGCATAAAATTGCAAAAAGTTTTTGTAGGTTGTTG
>CAMNTH010000009.1 GCA_946557785.1 uncultured Blautia sp.
ACCTGCGACCTCACGGCCCCCAGCCGTGCGCGCTACCAAGCTACGCCATACCCCGTGACAGAGGTTATTATAACAATCTCTCAAAAAAAAATCAACCTCTTTTTTGCAATTTACCAATATTTTTTCCGCCCCGCTGTAATTTTTTATAACCTCCTTGAAACCTCAACAGACTTTACACTTTTTATGATATCCTTTGTTTATTACGATGCTTTGATCACTCTTTCCAGATTATCAACCCTCATTTCCAAACTGGCAGTTTTCTCTAAAGTTTCTTTATTTTCTTTTCTATGGCGTATTTCATCCATTCGGGCATCATATAATACGCTGATCTTTACCTGAATATCATTCTCTATGGTAACCTCAAGCTTTTTCACTGATTCTCTCAGATACGCCATCTCACTAGAAAGACTCTCTTTTGTATCCGCAATCTCTTTATGAAGACTCTCATAAAGGCTCTCTTTCGTATCCGCAATCTCTTTATGGAGACTCTCATAAAGGCTCTCTTTCGTATCCGCAATCTCTTTATGGAGACTCTCATAAAGGCTCTCTTTCGTATCCGCAATCTCTTTATGAAGAGCATTTCTGTTTTCTATAACCTCACCGTGGAGTGTTATAATACTGCTTTGAATTGAAAAAAGTATGTTCTTTAATTCTGTATCGTCCATACAACCACGCCCCAAATCAAAATTATGTGTGCAGCATATCAAAGAAAAGTGTAAAGCCTATTGAATTTTCAAGGTACAGTTTTGGGAAGGTGCTCTCGCGCCGGAAAAAATCGATATATATATATTCAGAGTATCCATTCATACAACAGAAATGTTTAAACAGGAAAATTGCAGGTTTCACTCTTAAAGAAATCTATATTAGAATAATAGCACATTATGCTCTAACATGCAAGAAAAAAATATGATGATTTTATATCATAGTTGGGGGGCTTTTGCCCCCAACATCATAATTTATTATATCCACCGCAGAAATCAGATCATCATGCATTCTGTCCGTTAATATAATTTACCAGCCCTTCAGCTTTAATAATCTTCTGCATGAATTCCGGAAACGCCTGGCCTTTAAATTCGGTTCCCTTTGTACGATTGTAGATTATACCGGAATCAAAATCCACCTCCACTTCATCTCCATTCTCAATCCCTTTGCTTGCCTGAGGACATTCAATGATAGGAAGTCCGATATTAATTGCATTGCGGTAAAAAATCCTTGCAAAAGTTTCTGCGATGACACAGCTTACCCCTGCTGCTTTAATCGCAATAGGCGCATGTTCCCTGGAAGAACCGCATCCAAAATTTTTATCAGCAACAATGATATCTCCCTTGGAAACCTTATTTACAAATTCTTTATCAATATCCTCCATGCAGTGCGTTGCTAATTCCGCCGGGTCTGAAGAATTCAGATAACGTGCCGGTATAATAACATCTGTATCTACATTGTCTCCATATTTAAAAACTCTGCCTTTTGCCTGCATAATCTCACTCCTCCTTATAATCCCAGTTCTTCCGGTACGGAAATCTTTCCGGTTACCGCACTTGCGGCAGCTACCGCCGGGCTTGAGAGATAAACCTCCGAATCCACATGCCCCATACGTCCCACAAAGTTACGGTTTGTTGTAGATATACAGCGTTCCCCTGCTGCCAGAATCCCCATATAACCTCCAAGGCACGGTCCACAGGTAGGCGTACTTACAACAGCTCCTGCTTCTATAAAAATTTTCAAAAGTCCCTCTTCCATTGCTTGTAGATAAATAGACTGGGTAGCCGGAATTACGATACAGCGGATTCCTTTCTTTACCTTACGGCCTTTCAGGATCGCAGCTGCAATACGAAGGTCCTCGATTCGTCCATTGGTACAGGAACCGATCACAGCCTGATCAACCGCTACATCTTCTTTTATCTCAGAAACCGTCTTTGTATTTTCCGGAAGATGCGGAAATGCAACCGTAGGCTCTAAAGTACTTAAATCTATGGTATATTCCTCATCATAAACAGCATCCGGATCTGCTTCATATATCTGATACGATCTGGAAGAATGTTCCTGCATGTATGCCACTGCTAAATCATCCACCGGGAAAATTCCATTTTTACCGCCTGCCTCGATCGCCATGTTTGCAATAGTAAAACGATCATCCATAGTCAGATTTTTAATTCCTTCCCCAACAAATTCCATAGACTTGTAAAGAGCTCCGTCCACGCCGATCATCCCTATAATATGCAGGATAACATCTTTTCCGCTGACCCATTTCTTCGGCTTTCCGATGATATTAAACTTAATTGCGGAAGGCACCTTAAACCAGGCTTTTCCCGTAGCCATACCTGCTGCCATATCCGTACTTCCCACACCTGTAGAGAAAGCCCCCAGGGCGCCATAGGTACATGTATGAGAATCTGCACCAATGATCACATCCCCTGCTACAGTCAGGCCTTTCTCCGGAAGAAGCGCATGCTCGATTCCCATTTCTCCTACGTCAAAGTAATTCGTAATCTGATGCCTGCAGGCAAATTCACGGACACATTTACAGTGTTCTGCTGATTTAATATCTTTATTTGGAATAAAATGATCCATTACTAATGCAATTTTATCCTTGTGAAATACTGTATCCACGGTCATCTTTTCCATTTCATGAATGGCTACCGGAGAAGTGATATCATTTCCCAAAACAAGATCTAACTCCGCCTCAATAAGCTGTCCCGCTTCTACATGATCCAGCCCGGCATGTGCAGCCAAAATTTTCTGCGTCATTGTCATTCCCATTTTATTTCCTCCTGTTCTTCTATAGGACAATTTCTGTTGCTATTTTAACACGGTTTCTGCTATAATGCTAATACATATTAATCATACTTATTATAATTTATAGTTATATTATTTTGAAATAGCATGGAGGAAAAATGCACGAAAATTTATCTTTATATCATGTTTTTTATACAGTAGGATGTACCGGAAACATTTCCCTGGCTGCTAAAGAGCTTTTTATCAGCCAGCCGGCCATCAGCCGTTCCATACAGAAACTGGAGGAAAGCCTGGATACCATATTATTTACACGCAATTCCAGAGGCGTAATGCTGACACCGGACGGGGAAGCTCTTTTTGCAAAAGTAAAAGAGGCCTTTTCCCTCCTTGCTGAGGGAGAAAACCTCATTCACCACAATCGTCTTCGCAATATTCCCAGAATCCGTCTGGGTGCCAGCTCAACCTTAAGCAAATATGTGCTCCTTTCCCACCTAAAGTCTTATATCAAAGAACATCCACAGGTGCGCATCAATATCTCCTGCCAGTCCACCTATCAGACCCTCCAGCTTCTGGACAGCGGCAAAATTGATGTCGGGCTGATCGGACGGCCCAAAAGCCTTCAGGGATATTATTTCCGGCCGCTTCTCCATATCCGGGACACCTTTGTGGCAACCAGACAGTACCTGAAAAATCAGGCTGAACTATACCCGGGAGAAACCCTCCTTCATACTGCAACTTTTATGATGCTGGATGAAGAAAACATATCCAGGCAATCTGTCAACAGCACTCTGAAATCACACCAAATTGAACTTAGCCATATCCTGGAAGTAACCTCCATGGATCTGCTCATTCAATTTGCTGAAATCGGGCTGGGAATCGCATGTGTCATACGGGAATTTGTCCAAAAAGAATTGGACAGCCAGATTCTGGTAGAAGTTCCCATGGGAATCAATTTCTCTGACAGAGAAATTGGGTTTGTCTGCAGGCGGAAAGAAGAACATCTGCCTCTTCTTTCATATTTCTTTCAGTAAATTTCCCATTCATACAAAAATGCCCGTAAATCTCCGGGCATTTTTTACGAATAATTCTTTATACAATTAGTTGTTGATCAGCTTATCTTCACCATTCCAGCTATACAGCTTACGGATTTCCTCACCAACGATCTCAGCAGGATGCTCTGAAGCTAATTTTCTCATAGCTTTGAAATGTACCTGAGAACCAGCGGAGGACATATCCAATAAAAAGTCTTTTGCGAAAGTACCATCCTGAATATCGGACAGAATTTTCTTCATTGCTTTCTTTGTGTCTTCTGTGATGATCTTCGGTCCTGTAATGTAATCACCATATTCAGCAGTATTGGAAATAGAATATCTCATTCCTGCAAAACCGGACTGATAAATCAGATCTACGATAAGTTTCATTTCGTGGATACATTCAAAATATGCATTTCTCGGATCATATCCAGCTTCTACCAATGTCTCAAAACCAGCCTGCATCAGAGCACAGACACCGCCGCAAAGAACAGCCTGCTCACCGAAAAGGTCTGTTTCTGTCTCTGTACGGAAAGTAGTTTCCAAAACGCCAGCTCTTGCGCCGCCGATAGCAAGCGCATAAGCCAAAGCCTTATCAAGGGCTTTTCCTGTATAGTCCTGCTCAACTGCAACAAGACAGGGAACACCTTTTCCAGCCTGATATTCGCTTCTTACCGTGTGTCCGGGTCCTTTCGGTGCGATCATAGTAACATCTACAAATTTCGGAGGAACAATGCAGCCGAAATGAATATTGAAGCCATGAGCAAACATCAGCATATTGCCTTCTTCCAGATTCGGCTCAATATCTTTTTTGTAAAGAGCAGCCTGCTTTTCATCATTGATCAGAATCATGATAATATCTGCTTTTTTTGCGGCTTCTGCTGCTGTATATACTTCGAATCCCTGCTCCTGTGCCTTTTTCCAGGATCTGCTGCCTTCATAAAGACCGATGATCACATGGCATCCGGACTCCTTTGCATTTAAAGCATGCGCATGTCCCTGGCTTCCGTAGCCGATCACTGCAATCGTTTTTCCCTCTAACAGACCTAAGTTGCAGTCTTCCTGGTAAAAAATCCTATTTTCCATCTTTGCTTCCTCCTAATATTCGTAAATTTTTTCATAATATCGTTAAGGGACGATCTTCCCCTAGCAAACCTCTTCTGTACAATTCCTCATTACAGGAAAGTTACATCGTCAGATCCTCTGGAAAGACCGGTAACGCCGGTACGCGCCAGCTCCAGAATCTCATAATCTCCAAGAAGGTCAATAAATGCCTCTAACTTGGATTTGCTTCCCGTCATCTCTATAATCAGGGATTCCTTACTTACATCAACAACTTTCGCACGGAAAATATCAGCAACTGCAATAATACCCTGCCTCTGCTCCGGCTTTGCTGCTACTTTGATCATCACCAGCTCATGACTTACGCAGTTGGCAGGATCCAATACCTTAATGGCTCTTACATCCACCAGCTTGGCAAGCTGTTTCGTGATCTGCTCCAGAATCTGCTCATCTCCGCTGCATACAACCGTCATTCTGGAGAAACGCTCATCCGCAGTCACACCAACGGTAAGACTGTCAATATTATAGCCCCGGCGGCTAAATAGTCCGGCAATCCGGCTAAGTACACCTGCGGTATTGTCAACCAGCAAGGACAAAATTCTCTTCTGCATACTCCACCTGCTTTCATCACTTTAAACTTCTAAATATTTAATATATTAAATACCTGCCCTTAATTATAACAAGAATCACAGTTTTGTCAATCAGAAATTGCCTTCAACAGCAGAAGCTCCCCTTCCTTTTACACCAGATATTTTTCCTGGAGATCTTCTACCGCCTTCGGCGTCAGATACAGCGCCCTTCTTAAAAACCGTTCCACAGAGCCGTAATGCTGTTCAATAGCATCAAACACCCCATCCAGGTATTCTTCCTTTACCCTGTAGAAACAATTGATCCGATCCATAACCTTTGGATCCACAATTGTTTTTGTTTCCATCAGCCGTATCATATATTCCTGCTCGTTTTCCAGACAGGCATTGGTTTTCATAAAGTCAGCAAGCACATCCTCCCTGGAAACGCCAAGAGTACATAAAAGAAGGGCCGTCCCGATTCCTGCCCGGTCTTTTCCCATGCTGCAGTGCCACAAAACTGCTCCCTCATCCTGCCGCAGGAGCATATCCAAAAATCTCGCATACTGTTTTACGGAATACTGATCCAGAATCAGGTTCCGATACTGCCGGATCATAAATTCATCTGAATCCCCCTGCATATTCAGTATGATTTCCGAAATGTTCCCTTCTCTGGAAATCATCACCGCTTCCTCATCTATAATGGGAATATCATAATACTTTACACCCTCTAAGATCGTATCCGGCCTTTGTTCCCGTTCCATTTTATTTCGAAAATCTATCACCGTTGATAAATGATATTCATTTTTCAAAGCTTCCTGATCCAGAATAGACATATGATAAAGGCTGCCGCTTCGAAGCAGTTTTCTTGGCATGATATGCCGGCCGTCCTTTACGGTAATCGCACCCAGGTCCCTGGTGTTTGGAAGGCTTTGGAGCCCCACACGTCCGCCCTTTGGAAAGCCCACTGCCATTTCCGGATTCAGAACACGCAGAAGAGTCATACATTCATGCACTTCTTTCTCTGTCATATCAAATTTATAGCGTTTCCTTCTCCGGGTCACGATTACCAAATAATTGGTAATGATCTGCCTGCCTGCTTCCTCTTCATTTCCCTCTCTGCGCATATAAGCCCACAGAATATCCCGGCAGGGCAGACTGTTAATCCTCATATGCTTCGTAAAAATAAGATAGCCGTCTTCTATTCGGATTTTTCCGTATTTCACACTCAGCCCTCCATTTCTTTCTTCTCTTTTTCCTCACCAATTTCCCGAAGGATCTCATAAATCGCTTCCAGACTATAGGTAAGAATCTTCTCATCCATCGCAAACTTTGGATGATGAAGAGGAAAGTTTTTTTCGGACGTCCCCGCAAGGAACACGGCAAAAAGCCCCCTTGTCCGCTGAAAATACCGATAAGCATTATCCCCCGAAAGGAATACCTCATCTTCTCCCTCCAGCACAAACCGATCTCCAAAAATCTTTCTTCCTACAGCCTCTCCAATCCTGGTAAGTTCCGGATCGTTTGCAAAAGCCAAAACAGGATCTTTGGCAAACTCCATTTCAATCACAGTTCCTGTCTTCAGCTCAATTTCCTTTAAAATCAGGCCCAAACGCCTATAAAGCTCATAAAAATCCGCTTCCTTCACTGCCCTGATATTCACATCCATTTCCACACGGTCAGCAACAATATTCGCATACTTTCCCCCATGGATCGTACCGATTCCCACAAGGCAGGGAGAGCTCCCCCGGTACTCCTTATCCAGATCATGGACAGCTGTTCCCACCAGGGACGCAGCATAAATGCTGTCGATTCCTTTTTGGGCCTCGCTCCAATGGCTGGACTTTCCATGCACAATAACACGGACACCTGCGATCATTGCTGATGTCTGTCCTTCATGCACAGCCATGCCAAACTCCATATCCGTAGCAAAATGAAACATCACAAAGGCATCCGGCTTCGGGTTTTCCAAAGCACCTGCCGCAAGCATCCGGCTGGCGCCCTCTCCAATTTCCTCTGCCGGCTCAAACAAAAATCGGACGTTTGCAGGAAAGGAAGTCCCTTCCTCTGCCAAAATTTTTGCCATTGTTAAGGCCACGGCTAAAATAGCATCATGTCCGCAGGCATGCATACACCCCTCATGTCCCGATGCAAATTTCAGCCCTGTTTGTTCTTGTATTGGCAGCGCATCCATCTCTGCGCGCAGTACAGCCGTACATTTTTTCCCTGACAGCTCCGGAAGCTGTGCGATCCATCCGGTTGGAGGCACGGCACTCAGCCGATACCCAAGCGATTCCAGGTATTCCCGGATAAAAGCAGATGTCTTTTCTTCTTTCAGCGCCAATTCCGGATAACGGTGAAAATGTCTCCGCAGCCTTATTAATTCTTCTCTGTATTCTTCCCTATTCTTCATTCCTTACCTGAACCCTCCGGCAGCTTCTCGTCTCCTGCCTGATCGTCCTAAATCAGCCCAAGCTTCTTAAGCCCGTTCTGAATTCCATAATGAAACATGTCTGTCGTAACATAATCTGCAAGCTCTATGATTTTCTTAGAGGCATTTCCCATTGCAACTTTGGTTGCCGCATATTCAAACATAGAAAGGTCATTGTTGCTGTCTCCGAAAACCACCGTATCCTCCCATGAAATAGAAAACAAAGTACACACAGCAGCAATCCCCACTGCTTTGTTCAGTCCTTTGGGAATCATTTCAATGGTGGTTCCTGCGAAAGAACCGCTTTCATGACGGATAATATCGTAATATGCAGACAATTCCTCACATGCCTTCTGGGTATTACACCCCTCTGTCATCTTAGCGCTGATCTTGTTTATATACATATGATCTTCATTTCCCTTGATGGGTCTCCATTTGTCTCCCAGAGCCTCTGTGATCAGATCACAATACCAGTTAATCTGATTATTATATTCCTCTTTATCATAATACATAAAATCTGCGCCTTCCATCACAGGAATCAGACCATGTCTTCTAAGGACCTCAACAGAATGCTTCGCTGTTTCGCAGGGCATCTCCCTGTTAAACAAACGAACTCCGTCCTTTTCAATCGTTGCTCCGCAGGCACTGATCATACCTGTAAAAGGAATCTCTTCCAAATACCCAGGCACAAATGCTCTGCTTCTCCCAGTGCATAGCCATGCCTCATGTCCATTTTCCCTAAGGCATTTCACCGCATCTTTTGCACTTTGAGGAACACCTCTTTCAATATCACAGATGGTGCCGTCTGCATCAAAAAACACTGCTTTTTTCTTCATCTTACTCTCCATGCTAAAATAATTCCAGCAATCTGTCAATATTGTCTTTTTTTGTTGCCCAGCTTGTGGCAAATCGAACCACCGTATGATCTTCGTCCAGCTTTTCCCAATAGCTGAACTCTACCTTTGCCTGAAGCTCTTTCATAGCACTATTTTCCAAAATTACAAACTGCTGATTGGTAGGAGACTCCAGATAAAATTTCACACCCTTTTTGCGCAGTCCCTCTTTCATATAATCTGCCATCTCAATAGCATGTCTGCTGATGTCAAAATAAAGATCATCTGTAAACAGCGTATCAAACTGCACTCCCAAAACCCTGCCTTTGGCAAGGAGTGCTCCGTGCTGCTTTACTATGGTCAGAAAATGGGCAGGCATATTCTGTTTTGTAAATACGACTGCTTCTCCGCACAATGCTCCTACCTTGGTTCCTCCGATATAAAAAACATCACAGTATTTAGCAATATCAGAAAGAGTAACGTCTGTTTCGCTGCTCATTAATCCGTAGCCAAGACGCGCTCCGTCCATATAAAAAGGAAGGTGATACTTTCTGCAAACTTCTGAAAGGCTTTTCAATTCTTCCTTAGAATATAAAGTTCCATATTCCGTAGGATGGGAAATATAAACCATTCCGGGGAATACCATATGCTCATAGCTTTCATCATCCCAAAAATCAACCAGCATGCTTTCCAGCTCTCCGGCGTCAATCTTCCCCTGGTGTTCCGGCAATACAAGCACCTTATGTCCGCTGTGTTCAATGGCACCTGATTCATGTGCATTTATATGTCCTGTTTTTGCTGCCACAACGCCTTCATAAGTACGAAGCAGGGAATCGATCACTACGTCATTCGTCTGGGTTCCTCCTACCAGGAAAAAGATTTCCGCTTCCGGACAGCTGCATGCTCTGCGGATTTTTTCCTTCGCCTGCTGGCAATAATGATCGCTTCCATATCCAGGAAGCTGTTCCAAATTGGTTTCAAGAAGGCGTGCCAGAATTTTTTCATGTGCGCCTTCTGTATAATCACATTCAAATGATAACATCGTTTTTCCTCCATATTCCTGCGCTACTGGATTTTTATACAGTTCTTTATTATAACCCTCTCAGTTCCTTACTGTCAAATAAACGTTTCCCGTATCCTTCGGCTTGCGGCCTGCGCCTGCAGATAGATAATGGTTAAAACTGTTTATGGGAAATATTTCAGAATAGTATCAAAACATCCGAAGGCGATTAAGAAGTGGGAATCAAAAAATCTGCCAAGAGTGATGGCAGGAGTGAAATGACAATCACGAGGCTTTCGTAAAAAAATTCGTGCTATCATGAAACCTGTCATTCCTCTTGGCAGCGTCAAGGAAATCTGCATAAGAAGAAATGGAAATTAGAGCTTTGTAATTCGCTCTATCGCTTCTGTCGTACTTTCATAAGTTCCAAATGCAGTCAGGCGGAAAAATCCTTCTCCATGAGAACCGAAACCGGATCCCGGAGTTCCTACCACATGAGCTTTTTCCAAAAGGTGATCAAAGAATTCCCAGGAACTCATCCCATCTGTAGTTTTCAGCCAGATGTAGGGTGCATTTACACCGCCGGACACAGAATATCCTGCATTCTTCAAGCCTTCATAAATTACTTTTGCATTACGCATATAATAGGAAATCTGTTCTTTTAACTGGATCTTTCCTTCCGGGGAATAAACGGCTTCTCCTGCCCGCTGTACAATATAAGGTGCACCGTTAAACTTTGTACCGTGGCGTCTTGCCCATAGACTGTGGAGCTTCACCCCATCTCTCTCCAAAGCCTTTGGCACTACCGTAAAGCCCAGACGGACTCCTGTAAATCCTGCATTTTTCGAAAAGCTGCGAAGTTCCATAGCACAGGTTTGGGCGCCCTGGCATTCATAAATGGTATGGGGAATGTTTTCTTCGGTAATATAAGCTTCATATGCTGCATCATAAATAATCACCGCACCTGTGTTATTTGCATAATCAACCCACTCCTGCAGCCGTTTCTTTGTAATTGCAGCTCCGCTTGGATTATTTGGAAAACATAGGTAGATGATATCCGGAGTCTCTTTTGGAAACTCCGGGAGAAAGCCGTTCTCTTCCTTGCAGGGCATATAAATCACACCGTCAAAATTTTCATGTGCCGGATTGTACGCACCTGTACGTCCTGCCATTACATTCGTATCCACATATACCGGATAGACAGGATCGCATACTGCTACTTTATTTTCTACACCAAAAATTTCCTGGATATTTCCAGAATCACTTTTTGCACCGTCAGAAATAAAAATCTCGTCAGCCTGGATTGTGCAGCCACGATCCTGGTAATCGTTTTTTGCAATAGTGCTGCGCAAAAACTCATATCCCAAGTCAGGCGCATACCCATGGAAAGTCTCTGCGCATGCCATCTCATCCACAGCCTTATGAAGCGAATCAATAATCACCGGTGCCAGAGGCTGCGTTACATCTCCGATCCCAAGACGGATAATATCTGCGCCCGGATTGGCAGCCTGATATGCTGCAACCTTTTCTGCAATTGTTGAAAACAGATAGCTGCCTGGTAATTTCAAATAGTTTTTATTCACTGTAACCATATTCTTCTTATCTCCTAACTTCTTTTTACAATTTCTTTTGCCAGAGCTTCCCTCACAGTATCAGGACTTGCCTTGCCTCTTAATTCTTTCATTAGCTTCCCTACAAAAAAACCGAATACTTTTTCCTTGCCGCCCAAAAGCTCGGAAAAAGGTCCTGGATTTTCATCAAGAATGCGGTTGAGCACATCATTAAGAAGGCTGGTATCCTCCACGATCTTCATCCCCTGTTCTTCAATATAAGCAACAGGATCAATATCCTCTTCAAACACTCTTTCAAATACTCTCTTGGCGTTTTGTGCACTGACTTCCTTCTTTTCTACCATTAGGATCAGGTCAGCCAGGTGTCCGGGGGAAAAACGAAGCTGTTCCGGCTCCAGACTTTTTTCTTTCATCAGACGGAGCACCTCCCCCATAAACCAGTTCGCCGCCTTCTTGGCATTCCCGCATACTTTCGCTGTCTCTTCAAACAGTTCAGAAAGAGCTCTTGATTCTGTAAGAAGACCAGCATCATATGCCGGAAGTCCGTACTTCTTCTGATAGCGCTCCTGTTTCTCCTCCCGAAGCTCTGGTATGGAAGCACAGACATCATTGATCCAGGCTTCTGAGATATGAATAGGGGGAAGATCCGGATCCGGAAAATAGCGGTAATCCTTCGCATCTTCTTTAGAACGCATGGTATAGGACGATTCTTTGTTATCATCCCAGCGCCGTGTCTCCTGCATCACAGCCCTTCCCGTTTCCAAAAGCTCAATCTGACGTTCACGTTCCCCTTCTATAGCTCTGGCAATGGCTTTAAAGGAGTTTAGGTTCTTCATTTCCGTTCTTGTCCCCATCGCCCTGGTGCCTGCTTCCCGTACAGAAAGATTTACATCAGCACGCATGGATCCCTCCTGAAGCTTACAGTCAGAAACACCCAGATACTGCATCATACAACGAAGTTTCTCCAGATAAGCGATCACTTCTTCTGCATTTTCCATATCCGGTTCCGAAACAATCTCAATAAGAGGTACGCCGCTTCGGTTATAATCTACCAGGGAACAGTCTTCCCACTCATCATGAATCAGCTTTCCGGCATCCTCTTCCATATGCATTTCATGAATGCGGACTTTTTTCTTTCCTGCAGAGGTTTCAATTTCCACCCAGCCATTGCGGCAGATGGGCAGATATAACTGAGAAATCTGATAGTTTTGAGGATTGTCTGGATAAAAATAATTCTTTCTGTCAAACTTACAGTATCGGCTAACCTTACAGTTTGCAGCAATTCCTGCCTTTAAGGCAAATTCTACTACCTTTTTATTCAATACAGGAAGAGAGCCCGGCATACCGGTACAAACCGGGCAGGTATGTGTATTAGGTGCCCCTCCGAACTCTGTGGAACAGCCGCAAAAAATCTTTGTCTTCGTGGCAAGCTCCACATGAACCTCCAGACCAATCACTGCCTCATATTGTTTCATATTCTTTTGCCTCCTTCCAGGGTGACGGAAATGCTCCCCGTGCCATTTCATAACATTTCGCTGCACGAAGGATTTTCTTTTCCATAAAGCATTCCCCGATCATCTGGACTCCAATGGGAAGCCCCCCCTGATCAATACCGCAGGGAACCGTAATCCCCGGCAGGCCGCAAAGATTTACTGCTACAGTATAAATATCTCCCAGGTACATGGCAAGAGGATTTTTTAAGCTTTCTCCGATTTTTGGTGCAGTATAAGGGGCTGCCGGTGCAAGAAGCACATCATATTTTCTAAATGCCTGATCAAACTCCTTTTTGATCAATGCTTTTGTCTTAAGCGCTTTCTGATAATACGCATCATAATAACCGGAACTTAATACAAAGGAACCAAGCATGATCCGGCGCTTTACTTCCTCTCCAAATCCTTCTGTTCTGGTTTTCTTGTACATATCATGAAGGCCTTCATAATCTGCCCCGCGATATCCATATTTAACCCCGTCAAAACGTTCCAGGTTTGAGCTTGCCTCTGCACTGGCAATAATATAATAAGCAGGAATCATATATTCTGTTGTTTTCATAGAAAAAAATTCTACAATAGCTCCCTGTCGGGTTAATGTTTTCAGCGTCTCCATAAAAGCATCCTTTACATCAGGTTCTAACCCTTCAGACAGATATTCTTTAGGAACGCCGAACTTCATTCCCGCCACACTGCCGTTCAAGGATTTAAAAAAATCCAGATCCTGCCTCTCTATGGAGGTACTGTCCTTTCTGTCATGTCCTGCAATAATCTCAAGAAGGGCTGCACAGTCTGCCGTATCCTTTCCCACCGGTCCAATCTGATCCAAAGAAGAAGCATAAGCAATCAAGCCATAGCGGGATACAGTTCCATAAGTGGGCTTTATTCCGGTAATGCCGCAGTAGGAGCTTGGCTGCCTTATAGAACCACCCGTATCGGAGCCAAGGGCCAGGTAAGCCTCTCCGGACGCTACTGCTGCGCAGGAGCCCCCTGATGATCCTCCCGGAACATGTTCCGGATTCCAGGGATTTCTAGTAACTCCATAAGCAGAAGTTTCCGTAGTACTTCCCATGGCAAACTCGTCCATGTTGGTTTTTCCGATAATAATAAGCCCGGCACTATCCAGACGCTTAATAACTTCCGCATCATACTGAGGGATGAAATTCTCCAGGATTTTTGAGGCACATGTGGTCTTCTTTCCCTTGATGCAGATATTATCTTTAATAGCAATAGGAACACCGGCAAGCAGTCCTGTATAAGTACCATCGGCAATTCCCTTTTCCACCTGCTTTGCTCTTGCATAGGCATCTTTTTTATAAATATCAAGATAAGCGTGAAGCTTAGGCTCATTTTTCTGAATCTGGTCAAATACCTGCTTTACACCATCCAAAACACTGATCTGGTTCTGTTTTATTTTTTCCGCAAGCTGCAATGCGGTAAGCTTCTCGAAATCCATCCTTTCATCTCCTCATAAATCTCTATCGAAATCCCGGGGCTTCCTATAAAATCGTCTTAGGAACCTGGTATTGCCATTCTTTAGCTCTTGGTGCATTAAAAAGCATTGCTTCCCTTGCATCATCGTTTGTAACAATATCCTCCCGAAATACATTCTTATCACCAAAAATATGGGACAAAGGTTCTGCATTCCCCGTATCTAATTCTTCCAGTTTTTCTACATAATCCAGTATTCTCTGCATATCTTCCCTGGCCTTTTTCTTTTCTTCTTCATTGAGGGATAGCTTTGCCAAAATGCAGACATTCTCTATAGTTTCCTCATCAATCATTTTTGACATATTGATCATCCTTTTTCCATTATGGTTCAAGCCTGCTTAAATCTCTTGGAAACAGACATACTTCTCTTATGTTTTCTTCTCCCAAAAGCTGCATAGTCAGCCGCTCCAGCCCAATGCCAAGACCGCCATGGGGCGGCATACCATATTTAAAAGTATCCAGATACTTCTCCATCCCCTCTTCTTCCATTCCTCTGGCAGCCATTTTTTCCTTAAGCGTATAATAATCATGAATCCTCTGACCTCCCGTAGTCACCTCAAGCCCATGAAATAAAAGATCAAAGCTTAATGTAAATTTTTTATCTGCAGGATCGTCCATTGCATAAAAGGGACGTTTTTTGGAGGGATAATGGGTCACAAAAACAAAATCAGCTTGATACTCTTCTTTAAAGTACTTTCCGATCAAGGCTTCCTCCTCCGGATCCAGGTCATAGGGATTACGGATCCTCCGTTCGTACTTTTTCGCTGCAAGCCGCTTTGCGTCATCAAAACGAACTGTGGGAATCTTAGAAACCTGGGGAATCCTTACATCCAGAATAGAGAGTTCCTTGCCATATTCCTTTTTCAGAAGTTCTATGGCATATTGAAGATATCCTGTTTCCACAGCCATAAGATCTTCAAATCCATTAATGTATCCCATCTCCAGATCCAGACTGGTGTATTCATTTAAGTGGCGTTTGGTATTGTGCTTTTCTGCACGGAATACAGGACCTGTTTCAAATACGCGGTCAAATACGCCGACCATCATCTGCTTATAAAACTGGGGACTCTGTGCCAGCACTGCCGGTTTATGGAAATAACTAAGGCGGAACATATTGGCTCCCCCCTCCGCACCTCTTGCGCCAATTTTAGGCGTATGGATTTCCGTAAATCCCCGCCCGTAGAGATAATCCCGGAATGCTTTTACCAGTGCCTCCTGTATTTTAAACTTCGCCTGTTCCCGGATATTACGAAGGGCAATAGAACGGAAATTCAGCTTTGCTTC
Organism: uncultured Blautia sp.; assembly: GCA_946557785.1. Lineage (GTDB taxonomy): Bacteria > Bacillota > Clostridia > Lachnospirales > Lachnospiraceae > Blautia_A. The sequence continues at coordinate 15,493 of CAMNTH010000009.1, forward strand.
CAGGGATGTGTTAATTTTCCATTTATCAACAGCTATGGGAAGCGGCTCTGCCGGAGCTGAGAGAATCTTAATCCTATCAATGCAAAGCTCCCTGCCATGAGGAGCTCTTGGTTCTTTTCTTATGAGTCCATATATCCGGACAGCCATGCCTTCCTTAAAAACGTGAATAGAAACATTCCCCTTCGTATTTTCAAAAACTGCCTGAAAAAGACCTTCCCTCCTCCGCAAAATAATGAAGGCTACGTCTCCCATATGGCGGATGCTGTGAATAGTTCCTTCTGCCGTAACAGTCTGATCAAGAACAGATTCACCCATCAGGACATCCCAGTCACAGATTTCTTTTTTCCATGTTCCGTCTAAATACTCCATTTCCTCATCCTCCATTTCAATTCTTCCATATTCCGTTCTTAACTCATATAAATATAAAAATCCCGGCATACCCGTAATCACCCACAGTATGCCAGGACTGGATATTTTGATCACGCCTTTGTGATCAGAATTCAATATTTAATTTCTACTAAATCCCATCATAAAAAAGCATCAGCAGCATCTGTGCTGTTTCTGCCATATCAGTACCGGAATCCATACTGCACTTCTGAATATAGCGGTATGCTTCCTCTTCGCTTAGATGGTTCCTCTGCATGAGCATCATTTTCGCATTTGAAATATAGTTCTGTTCCTTCCATGTCCGCAGCTTTGGCTTTTTCTTATCTTTTCTCCCACGGCGTTCAATCTGTTCAAGCACCATACTTACAGTATTCATGAAATCCCCAGCCTTCATAGGCATCTCCAGAGTCAGCACGGATGACGGAACCTCCTGGATTATCCTTGGAGATGCAAGAAGGAGCATTTCAAAGCCTTTCGGCAGGCATTCACGCAAATTATGATAATACATATCCGGCAGATGGTAACCGCAGATCAGGATTCCGCTGTCCAGCCCGGAAATACTGGAAAGTGCATGAGAAGCCGTATTGCAAACTGCAGCTACTGCAAATCCGTGTCTTACCAGTATCGTACGGATTCTTTTTGCATCTTCAATTTTTGGTAAAGCGATTACGATGCTGCCACTCATACAATACTACTCCTCATTTTGCTCTTACTGACAAGGCTTGGAACATTAGACCCGATATAAGTAATTTTCAATTTCCCAATCTGTTACCTGTCTTGTATATTTCAGCCATTCCTTTTTCTTACAAGCTGCATATTTCTCGCAAAAGTCTCTCCCCAGTACATTTTTCATCCAGGAGCTTCCCTCAAAAAGTTCAATAGCCTCCTTCAAATTCTCCGGAAGGTTCTCCACTGCCTGTAACTCTTCAAAGGACCCTTTCTCCGAGCAATCCGATGCCTTTGCAGGTGAAATCTTCTTATGAATCCCATCCATTCCTGCTGCAAGGCAAACTGCAAATACCAGGTACGGATTGGATGCCGCGTCCGGACTTCTCAGTTCAATCTTTGTATCTCCTCTCCCTGCAGCCGGAATCCTTACCAGAGAGTTCTGATTATTCCTGGTCCAGGTCAGTTCCGTAGGCGCCTTATACCCCGGCACAAGACGTTTATAGGAATTTACCAGAGGATTGGTAACAAGCGCCATCTCTCTGCTGTGGGCAAGAAGTCCGCCAATAAAATAATATGCCTCATTGCTAAGACCCTTATTGTCCTTCTGGCATTCAAAAATATTTTTTCCATCTTTAAAAACAGAAAAGCTGATATGCATACCGGAACCATCCACATCAGTTCTCGGCTTCGGCATAAATGTGGCATGAAGCCCATGACGCTTAGCAATGGTGCGCACTGCCATTTTAAAAGTCATAATACGGTCAGCCATTTCATTTACTTCTCCGTTCTTAAAGACAATCTCATGCTGTGCAGGCGCGATCTCGTGATGGGAGGATTCTACTTCAATTCCCATATCCTCCAGATTCAGGACCATATCCCTTCTTGCATTCTCCCCAAGATCCAGGGGACTCATGTCAAGATATCCCGCCCTCTCATGGGTCAGTGTGGTTGGCATGCCATTATCATCCGAATGAAACAGAAAAAATTCACATTCCGGGTCAATAAAGCAGATATAGCCTTCCGCTCTTGCCTTTTTGGACACCTTTCTCAAAATAAATCTGGCGCTGTTTACATAGGCGGTTCCATCTGATTTGTATAAATCGCACAAAAGCCTTGCAACCTTCCCCTGCTGGGGCCTCCACGGCAAAACCGTAAATGTGTTGGGATCCGGATACAAATATAAGTCCGGTTCCGTCTCCTCTGCCACTCCGGCAATGGAGCTTCCGTCAATAATGTATCCGTTATTCAGCACCCGGGGAAGTTCCCGAGCAGTAATCGCAATATTTTTCAAAGCACCGAACATATCAGTAAACTGAAGCCGGATAAATTCCACATCCTCTTCTTCAGCCATCTGCAGGACTTCCTCTCTGGTATAATTCCCCATGTTATTCTCTCCTTATCATTCAATGAAATAAAATAAAGGACGCACTTCTGACTGGTTTCCCCATCAAAAGAACGTCCTTGTTCATGCAGGTATTATATCAATCGCACAGCTCTTTGTCAACCACCTTTTTAGAGGTTGGTATATCCCATCAGAGATTCGTCAACCACCTTCGCAGCCTCCCTGCCTTCCCGGATAGCCCATACAACCAGGGATTGGCCTCTGTGCATATCTCCTGCAGCAAATACGCCCTGTACTGAGGTATCATAGCAGTCCGGCTTTGTGTCAACGTTATTTCGGGCATTCACAGCCACGCCAAAGGCATCTGCCACATATTTTTCGCAGCCAAGGAAGCCTGCTGCTATCAGAACTAGATCTGCCGGAATCACTTCCTCTGTCCCTTCTACCGGAACCATCATCATTCTTCCTGTTTTTTCATCCTTTTGTCCTGACAGCTTCACAATCTTCGCTTTGCAGACTTTCCCCTTCTTATCAGGGATGAATTCTGTTACGGTTGTCTGGTAAATTCTTGGATCACTGCCGAATACGGCAATAGCTTCTTCCTGACCATAATCCGTTTTCAGTACTCTAGGCCACTGGGGCCACGGATTGCTCTCCAGCCGTTCCATGGGTAATTTAGGCATCATTTCCAACTGCTTCACTGATTTCGCTCCTAGGCGGATTGAAGTTCCTACACAGTCATTCCCTGTATCTCCGCCGCCAATAACCAGGACATGCTTTCCCCCTATAAGTTCATAGGGTACTTTTTCAAAATTACTGTCAAGAAGTGATTTCGTTACCCTTTTTAAGAAATCCACCGCGAAGAAAATCCCCTTTGCATCCCTTCCGGGAACCTTAATATCCCTTGGATTGGAGGCTCCGCAGGCCAGAATAACCCTGTCATACTTTTCCTGCAGTTCTTTTGCAGAAACATCCACGCCAATATTGACATTTGGAACAAAACATACGCCTTCTTCTTCCATAAGACGGATCCTTCTGTCTATCACACATTTTTCAAGTTTCATATTGGGAATCCCATAGCGAAGAAGACCGCCGAACCTGTCGCTTCTCTCATAAACGGTCACGCTGTGTCCTCTCCTGTTTAGCTGCTGCGCTGCGGCAAGCCCTGCTGGTCCGCTTCCTACAATTGCAACCGTCTTTCCTGTACGCACATTAGGTTTCTGCGGTACTACCCAGCCCTCTTCAAAAGCAGTTTCTATGATTGCTCTCTCGTTTTCCTTTGTTGCAACCGGTTCTCCGTCCAGATTGCAGGTGCAGGCAGCCTCACAAAGGGCCGGACATACTCTGGATGTGAATTCCGGAAAGCTATGGGTCTTGCTTAGGCGATTATATGCCTGTTTCCAGTTTCCCGTATACACCAGGTCATTGGTTTCTGGAATCAAATTATGAAGCGGACATCCTGATGCCATTCCGGCAATCATGGCTCCGGACTGACAGAAAGGAACGCCGCAGGCCATGCAGCGTGCTCCCTGTAATTTCTGTTTTTCTTTATTCAGCGGAATCCGGAACTCATGAAAATTGGAAATCCGGATCTTTGGAGGCAGTACCTTCCCTGTCTCTCTATGATAATCCAAAAAGCCTGTTGGTTTTCCCATGTGTTTTCCCCCTTAATGTTTTGCACCAATACTTTCATAGAACGCTTCCATCTGTGCCTGTTCGCTTGTAAGCCCCTTTTCCTCCAGCTTTGCGCTGAGGGTAAGCATTCTCTTATATTCACCTGGAATCAGTTTCTTAAAATGCGGAAGATAGGATTCAAAATCCTCCAGGATTTTGGCGCCAAGCTTCGAACCGGTTGCATTCACATGAGCCTGGATCAGATCATGCAATTCTTTCTTATCATATTTATTTTCCACTTTTTCAATGGAAATCATGGCTTTGTTAATGTTTTTATAAAGCTCGCTGTGCATATCCAGTACATAGGCAATTCCGCCGCTCATACCTGCAGCAAAATTTTTGCCCGTTCTGCCAAGAACCACAACACGTCCTCCTGTCATGTATTCACAGCCATGTTCTCCAACTCCTTCCACAACTGCATACGCTCCGGAATTGCGCACTGCAAACCGCTCCCCTGCAACGCCATTGATAAATGCAGCTCCGCTTGTCGCACCGTAAAGAGCCACATTTCCTATGATAATATTTTCCTCTGCTTTGTAGGCTGCCTTCTCCGGAACCTTTACGATCAGCTTGCCTCCGGAAAGTCCCTTTCCAAAATAATCATTGCTGTCACCCGTAAGATTCAAAGTAAGACCTTTGGGAATAAACGCACCAAAACTCTGTCCGCCTGCACCTGTACAATTCACCACAATGGTATCCTCTCTAAGACCTTCTTTATTCTTTCTGGTAATTTCTGCGCCAAGTATTGTACCAAAGGCTCGATCCGTGTTGGTTACTCCTATGCTGATCTCCACTGGTTTTCCTGCAGCAATAGAATCCCCACACTTTTTCAGCAAAACCCTTTCATCTAAAGTTTTCTCCAGCTCAAAGTTATATTCTGCTTTCGGATCAAACGTAACCTTTTCCTTGCTTCCCCCATAAGGATTATACAAAATCCCGCTTAAATCCATTTTTCCTTTATGGGGTTCTTTCACCGAAACAGATGGAACCAGAAGATCTGTCCTCCCAACCATTTCATCTATGGTGCGGATTCCAAGACGTGCCATATATTCCCGAAGCTCCTGTGCAATAAAACGCATAAAGTTTTCTACATATTCCGGTTTGCCCCGGAATCTTTTTCGAAGCTCCGGGTTCTGGGTAGCTACGCCCATCGGGCAGGTATCAAGGTTGCAGACACGCATCATTACACAGCCCATAGTCACAAGAGGTCCTGTGGCAAAGCCAAATTCCTCTGCACCAAGAAGGGCAGCAACAGCCACATCCCGCCCGCTCATCAGCTTGCCGTCCGTCTCAATCCGCACCCGGTTCCGAAGCCCATTCATCAGCAAAGTCTGATGGGTTTCCGCAAGTCCAAGCTCCCATGGAAGACCGGCATTATGAATAGAGCTTCTGGGTGCCGCCCCGGTTCCTCCATCATATCCGGAAATCAAAATCGTCTGGGCGCCGGCTTTTGCAACACCGGCAGCCACAGTTCCCACGCCTGCTTCCGAAACCAGCTTTACGGAAATATCTGCATATTTATTCGCATTTTTCAGATCATAAATCAATTGTGCCAAATCCTCAATAGAATAAATATCATGATGAGGCGGCGGCGAAATCAGGCTGACGCCAGGTGTGGAATGGCGGGTTTTGGCAATCCAGGGATAAACCTTCTTTGCCGGAAGGTGCCCTCCTTCTCCTGGTTTTGCCCCCTGAGCCATTTTGATCTGTATTTCTTTTGCAGAAACAAGATACCTGCTGGTAACGCCAAACCTTCCGCTTGCAACTTGTTTGATTGCTGAACAGCGGTCATTTTGGGATCCTGCGGAATCAATACGTTCCTCACTCTCTCCTCCCTCGCCTGTATTTGATTTTCCATGGAGATGGTTCATTGCAACAGCCAGGGTTTCATGTGCTTCCTTGGAAATGGAGCCGTAAGACATTGCCCCGGTCTTAAAGCGCTTCACAATATCCTCCACGCTTTCCACTTCCTCAATAGGAAGTGGGACGTCCGCATATTTTAATTCCAGCAGTCCTCGTAAGTTCCCGTGGCTCTCCTGATCCACAAGAGACGTATATTCCTTAAACATCCGGTAATCACCGCACTTCGCAGACTGCCAAAGAAGGTGGATTGTTTTTGGATTATACCGGTGTTCCTCCCCCTGGCTTCTCATCTTATGAGCGCCAACGCTATCCAGCGTCAGATCCGTATTCAGCCCCAGGGGATCAAATGCTTCTGAGTGAAGCTTCTCCACATTTTCCTCAATATCTTCCAGCGCAATACCGCCTACACGGCTGACCGTACCGGTAAAATATTTTTCAATTACATCCTGTGAGATTCCAACCGCTTCAAAAATCTGAGCGCCCTGGTAAGACTGCAGCGTAGAAATTCCCATCTTGGAGGCAATTTTGACAATGCCACTTAAAACGGCATGATTATAATCATCTACGGCTGCATAATAGTCCTTATCCAGCATATGATTATCAATCAGCTCTTTTATGGTTTCCAATGCAAGATAAGGATTGACCGCACTTGCTCCATATCCCAAAAGAGCAGCAAAATGGTGTACCTCTCTGGGTTCGCCGGACTCCACAATAATTGACATAGAAGTACTTTTTTTGGTTTTCACAAGATGCTGATGCACAGCAGATACTGCCAGGAGAGAGGGAATTGGCATATGGTTTTCATCCACGCCTCTGTCAGACAGTACTAATATATTCGCACCCTCACGAAATGCCTTATCTACCTCCACAAACAGCCTGTCAATTGCACGTTCCAGCTTGGTACTCTTATAATAAAGGGCGGAAACTACCGCTACCTTAAATCCTTCCAGTTTCATATCCTTAATCTTCAGCATATCCGTATTTGTGAGAATGGGATGAGCTATTTTCAAGACCTGGCAGTTTTGAGGCTGCTGTATCAAAAGATTTCCATCCTTACCTACATAGACCGCAGTAGATGTTACAATCTCCTCACGGATGGAATCAATTGGAGGATTTGTAACCTGGGCAAATATCTGTTTAAAGTAGTCAAACAAAGGACGGTGCTCTTTTGAAAGAACAGCAAGCGGTGTATCCACGCCCATAGCTCCAATGCTTTCACTGCCATTTCGTGCCATATTCCGGATAGAAGTTCGATACTGTTCATAAGTATATCCAAATGCCTTCTGCAGGCGCGCCCTCTGCTCCTCCGTATATTCCTCCACTCTCTTATTTGGAATTTTAATATCCATAAGCCGGACAAGACAACTATTCAGCCATTCTCCATATGGATGCATTCCGGCATAGGTTTCTTTTAATTCATCGTCATCAATGATTCTTCCCTGAATGGTATCTACAAGAAGCATCTTTCCCGGATGGAGACGCTCTTTCAGTATGATTTTCTCTTCCTGAACAGACAAAACCCCTACTTCAGAGGAAAGAATCACATAGCCGTCAGACGTAACATAATATCTCGATGGGCGAAGACCGTTCCGGTCAAGCACAGCCCCCATCACATCTCCATCGGAAAACAAAATTGATGCGGGGCCGTCCCATGGCTCCATCATGGTTGCATAATACTGATAAAAATCTCTCTTTTCCTGGGAAATAGTATCATTATTTGCCCATGGCTCAGGAATGGTGATCATCACTGCAAGAGGCAGTTCCATGCCGCTCATCACCAAAAACTCCAATGTATTATCAAGCATAGCAGAATCTGATCCTAAACGATTGACCACCGGGAGAACCTTGTGCAGCTCGCCTTTAAGATATGGTGATTCCATATTTTCTTCCCTGGCCAGCATTTTATCTGCATTTCCCCGGATGGTATTGATTTCTCCGTTATGTACCATAAAACGGTTTGGATGAGCCCTTTCCCAGCTAGGATTAGTATTGGTGCTGAAGCGGGAATGAACCATGGCAATTGCTGATTCATAATCAGCACTCTGCAAATCTGCAAAAAATGTACGAAGCTGTCCTACAAGAAACATGCCTTTATAAACGATGGTTCTGCTGCTCATAGAAACAACATAGGTATTGTCATTGCTTTGTTCAAACTCACGGCGGGCAATATAAAGCATTCTGTCAAAAGGAAGGCCTTTTTCCACATCTTGTGGTTTTTTAATGAATGCCTGCATGATACATGGCATGCATTCCTTTGCCTTATGTCCCAGCACTTCCGGAATTACAGGTACCATTCTCCATCCAAGAAGCTCAAGTCCTTCTTTCCGGATAATAATTTCAAACATTTTTTTCGCCTGGGCACGCTTGATCTCGTGCTGAGGAAAGAAAAACTGTGCAATACCATATTCCCGCTCCGATCCGATTTCAATTCCTTCCTTTTTGCATGCCTTTTTAAAAAATTTGTGTGAAATCTGCAATAAAATGCCTACCCCGTCTCCGGTTTTTCCCTCTGCATCTTTTCCTGCTCTGTGCTCGAGATTCTCCACAATTTTCAGGGCATTAACAACCGTATCATGGGTTTTCTTTCCTCTGATGTTGACTACTGCGCCGATACCGCAGTTATCATGTTCAAATTGGGGGCGGTACAGGCCGGCCTCTTCCTTTCTTTTCATACTCCTCATCCTTTCTCTCTCTTCTATTGGAAATTTGCATAATGCAGTGCAGATCGTATGAATCCCTCAAACAGCGGATGTGCCTGATCCGGGCGGGATTTAAACTCCGGATGTCCCTGGGTTCCCACAAAAAACGGATGTTTTTTTATCTCTATCATTTCTACGATACGATCGTCCGGAGAGGTTCCGGCAATCATCATCCCCTTCTCCATTAGTTGTGCCCTGTAAGCATTATTCACCTCGTAACGATGCCGATGCCGTTCCTGAATTTCTTTTTTACCAAAGAGGCTGATGGAAATGGTGTCTTCTTTCAGGATGCAGGGATAGCTCCCAAGCCGCAGGGTACCTCCCAAATTCTTTACGCTTTCCTGATCCGGCATAAGCGCAATCACCGGATGCTTTGTTTCCGCATCCAGCTCCATACTGTTGGCATCCTGATACCCTAAAACATTCCGGGCATACTCAACGATAGCCATCTGCATCCCAAGGCAAATTCCCAGGAAAGGAACCCTATGTGTTCTTGCGTACCAAGCCGCAAGTATCATTCCCTGCGTCCCCCTATTTCCAAATCCACCTGGGACCAGGATTCCATCCGCACCATGAAGTCTCTGATCCAAACTTCTTTCGTCCAGTTCCTCTGAATCCATCCATATAATGTCCGGCTTTGTCCTGCATGCAATCCCTCCATGCTTCAATGCTTCCACCACACTTAAATAAGCATCATGAAGCTGGGTATACTTTCCTACCACTGCAATCTTCACTGTACCGCAGGGATCCTTCAGGCTATTTACCATAGCTTTCCAGTCTTCCAGATCCGGCTCCCTGTTTTGCAGGTGCAGACACTCAAGAACAACATCCGCAAGTTTCTCCTTCTCCATTGCAAGAGGAGCTTCATACAAGTATTCTACGTCCAGGTTTTGTAAGACACGACTTATCGGAACATTACAGAACAGGGCAATCTTTTCTTTTACTTCTTCTGTAACCGGATACTCGCTTCTGCATACCAGGATATCCGGCTGGATTCCCATTCCCTGCAGTTCCTTCACGCTTGCCTGGGTAGGTTTCGTTTTCATTTCACATGATGCTTTCAGGTAAGGGATCAAAGTTACATGAAGCAGTATTGCATTCTCCCTCCCTGCCTCATGTTGAAACTGACGGATTGCTTCTAAAAAGGGCTGACTTTCAATATCCCCAACAGTTCCTCCTACCTCTATAATGGCAATCCGTTCTTCTTCCTCCGTCTTTCCCCTGTAAAATCTGCTTTTAATCTCATTTGTAATATGAGGGATCACCTGCACAGTTCCTCCGCCAAAATCTCCGCGGCGTTCCTTCTGGAGCACGGACCAGTAAATCTTTCCTGTAGTAACATTGGAATTTTTGTCCAGGGATTCGTTAATAAAACGCTCATAGTGCCCAAGGTCAAGATCTGTCTCCGTTCCGTCATCTGTTACAAATACTTCTCCATGCTGAATGGGATTCATAGTTCCGGGATCAATGTTAATATAGGGGTCAAACTTCTGCATGGTTACCTGATATCCTCTGGCCTTCAGCAACCTGCCAAGAGATGCTGCGGTAATACCTTTTCCAAGACCGGATACTACTCCGCCTGTGACAAACACATATTTTACTGCCATCTGTGATTTCCTCCTCTATTACCCTGAAAGATTTTCTATCATCATGCAAGAAAAAAAGCGCCGGAAACAGAAAATAGGGAATACCCCTTTTTCTGTTTCTGACGCCTTTGTCAGCTCTATTGTGCATCTTTTTTAAATATGTGCATTACTATAACCTATTTTGGATAATTTGTAAATATGTTATTTTTATTTTCCTGGAATACCCATTGGATATTCACCTGTAAAGCAGGCTTTGCACAGCGGCAGACCGCCGGCCATACCTTCCAGGGAGTCAATTTTCATATATCCCAGAGAGTCTGCTCCAATAAGGCGGCAAATTTCTTCCATGCTGTTTGTACTCGCAATCAATTCATTATTTGATGGAACATCAGTTCCAAAATAGCAGGGATATAAAAATGGAGGAGAAGAAATCCTTACATGAACTTCCAAGGCTCCGGCATCCTTCAGCATCCGAATCAGATTTTTAATCGTGGTTCCTCTGACAATAGAGTCATCCACAAGAACGATCCGCTTTTCTCTGACTGCTGATTCCAGAACGCTTAATTTCAGATGAACCCCGGATTCCCGTTCCTTCTGGGTAGGCTTAATAAAGGTTCTGCCGATATAGCTGTTTTTATAAAAAGCAAAGCCAAAGGGAATGCCGGACTCCTCCGAGTACCCCTTAGCTGCAGTAACACCTGATTCCGGAACGCCTGTCACAAGGTCAGCCTCCACAGGATAGGATTTTGCCAGGGATTTCCCGCCCCGGATACGGGCGTCATAAATCCGCACGCCGTCCATGGTACTATCCAGCCTTGCAAAGTAAATGTACTCAAAAACACAATGGGCGTGCTTCTTTATGGCCAGGCTCTTATCTGAAACAATCCCCTGCCTGGTAATGGCAACAATCTCTCCCGGCTCCACATCCCTTACAAATTCCGCCCCAACACAGGTAAGCGCGCAGCTTTCAGATGCCAATACATAGGTGTTTTCTTTTTTCCCGATGCAAAGAGGTTTTAGCCCATAAGGGTCGCGCACACCCACCAATTTCCGCGGACTCATTATAACCAGAGCATATGCCCCTTTCATCTTCTCTGCTGTTTTTCTTATAGCCTCCTCTGCCGTTTTGGAATGCACCCGTTCCCTTGCAATATGAAACGCAATCACTTCCGAATCCGTTGTAGAATGGAAAATAGCTCCTGTCTGAATCAGCTCCCATTTCAGTTCTTCAGTATTCACCAGATTCCCATTATGGGCAAGGGCAAGAGTTCCTTTCACGTATGTAAGAACCAAAGGCTGGGCATTCTCCGCCACGGAATCACCTGTGGTAGAATAACGTACATGGCCCACTCCAATATCTCCTTCCATGGAATTAAGGGTATCTTCCCGCAAAACCTCGCTTACAAGCCCAAGATTCTTATGAAACTGCACGCTCCCAACGGTTCCGTCTGTCCTGGAAACTGCCAGCCCGCAGGCTTCCTGGCCCCTGTGCTGTAAAGACGTCAGTCCATAATAAATCGAGGGAACCACATTTCCCCCGTCTAAATCATAGATTCCAAAAACACCGCACTCTTCCTTAATTTCAGCCATTAAATCAACCTCCATCCTAACATTTTCTTGTCAAGTCCTATTTAACGTTCTCTAAATAGTTCTATACTTTCTGCATTATAATTCCAGTCCAAAATTTGTCAACCCTTTTTCTTTTTTCACTTTTGCAAAAAATTTTTTAAGAAAAACATTGACAACTTTTATTTTTCGTGTATACTACCACACATAAGCAACGGCGCTTTGGATCATTTCCAAGGCGCCTTTTTTGTTAGAAAGGAGCACACCTATATGGCACAGAATATTCCTGAATTATACGGCAGTCTTGTATTCAACGACAAGATCATGCGTACCAAATTACCAAAAGATATGTACAAAGCACTGAAAAAAACTATACAGAACGGTTCCCACCTGGAACTGGACGTAGCCAATTCTGTAGCAGTTGCCATGAAAGAATGGGCAATCGAAAACGGTGCCACCCATTATACTCATTGGTTCCAGCCAATGACCAACTTCACTGCCGAAAAACATGACAGCTTCATTTCCCCTACAGGCGATGGACAGATCATTATGGATTTCTCCGGCAAGGAACTTGTAAAAGGAGAACCAGATGCATCCAGTTTTCCCTCCGGAGGGCTCCGAGCTACATTTGAAGCAAGAGGATATACTGCATGGGATCCTACCTCCCCTGCCTTTATTAAAGACCGTACCCTTTACATTCCCACTGCATTCTGCTCCTACAGCGGTGAAGCACTGGACAAGAAAACGCCTCTTCTGCGTTCCATGGATGCATTAAATACACAGGCATTGAAGCTGCTGCGTATCCTTGGCAATACAGAGGTACGCCACGTCACCACTACCGTAGGACCGGAGCAGGAATACTTCCTTGTTGACAAAGAGCTTTATAACCAGAGAAAGGATCTGATCTTCTGCGGCCGTACTTTAATTGGTGCACCAGCTCCAAAAGGCCAGGAAATGGAAGATCACTATTTCGGAACATTGAAGCCAAGGATTTCCTCCTATATGCATGACCTGGATGAGGAGCTGTGGAAGCTTGGAATTCCGGCAAAGACAAAACATAATGAAGTTGCACCTGCCCAGCATGAGCTTGCCCCGGTTTTTGACACCACCAATGTTTCAGTTGACCACAATCAGCTTACCATGGAAATCATGAAGAAAGTAGCCGATAAGCATGGAATGGTCTGCCTCCTTCACGAAAAACCATTTGAAGGCATCAATGGAAGCGGTAAACACAACAACTGGTCCATGAGCACGGATACAGGTGTAAACCTTTTGGATCCAGGCAAGACTCCTGCTGAAAACATCCAGTTCCTGGTATTTTTAACAGCAGTTATCAAGGCCGTAGATGATTATGCAGATCTCCTGCGTATCTCTGTTGCAAGCGCAGGAAATGACCACAGGCTAGGGGCAAATGAGGCGCCTCCTGCTATCGTATCCATTTTCCTTGGAGATGAACTCATGGAAGTTCTAAGCTCCATTGAAAAGGACGAATTCTTTACAGGTCACGGCGTTGTCCAAATGGATATTGGTGCAAAGGTACTCCCTCACTTTGTAAAGGACAATACAGACAGAAACCGTACCTCTCCCTTTGCATTTACAGGCAATAAATTTGAGTTCCGTATGCTTGGCTCTTCTTCTTCCGTAGCCAGCCCCAACATTATACTGAATACTGCCGTGGCAGAAGTACTCCGCCAGTTTGCCAATACTCTTGAGGGCGTCTCTGCCGGAGAAATAAACCATGCGGTTCACAAACTTTTAAAAGAAACTATTACAGCTCATAAGCGTATCATCTTCAATGGCAATGGATATACAGACGAATGGGTGGAGGAAGCCCAAAGGCGGGGGCTTTACAATCTAAAGGCTACCCCTGATGCTCTGGAGATGTTTATCAGCCCCAAAAATGAGGCGCTGCTTACAGGGCACAACATCTTTACAAAGGGTGAGCTTTATTCCCGTTATGAAATTAAGCTTGAAAATTATATAAAGACTCTGCATATTGAGTCCAACACTATGGCTGAAATCATTCGAAAAGATCTTCTTCCCAGCATTACACAGTACATGGAACAGGTTGCACGTACTGCGAGCCTGAAGAAATCCGTAATTCCGGACATTTCCGTTTCCTGCGAAGCGGCTGTTCTTACAAAGCTCACTTCCCTTTCGGAAGCCATGACTGCCGGGCTTGACGCCCTAAAGAGAGATACTGACACAGCAGAAGGCTGCACGGATATCCTGTCCAGCGCAAAAACATATGAATCCATTGTACTCTCTGACATGGAAAATCTCCGGAAATCTGCTGATGAAGCAGAGGCTATGCTACCTGAAAACATTCTCCCGTATCCTACATACGGCAGGCTTCTCTTCTCTATCTAAACCGGAAGGAAGTTTTCTACAATTTCATAAGGTAAAACCAGGGGATATCCGCTATGAATATCTACTTCATAATTTATTATCGTTTTCCTCATCCATGAATCACACGATACCGGTATCCCCTGTTTTACATACACATTCAGTTCGCAAAGATGCGGAGGGCTTAAATTCAGTCCTCCGCATTTTTCGATAAACTCTAACATTTTATTTCAATAACAGGGAGGAAATTATTATGGGATTTTCATCTGCAAACACAATCTGGGTGCTCCTTGGCGCTGCCCTGGTCTTCTTCATGCAGGCCGGTTTTGCAATGGTAGAAACAGGCTTTACCAGAGCAAAAAATGCAGGCAATATTATCATGAAAAACCTGATGGATTTCTGTATCGGAACACCAACCTTCTGGATCATTGGATTCGGAATTATGTTTGGTACGGGAAATGGGTTCTTCGGCTCCATCCATGGTCTGGCATCAGAAGCCAATTATGGAACCGGAATGCTTCCTGAAGGAGTTCCTTTCTGGGCATTCTTAATTTTCCAGACGGTCTTCTGTGCAACATCTGCTACCATTGTTTCCGGCGCTATGGCTGAACGTACCAAATTTTCTTCCTACTGCGTCTACAGCTTTTTGATCAGTCTCATCGTCTATCCGGTATCAGGCCATTGGATCTGGGGCGGAGGTTTCATCAGCCAAATGGGCTTCCATGATTTTGCCGGTTCCTGTGCAGTCCATATGGTCGGCGGCGTTGCAGCCTTTATCGGCGCTGTTGTACTTGGTCCCCGTATCGGCAAATATACCAAAGACGGAAAATCTAAGGCCATTCCCGGCCATAACCTGACCGTAGGCGCATTAGGCGTTTTTATACTCTGGTTCTGTTGGTTCGGATTCAATGGTGCTTCTACTGTCAGCATGGAAGGTGCTGCCATTATAAGCGCAGGAAAAATCTTTGTCACCACCAACCTGGCTGCTGCTGTTGCAACCGTAACGGTTATGGCCATCACATGGATCCGCTACGAAAAGCCGGATGTTTCCATGTCCCTTAACGGTTCTCTCGCCGGTCTGGTTGCCATTACCGCAGGCTGTGATACAGTATCTCCTGCATCAGCTGCCATTATCGGCATTCTCTCCGGATTCCTCGTTGTTTTTGGCATCGAGTTTATTGACAAAATTCTGAAAGTAGATGATCCTGTAGGAGCAGTAGGTGTTCATGGCCTAAACGGAGCCTTTGGTACCCTTGCAGTAGGAATTTTCTCAGACGGAACCGGAACCGGCTGGAAGGGACTTCTGGTTGGAGGCGGCTTTGAGGGCTTTAAAGTGCAGTTTCTTGGTATGTTCGCCACCGTCGTATGGGTCGCTGTTACAATGACCATCATCTTCCAGCTGATCAAACATACAATGGGGCTCCGCGTATCTCCGGAAGAAGAAATTGCCGGCCTGGATGGCAAGGAACATGGCCTTACCAGTGCATATGACGGATTTGTCGTTCATGATTCCATGACAACAGTCCCCACCCCCATGGGTGTCTCCAAAGCAGATCCTGCTTCCGAGACTTATGCTGCTGTCTCTGCTCCTGCGGAATTCATTCCTGGGATCCCGGCAGAGGGTGTACACAAGCTTACAAAAGTAGTCATCATTACCCGGCAAAGCAAGCTGGAAGATTTTATGCATGCCATGAATGAAATCGGCGTAACCGGGATCACCATCACAAATGTCATGGGCTGTGGAGTTCAAAAAGGCGCCCGTTCTTTCTACCGCGGCGTTGAAATGGATATGAATCTTCTTCCAAAGATCAAGATTGAGATCGTTGTCAGCCTGGTTCCTGTAAAGAAGGTTGTGGAAACCGCAAAGGCAGTCCTTCACACAGGACAATACGGAGACGGCAAGGTATTTGTATACGATATCGAAAATGTCGTAAAAATCCGTACAGGTGAGGAAGGCTTCATGGCACTTCAGGATACCCATCCCCTTGATTAAACCATTGTCATGATTTCCGGAATGAATCATTTTATACGTAAAGTAAAAAAGAGAGAGGGAAGAAAACCTCTCTCTCTTTTTTATCACATGGTATATTCTTTAGGCGCCCGGGCGCTTCTTTTCATCCAGCTTTGGAAGATTCCAGTGATAGTGCGCAGCCAGATACCGAATCAGGATTACAACTGCAGAAGACACTACCATTGCTTCAATGGCACCAAAGTTTCGATAGATATGTACACAGGATATTGATCCCACAATAGATGCACACGCATAGATATGCCGAACAAATATATATGGAGGTACGCCTGCCATCATGTCACGCAGCAAGCCTCCCCCTACACCGGTAATGGTACCCAAAAAAACCAAAAGGAATGCATTACCCAGGTAACCCTGCCTGATCCCTGTATTCACACCCACTACCGTAAAGATTCCCAGTCCAATGGAATCCATCACCAGCATGGCTTTGTCATAGGTTTCCCTGAAATGCCCTTCCAATAGTTCCTTTTTGATATATAATACTCCAAATACAATACAAGAAGTTATAGTAGCTACAGCAGCATAAATTGGATTCTGAAATACGCCGGGCGGAGTAATTCCAAGAATAATATCCCTGGTCATTCCCCCTCCTACAGAGGTCACCACCCCAAGCACACAAACTCCAAAGATATCCATGCCTCTTCCAACGCCTACCATGGCGCCCGAGGCTGCAAATGCCACAGTCCCAAGCATTTCCATAATAAAAATAATGATCTCCTGATACTCCATCTTCTATCCTTCCCCCAAACCTGAAATAATACCCATTATGCCTTAAAAGCATATGCTTATTATAACATCCTTTTTTCCCGCAGAAAAGCCCCACACAGATTTTTCCATCTGATGCGGGGCTTTTCTGTTTGTAATAATTATTTCATGCCTTGCAAGAAGCAATCAGCCTTTTACACCGCCTGCGGCAACGCCGCCAACAATGCTTCTGGATAAGAAAAGATATACCACGATAACCGGAAGAATAGAAAATACGATCATAATATAAACCTGACCCATATCAAACTTCAGGAAATCCGCAGAACGCAGCTGTGCAATTAAAATCGGCAAAGTTTTCTTTTTGTCTGCATGAAGGATCAATGCAGGAATAAAGTAATTATTCCAGCTTGATACAAAGGTAAAAATCATCTGTACTGCAATTGCCGGCTTCATCAACGGAAGCACGATCATATTAAATGTGTGCAGCTCGCCGGAACCGTCAATTCTAGCAGCCTCTACCAGAGACAGTGGAAGATTGCTCTGCATATACTGCTTCAGGTAATAGAACGTAACCGGAGCCGCAATGGAAGGAACGATCAGCGGTACAAAGGAATCTTCCAGTTTTAGTTTCGTTACCAGCTGAACAAAACCAAGTGCAGTTACCTGCGTAGGAATCATCATAACCATCAGGATGAATGTAAACATGGCTTTTTTCAGCCGGAAATTATATGCATGTATTGCATAAGCAGTCATGGTTGAAAAATAAGTACTGAGAATGGCGCTGAGACACGCAACAATCGCACTGTTAATAAGTCCGTTCCATACAGGCAATGTTCCTGCCATCAGGTTTTTCCAGTTTGTAACAAAATTATCGCTTGGTACAGGCGAAAATCCTCTTGTTAATTCTCCATTGGATCTTGTTGAGTTTACAAACAGCACGTAAAACCAAAACAGACATAGGAATACCATTAACACCAGCACCGCATATGCGATTACTCTTCTTGGACCGATACCGAGACCTTTTGCTTTTTTCTTCTTCATATCTGTCCACCTCCTAATCGTTCTCAGATTTTGTAAACTTAAAGATAATCATACTCAGCACGCCGGTTACGATAAACAGCAATACAGAAAGAGCGCCGGCCATACCATAGTTCTTACTGAACAAATGCTTATTCAGATACATGATCAGCGTCATTGTAGATCTCATAGGATCACCGGAACCATTGGTCAGAATCTGAGGAACATCAAACATCTGCAGACCGCCGATCAGGGATGTGATCATTACATAAATCAAAATCGGTCTTAAAAGAGGCAGCGTAATCTTGTAGAAAATCTGTGTGGAAGTTGCGCCATCTACCTCTGCAGCTTCGAATAAGGCAGTGTCAATTCCCAGCATACCTGCCATCAGCAAAATGGTCGTATTTCCGAACCACATCAGGAAGTTCATCATCGCAATCAGGGTTCTTGTACTCCAGGTATTGGATAGAAACTTGAAAGGCTGATCTAAAATTCCAAGATTTATCAGAATGGAATTCATAGGACCGCTGTCAGAGAACAAGGTAAAAAACAGCATTGCAAACGCAGAAGCCATGATCAGGTTTGGCAGATAAATAACTGTTTTAAAGAAATTCGTAAATTTTAGTCTGAGCTGCGGATCTGAAAACCATGCTCCAAGTAAAAGAGAAACAATAATCTGCGGAACAAAGCCCATAATCCACATGATCATGGTATTCTTGAAATAAATAAGCAGATCCCCCTGCGACAAAAGAGCCTTGTAATTATCGAATCCAACAAAATTCGGTCCGATCTGGGTAAGGCCGGAACGATAGTGTTCAAAAAAACTATTGTAAATTGTTGTAAAAAGTGGAATTAACTGAAAAACAACATATACTACAACAAAAGGAATCAGAAATATGTATCCCCATTTATTATAGCTAACTGCCTTTTTATTGTTTGTTTTCTGATTCATAAACAGTCTCCTCCTTTCCTAATAGCTGCGTTATGCGCAGTCCTTCGATTCTTGATTATGCAAAGTTCGCAGCAAATCTTTAAACTTCACAATTCCATGAAATATAAAAAACTGATGCCAGCCCTACATAACAAGATTCTTCAACCTCTCCGGGCATCTTTTCTAAACAGCATGAACGCCATGCCTGCCTAGGCAGGCATGGCGCCAAATTACTAGTTCTGGCTATAATCCATACACAGATTATGCTTCAGGTTTTGTCAGTTCCGGATATTTCTCGATAACTGCTGTGTAGAACTGCTCTAATGCTTCTTCGTAAGTTGCATTTCCATCAAAGTAGTTCTTCATAGCTGCCTGGAACTCTTCGTTGCAGCCCTGGTCATAGTTAGAAAGGTTGCTCAGGTCGATAGAATCAATTCCTGCAAGGAATTTTCCGATCGGGTTCTGACCGCCAAGGATTGCATCGCCGAAGCTTTCGTCTGTTGAAAGAGCTTCCATAGCACCTTTATTGTTTACAAAGTCACCGTCAGCTTTTGCGATTTCTGTCATAACGTCTGCATTGCAGGTCATCTGAAGCATAATATCCTTTACAAGAGATGCATTATCTGTTCCTGCAGCACCGCAAAGCCATGTACCGCCCCAGAAGAAGCCCTGAGGACCTTCAGTTGTTGCCCATCCGCCCTGGTTAGCGATAGAGCCTTCGGTATCTCCTGCCATAGAGAAGTCATAGAACCAAGCCGGTCCAAAGTAGCAGAATACCTTTCCGTCCGGATAGAAGCCTTTGCTCCAGTCATCGCTCCACAGATCGTAAGTATTTGTCTGTCCTGCGTCTACCATTTCTTTGGACATATCAACCCATGATTTAATGTTTGCGTCAACATTGATGGTTGTTCCGTCTACCCATTTGCTTGTTACATTATTGGAGAATACACGATACGCATCATTTGTAGTAGATGTCATAAAGTATCCTTTTTCTTTCATTGTTGCTGCTGTTGCTTTGAAGGTATCCCAATCAGCTACAGCCTTCTGTACTTCTGCAGGATCATCGGAGCCAAAAACTTCTTTTGCAATTTCACGGTTGTAGATCAGAAGTCCAGGACAGCCCTGCCATGAAACACCTTTAAGAACGCCGTTGGAATCTGTTACAACATCCTGTGTATAACCAAACTGCTGAGCAAGGTCATCAGCGGTAATTCCAAGATCAGCTACGTTCATGGTGTACTCTGTATCAACATATTTCAAAGCATAATCAGCTTCGATCAGGAACAGGTCAATCTTGTCATCTGCTGCAGCATCTGCCTGAGCCAGAAGCTTCTCGTCCAGATTGTTCTGATATGCATTGTCATCACTAGGAGTAATGTTCCAAACAACATCTACATCACCAATCTTGCCATGTGTAGCGTCAACTTCCTCATATCCTGGATAGTGATCTGTAATACGGCTCTTAAACTCTTCATTCCAGCAGTAAATATTTAACACTTTTCCTTCTTCTGCTGCCTCTGCTGATACCGGTAATACACTACCTACTGTCATGCCTGCCAACATGGCTGCTGTCAATACAGCGCTAATCATTTTTTTCTTCATTTGATGCTACCTCCTTAAAATTTTGCTTTTTGCAAGTGCATTTATCTCATATTACAGCTAGTGTAATAGAAATGCCTATCGTAGATCGATTCTTTTTACAGAAGCGCCTTTAAAAAGAGTACCGCTTACCGTAAATTTATCAATCAGCGTGGTTTTGGGATTTTCGATCAAATCCACCAGTTTCTCTGCTGCAATTCTTCCAATAGCCGCTGTATCCTGACAGATTGTGGTCAGCTTCGGCTCAAGAACTCTTGCAACTGTAATTCCGTCATATCCGGCAATGGAAATATCCTGGGGAATCCTAAGACCTCTTTCCCGGATTTCATTGATTCCGCCCAAGGCGGAGAAATCATCCGGATACAGAATACATGTCGGCGGGTTTTTCAATTCCAGAAGCTGTCCTGTAGCCAGAGCAGCTGCATCGGCATCCCTATAAGGAACCGTAAGCATATAATCATCCGGAATCTCCACTCCTTCTCTTTGAAGTGTTCTGTAAAATGTATTCAGACGGCTTCTTGTTACCGATGAATCCTCTCCGTGTATGTAGGCAATCTTTCTGTGACCCATACTATATATATAGGAAACAAGTTCCTCCATTCCCTGGATATTGTTAGATACGACAGCGATTCTTCCATCAAACACATGGTCAATGGTTACTACGGGAAGTTCTGATCTTACCAGCTCCTGCACCTCTTCCGAATAGAAGTCCACACAAGCAATTACAACACCATCTACGCCTCGGAAACGGCAGTGTTCATAGTAACTCATCTTCTGACCAGAAATATTTCCACTGGTAAAAGTAATATCATAACCTTTCTCTTCTGCAGTTTTCTTAAAGCTTTCCAATACAGGATTAAAAAAATCATGTGTCAGTCCACTCATAGCCTCATCCATAAAAAGGACTCCAATATTGTGGCTTCGTTTCGTTTTTAATGATCTTGCAGAAGAATTCGGAAGATACCCCATTTCAGATGCTGTTTTTACTATGTAGTTTCTAGTCTCTTCGCCAATGTCTGAGTATCCATTTAAAGCTTTGCTGACGCTGGCTATGGAAACATTGCACCTTTTGGCAATCTCTTTCATGGAAACCATAGGCCTGCCTCACTCTTTCTTCGTTCGTTTTCCTAAATCGTTTTCGTAAGTTTATTTTAATCTTTTCCGCACAAAAAAGCAAGTGTTTTTTTCATTTTTTTGTGCGTTTTGGATATTTTAGATTAATTGCACAAAACTATCTTTCTTTCTTTTTCTATTTTTTCATCCAATCCCGGAAAATTTGCCGCCAATTTACGAAACATTTCGTAAACATTACTAAACATTTTCGAAAAAAGCTTTGCCAGAGCATCATACTCTGAACTGCTCCTGCCATATCTATTATATTTTCCCCTGTTCCTTCTGCTTTTTTTCTTATATTAAGAAATTATATTGATTTTTCTCTTTCTTTCCTATATACTAATGGCAAGTGGATGCCCTGTTTTCCAACTTTTTTCATTATTTTATCTTAACTCATTCGTTTTCGTAATTAAATTTTCTGTATTTTTCTAAACCATCGTTTTTATTATAAAATAATTCAGGAGGTTTCATTATGAACTTCGGGCATTTTGATGATGCAGCAAAAGAATATGTGATTACTACCCCTAATACCCCCCTTCCATGGATCAACTATTTAGGCACTCAGGACTTTTTTACTCTGATTTCCAATACCTGCGGAGGATATAGTTTTTACAAGGATGCCAAGCTTCTGCGCATCACACGCTACCGCTACAATTCCCTTCCGCTGGACTCCAACGGGAAGTATTACTATATTAATGACAATGGCACTATCTGGAATCCGGGAACTATGCCTTCCAAGACAGAGGTAGACTCTTATAAATGCCGCCACGGCCTTGGATACAGCCGTTTTTGTTCTTCTAAAAATGGTCTTAATGCTGATCTGCTGGCTTTTGTCCCGGTAGATGCCACCTGTGAGATCAACCACTTAAAACTAAAAAATACTTCTGCAGAGGTAAAAAGCATTTCCCTTTTCTCCTATGTAGAGTTTTGTCTCTGGAACGCAGTAGACGATATGAACAACTTCCAGCGTAACTTAAGCATTGGCGAAGTGGAAATCGAAGGAAGCACCATTTATCACAAAACCGAATATCGTGAGCGCAGAAAGCACTACAGCTTCTTCAGCGTCAATACCCCTGTAGATGGTTTTGATACAAGCCGTGATATTTTCCTTGGCTACGGCAACGGCAATGCTTTTCCTGACGCAGTAAAAGAAAAAAAATGCCGCGGCTCCGTTGCAAGCGGCTGGTACCCCATTGCAAGCCATCAGATTGATATTATCCTTACTCCTGGTGAAGAAAAAGATTTTGTGTTTGTTCTTGGCTACTGCGAAAATCCGGAGGATCAGAAATGGGAAGCTCCCGGTATTATCCGCAAGAACGGGGCTCATGAAATTTTAAGCCGCTTCTCCTCCTCTTCGCAGGTTGAGGCTGCTTTTGCACAATTGAATGAATACTGGGATGCACTTCTTTCCAAATACGTAGTCAGCAGCAAAGACGGGCATGTTAACCGTATGGCAAATATCTGGAATCAGTACCAGTGTATGGTTACCTTTAACATGTCTCGTTCCGCCTCCTACTACGAATCCGGTACCGGACGCGGTATGGGATTCCGTGACTCCTGTCAGGATCTTCTTGGTTTTGTTCATCTGATTCCTGAACGTGCCAGAGAGAGAATCCTGGACATTGCTGCTACCCAATTTGAAGATGGAAGCGCTTATCATCAGTACCAGCCTCTGACCAAAAAAGGCAATCTGGATATCGGAAGCGGTTTTAACGATGATCCCCTGTGGCTGATTGCTGCTGTAGCTGCCTATATCAAAGAATCCGGCGATTTCTCTATCCTTGATGAAATCGTTCCCTTTGACAACCAAATAGAAAAGGCACAGTCTCTGTTTGAGCACCTGTACCGTTCCTTCCATTATATTTGTACTCATTTAGGACCGCATAGGCTTCCCCTTATCGGCCGTGCAGACTGGAATGACTGCCTGAATCTGAACTGCTTCTCCAAAGAGCCTGGAGAACCCTTCCAAACTACAGGTCCTTCCGAAGGTCCTGTTGCAGAATCTGTATTTATTGCAGGAATGTTTGTAAAGTATGGAAAAGAATTTGCAGAAATCTGCTGCCGTCTTGGAAAAAAAGAACTGGAAAAAGAAGCTCTGGATGCTGTTGATCAAATGTATCAGGCGGTTTTAGACGCTGGCTGGGACGGCGAGTGGTTTGTCCGTGCATATGATGCCGAGTCTAAAAAGGTTGGTTCCAGGGAATGCAGGGAAGGCCAGATTTACATTGAGCCACAGGGCTTCTGCGTTATGGCCGGCATCGGTGTAAAGGAAGGTCTCGCAGAAAAAGCGCTGGATTCCGTAAAAGAACGTCTGGATACCAAATACGGTATCATGATCCTGCAGCCTGCTTATACACAGTACTATCTCAACCTTGGAGAAATTTCTTCTTATCCTCCGGGATACAAAGAAAATGCCGGTATCTTCTGCCACAACAATCCATGGATCTCCATTGCGGAAACCAACATCGGCCGGGGCGACAGAGCCTTTGAGATTTACAGGAAAACATGCCCGTCCTATATTGAAAACATCAGTGATATCCACAGGACAGAGCCCTACGTTTATTCCCAGATGATCGCAGGAGCCGATGCTTTCTATCACGGAGAAGCGAAGAATAGCTGGCTGACCGGTACTGCTGCATGGACCTTTGTCAATGTATCCCAGGCAATCCTGGGCGTTCAGCCGGACTATGACGGATTGCGGATCGACCCATGTGTTCCTTCTGATTTCGGTGATTTCCAGTTGATCCGAAAATTCCGGGGTGCAACTTATTACATTGATGTAAAGAAGCCTGACGGCGTACAGAAAGGTGTTTCCAAGATTTCCGTAGACGGAAAAGAAATGGAAGGAAGCCTCATTCCATTGGAATCAGGCAAAACCGAATATCACGTAACTGTTTACATGGGATAAATTCTGAAAGAATATACTAATAAGAAGGGCTTGCGCTGACTTTACAGGTCAGCGCAAGCCCTTCTTCCGACTGAAGTTTAAAATGTGCTGCCATATTAACCAAATCTCCCTGTAATGTAATTCTCCGTACGCTTATCCCGTGGCATGGAAAACAGCTTATCTGTATTGTCAAACTCCACGATCTCCCCCAGTAGGAAGAAAGCGGTTCTATCAGAAATACGGGTGGCCTGCTGCATATTGTGTGTCACCATTACAATGGTGTAGTTTTTTTTCAGTTCCAGCGCCAGTTCCTCAATCTTGAAAGTAGAAATGGGATCCAGCGCCGAGGTGGGTTCATCCATAAGCAGAACTTCAGGCTGCACAGCCAGAGCCCGGGCAATGCACAGTCTCTGCTGCTGCCCGCCGGACATCCCCAGGGCACTTTTTTTCAAGCGATCCTTCACCTCATCCCATACAGCTGCGTCCCGCAGAGATTTTTCCACAATTTCATCCAGACGGGCTTTGGAACGAATTCCGTGTGTCCTGGGGCCATATGCAATGTTGTCATAAATACTCATAGGAAAGGGATTTGGTTTCTGAAACACCATGCCAACCCTCTTCCGAAGCAGGTTCACGTCCATATTTCCGTAAATATCCTCTCCATCCAGAAGTACCCTTCCCGTAATCACGCAGCTTTCCACCAGATCGTTCATACGGTTCAGAGACTTTAAAAAAGTAGATTTTCCGCAGCCGCTTGGCCCGATAAAAGCTGTAATCTCCTTCTTCGGAATGTTGATATTGATATTTTTCAAAGCGCGGAAAGAGCCGTAATGGAGTTCCATATTTTCCACGCTGATTTTTGTCGTCTCGTCCATAATGAATCATCCTTTCCCAATTTTTCTGGCAATCATTCCGGAAATGCCATTGACCACAAGCACAAACAGCAAAATCACAACAGCAGTGGCCGATGCCTGATTCATATGCAGGCCTTCGCTGGACAGCACGTACATATGAAGTGCCAGAGTCCGACCGGAACCCATAAGACTTTTGGGTACCGCAGCCACAGTACCTGCTGTGTAAATCAAGGCTGCTGTCTCTCCTACCACCCGTCCGATAGCCAGGATCACACCTGCCAGGATCCCTGGAACTGCTGAGGGGAGCACAATGGTGAAAATGGTGCGAAGCTTTCCTGCACCCAGACCGAAACTTGCCTCCCTGTAAGAATCCGGCACAGATTTCAAAGCCTCCTCTGCAGTACGCAGAATCAGCGGAAGAACCATGATGACCATGGTAAAAGCTCCGGAAAGAAGGCTCAGTCCCCATTGCAGCGTTACCACAAAAAACAGCATACCGAAAAGTCCGTATACGATCGAAGGAATGCCGGAAAGTGTCTCAGCAGTAATACGTATCACTTTCATAAACCGGCTCCCTTTCTTTACATATTCCACCAGATAAATGGCCGCGAAAATCCCAATGGGTGCCGCAAGCAAAACAGCAACCATCGTCATGATAAGAGTATTGATCAGCGAAGGTACCAGGGATACATTCTCCGAGGTATATACCGGGCTGAACAAATCCATGTTCAAATAGGGAATTCCTTTTACAAGGATATAAATGATCAAAAACGCCAGCATGGCAAAGGTCAGCATGGCCGCAGCCACCACCAGCAGCGCCAGTAGTCTGGAGCCAAGATGTCCCTGATAGGTTTGCAGCCGAATGCCCATGGAAAACGCATTTTTCTTTTCGGCCTCTTTGTTTCCTTCCCAAACTGCACTTGTCTCAATCTGCATGTTCATTCCTCCTGTTCAGCAGAGAAAGGCTTACGTTGATGATTAGACTAAAAACAAACAGCACTGCTGCCGTTGCGATCAGACTTTCTCTGTGAATTCCAGACGCATAGCCCATCTCTGTTACGATATTAGCAGTCATGGTCCGAACGCCTTTCAAAATCCCCTGCGGCATTCTTGGCTGGTTTCCTGCCACCATGATCACAGCCATGGTTTCTCCGATGGCACGGCCGATTCCCAAGACCACCCCTGCCAGAATTCCCGACTTTGCTGCAGGAAGCACTACAAAAAGAATGCTCCGTTCTCTGGTAGCTCCCAAAGCCAGAGATCCCTCATAGTAACTTTCCGGCACGCTTCGAATCGCAGACTCTGTTACACCGATCATGGTTGGCAGAATCATCATGCCCAAAAGCAGGGAAGCCGCCAGCATACTGCTTCCCGTTCCTCCGAAAAGCCTGCGGATCAAAGGCACCAAAAGAATTAAGCCAAAGAAACCATATACTATAGAAGGAACTCCTGCCATTAATTCAATACCGGATTTTAGTAGTCCGTAAATTTTCTTTGGGCAGTATCGCGCCATGAATACCGAAGTAAATACCCCAATGGGAACCCCCATAAGAATCGCTCCGCCAGTGACGTAAATGCTGGCCACGATCATGGGAAAGATTCCGTAAATTCCATTAGAGGGCCTCCAAACCTTTCCAAATAAAAACTTCACCGACCCAATCTTTCCAATTGCCGGAAGCCCGTTTGCGAACAGGAAAAAGCAAATAAGGAATACCGCCAGTACCGAAGTACAAGCTGCAATCATAAATATGAGCTTCATCCCCTTTTCTTTAATATGGCTCATAATGATATCCTTTCCTTTGCATTTACTTTACAAGTTCTTCCCACTCTGTGGCCTCACCGGTAAAGATTGCCTTAACCTGTTCGCTTGTCATGTCTTCCAGCTCATTGGTATTGTTTACGATCACTGCGATTCCGTCGATTGCGATTACCTGGCTGGTTATTTCCTGTTGTTCCTCTTCCGGCTTCAGCTCACGGGAAGCCATCCCGATATCACACACACCTTCAATTGCAGAAGTTATTCCTGTGGTGGAATCGCTCTGCTGTACTTCTACTGTCACATCAGAATTCAGTTTCTCATAGGCCTCTTTCAGTTTCTCCATTACCGGTGCTACAGAGGAGGAACCTGAAACCACGATGGTGCCTGCAGCGTTTCCTCCCTCATATGCCGGAGCCTCCGTGTCCTTTTTGATGTAACCGTTATCCTCAATCACCTGCTGGCCCTCAGCACTCATGATAAAGTTAATGAAATCCCGGGCGCTGTCGCTTACCTCTTTTCCCGTCACAATGTTAAAAGGACGTGAAACCTTATATGTATCGTTGGCCACGTTCTCAGCCTTTGCCTCTGCACCATCGATTTTCAGAGTCTTTACGGTATCGTTCAAGGAGCCCAGGGAAATATAGCCAATGGCGTTTTCATCCCCTGCTACGGTAGTCATCATTACAGAAGTGCTGTTGGTAATGCTTGCATCCAGTGTGGTCATATCCACCTTTTCGCCGTCTGTCTCTTCCTGCACACCGAACAGCTCAATAAAAGCGCCACGGGTACCGGAGCCCTCCTCACGGGAAACAACGTTGATCGTTCCGCTTGCTGCATTTACTGTGCCTGCCAATGCTGTAGTCCCCATAATTGCTGTACATAACATCACTGCAATTTTTTTCTTCATTATTTTTTCTCCTTTATCTTCTTTTTCTAATTGCCTTATTGACAAGCTTGATTATAGAAGGGCAATGTTAAATGTAAAACCATGAATCTGTAAAATGTCCGTAAAAAAGAAGCTGCTGCAAAGGCAGGTAAGCCCTTGCAACAGCCCCAAACATCCACCGGCATTCTCAATGGTCTGATTTCAGTTTCTCAGGAAAAATAGCCTTATTTACGAAGAAAAATATAATCATAGACACACCGCCATTAAGCACTGTTGTACCAATATTATAGATAAAATCCGGCACAAGAAGACCGGCTACTGCAACCCAGATACAATTGATGGAATTTACAATACAGGTTATCACGCAAAATGCAGCAGTATACCATGCAATCTGTTTGCCTGTATTCCCATGGCTGCGGAATACAAAGAGCTTCTGTATTGGAAAATTAATACATTCTCCAATTACCATTGCAGTCATATACGCCATAAAATATGCAAGGCCCCCATGTGCCTGATCATATCCCAGGATATTCCACTGGAATGTCTCTCCAAACAATGTTGCCGGAATTCCCGGCCAGCCAAAAGATCTGTCTCCCATTCCGGCAAATGCATACGGGAGAAACTGAAGCATAATATATTTCAGAACTGTGATTATATTTGAGACAATAACAAACAGTCCGCCTTCTCTTACCCATTTAGCAAGCTTCGGATTTTTTGTCTCAAAGGCTTTCCATATATTCATTTTCTGCTGCCTCCTATTTCATGTTCTTCAACAAAGCTTCGTACTTTCTATTTGCCCTTGCATTCCGGAAAAATCCGCCGATCAATCCTGCCGCTCCACGGAAAAAGTGTCCGTTGGCAACAGTTACAATGGACTCAGTCATTTCCCTGGAAACCATACCTGCAGTCATCTTACTGATTGCCCTGAACGGCATATTGTAAATAAAGAGAGTATTCAAATCCGGCACCCCCTTTTCCACTGCTTTGTCCAGCTTTTTCTGCAAAATCTTATACACAAGACGGCAGATACCGCTCCTGGCATATTTCATCTGGCAAAGTGCATCATTGATATTAAGAGGTCCAACCTTTTCCTCTGGAAGAATATCTCCGTAGAACAGTTGAAATTCTTCATAATGAACATTTCGAACAAGCCCGGATTTATAGCTTGGAAGCTTTTCAATATCATAGGGAAGTTTCTCCGTTGTGCCCTGCTTCTCCATCTCTGCACAAAGTCTGATGTCTGCACTGGAGGCACCGATCATAATGGTATAAGTACCGCCTTCTACCTCCCACTGATTAGTTTTGGTGTTAAAATAGCGGAAGGTTTTATCATCAAATCCAATCTCAACCTCTTTCGATTCTCCGGCTTCCAGCCATACCTTTACAAAACCTTTCAGCTCTTTTTTTGGTCTGACAAGCTTTGACTCCTTCTTTCCTACATATAACTGAGCAATTTCTGCACCCGAATAAATTCCTGTATTGGTAATGGTAAAGCGTACGCCTTCGTTTGTAAATATCAGAGAATCATAAGCAAATGCCGTATAGGAAAGGCCATATCCAAAGGGGAACTGTACTGGAATATCTGCTGTATCATAGTACCGATAACCGATAAATGGCCCCTCCCTATACTGAAGATTTCTGTATTTTTCATCTGCATAATTGAACATGGAGCAATCTGCATAAGCAAAAGGATAAGATTCCGCCAGTTTTCCTGACGGTACCTCTTTTCCTGTAATAAGGTCAAGTAGCGCACTTGCACCTGCCTGGCCGGTAAGGTATCCATGAAGAAGCGCTGTCAGCTTATCCAGCCAGGGCATTTTTACTGCGGAACCTGCAGACATCACACCAACCATATTGGAATTTTGAGCTGCCAGCTCTTCCAGTTCTTTGATCTGATATTCCGGAATATCCATAGAGGTTCTGTCAGCACCCTCAGATTCTGCAATTTCATCCAGTCCGAAGAAGAACAGCACCACATGTGCTTCTTTTGTATCATCCACAACCTGCAGATTATATTTTTTAATCTCCTGGGCAATTGTCTCTACTTTTGTAGCATTTACCTGTGAAGAACCTGCACCCTGATATCTCGGCTTATTCACAAATGGTCCGCGCAGTGCAACCTTTGTTCCGTCTTTCAAAGGAAGGATTCCTCTTTCGTTTTTCAAAAGTACGGCACTATCCACTGCTGCCTGATGTGCTATTCTATGATGCGCTTCTTTATCGAAATCCTTTTGCTCATTCTCTTTAAAATAAATTGCAGCCTGGATAATCGGCGCGATTGCCCGGTCAATTTCCTCTTCGGTAATTTTACCCAGCTTCAGATCTGCAAGCAAGTCTCTGGCAGAATCCAGACCCGGGTTGGGCATTTCCACATTAGACTGACATTTCACCCCTTCGGTATGGTTATTGCTGGCACCCCAGTCAGTAACTACAATTCCATCAAATCCCCATTCATTTCTCAGAATGTCTACCAGTAAATGCTCATTCTCGTTTGCATACTGCCCATTGACTTCATTATAAGAAGACATGATGGACTTTGCCTTTCCTTCTTTTACTGCGATCTCAAAAGCAGTCAGATAAATTTCCCGGAGAGTTCTCTCATCCACTACGGCATTCATAGCCATACGACGGCATTCTCTGGAATTTACTGCAAAATGCTTCGGGCATGCGTACACATGTTTACTCTGGATTCCTCTCACATAGGCTGCTGCCATTTTTCCTGCAAGAATGGGATCCTCTGAAAAATATTCAAAGTTTCTTCCACACAGAGGAGAACGTTTCATATTCAGTCCTGGTCCAAGAACTACATTCACCCCTTGCGCAACAGCCTCTTTTCCCAGAGCTTCACCGATTTTTTCGCCAATGCCCGGGTTCCAGCTATTGGCAGTTGTGGCAGCAGTAGGAAAGCAGGTTGCAGGAAGAGAGGCATTCAGCCCCAGGTGATCCCCGGCTCCTTCCTGGCGGCGCAGACCGTGAGGACCGTCTGAAAATGTAATGGAATCAACTTCAAGTCTTGGAATATCTCTTGATTCCCACTCATTTTTTCCGCTTAACAGAGCTGCTTTTTCTTCTATTTTAAGTTTTGAAATAATATCCTTTACGTTCATTTATTCCTCCATTCTTCTTGCGGAGCTGTGGTACTTCTGCGATAAAAAAACTTACTCTGCCGCCTTAGCTGCTTTCTTTTTCTTTAGCAGATAATGAACAAATACCAGTATTGCAGTACCGCCGATCACTACACCGCCAAGTATATTCACTTTCAGGAAAAGCTTATCCATATTGGAAAGACCACCCACCGGATTTTCACTGCCTGCATAAACACCACTGTTTACGATCGTATACATGATATTCTTACATGCTGTACGCATTGCAAGAACCGCTGTTGCGCTCTGGTTTGTAAACTGATTGGATGCGGAATTTCCATAGCCAAGCATCAGATCATTTCCATTTCTCATGCAGCTTTCAGAAATCATATATCCATAAGATCCATCGTAGTCACTGATTACCATTCCGCAGAATCCCCATTCGTCACGAAGAACAGTTTGGAGAAGATCTGGGTTTGCACATGCCGGTACACTTCCAAGCCAGTTATAAGAAGACATACAAGCCATAGCTGTTCCCTCAAATCCCTTCACACAAAGCTCAAATGGTTTCAGATAGATCTCACGCATTGCCTGCTCGGAAACAAAGGTAAGCAGGAAGGATTCACGATTACATTCCTGATCATTTACTGCGAAGTGTTTGATGTACGGATAGACACCTTTTGTTGCAGCACCGTTTACCTGGTTTGCTGCCAGATATCCTGCAAGTACACCATCTTCGGAATAGTACTCAAAGTTACGTCCGGAGAATGCAGAACGATGTGTATTCATAGCAGGTCCGTACCAGCCATAGTTCTGTACATCTGCAAACTCCTGTCCCATAGATTCTCCTGTCTCATAAGCGAGCTGCTTATTCCATGTCTGTGCCAGTAAGACTTCGCAAGGATATGGA
The DNA here is from genome assembly GCA_946557785.1 of uncultured Blautia sp. GTDB lineage: Bacteria > Bacillota > Clostridia > Lachnospirales > Lachnospiraceae > Blautia_A. Next base: position 47,398 of record CAMNTH010000009.1, read on the forward strand.
GTACCATAAGTTTTTGTCACAAAGTTGTTAAGGCCTGCAGGTCCGTCACAGTCAGAAGTAGCGATCTTACCAACAGATTCGATTTCGGCTGTCTGCCATCCTCCTACGTTGATCATGGTTGCCATGTCTTCAAAGCTTAACTGATCCAACAGATTTTCCCACTTTTCATCCTCATAGTCCACTCCCTTAAGGTCAAAAAGTGTCAAACCATTGTCTTCTCCCATTGAAGGCATTTCATCATCTGCATTATCATATTTACTGCTGTCATAAATACCAAATGTATTTTCCTCTACTGCCGCACGAAGTTCATCAGACATTGCATAATCTGTCGGTCTTGCCCAGGAAGCTCCGGCATTTTTGAATCCGTCTGCACGGGAAAGCTCAATGAAATCTCCCCGTGTATAATCGTTAAATACATTTGCGGCTGTTATTTCATCTGTAGAACGTCCGTCCCTGCTGTAGTCAATATCTTCATCAACTGTGAATTTCTCTTCTGCAACTACGGTGTGAGAATCAGAACGTACAGAAATTGCATACTCACCAGCTTCAAGAATATATCCGCCTCCTGCAATCTTGATCTCACTGGAATCGTAGGACGCCATATCTTCTTTTGCTATTTCAAAAGAAAGTGTCTGGGATTTACCAGGCTCCAGAAGTTCCGTTTTCTCAAACTGGATCAGATTTACAGAAGCCTTTTCAATACCACCGTTTGTATAAGGCGGTGTATAGTAAATCTCTACAACATCTTTGCCTGCAGAATCCCCTGTATTCTTTACTTCCACATCAAAGGAAACAGTATCGCCATTGTCCTTGAAGTTTACCATTGTTTTTTCAAAAGTAGTGTAGCTCAGACCATATCCAAAGGGATACTGCACACTGTTTTCATAGTCGATCAGTCCTTCTTCTGCGGCTGTCTCATAAAACTTGTATCCAACATAAATGCCCTCTGCATAATTTACAAAAGAAATATTTCCTTTGTAAGAAGCATCTGCTTCCAATGCCTGTGCTTTCAGGTCATCCACATTATTGTACGGAAGGTTTCCAATATTGTTGATGTAATGTGTGGAAAGCAGATTTTTTACATAAGTATCTGCTGTTTTACCGGATGGGTTCACAGAACCGTTGAAAATCTTACCCAGTGCTGCAAAGCCGGTTGAACCGCCGCCAGGAGCAAGAAGAACGGATTTAATCTGTTCGTACTCATCTACCCAGCCAAGTTCCATTGCATTGTTTGCATTAATAATTACAATTACATTATCAAATTCGGAGCAGACTTTATCTACCATCTGTTCCTCTGTTACGGAAAGCTCCAGATAATGTTCACCTTCCTCAAAGTCATCATAAGAGCCATTATTTGTATAAGAAGCATTCATATAACGCCAGTTTGCCGGAGCATTGGAAGTAGCAAGACCCTGGTTATATGTACCTTTAATTACAGCGTTCATATCAGTGGGAAGGTCCGCGCCCTCACCGCCCGGACGTCCGATCACAATCACTGCTGTATCAGAAAAACCTTTTGCTTCGTTCATCAGTTCATCTGTATAATGGGTCATGTTCGGCTCCGGCAGAGACCAATCCTGTGCAGACATGGAAATAGACGGACGCTGATCATAATAATCTGTGTACATTTTTGAAAGTGTTTCATTAGTTTTATAGCCAGCATCCTTAAGAGACTGTAAAATACCAACTGCACCTTCAGAATGGGAACCGGCGGAACCTGTTCCTCCAAATATGGGATTCGTGGAGTCCCATCCAAATACATTCAGACTTGTCACATCGGAAGACAGAGGAAGAAGTCCTTCGTTTTTTACCAGAGTGATACCTTCTTCTCCGATTTTCTTGATTGTTTCTTTGCTGTTTGCAATCGTTTCTTCAGAAAATTCTGCTTTTGAAGCATTCAGGAAGCCAGATACATTTGAGTACATTGGACCATAGCAAATAGAATTTACAATGATCAGAACGGCTAATAGGAATGCCATTAGAGCTTCCACCCGGATCACATGGCGGAATCCTTTTTTTGCAAAGTGAGCAAGAACCATAACGGCAACCAACACAACGGCCGCACCTATAATTCCATAGATGTAGCCTTCAAGCTGCGTAAGATAAGAGAGCAGGTCTGCTTCACTAACACCAAGGCTGTACATAAACGGCCCCAGAAGTTTTATCAATAAATCAACCATTTTTCTTTTCTCCTCTTTTCTATCATTCAAATAACTGTTCTATACTTTCACAGTTATAGTTCACAAGAAACCAAGCGGCTATCTCCTATAAGCTCAGAAACCCGGCAAAGATTTCTCTCTGCCGAGCCATATACTGAGCATTGACCAAGGCTTAGCTCAATAATTATTTGTTTGCTTCTGCATATGCAGCATAGTCAAAGTTCTGAACTTTGGTAAGTGGTTCAGCAGTATATTTCGCTGTACGCTCATCATCAATCTTACCGGACCAATTAAGTCCAAATGCAAAATCATAAGTATTCCCTGACGCATCTGAGTAGCATTCCATATCACGCGGAACATCTTCTAACTGAGCTTCCACAGCTTCCATAGATACAGGCTGCTGGAATACAAGAAGTCCGCTCGGCTCTGTCTGTCCCATGATTACTTCTGCAACAACATCTTCACGCTGCATATTGTAATTTACAAGGATAACATCTGCCAAAGGTTCTACTTCGTCCCAAACCATGCCGCGCTCCATCTTCATGGATACGATTACCGGAACATCGCCAGCAGCTTCTGCTGCATACTGAAGGGCTTCCAAATCACCATAGTTTGAAGTTTCATGGGCTGCTACGCCTTTGTAGGAACGGTTCTCTTTCGTTCCGTCTTCCAGAACTTTACCGCTGATGGATACTTCCCGTGCTGTCTCAGCCACATATTCACCATACTGCAGATTTGCCGGATACCAAACCTGTTCAATTCCCTCAGCAACCGGTTCTCCACCGAATGCGCCTGTCATAAGGGCTTCATAAGAAGGCGTATATGCTCCGCTTATACCAACCAGCACATAGTCACAGGCTGCGATTTCCTCTGCTGCTGCACGTGTCAGATCATCTTTTGTATAAGCCGCATTTCCTTCAGCATCTGCTTCCCCTGTAGGATCGCCAAGAGTGTCTGTTACAACATTGAAGTATTTTCCAAGTTTCTCAAGATCCATACCTGGTGTCCAGCTTGGAGTTCCTTCAGAAATGCCGCTCATCCATGTAGCGCTGAAGCCTGTGTTATATACATATGGTACATATACGGTTGGTTTTTCAGAAACTGCACCATCTGCGCTGATTGTTCCATCATTTTTAATCATAACAACTGACTGTCTCTGTGTATCCATAGCATATTCTTTTGCAGAATCACTTGCCACAACGGAACCAGCGTAAGCAGAATCACTGTATGGCTGTTCGAACATCTCAAGATTCATCATAGTTCCAACAAATTTTTCCGCTGCAGTTCTCATAATTTCGTCTGCTTTTTCCTGTCCATCACGTTCTACAAGAACACCGTAAGCAGCTTTTGCAATATCAATATCGCTGTAACCGCCAAGAAGATTTGCACCAGCCTCCCAGCTTGCAGCAATACGATCCGGTTCTTCGAGAGATTCTGCTCCCCAAACGCCTGCAAACTGATATACACCCCAGTCAGTAATCTTCAGTCCGTCAAATCCGCTTTCCTCCAGCATATTGTTCAAATATGGATTGTAAGCACCTGCCCACTCACCACCGATAGGATTACCTTCGCCATCAACATCAATTGCATACTGAGTCATGATTCCGGAAGTACCAGTTTTTCCCGGCAGATTGAATACACCATCAAAATAAGTAATCAGATGTGCTTCCAGGTTATTTCCAGGGAAGACTCCATAACGTCCGCCGTTTGCATGGTCATCACGTCCGCCCTCTGTAGAACCTGCACCTGCAAAATGTTTGGTAAAGCAGTAAACAGATTCATTTCCCCATCCAAGATCTTCACCGTTTTCATCATAAGTCGACTGCATACCATTTACATAAGCTGTTGCAATATCCAGTGTAAGCTGTGGATCCTCACCATAAGTACCTCCTGCACGGGACATGATGGGAGAAGCAATATCAACCTGAGGTCCAAGAAGTGCAGATACACCTGCTGCACGATACTGTTTTGCTGTTTCCTGGCCGATTTCAGCAGCCAGTTCCGGCTTCATAGTGGAAGCCAGGGAAAGTGTCTCGATCAGCCCAGAAATATTAGCCGGGTCGATAGAGATCATAGCTGGAATACCATAGAAGCTCTTCTCAGCTACTTCCTGGATCGCATTTGCCCATTTAGCATGAGCTGCGCCGCCTTCAGAAATCTTACGGGTAACACCGCCGCGTCCGCCCTGCATCAGATATGTATAAGAACCATCATCTTCTGCCAGTGGATCTGTTGTGAAATCTCCCCATCCACCATGTGTCAAAACTGCTGCGATTTCTTCGCCCTGCATCTGAGCTGCAAGGTCTTTCGCACGCTCTTCTGTAGAAAGTCTCCAATCTTCATATACATCCAGTTCTCCGTTCTGGTTCATGTCCTTGAATGCATATCCGTCTGCTTCAAGAAGTTTCACACCGGATGTCTGTGACAGCCCAAGTGTATCTCCCCCTTCATTCTCAACCTTGATCCAGTTGTCATCTGTAACAGTTATCGTATATTTTGCATCTGCACTTGGAACAATTCCTCCAATGACATCTTCAACAGCAGCCTCTGCCTGTTTATATGGATCGTCTGCATTTGCCGCCTGTTTGTATGGATCATCTGTGGCTGTTTCTGCCTGTTTGTACGGATCGTCTGCGTTTTCTGCCTGTTTGTACGGATCATCTGCATCTGCCGCCTGTTTGTACGGATCATCTGCATCTGCCGCCTGTTTGTACGGATCATCTGCATCTGCTGCCTGCTTGTACGGATCATCTGCTGCCTGCTTGTATGGATCATCTGTGGCTGCTTCTGCCTGTTTGTACGGGTCATCTGTGGCTGCTTCTGCCTGTTTGTACGGGTCATCCGCAGCTGCAGCCGGAGCAGCAGCTCCGCCGGCTGTTAAACTCAAAGTCAGCATTAACGCCATTAAACGTTTTGTTCTCTGCTTCATATCTTGTCCTCCTTTTCCTATGCACAAGAACTGGCTTCTTGCTTTGACAAGAATATATCACAAACCCTTTTGTATATGTCAAAATCTGCATAAATTGTTGTTTTTTTGCATTAACTGTCATCCATATCTATGTATATAGGAAAGTTTTTGTATAAAACATACAGTTTTATACCTCAGTAATTTATATATTATGTTTAAAAGTACTTGCATAATCCCCTTAAACTATACTATAATAAGGAAAATTGAAACAAAAGCGGATCAACACCAAAAGCAACGGCCAAAAGGAGCGGAACCATGATCAGGATAGCAATCGTGGAAGACGAGAAAGCGTATGTCAACCAGTTTACACAATATCTGCAGGAATATCAAAAGACCATAAATGAAGAAATTGACATCACCGTATACCACGATGGTGATGAAATCACTTCTAAATACAAACCACAATATGACATCATATTAATGGATATAGAAATGAAGTTTATCAGTGGAATGTCTGCAGCAGAAGAGATCCGCAATGTAGATTCCAAGGTAATCATTATCTTCATTACATACATGGCACAATATGCCATTCAAGGTTATAAAGTAGGCGCACTGGACTATATATTGAAACCAGTCTCCTATTTTTCATTCAGTAAACACATTGGAGATGCCATTGCACGTATTAAAAAACGAAGCAGTACCTATATAACCATTCCGGTAAAAGGAGGGATTCTGCGTCTGGATGTTTCTGATATTTATTACATAGAAAGTCAGGGACATAATCTGTTCTATCACACAAGCAGCGGAGTACACCTCTCTTCCGGTACAATGAACGCAGCTGAGCAGCAGCTGAATAACTATGGCTTTTCAAGAGGAAATAAAAGCTATTTGATCAATCTCGCTCACGTAGATGGTATTCAGGATAAATGTGCACAGGTAAAGGGGGAGTTACTCCAGTTAAGCCGTCCAAGACATAATGCATTTCTGCAGGATCTTACAAACTACTGGGGTGAGAACTAAAAAAGGTGCTGCCAAGACCAACAGCACCCATAAGAATCAAATTTAATTATAGAATGTTCCCGGACAGCCAGAGTTTCTCATACTCCTAACAACACTTTCACCTTAAACCACCCCTCAAAGGAGGTGATCCTCATGGCACCTCCATATTTTTCTGCTACTTTCTGAATGGATTTCAGGCCGAAACCATGACGGATTTTATCCCCCTTGGTAGTATTGGGAAGTGCTCTGCTCTTCTCAATTTCCACTATATTTTCGCTGTAATTTTCACATTCAATAATAATAAACTGTTTATGCCGTCTGACTGACAAATTAATCAGACGCTTGTCTTCACTCTTCACCTGCTGAGTTGCCTCAATAGCATTATCGAGAATGTTTCCAAACAGCGAACACAAGTCTTTTACGTGAATGCCTGACAAAACATCCCCCTCAATCATTGCCTGGAGTGTGATTCCTCGTTTCTGGCATTGCAAACTCTTTGTGGTAAGAATCACATCCAGGACCTGATTTCCAGTATTCATGAAGGACTCCTGAACCGCAATTGCCCGTTCCATATCCCAAAGCACCTCTTTACGTTTTTCAGGATCTTCCTCTCCTTTAAGTACCGCAAGATAATGCTTCATATCGTGCATCTCCTTGCGCAGAATTTCAGAATTTTCAATTGCCAATCTGTACTGTTCATATTGTTTTTTAAACAGACGGTTTATTTCATCGTTTTCCATTGAAACTGCAAGCTCGTTTCTTCGTCCCATCTGGGTCATGAGCATCAGCATCCCGCTAAAGTCCACCAAGGTTCTGACATAAAGCAGGCTTCCCTGGGCAGAAAACGGAGTTCTTGTCCACACGAAGCTGATATTTCCCATAGCAAAAGCCCCCATTCCTGTCAGAAGAACCGAAATCAATTCATGTCCATTTATATTCAATGGAATATCCTTATGAATATTTTTGCTTTCTACACGATAATAAAAACCATACACAACTGCATAAGTCAGTACCATCATTGCAGCTGAAAACAAAAATGTATCTTTTCCGGATATGCTGCTAAACCAAACATAAAGCTGTCGATAGACTGAAGCTGCAAACTCTGCCAAAACAAATGCATGTACAGTTATCACACCACAGTCCATAGGCATGATATCCAGAACCATATAAAGTGAAAGATACATAAGTGCCAAAGCTCCCATCATCATGGGAATCCAGAAAACAATTGGGAGTAAACCTGCCGCAAGCTGAAATAAGATTATCATTACTGCAGAAATAATACAATAAGCTACGTATGTTTTTCGGTCAATTCTCCTCCTGCAAATATTAAAATATACAAAAATTGCCATCCATTCAGCAATTGCCGTAAACAATCTGGGCGTATCCAGAATCGCCTCCGGAAATAAAAAAGTATTATGAACCATAGTACCACCCTCACAAAATATACATTCTGTTTTTTCCATAACACTATTAATTACAATTCAAAGCATCAAATACAAACCTTCCGGATTCACTAAGGTCTTCCTCCCCCAAACCTTCACTGTCTGTACCCGGCAGAAAGGCCGCAGAGGATTCTTCCTTATCTGACAGAGACCAGTTAATCCAGCTTATTCCCTTTTCATCCAAGTAATCCAGCCATCTGTGACTTTCTTCCAGAAATACCCCGTTGCTTCCGTCTGCACGGCTGGTTCCCCATTCTGAAACAAAGATACCGCAGCCATTACGCAATGCCGTTTCTATTTTTCCGCAAAATGCATCCAGCATATGGGTTCCGGCATAAAAATGAAACGTATACATCACATTTTCAAAATCCAGTTTGTCCATGGAAGCCACATCCACATCCTGGCTCCAGGTATTGCATCCCACCAAAACCACCGCATCCGGCGAGTTTTTCCGGATTACGGGAATCACCTCCATGGCGTAGGGTTTAATGTCGCTTCCCCAGTCCGTGCCATTTGGCTCATTACAGATTTCATAAATCACTGCAGGGTTCCCTGCATATCTTTCAGACGCTTCAGCAAAAAACTCCAGTGCCTCTTCTTTATGGAGCTGTGGAGTATGGTCACTTAAAATATGCCAGTCAATCACCACATACAGATCCAAAGCGATGGCTCTGTCCACTGCATCGAAGGTTAATTGTTTCGCCTCCTGTGCATTTCCTTCGCAATATCCTCCATCCTCTGCCGTATACATGGCTGCCCGAAAAATGTTTGCGCCTTTTTCCCGGATGCTTTCCAATATATGCTCACTTGTGAATTGCGGGTACCAGGCCATTCCATGAGAACTCATACCATGAAGCACTACCGGCTTTCCCTGTTCATCTACAAGCTGTGTTCCCTCTACCCGAAGCTGACCATGGACAGACACCCCTTTTCCATCATAGTCACAGCTATGGGCTTTTTTCTCTGCATTCTGCAGCTGTACTTTCTTTTCCTCATACCCCTTGGAGAAATTTTCCTCTGTCCGTTCTTCCATATCCGCCGTCACCTTTACCTGCGGCAGCTCCATTTTTTCTGCCGTGCGGATAATAAATCCCACCTCCGCAGTCTCCCCTTCATGGATAGTGGTATTATAACTGGCAGCTGTAATAATTATATTTTCTTCCATCACATTCTCCTGGCCATTCCAGATATCCTGAATTTCTCCGCCCTCAGGCAAAGAAAAAATAATCTTCCAGTTTTTTGCCGCAGCATCTGTCTGATTACAAATTGTTATGGCAATCTTTGCCCAAAAAGCCCCTTCACTCTCCCATTGTTCATGCATCTGTGCATTTATTTCCAAGCTCTCTTTCCCATGAACCGTGATCCCCATGAATCCTGCAAAAAGGAACACCCAGAGCAATACCTGCCACGATCTTCCCAAAGTATTCTTTTTATTCGATTCTTTCATGATACCATCCTTCCTCTCTTATCTTTACTTCCAAAGTTATGCCAAAAGCCAAGGGAAACCGCCGGAAATTTCAAACTGCTTCTTCTCTTTTTTAAAATCCTTCCCTGCGCCTTCTCTTCCATAGCTCTGCACGCTTCAGTGCTGCTTCATTCTCAATCTGCTGAGTGACCCCCTCTATGATCAGCCCAGGAACTTCCACAGGCCGTTGGTTTTCATCTGTTCCCACCATTGTAAAATATGCGCGGTTTATCATAGTCCTTTTCCCATCGCTGTCCTCCCTATAGGTATCAATACGTACCTCCATGGAGGAATGCCCAACATAAGTCAGACGCCCGATCAGGACGATCATGTCATTAACTTTTGCCCCTGCTTTAAAATACATATTGTCAACGGCAACTGTCACTACATGCCTCTCTGAATGGCGTCTTCCAACGATTCCGGCAGTTTCATCAATCCATGCCAGCAATTCACCGCCAAACAGATAACCCGCAGAATTCAGAGACTTCGGCATGACCAAATGTGACTGCTCTGTAATGGAATCCTCAACACGTTTCATTTTACGATCCGGCATTTTTTTATTCTCCTTTTACTTGATCTATTTTTTATTCTTTTTTCGTATCTGTGACCATCGCTGGTATCTTTCCGCATCCATCATAACACAAATGGAGAAAAATGTATCTGTATTTTCGTCTTTTCACACATATTTTGCTGCAAATCCGCCCATTCTATTAATGAAAGGATGGTGCTATTATGCTGGATAACAAAAACTCTGTTAAAAATGTCTATGATGATGACAATATTCCGGAAATTGACCTTCCGAAAGATTCCTGGATCACAGAGCCGCTTCCGGAATCCACAAGACCTCGCAAAGATGGCCCCGGAGGTGATGGGGATGATTGACAATGAAGAACTTCCCATCGGCTTTACCATGGAGCTTGCCATGCATTCTGACATTTTAAACCGTTTTTCACAGCTTTCCAAATCCCAACAAAGCTCCGTTATTGACGGTGCACGGAATGTGAACTCTAAAAATGAAATGCGGGATTATGTGGAATCGATCTTTCAGTAATTCTTAACGAAGCAGTATTGTAAAAAAATCCGGCTGGATAGAATATGTGCCAGCCGGATTTTGATTTCTCAAATTTTTATGAATTGTAAAGAGGACGGATATCCTTTTTATAAATGTACCGCAAAAATACAGCGCAGACAATGACCGATATTACTTCTGCAATGGGGAATGACCACCAGATTGCCTGAAGGCCGCCTGCCTTTGCCAAAATAAACGCTGACGGGAGAAGCACTACAAGCTGACGGAGAATTGATACGATCAGACTCAGTACCCCATGCCCCACTGCCTGAAAAGAGGAAGAGGATACAATGCCAAAACCAGCCAGGATAAAATGTACACTGATAATCCGAAGCGCTGGTACGCCAATCTCCAGCATGGTATCTGACGCATTGAATATATTCAGCAGCAGTTCCGGAATAAACTGAAATAAAGCAGTTCCCAGAATCATGATACATATAGCATAGGTAATACCAAGGCGTAATACCTTTATGATTCGCTCAGGCTTACGGGCGCCGAAATTATATGCCACAATGGGAACTATCCCGTTGTTCATTCCGAAAATCGGCATAAACACAAAGCTCTGCAGTTTAAAATAAACGCCAAAAACTGCTGTGGCCGTAGATGTAAATGCCATTAAGATTTTATTCATGCCAAAAGTCATGATGGAGCCAATGGACATCATTATAATAGAAGGAATCCCTACACTGTATATGCTTTTGACCACTTCACCGGAAAGGCGGTATCTTTTTAGGGATATAGTCAGTTCCGTATTTCTATGGATATTAAACCAAAAGGCAAGAATCGCCGCAACGATCTGACCTGTAACAGTTGCAAGCGCTGCTCCTGCCACTTCCAGACGCGGAAATCCAAAAAGTCCGAAGATCATAATTGGATCCAAAATAATATTGATGATGGCTCCAAGAGACTGGGTGATCATTGTATAGATTGTCTTTCCTGTCGACTGCAAAAGACGTTCTGCAGTAAACTGAAGAAACATCCCAAAAGACATCATGCCGCAGATACGTACATAGGCAGTTCCATAGCTTAAAATCTGCGGATTACTGGTCTGCACTGCAAAAAACACCCCGCCCAATAATCCGGTCAGCACCGCAAAACCCAAAAAGCTGAAAATAGCAAGAAAAATACCATTATTAGCAGTCTTATTAGCATATTCCGTATTTTTCTCTCCCAGGCAGCGAGATACCAGAGCATTCAGTCCCACTCCGGTACCGGAGCCAATGGCAATCATCAGATTTTGTACAGGGAAGGCCAGGGATACGGCAGTCAGCGCATTTTCATTAAGCTGTGCCACGAACATGCTGTCTACGATATTGTACAAAGCCTGCACCAGCATAGAAATCATCATAGGTACTGACATAGTAATCAGCAGCTTATTTACAGACATAACACCCATCTTATTTTCTTTCATTATTTCTCTTTCTTCCAAAAATATCCCTCGTTTCTTTTTTCTCTTGTTTTTTTGTTCTGCGAATAATTGTAACCAAGTATTTTCTATATGTCAATGGGCTTTTGCCATATCAAAAAATAGCAGTGCTTACACACTTTCCGGAACATAACTTTTTTTAAAGCCTTCCCTGTTGCCCCATTCATCCATATCCAGTTCTATGCAGCTGCTGATCTAATGAGCGCCTGTTTTTCTGCTGTACAGTAATACATTATGCAGAAAAATCCTGTCTATTCCCGGTACCGCAAGAATTACGGAATAAGAAGTATCTTCCTTTTCGAAAAATACGATGCTGCAGTCTACATAATAATCTTCCAGTATATTCATTACCATCTGGACCAAACGTATCTTTCCCAAGTTTGCACATCAGAGTAATGTCCGGCACAGCAAAAACAATAAGTTTTTAACACGCTATAGTCACGCTTTACTCCCTTATAATTCGAGCAGGCACATAAGAATTTTTCACCGTCAGAGTAATACACAGCGTGTATGGTTATCGTCCCATCTTCGTTTCTTACAGGTCTTCCCATATAGGGAACATCTTTAATAAGTTCAAGCTTTTCCTCAAGAGAAAGATTCCCGTTGTTTTTCGCGAACGCTTTTGATGCTTTCTCTCTTGCGCCACCTTTGCAACATGCATTCCATTCCAAAATCTCATGAAGCTTTTTAGCTTCAACGCACTCAGTCATGATATCAACTGCACGTTTAAAATACAGTGCTCTCACCTTCTTAGGTGTTTTGCTGTCAATGATTCCATATCCTTCATTTATTTGAGAAATTGTTTTTTCATCTACATTAAACTTTTCGAGTGATTCTTGAAATTTTCCAAAACTGAGCATAACACATCTCCTCAATGTTTCTCATGAAAAACAACTTGAATCTTATGCTTCTTGAACTGGTACATACAAATGGCATGCTTCAACATTGAAACTTGAATGTGTGCACCTTCGGGCTGCCTGAGCTGTAATGCCTGATTTTTTCCCTTAATTGCAGTCCTTTGTTTTGACTGCAATAAACATCAGTTAAACGGCAATTTTCTTTATCCAGGTATATATCAAAATCCTTGAGAATAGGGGGGCTGCTTTTATGATACAACATCACGTATTATCCTCTGAATTATTCTTTATACTCTACATGTACATAAGCATAAAACAAATCGGCTCCATGATTGTACATTTCTATTTCCTGCGCACCGTTCGTACCCACAACATATCCATTTTCATTTAATGAAAGTGGCAATTTTTTGATATATGTTTATTGTGGAATCACCACAGGACCACTTAAAACAATATCTCAAACTGCTATGCTTATGTTATCATGGATTTTTAAACTCAACAAATACATATCTGAAAAATTTTGCCGTCCACCTCCAACTAGATGTTTGTTTTTATATTTTTCTTTACAAACATTATTTTCGGGAGGTTCTATCCTGGGCAAATATTTAAACACTTATCGGGAGATGATATCCCTTCGCGGTCTCACCCACCACACTTTAAAATCTTATTGCAATTATATTCGTGCTTATCTGGATTACCTTTCTGATATTCTACACAAACAGCCGGAAACGGTTGCCTGGGACGAATTACGTGATTACATCCGTTGGGCTCAGAAAGGACGTAATCTATCAGATTGTACCATCAATCACTGCATTTCCCAACTCCGTTTTTTTCTTGGCCATAAATCGATTAATTCAACGGTTATCTACGTACATCTTGCCTCCTATACTTCGCATAAGATTTGCAGTCCCTTCTACCAGACAGACGAAGGACAGAACAATGGCTGATAGAAAAATCCAGCTCATCTGGCAGAATGCTTATGAAACATTCCTTTCCTCCGGACAGTTCCTTTCCGATGTACAAAAGAAAGTATCTCATGCAATTTTAAACTGTAAAGCTGGATCCTGCCATCCCTATGTGATTAAAAAAAATTATTCAAATCTCCCTCTTGACTTTAACATTATTTATGTTATACTTAATTTTATTAAATATAATATGAAAGGATAATCAAATTGGAGATTGACAAGATACCACCGTGGATATTAGCTTTAGAACAGGAGGATGCTGCTTTTCTCAAAAATTTTGTATTGAAATCTGGTTCTTTGAAAGAGATAGCAAAACTATATGAGGTTTCATATCCTACTGTCCGATTGCGGTTAGATAAGCTCATTCAAAAAATTGAATTGAATGACCAGAAAGAAGATGAACCGTTCTCAACTTTTATTAAAGGTTTAGCGGTTGACTCTCGAATAGATTTAGAAACCGCAAAAATCATTATTGAGAAATATAAGCAAGAAAAGGAGAAATAATTTTATGAAACACTGGATTATTGTTATAGTTGCAATTATGTTGATGATTTTACATAAACGGTTAAGTGCAACAAAGCTTTGGTTTTTAGGAGGTGTGCTTCCATTGGCTGGCATTGCAGCAATGGTTCATCAACTTGTAATATCTAAACCCTATTTTTCAACACAACTTTTTATTGCTTATGCTGTTTTCTTTATTGTCACTATTTTACTTTGGATTGTAGGACGGTATGAATACAGACAAAAAGAATTGAAACGTATGAAAGCAAAGGACATAGACTAATGGGAGGGATAACAAATGATTGATTTGATTATAGGATTTGCTGTTGCTGATATACTTTTCATTACGGAATACATTCTATGTACAAAATTAAAAAATCCACTTTGGGGAAGAAAGGGGGAATTTTCTACGACTTGTACGGAAGCATACAAGGAGCACATTAAATGCACCTTTAGCCTTTTGTAAAGTTGTTATACGCTATGATGCTATCAACACATGACGTAATAGAAACAAACGGCGGCAAAAAGAAATATCCCTTGAATACTCACAGAAGAAAAGTTTTACCCTTTAGGCATAACAGACGAATATTTTGAAGCACCCTATAAAGAATGCCCCATTACGATATGCGGTCAGACAGTTATCCTCACCAATAGAGAACTTGCCGCCGCCCTGGGCTGTGTGGTGCTGCTTGCGCCAGTGCTTTTTATCTTCCTCCAGCCATTCCTGTATGATTGTTTTAAAGGGATCCAGCTTGGAAGGCTTTTCTTTCGTAATTGGTGGCTCAGGTGAAAAATCATCCTGTGAGAGATATTTCCGTATTGTTTTTGGATCCGTACAGGTTTTTTGAGAAATTTCACTGATGCAGTATCCACAATTGCTCAAATCTTTGATATGATTGATTTGGGACATAGTGAGCATCTTCCTTTCCTCCTTTATCTTTGGTCGTGCTTAGATAAAGGATAATCGTAATGTAGAGGGGGGCAATATGTCCCGCCTTTTTTAGGGAAAATCCCTTGCTGATTTTAGGGGATTTTGACGCTTTTTTTCGGGAATTTTAGTGTATCATAAACATTGGATACTGATTCAATGTTACACGGGATGGAGGCCCCAGGAATTGGCAACTCTTCGTTTGAACGAAATTAATATGCAAGACTGGTACCTGCAGGCCGGAATGAAAACTGATGCCGGGAAGCAGCGTATTGTCCCAATTCATACAATGATTCGAGAATTAGTTCAGAAAAACTATGATTTTGCTATAAGCATTGGAAGTGAATATTTGCTAAACGACAAATGCAGACTCATAGCGGATCGTAGAAAATGACTTATGATAAATATGCAAAGCGATTCGAAAAAGTCATTAAAGAGTTAAATCTCAACCAAGAGCACCGCCCACATGATCCGTGGATGACATTTATCACAATGGCAAAGAAAACTGGGGTTGCTGATGCTGCTATCAAGAAAATGGTGGGACGCAAAATACAGGATATCACTGAATCTGTGTATACCTACAGGGACATCGAATGGCTGAAACAGGATATAGAAAAAATAAAATATGGGTGCCTCGGTAATTGAGACACCCATATTTTTCACATCAAAAGTAAACAAGTCTCGTTGAACAAATAATGAACAAATAGTGCACATGTGTATGTTTATCTACCATTTTTTATCATATTCAACTTTCGTCAAAACCCTTGATTTTACTGCACTTATTAGAACTTACCTTCTTTAGCAGCTTCCTCAATGGAAACAGCAACAGCAACGGTCATACCAACCATGGGGTTGTTTCCTGCGCCGATCAGACCCATCATCTCTACATGAGCCGGTACGGAAGAGGAACCTGCGAACTGTGCATCAGAGTGCATACGTCCTAATGTATCTGTCATACCATAGGAAGCCGGGCCTGCTGCCATGTTGTCCGGGTGAAGGGTACGTCCTGTACCGCCGCCGGATGCAACAGAGAAGTATTTTTTACCTTTTTCGATACATTCTTTCTTATAGGTACCTGCTACCGGATGCTGGAAACGAGTTGGGTTGGTGGAGTTACCTGTGATGGAAACGTCAACGCCCTCTTTCCACATGATTGCAACACCTTCCGGAACGCTGTTTGCGCCGTAGCAGTTAACCTTTGCGCGAAGCCCTTCGGAGTAAGATTTTCTGAATACTTCCTTTACTTCGTTAGTGTATGGATCATATTCAGTCTCAACATATGTAAAGCCGTTGATTCTTGCAATAATCTGTGCAGCGTCTTTTCCAAGACCATTCAGGATAACACGCAGAGGTTTCTGACGAACTTTGTTTGCTTTTTCCGCAATGCCGATAGCACCTTCTGCTGCCGCAAAGGACTCATGTCCTGCCAGAAATGCAAAGCACTCTGTTTCTTCTTCCAGAAGCATTTTTCCAAGGTTACCATGTCCAAGGCCTACTTTACGGGTATCAGCAACAGATCCGGGAATACAGAAAGCCTGAAGCCCTTCCCCAATTGCTGCTGCTGCGTCTGCGGCTCTTCTGCAGCCTTTTTTGATCGCAATTGCTGCGCCTACGATGTATGCCCAGCAAGCATTCTCAAAGCAGATTGGCTGAATGCCTTTGATCTGATCGTACACGTTCAGACCAGCATCTTTTGTGATTTTTTCAGCTTCTTCGATGGAAGCAATGCCATAACTATTTAAAACAGAATTGATTTTGTCAATTCGTCTCTCGTATGATTCAAATAAAGCCATTTCCCGTTACCTCCTCAAATATAATTATTCTTTTCTCGGGTCAATAATCTTAACAGCATCTGCAACACGGCCATACTGACCTTTTGCTTTTTCCCATGCAGTATTGGGGTCATCGCCTTTTTTAATGAAGTCAGTCATCTTGCCAAGGCTTACAAACTGATATCCGATGATCTCATCATCAGCATCCAAAGCGATACCGGTAACATAGCCTTCTGCCATCTCCAGGTAACGAGGTCCTTTTTTCAGTGTTCCATACATTGTACCTACCTGAGAACGAAGTCCTTTTCCAAGATCCTCAAGTCCTGCACCTACAGGAAGTCCGTCTTCTGAAAAAGCAGATTGGGAACGTCCGTAAACAATCTGCAGGAACAGTTCTCTCATTGCTGTATTAATTGCGTCACATACAAGGTCTGTGTTCAGAGCTTCCATAACAGTACGTCCCGGAAGAATTTCAGAAGCCATAGCTGCAGAATGAGTCATACCAGAGCATCCGATGGTCTCAACCAGCGCTTCCTGGATAATACCTTCTTTTACATTCAGAGTCAGCTTACATGCACCCTGCTGCGGAGCACACCAGCCAACCCCATGTGTCAGACCGGAAATGTCCTTAACTTCCTTAACAGCTACCCATTTTGCTTCTTCTGGGATTGGAGCGGCGCCATGATTAACGCCCTGTGCAACTGGGCACATTTCTTCTACTTCGCGTGAATAAATCATTTTAAAACTCCTTTCAAGTATAGATTTGCTTATCCTGTTGTTAAACGCATAACAACCTAGTGTTATTCTCTCACAAAATCCTGTATTCGTCCAGTCATAATTTGTAAAAAATTAGTCCTGCATTTTGTCCTCTTGACGAAAGCACAGATGCAGCGTTTTGTAGTAAACCAAAATCCCCGGATCATTCCCTGCACTCCAGGACATCCTTATAAAATTCGTCCAGTTCTTCTTTTGTCCGGAAGGTTGCAATATACATCTGGTTGCCCATAGCCCCGGAGAGTACATCCGGAATCCGCTCAGCCATCTTAATCCTTGTTCCGTATTTCTCCATAATATCCTCCCGGCTCATGGCATAGGCCTTATTATCCCGAAGTCCTGCAAAAGCACAGTAATTGTCTTCTCCCGGCTTCATATCCGTCTTGTCAAATGCAACCATATCCGCCCATATCTTATAAACATCCGTAGAATGTGCAAAATCCATCATATCAGGCGAAACACCGCCGCAGGGACGCATGTTTACCTCCAATGCCATCAGATCTCCTTTTTTTCCAAGCCCCTCCTGATCCTTTAATAAACGGAAGAACTCAAAATGGACAAAGCGGCTCTTTACCCCAAAGCTTTTTACTGTGGCACGCCCCATAGCCCTGGTATCCTCAGGCAGATGCTTTAAAATATAGAATATGGAATTGTCTTCATTATTTACAATATCCATAATGGACATAGGAGTAACATTTCCGGCTTCGAAAAGAGGGGTTCCATGAGAATCAATAATGGCATCGTATGAATTGACCTCCCCATTAATAAACTCTTCCATAATATACTGCGTATCTTCCCATTTTTCTTCAAAAAAGGCTTTCAGCTGTTCTTCATTTTCAATCTTAAAGGTATGGGACGCCCCCACTCCGTTATCCGGTTTTGCCACAACAGGATAGCCCACAGCCTGCACAAATCCCATGGTATTTTCCCAATTGTCCACCAGATGATAACGCGCTACCGTAATCCCGGCTTTTTTGTAGTATTCCTTCATTTTGGATTTGTACTTTATCCGTGGAATGTCTTTTGTCTGAAAACCGCTTCTAATGTTGAACTCCGTACGAAGCCTGGCGTCTCGCTCAAGCCAGTATTCATTATTAGACTCAAGCCAGTCAATGCGCCCATGTTTAAAGATGAAAAAAGCAACTGCACGATAAACCTCATCCTCATTTTCCAGATTGCTTACTCTATAGTACTCATTCAGGCTGCTTTTCAGCGCTTCCGTTAATTCATCATAAGGCTGGTCACCAATTCCCAGAACATTCATGCCATTCTTTTTTAATTCCCTGCAGAACAGCCAGTAATTCGTAGGAAAATTAGGGGAAATAAACACAAAATTTTTCATAATCATCTTCTCCTCTTTTGCTTCATTAATCGTTTTTCAGAAGAAACAGGACAAAATATGCTGTCTGCTTAAACCACCAGTACCATTCATGAGAACAGTCATATCCCCAGTAGTCCACCCAGGCATCAATGCCCTTACTTCGAAGAATTCCCTCCAGCTCTCTGGTGGATTTCGGGAGCTCCCATGCCCCCTGCCCTGCACAGATGATGGCTTTCTTCCTATTGTATAGGGGGATATAGGGATGGGTCAAAGGCATTCCTCCCAAATAATGAATGGGGGAGTTTTGGTAAACCACATCATCCATATAAGATCCGAAACCATATTCCGCTGTATAGATTCCACTAAGAGCTAATAGCCTATCAAACAGATCGGGACGGCGAAAGTATAGATTGGCAGCATGGGTTGCGCCCAGGCTACAGCCAAACACCATGATTCCCGGATATCCGCTCCAGCCATTGCGCTTATTTACCATCTCCCGCATAAATGGAACCAGCTCATCTGTAATATAGGTAATCCATTGCTCATAGCGTCGGATACGCCAATAGGGATCAATATATTTTTCTGACCAGAATTCTCAAAGTCAAAAAAACGTCCATCCTGGCAGGAAATAAATAATACCGGTCGGCCTCCATGCCCATAGATTTTCCATTCCATGTCTTTGTTCAGTGAAGGACTATGCTGCTTTACATACTGTACTTCCATCCGTTCTCCTTTCCGAGCCTCTATACTTTATACAACAGTGCATCCATAAAGAAGGGAATCTGCCTTTCCCAGCTGGCTTCACAATGATTTCCTCCTGGAACGATCCTGCTGTGTATCATCACTTTTTTTATAAGAAGAAGCTGGGTAATCTTTGCAAATATCTTCACCATTCCTGAATGAAATGCCAGTTCCTTGGATCCATAATCCAAATAAAGAACTGTATTTGGATTCAGCCTTGCTGTTTTGATCAGCTTCTCAAAAGCTGCAGGCGCCGTCCAGAGAGAAGGTGAAAGAGCTGCCCCTCTGGAAAATACCTTATTGTATTCCAGTACTGCATAAAGGCTCATAAGTCCTCCCATGGAGCTTCCTGCAATAAATGTATGCTCCCGATCCGGCATGGTCCTGTAATTTTTGTCAATTTCTGCTTTAAACGTATGTATCAGCCATTCCATGGTATCACGGCCATAGCTTTTAATATTGCCAAGCTTCGGATCACCAAAGCTATATGGAGCGTATTCCATAAGCCTGCCGTTATCAGGGCTATGATTGCACTCCACTGCCGCAATAATCATCTGCGTTTCTGTATGATCCATAAATTCTTTCATTCCCCAGGATTTCCCGTAGGTTGCGTCAGAATCAAAGAAAACATTATGTCCGTCAAACATATACAAAACAGGATAACGTTTCCAATTATCCCATTGGTAGGACTCCGGCAGATAGATATATGCCGTGCGGTTCTCTAAGCCAGTGGGAGCGGGAAACTGTACATTCCATTTATTTATCATAATTGCCTCCGTTATTTTGTCATAAAGTTTTTCCCGAAACAGACCTTGTTTCAGGCTTCCATGCAGTTTTACGGCTTATAATATAGCACAGGAACATCCCAATTTCAAGAGAAATGCGCATTTATATGCTATCACGTTAAATTTAAAAAGTACTTTTTAGAAACAAAAGGTAGTATTCCAAAAAGATCTATGATAAAATGTTTAAGGATATTATACATATTTAGGAGGTAAATACCTTGGAAGATCGTCTGCCGGATTCTTTTCTGCCGGAAAAAATGCGCATTTTAAGCGGAAGCGCACTGAAAATGATTGCTATTATTACCATGCTGATCGATCACTCAGCCCTTATGCTATTGACACAATACGAGCCTGCCATGAGGCCTCTTTTTTCTTTAAACGGAACTACTTATTCCCTTTACCGTATCTGCCGGGATATTGGAAGGGTCGCTTTTCCCATATTCTGTTTTCTATTGATCGAAGGCTTTCTGCATACTAGAAACCGATTAAGATATGGAAGAAATCTTCTGCTTTTTGCACTGATTTCGGAAATTCCATGGAACCTTATGCACTCTAATACATGGACCCATGAGAAGCAAAATGTATTCTTTACCCTGTTTCTTGGTTATTTGGCCTGCTGGGCTATTGAATATTTCTGGGAAAACCAGGTGGTGATCCTGGTCAGCCTTCTGGCTTTGCTATGCATTTCCATAAACCTGAATGCAGATTATGGCTGGCGGGGATTCGTTTTTATTGTAATCCTGTATGTACTGCGTACAGATAAACCTGCCCAGGCAATCATAGGCAGCTGCTGGCTGTATTATGAATGGAAAGCTTGTTTTGCATTTGTTTCTATTAATATGTATAACGGCAAACGGGGATTTATCCGGGGAAAATGGATGAAGTACTTCTTCTATCTGTTTTATCCCGTCCATATTACTGTTCTTGTTATTTTAAGGAACTATCTGTTTCATCCATAATTTGATATTCGATTTCTTTTTGCCAGCAAAAAAGCCACGGAAAACTCTTCCGTGACTTTTTTATTACTGCAGTTCAATGATCTCGTCTTTACTCTTATAAATATGATTTGCAGGTACACAGCCTCTTACAGGTGAAAGGGGATAAATATGTGCCCCTCTTCCAATGACCGTTCCTGGGTTTAAGACAGAGCCGCAGCCCACTTCTACATTGTCCCCAAGCATGGCGCCAAATTTTTTCATGCCAGTCTCCACTGCTTCACTGCCGTCTTTTACAACGACCAGCTTCTTATCTGATTTTACATTGGAACAAATTGAACCTGCACCCATATGTGCTTTAAAGCCAAGAACAGAGTCTCCCACATAATTGTAATGAGGAACCTGCACCTTATTAAACAATACCACATTCTTCAGTTCCGTAGAATTTCCTACCACTGCACCCTCGCCTACAATGGCTTTCCCACGGATAAATGCACAATGACGGATCTCTGCGTTCTTTCCAATAATAGCCGGACCGTTGATGCTGGCTGTAGGAGCTACACTGGCAGACTTGGCGATCCAAATATCGCCTTCGTGATAATCGTATTCATCTGCACTTAAGGTTTTTCCTAACTGTACAATAAAATCCCCGATTTCCGGAAGCACTTCCCAGGGATAGGTCTTTCCCTGAAAAAGGTCTTTTGCAATGGTTTCATTCAAATCCAGCAGATTCGCAACCGTATATTCCTTCAGCATCTTCATTTTCCTCCTCATTTCAAAACTTCCTACTTTTTGTAATACCGGGATGCAGCATCGAAAAACTGCCGCAGGGCATACTGAAAATTGCTGGCTTCCACCTGGCTGGTACGTACCCGTACGAAATGCTCCAGCTTATCCATATACTCCTTCGGCGTAATGCTTCCCTCTGCTACGTAGTTCAGCCCTTTTTCCCAGCTGGCCGTCAGCTCCGGGTTCAGAAGCTGGCGGATCGAGCAGTTTACCACATCAAAGATCATCTCCCCTAAAAGAGTGGGAGTGATTACCTGTGTCTTTTTGTTCAGGGAAAGATATTTAATGGTAAAAAGCTTCTTCAGGATTTCCGCCCTTGTAGCGCTGGTACCAATGCCGCAGCCCTTGATCTGGGCACGAAGCTCTTCATCCTCTATCAGCTGGCCTGCATTTTCCATAGCAAGGATCATTGAACCGGAATTATAGCGCTTAGGTGGAGAGGTTTCCCCCTCCTTTATGCCCAGATCGTCCACGGAAAGTATATCACTCTTTTTTAATCTCTGCAATGCCATAAGAAGATTCGCATTGCAGGAAGCTTCCCTTTCCTCCCCCTCCTTTTCGGATTCAGAAGCTTTCCCATCAGCAGCCTTCTTTTTTGAAAAAGAATTGGCTGCTATTTTTAAATAGCCTTCTTCCTTCAGAACCTTAAAAGAAGAGAAAAAAGATTCTTCCTGCATTTTTACTGTCAAATTTACTTTCTGGTAAACTGCAGGCGGATAGAAAATGCACAAAAACCTGCGCACAATAGTCTCATAAACCCGCTCTGAGGTCTGAGACAAGGAACGCAGGGCACCAAGCCCCTGCCCTGTTGGAATGATGGCATAGTGATCTGTAATCTGCTTATCATTCACATATCTGGTTTTTGCCATATTCTTATAGCTGCCCATTTCCAGTACTTCCGAAGCGGCATCTCCAATGGAAGAATAATTTTTAAGGCCCTGGATATTCTTATAAATTTCCTTTGCCACTGCAGTGGAAAGAACACGGGCATCTGTTCTTGGATAGGTGACCAGTTTCTTTTCATAAAGCTCCTGCACAATCCGCAAAGTCTCATCAGGACTAATCTTAAAAAGCTTCGAGCATACATTCTGAAGCTCTGCAAGGTTGAAAAGAAGAGGCGGATTTTTATTTTCCTTTTTCCGCTCAATCTTATCTACTATACACGTAAGAGGCTGCCGCAGGCTCAAATGATCGATCAGTTCCCTGGCATGTTCTCTTTTTTTAAATCCGTTTTCTTTATATAAATGAGGCGACTGGAAATACCTGCTGCCTTCCACAGCGCGCCATTCTCCCTCAAATTTTTCCCCTTCCAGCGCAATGCCTGCTATCACACGGTAAAATGGTGTTTTTACAAAGGAGCGTATTTCCCTTTCCCTGCGCACCACCATTCCCAGGACACAGGTCATTACACGTCCTACAGAGATTGCCTGATATTTGGTATTTAAATAATTAGAGATACTATTTCCGTAGCGAAGGGTCAGCACACGGGAAAAATTAATTCCCATAAGATAGTCTTCCTTTGCCCTTAAATATGCTGAGGCAGATAAATTATCATATGCTGACAGGTCCTTTGCTTCCCGGATCCCCCTTAAAATCTCTTCTTCTGTTTGGGAATCAATCCATACACGTTTCTGGTTTTTCCCTATCACACCTGCTTCCTGGGCTACCAGACGGTAAATATATTCCCCTTCCCGCCCGGAGTCCGTGCAAACATAAATGGTTCCTACATCTGCCCTGTTCAGCAGGCCTTTTACAATTTCAAACTGTTTCTGTACGCCCGGAATTACTTCATATTTAAATTCGCACGGCAAAAAAGGCAGGGTATCAAAACTCCACCTTTTGTATTTGATATCATATTTCTCCGGGTAGCTCATGGTGACCAGGTGCCCTACACACCAGGTCACCACAGAATCTTCTGATTCCAGATAGCCGTCCCGTCTTTGTCCATTGATTTTTAATGCTTTGGCAAATTCCTGTGCCACACTTGGCTTTTCTGCTATGTATAAAGCTTTTGCCATTATTCGTCCGCACTCATCTTTCTAAGAGGCCATGCCAGCAGCAGAGCTCCGCCTACCATATTTCCAAGAGTTACGATCAGCATGCTTTTCAGCATAGCACCAACAGATAATCCAGGTACCATACAGAATGCTGCTGTAAAAATCCCCATGTTTGCAATACAGTGCTCAAATCCACTTACAACGAATCCGGAAATACACATTACGATCATTAAAAATTTCGCTGCCTCGCTCTTAAGCTTAATGCCGCATAGAACTCCCAGACACACAAAAAAGTTGCATAATACTGCACGGAAGAACATTTCTCCCAAAGGAATTGACAGCTTATTGTTAATAAATCCTGCAAAATAATCCTTCGTTCCTGCCGCTCCTGCCCATACAAAGATCAGGCTGAGGATCAAACATCCTACAAAGTTTCCGATATAGCTTACTGCCCAAACTTTGCCTGCATCCCCCCAGGTTACCTTTTTGTCATATGCGCCGAAAGCCATAACAAGGTTATTCCCTGTAAAAAGCTCTCCGCCTACCAGGGATATTAAAAGAACTGCAATGGAGAATACCACTGCACCCAGGAACTTACCCCATGCAGGCAGTTCTGCTGCGGAAAATACGTTTCCTACTACATTGGAAAATATCATGGCAACTACAATAAAAAATCCGGCCATGATCGCACGCATGAAGTATTTTCCGAAGTCTTTGTTCAGCAGCGCAATTTTGTTTTTCGCTGCGTTTGATAGTTTCTGTACATCCTCATAAATCATGTGACTACCTCCTTCTTTTAGAAAGACTTCCTGTCTTTCCTTCCGTAATTTGCCTTTTTATTATATCACTTTCATTAAAATTCCACAATACAAAAGGGACAGGATTCTGATATTTTTTTCACAATTTAGAAGGGTATAATATAAAAGAGGAATGTCCAATGTCAGGCATCCCTCTTTTTATAAGATCTCCAATTATTTTTTGTTAATAAAACCTTTTGCCTTCAAGGTTTCTGCACACAAAACCGCTCCGCCTGCAGCACCTCTTACCGTATTATGAGAAAGACCTACGAATTTGAAATCGTATACTGTATCTTCACGGAGACGTCCAATGGACACACCCATTCCCTTCTCGTAATTCACATCCTCTGTAACCTGAGGACGGTTATCCTCTTCCAGATACTGGATGAACTGCTTCGGTGCGCTTGGAAGCTCCAGTTCCTGAGGAATTCCTTTAAACTCTTTCAGTGCCTGGATCAGCTGTTCTTTGGTTGGTTTCTTACGGAACTTCACAAATACAGCAGCTGTATGTCCGTTTAATACAGGGACACGGATACACTGACAGGTGATTACTGGCTCTGCTGCCGGTACGATCACACCGTCTTCAATCTTACCCCACAGTCTTAAAGGCTCTTTCTCACTCTTCTCTTCTTCTCCGCCGATATAAGGAATGATATTGTGTTCCATTTCCGGCCAGTCTTTAAAAGTCTTTCCTGCACCGGAGATTGCCTGATAAGTTGTAGCAACTACTTCGTATGGCTCAAATTCCTTCCATGCAGTCAGAACGGGTGCATAGCTCTGAATAGAACAGTTAGGTTTTACAGCAATAAAGCCACGTGTGGTTCCAAGACGTTTCTTCTGGAACTCAATCACATCAAAATGCTCCGGGTTAATTTCCGGCACTACCATAGGAACGTCCGGAGTCCATCTGTGAGCACTGTTATTAGAAACAACCGGGGTTTCTGTCTTCGCATATTCTTCTTCAATCGCCTTGATCTCATCCTTGGACATATCTACTGCGGAAAATACAAAGTCAACGGTTGCAGCAACCTTTTCCACTTCATTTACATTCATTACCACAATATTTTTTACTGCTTCCGGCATGGGAGTATCCATCTTCCATCTTCCGCCTACAGCCTCTTCGTAGGTTTTTCCTGCGCTTCTGGCACTTGCAGCAAGTGTTACTACTTCAAACCAGGGATGGTTCTCCAAAAGGGAGATAAATCTCTGTCCTACCATACCTGTTGCTCCTAAAATACCAACTCTCAGTTTCTCACTCATAATTCATTACTCCTCGCTTTACAATTTCATATGTCGTTCTGCGGCACACATCTGTTTTTCTTGTAAATACTATACCAATTTTCCAAAAAATGCAAGCTTTTTTTTCAGTTTTTTATTTTTCAATGTATTTTTTATTTTCTGCAATTACCTGCTCCATCACTTCCGGTCCTGGCGCCCCCCATGTAATCCGCTTCTCCACGCAGGTGCGCATACTGATGGCTTCATAAATATCCTCTTCAAAAACAGGGCTGATGGCTTTATATTCTTCCAGAGAAAGCTCATCCAGAGAAATGCCTTTCTCAAGACAGGTAAGTACCAAGCGTCCAACGATTCCATGAGCATCCCGGAAAGGAACGCCATGGTTAACCAAATAGTCTGCAGCATCCGTTGCATTGGTAAAGCCGTTTTTCGCACTGGCTTCCATGTTTTCCGTCCGAAACTGCATGGTGGAAACCATTCCGGTAAACAGGGCAAGGCAGCCCTTCACCGTGTCAATAGCGTCGAATGTCAGTTCCTTGTCCTCCTGCATATCTTTATTATAGGCAAGGGGAATGCCTTTCATGGTAGTCAGTATGGACATCAGCGCTCCATAAACCCTGCCTGTTTTTCCCCGTACCAGTTCCGCAATATCCGGATTCTTCTTCTGGGGCATAATGCTGCTTCCGGTACTGTAGGCATCATCAATTTCCACGAAGCGGTACTCATTGGAGTTCCACAGGATGATTTCCTCGGAAAAACGGCTAAGATGCATCATAATAGTAGAAAGGGCAGATAAAAGTTCAATCACGTAATCCCTGTCAGAAACAGAATCCATGCTGTTTCTGGTAGGCTCATCAAATCCCAGAATCTCCGCCGTGTATGCCCGATCCAGAGGATATGTCGTACCTGCAAGAGCCCCTGCTCCTAAAGGACAGGTATTCATTCTCTTTCGTATATCACAAAGGCGCCCTCTGTCTCTTCGAAACATTTCAAAATAAGCGCCGATATGGTGGGAAAGGGTCACAGGCTGTGCCTTCTGCAGATGGGTAAATCCTGGCATATAGGTATGTACATGTTCTTCCATGATCTTATGCAGAGCAAGAAGAAGCTTCTTCACTTCTTCATCGATCCCGTCAAGCTCATCCCTTACATACAGCTTCATATCCAGAGCGACCTGGTCATTGCGGCTTCGTCCTGTGTGCAGCTTCTTCCCTGCATCCCCGATCCGGTCAATGAGACTGGCCTCCACAAAGCTGTGAATATCTTCATATTCAGAAGTGATCTCAAGCGTTCCTTCTCTTACATCTTTAAGGATTCCCTCAAGACCTTTGATAATTTCATCCCTCTCCTTTTCTGTAAGGATGCCCTGCTTTGCAAGCATGGTAACATGTGCCTTGCTTCCCCGGATATCCTGCTCATAGAATTTCTGATCAAAGGAGATCGACGCATTAAAATTGTATACAAGTTTGTCCGTTTCTTTTGTAAAACGGCCTCCCCAAAGTTGTGCCATAATTCTTTCCTCTCTTTTTTCTCTCTTCTCTATAAATTTTAAATTCTTTTCGAAAAAGCGCAGCCGCAATAGTCCTGTCTGTATAGATCATGCTCTTTTGACAGTTCTATGGACCGCTTATAGCCATTCTTCTTTTTAAAGTCAGACGGCAGATGGGAAACCTGATAAAGCTTAGAAAGCTCTTCCCCAATTTCATTCAGCTTAGCTGCATTCTTCAAAGGACTGATAGACAATGTGGTGGTAAAATAATCATACCCTCCCTCATATGCCAGACGCGCTGCTTCTTCCATCCGCATACGGTAACAGCGAAAACATCTCTCTCCTCCCTCCGGTGCATTCTCCAGCCCCCTTGCCATCCCATAAAATTTTTCCGGATGGTAGGCGCCTTCAACAAATGTCACAGAATGACGAAACTCCATTTCTCCAATCAGGCGGCGGATTTCCTCCACACGTTTCTCATATTCCTCCCTTGGAGAAATATTCGGATTATAATAGAAAACAGTAATCTCAAAATAGTCAGAAAGATATTCCAGTACATAACTGCTGCAGGGTGCACAGCAGGCATGAAGAAATAATCTGGGAACATCTTCCCTGTTATTTAAGGTCCGCAGAATTTTTTCCAGTTCTTTTTGGTAATTTCTGTTCACCGATTCTCTCTCCCATTCTTACAATTGTCTCATATCCGTTCTCCGTATTCTCAAGAAGATCGTAATCCAGACGGACTTTTCCATGCTGAAGAAGCAGTATCACGGTAGAGCCTCCGAATTCAAAATACCCCTTCTCTTCACCTTTATCTACTTTGCGGGGTGTTTTGAAGCGGTTGCGGATCTTCCCTACCATCATAGCTCCCACTTCCATCATAAGGATGGTTCCAAAGTTTGTTGTCTGCAAAAGAGCATATTCCCTTGCATTTTCTTTATAAATGGGATGCAGCTCCCCTGCTGCAGGATTTACCGTATGAAGACAGCCTGCAAGGGATACCACGGAAGACTGCACTCCTTGCGCAGGATAACAGTAGTGATGGTAATTATCCACTGTTAAGCGGATCACAACTGCATAACCATTTTCATATTTCTCTGCAAGACGAGGGTTTCTTAAAAGCTGGGGCACTGTATATTCTGTATCTTTAATAAAAAACCTGGAATCATTTCCAATTCGATGCACAGACACCTTGCCGTCACAGGGGCTTACCAGGATGCTTTCATCCTTTACAATGGGCCTTGCCCCTTCACGAATCTTCCTGGTAAAAAAGTCATTGTATGAGCAGTATTTTTTTTCCTCATAATCAGACATATCAATGCCGTTCCTCTCGGCAAAGCCAGGAACAAAACGCGCAGACAAACGGCTTTTTAAAACAGTTCCTGCGAGCCTGGAAACAAAAGGACGGATAAGAAGCGTAAGGCAAAGCCTGCCGCCCCAATCCGTATATAAGTGTCTCAGAAATTTATCCTGACTGTTCTCTTCAATTGTAATATTACCTTTACGGTCAATGTATTTCATTCTCTCACATCCTGTCGGTATGATACCCTATTATTCTTCTCCTACACTTTACAGCATATGAAACATTTTTGCAAGTGCAAGACCTACCAATGCTACCAGAAGAAACAGGGCAGGATTATGGGGCTTCTTCACTTTTACGTCGCTGATAAATAAAACTCCCACAATCACCACTGCTGCATTGAGAATAAATAAGAAATGAATGCCACAAAATCTCTGGATGAGATAAATAAAGGGCAGGATGATCGCCATGGAGGTAATAGGCAGTCCCTGATAATATTGGCGCAACTCGCTTGTTTCATTCTGTCTCTTCTCTTCTGTTACATTGAAAAAAGCCAGCCGTATCACAGATGCAACCCCGTAAAGTGCCAGGATCATTTTACTTACAGGGCCTTTCATTCCTAGGCAATAGCAAATTACAATAGGAAACGCCCCGAAGCAGACCACATCGCACAGTGAGTCTATCTGAATGCCGAATTTCTTCTCATCTTCCGTACGATCCTTCTTTGTCCTGGCAATCTTTCCGTCAAACATATCGCAAAGTCCGGAAACCGCAAGACACAAAATAGCATACCGAAAATTTCCTCCAAGTGCACAAAACATTCCAAATATAGAAATCATCAGGCTGACATAAGTCAGAACAACTGTATAATCATAAAATCCTAACATAACCCTTTCTCCTTCTCTTTTGGTATTTTTCCCCTTCCAATTGTAAACTGAGCTGTACAAGTCATTAATGCACTGATCAATACCTGGCCGTAGTAGGAAATCCCCCGGCTTAAAAGCATTGAGGGAAGCAGTATTTCCCCAAAGACCGGTACAAACATAATAAGATACAGGGTTTCACTGATTCCCATCCCCCCTGGAAGCGGCAGCATGTCTACAGACACGGAAATTACAGCCTGCAAAACCGTAACCGTTACGATTCCTGCCCCTTTAAGCCCCAGAGCACGGTATACCCAGTAGGTTACCGTAAACAGGATCAGCCTCTGCACCATAGTGATCAGAAAAACATTCAGGATAACTCTTTTGTGTCCGGCCCAGAAGGCGGCTGTCTCATGGTACTGATCCATGGACTCTTCCAGTTTCTCCAGGCGTGCCGCCTTTTTTTTCAGGAGGCAGAAATGTTCCATAAGCTTAAGTCCCCTGACCATAATCCATTTAGCAAGTCCGGGAGCAAATACCAGAACCATCATAAATGTCACGCAAAATATATTCAGTCCAAGTCCCAAATAAAAAATCCACATATAGTCTCCAAGGTATCCTGCCAGAAAGTCTCGTCCAAACAGGAAAAGGAGTCCGCCGATAAATACCAGTACGGCTTTATAGGTAATGGTTACGATCATAAGAACGAGGGTTGAAACCGGAACATCCAGCTCATCTTTTTTCATATAATAAATCTGCATGGGCTGCCCGCCTGTGGCAGACGGTGTGATACAGCTAAAGAAAAATCCCACAAAAGAGTATAATGCGCAATGGCTCATCCTGACTTTTTCTCCAAGAGTTCTCATCATATGAAAAATGATCACGGATTCACCTATCATAAAAAGTACTACGCAAACGATTCCCAGAAAAAGGTATCGAATATCAGCCGTACGTACAACTGCAGCAATATTATGTATATCTTCGCCTTTAAAAACCATATATACGGTAAGGCCGAATACAACGATCAAAAATACAAAATTAAATAGATTCCTTTTCTTATTTTCTTTCATCTGATTTTTTTCTTCTGCATACGTTTCCTTTCCTGATTATATTCTGCTATTTTTCGCGCCAAAACTGCGCCTCTTTTCACATTATATCATATCAACCATCAAAAGCATATGATAAAATATACAAAAATGGAGGTAAATAAATGAAACCACTTCTGGAAGTCAGAGATGTTTCTCTTTCCTATCATACACTCCAGGGGGAAACGACTGCCCTTTCTCATATATCTTTTACTTTAATGCCCGGTGAATTTATTGCCATTGTCGGTCCATCCGGCTGCGGCAAATCCACCCTGCTAAATGCCATCTGCGGCCTTCTGGAAATTGAGCATGGTTCTATTCTTATGAACCAAAACCCAATTGGAATACAATCCAGGTCCTCCCGTATTGGCTACATGCTTCAGAAGGATCACCTGCTGGAATGGCGCAGTATCTATAAAAACGTCCTTCTGGGTCTGGAAATCCGCAGAGAAGTCACCCCTGAAAAAAAGGCCCTTGTGGATGAAATGCTTAGCACCTATGGTTTGGACAAATTCAAAAACGCCCGCCCTTCTCAGCTTTCCGGCGGTATGCGCCAAAGAGCCGCCCTCATCCGTACCCTTGCCCTAAAACCAGACCTTCTCCTTCTGGATGAACCTTTTTCCGCACTGGACTACCAGACACGCCTCAATGTCAGTGATGATATTGGGAAAATCCTGAAAAAGGAGCATAAGCCAGCCATTTTAGTAACCCATGATATTTCCGAAGCAATCAGCATGGCAGACAAAGTGATCATCCTCTCCAAAAGGCCTGCCACCCTTTTGCGGATCGTCACCATTGACCTTGGCATGGAGGAGCGTACGCCCCTTGCATCCCGCAATGCTCCGGAATTTAAATCCTATTTTAATCTTATCTGGAAGGAGCTGAACCAAAATGCCTGAAGTATCTTCTGCACAGAAAAAATATCTTCTGCGCCATAAACATGAGAAGCAGTTTGTTGCACTGATGCGTCTGCTCCTCTTTGCTGTATTTCTTTTGCTTTGGGAAATATCTGCACGCATGGGATGGATCGACTCATTTATCTTCAGCAGTCCCTGTCAGATTTATGAGACTTTCATTACTATGTGTATGGATCAGTCCCTTTTCACACACATTGGAATCACCCTGAAAGAAACCCTTTTAAGCTTTGTTTTTGTAGTACTTCTGGGAATCGGCACCGCAGTCCTGCTTTGGACTTTTCCAAAGCTTTCTGCGATCCTGGAACCCTATCTGGTGATCCTCAACAGCCTTCCAAAGTCAGCGCTGGCTCCTCTTCTGATCGTATGGCTGGGCGCCAACCAGCGAACCATTGTAGTTGCCGGCATGTCCGTTGCCATCTTCGGTTCCATTATAAGCCTGCACACCGGTTTCCAGGAGGTGGATCCGGAAAAAGGAAAGCTCATTGCCACTCTTGGGGGGACCAAAAAAGATGAGCTCCTGAAGATCGTCCTGCCTTCTTCTGTTCCGCTGATCTTAAGTGTTATGAAAGTTAACATCGGGCTTTGCCTGGTAGGCGTCATCATCGGAGAATTCATCGGCGCCAAATCCGGACTCGGATATCTCATTATCTACGGAAGCCAGACCTTTAAGCTTACCTGGGTGCTGATGTCCATTGTCATTCTGTGTTTCATTGCCATGGGGCTTTACGGAATTCTGGGCATTATTGAAAAGAAGTATCTCAGGCGAATGTAAAAAGCCTGTCTTTTCTTTACCCTATATAACGATAAAGGGACGCATTTGGATTCAATGCGTCCCTTAAAAATCTATTCTTCTCAAAAATTGTGTATTTTTCATGAAACCATAAAATACCGGGTTACAAAATCCCTGGCACCTGTAGTATAATAGCCTCATAAAACAAATAATTCAACAAAAAATATCATTAAATCATATAAAAGGAGTTCACTATGAAGCACTTAGAAGAATTAAAGATTGGCGCAACAGCCATTCTTTTCTGCCTGATCATGCTTTTGGTATATGCGGTTTTCCCCAATGAAGGCTTCGTTCCCTCACCCAAGGCTCCCATGCCTCCTCTTCCCACTTCTGACAGTTGGGAAGAGGAGGAAAATTACGGATTCCAGATATATACACAGGAAAGCAATTACACCTACCATGAGCCTGATACTATAGAACCGGATACCGGTTCCACAGAAAACATTCCGGAAGAAAACGACACGCCCCAGACAGATGCATCACAAACCCCTTCCATAGAGGACACTCCAGAGCCTGAAGTGCCTTCAGAACCGTCTGTTCCTGATGATTCCTATGCAGATGAGCCCTCCGATGATTCCTTTATTGAAGAACCTTCCGAGGACACTTCCTATGAGGATCCCGGCCATGAGGATGAATTTGACTGGGAATCCAGCGAGGAAACCTATCCTCCGCAAGCCTGAAGCACCTTATTCACCTACAATGTTCTGCAGCCAGGAGCCTTTCTTCACAAGAATGAAGCCAATCAGGCACTTCAGCAGATCGCCGATCTGTACCATTGCCAATATATATACCACATACAGATTCGTATAACGGCTTAATATAAATGCGATCGGTACACTGACGCACCAGATAAATACACTGTCAAAAAAGAATGTTACCAATGTCTTTCCTCCGGAACGCAGGGTAAAATATGCAGCGTGGAGGAAGGCATTATGTGGCATGGCAATGGCATAGACCATGATCATCTGCATGGCAATGGTCTGTGCCTTTGGCGTTGTATTATAGATACCCGGAAACAGCGGCGATGTAACAAACATCAGCACCGCAATCAAAGTACAGCAGCCAACGGAGAAGGCAATCATCTTATTATCCGCATCCCTGGCTTCTTTCATCCTGCCTGCTCCCAAAAGCTGTCCCACAACGATGGCAACAGAATCTCCAAGGGCAATGAACACCACATTAAATACATTATTCAATGTATTGGCAATATTCAGGCCCGCAACCACGTTCAGTCCACGCACAGAATAGCACTGTGTAAGCATAGCCACTGCCGAAGCCCACAAAGCCTCGTTCACAAGCAGCGGGAATCCTTTGATGAAAAATTTCTTTACCAGTATCACGGGAACCTTCATGGTGGTGTAAATCCCTACAATATAGCTGTTTTTCTCTTTATGGCTGTGTGTCCAGTACAGGACAATCCCGGCCTCCACATATCTGGAAATCACCGTAGCCGCAGCAGCACCTGCCACTCCCAGGGCAGGCAGTCCCATCTTTCCATAGATTAAAATATAATTCAGCACCAGATTTACAAGTACTGCAGTGACACCTGCCTTCATGGGAACCACAGTCTCTCCGCATTCCCTCAGGGTACTTGCATAAACCTGCAGCATCATAAAAGGGGGCAGACCAACAAGCATCACCCACAAATACTTTTTCCCGTACCCTAAAGTAGCTGCAAGATCACCGCCGTCGCTGCCGCCGTTTAAATAAAGCTGAATCAGTTTTTCCCCTCCAAGGAGAAGAACCAAAATCGCAATAGCTGTTAGAATCACTGCCATCAGGATCTTATAACGGAACGTGTGGCGGACACCTTCATCATCCTTCTGCCCAAAATACTGAGCAGTAAAGATCCCCGCACCTGCCAGTCCTCCAAAAATACAAAGATTGTACACAAAAATAAGCTGATTTACAATGGATACACCGGACATCTGCTCTGTTCCGATCTGTCCCACCATAATATTATCCAGCATACTGACAAAATTGGTAATCCCGTTCTGAATCATAATGGGAACGGCAATCCCCAGCACCATTGCATAAAACTTCCTGTCTCCAATAAATTTTTTTCGAAAAGTTCCTGTTCTCATAAAAATCCCCTTATCCTTATGTGTCTTCATATGCCAGTCTAAGCTGCCCTTCTCTGCAGACAGCCGTTTTATATGTATACCATAAAGATAAGGGAATTTCAATAGTCTTTTTGCTTTTCTATTTTATTTTTCAGTCTGTTTTTATCTTCAGATCCATACTTCCGCTGCGAAAACCCTCCAGATCCAAAGTGATATAGGAAAATCCAAGTTCCTTTAGTTTAAGAAGCAATTCTTCCCGATGATTTAAAACCTTCTGAAATTGTCCTGGGTCAATTTCCAGCCGTACGATCTCATCATGGATGCGCATCCGGACATTTCCAAAGCCCAATTCCCGAATAGCCGTTTCCCCAAGGTCGATCCGCTCTAATAACTCCAGGTCGATCTTTGCCCCATAAGGAAGCCTTGTTGCAAGGCAGGGGGATGACGGACGCAAGGCCACTGATATGTTGTATTCCCCAGCCAGCATACGCACCTGAGCCTTGGTGATCCCGCACTCTGCCAGGGGACTTTTCACTCCCAGCTCACGAACAGCCAAAAGTCCCGGCCTGTAAACGTGAAGATCATCCTCATTGCTTCCTTCAAGAAGCACCTTTACCCCTTTTTCCTCTGCAAAATCCAGCATACGGGAATAAAGCTCTTTTTTACAGAGATAGCAGCGGTTTACCGGATTAAACCGTATCTCCGGCACTGCCAGTTCATCTAAAGCAAGAACCTGATGAATTGCCTCTGTACGTGCAAGAACCTCCCTGGCAATTTCAAGATCTGCTTTTGGATGAAGGACTGTATCCATTGTAAGGGCATACACCCTGGCTCCTGTTTCCCTTGCAGCTTCACAGGCCATGACAAGGAGAAGGCTGGAATCTACCCCTCCCGAAAAAGCCACGCACACGTCCTCTGCACAGTATGATCTTAATAGTTCCAAAAGCTGATCCTTTTTTGTCATTTGTTCCTCCCACCATCTGTTTTCCCAGGTGCACCTGCCTATTCAGCCAGAGAAGACACCCATTTCACCGAATTTTCCAGGTTAGGCGTATTCACCAAAATTGCCACGCAGACCGGATCATAAGGAAGCAAAATGTG
This sequence comes from uncultured Blautia sp., assembly GCA_946557785.1. Lineage (GTDB taxonomy): Bacteria > Bacillota > Clostridia > Lachnospirales > Lachnospiraceae > Blautia_A. The sequence goes on from CAMNTH010000009.1 coordinate 82,875, forward strand.
ATCCTGGATTTCTCCTTCTTCCAGCTTCACATAATACTTCTCAGCCTGATCTCCAAAAGCATCCAGCGTTTCCTTATCCAAAACTTCTGACAGGTCAGAAAGATACTCCTGGTCTATGAGCTTTTTGCACATACTTTCTGTTGTCACCATCACGTCCAGTCCCCGGGACTGTGCCTGGGCAAGAAAGGCCATCTGTGCATAATAGTCAAAATTAGCTCCCGTTTCATCCGTATTCAGGTTGAGAATAAACGTAACCTTTTCAAATTCATCCGTACTTCCCAAATATGCCTTAATCTCCTCTGCCCAGGCATCGGTTTCTCCCATTCCGCCATTTACAACGGCAATTGCCAGGATATCTTCCATCTGAGCATTATAATACCAGTTCTTTCCTACAAAAATAAGGACAATAGCTCCAATCAGGCCGAAAATAGCTGCTTTATAATACATCCAGATATATTCCAGCTTTTTCCCCAGTCCCATCCCTTTAATCTTTTCTTTTTCCAGAAGACGTTTTTCCTTTCTGGTCATATCGGATTCATGCTTAACCTGCACTCTCGGATGTTCCTGGCTGCCCCCTGACATGCCTCCCAGTCTCTTCTGCATAATGCTGGCGTTTTCTTCTTTCTGCTGTTTCTTCTGTCTTTCTTCGCTCATGTAGCCTCCTGAATTACTTTAAAAATCCGCTTACGATCTGTTCCTCCGCCTCTGCCTCTGTCAACCCCAAGGTCATCAGCTTAATTATCTGCTCTCCTGCAATCTTTCCTATGGCAGCCTCATGGATCAGAGCCGCATCTACGTGATTTGCAGAAAGCTCAGGTACAGCGCTGATCTTTGCGTTGTCCATGATGATGGCATCGCATTCCGTATGTCCGCTGCAGCGGTTGTTTCCATAAATATGTGAAACAAACAGCTGATAAGAATCATCCCTGGCAACGGAGCGTGAAACCACGTTTGCGGCACTTTCCTCTCCATCCAGTTTTACATCAAAATAGCTTTCTGCTTTTTGTGTACCGTGGGTCATCAGCCTTTCCATTACGATCAGCTTGGAGCCAGCCTTTAAGTGTGCCTTGTTTTCCCTTTTTGTGGAATCCACGCCCCGGATCTGGACCGTATCCATTTCCATAAAGCCGTCCTCTTCCAGATAAATTTCTGTCACAGGGTTCATGATCCGCTCCCCTTTCCCATCTCCGCTTCCGTAATGCTTTTCCACATATTTTACATGGGCATTTTTTCCGATAAAGAAACGGTGAATACCATCGTGACGGGTGGAAGCATCTCCGCCGTTGTGAATGCCGCAGCCGGCAATGATTGTTACATCTGCATCTTCTCCCACATAAAAATCATTATACACTACTTCCTGAAGTCCTGACTGGCTCATGATCACCGGAATGTGTACGCTTTCATGCCGCGTTCCCGGTTTAACATGGATTTCAATTCCCGATGTATCCTTCTTTGTAATAATATCAATGTTGGCCGTACTTTTTTGATCTACGCTTGCACCATTGGCACGGATATTGTATGCACCTGTGGGGATTTCATGCAGCCCGGCAACTGCCTCCAGTAATTCTCTCTGAATCGCATCCATTTTTCTGCCTCCTATTCTCTGACCTTCATCTTATTGCAGGCAAATCCTGCAGCATCTGCCGTACCCAAAAGCTGAGGAAGAATTTCTTCCTTTGTTCCCCGCTTCTTCAATTCACCGTCTGCGATCAGCAGAATCTCGTCTGCAATATTCAAAATACGTTCCTGATGAGAAATGATCAAAATAGAACCATGAAGCTGATCATGCATTTCCTCAAATACCTGAATCAGATTCTGGAAGCTCCAAAGGTCGATCCCTGCTTCCGGTTCGTCAAATACGGATACCCTTGTTTTTCTTGCCATAATGGTAGCGATCTCAATACGCTTGATTTCCCCGCCTGAGAGGCTTCCATTCACTTCACGCTTAATATAATCCTTTGCACAAAGGCCTACCTTGGAAAGGTATTCACATGCCCCTGCAACTGAAATCTCCTTTCCTGCTGCCAGACGAATGAGGTCGAATACAGTCACTCCCTTAAACCGCACAGGCTGCTGAAACGCATAGCTGATCCCAAGCTTTGCCCTCTCTGTAATGCTCATGCCTGTAATGTCCTGTCCATCCCAGAAAAGCTGTCCGGAAGTAGGCTTTTCAATTCCTGCGATCACTTTTGCAAGGGTGGATTTCCCGCCTCCGTTTGGTCCTGTAATAACAACAAATTTGTTATCATCCAATGTAAAGCTTACATCTTTCAGAATGCCGATTTCTTTTGTATTTCTGGACTTCTGATCTGGCACCTGAAAACAGATGTTGCGTAGTTCTAACATATCCTGTCCTCCATTTATACTCTTCATTTGCATAATTTGCTTTAGATTTTATCAATATCGCTTATCATAACACATTTTCCAAAAAATGAACAGACATCTATTTATTTAAAATGAACCTTCTTCTTACGGATGCAGCCAGCTGCTGTCCAAACGAGCCAAAAGCCTTGCGTTATGGTAAGCCATCCTTAAGGTAAGGCAGGTTCGTCCCAGGTATCTGGCTCCATCTGCTGTTTTTACACAGGCAAGGGCAAGATCCGGTTTTCCTGGGTTCTGCAGGCATATGGGGATTAAGAGCTGAATGGAATGATTATAATACTGTGGAATAGCTGTACGGTAGTCTGCCTCCAGCATTCTTCTTGTATGGCGGAGAGCACCATCAAAAAGCTGCACCTTCATACCACTGTTTTTTACATTCTCCGGAAGCCTCTGGGCATTTTCCTCTTCTCCGAAGATATGTTCATACTGGGGCACGATTTCCAGATGGGTATCAAATACCAGTTCAGAAGGGTCTTTTACATATTCTGCCTTCTCAGGAAGCCCGGTTATCCCGGACTTCAGCAAATGATACTCTGTATAAAAACCATCCAGAAACCATTTCTGCCTCTCCGGCACCAGATTAGGAACAAAATACGCATAAACCGGCTGATAATATTGATTAAAAAGTCCTGTATTGAATATTGCATAATCCTGATTCATAAAAATCTTTCCTTCTTCAAAAACCCGCTTGAATGTATATTCCAGATATCCTTTCAAAATACCATTGTCCTGGGATTCTCCAAAGCTCCATTTCTCCGGAACCATTCTGGAGAGATTCTGTATCTGTCTGTTATAATTACCGCAATACGTAAAATCAAATAAATTCATAAAAGCCTCCCGCTCGATTCATTTACTGTCTTTCGTATGCTCTGTACCTGATAAAAGGTCATTTATTATATTGTATTTTGGAAAATTCACGGCAGAACTGCCGCAATCAGATTCTATCTTATGATATAAAAATAGCACACTCCCTATGAAATAGCAAGAGACTTTTCTCGACAAACATGCTATAATTTTAGGGATATTAAGAAGGAGGATCCCCTATGACAAAAAAAGAATTTGAAATCCTGACTCAGAATGTAGTTCTCTTAGACGGTGCTACCGGTTCCAACCTGATGGCACAGGGAATGCCCCGCGGCATCTGTCCGGAGGCCTGGATCATAGATCATAAAGACATAATTCAAAACCTTCAGCGCTCATATATAGAAGCAGGCAGCCAGATCATTTATGCCCCAACCTTTGGAGGAAACCGTTTAAGCCTGGCTACGCACGGTCTGGAAGATCATATTGAAGAAATCAACCATACCCTGATGGCCTATGCCAAAGAAGCGGCTGGAAACCATGCCTATGTGGCAGGCGATATCACCACAACAGGCAGGATCCTCTCTGGCAGCGATGACTATACCTATGAAATGGCTTTTGAAAACTACTGCGAACAAATCCGCTATCTTTCGGATGCAGGTGCTGACTGCCTGATTGCAGAAACCATGATCAGCATTGAAGAAACCCTGGCATGTGTTGACGCTGCAGTTTCCGTATGCTGCCTTCCTGTTCTCTGTTCAATGACCGTAGAAGCAGACGGCAGCATTTTCAGCGGCGGCAATGCCAAAGAAGCTGCAATGGCTTTGGAAAGTGCAGGCGCCAGTGCTGTTGGAATCAACTGTTCCGTAGGACCTGATCAGCTTGTATCCGTTGTCCGCACCATCAAGGAAAGCGTTTCCATTCCGGTGATCGCCAAACCAAATGCAGGGATGCCCTTTATTGACGATCAGGGAAATGCTTCTTATTCTATGGAGCCGGATGCCTTCGCAGCCCACATGAAGGTGTTGGTAGAAAACGGCGCCGGGCTTATAGGAGGATGCTGCGGCACCACGCCGGACTATATCCGCCAAACTGCAAAAGTCCTTGGGCTTCGCTAAAAAACATCCTCCCATTTCTGCCCCAAGAGCAGATCGGGAGGACATCACCTTTTTATTTGACTTTAATGGCTTTTTTCGGACACATCTCCTGGCAGCAGAAGCAGCGGATACACTTCTTGTAATCATAAACCGGCGGCTTCCCTTTTCCATTTTTAAAGTTCACTGCTTTCCCGGGAACCGGGCAGCTTTTCACACAGATCCCGCAGCCAATGCAAAGGCTCTTATCTATATAAGGTTTTTTCTGAAAAATATTCAAAGCCTTTGCCATTCTTTCCCATAACCCCCGGCGGATCGGCCTCCTATCCACTCGAAAAGCAGTATTCCCATAAGTTTTCACTGCCTTCTCCAGGGAAATCTCTCCTTCAGGGGTAAGAAGCTGTATATCCTCTTTTCTCCAGACCCCCAGTCCCATCTTTTCTCCATGGTAATTGGTAGGAACCATCTGGGGTTTCAGATGCACCAGGGAACAGAATACACTGTCCAGTGCCACCGGATCCTTTGACAAAAGCATCACGCCCATCTTAACGGGATCTCCGGAGCCTGGCCCGTTTCCTTCCATAGCTACAATCCCGTCCATTACATAGAGGCGCGGCTTCACATACAGGTTCAGATCCACCAGCATCCTGGCAAAGCTGTCTGCACTTGGATACCTGGTATGCCCCTTTGCCTTATGAAGCCCATAGATAAATCCGTAGCTGTTTTTCACAGCACCGGTGATGCGCTCCAGTGCATGAGTCTTCATTTTGCAAAGGGAAATCACACAGTCCGATTCTTTCAATTCCTTAGGAATAACAAACACCTTTGCCTGAATCCCCTGTGGATAAGCAACATGTACCCCTTGGGAAAAATCCACAGCCGAAATCCCCAGTTTCTCAAGAGCCGCATCCATACCTGTGCCTTTGATCACCTTTCTGGTACTGCCTGTTCCGCAGGAATCTCCAAGAATCACATTTTTGTATCCTTCTTCCTTTAGAATCCTTCCAAATGCCCCAACAAGAGCCGGATGGGTAATCACAGCCTTTTCCACCTCTGCCCTTTTCAGAAGGTTTGGCTTTAGAAGAATCTTCTCTTCTTTCTTCACAAGAGAATCCAGACCGCCCAGAAGCTCCAGCCCTTTTTTTAAATTTGTATATATCCGCTCTTCCTCATAAGCTTCACAGGGAAGAAGAATTACTTTACTTTTTTTATTCATATGCAGCTTCCTTTACTAAGCAAAATGGCGGGTGCTTAAATCTGTCTCACGGATAGCCTTCCTGACAGGAAGAATGCAGGCAGGTACCACAGACAACGAATCTACGCCCATCCTAAGGAAAACTTCTGTCAGCGCAGTATCCGCTGCAAGCTCACCGCAAATGCATACTTTGCAGTTCTCCTGATGTCCAGCTTCCACTACCATCCTGACCATCCGAAGAACTGCAGGATGATGGTCATTGTATTTTTTCCTTAAAAAGGGATTCTGACGATCCATAGCCAGGGTATACTGCGTCAGGTCATTTGTTCCCAGGCTTAAAAAGTCCACCCTTCTTGCCAGTTCCCTGCTCATCATTACAGCGGCGGGTGTTTCAATCATAATACCCGTGGCAATATTCCGGAAAGGAATATTCTTCTCAGCTAAACCAGCCTTCACTTCTGAAATCAATTCCTCGATTTCATCCAGCTCCTCCTCTGAGGTAATCATGGGATACATTATTTTCAGATTTCCAAAAGCACTTGCCCTGTAAATTGCACGAAGCTGTGCTTTGAACATATATCTGCGGTCAAGGCACAGACGGATTCCCCGATTTCCCATAATGGGGTTCGCCTCATCCGGAATGTCCAGATAATCCGCCTTTTTATCAGCCCCAAGATCAGCTGTGCGGATCACTACAGGACGGTTTCCCATGGTTTCTGCAATTTTTTTGTATGCAAGAAAAAGCTCATTTTCCCTGGGATAATTTTCCCTTCCAAGATACTGAAACTCACTTCGCAAAAGTCCGATTCCGGACGCTCCGTAAAAGAGCACGCTGTTAAGGTCATCCATGCTCCCTGTATTTGCATAAAGCCCTATCATCCTTCCATCCAGGGTACAATCCTTCTCATTTTTCAGCTTCAAAAGCGCTTCATGTTCCTGCATATCTGATTTCTGCCGCATTTCATATTCCCTTTGCAGTTCCGCATCCGGATGAAAATATAAGGTTCCCGTATACCCGTCCAGGATGGCGTTCTCCCCATCCCATTCTGCATGGATTTCCATATCTGCAAGGGAGGGAATCCCCATAGTTTTTGCCATAATGGTAGAATGTGATACTGCTGACCCCTGATGAGTCACTACGGCAAGCAGCATCTCCTTTCCCATTTCCATCAGCTCTGTAGGAGAAAGAGACTCTGTCACAAGGATCACCGGTTCGTCCCCCAGATCAATCCTTGGTGAAATCCCCCCAAGAGCCTCAATAAGCCGGCCTGAGATTTCCTGGATATTCTGAATACGCCTGCGGATCACCGGTTCCTCCAAATTTCGGAATGTATTGGAAAGCTCATCCCGGGTAGTCATTACCGCATAAGCCGCATTTACTTTTTCTGAAGAAATGGCACCCTCCACAGCACGCTGAAAGCTTCCCGGTTCCAAAAGCTTCGCCTGCTCCAAAAAGATTCCTGCATGGGCTTCCTGTATATTTTTATTCTGCCGGTACAGTTCCAGAAGCTGTTCCTGTACTAAAAGCCTTGCAGCAGTGAAATCCTCCTGTTCTTTTTTTATATTGCCGGTAAGATACCGCCGTATCTGATATTCGCTTCTTTGATAAAGCAGTATTTTGCCAATTGCAATTCCGGGAAATGTGGCTGTTCCCTTATAAATCTCCATTTCTTCAACCTCCTGTCAGCGCTAATTGCAGGCAGCCCGAAATTCTGTCCAATTCTTGCTGTACTGCTCTTCTGCCTCCTGGCTTACATTTTCTACGATTTCTCCGCTCTTTACGGAATCCGGAACAACCAGTGCAGGATTTACGCTGTCATCTGCAGCCTTATTAGTGCAGTAGTAACCAATATAGTCAAAACACTGCGCCGCAATTTCCGGTCTTAAAATATAATCTACAAATGCATAGGCAGCATCTTTATTTGGGGCATCGCCTGCAATGAACATCCCCATTACCCCAAATCCAAGCCCTTCCTTCGGATAGACCACTTCCAGATCCGGGTTTTCCGCAAGGGCAGCAGTCACCTGTGAAGTATAAAGGAAAGCCACGCTTGCCTCCCCGCTTAACAGTGCATTCTGTGTATTGTCATCCTGAATCAGGCGAATATTTGGAGCCAGCTCCAGAAGTTTTTCTCCTGTTTCCTTGATGGAGTCTATATCCTCCTCATTCATGCTCTTTCCAAGAGTCAGATTAGTGATGCCGTTGATCACACGGTAATTTGCCGTAAGGGCAATGCTTCCATTAAGTGACGGATCCCAAAGGTCTTCATATCCTGTAATCTCTATATCTACCATCTCCGGATCATAAACGATCAGGGGAATTCCTGCACCGTAGGGAACCACGTAGGCGTCTTCCGGATCATAAAACTGTCCCTGATACAAAGGATTGATATTTTCCCATCCTGTAAGCCTTTCTTTATCCAGCTTCTCAGCCAGGCCTTCCTTGATCACGTTCTCTAAAATATAATCATCTGCAATGATCACGTCATAATCCCCGCCCTTTGCCATGGACAGCTTCTCAAGCATGGTTTCATCCGTATCAAAATTGGAATACACCAGGTCAATTCCTGTTTCTTCCTGAAATCCATCCAGCACTTCCTGCGGGAACATACCTTCCCAGGTATACAATACCATTTCATCTGAATCTGCAAAAGCAGTCACCGGCATGGAAGCCATCGCCAGTGCAGCACAAAAAATACCTGCAGTTACTTTTTTCATAATGCTTCTCCTCCAATAATTATAGCTTGTCAACGGGTTACCGGTTATCCAAAGCAGCTGCTATGGACAACCTTATGGAAAACAGTATAGCTTACTTCTCTTCACTTGAAAAGCCGGGATTTCACTTTTCCAAAAAAAACATATAAAAAAAGGATAAAGAGGATCAATCCCAGCATAATGGTACAAAGGGCATTGATTTCCGGAGTCACGCCGGTCTTTAGCTGTGTATATACTTTAATGGGCAGCGTAGACAGCTTCGGGCCATTGACAAAAATACTGATGACCACGTCATCCATGGACATAGCGAAAGCCAAAAGGGATCCGGAAAGAACCGCTGGCATAATGAGAGGAAGGGTAATATCCCAAAAGGCACGGAAGGAACCTGCACCCAGATCCCTGGCTGCCTCTTCCAGGGAAGGATCCATTCCCGCCAGGCGGGCTTTTACTTCCATTAAAATATAGGGAACACAGAAAACCGTATGTCCGATCAGCAATGTAAGCATTCCGAAAGGCAGACCAAGCATATAGAAAAATGCCATTAAAACCATACCCAGAATAATTTCAGGAATCATCAGCGGAAGGATTGAAATGTATTCCAGCACTCCTTTTGTTTTCCAATGAATGCGGAAAAGCCCCACAGCACCCAGGGTTCCGATCACTGCCGAGATCAGGCAGCTTAAAACCGCCAGGATCAAACTGTTGACCAAAGCCTCCTGCATGGCGCTGTTCCCAAAAAGCCTTTCATACCATTGCAGGGAAAATCCGGTAAACCTCACGGGAAGTTTGGATTCATTAAAAGAAAATACCACCACTACCCCAATAGGCAAATACATAAGAAAAAACATCAGGCCAAGATAAAACCCGGCAAACTTTCCATTCTTTTTCATCCGATTCCCTCCAGTTCCCTGACATTTGTAATTCTGCGGTAAAGGATGATCATAATAGTGGTCAGAGCCATCAAAACCACTGCCAGCGCAGCAGCAAAAGGCCAATTGCCTCCCCTTGTCATCTGCTCCTGGATCAGGCTTCCCACCAGAACGATCTTATTCCCTCCAAGAATATCTGCAATAAAGAACAATCCCATAGATGGGATGAAGGTCAAGATCACCCCTGACAAAAGTCCCGGAATAGTCAGCTTAAAGGTCACTGTCCAAAACGCCTTGGTCCTGGAAGCTCCTAAATCTCTGGCAGCTTCCACCAAAGACCAATCCAGCTTCTCCGCACTGGAATAAACAGACAGAACCATAAACGGAAGCAGCACATAAACCATGCCTATCACAATTGCCGGGTAACTATACAAAAGCTTCAGAGGCTTCTCAATGATTCCCAGCTTTTTCAGAATAAAATTCAAAATGCCTTTGTTCTGCAGGATTATGATCCATCCATAAAGCCGTATCAAAGAATTTACCCAAAAAGGAAGCATAAGAAAAAGCATTGCTCTTTTCTTCCGGCTCTCCGACATTCTGGCCATATAATAGCCAAAAGGATAACCTGTCATGCAGATAATAACCGTACTGGTAACAGCCAGCTTAAAAGACTGGGCAAACGTATTTAAGTATACGGTATCCAAAATCCTTTTGTAATTCTCCAGGGTAAAATTCCAGTCCACACCATGGGTTTCATTTGGCATTGCCAGGCTTAACGCAAACATATAGAGCAGCGGACCTGCTACAAATACCAGTGTAAAAATATACAGAGGGAGTATCATCCACACAGAGCCGTTCCTTCTCCTACGCATACGTTTCCTCCCCTGGCGCTTCTCCCTGTGCCATGTTTTCTTTGCAGTCCACAAGAACTGCAGCCTCCGGGTGGAAATTCCAGCATACTTTCTGGCCTACTGCCACATTTGAATCGATTCCGTAGCGGCTGGCAATCACTTCTTCTTCTCCGGGCAGCTTAAGAGTTACGCGAAGCTGGCCTGCAGCAAAGCTCTTTTCCTTTACAATGGCCTCCAGCCCAATACTTCCGGATTCATCCAACAGAATATTTTCACTTCGTACTGCCAAAGTTACTTTTTCTCCCGGTGAGGGACACTTCTGCCCCATCTCCACCAGGGCGCTGCCGCAGCCAAATTCTACAAGGGCTTTTGTTCCTTCCCTATTTTCTACAGTTCCGTAAAGGATGTTGGCATTCCCCACAAAGGTAGCAACATAGCTGGTTTTGGGATGATTGTATATTTCATCCGGCGTTCCGATCTGTTCAAATCTTCCCTGATTCATTACTGCGATCCTGTCCGACATATTAATTGCTTCTTCCTGGTCATGGGTAATATAAATAAAAGTAATTCCCAGCTTTTTCTGAAGGCGTTTTAATTCCGTCTGCATGGTTCTTCTAAGCTGCAGGTCCAATGCTCCCAGCGGCTCATCCAGAAGAAGTACTTTGGGATTATTGATCAGGGCGCGCGCAATGGCTACCCTCTGCTTCTGGCCTCCGGACAGCTCAGAGGGCCTGCGCTTCTCATATCCTGGAAGCTGCACCAGCTCCAGCATTTCCGTCACCCGCTTTTTGATCTCATTTTTCGGAACCTTCTTTAATTTTAGGCCATAGCCGATATTCTCCGCAACTGTCATATGAGGAAACAGTGCATAATTCTGAAACACCGTATTCACATCCCTGACTTCCGGCTCCAGCATGGTAACCTCTTTTCCTCCCAGAAACACCTGGCCCGCATCCGGTCTCTCAAGGCCTGCAATAATCCTAAGGGTCGTTGTCTTACCGCATCCTGAAGCTCCCAAAAGGGTAATGAACTCCCCTTTTCCAATGGTCAGGCTGATTCCTTTAAGGACGCCTTCCCCTTCTGTAAAACTCTTTTGAATATTTTTCAGTTCTAAACAAATCTCTGTCATTCTCCGCTCCTGCATCACATCATCCCCCTCAAAAAGGCTGACTGTTTTCTCTATATTGGGCAAAAAAGCCAAAACCCGCATGTATTCAGGTTTTGGCTTCCTATCTTATCAGTAAGCTGGAAAAGAGACTCGAACTCTCGACCCCTTCATTACGAGTGAAGTGCTCTACCGACTGAGCTATTCCAGCTTGTGTTTAACACAACTGATATTATACCTCATTTTTCAAAAAAAGCAAGCATTTTTTCATCCTATTTTCATGATCTTTTCCTGCTTTTTTTCATTTTTTCAGATGGGGTGCAGGAAAAAATGCATACTCCAAATGCAGGAAGCTTGACTTTGACAGAATATTTCCGTTCATCGCATTCCTGCTCCCTTGCAGTTTTTACCCTGGAATTCACGATTCCCTCTCCGCCAAAGCTCTTGTCATCGGAATTGAAAATTTCTTTATATTTGCCCCCAAAAGGCACACCAATCTGGTAATCCTCATAAGAAACCGATGAAAAGTTACATATTGCAAGAAGAGTTTCCTCTGGCTTATCCGTCCGCCTTTCAAAAGCGATTACATTTTCCTCATATTTCATAAGCTGGAGCCACTCAAATCCATCATAATCGTGATCCTTCTCAAAAAGAGCCGGGCTGTTCTTATAAAAAGCATTCAAGGCTCCCAGAAACGCTTTTAATTCCTTACTGCATTTTCTCTCCGGGGCAGACATCTTTATGCCCGGGTGAAGCATCTGATATGCATAGGCTGCCCGAAGCTGGGCAAATTTCTGCTTCTCATCTCCCGGAAGCATTTCCATAAAAGAGACAGTGTCTCCCACATCCCTGGTTCCAAGAGTCAGAACATAATGCTCACAGTATGCGTACAGCATGGAAAGAGTAAGCTCATCATGGCGGCTTCTCCGCTCCCCAGGCTCGCAGGAAAGGTATTTCAAAAATTCCCTGCTCCACTCCCCATTCCATTTATAGTCAAATCCCAAATGGTCGTTTTCCACGCTGTCCGTTAATTCCGGCCACAGACCATCCTCCTGTGCAATGAGAAGCACTCCGGGATGCTTCTTTTTCACAATAGAATTCAAATGCTTCAAAAACTCTACGGCAGCAAGGTTTTCATTGCTCCCATATAAGTTCGGCGTCCATTGGCCCTGATTCCTTCCATAGTCCAGATACAGCATGGCATCCACATCATCCATTCGAAAACCGTCTGCATGGAAAACCTCCAGCCAGTAAAAAGCATTGGAAATAAGGAAATCCTTCACCATAGGGCTTGCATAATTGTAAAGAAGCGTTCCCCACTTTGGATGAACGGCCTCTGAAGGATTCTGTACTTCATAAAGACATGTCCCGTCAAAAGCCTCCAACCCTGCTTCCAGACGAGGGAAATGGGCAGGGGTCCAGTCCAGAATCACGCCAATTCCTTCCCCATGAAGCCTGTCCACAAGCTCCTGAAATTCCTGTGCTGTACCAAATCTCCCGCTTGGGGAAAAGTATGCAAACGTGGCATAGGGGCCTGCCTTTTCATCCAGGTATTCCATAACCGGATGCAGCTCTATATGGGTGTATTCCAGTTCTTTTACAAAAGAGATCAGCTCTTCCTTCTTTTCCCATTCTCCAAGATCTGTCTCATAAATGGAAACCGGCTGCTTTTTATCTCCAAAAACACGGCGGTGTTTCATCCATTTCTCATCATGCCATACGGATTTCTCCTTAAGGGCGCTTACATCCGCCACTACGGAATGATCTCCCAAAGGCGCCCCTGAACAGGCAGCATAAGGGTCTGATTTCAGGCGGAGCTGCCCGTTTTTCACCTTTATTTCGTATTTATAAGCATCCCCTGGCTTCACCCCAGGGATAAACAATTCAAAAATCCCGGACATGGGCATTCTATGCATCATATGGCACCGCCCGTCCCAGTGATTAAAATCCCCTACAACGCTTACGCGCATGGCATTGGGAGCCCATACGGCAAAAGCGGTTCCTTCTACTCCCCGGATGGTTACGGGATGTGCCCCAAGTTTCTCATAGGCATGGTAATAAACACCTGCACAGAAAGCTTTCTCTTCTTCCTCTGTAATCTGGCAGGGATATGCATAAGAATCATGGGTTTCAAAAACCTCCCCATGCTTTGTAATACGGAAAATGTATTGAGGTATCCTTCTCGCTGGAATCATGGCAGCAAAATAACCAGACTCGTCTTCCATCTCCATAGGATAAGACTTATTGGCAGCCACAACCTCCGCACTTTCAGCCTCTGGAAAAAATCCCTGTACCAAGATTCCATCCGGCGTGATTCTGGGACTCATGGCATCCTTGGGAGATGCCTCTTCGCCATAAACAACGGCTTCAATTCTTGGCCAATCCATATAATCATAACATATGCTGCTCATATTACCTCCTTCTTGCGCTTGTTTTTCACGCATCCTGGTATGCCCGGGGGCAATCCTTATCAGGTTTTATCTTTCTTATAGTTTATCATTTTTATCCATAAAAATAAAGGAATTTGTTTGACAAACACACCTTCCTGCGATAAATTGAATATAACACCTGTTTTAGGAACTAAAGGAGGATTATCTAATGGAAAACAGATTATTTGACGTAACCGCCCTGGGTGAGTTATTAATTGATTTTACAGAAAACGGAACCAGCTCTCAGGGGAACCCCCTTATGGAAGCAAATCCAGGCGGCGCTCCCTGCAACGTCCTTGCCATGCTGGAACGCCTTGGCAAAAAAACCGCCTTTATCGGAAAAGTAGGCAAGGACATGTTCGGAAACCAGTTAAAAGCCGCAGTGGAAGAAGTCGGCATTGATACCCGCAATCTGATTATGGATGAAGAAGTACATACTACCCTTGCGTTTGTCCATACCTACCCGGATGGAGACAGAGATTTTTCTTTCTACCGCAATCCCGGTGCTGACATGATGCTGACCAAATCTGAAGTACAGGAAGACCTGATCAAAAATTCCCGTATTTTCCACTTTGGAACCCTTTCTTCCACCCATGAAGGTGTCCGTGAAGCCACCCGCCATGCCATCAAGGCTGCCAGGGAAGCAGGCTGCATTATCACCTTTGATCCTAACTTACGCCCTCCTCTCTGGAAGTCCCTGGAGGATGCCAAAGCAGAGATCGAATACGGCATGACCAAATGCGATGTCTTAAAGATTTCAGACAACGAGGTGGAATTCCTATTCGGAACCACAGATTACGACAAAGGCGCTGCACTCATCCGTGAAAAATACAATATTCCGCTTGTTCTTATTACCATGGGGAAAGACGGCAGCCGGGCATATTATAAAGACCTTCGGGTAGAAGCTGCCCCCTTCCTTCAGGAGCATACCATCGAAACTACCGGAGCAGGGGATACCTTCTGCGCAAGCGCACTGAATTATGTGCTGGAACATGGCCTTGAGAATCTTACAGAAGATAATCTTATGGAGCTTCTCACCTTTGCCAATGCTGCAGCATCCCTTATAACCACAAGAAAGGGTGCGCTCCGTGTAATGCCTGCACGCCAGGAGGTACTGAACTTTATTAAAGAAAGCGGACGCTAAAAGAAAATCCCGGAAGAGCCGTATTCCCATACAGTTCTTCCGGGGTTCTTTTTTATTTCACAACACGTACCTTAGAAACGCCTTCCACAGACTCCAGGGCGTCCAGCGCACCCTTGGAAACGGCTGTCTCAAGGTCGATCAAGGTATAAGCAAATTCACCCTTACTCTTATTCGTCATATCCGCAATATTCACACCCTCATCACCAAGGATTTTGGTAAACTGGCTGATCATATTGGGAACATTTTTATGGGCAATGGCGATTCTTCCTACTGCAACACAGATCCCCATATCGCAGTTTGGAAAGTTTACGGAATTTTTGATATTTCCATTCTCCAGGAAATCACGAACTTCCTTCACCGCCATTTCCGCACAATTTTCCTCAGATTCTTCCGTAGAAGCGCCAAGATGAGGGGTTACCAGAATCCCTTCACGTCCTGCAACCAGAGGATTTGCAAAATCTGTCACATATTTCTTAACCTTACCGGTTTCCAGCGCATCAATAAGGGCTTCCTCATCTACCAGAAGGTCACGGGCAAAGTTCAAAAGTACAACGCCCTCCTTCATCTTTGCAAAAGCTTCTTTATTGATCATCTTCTTTGTACTGTCCAAAAGGGGCACATGAATGGTGATATAATCACACTGGGTATAAATTTCATCCAGGCTCTTGCTGTGTTTGATGGTTCTGGAAAGATTCCAGGCAGCATCAATGGAAATATACGGGTCATATCCATAAACTTCCATACCCAAATGGGAAGCAGAATTTGCCACCATGGCGCCGATAGCCCCGAGACCAATGATACCCAGCTTTCTGCCGCTGATCTCACAGCCTGCAAACTGCTTTTTCTGCTTTTCTGCAAGCTTATCTATGTTCTCCTTATCCTTCTGCTGTGCTACCCATTCAATACCGCCAACGATATCACGGGATGCAAGAAGCATGCCCGCAAGAACCAGTTCCTTTACACCGTTCGCATTGGCACCCGGTGTATTAAAAACTACAATCCCTTTTTCTGCGCATTCCCTTACGGGAATATTATTCACACCTGCTCCTGCCCGGGCAATGACTTTTACACAATCCGGCAAAGCCATTTCATGCATCTTGGCGCTTCTCACCAGAACAGCATCGGCATTTTCCATGGATTCTGTTTCTTTATAATTATTTGTAAAAATATCCAATCCTTTTTCTGAAATAGGATTTAGGCAATGATACTGAAACATTACGCATTCTCCTCCTCAAATTTCTTCATGAAAGCGACCAGGGCTTCTACCCCTTCTCTTGGCATTGCATTATAAATACTTGCACGCATACCGCCTACGGAACGATGTCCTTTCAGGTTTACCAGTCCTGCAGAAGCTGCTTCCTTTACAAATTTGGCATCCAGCTCTTTATCTCCTGTTACAAAGGGGACATTCATAAGGGAACGATCCTTAGGCACGACCGTTCCTTTGAAAAGCTTGCTTTCATCAAGAAAATCATAAAGAATCCTTGCTTTTTCTTCGTTTCTTCTCTTCATCTCTTCCAGGCCGCCCATAGCTTTCAGCCATTTGAAAACCTTGCCGCAGACATAAATGCAATAGGTGTTCGGCGTATTGTAAAGGGAACCTGCATCTGCGTGTGTTTTGTAAGTCAGCATGGTAGGTGTTCCCGGAAGAACATCCTCTGTAATCAGGTCTTCACGGATAATGACAATCACCATTCCTGCAGGTCCGATATTTTTCTGCACACCGCCGTAGATAATGCCGTATTTGGTAACATCTACAGGCTCAGACAAAAAACAGGAGGAAACATCCGATACCAGAAGTTTGCCCTTGGTATTGGGAAGTTCTTTGAATTTCGTTCCGTAAATCGTATTGTTTTCACAGATATATACATAGTCCGCATCCGGGCTTACGGCAAGATCGCTGCAGTCTGGAATATAGGAGAAAGTCTCATCCTCGGAAGAAGCAATTTTGTTTGCCTTGCCGTATTTCTGTGCTTCCTGGTATGCCTTTTTTGCCCACTGACCTGTCACAATGTAATCCGCAACCTTATTTTTCATCAGGTTCATGGGGATCATGGCAAACTGCTGGGATGCTCCGCCCTGGAGAAACAATACCTTATAATTATCCGGAATGTTCATCAGGTCGCGAAGATCCTGCTCTGCATCATCGATAATCTGCTGGAAAGCGGCACTTCTATGGCTCATTTCCATAACGGACATGCCTGTTCCGTTGTAGTCCAGCATTTCTTCTGCAACTTCTTTTAATACCTCTTCCGGAAGGACGGCCGGTCCTGCGGAAAAATTATACACTCTGCTCATTTTTTTTCATATCCTCCTCGTCAAAAACATCATCAATGTTTGCTCCTGCCGGAACCATCGGGAATACACTTAAATCCTGATCGATCCAACAGTCCAGAACTACCGGCCCGCTGCTTGCAAGGGCTTCTTTTAATGCAGGTTCCACTTCCTCCATCTTTGTTACACGAATGGCCTTTGCACCCATACCCTCTGAAATTTTCACAAAATCCACTGCGTCATTCAAAATGGTATGAGAATACCTGTGATCATAGAACAGACTCTGCCACTGACGCACCATGCCCAGTACATGATTGTTCAGAACAATCTGTATAAGCTGCCTGCCGCAGCGCACTGCTGTTGCGATCTCATTCATGTTCATACGGAAGCATCCGTCTCCTGCAATATTTACAACAGTTTTATCCGGTCTTCCCATCTTAGCGCCAATAGCCGCACCAAGGCCGTAGCCCATAGTGCCAAGGCCGCCTGAGGTGAGAAGTGTTCTTGGCTCTTTAAATTTATAATACTGTGCTGTCCACATCTGGTGCTGGCCTACATCTGTAGAGATAATGGCATCACCTTTTGTCAGCTCATAAAGCTTTTCGATCACGTAAGGACCTGTAAGCTGGGTTTTATCATAGCGAAGCGGATATTTCGCCTTCATATCCTGAATTTCTGCAGTCCATTCCGGATGCTGCTTTTCAGGAATCGCTTCCAAAAGCCTTCTTAAAATTTCTTTCATGTCTCCCACAATGGAAGTATCCACCATCACATTTTTGTTGATTTCAGCAGCATCAACATCAATCTGAATGATTTTTGCATTTCTTGCAAAACTCTTTGTATTTCCAGTCACTCGGTCACTGAAACGTGCCCCCAAAACGATCAGAAGGTCGGATTTCGTTACGCCCAGATTAGCAGTCTTAGTGCCGTGCATGCCAAGCATTCCGGTATACAGTTCATCTTCTCCTGAAAATGCGCCTTTACCCATAAGGCTGTCGCATACAGGCGCCTGGATTTTGTGAGCCAATGCCGCTATCTCTTGTGAAGCACCGGAAATCACGCCGCCGCCGCCAACAAAGATAAAGGGTCTTTCCGCTTCTTTTATCATTTTTACAGCTGTTTCCACATCCTCCTTGCGGATCTCGCTGGTTTCTCTGTATACGGTAGCTGGATGACGCGGAGAATATTCTATTTTGCTTCCGGTTACATCCTTGGTCACATCCACAAGCACCGGGCCGGGACGTCCGCTTTTTGCAATATAAAATGCTTTACGGATGGTATCCGCCAGATTCTCAATGTCTTTCACAATGTAGCTGTGCTTTGTAATAGGCATTACGATTCCTGCAATGTCCACCTCCTGGAAGGAGTCCCTTCCAAGAAGGGGTTTTCCTACATTGGCTGTAATGGCAACCATTGGCACGGAGTCCATATAGGCTGTTGCAATACCAGTTACCAGGTTCGTTGCTCCCGGGCCTGATGTAGCCAGGCATACGCCTACCTTTCCGGTAGCGCGTGCATATCCGTCTGCAGCATGGGAAGCTCCCTGCTCATGGGATGTTAATACATGGTTGATCTCATCTCTATACTCATAAAGTGCATCATAAACGTTTAGAATTGCGCCTCCCGGATAGCCGAAAACTGTATCCACACCCTGTTCCTTGAGACATTCTACAATAATCTCCGCACCTGTAAGCTGCATATTGTTCCCTCCTTATTTCGCCTTTGGTATTTCAAGGATAGCTCCTCTATTGCCGGAAGTTACCATTGCCGCATATCTTGCAAGATATCCTGTAGTAACCTTTGGCTCGCGAGGCTGCCATTTTTCTTTTCTTGCCTGCATCTCTTCCTCAGAAACCTTTACTTCCAGCTTCAGTTCCGGAATATTGATGCTGATGATATCCCCCTCCTCAACCAGGGCAATGGGACCTCCAACAGCAGCCTCCGGGGATACGTGGCCGATAGATGCGCCTCTGGACGCACCGCTGAAACGTCCGTCTGTGATCAGGGCCACACAAGAACCAAGCCCCATGCCTGCAATAGCAGAAGTTGGATTGAGCATTTCTCTCATTCCCGGTCCGCCCTTTGGTCCTTCATAGCGGATCACTACAACGTCTCCTGCTACGATCTTACCGCCCTTAATGGCTTCAATCGCATCCTCCTCACAGTCAAACACACGTGCAGGACCTTCATGCACCATCATTTCCTCTACCACTGCGGAGCGTTTTACAACGCCGCCGTCAGGAGCCAGGTTTCCTTTCAGCACTGCAAGTCCGCCGGTCTGGCTGTATGGACGATCCACAGGACGGATGACTTCCTGATTCAGGTTTTCACAGCCTTCGATATTTTCTCCAATGGTCTTTCCTGTTACTGTCATGCAATCTGTAAAAAGAAGACCCTTTTTATTTAGCTCATTCATTACCGCATAGACGCCCCCTGCTTCATTAAGATCTTCCATATAGGTTGGGCCTGCCGGAGCCAGATGGCAAAGGTTCGGCGTTTTTTCGCTGATGCTGTTTGCGAAGCTGATATCAAAGTCCATTCCAATCTCATGGGCGATCGCCGGCAGATGAAGCATGCTGTTGGTGGAGCAGCCAAGAGCCATATCTACTGTCAAGGCATTTAATACGGCTTTTTCTGTCATAATATCCCTTGGACGGATATCTTTGCGGTAAAGCTCCATTACCTGCATGCCCGCATGTTTTGCCAGACGGATTCTCTCTGAATAAACTGCAGGGATGGTTCCGTTGCCCCTAAGTCCCATTCCCAGGGCCTCTGTCAGGCAGTTCATACTGTTTGCTGTATACATGCCGGAGCAGGAACCGCAGGTAGGACATGTTTTATTTTCATATTCTGTCAGTTCTTCTTCTGTAAGATTCCCTGCCGCATAAGAGCCTACCGCTTCAAACATACTGGAAAGGCTGGTCTTATGTCCGTGAATATGACCTGCCATCATGGGGCCTCCGCTTACAAATACAGTAGGCACATTGATCCTGGCTGCTGCCATCAGAAGTCCCGGAACATTCTTGTCACAGTTGGGCACCATTACAAGTGCATCAAACTGATGTGCAAGAGCCATAGACTCCGTGGAGTCTGCAATCAGATCACGGGTAACCAGGGAATATTTCATTCCAATATGTCCCATGGCAATTCCATCGCAGACAGCGATTGCCGGAAATACCACCGGGGTACCACCTGCCATAGCTACGCCCTGTTTTACTGCATCTACAATTTTGTCAAGGTTCATATGGCCCGGCACGATTTCATTGTAAGAGCTGACAATACCTACCAGCGGACGCTCCAGTTCTTCTTTTGTCATTCCAAGGGCATTAAACAAAGATCTGTGGGGTGCCTGCTGAGATCCTTTTTTTACTGCGTCACTTCTCATTTTTTAATTCCACTCCTTTAATCTAATCCATTTGTTAAATTGCATCTGCAATGAGACTGCCCATTTCTATAGTACCGACACTCCTGCAGCCCTCAGACATAATATCGCCTGTGCGGTATCCCTCTGTAAGTACCTTCTGAACTGCTGCCTCCACTGCATCTGCTTCTGCATCCAGATCCAGCGAATAGCGGAGCATCATAGCTGCGGACAAAATGGTGGCAATGGGATTTGCTTTATTCTGTCCTGCAATATCCGGTGCTGATCCATGGCTGGGCTCATAAAGACCGAACCTGGTTTCATTTAGGCTTGCAGAAGAAAGCATTCCGATAGATCCCGTTACCATGCTGGCTTCATCCGATAAAATATCACCGAACATGTTCTCAGTCAAGATCACGTCAAATTGCTTAGGATCGCGGACAAGCTGCATGGCACAGTTATCTACCAGCATATGCTCTAAGGTCACTTCCGGGTAATCCTTGGCAACTTCTTCCACCACACTTCTCCACAGACGTGACGAATCCAGCACATTGGCCTTATCTACACTGGTTACCTTTTTAGAACGTTTCATTGCAATCTCAAATGCTTTCACTGCTATGCGGCGGATTTCGTTCTCATTATATGACAGAGTATCAATGGCTGTTTTAACGCCATTTTCTTCAATTGTCTTTCGTTCTCCAAAGTAAAGCCCTCCTGTAAGTTCCCGGACGATGATCATATCAAATCCGTCCCCAATAATATCTTCCCGCAGAGGACATGCAGCTTTTAACTCATTATATAAATAAGCCGGACGCAGATTTGCAAAAAGATTCAGAGCCTTACGGATGGCCAGAAGGCCGGCTTCCGGTCTTTTGGATGGTTCCAGTTTATACCAGGGGGAGGTTTTGGCATCTCCGCCGATAGAGCCCATCAAAACTGCGTCAGACGCTTTTGCCTGGGCAATGGCTTCCTCCGTAAGGGGAACTCCATGCACGTCGATGGATGCACCTCCAAGAAGAACATCTGAATATGTAAATGTATGATGATATTTCTCACAAACTTTATCCAGAACTTTTTTCGCTTCTCTAATGATTTCCGGTCCGATTCCGTCTCCCGGAATCAATGCAATCTTATAATCCATGGTCTTAATTCCTTTCCTTTAGAGTATCGTTATTATAATAACGCACTTTTCATAAGATTTCAACCTGTTAACGTGAAAAAATGCTGAGGAATCTCTTTCTCCTGATTTTTATTCCCGGGAAGTAAAAAAATAAGTGCCGGGCAGTCTTCCCCCAACACCTATTTTTACATTACATCATGCAGACGCCTGCTCAGCCTTCTCCACTTCCGCAATGGCCTGTTTTCTCATTGGAATACGGCAGTTCTTATTATTGCCGAATTCTACGATCACATCTTCCTCTGTCATGTCAATGATCACTCCGTAAAAACCGCCGGTAGTCACGATGCTGTCACCAACCTCCATGCTGTTTAACATAGCCTGAAGTCTCTTCTGCTCTTTCTTCTGGGGACGAATCATCAAAAAGTACATCATACCAAAAATGACAACCATCCAAATAATCATCATGCCTAAACCTGCTCCGCTCTGTGCGTCCATGCCAATTCCTCCTAGTTTTGTATTGCTATCCGATTATACAGAAACGCTATAGGATATCATACACAAAAAAATGCAATACTTCAAGTAGTTTTCGCATTTTTCTTCAAAATCACCGATTGCTGTTTATTTTTCCCTGGTCAAAGCCCTCCAGGCGCATTTTTTTATATTCAGCAAAATTTCCTGCATCCAGTGCATCTCTGATTTCTTCCATCATATGATTATAGAAATACAGGTTATGAAGCACACAAAGACGCATACCCAGCATCTCTTTTGCTTTTAGAAGATGACGGATATAGGCCCTGCTGTAATGGCGACAGGCAGGGCACTGGCATCCCTCCTGGATGGGACGGTCATCCAGTTCATACTTGGCATTGAATAAATTCAGCTTGCCCTGGTTGGTATACACATGTCCATGACGCCCGTTTCTGCTTGGATAAACACAGTCAAAGAAGTCCACTCCACGTTCTACTCCCTCAAGGATGTTCGCAGGAGTACCCACCCCCATCAAATAAGTAGGCTTATTCTGGGGAAGATAAGGGATAACCTCATCCAATATCCTGTACATTTCCTCATGGGTTTCCCCCACAGCCAGCCCTCCTATGGCATAGCCGTCCAGATTCATCTGGGAAATAGCTTTTGCATGGGCAATACGGATATCTTCATAAACAGCGCCCTGATTGATCCCAAAAAGAAGCTGTTCTTTATTCAGCGTATCCGGAAGGCTGTTCAAACGTGCCATTTCCGTTTTACATCTTAAAAGCCAGCGGGTGGTACGGTCAACGGATTTCTGCACATAATCCCGGTCTGCCACACTGCTTGGGCACTCATCAAAGGCCATTGCAATGGTGGAACCTAGATTTGACTGGATCTGCATACTTTCTTCTGGCCCCATAAAAATCCTATGGCCGTCAATATGGGACTGAAAATAAACACCCTCTTCCTTAATTTTTCGAAGGCCTGCAAGGGAAAACACCTGAAATCCGCCGGAATCCGTCAGGATCGGACGATCCCAAACCATGAACCTATGCAGTCCTCCTAGCTGCTTTACAATCTTATCCCCTGGACGCACATGAAGATGATAGGTATTGGAAAGTTCCACCTGGGTGCCGATTTCATAAAGATCCTGGGTAGACACTGCACCCTTAATTGCTGCGATCGTCCCCACGTTCATAAACACCGGCGTCTGGATTGTTCCATGCACAGTATGAAATTCTGCACGTTTTGCACGCCCCTGGGTTTTTAATAATTTATATTCTGCCATCTTTTTTCCTTTCTTCTATAAATTCACTCAGGCTAAAGTATATCTTGATTTCAACTAAATTTCAACTATTACAGAAAGAATGATTGTTAAACTTTTACATTGTCATTTTGAAAACTTTGTCGTATAATGTTACGGAATATCTTCAAGGATACTTATTAATAAGAAGCAATTTATAATCTTTTGGAAATTGAACTGTTTTTTTCATTGGAAAAGATGAGGAGGCAATATTAATTTATATGAATACTCATACATTAGGAATTGATATTGGGTCTACAACCGTCAAAATTGCAATCCTGGATGAGCAGGAGCATCTGATGTTTGCAGACTACAAACGGCACTTTGCCAATATCCAGGAAACCCTTGCAGACCTTTTGGAAAAGGCATACGGACAGCTTGGAGAGCTTTCCTTAAGCCCGGTGATCACCGGCTCCGGCGGACTCACCCTGGCTACACACCTAGAAGTTCCCTTTGTCCAGGAAGTCATTGCAGTTTCTACGTCTCTTCAGAAAATGGCGCCTAAGACAGATGTTGCTATTGAGCTTGGCGGTGAGGATGCCAAGATCATCTACTTTGAAGGCGGAAATATTGAACAGCGTATGAACGGCATTTGTGCAGGAGGCACCGGATCCTTTATTGACCAGATGGCATCTCTGCTGCAGACAGATGCTTCCGGTTTAAATGAATATGCGAAAAGTTATAAAGCACTTTATCCTATTGCAGCACGCTGCGGTGTTTTTGCGAAAACAGACATCCAGCCATTAATCAATGAAGGAGCTACCAAGGAAGATCTTTCTGCTTCCATATTTCAGGCAGTGGTAAACCAGACCATTTCCGGCCTTGCCTGCGGTAAGCCTATCCGCGGACATGTGGCATTTCTGGGAGGCCCACTTCATTTCTTATCAGAGCTGAAGGCGTCCTTTATCCGCACCCTGAAGCTGGATGAAGAGCATACCATTGTTCCGGATAATTCACACCTTTTTGCAGCCATGGGCTGCGCACTGAATTCCAAAGGGGAGTCTGTTGTTTCCTTAACGGAAATGAAGGAACGTCTCCGCAGATCCATCAAACTGGATTTTGAAGTAGAACGTATGGAACCATTGTTTGCCTCCAGTGAGGAGTATGATGCTTTCCGGGCACGCCAGGACGGCTATATGGTCGCCTCCGGTGACCTTGCTTCCTACAAGGGGAACTGCTATCTTGGAATTGATGCAGGATCCACAACTACCAAGACGGCTCTTGTGGGGGAAGACGGAAGCCTTCTGTACTCTTTTTACAGCAGCAATAACGGAAGCCCATTAAAAACTGCGATTCGCTCCATTCAGGAAATTTATTCTCTTCTTCCAAAGGACGCCCGCATTGCATACTCCTGTTCCACAGGCTACGGAGAGGCGCTCATCAAGGCTGCCCTTCTTTTGGATGAAGGAGAAGTGGAAACCGTTTCCCATTATTATGCCGCCGCTTTTTTTGACCCGGAGGTAGACTGTATTCTGGACATTGGCGGTCAGGATATGAAATGCATCAAGATTAAAAATCAGACGGTAGACAGCGTTCAGTTAAATGAAGCCTGTTCCTCCGGCTGCGGTTCCTTTATTGAGACCTTCGCCAAATCCCTGAACTACAGCGTGCAGGACTTTGCAAACGCCGCCCTTTTTGCCCGGCATCCTATTGACCTTGGAACCCGCTGTACTGTATTTATGAACTCCAAGGTAAAGCAAGCCCAAAAGGAAGGCGCAGAAGTATCTGATATTTCAGCAGGGCTTGCCTATTCTGTTATTAAAAATGCCCTGTACAAGGTTATCAAGGTTTCCGATGCCTCTGAGCTTGGAAAGCACATTGTAGTACAGGGCGGAACCTTTTACAATGACGCTGTTTTAAGAAGCTTTGAGCTCATCGCCAACTGTGAAGCTATCCGTCCGAATATTGCAGGAATCATGGGAGCCTTTGGTGCAGCTCTGATCGCAAAGGAGCGCTTTAAGGAAGGTACAGAGACCACCATGCTCTCTATTGAAAAAATCAATGAGCTTAAATATACTACCTCCATGGCCAACTGCCGGGGATGTACCAATAACTGCCGCCTTACCATCAACAAATTTACAGGCGGGCGCCAGTTCGTCAGCGGAAACCGCTGTGAACGGGGAATCGGAAAAGAAAAGAACAAGGATCATGTTCCCAATCTTTATGAATATAAGTACAAGAGACTTTTTTCCTATGAACCGCTGTCTCCTGACAAAGCCCCAAGAGGCAAGGTTGGAATTCCCCGTGTACTGAACATGTTTGAAAACTATCCTTTTTGGTTTACCTTCTTTACGGAGCTGAAATATGAAGTAGTACTTTCTCCTACTTCCACCAGGAAAATTTATGAGCTTGGCATTGAGTCCATTCCCAGTGAATCTGAATGCTATCCGGCTAAGCTGGCCCACGGACATATAAGCTGGCTTTTAAAAAAAGGCGTAAATTTCATTTTTTACCCTTGCATTCCTTACGAGCGAAATGAATTTCCCGATGCAGTCAACCACTACAACTGTCCCATTGTTACTTCTTATGCTGAAAATATCAAGAACAATGTGGATGAGCTCCACAACCCGGAAATCAATTTTCGGAACCCATTCCTTGCCTTTACATCCGAAAGCGTGCTCACAGACCGCCTGGTACAGGAATTTCCGGATATCCCTGCCGAAGAAGTAAAAGCCGCTGCCCGCAAAGCATGGGCGGAGCTTGCAAAGGTACATACGGATATTCAGAAAAAGGGCGAAGAAACCTTGTCCTACTTAAAGGAAACCGGGCGCAGAGGGATCGTACTTGCAGGACGCCCCTATCATATTGACCCGGAAATCCATCATGGCATCCCGGATCTTATTAACAGCTATGGCATTGCCGTGCTTACAGAGGACTCTGTTTCCCATCTGGCACAAATTGAGCGGCCTATCCGTGTCAATGACCAGTGGATGTACCATTCCCGCCTCTATGCAGCAGCAAATTTTGTAAAGACAAGGGAAGATCTTGAGCTGATCCAGTTAAATTCTTTCGGATGCGGGCTGGACGCCGTTACCACAGATGAGGTTTATGAAATCCTGGATGGAAGCGGCAAAATCTATACCTGCTTAAAAATTGATGAGGTCAACAACTTAGGAGCGGCACGTATCCGCATCCGTTCTCTTCTCGCCGCGATCCGTGCAAAGGATATGCACAAAAAACCAAGAGAAGTATGTCCCTCCTCCATTGAGAAAGTCGTATTTACAAAGGAAATGCGCAAGGATTACACCATCCTCTGCCCCCAGATGTCACCCTTCCATTTCGGCATTCTTCAGGCTGCCTTAAATACCTGCGGCTATCGTCTTGAGGTTCTGCCCAATGACAATAAGCATGCCGTGGATATCGGCTTGAAATATGTAAATAATGACGCCTGCTATCCTTCCCTTATCGTAGTTGGGCAAATCATGGATGCGCTTCTTTCCGGCAAATATGACCTGAACAAAACAGCAGTCATCATGTCCCAGACAGGGGGAGGATGCCGTGCATCCAATTACATTGCCTTTATCCGCCGTGCTTTGAAAAAGGCGGGGATGGAACAGGTTCCTGTCATTTCCGCAAACCTAAGCGGCCTTGAAAGCAATCCAGGCTTTAAGCTGACCCTTCCTCTGGTGAAGAGGATCATCTACGGTGCTGTATTTGGGGATATCCTGATGAAATGTGTCTACCGTATGCGTCCTTATGAGCTGGAAAAAGGCATTGTTAACCGTAAGCATAAAATCTGGGAACAACGCACTATCGCCTTTCTCAAGGGCGGGAGCATCAGCAACAGCCGTTTCAAAAAAATGTGCAGGGAAATGATTCATGATTTTGATACCATTCCCATCAGCAATGAAAAGAAGCCCAGGGTCGGCATTGTAGGGGAGATTCTTGTAAAATTCCTTCCCGCTGCCAACAACCATCTGGCTGAGCTGCTGGAAGCTGAAGGCGCAGAAGCCGTATGCCCGGATTTGATCGACTTCTTCAATTACTGCTTTTACAACCAGAATTTTAAGGCAGAATATTTAGGATTTCGGAAATCCAAGGCAGCCATGGGAAATCTGGGCATCAAAGGCGTGGAATGGATCCGTAAAGCAGCCAATGAAGCATTTGCGGAAAGCCGCCACTTTACGCCTTCCGCAGATATCCATGATCTGGCAAAAATGGCTTCCCCCATCGTATCCCCGGGAAACCAAACAGGAGAAGGATGGTTCCTTACTGGAGAAATGATGGAGCTCATTCATGGAGGCGTACCAAATATCGTTTGTATTCAGCCCTTTGCCTGCCTCCCTAACCACATCGTTGGAAAAGGCGTTATCAAAGAGATCCGCCGTACCCATCCCACCGCAAATATCGTAGCTATTGACTATGACCCTGGAGCAAGTGAAGTAAATCAGCTGAACCGTATTAAGCTCATGCTTTCCACAGCGGTCAAAAACCTTAATAGAACCAATTAAAACAATTTTCTGTAATAGAAAAACATCCATAGGCTTTAGGAGACGTTCTCTTAAGTCTATGGATGTTTTTTTATGGACAGCATCCTTTTCAGCATAGATGCAGCTTTCTTCCCACTTTGTAAAGTATATTCCCTCCCGGCAAAACCTGCAGATCTTTCCTGGAAGGTCTGCTGACAGCCAGGTAGACAATGAAAAATACCATTGCCGCAAGCATGATGGAAACAGCCAGGCAGATGAAATTCGATGGAAACAGGGCATAAAGCCCGTAATACACGCCTGCTGCCGCACCTCCCATAGGTATAGACGCTACCAGGGGATACAAGTATGCTTTTTTCCATGGATTCCTGTAATTTAAGTATTTTTTTACTGCAAGATCATTCAATACACAAATCACCACCGAATAGATTACCATGGCTATCAGCAGGGAATAAACACCCAAATCCGTGAAGAACAGCATTCCCAAAACTGCCGCCACATCCACAACCAGTGCCACAGCGGCAGTGATCATAGGAATCTTCGGCTTTCCAATGGCCTGGAGAACTGCATTGGACGTATTGGAAATTCCGTTCAGAATGATGGTAAAGGAACCAAGCATCAACAAAATTCCAGCAGTTCCATCTGTGCTGCGGTAAAGCAGGGAAACAATGGGGTGCCCAAGCACAGCCAACCCCACCGCACAGGGAATGGAAATAAACATGGACATCTGCAATGTCTGATTGATCCGCCTTCTGGTTTCCCGCTTATTTCCTGTCACATAGGAAGCTGCAACCTCCGGAATCATGGATGTGGGCGCTGCGCTGGAAAGCGTAAGGGGAATATTGATGATGGTCATAAAATACGTTGCATATTCTGCATACAGGCCACTTAAAACCTCTGCATTTTTCCCCTGCCTTCCAAGAACCTCGCTGAAAAGCACTCCATTTAAATAACCGTTTACATTATAAATAAAAGAACTGAGGATGATCGGCGAAACGATCAGAATGATCAGCCTGAAAATCTCACTGTAGGGTTCTTCTCTATGGGCACGGTCTCTGGAAATGCGCCTGCTGATCCTTTTACGGTTCATTGCATAGACAAAGAGCATAAACAAAAGAGCGATCACCACTCCTACCGTTGTTCCAATGGTGGAACCGGCTGCCCCCCACTTTCCTATACTCTCCTCTGTTTCATCCGCAAAATATTTTACCAGAAGCCATGCTGCCAGGATGCTTGCTGCAGCATTAAATATCTGTTCTAAAATCTGAGAAATGGACGTAGGCATCATATTTCTGTATGCCTGAAAATAACCTCGCAGTACTCCTACAATTCCTGACATAAAAATGGTAGGTGCCAGAATCTGCAGTGCCAGTTTGGCATTTGCCTGATTGCTTGGAATAATAAGGTCGGCCCCTAAAAAGCAGAACAGGGCAGCTGCACCGCCTACAATCACTGCATAGATCATAGCTCCCCGGAAAATCTTCTGGGCATTTTTATAATCACGAAGTTCAATTCTCTCAGAGATCAGTTTGGATACTGCCTGTGGAATGCTGAAAGAAGCAATCATCAAAAGGATCATATATGCATTCTGCGCCAGGCTCATGTATCCCATTCCAACGCTTCCCATAATAGAGGAAAGGGGACTTTTATATAACAAACCGATGATCTTGGAAATCATAGCCGCAATCATCAGGAAAGATGCATTTTTTGCAAGATTACTCTTTTGGCTCATTTGGGCTCCTCAGTTACAAAGTATTGCTGCTGCCTGTTTTCAATCTGCCAGTCAATGGGTTCTTCACCGTTGGCCATGAGGAATTCATTTGTTTTGCTGAAATGCCTGCATCCGAAAAATCCCCTGAATGCAGACAATGGACTGGGATGAGGAGCCTCCAGAATCATATGATTGGGATTATGCAGCATGGAACGTTTCATCTGGGCAGGCCGCCCCCACAGTAAAAAGACAATAGGCCGATCCTGCTGATCCAGGATCCGGATCGCAGCATCCGTAAACTGCTCCCAGCCAATCCCTCTGTGAGAATTTGCCTGATGGGCACGGACTGTAAGCACTGTATTTAAAAGAAGCACTCCCTGCTTTGCCCATTTCTCCAAATAGCCGTGATTAGGGATGGCACATCCCAGGTCATCATGAAGCTCCTGATAAATGTTCACAAGGGACGGCGGAATATCCACATTCGGCCTCACCGAAAAACAAAGCCCATGTGCCTGCCCGTCATTGTGATAGGGATCCTGCCCTAAAATTACCGCCTTCACCTGGCTTAACTGGGTAAAATGAAATGCGTTGAACATCTCATCCGCAGGGGGGAATATCTTTCTTGTTCTGTATTCTTCGTTGATCGTTCTGTATAATTTGGCATAATATGGCTGTTGGAATTCTCCTTTCAAAGCCTCCAGCCATTCTCCTGATAAAGGAGCCATGTTTTCTTCACCTCGTTCTTTTCCTTTATTTTCACTTTCATATTACCTGCGGACGGAAATCCCTCGCTTAGCAAGGTATTCCTTTACCTCACAGATTTCCAGTTCTTTATAGTGAAACAATGATGCGGCAAGAGCGGCATCTGCCCCGCCTTCGCTTAAAGCATCATAAAAATGCGCCAATGTCCCTGCTCCTCCGGAAGCGATCACCGGAACAGACACCGTTTCTGCAACCGCTCGTGTCAGCTCCAGATCATACCCTGCCTTGGTTCCATCGCAGTCCATGCTGGTAAGGAGGATTTCTCCCGCACCAAGCTCCTCGGCCTTTTTTGCCCACCAAACTGCATCAATACCTGTATCAAGCCTTCCACCGTGTTTGTAGATATTAAAGCCTCCGTCAGCCCTGCGTTTGGCATCTATGGCAACCACCACACACTGGCTGCCGAATTTTAAGGCAGCTTCTGATATCAGTTCGGGACGGTCAATGGCTGCAGAATTCACAGAAATCTTATCTGCGCCCTCTCTTAGCAAACGCTTAAAGTCATCTACGGTACGTATACCGCCTCCTACAGTAAAGGGAATAAAAACATTTGCAGCCACAGCCCGAACCATTTCCACAACCGTATTCCTCTCCTCGCAGGAAGCTGTAATATCCAAAAATACCAATTCGTCAGCACCTGCCGCATCATACGCCTTGGCAATCTCCACAGGATCGCCCGCATCTTTTAAATCCACAAAGTTTACGCCCTTTACTACACGTCCTTTATTTACATCCAGACAGGGAATAATACGTTTTGTAAACATTACAGATCCTCCTTTCGAAGATTTGCAAAATTCTCCAGGATCTTCAGTCCCCAACGGCTGCTTTTTTCCGGATGGAACTGGCAGGCAAACACATTATCCTTCTCTACAGAAGCATGAATACAGGTACTATACTCTGTCATAGCCTTCACGATCTTTTGATCTTCTGCCTGCAAATAGTAAGAATGCACAAAATAAACATAGGTCTGTTCCGGAATATCTCTGTACAATCTTCCATTATTTATAAGATGCAGGGAATTCCACCCCATATGAGGAATTTTCAATCCCGGCACCTTGGGGATCTTCATGATTTTCCCCTTCAAAATACCAAGCCCATCCACTCCCGGGCTCTCCTCACTGCGCTCAAACAAAAGCTGCTGTCCTAAGCAAATACCAAGGAACGGCGTCTTATTTTCAACGATCTCATGGATCACGGAAACCAGGCCATATCTATGAAGATGCTCCATTGCTTCTCCAAAGCTTCCCACACCCGGCAGGATAACCTTATCTGCCCTAAGCAGAACCTCCGGATCCCGAGAGACCACGCTTTCCTGTCCAAGATAATAAAGTGCCTTCTCCACACTTTTTATATTTCCTGCATCATAATCAATAATTCCAATCATATGTTCACATCCTCATAATAAACTTTATCCAGAATCTGCCGGAACAATCTATCTTTCAGTATAACGCAAAAACAGGCAGTTGCAAAGTAATTTCTTTGCTTCTGCCTATTTTCTGCCCGCTTTTGCTGCGAAACGTTCTTAATGCGCTTATCTGCGGTCAAGGGTAAACCAAAACTCTACGCCATTGTCATAATTCTGAACGCCGTATTCCTGGTTCAGTCCCTCCATGATCGCCTTTACGATTGAAAGGCCAATGCCGCTTCCTCCATACTCTCTTGTTCTGGCTTTGTCCACCTTATAGAACTTATTCCAAATATTGGAAATATCCTCTTCCGGAATCGGTGTTCCGGTATTAAATACAGTCACCTTTACCCTGTTTTCTTCTTTCCATACATTAATTTCAACCTGCCTTGTTCCTGCCAGATGGTTCAGGGCATTGCTGGTATAATTGGTTACTACCTCTTCTATTTTAAATTCATCCGCCCACACATAAACAGGGCCTTCGGATTCAAAAATAACCTTTGCCTCTTTTTGCTGGATCATAATATCCATGCTTCCAAGAACGCCGCGGATCAGGGAAACAATATCAAACCGCTCCATCACGGCAGCGTCTTTCCCGGACTCCAGCTGATTCAATGTCAGAAGATTTTTAACAAGCTTATTCATTTTTGCTGATTCATCCATGATCACATCGCAGTAAAAATCCCTGCTCTCCGGATCATCGGAAATATTCTCCTTCAGCCCTTCCGCATATCCCTGGATCAATGCGATGGGGGTTTTCAGCTCATGAGAAACATTATCCAGGAATTCTTTACGCATCTGGTCAATCTTAATCCTGTCCTGAATATCCTTCTGCAGCTTATTATTCACAGATTTCAATTCCGAAAGGTTTCTCTCCAATTCACTGCACATCCTGTTAAAGGTATCTCCCAGAACGTCTATTTCGTTTCCTGCCCTGCACTGATACCTTGCGTCAAAATCCAGATCCATCATCTGCTGGGAAAGAATTGTAAGTTCCTTAATCGGTTTTGTGATCCGATTGGTAAGAATCCAGATTACCATGCCGCTGATCAGGATGATACAAACCCCTACAAAAAAGTAAAAGTCATTGGAAATGCTTACGCTCTCCCGAATACTCTCCAGCGGGCTTCGGATCAAAAAGAAATTTCCGCTTGAAAGCTCTCCCCAGCATTCAACATAATCCATGCCTGCAAATCTGTCATGAACCTGCTGCACAACATAATGATCTTCCTGCTTCAGAACCTTAATGACACTTTTTTTCTGTTCCTGATCCAGATCATACATATATCCAAAAAGCCGGTTGCGGAACATGCTGGGATTATCACCAACGTAGGCCAGCAAGCTGGTATCCTTAGCTATCACTACCCAGGTAAGATTATTCCTGGAGCTGAATCTTCGCATTTCATTTGGAATCGGATACTCTTCCATGCCGTCCGAAAATTCCGCCTCATCCCCGTAATTTTCACTATACGTACCCTGAAGCTCCAGACTTTCCAAATCTCCCAGAGCTTCCAGGATTACATCTGTCTTTTTGGAAATATAATACTTTTCCAGAAATGCCATATTGATCACAGAGATTGCTACAATAGATAAAAACAAAAGCCCAATAAAAAGAACGGCAATCTGGTTCCGCATGGAATGAATCTTCCCGGACCTTACAGCATATCTTCTGTTTTTTTTCTCTTTTAAACCCTCACCTTGCTTACGGGTCTTTTCTTCCATCACGCATCTACCTCAAATTTATAACCCATTCCCCAAACCGTTCTGATATATTCCCCTTTATCTCCCATTTTACTTCGCAGCTTTTTTACATGGGTATCTATGGTTCTGGCATCTCCGAAATAGTCATAATTCCACACGGAATTTAAAATTTTCTCTCTTGAAAGCGCAATTCCCTGGTTCTCCAGAAAGTAAGTCAAAAGCTCAAATTCCTTAAAACTCAGTTCCATAGGATTTCCATCTACTGTAGCCAGGTGGGCAGCCTTATCAATGACAATCCCTCCTGCACTGATGGTATCTTCTGCAAAATCCTGTCCTGTTCGTCTTAGAATAGCCTCCACACGAGCCACCAGAATCTTCGGGCTGAAGGGTTTGGAAATGTACTCATCTGCCCCAATCTCAAAGCCCAGGAGCTCATCACGTTCATCTCCCCTGGCTGTCAGCATAATGATGGGGATTTTCGTATTATCTTTGCGGATTTCGCGGCAGACTTCCCAGCCATCCATCTTCGGCATCATCACATCCAATATAATAAGGGCAATATCCCTCTCCCTGTAGAAAATATCCATTGCCTCTTCCCCATCTGCAGCCTCTAAAACCTGAAAATTTCTTTTCTGCAAAAAATCCTTTACTAATTTCCGCATACGGCTTTCATCATCTACCACTAAAATTTTCAGAGAATCCATTTACTCTTCCTCCAAATCTTTATTTTATCCTGCATTTCATTTATTTTTTCTTTTACTATAACAAAGATTTATGATGCTTTTGTGAACGCCTGTGTATTTTTCAAAAAACTCCCCATTAAATATTGTGGATGCAATCATATTATGGCCACCTTTTACAATTCTGTCGATCCCTTGTTTACCAATAAGGAATAATCTGTATGATATTCTGGCAATAAAAAAAGTGCCATAAATACGGCACCTTTCCCATGGACCTGGCGGGAATCGAACCTGTTTCTGTAATTATAATAGGAATCTTTATTTTTCGGCATTTTCCGCAAACACTGATTTTTACTGTGTTTTTTATTATATCACAGTTAAGTGCTTAATACTATAAAATTACGTTTTTAAAAGCTATGCAACACGAAATGCAACACGAAGATGATACAATTAAAAAGCGCTTCTGTCAACTACTGTCATTGCCAGGAGCGTAAATTAATTTCCAAAAAGCATCCCGGCAAGATTTGATTCCTGCCGGGCTTAAATTTTTCTTTTGTATTTTGTTTATTATTTACACAAACGATACATATA
>CAMNTH010000010.1 GCA_946557785.1 uncultured Blautia sp.
GAGGTAGCCGCCATGAAGCACATACCATATCGACAAAATCCGACGGTCATTGACACATCAAAAAAAGCCCGACCACCACCGGGGGAAATTACGCTTGTATATATGAACTGTCTAATCATCTAAATACTACTCACAATACCAATGCGCCTGTCCGGGCTTTTCGGACAGGCGCATTTTGCTGCTCAAAAAATTTTTTGAAGAAATTTCAAAAAATCTTCGGCGTTTTTCAAAAACGCCGTATTGCCCCGCGAAAAGGGGGAAGCACCACCAACTTTCCAACGAGAAAGGAGGTGAGAATGCAATCCTATCAACTTACATAAGTATGATATTGGTCCTAATTTATCATGAAACAATATGTACCAAATTGTGCCCACTACAGCCGGCGTAATTACCATAGGCATTAAAAAAACAACTCTGAAGATTTTCTCTCCTTTAATTCCTACATCAATCAATAATGCAACGATGATCCCTAAAATGAGTTCAATTGCAGTAGCCGCAGCCATAAAGTACATCGTTCTTCCCAGTGCCATGAAAAAACTTGAATCTGAAAAAATAGAGATAAAATTATCTAATCCGCAAAACTCAAGAAATTGTCTTTTTAACGGATTATATTTTGTCAAACTCAAATAACCAGTATAAATCAGGGGAAACGCTTTCCATATCAGCAGGTAGACAATTACTGGTATCATGAACAGACAATACGTAAAATTACACGTTCCCTTTCTATCCGTTCTTTTTTCTTTAATTTCCATCATATACTTTCTATCACTTCCCAAGCATCTTAACCTATGTCTAATCTATATACTTTGCATCCCTGAATAATTCTTCCATATCCATCTGTGCATTCTCAAAAGCAGTTTCTACCGATTCCCCATTAAACGCCTGGCTATTGCCGTACCGCCCATATCAATAATCTGAGGATATTCCGGTATCTGAATATGATTAAAAGCATATACTCCATCTTGATTTAATGTTTCCAGAACAAGTGATAATGCCGGAAATTTTTCCAGAAGCTTGGGGTTCTCTAAAATAGATTCTCGCGGGAACAACGGTTTTCTGGGCGCACTTACCCCTTTACCGCACCGGCAACCAGGCCTTTTACCAGGTATTTATTCATTAACAGAAAAAATAATACAATAAGAAGCAGAGTAATCACACCTATAGCTGAGGCAGCACTCCATTGCAGGCTTCCTTCTGATTCTGTAAAGGCTTTCAAAATAACCGGCAGGGTTCTTGCATTATAGGAAGTTAATATTACTGCAAACATTAATTCATTCCAGTTATAGATAAACGCAAGTATTCCAGACGCTGTAATACCAGGCATGCTTAACGGAACATTTATATATCGAAACATTTTGCCTGCAGTACACCCATCTAATGCAGCAGATTCTTCTATTTCTTTAGGAATCTGGAACATAAATTCGTTCATAATCCAGATAATCAGCGGAATCTGGAATGAAATATACGGAAGTATCAGCCCTATTCTGGTATCTGCCAATCCCCATTTTCCTTCAATCATATATACGGGTATCAATGTAGTAACCGGAGGAAACATTCTGGTGATAAGTATGGAAAATAATAATATTTTCTTTCCCCTAAATTTTATATGTACAAATCCATAGGAAAACATAACAGCAAGCCTCCTGTCTCAGCTACCCCAGAAGCTGTGGCTCCGCAGCAGCCGTATTTCCCTTTTGTAATCAGCAAAGTATCCACATGATTTTCTGCCGCTGCTAAAGCTGCTCTTAATGCAGCACCCCCGCTTCCTACGATTAAAACATCACATTTTTCAGTTCTCATAAGTATCTCCCTTTTACATCGCATTTTGTATTATTGTGTGATGTCGTATCATATTATGATATATGGCATAAAAATTTTAGTTATGCAATATATTTATGAAAAAATAACGCTCTGACTGTCCTTTTATTTTAGCCCAAGGGAACAAACTGACGGAGGAAAGCTCCTCCTAAAGCTTCCGTACTTCCCTTTCATACTATATTAATACTCACTCTGTACAGGATATTATCTGTATACAGCAATCGTAGAATTCATAATTCTCCATATGCGCATCTTGCATTTTTATACCTTTGTGTTACTATAGTAAAAGACAATGAGCCGGAAATCAGAAGCTATTTCTACTCCGGCATCAAAAATACTTTATTTAGAGAAAGGATTATCATGCATCACCAAAAGACATTGCTGACCGAAGGATCGGTCTGGAAAAAAATAACCTTTTTTGCAATTCCCCTCTTCCTTGGGAATCTTTTTCAGCAGCTATACAACACTGCCGACTCTTTAATTGTAGGCAATTTTCTGGGAAGCGATGCACTGGCAGCCGTAAGCTCTTCCGGAAGCCTTATTTTTCTCCTAGTTGGCTTTTTTAACGGGCTTTCAATCGGCGCAGGCGTAGTCATCGCCCGATACTATGGAGCCAAGGATACCAAAAATGTAGAAAAATCCGTACATACAACTGTTATCTTCGGTATTTTATGCGGTATTTTCCTGACCTTTCTGGGTTTTTTTCTTGCACCCAAGCTTCTGGTATGGATGGGTACCCCAGAAAATGTTCTTCCCAATTCCATCCGCTATTTCCGAATTTATTTTGGAGGCTCTCTTGCATTTGTCCTCTACAATATTTTTGTGGGCATCCTTCAGTCTGTAGGTGACAGCAAGCGGCCTTTGCTCTACCTGATCATTTCCTCTGTCACTAATGTCATTCTGGATCTTTTGTTTATTGTAGTATTTAAAAAAGGAGTTGGCGCTGCCGCTTTTGCAACAATCATCTCCCAATTTTTAAGTGCTGCCCTCTGTCTTCGCCGCCTGATGTGCGTCCGGGAAGTCTACCGGGTATCTTTAAGGAAACTGGGGATTGATACTTTTCTCCTTAAGCAGATCATATCCAAC
Source organism: uncultured Blautia sp. (assembly GCA_946557785.1). Taxonomy (GTDB): domain Bacteria; phylum Bacillota; class Clostridia; order Lachnospirales; family Lachnospiraceae; genus Blautia_A. The sequence continues at coordinate 2,905 of CAMNTH010000010.1, forward strand.
GGCCTGCCTGCAGGAATCCAAAATTCCATTATCTCCATTGCCAATGTGTTCGTGCAGTCCAATATCAATGCATTCGGACCGGCAGCTATGGCAGGATGCGGTTCCTATTCCAAAATAGAGGGCTTCGGATTTCTGCCCATTACCTGCTTTGCCATGGCTCTCACCACCTTTATCAGCCAGAATCTGGGGGCAAAGAAATATGACCGTGTAAAACGAGGCGCCCGCTTCGGCATTCTCTGCTCTGTATGCCTTGCGCAGCTGGTAGGAATACTCCTGTATGTCCTGATGCCCCAGTTGATCTACTGCTTCAACCGGGAACCTGAAGTTATTGCCTGCGGTACAACTGCTGCCCGCACAGTTACGCTGTTTTATTTTCTTCTTGCATTTTCCCACTGCCTGGCCGGAATCTTCCGGGGAGCAGGGAAATCCATTGTTCCCATGATCGTCATGATGGTCTGCTGGTGCATTATTCGTGTAAGCTATATTACCATTGCCGTGAAAATAAGCCCTTCACTGCAAACGGTATTCCGGGCTTACCCCTTTACATGGACGCTTAGTTCCATCGTCTTTTTAATCTACTACCTTAAAGCAGACTGGATGCACAGCTTCCATCGCAATAAGGGTGCGGCCTGATTAGCAGCCGCACTCTCTTTTTCACTCTCTACAAGGAGGTTTTGTCCATGCATTCACCCCAATCCTCAACCTTAAAAGAAATCCGCCCACACGGCACAAAATCATTTCCTTTTGCAGCCTATCAGACCCATTCCTTTGGGAAAGGTACCTTGGTAAAGCACCACTGGCACGATGAAATAGAAATTCTCTATTTCTGCGGCGGAGACTATCAGCTCAAAATCAACATGGAGCATTTTTATATCCATTCCCCATGCCTGTATTTCATCAACCCCGGGGAGCTGCACAGCATCATCTCCGAAAAAACAGGCAGCGCCGGGGAGGATGCCATTGTCTTCCACCCGGAAATCCTCCGCTTTGATACCCAGGATACCGCTCAGCTGCACTTGATCCAGCCCATACTCAGTCATAGGATGAGTTTTCCCCGCTGCATCCTGCCGGAGGATCCTGCTTTCCCCCCTGTCTATCAAGCATTTTCCAGCATCATGCACGCCTATAGCACCAGGCTTTCCTCCTCGTCCTCTCCCGAAGATGACCGGATTGCCCGCAGCCTGGCACCCCAGCTATATATCAAGTCCTCCCTTTTGTGGATTTTTGCCGTTTTAACAGAAAACAATCTTTTTACACTTAACGAAAAAAATTATGACAGACGTATTGAAGGAATTAAAACCACCCTTACCTATATCCAGGAACATTATAAAGAAAAAATCTATATTCGTGACCTGGCGGAAATCCTGAACATGAACGAGCAGTACTTCTGCCGCTTTTTTAAAAAGACCATCGGGCGCTCTCCGATGGAATATGTAAATGAATACAGACTCAAGCATGCTGTCCGCCTTCTTGAGGAAACGGATCTTTCCGTCACGGAAATCTGCCTGGAATGCGGTTTTAACAATTTCGGGAATTTTATCAGAGAATTCCGCCGGCTTCAGAATATCACTCCCCTTCAATACCGGAAACGCCATACCCCAGTTCCTGATTCTCTTGTATAAAAAGTCATAATTTCGTATTTTTTTATCAAAGAAGCATAAGACATTTTGATAAAGAGTACATATAATGGACTTACCCAAACAAAGTTTCCGGCTTATGGGAATACAATATCAGGAGGTTTTACCATGATCAGAAAATGGTGGCATGACAAAGTTGCCTATCAGATTTATCCAAAAAGTTTTTACGATTCCAACGGAGACGGTATCGGAGATATTCCCGGGATCATCAGCAAGCTGGACTACCTTAAGGATCTGGGCGTAGATATCCTCTGGCTGTCCCCCTGCTACCGCTCCCCCCTGGCTGACCAGGGCTATGACATTTCCGATTACTATGATATTGATCCAAGATTTGGAACAATGGAAGATATGGACAGGCTTATTGCTGAAGCCCAAAAAAGAAATATGTACATACTCATGGATCTTGTGGTAAACCACTGCTCTGACGAGCATGAATGGTTCCAAAAGGCATGTGAAGACCCGGATGGGGAATACGGAAATTTTTTCTACCTCCGGGATAAAAAAGAAGGTGAGCTTCCCACAAACTGGCGATCCTATTTCGGGGGCTCCGTATGGGAGGATTTGCCTGGCACAAACAAACAGTACCTTCATGTTTTTCACAAAAAACAGCCTGACCTGAACTGGGAAAATCCCAAACTTCGGGAAGAAGTCTACAAAAATATTAACTGGTGGCTGGATAAAGGCCTTAGCGGCTTCAGGATTGACGCGATCATCAATATCAAAAAAGCACTTCCCTTCCATAATTATGAACCAGACCGGGAGGATGGCCTATCCAGTATGCACAACATGCTTGCGCAGGCAAAAGGAATCGGGGAATTTTTAGGGGAAATGCGTGACCGTACCTTTAAGAAATACGATGCTTTTTCCGTAGGGGAGGTATTTAACGAAAAAGAGGACGAAATACCTGATTTCATCGGAGATAACGGCTATTTTTCCAGCATGTTTGATTTTAATGAAACCATCTTCGGAACCAGTCAGAAGGGATGGTATGATGCTAAGCCAATTACCCCTGACGATTACAAACGCTGCTGCTTTGAAACCCAAAGAAAAATCGGCAGCACAGGCTTTGTTTCTAATATTATTGAAAACCATGATGAGCCACGGGGCGTCAGCCACTATATTCCGGATGGAGAATGCTGCCCGGAAAGCAAAAAAATGCTGGCAGCATTAAACTTCATGCTCCGCGGACTTCCCTTTATCTACCAGGGCCAGGAGCTTGGTATGGAAAACGTTCCTTTCCGCTCCATTGAAGAAATCGATGATATCTCTTCCAAAGATGAGTACAAAGTAGCTCTTGAAGCAGGCTGTACTCCCGAAGAAGCCCTAGCGGCCGTAAGCCGCCTAAGCCGCGACAATGCCAGAACCCCCATGCAATGGAGTTCGGAAGAAAATGCAGGTTTTACCACCGGCACCCCCTGGCTAAAGCCAAACCCCAATTATACTGTCATTAACGCCGCAGACCAGGAGGCAGATCCCCAGTCCGTAAGGAGCTTTTATAAAAAACTTATTGCCCTTCGGAAAAATCCTGAGTATAAAGAAACGGTCGTATACGGCTCTCTGGAACCTGTTTGGGAGGATCAGCATAATCTAATGGCTTATTACCGTAAAGGAGATAAGACCCTTCTGGTAATAGGAAATTACCAAAAGGCGCCTCAGACCGTTACCCTTCCATCCCCCTATAAAAAGGTTCTCCTGAATAACTATGCCTATGTTTCTGATGCTGTTTTTTTAGATGCGCTTTCGATACATCTGCAGCCTTACCAGCTTCTGATCCTGGAAATGTAAAGATCCTAAAATACAAAGATTCTAAAATACATAACACCGGAGGGAGGGAATATCCCCTCTCTCCGGCTATATAGTTCTCCCCTTTGTATGCAGTCCATAACTTCACATATTTCATATACAAATCCATTTTTTGTATCTTCATCTATAGTATCCATAGACCGTATATCATCCCTGCAAAACCAGGCAGCAAGTTCATAATGAAAGTTCGGGGTGGTGGCAATATAAACGCAGTCCGGTTTCTGTTCCAAAAGCATAGTTTCATAACTGTCATAGGCCTTGGCTATTCCATTCCTTTCGGCAAAATCCTGTGCCCTTTTCATGGATTTGCTGGCAACCGCCCCTATTTCACATCCATCCAGCAGGCTACCGCATTACAAAATTTCTCTGCAATGCTCCCTGCCCCCATAATTATAAATCGAAACCCCATTTGTTCTGTTCCTTCTTTTTCTTTATAAATGATGCATATATCATATATGAAGAAAGGACCATGCAAAATGCACGGTCCCTTCTAAAAAATTCTATTTCTTCCTTCAGTCCATCAAGCCTTGCCGACAGAACCGAACAGTTCCATTTTGTCTTTTACGGTTGCCTTGATAGCATCAAAACCAGGAGCCAGAAGTTTACGCGGGTCAAAGCCCTTGCCCTGCAGATCCTTGCCTTCTTCTACATATTTACGTGTAGCTGCTGCAAAGGATAACTGGCACTCTGTATTTACATTGATCTTGGAAACCCCGAGGTCAATTGCTTTTTTAATCATGTCAGCCGGAATTCCTGTGCCTCCGTGAAGAACCAACGGCATATCACCTGTAAGCTTCTGGATAGCATCCAGAGTTTCAAAACTTAATCCAGCCCAGTTTTCCGGATATTTGCCGTGAATGTTGCCGATTCCTGCTGCCAGGAAATCAATGCCAAGATCTGCGATCATCTTACATTCCTGAGGATCTGCACATTCTCCCATACCAATTACGCCGTCTTCTTCGCCGCCGATAGAACCAACTTCTGCTTCCAGAGACATACCATGCTCTGCACAGATCTTCACAAGCTCTTTTGTTTTAGCAACGTTTTCGTCGATTGGGTAGTGGGAACCGTCAAACATAATGGAAGAGAATCCTGCTTCCACACATTTCAGACATCCTTCATAGCTGCCGTGGTCAAGATGAAGAGCTACAGGAACAGTGATATTCAGCTCTTCAATCATTCCCTTTACCATACCTACAACAGTCTTGTAACCAGCCATATATTTGCCTGCGCCTTCAGATACGCCCAGGATAACCGGGGAATTCAGCTCCTGTGCTGTTAACAGGATCGCCTTGGTCCACTCAAGGTTGTTGATGTTGAACTGACCTACTGCATAATGACCAGCTTTTGCCTTTTTTAACATTTCCGCTGCACTTACTAACATGTTAATTTCCTCCTAACCTTTCTTGGGATATGACTTAATCAATATCCAGATACTCTATAGTTTACCAGATTTCTGCATGTGCGTCTACCACTTTGCCAAAAAAACTAAAAAAACCCTTTCTTTTTCCAGACACATTGCACATCAATACGTCTGTCCGCTTCAGTCCTTATGATGCAGAACCGTCACACTAAGGGCAGGCATATGGAGGTTAAGGGTACCCGCAGTCACTTCCACATCCCCTTCCTCATCTGTAAACCCATCCCGATGGGTCAGAAGAACCCTTTTCAACGTGGTTTTTCCCATTCTGCTGATGCCGGTTTTCCATACATCAATCACTGCATTCCGTTCTTTTTCCCTATTATTCAAAGCAACTATCACCTGCTCATTGTGGGAAAACCTTCCATAGCAAAGTCCCTGATAATCATTCCACAAAAACTCCAGCGACCCTGTACGCAGCACCCTGTATTTCTTATGCAGGCTGATGGCCAGCTTATGGAAGGCTAGCAGGTTATGATCCTCGTGTCCCCACGGATAAGTTCTTCGGTTATCCGGATCTGTAAATCCGCAGACCCCGGCCTCATCACCATAATACACAGTGGGCGCCCCCGGCCAGGTCATCTGGACCACCACAGCCTCACGCATCACTGCCACATTAATTCCTTCGGAAGCAGCACCTGCACCTGCATAGGACAGCCTTCCTACCTTTCGGTTTGTTCTTGTCAGAAACCTGGAATGATCATGATTGGAAAGCTCGTTCATTGCAGTCACCAGCGCAGACATATGCAAAGAACGCATATGATTCTTCATAGCGCCGATAAACGCATCGCTGTTTCCGTACAGGTCTGCCCTGTACTCATCACTATGCTTCTCCATACCTGTCAAAAACCAGGTGAGGGGTTCCATAAAAGCATCGTAATTCATTACCGTATCCCACTCATCCCCCAAAAGCCACCCTTCCGGGTTGCCGTAATGCTCTGCCAGAATAATGGCATTGGGATTGGCTTCCTTTACGGCTTTGCGGAAATCTTTCCAGAATTGATGGTTGAATTCATTGCTGTGCCCAAGGTCTGCAGCCACATCCAGTCTCCATCCATCCACATTATAAGGGGTTGAAACCCATTTACGGCCGATTTCAAGAATTTTATCATACAGTTCCCTGGAATTCTCGTAGTTCAGTTTCGGCAATGTATCATGCGTCCACCAACCATCATAGGAAGTATTATATGGCCACTGATTTTGATCATGGAATCGAAAATAAGAGCGATACGGGCTGTCTGCCGAAACAAAAGCGCCTGGCTGATAATCTTTCTGCCCCTCGTAGATCCGTTCCCTATCCATCCATTTATTAAAAGAACCGCAGTGGTTAAATACGCCGTCAAGAATGATCTTCATTCCTCTCTTATGAATCTCCTCTGTAAGCTGTGCAAACAATGTATTGCTGGCTTCCAGGTTTTCCAGATTCGTTACCCGCTCAATATATTTCTGCGCATGGGTATTATCTCTGTCTCCATTCTCCAAAAGCCCGCCGCAGTCCTTCACGATCACGCCAATATGGGGATCAATATAATCATAGTCCTGGCAGTCGTACTTATGGTTGCTTGGAGAAACAAACACCGGATTCAGATAAAGAACCTCCACCCCCAAATCCTGAAGATAATCCAGTTTTTCCATAATCCCTTTCAGATCTCCGCCGTAAAACTCCCGAACCCCCATCACTGCCGGAGTTTTTTCCCAGTTATCCACTTTAACGCTGATATCCCCGATATAAGAATATTCTCCTGTCTCCACATCATTGGATGGATCCCCGTTATAAAACCGATCCACATAAATCTGATACATCACTGCTCCTTTTGCCCAATCCGGTGTTTCATATCCCGGATAGATTTCAAAATCCAAGCGGTGCTGCACATCCATGCTTACTCCATGGCAATTGTAATAACAGGTTACCCATCCATATTTAATCTCAAAATAATAGCGGAATACTTCCGCAGTCATCATTACCTTCGCAGCATAATAATCAAAACCATTCATAGTTTTGTATATTTTCATTTTCTGCTTTTTCTCACCATAAACCAGGTATACGGCATCCACGTTATTCCGCTGTGTACGAAACCGGATAATCACCACTTCCCCGCTTCTGGGTTCTGCCGGACTTCTGTAATACTCAGTACCATCGCTGAACAATGCATCCTTATTCAGCACAGGCCGCATATTCAAAATATATTGCATTTTCTTTATATTATGCACGTTTTCCCATTCCATCGTCTATCCCCTTTGTACATATTTATTTTATTTTATCTTATTTTTTTTAAAGATACAACCGGAAACCATTTCTACAAAGTAAAAAAGACAGCGGGATAAGCTGTCTTTTTTGGAGAAGGTATTTCTTCTTATGGGGTGTAGCAAAAACTATATAATGTATTGGGGGGTTTTTACGATATATATAATAGCATGATGCAATAAAAAAGTGTGCACAAAGTTAACAAAATTTGGCACACATTTTTATTTATATTGTATAGTCGTTTTTTCTATTTCTACTTTTCCATAGTAAAAAGTGCCTCAAACTCATCCCTTTGCACCTTTTCCTTTTCCAAAAGCAATTCTGCGCATTTATGCAGCACATCTTCATGCTCCAGAATGATCTCCTTTGCCCTCTGGTGGCAATCCTCAATAATGCGGCGGATCTCACGGTCAATTTCCTTGGCCACATCTTCACTGTAGCTTCTTGTATGAGCCAGGTCTCTTCCGATAAACACCTCGTCATCGTCATTTCCGTAGGAAATCAGGCCAATATTCTCGGACATACCGTACTTCATGACCATAGATCTTGCTGTGCTGGTAGCACGTTTGATGTCATTGGACGCCCCGGTGGTAATGTCCTTAAAAATAATCTCTTCTGCTGCACGTCCTCCCAGAAGCGTGGTAATCTCCTGCTGCATCTTTCCCTTTGTATCAAACATCTCATCGTTTTCCGGAAGGGGCATGGTATAGCCTGCTGCACCCATTCCTGTGGGAATAATGGAAATCGTATATACCGGCTCCATATCCGGAAGTACATGGAAGAGGATGGCATGTCCTGCTTCATGATATGCAGTAATCCGCTTCTCCTTCTCGGAGATTACCTTGCTCTTCTTCTCTGCTCCGATTCCTACTTTTATAAATGCGCTTTTAATATCCTGCTGCACAATATAGGCACGGTTCTCTTTTGCCGCATAAATAGCAGCCTCATTGAGAAGGTTCTCAAGATCCGCTCCTGTAAATCCCGCAGTCGTCTGTGCGATCTGGCGCAGATCCACATCCTCTCCAAGAGGCTTCCCGGAAGCATGAACCTTCAGGATTTCTTCCCTTCCCTTCACATCCGGTCTTCCTACCCCTACTTTTCGGTCAAAACGGCCTGGACGGAGAATAGCGGGATCCAGAATATCCACACGGTTAGTGGCAGCCATTACAATAATACCTTCATTCACACCGAAACCATCCATCTCCACAAGAAGCTGGTTCAGGGTCTGCTCACGTTCATCGTGGCCTCCGCCCATACCGGTTCCTCGCTGCCTTGCCACAGCATCAATCTCATCAATAAAAATAATACAGGGCGCATGTCTTTTGCCTTCTTCAAAAAGATCCCGGACACGGGAAGCTCCTACACCTACAAACATTTCCACAAAATCCGAACCGGAAATAGAAAAGAAAGGAACGCCTGCTTCTCCTGCCACGGCTTTGGCAAGGAGAGTCTTACCTGTTCCGGGAGGTCCCACCAACAATACACCCTTAGGAATCCTGGCTCCTACGCCCGTATATTTTTGGGGTGCCTTTAAAAAGTCTACCACTTCCTCCAGATCTTCTTTCTCTTCCCGAAGGCCTGCCACGTTTTTGAAGGTCATCTTTTTTTCATCCGGCATGATCATTCTGGCACGGCTCTTGCCAAAGTTCATCATCTTGGCATTTCCGCCGCCTCCTCCGGACATCTGCCTGTTCATCATAAAGACAAGGAACAGCACCAGGCCGCAGGTAAGAATGATGGGAAGAAATGTGGTCAGGAATATATTCTCCTGCGGAACATTATCCACCAGGGTAAGGATTCCCTTTTCCCGAAGGAACTTCTCCACCTCTGTTACATCCGTTACATAAATCTTCTTTCTGCTTCCCCCTTCAAGCTCCGCCACCACTGCACCGGTTGGAACTTCACGGTTTGGATAAATTTCCGCAGACAATATCCTTCCGTCTGCGGCTGCCTGCTCCAGTGCCTCCAACGTATAATCGCTCTGACCGTTTACCTGATTGTTCAGATAAAGATATCCCACGATCAGCATAACCACCAACACTGCATACAGGCTGATTCTTCCTGACTGTTTATTCACAAAAACAAATCTCCTTTCTGTCCGTCTGTAGCCGAAACTTATCTTCCGGCTGCTGCTTAACCTGCCTTACTGCCCATAGATGCAGCGGCAATTAATCATCTTCCAGCTTTACTACGCCTATAAACGGAAGATTTCTGTATTTCTGAGCATAATCAAGACCATATCCTACAACAAACTCATCCGGGATATTAAAGCAGCTGTAATCCACGACAACATCCTTCTTTACCCTGCGCTCCGGCTTGTCTAAGAGAGTGCAAAGATGGATACTGTTGGGTTTCCGTCCCTTAAGGACTTCGATCAGATAGCTTAATGTTCTTCCGGAATCAATGATATCCTCCACAATAAGCACATCCTTTCCCTCCAATGGCTGGTCCAGGTCCTTTACGATCTTTACCACACCGCTTGATTTTGTATCATCTCCATAGCTGGATACAGACATGAAATCCATCGATACCGGAACCGTGATCCTCTTGGCAAGCTCACAGGTAAAAAACACCCCGCCCTTCAGCACGCAGATCAAATGGATTTCCTTGCCTGCATAATCTCTGCTGATCCTTGCTGCAATTTCCCTGATTCTCTTATCAACTTCTTCTTCACTGATTAAAACCCTGATTTTTTCACTCATCCTGAGTTCCTCCTTGGTATCTTACTTCCAGTACCCTTTTCGTATTCGGGGTAATCCTATATTTTCCGCTGATCCGTCCGCCAACCATCCAGAGCACCTCTTCCCCGCATACTACCAGAGGAATCCTCCCCCTGCGTTCTTCAGGGATTTTGTCATCAATCATACACCTGCGGATCTTCTTGCGTGCCCCTTCCTCATTGATGACCAGATAGTCTCCTGCTTTTCTTGTGCGGACAGATAGATTGTCTTTTATTTTATCATAATCCAGCCATTTCGTATACTTCTTTTCGGAAATCTTCTGTCCAAAATACTCAAATATTTCCGTATAAAAATCCCCCAAAGGGCAATGAAGGATTCCAGAGTGAGGAAGCTCCCAGGCAGCGGAAATATCCCCTGCCATTTCTTTCTCCTGCCATTTCCTTACTCGTACCCCTTCGTATTCCTTCCTGGCTTCTAAGCCATAGGGAAGCAGGATCTTCCTGCCATTTATCTTGTCCTTAAGCCCCAGCACCTGGGAAATATGAACGGCACTTAAATCTTTTCTCTTTCCTGCCAGGCGCACAAGCGCTTCCAGCACACCATAGCTTTGCAAAATAGGTTCCGCTTTAAAAAATTCTCCGTTTAAGAGAATGCTTCCGTCTTCCTTCCAAAATCCTTCCAGCAATATCCCTGCACATTTTCCAAGAAAGTGATCCGCCTGGGCAAGCATATCCCCTGCTGCTGCCATATGGGCCACTGCCCCCGGATTGATCTCCCTCTCCAAAAGAGGCAGGATATGGTGCCTGATCCGGTTTCTTGTATAATCATCTCCAAGGTTGCTGCTGTCCGTTGCGTAAGGAATCCCATTCTCTTTTAAGTAATGGTCAATTTCCCACCGTTCTAAACATAGGACAGGCCGAACAATATTCTCATTTACCGGTCTGATTCCTGCAAGCCCCCGAAGCCCTGTGCCTCTTGCCAGATTATGAAGTATCGTCTCAGCCAGATCGTTCTGGTTATGGGCAAGGGCAATGCGTCCTTTTACGCCAAGCCGCTTCTCCTCTTCCCCAAAAGCCTGCCTGCGGACCAGCCTCCCTGTTTCTTCCAGGCCAAGCTTCCATTCCTCTGCAAGCCCAGGCACAGAAAACCGGTAAACCCTCCAGGGAATCCCCTTCTCATGGCAGAATCCTTCAGCCATGGCCATATCCCGGTCTGCTTCAGGCCCCCGAATGCCATGATGCACATGAACTGCCTCCAGAAAAAAATCCAGTTCCCCGGATAGTTTCCAAAGTATATGAAGCATGGCCATGGAGTCCCCTCCGCCGGATACCCCGGCAAGCACCAGAGTGCCCTTCGGAATCATCCGGTTGTCCTCTATATACCTTCTCACTTTCTCATATATCATATTTTGACCTTCAGCCCTTTCTACGGCTGCTTTATCCTCTATTTTTTCCACATTCCTGCTACCAGAACAGTCATATCGTCCCTTGCGCGGTAGTCGCTGTAGCCAAGAACCCTTTCCAGAATCCCCCGGCTTATTTCCTTAGGCGTCTCATCCTGCACATCCATAATAATTTCCTTCATGGTTTCTTCCTCCCGATCTAGCGGAAGGGCATCCAGAACACCGTCTGTCATCATGATCAGGTAATCTCCATGATAGAGCTTTCTGGAAGCAGTATCAAAATCCATCTGCTGTACCAGCCCTGCTGCCAGGCTTTCGGAGGAAATGGCTTCTACCCAGTGATCCCGTTTAATAAATGTAGCAGAAGCCCCTGCCTTCAAAAAATTACAAATTCCCGTATAAAGGTCTACTGCACAGATATCTACTGTAGAGAACATTCCTTCCCGCCCGTTCAGCACCAGGGCAGAATTCACCATCCGCGCCGCTGTCTCCTGGGAAAAACCGGATTCCAGAAATTGTTCCAGAAGCTCCACCACCACTTCGCTCTCCCTGCAGGCTTCCATTCCGGAACCCATGCCGTCTGACAGGCACATGACAAATTTTCCACCATCTTCCCGGTGAAAAATATAGTTGTCCCCTGAAACCTTCTCTTCCTCCCTGGTAAGCCTGGCAGCTCCATAAAGCACCTGATAACTTACATCTTCCACAAAATGAACTGTATGGTACTCTCCGTTCACAATGCACCGGCTCCCCTGTGAGGGCGTCATGGCACTTTTGCAGACTTCTGACAGTATCTGGGAAATTTCATTCATCGAAATGCACTGGCCGCTTCTTGCCCGCATGGTCAGAAAAATCTGCCGCCTGCCCTCTACCTTGTCCATCACCCAGACGTCCTTTAAAATCACGTGACGCTTCTTCAGCCCTTTTTGAAGCTCCTCGCGTAAGGTATTGGAAGCAGGGGAAATATCGTAAAGATCTGCAGCTACCATTTCCATGATCCTGGAGATCTCCGTAAGCTGCTGCGCCACGGCAAGGCGGCTTTCAATCATTTTATTGTCCCAGATCAGGTTCTGCTTCTCTCTTCGGAAGCACTGATTCAAGCACTCCAGATACTGACCTGCCCGTCCGCATATGCTCATCCAGTCAATACGAAGCTGGCGGATGTTTTCTTCATTTCCCTCTTCCAGTGCCCGGATTACCGATTCTCCTCCCTGGCGCATTACCTTCTTATGTTCTCCCCAGCACAGATCCCGCTGGTAGCAGCCGCTGCATACCTGCTCCCTTGCATCAGACAAAATCTCATCCACCTGCCCGCTGCTTAAATACTCCTTCCGATATGGCATCCCATAAAACGTATCCGCCAGCTTCTGAAAGGATGCCGCATAACGCTGCACCTTTTCCTTCTGGGGATGACTTTCGCCCAGAGGGAGCAGCTCCTCTGTCTTCGGCTTCTTCCCTGCCAAAATAGTTTTTGCCATGTCCCGTATTATCAGCAGCACGCTGATAACGAGCATGGCAATCATCCATTCCTGCATATTCTCCCCTCCCCTTAATGTTCCTCATTAAGTGGTTATTATAAAGGGCTTCTTCCAAAATATCTGTCAAACACAGGCGAAGAAAACATAAAAGTTTTCGCCAAAATAAGACCTGTTGTGTATTTCTACTTCTTTTCCTCAAAGACAATCTCATTATCCTTCACAAGGCCAAGCCTGTTTCTGGCGACCTCTTCCACATAATCGTCTGTCTCCATGTACTTCTTCTTCTCTTCAATCTCTTCAGTACGGGCCTTCTCCGCTTCAATAGAATCCTCCAGGGACGCTGCTCTTGCATTATAGTATGCAATGCGGTTTTCCAGGCTTCTGCTTTCCTTGTAGGTCACACCCAGCACCATGAAAGCAACAACGGCAATGGCGGCCATACCGAGACGATTATTCGTTATTCTGTTGACCCTTTCTTTTTTTGAATTTCCCAACCTGCTTGCTCCTCTTCATCCGCAGAACCCGCGCTTTTTTCTTCTGGTCTGCGAAAATCGCAAACTTATACAAATAAATTTTACATCTTCTGACGAGAAATAGCAACCGCTTTGTTGAAAATTTTACAAAAACCACCGGAATCCCCAAAACTACAGCCGCACCTCTGATAAAGAGCGGACTGATGGTACTTCTGCATAAAATGGCGCCCAGGAGCATTCCTAAAAATAAAAAGCTGCGCAATATCCCCTGGTTCGTGCAATAGACCCGGGAAAAAATCATAAGCGCTGCAGTCAGCCAGAAAACAAGGTCTTCCAAAGCCACAGCCGCAAAATGATGGGAAATCACCCTTCTTAGGGCAATGAGAAGATCATAGCACAAAATCAGGATTGCCCCAAGTCCCACTGCTTTCAGAAAAAGTATGGTTTCAAAATGCATATAACTGCTCATAGCTTAACGAAACATCCGTTTAAGAAGGGATTCCTCTTTTTTCATTGCACCCTTTGCAGTATAAATCAGGCTGTCAACTCTTCCCTCCAAAGAAAGCTCGCCTTTTTCCAGGTTTAAAGAGGTGATATGCAGGTTTTCCCCTTTTATCAGCAGTTTCCCTGCTTCTGTCTGAGCCTGAATCTTTTCTGCGTCAAAGTCTTCCACGTCCAGAACCCCTGTAATGGTTCCGCGTGCACGGTTATCCAAAACCAGCTTATGGCTCGTTGTTGTCTTCTTTTCCTCCAATGCAAACCTCCAGGGGGATATATTCCACTGTTAGTCTATGAGAAAGGCTGGACAATTAGACTTTAAATATAGCGGTACATGCTTTCTGCATCTTCCTTTTTTACGGTTTCTTTTATATCCAATACTTCTACTTTTACATTTCTGCTTCCAAACTGGATTTCAATGGTATCGCCGGTTTTTACCTGTGCCGATGCCTTGGCAGGCTTATCATTGATCAGCACACGGCCTGCATCGCAGGCTTCATTGGCCACTGTCCGGCGCTTGATCAGCCTGGAAACTTTCAAATATTTGTCAAGACGCATATTCATTCCTCCCAATAAACGAAAAAGAAAGGGGGAACATCTTCGTTCCCCCTGGTTACGCTTAATATTAGTTCTCATTAACCAAATCTTTTAAAGCCTTGCCAGCTTTAAATTTCGGAGCTCTGGAAGCTTTGATTTCCATGGCAGCACCAGTCTGAGGATTTCTTCCTTCTCTTGCAGCTCTTTCGGATACTTCAAAAGTACCAAAGCCTACTAACTGAATTTTTCCGCCTTTTTTCAGTTCATCAGATACAACATCAATGAAAGATTTTAATACTGCTTCAACATCTTTCTTTGCTAAGTTTGTCTCTTTCGCCATCGCTGCTACTAATTCTGTTTTATTCATGGTGTTTCCTCCTCTAGATGATCTCTTTCTTCATTCTTTTCTTAACTCTTTTCTTAATTCTTCTTAAATCCGCACTCCGCCCGGCGTGGCGACAGCGCTCTGTTTACTATATATATACCTTTTAGTGCAACTTGTCAAGGTTTTTCAGTGATATTAAGAAAAGCACTTTCCTGTAATTTTCTGCGCAGCGCCTTTTCACGCTGCTTCAGTTCTTCCCAGGACAGTTCTGAAACTTCCTTATCCTCGGGAGAAAAAATTTTGGGATGGCGGTATTTCATTTTGAATAAAACGCCGGAAATGACATCCTCCAGAGTAAACAGCCCCTCTTCCTGTGCGATCACGCTGTGAAGCACGATCAGCATCAAAAGATCGCCCAGTTCTTCGCAGAGATTTTCTCCGCTGCCCTCCCTGGTTAAAATATCAATTCCCTCCAGAACTTCCTCTGTCTCATTCTTCAGACAGGTTTTCAGGCTCTCATGGGTCTGTATGCTGTCCCATGGGCATTTCCTGCGCAATTCGCCAACCACTTCCACAAACTTTATAAAGACGTCCTTCTCATTTCCAGCCATGGCTTACATCATGGAATTAACCATATCCAGAACCGCCTTGCCCATGATCTCAGACTTCTCGTCTGCATCCTCAAGGGAAGTTCCCTTTACACCATAGTAGAATTTTACCTTCGGCTCAGTACCGGACGGTCTTACACATAACCATGCATCATCTGCCAGGTCATAGTAGAGAACATTGGAGTTTGGAAGTCCCGTAGGCTTCACTTCTCCTGTGGCAATGTGGGTAATGGTATCCTTCTTATAGTCTCTTGCGGAAAGCACTTTGCATCCTGCGATCTCTACAGGCGGCTTTTCACGGAGGGTGTTCATGATCTCCTGAATCTTCTGAAGGCCTTCAATTCCTTTAAGAGATACGGACTGAATCGCATCCTTATAGTAACCGAATTGTTCATACATCTCGATCATAGCATCCCACAGGGTTTTGCCCTTGGTCTTATAATATGCAGCAGCTTCACAAAGAGCCATGGTTGCTACAATAGCGTCCTTATCTCTTGCGTAGGTTCCGATCAGGCAGCCGTAGCTCTCCTCAAATCCAAAGAGGTATGTTCCCTTCCCGCTGTTCTCGAATCCAAGGATCTGCTGACCAATAAATTTAAATCCGGTGAGAACCTCCACAAGGTTCACGCCGTATCCCTTTGCAATGGCATCTGCAAGGTTGGTCGTAACGATGGTCTTGATCAAAGTACCGTCTTCTGGAAGGCTTCCATTAATCGCCTTTCTCTGGCTGATCTCATAATTTGCAAGGAGACATCCTGACATATTTCCTGTCAGGTCATGGTATTCTCCGTTTTTGTCCTTTACTCGAACGCCAAGACGGTCTGCATCCGGGTCTGTAGCAAGAACCAGGTCTGCATCCACTTCTTTGGCAAGCTTCAGGCCAAGCTCAAATGCTTCTGCAGCTTCTGGGTTAGGATAGCTTACAGTCGGGAAATTGCCGTCCGGAAGCTCCTGTTCTTTTACTACATAGACATTTTCAAATCCCAGTTCCTTCAGGATTCTTCTTGCCGGAATATTTCCTGTTCCGTGAAGGGGGCTGTAAACGATCTTTAAATTTTTGCCCTCTGCCTGAATCGCATCCATATGGAGAACCTGTTTCTTCAGCTCTGCCATATAGGCATCGTCGATCGCCTGTCCGATCACTTCATAAAGCCCTGCCTCCACTGCCGCAGCCTTGTCCATAGTTTTAACCGTATTCCAGTCACAGATTTCTTTTACTTCTGCCATGATTCCCGTATCATGAGGCGGCGTGATCTGTGCGCCGTCTTCCCAGTATACTTTATATCCATTGTATTCCGGCGGATTATGGCTTGCTGTGATATTGATGCCTGCAGCACAGCCCAGATGGCGTACTGCAAAGGAAAGCTCCGGTGTTGGCCTTAAAGCTTCAAAAATATAAGCCTTAATCCCATTGGCTGCCAGGCACAGAGCAGCCTCCTGGGCAAATTCCGGAGACATATGCCGGGAATCATATGCAATGGCAACACCCTGAGACTGTTTTTCCACCTTTGCAATATAATTGGCAAGTCCCTGAGTTGCACGCCTTACTACATAAATATTCATGCGGTTTGTTCCGGCACCAATAATCCCGCGCAAACCTGCTGTTCCAAATTCCAGATCCATATAGAAACGCTCTTCTATCTCATTATCATCTGCCTCAATTGCCTTTAATTCAGCTTTTGTCTCTTCATCGAAGTATGGGTTTTCCAGCCACTGGGCGTAAACCTCTTTGTAATCCATACTTTTGTACCTCCCTTTGCTCTTTTATTTATGGAATCCCGGGACTCCATGATTGTTTATTATACTATAATTCCCGCCAAAAGGAAAGGCTGGCTTGCCTAAAAAGGGTACTTTGCAAAGCACTTTTCTGTAAAAGCTTCCCACACTTCCTTTTGCTTAATCAGAACTCTTAACTTTTCTATATTTTTTTCTGAAATCCATGCTTTATTGTGGGAATAGTAATAGTTTGCAAGCTTCCAGTATTTTTCCGGATAAGTAAACCGTACCCTCAGATTCTGCCATTCTCCCGGGGTAATCCGCCGTTCCCTGTGGTAGGTGCGCAGCATTTCTTTTGCAAGAGTAACATCCCATCCATACTTCTCCAGGATTTTCCGCATAAAACGGTACAGATCCGCCATCTGTACGTCAAAATCCCAGTGTGCGAAATTCGTTACTGCAGTTCCCTTTTTCAGGATCAATACATTATGCTGGTTATACTCTCCATGGCAAACCCTGCCGCTTTCCATGGATTCTTTTCTTAGTTCCTCATAACCGGAATCCTTCAGCATCAGAAATGCTTCCTCTCCTTTTTTCAAAAAGCCTTCCACACTTGCCAGGTAGGTCTTTTCAAAAATTCCTGCCGGACCCTTTTTTCGAATAAACTTACGGATTTTTCGAATCTCCTGATTGTGCCGGAGATATTCCTCCTCCAGGGATTTTTCCATATATTCTTCCGCAATGGGAAGCTTCATGGCTTTATGTAATCCGGCTAGAGTACAGATACTTTTGGAAATGTCCTCTTTGGATGTTGTATCGCACTCTCTGCCTTCATACCAGTATGCAAGGGTATAGGGAATATTATCTTTGTCACGGCTAACCAGTTCTCCTTCCTGGTTGGTTAGGAAGCTGTCCACAAAAAAGCCCCTCTCTTTCAGGGTGAGAAGCAGTTCCTGCTGCTTTTTTAGTTTCTTCTCAGAGCCTTTGAATTCTCTCAGGATCAACACACCCTGTTCTGTCCTTAAAAGAAGCGCACCTCTTGTCCGGACGGTGGATTTGGGTGTCAGGCTATACTGCTCTAAAGTACTGAGTCCGTAATCATACAATAGAAAAGTCCCCCTCTGGATTTTTGTACCTTCTATCTTATGAGAGGGGGACAGGGGATATGCAATGGGTTGTCAGAGAATTGTTTACGGCTTATTGTGCAGAAATCCCTGATATTTTCTCAAGTTCCTTCAGCAAAATTTCTTTCTTATTACATTCCGGTTCTTCCAGAACCAGTTCAAGAAGCCTCGCAAGCAGATCTCCCAGTTCCTTTCCCGGGGCAATGCCTGCCCCGATCAGATCTTTTCCGGTAACTGCAAGGTTTTTTAAGGATACGCATTGCTTCTCTTCCAGAATTTTCTCCCAGCAAAGGCCTACTCCTTTTAAGCGCACAAGCTTCTCCTCCCTGCAGTACATGCTTTGGGAGAGAACATCGGCCCTCTGCACTTCCAAGTAGAGAGGAAACAGGTCTTCTCCAATTTTATTCACCGCCCTTCTGACAGCTTTCATTTCCGGAAGAGGACGGTAATCATGCCATTTAACCAGGCGGCAGACTTTGGAAATCGTATCATTATCCAATTTCAGGCGGCGCAGGATCATACCTGCCATTTTTTCACTTTCAGAAACGTGCATTTTGAAATGATCCCGGCCTGTTTCGTCTGTACGCTTTACCACGGGCTTTCCTATATCATGAAGAAGCATGGTGAGACGCAGGACTTTATCATTGGGAACATAAGAAAGGCTGTGGAGGATATGTTCTCCCACAGTATAGCAATGGTGGGGCGTATTCTGTCCTGTCTCCATACAGGCATCCAGCTCAGGCAGAAATTCCCTGGTAATGCCGGACTCATATGCAATGCGCAGGTAGTCCGGGTGAGGCGATACCAATAGCTTTAACAGTTCTGCCTGAATCCGCTCCGCACTTACATGCTTCAGGTTAGGTGCAAGGATCTTTAAAGCATCCCTGGTCTTTTCCTCGATCCGAAACCCAAGCTGCGCACTAAAACGTACTGCACGCATGATCCGCAGCGCATCCTCTGTAAATCGCTCCATAGGATTCCCTACACAGCGGATCACACCGCTTTTCAAATCCCCTATTCCGCCGAACAGATCTACTACGCCCTTTTGGGGATTATACGCCATTGCATTAATGGTAAAATCCCGCCGCTTCAGATCTTCCCCCAAACTGGCGGTAAAAACCACCTCTTTGGGATGGCGGCCATCCTCATACTCTCCATCTACCCGGTAGGTAGTCACTTCGAAGCCCTCTTTATCCATCAGAACCGTTACGGTTCCATGCTTAAGCCCAGTATCTACAGTCCGCCGGAACAGTGCCTTTACCTCAATAGGTTTTGCGGATGTGGTAATGTCCCAGTCATCCGGCACACGCCCAAGCATGGAGTCCCGCACGCAGCCCCCTACTGCATAGGCCTCAAATCCATGTGTCTCCAAAACCTGTAATATGTCTTCTGCCTTCTGTGGAATTGTAAGTCTCATTCTGTCACCCATCCTTACTAAAAAGAAGGTCCTTTCGACCTTCTTTTCGTGTTTCATTATTACATGATCAATATGCCCTTCCCCAGTAAACCATCTTTTTAGCCGGCTTGCCGCAGCATACACATTTGTCGCTTATGGTTTCCTGCTCAAATGGAATACATCTGGAGGTTGCCTGAACGTCTTCTTTAATCTTGTCCTCGCACTCCTGGCAGCCGCACCACATTGCTTTTACAAAACCTGGTTTCGTGTTGATGATTTCTTTAAATTCCTCATAATCCGCTGCAGTATAGGTATGCGCATCACGGTGCGCACGGGCGCGTTCCAGCATATCTTTCTGCATAGTATCCAGGATTTCCTTAACCTTATCTTCAAGCTCGTCAAATTTCACCGTATATTTCTCCCTGGTATCCCGGCGGCAGATCACAGCCTGACCATTTTCAATGTCCTTCGGACCGCATTCAATACGAACCGGAATTCCTCGCATTTCCTGCTCAGCAAACTTAAATCCAGGGCTCTTATCTGTATCATCCACTTTCACCCGGACTCCTGCTGCCTTCAGGGCAGCGAACAGCTCGTCTGCTTTTTCCAGGACACCTTCTTTACGCTGCTGGATCGGAATGATCACAGCCTGTACAGGAGCGATTCTCGGCGGAAGCACAAGTCCGCTGTTGTCACCGTGTACCATAATGATCGCACCGATCATACGGGTAGTCATACCCCAGGAGGTCTGGTGTACATACTGCAGTTTATTTTCTTTATCCGTATACTGGATACCGAAAGCTTTTGCAAATCCGTCACCGAAATTATGGCTTGTACCTGACTGCAGGGCCTTTCCGTCATGCATCAAAGATTCAATAGTGTAGGTTGCCTCTGCACCTGCAAATTTTTCTTTGTCCGTCTTTCTTCCCTTCACAACAGGAATTGCCAGCACCTCTTCGCAGAAGTCCGCATAAACGTTCAGCATCTGAATGGTTCTCTCTTCTGCTTCCTTGGCAGTAGCATGGGCTGTGTGGCCTTCCTGCCATAAGAATTCCCGTGAACGTAAGAAGGGACGTGTTGTCTTTTCCCAGCGGACAACAGAGCACCACTGATTATATACCTTAGGAAGGTCTCTGTGGGACTGGATTTCTTTCTGGTAGAAATCGCAAAACAGGGTTTCCGAAGTAGGACGTACGCAGAGGCGTTCCTGCAGTGGATCCAGTCCTCCGTGTGTTACCCATGCAACTTCAGGAGCAAAACCTTCTACATGATCTTTTTCTCTCTGAAGCAGGGATTCCGGAATAAACATAGGCATATATACGTTTTCTACCCCTGTTTCTTTAAATCTTCTGTCCAGCTCCTGCTGGATGTTCTCCCAGATGGCGTAGCCTGCAGGTTTAATGACCATGCAGCCTTTGACGCTGGTATAATCACAAAGCTCTGATTTTTTTACCACGTCCGTATACCACTGGGCGAAATCTTCCTCCATGGAAGTAATGGCTTCCACTAATTTCTTCTCTTTTGCCATGGTTTTTGTTCTCTCCTTTATTTGTAATAAAAAAAAGCCTTTCAATCCCTCATAAGGGACCGAACTGCTTCGGCGGTACCACCCTGATTAGCAATGCAGAAATATCATCCGCTCTGCTCTCTTTCTTCCCCTTAACGCAGGAAAAACGCCGTACTTCAATTGCACGGAGCTCCGAGGCCGGTTCCATGATTCACGCACAGAATCCTCACACCAAACGGATTCCTCTCTGGGATTGCTCCTCATGTACTATTCTCTTCATCGCCGTAATGAGTTGTTTCATTAGAGACTATTCTATGCGAAATCGTAGGAAGTGTCAAGTCCCTTTCTGAATGGTTCCCATGAAATTCAGTCTGTTTCTCATGTCATAGAAACGCCCTCCGGATCATTTCCGGAAGGCGTTTCCTGAATATCATCACACGGAGAAGGAAATCTCCCTTCCCGTGCGGTTGTATTTATAATATCGCACACCCGCTGCATCCAGCATACGTTTGGACGCTATAACAGACGGTGTATCTGCATATTTGTCACAGTCGTATACTATGGTCTTGATGCCAGCCTGGATAATGGCTTTTGCACACTCGTTGCATGGAAACAAAGATACATAAAGCTTGGCCCCCTCAAGGCTTCCGCCCCGATAATTTAAGATTGCATTCAGCTCGCTATGGGTTACATAAAGATACTTGGTATCCAGCTCATCCCCTTCTCTTGCCCAGGGAAACTCATCATCCGAGCATCCTATGGGAAAGCCATTATAGCCCATTGACAAAATCTTATTGTCCTGGCTTACGATGCATGCCCCCACCTGAGAGCTGGGATCCTTGGAACGCATTCCTGACAGAATTGCAACTCCCATAAAATACTCATCCCACGAAATATGGTCTGTTCTTTTCATATTTTTATCCATCAAAAGTCACTCCCTCTACTCTGTTTCCATCTGATCGATCCGGTTCCTATGACGTTCTTCACCGGAAAAGGGCGTGTTCAGGAAAGTATCCACGATCTTTTGCGCAAGACCCGGGCCTACCACCCTTCCTCCAAGCGCCAGTACATTGGCGTCATTATGCAGTCTGGTTGCCTCCGCACAGAAACAGTCTGTGCAAAGGGCTGCGCGGATTCCTTTGAATTTATTGGCAGTAATGGAAATCCCGATGCCTGTTCCGCAGATCAGAATCCCCTTTTCACATTCACCGCTTAAAATGGATCTTGCCACCTTTTTTGCATATACCGGATAATCCACTGCTTCCGTACTGTCGCAGCCAAAGTCAAGGTAAGCGATCCCTTTTTCATCCAAATATTTTTTTATCTCCTGTTTCAATTCATAACCGCCATGGTCACATCCTAATGCCAGCATATTTCTTTCCTCCTGCTCCCTTTTTATTTATGATGCAGAAATAATCTTATGTCCTGCTGCTTTCAGAAGACGGTTCATAATTGCCTGCCCGATCCTCGGCGTATAAAAGGCTTCTGAATATATTGCGCACACATTACAATGATCAAATTCCCTCAGCACCTCAAAAAGATGACGTCCTATGGAGTCCTCATCTTCCCTGCTTCCAATGCTTTTCACAATGCCTGAGGGATATTTCTCTGCCGTTTCATCCGTGGCAATGATTCCCACCTGCATTCCCCTCTTTTCTGCATCTGCTGCAAATTGGTTGATCCGGCCGATCACAGCCGCCTCATTGCCCTCTATGATCGTCAGATCTGCCGCAGGAGCATAATGGCGGTATTTCATTCCGGGAGCCTTCGGCCTCACATTGCACTCCGTGATCAAAAGCCCCTTATCCATCCGTACTTCCCCAAGTATTTCCTGAAGCATTTCCAGGGAAATATATCCAGGACGCAGTACCACCGGAATTTCATCCGTAAAATCTACAATAGTGGATTCCAGGCCGATCCCCACCTGACCGCCGTCAATGATCATATCAATGGCATCGCCTAAATCCTCCTCCACATGCTCTGCTTTTGTAGGGCTTGGCCTTCCTGAGGTATTTGCACTTGGTGCGGCCACATATCCCCCCGCAGCCTTGATTAGTTCCTGTGCGATCTTGTCGCTTGGAAAACGTACGGCTACACTGTCAAGCCCCCCTGTGGTTTCCTTGGGAACCTTATCTGCTTTTGGCAGGATCATCGTCAGAGGCCCTGGCCAGAACCTCTCTGCCAGAATCCTGGCCTCGTCAGGGATCCGACTTACGATTTCTGCAAGCTTGTCCATCTCTGCAATATGTACGATCAGGGGATTATCGGACGGACGGCCTTTCGCTGCATATATTTTCATAGAGGCTCTGGGATCCAAGGCATTTCCCCCTAAGCCATAAACCGTCTCTGTGGGAAATGCAACCAATCCGCCTTCTTTTAAAATCCTGCCAGCTCTCTCAATAGCTTCCGGATCTATGTAATCCGCCCACATCTCTACAACCTCTGCCCTCATGCTCCTGCCGCTTCCTTTCTCCTGGTATGCACAATTAAAGCCTCTCACTATCCATAAGCTTTTCCGTGATCTGCATCTTTATTCATTCTACCACAAATCGCACACCAAGGGAAGTCCTGTAAAACGGATTCCTAAAGGCAGCCTCTTATGGTGAAACAGGAAGCCAGTTCAGTGTGTCCTGGATCTGAGGATTCCAGCGCTTCCTATGCATATCTTTCGAAAGAAGCCGTCTTGAAGATATTAAAACTTATTACCCAGAAGTTTATCGCCTCCCTGTTTTATCTGAACCGAAGCTACTTAAGCCAGCTTTTCCGGCAGAAAACCGGCATCACACCGGAACAATACCGGAACAATACCGTGAAAAATACCGTGAAAAAACAGGAAAATCATGATATTAAAAACGGCAGCCCGTACTTTTTCCCCTTATACCAAAGGGAAGAAGCCCAGGCTGCCGTTTTCTATCAGCACCTCTGAAATTTATTTTTCCTCTCCTGCTGCTGCCTTTTTCTTTCTTGCATTTTCACTCCATGCATGCATTACAAGAGCCACAGCGATAACGCCATAACACAGGAATACGCGGAAGTACTCTCCGATAGCCGCATCTCCGAAAAGATTCTTGCCTGCAGCCGGTGCAAGAATGAACATTAGGTGGAACAGTACAGTACCAAGCAGTGCCTGGACATTGGTCGCCCGTACAACAGAAGCGCCTCCAACCAGAATTGCAGCGCCTGCATACAGGCCAACCTGCCCATGTGCACCATAAGTCTGGAATGCCCCCATATTTTGTACGAAGATCAGCTGTCCCCAGCCAGCCAGAACTGTAGAAAATACAATGGCAATAATACGCACATGGTTTACATTAATGCCGGATGCATTTGCTACTGTACCGCTCTGTCCTACGGCACGGAACTGCTGTCCCAGCTTCGTACGCATGATCACAACATTAAACAGGCAAAGGACTGCAACACAGCCAAAGGTAACCATAGGAACGTTCACCATAGCAAACAGCTCTTTTACTGGTCCAAACTGTGTGATCACAGCCACAACAGCCAGTGCTACAAGCTGAATTCCAAGCCTTTTCTGGTTTTTCTTATGGCTTTTTACATACCCAAAGATGAGAAGCAGCGCAATGATCCCTGCAAATACCAATACAGCCTGATGGAAAGGAAGCCTCCACAGCTTATCCAGCGCAGCGGCAATTCCCCCGTCCTTGGAAAGATCCATGGTATTGGCAATTCCCGTGGAACCTTTAATTGTTAAGTTAGGGTTCTTAATGGGAATGATATTATCAAATATAAACAGGAACAATAACTGATATAAACCATTTGCAAAATATCCGATTACCAGACCGCCGATCATCTCCTGGCCCTTCATCTTATTAAACAGCTTACCAATCAACCATCCGAACAAAGTAGCCAGCGGAACTGTCAGAAGCACTGCCACTCCAAAGCCTGCTATGCCGGAAATTCCCCATTCCAAAACAAGAAGGCAGGAAATCTGTGCAGCCATGGCACCTGTGGTAATGGCAAAGTTGATGCCCATACCTGCTACGATGGGGATGATCAGTGACAGTACAATAAACATATTTCTTGAAAGACGTCCAAACAGCTCGTACATTACATAAGAAGGTGAATATCCCGAAAATACCATACATACTGCACAGAGGATGATGAACATCATAGTTACAACATTATTCCTCGCAAACTCACGCATTTTATTCTTATCCACGGCTGTCACCTCCTGACTTAGTCAAAGCATACAAAATAATACCCTGTGAAATGATGATACGGAACACCTCAGAAATGGTACTCTGAGGAACTACTGCATTTGCCACAGGCATACCAAGAGTCAGAACACCCTGGAACAAAAAGGTACCGATAATAACATGGCTGATCTTTGCCCTGGATGTGGTCGCACCTCCAAGAAGAATTGCGGAAGCAGCCAAAAAGCCCATCTGGCGGGGTGCCTGATATAGCTGCATAAATCCAAAGCTCTGTGCATAAACAATAATACCCACAGCTGCCAGCATGGTAGAAAGCATGGTACCTATAATACGCATTTTATCCACATTGATTCCTGTGGCTGTTGCAAAACGGGGATTTGCTCCGGAAGCGGACATGGCAATACCTGTTTTGGAACGCATAAACAGCCACACCAGAACGCAGCAAAGAGCAAAGAACAAAAGCAGTCCCGTGGGAATGGTAATCCCAAAAATCTTAAAGGATAGGAAATCGTTCAGCAAATGACGGTAGGAGGTCTGCAGACCTATAGTGGTTCTTAACCCATTGCCCAAAGGCCATTTCATGATCTTACTCTGGAATGGCAGCACCAGCCATGCAATACACATGAGAGATACAATGGAGAAACCAACATATGTGGTAACAGTCATTTCGCTTCCCTTCAGCTTATTCAACAGCATACCGTATAAATAGCCGGTCACTGCAGAGATAGCCATACCTACTACAATAGCGAAAAGGAATCCCAGCCATCCGTGGAAGCCAAACTCAATGCAGAGAAGTCCACCAAGAAGTCCGCCGATAATACCGATTGGCAAACCAAGGTTCAGGCTGATACCGCACTGAATCCCCGGCAGCATTGCCAGAACCAGTACGCCATTCATTCCCAGGCGGACCAGGGTATTGCTGATCTGTCCCGGCAAGGACAGGTTATAGATAAAGGCCATCAGGCAAAGAAAAATATAAAACAGTCCGATAACCAAACGGGGGATTCCAAGCTTTTTCACAAGGGGTGTATAGAACAGCACTGCAAGAGCAAGAATAATAAGACCCACTGCGCTGGTAGCCAGGGTTCTGCCCTGACGCATGATCATACCTGTCATTCCCGGATTCAGACCGCTTAAGGAATATGCACGGTCATACTGGATTTCAAAGGTATCTCCCTGCTGTGACACGGTATTAAGAATCGTATCCTTCAAAGTTGCCAGAATGTCATCAGTCAGTGCCGGAAAGACGATCTTGATTTCTTCACACAGTCCGTTAAAGGCTTCATCTACCTTTTCAGCTAAGGCAAGCATTTCTTCTGTAGCTTCAAACTCAGAAAGGTCAACGGTTTCTTCCGCCATCTCCATTTCCATGTCTGCCCCTGCATCTTCTCCTGCACCTTCCCCGCCCATATCTTCTGCAGGTACTTCCTCTGCTGCAATGTCCTCTGCACTTTCCACAGCAGCATCATCTGCATGTTCTTCAATATAAGCCGCCTGGGCTGCAGACTCTTCTTCAAAATATTCTGTCTGGGCAGTTGCCAGCACATCCAGTGCTTTTGCCAAAGGAACCGTGTCAATCTCGGAAAGGTCTACGGAACCAATTCCCTCTTTTTCTGCTGAAGCCCGTGCCTCTTCTTCCGCCTTTGCAGTGGCTTCACGGATTTCGGTCATACCTCCGCCTTCCTCACGAACCCTTGCAGTTGCTTCTGCTTTTTCTGCTGCCACATAGGCATCAATCGCACCTGTGCCTGCAGTATCCAGAATTGCCTGAAGACGCATGCTGCTTAAGATCTCACTGCCTTTTTGAGAAGAACGGGCGGACATGCCATAAAATCCCACGCATCCAAAGATGACAGCAACAAGAATAATCAGCACGCAGGCAATTTTCTGAGACTTTTTTATTTTTAATTTATTCATGCGCTTCACCTCCCCTTTCCGGTTTAATGCCTGACATAGCAAGACCAAAGTCTGCATCTGATGCATTTACAGGCAGGATATCCACTACCCTACCTTCTGAAACAATGGCAATGTTGTCACAAATCGAACGAAGTTCCATTAATTCTGAAGAAACCATAACAATAGTCATTCCCAGTTCTCTGTTTAATTTCACCAGAGTTTCCAGAACAAGCTTCTTTGCACCAATATCAATACCTCTGGTAGGTTCTGATACAAACAGCATCTTAGGATGCATGGTCAGTGCACGTGCAATACACACCTTCTGCTGGTTTCCGCCGGAAAGGGTTCCGCTGTGCTGAAGGGAAGAAACGCAGCGGATATCAAGTTCTTTAATCATATTTTCTGCATGTTTGCGTATCGCCTTGGTGTCTCTCTGAGTAAGTCCCAGGAACTTCCTGGTAAAATCACCCTTGATCTGCATTGCATTAAACACAATATTATCTTCTATGGACTCATCCAATAAGAGTCCAACTCCTCTTCTGTCCTCCGATACCATAGCCATACCGCTTGAAAGGGCAGCCCTGGCATCATTTAAGGTCATCTTTTTGCCAAGGAACTCCACATCTCCCTTGGCCTGGCAAACTCCCATGATACCATTGGGAATACCAATCTTTCCCTGTCCTGCAAGGCCTCCGATTCCAAAGATCTCTCCTTCATGAACCTGAAAGGACGCATCCTTTACCATTTCTCCCGGCATATCTACAGCCAGGTGGGTGATATTCAGAGCAATGGGTACATCCTTCCCGAAAGTCCTGGGCTCTGCAGTCACAAACGAAAATTCCCCGTCATTTCCTTCACGTCCGATCATCATCTCCGCAAGACGTACCGCATTGGTATCCTTCGTTTCACAGGCAGTCACAAACTGACCATCACGAAGAATAGTAATACTGTCAGCCGCATTGATTACTTCATCTAAACGATGGGTAATAAAGATAATGGCTATTCCTTTTGCAGCAATATCTTTCATAACTTTCAGAAGCTGACCAGCTTCGCTCTCTGTCAGTACCGCAGTAGGTTCATCAAATACAAGAAGCTTCACGCCCTTTTTATCAATTTCACGGGCAATCTCCACAAACTGCATATAGCCTACAGGCAAGCCCTGCACCATGGTATACTCATCAATGCTCATTCCAACACTGTCCAGTGCCTCACGGGCATCACCGGACATTTCCTTCATATCCAATGTTTCCAGATTGGAACCAAAAATACGTGACAAAATATTCGGTTTGGTAATCTCACGATTCAATTTAATATTCTCAGTAATGGTAAATCCCGGAATCAGCATAAATTCCTGGTGAACCATACCGATCCCCTTGCGCATCGCGTCATGCGGAGAGGCTATTACCGTTTTTTCTCCGTCAATTAAAACTTCTCCGGAAAAACCTCCGGTTGCATGAATCACGGGCATACCAAAAAGAACATTCATTAACGTACTCTTTCCTGCACCGTTTTCCCCCAGCAACGCATGTATTTCGCCCGGACGAATTTTCAGCGATACATTGGATAGAACAGTATTTTCACCATATCTTTTGGTGATATCCTTCATCTCCAGAATGTATTCTGCAGCCAATTTTATTCCTCCTTTTATCCTGAAAACCGACCCGCCTCACCACAAGTGAAGCGGGCCGGCCCTAAATTCCAACTATCAAAGTCTCTTTACAAGATTATTTCACATAATCATTGAAGTCAACCGGGGCAAGCAGAACTGTATAGTAGTTATCCAAAGTAGTTCCGTCTGCATTTACATATGTTTCTACAGTTGCACCAGGACAGCTCTCATCGAACATTGCCTTAATCTTTTCTGCATCATTTCTCTCGGTGATCTCGCCCTCAATGAATCCCTTGGAATACTGAACAGCAACATCAATCAGAGTCATATTTACAGGAGATGCCCATGTAGAGTAACGTCCAACTGCATTGTGCTCAGCAAGCTTTGCAGCAATTGCTTCAAGAGCAACGGTATCGTCACCGCCTACGGAAATATCAAGTCCCAAAGAAGCCGGGAATGCATGATACGGGCTTGGGCAGCATGGCTGCGGATAGTAAGCATTTTCCTGATCCAGAACTGCTGCCTGCAGCGGCTCCTGCATAGAGCAGTTAGTTGTGAAGAATGCAACCTTCTTGCCTGCATACTCTTCCATCTTAGCCGGAACGTCTTCCAGGATGAACTGCTGTGCGCCTGATACACCGGAGTCACCTGTTGGATCCGGAGCAGTTGCTTCTACATACTCAATGCCCAGTGCTTCGCAGTTTGCTTCCAAGAGTGTTTTACGAGCTGCGATAGTCTCCATTGCCAGATGACGCGGGAAGGAATAGTGTACAAACACTTCTACGCCCCAGTTAGCACATGTTTCCATAATGGTGTCACCCTGTTTTGCTTCGTTGGTATAGAATACCAGGTCAGCAGCTTCAGAAATAACGGCCGGGTCTTCCTGCGGAACACCTGCGATCAGCAGCATGTCATCGCGTCCCAGTTCGTTGCGGATCTTATCAAAAGCAGCCTTTGCTCCAGGTACAGCCTGGCACATAACGATTGCCTTTACATCCGGGTCAGATGCGAAAGATACCAGTTTGGAAATGGTGGTTTCTGTCTCATCCATAAAGTTATCCGGATATGTATCAGTGATAATGTGATCCGGATATTCTGCTACAGCACGCTCAGCTGCACGGAATTCTTCCTCGCCCTGAGAAGTGGTACCTGTCAGAATAGCAATTTTCCAGTTGCCTTCTTCCTCTGCAAATACGCTTGTACTAAAGCCCAGGCACAGTACTAAGGATAATAACAGGATTCCTAATTTTTTCATGTTTCTTCCTCCTTTTTTTCGTCTTTCATCTCTTGTCTTCTTCAACAAGGTATAAAAAGCTTTTATTATCATAACATTACAAAAGTGGCTTGTCAAGCCGTACATTTGTCCGCTAATAAAAGAATTTTGCGCTTTTTCAGAAAAATTGTATTAGCGCTGCCGGAAGAACGCCTTCCTGCCCGGGGCACCGTATTTTAAATACCCTCACTGCACATAATTTTTCCAAAGTGTATTTGGCAGTTTTTTGCCAGACTTCTGGCAGCATTTAAATCCCAGTTTCCCTGATGCCCTTTTCACAAACAAACTCCCTAAGGTTATATTTCAAAGGAAATAATAATTTTGTAATCGGAGGATGCAACATGGAGATTTTAGTACAAACCAATAATCTCGCGAAACAGTATGGGCAATGCAACGCCGTTCTTTTTTATTTATGCCTTTTATAAGCAAATGCCGCTGCAAGTCCTAATGCAAGAACCAATATACTCATTCCTATCAGCATCCAAAAATCAGCAGAAAAGTTTGTTTGTGCCCGCGGCTGCGAAATATCCTGTTTGTCATCCTTTGGCTGTATATTCCCTTCCGGCCTTTCCATTGCCCCACCAAAGCTTCCTTCCAACTGCCCGTCCGGCGGCGTCATCTGTCCCCCTCCCATTGCATTTCCCATAGCCCCCATATCTTCAATCTGAATATGATCTGCCTTGATCAGAGTATCACTTTCCTGTGTATCAGAAGCAGAACCAATGGTTCCGTCAAGCTGTCCGCTGATGCTCTCTGCACGAAGCAGGCAAAATTCCTTCAGGGTTGCCATGCCGGTCTCAAATTCCTCATAAGTACAGAATTTTGTGGGATCCTTTTCCACATAAGGAGAAATCATGGAAGCTACACCATCCATCATTTCCTCAAAATATCCGCTGTGGAAATACTCTGTCATAAATTCAGAGAAATACTCATGGTACAGCCTGGTATATTTTTCGTTTTCAAATATCCATGCGATCATCGGCCTGTCCTTGGTATCTCCGCTAAAAACAGGGGAATCAATGGGATAATTTATAAGATCCGCTGCATCGCCCATAGCCTGGAAGCCCCCGAAAGCAAGATTATAATCCCAGGGAATCATCTGCATCTGTCCGTCTTTTTCGTAAAGATAATAGTTGTGGATCATCGCGCCTGTATAGCTGTCAAAATTCAGGACAAAATTATGCACTACAAAGTAGCGAATAACCTTGTCTGCCTCAACAGTATTTCCCAGATTTTCCCCATTACTGAGTTTCTTCAGTGCTTTTATCAGCCGGGATTTATCTCCATTGGAAACGGATGTTTTTGCATTATCAAAAATATTGGAATAGCTCTTGATTTCATCATCAATATATTTCAGAAGTACATCGTCACTGCCCATCTGAAATCCTCCGCCAGGCTTACCTCCTGGCATTCCTTCCGGCATATCTTCCAGCTTACCTCCCGGCATTCCTCCTGGCATTCCGCTGCTTCCATCGCTGTCCGGGAATTCCGGATCTTTTATGCTGCGGTCGTCATCCATGCTTTTCCCTTGGGAATCACCCAAAAACTCATCCATATCAAATTTTTCACCGTTGCCCCGGCCGCCTCCCATCTTCATGCTGTCCGGCTTATAAAGCTCACCGTAATCTTTGCCGTAATTACGCTGCAAAAAAGATTCTTCTACTCCTTCTACTGCCAGATAAAGTCCCCAATCCTGTCCGTTCACTGTGATATACACATAACTGCAAAGAGGGGACGGCACACCCATCTTATTCATCATCTGATAGGCCAGATAGTCCTTCATATAAGTATTATCCTGAATGATATTATTCAGGCACAACTTATCAAGCCCCCGAAAGGTTTTTGTGCTGTCATAATGGTCAAACTCAATTTTGAAGCTGTAACGATCATTTCCATAAGATGCGACCTGAGTCAGGGAAGTATTGCCCTTACCGCGGATCCCAACATTCCTGCACTCTTCTTCGTCAATCACCACAGTACAATTATAATATTCTTCGTTTCTGCAGTTTTGGGTAAATGCATCCCAGTCCTCCATGATGATGTCAATCATATGAACCCTGGAAGTATCAAACAACGTGTTCTCATATTCCATTACCATGGATGCCTTTTGGACGCCGAAATGTTCAGCATTTACAAAAAGTACGGAAAGGATCAGCGTAAAGGCAAGGACAACACAGCAAATTTTATCAATATGCTTGTGTGTTACCATACAGAACCTCCTTAAACCATATATTCGCCGTTATAGCTTACAAGAACAGCGCTGTTCACACCTGGGATACTGCTGAGTTCATTGATAAAATCCGTACTCTCATTTAACATACGGATCTCAAGATTCAATTCAATAAGTCCTTTCGCAGCCGTTTTACTCTTAACAACGCACTTTTGGACATTGCTTTTCAGGAAATCAACTGCTTTCTTTTCGGCCATAGAATCCTCGCAGGAAAGAACTACGATATAAGGGCTGCAGTGAGATTTCTTATTTACGAATACAAGCAGGATCACACCGATAAATACGCTGCCTACAACTGCCAGGGGAATCATGCCTGCTGCAAGCACAATGCCCACTGCAATTGACCAAAAAAGAAACGCAATATCAAGAGGCTCTTTGATAGCAGTACGGAAACGAACAATGGAAAGAGCACCCACCATACCAAGGGAAAGAACCACATTGGAAGTTACCGCAAGGATAACAACCGTGGTGATCATCGTAAGGGCTACCAAGGTTGTACCAAAACCAGACGAATACATGACCCCCTGGTAGGTCTTTTTGTAAACCAGGAAGATAAACATCCCAAGGCCAAATGCCAATGTAAGTGCAATTGCCATATCAAGAATACTGACGCTTGCAACATTCTCCAGAAAACTTGATTTAAAAATATCATTGAAAGTCATAATGCATACTCCTTTAAAAATTAATCAGCCGTATATCCTGCACACGGCATATTTTGAAAACGCAGCTGCACGGCAGTTTGAAAGCTGTACCGCATCCCGGATAACATCCGGAAGATATTCATCCCACTTCACTTCAAGGATGATCGGCGCATCGCCGGCCGGAACCATCACACAGTTGGGATTCAAAAAATCCGTGCAGTTTAGTCCTGTACGGATATGATAATCAAGAGTTACTCTCACATTGCCCGGTGCAAATACAAAAGGTTCTCTTGTATAATCCACGATTGTTTTCGGCCTAAGCCCCTGACTCATCATCTTGCTGTAAAGCTCAACGATCAGCGGGACACCACTCTTTATCATCCACTCATAATCGCCATCCACAATAGCCTGTGCCTGTTCTTTTGAAATGACTGCGCATTCCTTAAGGCACAAGCCATTCACCTTGCTCTTTTTTTCCAAATGAATCAAGGACGTATCATTATTATAAAACCGGCTTCGAAACTTTTCTCGGATGTTTACACCATCTATCTTTTCTCTTAATGCTTTGTCCCGGGCATTGTCAAAATACAAACTCCGGATCACATATTTTCCGTCAATGGTATGTACATCCCATTTTGCAATAGCTGATAAGCGCTGCCGGAGCACCAGCATGTCGCAAAAGCTTATTTCATGCTTCCATTCGTGTCGGTAGTTCATCTCCTCCCCCCTTTCCTATTTTTTAAACAAAAAAACTCCTGTACTTTGACATTGTCATTGTACAGGAGGAAGATTGAAGTTTTATTGAAGTTTTATTGAAGTTTAAAACCATATAAAGAACTTTCGTTCCACGACCTCTTGCTCACAAAATTAAAGTGCAGGTATCTGAACCTGAAATTCTACAAAGCCGTTATAGCACTGTACCTCTATATGGCCTTTGTGTGCCAGGACAGCTGCTTTTGCAATGGCAAGCCCCAATCCATAATGCTTATCCTCACCGTTGCGCACAGGATCTGCGCGGTAGAAGCGCTCAAATATCTGCTCCCGATGTTCTCTTGGGATCTCATCCCCTTTATTGAGCACAGAAAGCTGTGCCAAACCATGCTCTTTCTTAAGACTTAAATAAATTCCCCCCTGTTCCGTGCTGTGGCGGATGGCATTATCAAGAAGGACAGAAACGATCTGCTTAAGCTGGGTACTATTTCCATTCACCATCACCCCTTTTGCAATATTGCTGCTCATCACAAGGCCTTTCTCAAATGCAATGCTTTCAAAGGGCAGAGCCTCTCCCTCTGCCAGGCGGCTGAAATTAATATGATCCATTTGCGGTGCAGCATTTTCCGTCCTCGCAAGATCCAGGAGCTGACACACCAGCATTCCCATACGTTCATTTTCATATTGGATATTGGCAAGCCATGGGTTCTCCCCGATGTCTCTGGACAGAAGCTCTGCATTGGCACTGACCACAGCAACCGGCGTTTTTAATTCATGGCCTGCGTCCGAAATAAACTGCTTTTGCTTTTGATAGCTTTCTTCCAGGGGACCTACAATCTTTCTTGCAAGAAATACGGATAAAAAGAAAAACAATGCCAAAGCAATGCCGCCGAAAATAAGCGTATAGCGAAGCAAAGTAACTGCGTTTTCATTTACGACGGTATTATCCATAAATGCAACCAGGATATACCCATCCTTGTCCGCTTTGAAAAACATCAGATTATCTACCGTACCTGTTTCTTTACCGCTGTTTATGACATTCTGCGCTAAATCTTCCAGATCTTCGTCTGTATGTACCATTGGAGAGTTATTTCTGGTCTCAAGAACCTTCCCATCGTAAGAAAGGGCAACTGTATAAAAAATGGATAGCTGAAACATTGGGGACTCTGTAAAACCAGGGTCAAATCCCCAATTACCATCGCCTGGCGGCGGCATGTTCGGAGGCATCAATCCCTCCATTGCCTGAGGCGGAGCATACATATACACATGAGCCTTCAGCATCTCCCTGTTTTGTATGACCATCTGGAAATAGCTGCAGGTATAAATTACCCCCAGGGTTCCCACCAGCAAAAGTACCAAAACGGACATAATTGCTGCAACGATCTTTCTTCTTGATTTTTTAAACACTGCTGCACCTCAATTCATAGCCAACTCCTCTTACCGCCTTTATTTCCGTATTGGCTCCCACGAAGGCCAGCTTTCTGCGTGTAAAAGACACATACACCTCTACATTATTATATTCCGCATCACTTTCAAATCCCCAGATCTTAACTGCAAGCTGCTCCCGCTGAAGAATCTTTCCTCCGTTAGCTACCAGGTATTCCAGAATACGGTATTCCTTCTCACTGAGCCTTATGCTTTGGCCATTTGTAATACAGGTCAGGGTAAAGGTACCTGTGTCAAGGGTAATGTCCCCAAATGACAGGTTTCTGAATGCAGTACAAAAGGTGCGTCTTCCAAGTGCCCTAAGCCTTGCCAGCAATTCCTTTGTCATAAAAGGCTTTGTCAGATAATCGTCTGCACCGCTGTCAAGACCGGCAACTTTATCATCCAGCTCCGCCTTGGCTGTAAGCATTAGTATAGGGATGGCTATTCCCTTACTCCGGGCTTTTTTGGCGATTTCATAGCCATTCATTCCAGGAAGCATCACATCCAGAACTGCAATATCATAAATATTGCTTTCCATGGCAGCCAGCCCCTCAAGACCGTCTGCATAATGATCAACCTCATATTTTTCAAGGCGCAGTATCTCGCAAAGAGCCTGGGCCATTCTTTTTTCATCTTCCACCAGCAAAATCCTCATACCGTCACCTCCCCCTACGTTCTTTCGGCATAGGCATACATATAAGAAATCTTATTCAAGAACAGTCCTCAAAATATAAGTTCCGTATGTCTCATCCTCAAAGACTTTCTCTCCTAGGCTTTCCAGAAGAACCATATTCAGCCCTTCCCCATATTTTTCTTTTTCTCTGGCTCCCACAAAAATATAAGATACATCGTACTGCTTCAGCAGCTTTCTTACTTCTTCCCTGTCTGTAGAAGTATAAATGGTCTCAATGTCAGCACTCTTCTGATTCAAATCTCCCACGTCATTTCTCCAAAGCCACTGGTGCACATACCATCCCAGTACCGTAGGCAGTCCGGTCATGGCAGAGACCCTGTTAAAAGACGTATAGCTATCCCCATTTGCCTCCAGAACAACAGGCGAATCCTCCGCATTTTTCTTAAGCCAGCGAATGGCAGCCGCATCTTCGGGAAAATCAGTATCTATAAATGACACCGCATTCAGGCCCTTATACTCAGACGGATACCACACCTCTCCAAACCAGGAGCGCACACTCTCTCCAAAATACCCGCAGGTACAAACAAGAAGTATCAGTCCAATTACAGAGAAGGCCTTCACGATCTTCTGTCTGGATAAGATCAGCATTCTGTAAATTCCATATCCCATCGTCATCCCAAACAGCATATAAGCCTGATAGGTCAGCTTAAACATGGTATTTGCCCTGGCATTCCCCTCTTCATAAATGTCCCGCACATACACAAGCTCCGGGATCATAACTAGTCCAAGTGCACAAAGCCCCATGACCACTGCAAATAAATCCGGTACGCATACAGAGCGCATCCAGGTATACAGATTCTTCTTTCTTTTTTTACGAAGCTTTTCCCAAAGCACGCAAAATAGAAGGAGAAGGGTCAGCACTGCCGGAAGTCCCCAAAGCACCATAAGCTGATGAGGAAGCGAATGATATTTTGCCAATGCAACTCCTTGTACCATAGTCTCAAATTTCAGGGTAAATGGCAGGACTACCACATAGGAAATCAGCAGCACCTCTGCCAAGTGCGCCCCTGTCACTGCCAGGATCCGCTTCACTTTCCCCTCCAGGCGCACAATGTTCATAAATAGGACCACGCCGCCTGTCACAACAAAGTAAATCACAAAATCCCAGAAATTTGTCCACTGAAACATCCCAAGGAGCAAACCTGCCAAAAGGATGTGGGGCATCATAAGCTGTTCCCTGATAAGGGGAACCAACTCTGTTTCCCCTAAAATTTTCTGTCTGCGCACCATCTGCATCCATGCATATAAAATTCCCACAAGGAGCAGAACAAACATAATATTCACTACATGGGCATGAAGATCTCCCAGCACAAAGGAATAGCAGGGAAACTCGTGAATGGTTTTATCCGGCACATCCGGATCAAATCCAATATACCTTGTCGCATCCGGGAACCAATAGCTGTCTATTTCTTCTGCCCCGGTAAATTTTTGAACAGCAGGAATCACGATGCCGTAAACAACATAATGCATATTTCCTGCAATAGAAACGGAAACCCCTGCTGTCAGTCCGGAAACGGCAGGAACCCAGCTTTCCCTTTTATAAAGCCCCGCCCCCAGCCTGTCCTTAGCCATCTGGTAAACCAAAGAAAAGGGCAGTGTAAATGCAAAGGCCGCAACAAAAGTTCTCATCAGATTATATGTCATCTCCGGTTTGCTGGCAGAAAGCTTTGTAAGAAACACTGCAAAGTACTGCCCACCATAATAATAGTTGATATGCCCCTGGGAATACCAAAAATCCACAGCAGGAAGCTCCTTGCTGCGCATCATTGCTTCCATAAACCCATAGTCCATGAATTTTTCCGTTCCGTAGGCAGCCGGATGAAAGCCAGCCAGATATGTCCACAGCAGAAATACTGCGAAAAACAGGATTTCTTCCCAATATACCAAGTCTCCCCTGTTTACGGGAAAGCATTCTATCCCTCTCTTTGTCTGATACCGTAATTTCAGGAAACAGACAGCCCCCAACGCCAAAGAAACACACACACATGTCAGCGTACTGAATTCTAATAAACCGCATGCCACCAGCCACCAGGTCAGAAAACCGGTCACCGTAATGGCAAGCACCTTGGAAAACATCCACCCCCGGTCCTCAAACCGCACAAAAAGCCTTCCTGTAAAGGGCATTCCGCCAATTCCCATGACTCCAGCCAGCAAATACCATGTCCAGAATATCCACACATCGCCTTTGAGCAAAAATGCAGAAAGCCCAAGCAATGCCGCCGCCAGCGCAATTTTTTTCATATGCTTTTTCATCTGTTCCTCCTCATATCAAATCTTACATCCATTTCCCCTGCCATCAATCTTCATAAACCTCATAGACACGAATCCGCTGGTTATCGGAAGTATACACAAGGGGATATGTCCCGGCAATCACGTCTTCCCTGCACTCCTTTTGCTCGAAGGTCATATCTTCCTCAAACACTATATAGGTAATCCCTTCCTGTTTTATGAGGGATCTCACTGCTTCGCGCTCTGCCGCCGTATAAATTTCTGCTGCCACTGAAGCCCGGTAATTAGTGTCATACCCGGCAGACCACGCATAATAGGGCCAGCCGCAATACATCATTGCCCCTGACATGGTGATTTCATTCATACTATATTCCGGGGTCAGAACCAAATCTTTGCTGTCCAGATTTTCCCCCATCCATTTTGTCAGGCTGCTTTCCATATTCACCCCAACCCGATGACCCTCATCATTTCCTCTCAGAATCACCCAAAAATCATAAATCCCTGTAGAAATCAGACACACCACCACAGCCAGCGCTCCAAGCTTTAATACCCATCCTCTCTTAAAAAGCCTGGTCACTGCATCTGCCCAGAAAATTGCCACAAAGGCGTAGGCGATCATTATATATTTATGGTTCACATTAATATCCGGCGTCAGGGAAATACAAAAGGCAAAAAATACCGGAAACATAAAGCTCATCAGCAAAGACCGGTCCCGCCGCTTTAAGAACAAAGCCACAAAGCCAAGGCCAAGGAAGAAAATGCCGCTCATAAGGAAAAGATACCAAAGCACCCCAATAAGGGACTTGTCCTCTGCCAAAAAGCCCCAGTAAAAAGAAAAAGACATGGCACTTTCCTTGATGAAAAATCTGGTCTGGCACAGTGTCAGCACCACTGCGCACAGAGCCGTAAGAACATAATCGATCTTGCTGTCTGAAAACACCGCAAAACCCATTAAAATCAGCAAGCCGCCGATCACAGCAGCTCCGTTCCAAAAGGCACATAATCCCATGAGCGCCCCCACTGCAATTGCTCTGCCACAGTCCTTTGATATCCAGGCTTCTTTTGTAAACCATCTCTCCTTTAACCAGCGAAGTCCTTTTTCTGTATGGCGGTCTCCCCATTCCAGCCAGTCCAGGTAAACCCAGATTGCTGTACAAACCACCACCATCCCAAGAGCCAGATGTCTTTGATTTAAGTATACGTTAAAATTCCATAATCCCCAGTTCTCATTAGGCGTGTACCCGATGAAAGCAGTATTCTCCTGCAGGGCAGCCCACAAATCTCCTGCCTTGAAGTGCTCTGCTGCAAACAGGAAAAATGCCGTTCCGCTTCGGAAAAAGAACAATACTACTGTCCCCACGCCTGCAGCACGCTTCCCGGTGATCCGCGCTGCCAATGCATAAAGCATCATTAAAAAGCCCAGCAGGAACAAAACGCTGATTAAATTATAGGCAAAATCCATCCGGATTCCCAGGTATTCCAAATTTCCTGCAAGAAACTGGAACATAAAGTGATATTTCACATCGGCACCGCCATAATGGGGATACTGCGTAGGGAAATTATTCCCCATAGAAAAAGACCGCATCATTGCCGTATGAGGAGCATAGTCCCCATATACCGTAAAGCCGGAATACAATACGCCATTCTTGATATGAAACATATAAAACATGATCCATGTAAGAAAGATCAGCAGAAAAAGAAAAAGCAGCGAAGCCATGGGATCCGTCTTTTCTAAAGGGTTCTTTATTCCAGGCAGGCGCTTATACCCGTATGGCTTCTGCGATCTTCTGAAGCGCATCCCGTACAAAGCTCCAAGCCAAATCAGAACACACCCCATTGCCACAAGGTTTCCATAAAAAAGAGGACGGCTGCTTCCAAACACAGCACCAGCAAGATAAGAAACTGCATAAGTCATCCAGGTAAGCACCAGCGTCCCAAAAGCCAGGGACGCAGGCCAGAAAACCCAGCAAAAATTCTCGTTCTCTTTTCTTACAGATCCTGTTTTCTCCGGAAAGAGGAATCCTCCTGCCAGCTCTCTTCCAGCCAAAACAGCTAATACCATATACATAACTCCCAGCATACTGCGCCCCCAATATTACCAATCATTTGTTTTTTTATTTCCTGCATTTTAGTATATCAAAACTTTCTATCTATTCAAAGTAGCTTCACAAAATTTTTATACTTTTCATATTGCTTTCTCATTCCCTAAGGGCATAAGTCCCTCCTGCTCCAGATATGTAACCACGCCTTCCGCCAATGCCCGGGCAACCATTTCCTGATATTCCTCTGTCTGCAGAAGAGCTGCCTCATCCGGATTTGTTAAGAATCCGCATTCCGCGATCACAAGGGTTCCTTCGCTTTTTTTCAGGAGATAATATGTTGTATTGCCCTTGGCCACTCTTGGCCGTTCCACCCCAAGTCCCTTATTCAGGCTGTCCTGCATTATTTTTGCAAGCTTTTCCCCCTGAGCCGAGTGCTGAAAGTAAAACACCTGCGGACCTTTCACTGCTGCATCCTGATAGCTGTTCTGATGTACGCTCACCGTCAAAACAGGTTTTGTATCATTGATCGCTGCAATCCTCCGCTGCATATCCTGGGATTTTTTGCTGTTGGAGGACTCATCATACAAACCTGTATCCTCATCCCGCGTCATCACCACTGTAAACCCTTTGTTCTCCAGCGCTTTTTTAAGGCGCAGAGAAACCTCCAAATTAATCCTCTTCTCTTCCAACCCGCCAATCCCCAGCATTCCAGGGTCAGCGCCTCCGTGTCCCGGATCCACGATGATCACATTTTTTTTCACGCCCCCCTGACTCATGCTGTTGGAAACCTCCGCAGCCTGTCTGGATAACACAAAAAAACAAACCAGGAGCAGACATGCCATCATCAATTCTGAAATATGTTTTTTCACGCAAAAACACCCTCCGGCATATTTATTAAAATATATGTTCCGAAGGGTATTTTATATCACTTTAATTCAAAGCCATCCTTATTTCAGATTGTCGGTGATCACCTGCCAGATGCTGCTGTTTTCAAAGCCCAGCTTCCATTGTGCTACACCGGCAAGTCCGTACTGGGGAACAAGTTTCACCTTGGCTGCCACTGACTGTGCATCCTCCAGCCAGATCTGATAGGTATCCCCTTCCAGTTCATAGGTTCCATAGTTCTGGCCTACGCTCTGATCCCAATATACCTCTGCCTGATTAGAGGCAAGTGCTTCCTGTGCGGCATCCATTCCAATAGCCTCACTGGAAAGTGCGGCACCGGAAGTTTTCCATAGTCTTGCATAAAAGGGAATCGCATTGATCACACGCTCTGCCGGTACCTCCGCCAGGGTATCCTGGATTCCTTTCTCCACCCAGGGAAGGGATGCAACGGAACCTGCTTCTTCCGAGCCAACATAATGCTCATCATAGCCCATAATAATCACGTAATCCACTACCCTGCCCTGTTCTGCACGGTCATAGTGGCTTGTAAAATCCTCGGGAACCGGATTATCCACAGAAAGCACCAGATTATTTTTATGGCATTCAATGGACATCTCCCTTAAAAACTGCAGGAAATGAATTCCCACATCTTCGCTTAAAGATTCAAAATCTACATTAATCCCATCCAATCCCACTGCAAGGGCTCCCTGGATCAACTGTCTGATGAGATTCTGCCGGGATGAGGTCCTGGAGAGGACTTGTGTTGTGCTGACTTCCACTGTAAAGTTATCCACCAGGCCCCATACCTGCATTCCGCGCTCATGAGCCATGGCAACATAATCTGCAGATGCAATATTGGAAATATTGCCTTCATTATCCTTAATATAAAACCAGGTAGGAGAAATCACATTCACACCTGTCACATTCTGGATAGCATCTGACAGATATGTATTGGCTTCCAGGGAAGTCACCTGATGCCATGCCATATTTACAGGCTGCTCCATGGAATAATATGTATACTGTTCCTGCTGGAAACTGCGATCCTGGACCATAAGCTCCGGAACAGAAATTTTTTTATTTTCAATATAACCGATATAGCCATCCTGTGTAGCAACCTGCGTCCAGTCTTCCAGACCCTCCATATAGATCAGCCTGTCTCCGGCCTTCACCTCAGAAAGTACCTCTGCCTTAATGCCGCCCCTGTAACGAACATAAGTATCTTTTAAAACCGTCACATTCTGGACGCCGCTAAACTGATACTGGATTGCCGCCCTGTCTGGTCCCTCATAAACATAGGAGTCAATATCTGTATACTGCTTCACAAAAGAAAGGCTCAGGTAAACGTCTCCATCTTTCATCCATACTTCACTGCCCCCTGTCTCAGAAGCCGGATACGAATGAAGTTCTGAGGGCGTTGCATAAAGGATCTGGCGATTCTCTGCATCCCAGTAATATCTCTGATTCAAATAAGTATTTACCACCTCAAGAGGAAGGTAGGGCTCATTCTCAAACATTGCTCCCCTCTCTTCCAGCTTCTCGGTTCCAAGAATCAGTGCAGCTTCTCCTTCTGCCATCTGTCCATAATATTCATTTAAGTCCATTCGTTCCTTTGTAGGCGTATATTTCATGATCACATGTACTCCCAGTCCGGCCGCTCCTACAATAAAAATCAGCAGACAGACGATCAGCGCAGGCATGTATTGTTTTTTCATATTTTTCTTCCTTTCAGTCTGTGTCTTATAGCGCAGTTTCCGTTTCATTATATCACATCCCCGGAAGATTGCATTACAAATTTCGACTTTTTACACAATTTTCACATTTATGCAGAAAAAAAGGCAGCAGAAATCCCTCCGACTGGTTCTGTATGAGGGGAACTTACCAGCATCCGGAGGGATTCTTTCTCTCATTCTTTATACATCCTCAATAAACGCAAAGCCACCTTTGCTTCCTTGTGTCGTGATATTTTATCCTTATTCTGCCCTCCTCTCTTTTTTATTTTGTGATTTTAGAAAACACCTGATAGGTCCAAAGAGAAAAGATATCCTGCTTCCTGACTGAATTTAATCCTGGGAAATTGCCTTCT
The DNA here is from genome assembly GCA_946557785.1 of uncultured Blautia sp. Lineage (GTDB taxonomy): Bacteria > Bacillota > Clostridia > Lachnospirales > Lachnospiraceae > Blautia_A. Next base: position 45,651 of record CAMNTH010000010.1, read on the forward strand.
GCCACAGCTTGAACGCTGCATGAATCTACTGGCAATGACATGTGTAAAAGAAAAATTCTGGGGATGTATTATGTAAGTTGATATCTGGTATTTCACTCTTCTGTCTTCGGCCAGATACCTTTTCTGATTTCCATTATACGTCTTTTTCCCATACATGCAATACTTTTCGTCAATTTGTGAAAATTTTTCGATTTTATTTCCAAATATTTTATAATTAGGTAAATTGAATTTCTTTACATTGTATACTCTTGTGGTATATAATAAGGAGAAAGCAAGAGTTATCTCTTCCATCATAAAAAGCTTTTTTAAAAATAATTAATGAGTCATGGACTTATATCCTGATCTCGCAATATTCTATTAAAAGAGGCAGGCAACCAGGAATAGGATGTGATTATATGAAAATAGAAAAAATTAATGAAAACCAAATTCGCTGTACACTCACAAGAGAAGATTTAGAAAACCATCAGATCCGCATCAGCGAACTTGCCTATGGCACAGAAAAAGCGAAAAAGCTTTTCCGTGATATGATGCAGCAGGCACAGATGCAGTTTGGATTTGAGGCAGATAATATCCCATTGATGATCGAGGCCATTCCGGTAAATATGGACAGCATTATCCTCATCATCACCAAGGTAGAGGATCCCGAAGAGCTGGATACCCGCTTTTCCAAATTTGCACCGGTTAAGGAGGCCGGTCAGTCAGAGTCTATCCAGTTTGATGGCGCTGACAATATTATTGATATTTTCCAGAAGCTTTGCGAAGCAAAGCTGAAAAACCTTTCAAAGAAGCAGACCTCTGACGAAGAATCCAAGGATGACACATCAGAAGCTGCCCAGGAGGAAGTTCCCGTCAATTTGACACGGCTGTATACTTTCCGTTATCTTGATGACGTTATTTCTGCTTCCCAGGGACTGAACGGCTTTTTCACAGGTGAGAATACTCTTTATAAAGACAGTGCAGAGGGCAGGTATCAGCTTGTGATCCGCCAGTCTTCCTGTACTCCTGAGGAATTTAACAAAGTTTGCAATATCCTTTCTGAATATGGCACGGGGAAGGCATTTTCACCTTCCGGTGAAGCATACTTAAAGGAGCATGGAGAACTGATCACGAAAACAGCTCTGCAGTATCTCTCCCAGCTTTCATAGTTTATAACCTGTTGTTATCTACCAAAAAAGGAGCCGCCGGCGAATTTCCGACAGCTCCTTTTATTTTAAATCAAATATTATTCTCCAAGAAAATCATTGATCTGCTGAACCAGGATATCTGCGTCAATGCCGTGTACCATAGCGGCTTCCTCAAGGGATTCCATCTGTGCAGACGGGCATCCGACGCAGTGCATACCTGCGCGCATCAGAATCGGTATGATATTTGGATCTAATTTAATCAGCTGACCAATCAGCATGCTTTTAGTTACTTTTGCCATCTTTGTTTCCTCCTTATCTGTTCTTTTCACATTATAATACGAATCAGGCAGAGAATCAACGGGCAGATTCTAAAATTATGTTTATAATTTTGTACTTGTAATCCTGGGTAAGATATATTAGAATGTTGTTAGAACCTGAACAAGGTACTAAAGAGGCTGCTGTTCGCACCTGCGATATATACAGCATCCTAAAAAGTTCTATAAAAATAAGGAGGATACAACTATGGCATATGTAATTACAGATGAATGTGTAAGCTGTGGAACTTGCGAAGGCGAGTGCCCATCTGAGGCTATTTCTCAGGGTGATGATCATTACGTAATTGATCCTGACGCATGTGTTGATTGCGGAACCTGTGCAGAAGCATGTCCTACAGACGCTATTGTAGAAGGCTAATTCACATTTGTACATCAATTAGGAGCTGCCAAACGGCAGCTCCTTTTTCATGCCCGCTCCTGCTTAGGAACGTTTCTGTTTTTTCTTGTTCTTTTTATCTGCAGCTGCCGCAGCAGCTTCCCTTCTTGCCATCTGCTGTCTCCGGATTGCCAGGTCCAACGAACGGCATCTCTCCTCGTCCTCATTCTTGGACTGCATTTCCTGGGCAATGAGACGTTCCAGAATAGACTGGAATTCCAGAATTTTTTCATTTTCCACCCACACAAAGGGATTCTCTTCCTCCGCCTCTCTTTCCTGCCGGGCAGAATCCCCGATGTCACCGTCAAAAATCTCTTCTCCTGTTTCTAAAAGACGGATTTTACTTGAAGTACTCCCAGGAGCAGCATGGGAAATCTGGGGAATCAGTTCTTTAATAGCGCGAAGCTGCAGGCCGCGTTTCTTCAGTTCTTTAATATTCATAAATAACTGGATATCATATCTGGTGTAGTAGCGGTGCCCAAGCTCGTTTCGCTGAATCTGCAGTTCCAGTTCATCCTCCCAGTAACGTAGAACATAGGATTTTACCCCTGTCATTTCTGATGCCTGCCTGACGGTGTACTTTGGTTCCATACTACCCCTCCTTATGAAATTCATTGCTACTATTATAGCGCAGGGGAAGGGAGGATTGCAACGAAAAATGGTCGACATAATTCGGGCATATCACTCTATTTTTTCATATTTACAAACTGTGTATATCTTGGCAGCCACACCAGTTCTACAGTTCCAATAGGGCCGTTTCTCTGTTTCGCAATGATGATCTCAGCAATATCCTTCTTTTCCGTATCTTTATGATAATAATCATCACGGTAAATAAACATTACCACATCCGCATCCTGCTCAATAGCACCGGATTCCCTTAAATCAGAAAGCATGGGACGATGGTCAGGCCTCTGCTCTACTGCACGGCTCAACTGAGAAAGAGCCAGCACCGGTACATCCAGTTCTCTGGCCAAAGCCTTCAAAGATCGGGAAATATCTGAAATTTCCTGCTGCCTGGACTCAGTTTTTCCGCTTCCGCTCATAAGCTGCAGGTAGTCGATCATAATAATTCCAAGATTATGCTCCAGCTTATATTTTCTGCATTTGGAACGCAGCTCCGCAATGGAAATACCAGGAGTATCATCAATAATCAGGTTTGATCTCCCGATAATATCAGCGCCTTCAACCAGCTTGGTCCAGTCTTCATCCTTCAGATTACCGGTACGCATATTCTGTGAATCCACATGGGACTCCATAGCAAGAAGACGATTTACAAGCTGTTCCTTAGACATTTCAAGGCTGAATATGGCAACTGTTACATCCTTCCGAAAAGCCATATACTGTGCAATATTCAATACAAACGCCGTCTTTCCCATGGAAGGACGGGCAGCGATCAGCACCAGGTCAGATCCATGCATGCCGGAAGTTTTATAATCCAGATCCACAAAGCCTGTCGGGATCCCGGTTACGCTTCCCTTAAGCTTAGATGCCTTTTCAATCTTATTAATTGCATTCAGCACAACCTGCTGAATAGGAACAAACTCTCCTCCCACGCTCCTCTGGAGAATATGGAAAAGCTTCTTTTCTGCCTCCTCCAGGATCATTTCGGTACTGTCTTTTTCCAGATAACAGGTATTGGCCACCTCTTCTGTGGCTTTGATCAGGCGGCGAAGATGCGCCTTTTCAGCCACAATATCCGCATAATATTTTACATTAGCCGAGGTAGGGACAGCAGAAAGCAGTTCTCTCACATATTCCATGCTGCTGATATCCGGCGGCAGCTCCTTTTCCTTCAAACGGTTCTGAAGGGTAATCAGATCCACAGGCTTTCCTTCATTACAAAGCTCCACCATTGCATCAAAAATGATTCCGTACTGGTTCTGGTAAAAATCATCGCTGGTGAGAATTTCCGATGCCACCAGAATTGCATCCCGATCCAGGATCATGGAACCGATTACCGACTGCTCCGCTTCTATACTATGGGGCAGTATTCGTTTAATCAGAGCTTCTTCCATGTTTATGCTTCCTTAATCCATACCTTCAGGCTTCCTGTTACCTTCGGATGCAGACGTATAGGAACCTGCGTCACACCAAGGCTTTTGATAGGGCTTGGAAGCTGCAGCTTCTTTTTATCAATATCCAGATTCAGCTGGGCTTTTGCTGCTTCTGAAATCTCCTTTGTGGAAATAGAACCAAACGTCCTTCCCCCTTCTCCTACCTTCAATGTAAGAATAATCTCTTTTGTTTCCAGCTCTTTTGCAAAAGCCTGGGCCGCCTCAAGATTTTCCTGGGCAACCTTTTCCGCATTGGCTTTCTGCAGCTTCAGGTCATTCAGATTCTTAGGTGTTGCTTCCAGTCCCAATTTCTTTGGTAAGATCATATTACGTGCATACCCGTCACTAACATTCACAATCTCGCCCTTTTTTCCTAAGGCTTTTACATCTTCTAATAAAATTACTTTCATTTTGAAATATCTCCTTCCTGATACAGCTCGTCTATAATCGTTTTCAGCATTTCTTCCACATCCTCCACGGATGCCCTTACCTGAGCTCCAGCAATATTAATGTGACCGCCGCCGCCCATTTTCTCCATCAAAACCTGGACATTTACTTCATCAATCGCCCTGGCACTAATATACACTTCCTGATTGTAGCTTGTAAGCACGAAAGACGCTTTTACCCCTGCTATGTTCAAAAGCTCATTTGCCGCCTGGGCGCCTACAACAGTAGGGCTCTCCAGTCCCTCGCTGGGACATATGGCAATAGCAAAATAATCCCGGTATATATTCGCAGTACGCACTGCCTCTGCCCTGGCCTTATAGGAATCAATATTATCCCTAAGAAGCTTGCGCACCCTGGTCATATCAGCACCGCTTCGCCTAAGGAACGCTGCTGCCTCAAAAGTACGTACGCCTGCACGGGTAATAAAATTGTTGGTATCAATCACAATACCTGCATAAATGCAGTCTGCCTCAATATTCCGCAGGCGCAGATCATCGGAAAAGTACTGCAGTATCTCCGCAACCATCTCACATGTAGAAGATGCATATGGCTCTACATAAGAAAGCACTGCGTTCTCGATCACTTCGCTGCCCCGTCTGTGATGATCCAGAACTACGATGGTTTTTGTCATATAAAGAAGCTCCTGGCATTCCGTATAACTTGGCTTATTGGTATCCACCACGATCACAACGGTATTGTTATCCACCAGTTCCTTCGCCTGCTCCTTGTCTATAAACATGAAGGGTTCATAATCCGGGTTATTCATATATCCAGCCATCAAGGGGCGGATGGATGTAGAAGGATCATTTACCACAATATGCACAGGCTTGCCCAAGGTTTTTCCTGCACGGTAGATACCGATCGCCGCTCCCAAGGCATCCACATCCGTAATCTTATGTCCCATAACCACCACACGGTCCTTGGAACTCATAAATTCCTTCAGGGCCTGAGCTTTTACCCTTGCCTTTACACGGGTAGTCTTCTCTACCTGCTGCGCCTTGCCGCCAAAATAGGTGATGCTGTTGCCGTTCTTTATCACCACCTGATCGCCGCCCCGTCCCAGAGCCATTTCTATGGCAATCCGGGAATACTCATAATTCTGTAAATAAGTAGATGCATTCAGTCCGATACCAATACTTAGTGTCACAGCCATTTCATTGCCGATATTCACGGTCTTTACTTCATCCAGGATATGGAAGCGCTGCTCCTTCAAAGCTTCCAGAGAGCTCTGACGCATAAGGAGAAAATACTTGTCCTTCTCAAGCTTGCGCACCAGACCATCAAAATTGGAAAAGTACTTCGTTATTTTTCTATCAATCAAAGCGATCAGCAAAGAGCGCCTTACGTCCTCAACACTTTCCAGGGCTTCCTCATAGTTATCCAGATATGCAAGGGCAATTACCAGCTTGTTATCCTCATTTTTCTGGATATATTCCTTTAACTCCGTTTCATCATAAAGATATATGGTAAGGAGGCTGATTTTCTCGGAAGTCCCTTCCAGCATCTCGGCCTGCTCTACCACATCTTTTAAGGAAACTCTCTGCATAGATGCCCGGTATATCCGCCCCTGAAACTGTGTGCTCACTTCCGTAAGGGCTGTTCCCTGCGCACCCGGCAGCTTATCTGCCGTAATGTCCTGAAAGATTGTGCTGATATTCTTTTTGCAGTACTGATTTTTCCCTGTAATCTCGGCAAAAAGCTTATTTGTCCAGATAAGCCGTCCGTCCATATCCATAATTGCATAAGGAAGCGCCAGTTCATCCAGCATCCTCTTCTCCAGCAGATCATACTGATTAGCAAAAGCAATCAATTCATTCATGATCTTCGGCTTGCTTCTCCGGAATAAAAGTGTGGCAATCCCAATATAAACCAGGATTCCAATAGAAACCACAAAACCTGCCCTCACATTGACCAGGTAAACCAACACGTTCATCCCAATCAGCAGGATGGATAAATATAACGGCCATTGCACAAAACGCCCCATCCGTCCTTTTAGTTTTAGTCTATCGTCCATATTTTTTACCGTTCTCAAAGCAAATTAACAAGCAACTATCTGTTATTATACCAGATTTGTACAAATATTACCATATGAACCTACAAAAAAATCCCTCCGCCGGGTACAATACAGTTTCCTTAATGTAAAAAGAACCTTTAAACACCAGATAATCCAGCATTTAAAGGCTCTCTCTTATTCATTCTTTACCCTTAACAATTAGTCCTGTACGTACGGCATCAGGGAAAGATGACGTGCTCTCTTAATAGCTGCAGTCAGAGCTCTCTGATGTTTTGCACAGTTTCCGGTAATTCTTCTAGGAAGGATCTTGCCTCTTTCAGAAACATATTTTCTTAATTTAGCTACATCCTTGTAATCGATTTCGTTGTTTTCTTTACCACAGAACACGCAAACTTTTTTTCTCTTGCGTCCGCCTCTTCTCTTCATTGGAGAGTCTGGTCTTTCACCTCTATTATTGTAAGCCATGATGGTTTCCTCCTATCTTATTCTCAGTGTGCACAAAACTTCATCCACGCTGTGGTATGACTGCGTTCCATGCTTTAGTTAAATGGCAGCTCTTCGTCAATTCCATCGGGAATATTCATAAAGCCGTCTGCACTTGCTGCACTTGGACTTGGCATGGACGGTGCTGCACTCTGATGAGAATGAGATGCTGCATAACTGTCGCTGGAAGCCTTGCTTTCAGCGAATTCCTGATCCTCAACAACCACTTCCGTGGTGTACACCTTCTGTCCATCCCTGTTGGTATAGCTTCCGGTCTGAATACGTCCGGTAACTGCTATCTTCAAGCCCTGACGGAAATACTTCTCTGCAAACTCTGCGCTGCGGCCAAAAGCTACACAGCTGATAAAATCAGCGCTTGCCTCGCCGTCACGACGGAATCTTCTGTCTACAGCCAGTGTATATCTGGCGATTGCCAATGCATTTTCTCCTGCGGAATATCTTACCTCAGGATCTCTTGTTAAGCGTCCCATTAAAATTACTTTGTTCATATTTCTACCTCTTTTTTCTGTCTGGGTGAACGGGTTCTTAATGGTGCTTTCTAAAATCCACTGTCTGATGCCCGCTAACAGCAAACATCCTGTACATCAATGCGTGTAAAAAAACTATGCGTCTTTACGGACAACCAAGTATCTTAATACATTGTCCATAATACGAACATGTCTCTCTACTTCTGCAGGACATGCTGCATCTGCTTCGAACTGAATAAAGTAGTAGAAGCCCTCATGCATTTTCTGAATTTCGTAAGCTAATTTTTTCTTACCCCATTCTTCTACTTCTGTGATCGTACCATTGTAACGGGTGATGTAGCCTTTTGCTTTTTCTACAACTGCTTCACGAACCTCGTCTTCTACTTTGGCACTCACAACTAATGCTAACTCGTACTTGTTCATGCTTTCTTACCTCCTTGTGGTCTTAATGGCCCTCTGCTCATGCAAAGAGCAAGGATAAATATATCACGGTTGTTGATTTTAACATATTTTCTTCCATCTGTAAAGCATTATTCCTGATTTTTTTTCAGGTTTTTTGTGTTTTTTTCTACCATTTTGCGGGGCACCATAATCTGATGACCGCATCCCATGCATCTCAGCCGGAAATCTGCTCCCACCCGGAGGATTTCCCAATCCCGGCTCCCGCAGGGATGGCCTTTTTTCAATGTTACAATATCTCCGATTTCATAAAGAAGTCCCATAATCCATACTCCTATATCATGATCTGCGAAAAAACTCTGCCGATAGGCTCTTTGATCAGCAGGCTGGCATAACGATCCCTGGGTGTGGGCGCCTTATTAAGCACTACCAGATGCTCTCCGTGGAAATAATCAATCAGGCCTGCTGCCGGATAAACTGCCAGGGAAGTCCCCCCAATGATCAGCACATTTGCATTGGATATGGCATGGACAGATTCCCTGAGCACATCATTATTCAGCCCCTCTTCATAAAGGACCACATCCGGCTTGATCATCCCGCCGCACTCACATACTGGAACGCCTTTGACATTTTTCATGTGAGCAAATCCATAGAACTTACCGCATTTCATGCAATAATTGCGGTAAACACTTCCATGAAGCTCCAAAACCTTTTTGCTCCCTGCCATTTGGTGAAGATTATCAATATTCTGGGTGATCACAGCCTTTAGTTTCCCAGCCTGTTCCAGCTGTGCCAGCTTCAAATGGGCAGCATTTGGCTTCGCCGTATCGCAAAGCATCTTCTCCTGGTAAAACCGATAAAACTCTTCCGGTTTATTCATAAAAAAGGTATGGCTTAAAATCGTTTCAGGCGGAAAGTCATATTTCTGATTATAAAGCCCATCCTGAGAGCGAAAATCCGGTATCCCGCTTTCTGTAGACACGCCTGCGCCCCCGAAGAAAACAATATTGTCATTTATGTCAATAAGCTTCTGAAGTTTTGCTATATCATTTGCCATAGGAATCCTCCTCTCCAAACAGCCTTCTACAGCCTTTTATTTTACATTCAAAGCATCCGTCATTCTTCCCTGCACCACAAAACGTGTAGCCTCATTTCCTGTACAGGTAGAAAGGGTTACTACTTTATCTTTCAGGCTTAATCCCTCAGCCCCTGTCTGAATCTCCGAATAGCTTACGATCTTTTGCAGATATTCCTCAAATTCTGTTCCGGGACCTTTAAACAAAGTATATGTATCGCTGTTTACCCCCGTGGTATATGCGGAAATAATTTCATATCTATAGTCCTTTTCCGGAGTAAAGATCCAGAAATATTTACTCTTTTTATATGTTTCCGCATCCTGACTGAACTTTCTCAGCTGGCCAAACATAGAGCCGTTTTTCATATTATGCCCATAAACCAGGGTATTGCAGTCACTGAAATCACCGCTGTTTTCACAATCAATAAAAATCGTACCTGCAAAATTGTAATTGTTTTCATAGGTCATATGAAGGTAATAGCTGTTATCGCTGCCCTTCACAACAGGGTAGCTGACGCCGTCCAACGCTTCTATATAAATCCATCCAATGACATCCTCATTTACACTTCGAAGAGCATCAAAATCAATCTTCATAGGAGCAGTAAGTCCAGGGTCCTGTTCCTCCTCCGTGGATTCCTCTGATTCTCTATCAGGATCTCTGTTGGTAACCGCCATCTGCTCAATCTGGTTGTATTCATCCGTTCCCTTTTTATATTCTGTATATATATGGTACAGATTATACGCTGCATAACAGAACACACCGATTGCAATGAGCAATACCAGGGTCAGCAAAAAATCTCCTGCTTTTTTTTTCTTTTTAGGGTTCTTATCAGCCATAAGGCACACTCCTTTCCTTGTGTATGAAAAAATAAGCCTGATACACAGGTATCAGACCTCTTTTTTATCATAATCCACCGAACTGCTTTTGTCAATGAAAGCCCCTATAATCACCGCATTTTTACAAAATATTTATATTTAATCCCCTGTGATCACGCCCACTTTTTGAGATACAGGAGATAAAGATAACTTGCGCCAAAGGTTCAAAAAAAGCACAAAAGTCCCCATGGCAATATAGCCATGGAGACTTTTGTTTCCTTCAAATTTCTACTGCAGTTTCACTGAAGCGATTGGATTACTCTTAGCTGTAGTGCTTACAATAAAACCAATATCTTCCGCAGAGGCGTTTGCCGGAATCTTCTTATTCCAGGAAACAGGCTTAATCGTAATGTTCTTGCCTTTGTAGGCAAAAACACCGTTCCAGTCACTTGATTTCGCAATGGAATTTTTAAAAGTAAGCTGTACCTTCCAGCTATTAACCGTTTTTTTGGAATTGTTTTTTATGGACATTTTATATTGTGTATAATAACGGTTCCCACTCTTCCAGGAATTCACCGCCTTCACAGATACCTTGCATGTCTTCGCAGCATTGGATGCAGTACTTGGCTTAGAGGCAGGCTTTGGTGTAGGCGTTGGAGTCGGCTTCTTTGCCGGCTTTTTCGTAGGGGTTGGCGTTGGCTTCGAGGAAGTTTTCGCCAGACTTCCCTTGAAAGTACGTACCAGCCACTTACCTGACTTGGAAAGATTGGAATAAGTCCAGCCGGACTTCTTCGAACAGCTGCTCTGAATCAAAGCAGCGGATTCATTCTTATTAGAAAGATTCCATGCCACATAACCAATTTTATACTTATTCAGGAAAGATATCCATTTATTCCCTTGGGACTCATTCACTCCGCCATTACCGGAAGCATCGCAAATTCCAAACTCGCTTACAAGCAGCGGAAGTCCTGCCTTAATGGCCTTTTCAGCCTTTGTTCTATAGCTGTCCCTATGAGTATTTGCATAAAAATGAAGAGTATACATAATATTCTTGTAACCCTTTATAGGATCCTTGGCAGCCACATCCACATCCTGTGACCATGTAGGAGTTCCTACAAGAATCACTGCATTTTTATCAATCTTGCGGATTTCCTTGATAACAGCCTGGGCATAAGACTTAATCTGCTTCCAGGAGGTTCCCCCGTTGGGCTCATTACATATCTCATAAATTACATTTTTATTATTCTTATACTTCTTCGCCATTTCCTTAAAAAAGGCAATGGACTGTTTTTTATAGGTATTGGGGTTGCAGTCGCTTAAAGTATGCCAGTCAATGATCACATACATCCCAAGGTCGGCTGCCGCCTTAACGCCTTTATCAATCTGCTTTTTCAGCGCCTTCTGGTTTGCACTTCCGCCTACGCAATAGCCATTATACTCTGCAGTATACATGGCAAGGCGTACAGTATTCGCACCCCATTTGTCCCGAAGATCCTTAAAGGCCGCCTTGGATACATACTCCGGATACCAAGCAAGGCCGTGAGTGCTTACACCCTTGATCTGAAACGTCTTTCCTTTTGTGTCAACGAGCTTTGTTCCCTTCACTGCCAGACGCCCGTGGGAGCTGACCGGAGTCGCCGCCGACACAGTGCATGACAAAAGAAGGAGCAAAAATACCACCGCAAAAAAACTTGCGAAACTCTTTCTCTTCATACCCATCCTCCTCCCAAAAGATTTATGTTCCAATACAAAAATCTGTCAAGGTTATAAATCTTTTTTTATTATATAACAGGTATTTGCCAGGCGCAATAAAAAAATTGGTTGTTTTTTATTTATGGTTCGATTTCAATAAAAGCCCATTGAGTCTGCTTTTCAAACCAGTCATCCGGCAGGATTGCCTCTGTTGGAAGGGGATTGTATCCACCCCCTGCATCTGTGATCCTTGCAATCAAATAGCCCTCCTTTGGCACTCTGTTCCATTCAAAATACTGGATTTCCTCTCCCTTTACGGGAAATACCCTTGCATTTGGCTGTGCGGAGGAATATTTTAAACATGCTGGTTCTCCTGCCGGACTTAAAAGCTTCGTCCAGTTAGACGGAACCTTTTTATATTGCTTTAATGCATGGTAAAAAGACACTACAAAAGCATCCGCCGATTCCGCCATCTCGGTTCCATACAAAACGGCAGCTGTTAAAAAGTAGCTGGAATCTGCCCGAAGCCTTCGCGTTTCCGCCAAAGACTGCAGGCTTTCCACATCTGTACTCAGGTTTTGCGGTTTCTGATCCAATATCAGAATGGACGGATAATCCACATTTACTTCTGCCTTCACCAAATCCCGTGCCGGAATCTCATATGTCCCGCCTCCGGATTTCCGGTCATGAAATTGCTCCCAGGGAATTGGTATTCTCAATGAAACCGTTCCAGTCCTCTCTATCCATTCCTTTTTTCCGCCATAAACTCCTCCTACATACTCTTTATGCAGCAAGCCGCAGTCTATCCGTGTACTGCGAACCAGTTTATAGTCCTGAAAGCAGGCATCCCTATGATATTTTCTTGCAAATGTCAGATCCTTCCATCTCGTCTCCATAAACTCCTCCTTCACTTTCTCAGTAATGATTTCCATATGCTCCGGAACGGAGACACCAGCTTTTAAAGTGAAATACAGCATCATCCGCTCCGTTACCCGGCTTTTTCCAACTCCGTTAAAAAAAATGCCATTATGTTTTTCCAGAATATTCAATGGACGAATCATGCTGTCGATTACCTCTACCAAAAAATCAGACTGATGTTTCGTTCTGGTACAAAGCCTTTTTTCTCTCATAAGATCCTTTGGTACGTCATACCCCACCACAAACGGCATCATCTGTTCCATTTCCACCTCAAGAAACGCCCAGATCCCATTCCTAAAATAATCCTCCGTAATCTTACCTGGCAGTTCTAAAAGCTCTTTCCCGTAGTATCCGATCACCGTACAGCCTGACCAGTCGTAGAGTCCGGATAAAAGAAAAGGATGGGCATTTACGGCAAAATCATCTCCTTTTTTCCGAACCTCCTGCCGTTTTTGGGAACAGTCTGTATAAAGAGGCATCCAGTTTTCTCTGGGAAACAGTTTCTTATCCGTTCTTGATAAATACATCTGCACACTTTTTTCTCCGGGCTGTGTTTCTGCCTGGAACAAGCGCAGATAGACAAAATTCTGCTTTGTCCACTGTACACAGCTGCCGCTCTTCTTTTTTGAATCAACAAATGCTTCGTCCCAGCATGCAGCGCTTTTGTCTGCCGAAACCATAGCCGTTGTTCCGCAAAGCCAGATATCAGCTTTAATCTCTTCTTCCTTATGCATAGCTTTCCCAACAATATTCTTCATTTTTACCACTGTTTTCCGGCAAAAGCACTTTGTTCAAGACCGCCGTCACTACTGCAAGCACAGCCACAAGGGGCACCATCTGCCAGTTTTCTCCCGGACGCATCCGGTAAAAACAGCAGCCGATGGCCTCACATACAGAAAAAAGAACTCCCCCTGGAATGCACAGAGCCAGCATATGTTCCTTAGGTTCTGTCAGCCAATAGCATAAAGCCGTGATCGAACCTATGAGGCAGAACAAAAGCTTCACCGTATAATAAGAACCATCCGTCCGAAATACAGCTCTGCAATAAACAATGTCACAGCAGCACGCCAGGGCAGCAGCCCCTATGAGAATTGCCCCGATCCCTTTGCTGAATTTAAGATCTGACATTGTCAGAAACCTCACTGTATATCCCAGGATGCACACGCCTTCCACCATTGCAGGAATAAAAATGGCCTTTTTCATTTTTGCGCACATCAATCCAGCCTTTACCGTCTGCATCCCTCCGATCAGCCCGGCCAAAATACTTAAAAGAAGAGAGCTTCCCTCATTACCATCTCCAAGAACCCCTTTCCCTTCTTCCAGCTGCACGGGCGCTTTGTGATACATCAGCTTATATGCAAAGGTATAAGGAACTGCCACTGCAAAACTTATCAGATTCATCATAGTCATATCCATTCCTGTTACCCATTTTACAAGCGCAGACAACAGCGGGATCTGAATTCGGGCGGTCAGCATTTTTTTGATAATATTTATTAATGCTTTCCCAGCCTCTATCAGTATATGGATCTCTTTTTCCGCAATCTCGATCAGATGATCCAGAATTGTCCCGATCACGCACATAAGAGCATTCCCTATTTGTTTCAGGCTGCATTTTCCTGACTTCAGCTTATCTGTAAATTCCTCCGGCCGTAAATCTCCCTCATCTGCAAAGCGTCCCATCACCTTTACAAACTTTTCCATGGCAGCTTCCTCATCACTGCCAAGCTCAAGGAAAAGTTCCTGCTGCACACCACCTCCATCCAGCAAATGCTTTTTTATTATATTATGCGAATCTGCCTGGTTGACCGGGTCATCCTTGCAGGATTTCTTTGCATTTTCTTTCTGATCGTCATCAGGCAGTTCCTCACGAAAGCGCTTAAAAAAAGAATCCAGTTTTTCTCTTGCAGTCTCCAGCTCTTTATCCGCAGCAGCATCTATCTCATCCATAAGCTGCAATGCAATATCAAAGCCTTCTTCAAATTCCTTTTCTATGTGTTTTGCTGAATTCTGGATGTCCTTCCAGTCAAAAACGAAGCCAACCCACTGAATTACTTTTTCAATTCCCACTTTCACCGCTTTTAGCACTGATTCCACCAGATGAACGGCCTCCTTCACTACCTTTACGGCAAAACTTGCCACCTGATGAACCATATTATCAATGAAATGCACAGTTGCCGTAACCGCCGTCTCTACTGCATGAATTACGATTTCTGCAACACTGACGATTCCCTTAGCTACCGCTTTAAAGAAAGAAGCAATAGAGCTGAAAAAGCCATCCCCTGGTGCACAAAGAAGCTGTTTTTCATCTCTAATGGCAAATCCCTCCTCACCGTATACTGCTGTGCAGGTATGGCGCATCTGTGCAAAAGCTTCCTCCGGGCTTACCTGCCGATAGGAAAGCTTCCCTTTCCCACACCGGATAATGCAGCTTTTTATTCCATTTTTCCCGGCTAACTTTCCAAAATAAGGAGTAGGGTCTTCCTGGTAAACAACCGTACGCAAAGCGCTGTCCCCATCAGAATAGGGGGCTTTCATCTGCTGCAGTTTTTCATTTTCGCTGACCTGTGCTCCGGACAGCATATTATGCATCGCATTTGCCGCATCCCCCAAAACTTCGCTCCGATGTCCTTCAAAATCATCCTCTACCAGACGCTCCCCATTGCTTGTAACCGCCTGATCTAAATCTTCCTTATCCATTTCCTTAAACATGGCCTTATATTTTTCTCCAGGAGTAACTGTATAATAAGGTCCCTTTGCCCTGCCGTGCTCATCCACCTCCTGAAAAATAATCACGCTTCCATTTAGGGAGTCACTCTCCTGTACGATCTCCAGGCTGCCTGTGGTGCTGCCCTGAAGAAGGTAAGGCATATCCGGCCCTATGCGCAGCATATTTCCATTAACGTAAACAGTAGTTTCCTCCGAAGTCCATAACCGAATCCGCTGGTTAGGAACTGGCGATTCATCTTCGCTGCAGAATGTAATATCCGTCACATGCCCCTGAAGCTTCTCAAGCTTTGTCTCACTTTCCAGATAAACTCCGCTCTCTATCCAGTCCGCCTCCCCGGAAAGGAGGGCGCTGTGTACGATCTTTGGAGACAATTCGTCCCCTTTTATGATGCAAAGATGTATGGAATCAGCGCCATTCTCCACACTATAGCGAAGTACATCTGTATCAAGAGGCATACATACCATCTTTCCGCTGCATAAATCCTTTACTGCAGGGCAATGATAAAGTTTTCTGGTTTCCCCTGAATAAATAAACAAGTGCTTCACCCCGTAAGCATCCACAACGCGCACTTCTGATATTCCCTTGTCTCCTGTCTCCACTGTCCACAAAGGGGAGCTTCCATCTTCCAGGCTTCCTAAAGGATACACTCCAAGCGTACCATCTCCATCTGCCAGAAAACACCATTCTTCAGAACTTCCCACAAGCCTTGATCCCCTCTGAGAAAGCCTGAGCGCTCTTCGCTTCAGACGCTTTCCATCAAAAGAGGGACAGGGGTCATCCACATATGTCTCCCCTTCCCACTGATAAAGAACTTTATCTTCTCCATCCTGCTTCACCCAGTATGTCTCTGGAGAAGACATACAGATTCCCGTGTCCATTGCAGAGGATATTACTCCATTATTCCATTCAAAGTATCCCAGAGACCATGTACAGTCATCATCATTTTGGTAAACAGTCAGAATCTTGTATCCATTCTCCCCCCTCAGTGGAATATATCTCTTTATGGAAACTGTCTGCCCAGGAGCAGCCACGTCTGCATGCTGCGGTTCTCCTATTGTTTCACTCACCTGCTGCTCCATGGTATAAACCTGGTTGCCCAATGCCCCAAGGATACACAGCCGTTCTTTTTCTTCCCCATCCGCTGCTTCTTCCTTATGCTTCAGCAAGCAGCATACAGACGAAACAATTTCACTTTTTACCGCCGTATTTCCTGTTGCATTGCCATCCTTCTGCAGAAAAGTACATATGCAGCCCCCGGTGCTTACTGCAATATGTGTGCCGGAAACAGTATGCGCCACACTAACGTCATACACCTCTCCAGGCCTTTCCCCCTGTACATAATGTTCCCCCAAATCTGTAAATGCTTTTACATGATGCAGGTTCCCCATAAATGCCTCCTTTCCTTATGTTTCTTAAAATAAAAAAAATTTATATTGCAAAGTACCGATCCATAAGCAATCAATTACAGACCGGCACTCCCCTACATATTATTCTCATTAAAAAAAGTTTGAAATAAATCCAATCAGATTATGTTCTGCAAATACAGCAACCGCAACCAAGGAAACGGTGGACATAATCTTAATAAAAATATCCAGGCAAGGGCCTACAGTATCTTTCAGCGGATCGCCAACCGTATCACCAATAACCGCTGCATCGTGTGCCGGGCTTCCTTTTCCGAAGCCTTTCACTGCACCCGATTCAATATATTTCTTGCCGTTATCCCATGCACCTCCTGCGTTTCCTGCAAAAATCGCAATCATAATGGAACAGATCGTAGATCCAATGAGGATACCTCCTACAAATTCCGGCCCGAAAATAAATCCGCATGCAACAGGAACAACAATCGCAAGCATGGATGGAACTTTCATCTCGCCAATGGCACCTTTGGAAGAAATTTCAATACAGGTTTTGTAATCCGGCTTCGCTTTTCCTTCCAGGATACCGGGGATCTCCTTAAACTGGCGGCGAACCTCAGCCACCATCTTGCGGGCTGCTTTTGCAACCGCCTCGATCAACATACCTGAAAACAGGAAAGGAAGGGATCCTCCAATAATGGCTCCCGCCAAAGTCATAGGCTCCATCATATTCAGAATCAGCTCTGTATCAAAATCATTATAGGAATACAGGTAGGAGATCATCAAAGCAAGGGCTGCCAGCGCACCGGAACCGATGGCAAAACCTTTTCCGATAGCTGCTGTAGTATTTCCTACAGAGTCAAGGGTATCTGTAATTTTACGCACTTTCGGATCCAGCAGAGACATCTCAGCGATACCGCCTGCATTATCCGAAATGGGACCGTAGGTATCTACGGATACAGTTGCGGTTACGAAAGAAAGCATTCCCATTGCGGCCATCGCCACGCCATACATTCCCGCCGCCTGATAAGACAGCATAATCCCTGCGCCAAGAACAAGGCAGGGCGCCATACAGGATTTCATACCAAGGGCAAGTCCCTGTGTAATAGTAAGTGCAGCACCTTCCAGTGAAGCCTGTGCCAGATTCTTTGTAGGATTATACTCTGCAGAAGTATAAAGTTCTGCCAGCATCCCGATCACAACACCTGAAATAACACCAGCAGCAGCAGCAATCCATGCAGAAAACCAACCGCACTTAAATCCGAGAATATCCTTCAGAGAAGCACTTGCAAATCCACGGAACATAAAATAGGATATGATGAATCCGAAAATAATAGTACCCCCTGCTGAAAAATAGGTAGAGCTATTCAAATCCTTGTGAGGATCAGAAGACATTTTTTTCTTAAACAAAAGACTGGCAACTCCCAGACAGGATGCGATCAATCCGATAGCTACAAATACCAGCGGAAACAGGATCAGTGTTTCAAGCAGATCGCTTGTCATCCCTGTTCCCTCCGCCACGGATTTTGAGAACATATGATACGCCAGAATAATGCCGGAAGAAATGGCTCCTACATAGCTCTCCAGCAGGTCCGAACCAAGGCCTGCCACATCGCCAACATTATCACCAACGTTATCTGCAATAGTGGCTGGGTTTCTAGGATCATCTTCCGGGATATGCGCCTCCGTTTTCCCTACAAGATCCGCCCCCATATCTGCAGCTTTCGTATAAATGCCGCCTCCTACACGGTTAAACATAGCAACCATAGAACATCCAAGAGCATAACCTGACAGCGTCATGGTAAAGGGGCAGAACCTAAGTCCCAGCATATTGGTGTAGGAAGCTTCTGTAATCTCAATCTGTCCCATACCGATTCCAAATACCATGTACACAATAAATGCACCAAGAAGCGCAAAGCCGCCTACGCAAAGCCCCATAACAGAGCCGCCGCGGAATGCAACCTTTACAGTCTCACCAATGTCCTGTGTTTCCCGTGCGCGGTTTGCTACCCGGACGTTAGAATATGTAGCAATTTTCATCCCCACAAAGCCGGCGCATCCGGACATCACAGATCCGATAATCAGCGCTATGGCTGCATGCCATGTGGTAACCACTGTCAATATGACAGCTACCACAGCAACTACCGTATATAAGATACGGTACTCATAATTAATAAAAGCATTTGCTCCGATGCGGATCGCGTCTGCAATCTCCTGCATCTTTTCTGTCCCTTCCGGCATACTCTTCACTGTCATATAGTTAAATGCAGCAAAACTAAGTGCCAGAACCGCAGCAATCACAACCAGATAAATCATAAGTATCCACCTCCGTATTTTAGTCATTGATTTTATCTTTGCATTTGCCCCATTTGAATTAATTATAACTCTTTTCCGCCTATAAATCAATTAGATATTTGTTTATTTTCAACAAATTTTATGCTTTTTTCTTTTTTAGATTGTGTAATCTTCACCATTCTTATCAACTATGTAATAGCTGCTTACAATTGCAGTTCCTCATACTCTAATCCCAAAACATCATACTTTGCTTCCCCGTAACAGTGATATGGAAGCAGCTCTACTCGTTCAGCCGATCTTTTATAGATCGTATGGCTACTATTCTATGGCTAAAGCTGATCACTTTATCTGCCGCTTCTCCAGAATCCTGCCAGTTAGCCCAACACAGCATCTTCACACCACCAGGTAAAGCCGTCTCCATAGGTAAGTTCTAAGGAGTCCATAAACAGCTGTACATCAACTTCTTTGATTTTCTCAACAAGATCAGGATCACTTAAATAGTGCTGTTCCCAGAACTTTCTCAGAGCTTCTACACCTCGCTCGTCAAAATAGTTTGTAGTATAACAAGGTTCTACACCTGGAGAATAGCTGTTATAAGCACCCTGGCTCCAGGTAGCAATGATCTGATACTCACCCTCGCCTTCCGGAGCTGTCCAGTTTACAGTATAATCTTTTGCGGTGCTTCCTGGTGAATATTTTCAGTCACAGCCCGGATATGAAAAGATTCTGGAAGCAGGACTTGTAGAAACTTTTCTGTATATGTCCAGAATCCTCTCCAACCAGTTTACGCCTTCTGGCTGATTTCCAGAGTCCTGAAAAACAAATTACACACCGGTTTTTCTGAAATCATAAAAGAAATCCGCCTAAACCACGCCGTACAATATCTTTCTAAAACGACCATGCCCATCGAGCAGGTTGCCCAAACTGTAGGCTATCAGAATATTACACATTTTTATACACTCTTTCGCAGTAAATATCAGATGTCACCGAAAGAGTACCGGTTAGAATATCAGCAATAAAGAATTATTAAAAGTAGATTTATTGCTGTAAAAATAGCCTTTTCCTTGCAGTTCCCTGGTCACGCCAGCAGATGAACGACTTTTACCATAACGCTCTGCGCTCATTCTGAGTTCTTCATCATCAATCCATCCCATATGGCAGGCAATCTCCTCTGGAGTGGAGATGGTCATTCCCTGATATTCCTCAAGCATGAAGATGAAATTTGCCGCCTTGCGGAGGCTGTAAAATGTCCCCGCATCCATCCCTGCAAAGCCCCGGCCCAGAAGCAGCGCATTAAATTAAGTGTTTTCTGTTCAATGTTCAAAAAAGAATGACGGCCTAATTGTCTAATGATATAATATTTAGCAAAGATATTGATAAATTCTTTAGGTTAGAATCGATGATGGAGTAAACGAAAAAGCAGTTTTGGCATTCCAGTGAACTGCCCCTTCGTTTACACCATTTTCGAT
Source organism: uncultured Blautia sp. (assembly GCA_946557785.1). Taxonomy (GTDB): domain Bacteria; phylum Bacillota; class Clostridia; order Lachnospirales; family Lachnospiraceae; genus Blautia_A. The sequence continues at coordinate 65,719 of CAMNTH010000010.1, forward strand.
TTAGCCTAATTGAACAAAGTGAGCGTCCGGGCAGCCAATGCCTATGGACTTTCAATCTTTTGTTCTTACACCATGATTATACAGGATTTTCTATGCAGAAGCCATAGAAATCAAGTGATTCCAGATAAACGGGCATGACAACAAAACCTCAGGCTTTGAGGTTTCAAAAAACTATTGAATTTAAAATATTTAGCATCTTTGTGGTATCCGAAGGTGGGGGGGGGCCAAGTTTACCACCACAGGCTTTACACACGCAGACATTTATGCCATAGAGATGTTTTAATATTTCAGGCATCCCCTTATCCCGGAGCTTTGACAGATACTTTTGACATCCGAGAAGATTCCGGCATAAAGTGAGCTTTTTACTTTTGCTGCGGGAACAAAGAAGTCCGTAATGCCGAATCCTTACAAAACGTTTTGGCGGCACATGCATTAAAAAGCGCCGGATAAACTCAACACCGGAAAGGGCCAGCTCTTTCCATTGTCCTTCGTTCCGGTAATCAATCACAGACTGCGCGCTGTTAAAAGTTTTCTTACAATAAGGAATCCATTCCGTATCATAGCAGGAATCAATCAGTTCTTTGAACGCATAATAGTTACGGTATTTTTCGGCAGTTCCATGAAACTCAAGCTGGTTCGTATTCCAGAGGTTTTTCAACTCATCCATATATTTTCCGCGGAAGACTTTAGCGATAGCCCATATGGGGAGAAAAAACTCAGCGCCGTTGTCCTTCCATTCATTTTTTGGTGTCAGACCACCGCCGAGCAGTATTGTATGGATATGAGGATGTAAGTTCATTTCAGACCCCCATGTATGCAGGATGCAGATATATCCAACAGAAGCCCCAAGATGCTTTGGGTCAGCAGCTATTTTACTGATCGTAGCAGAAGCAGTATGATACAGTGTGTCATACAGTTGCTTCTGATTACTATAAATGACCGGATTCAGGATATCCGGAACTGTAAATACGAGATGAAAGTAAGGGGCATCAAGTACATCTTCCCTGCGGGCATCCATCCACATTTCCGTTGGGACAGCCTGACACATGGGACAACAACGGTTGCGGCAGGAATTATAATGAATCTGAACAGCACCACAGTCTTCACACATACTGACGTTTGCACCATAGGCTCCGGTTTTGCAGTTCAAGATGTTCCGGGCAGCTTTTGCCTGTTCCGGAGATGGAGAATACTTTTCAAGGTATGCCGGATAAAAATGCTGGAAAATATCCTGAACAGTGGGATTATTCATAACCAGCACCTTCTTTCCTGTCAAATGGACTTTGGATTCCCATAAGGGATTTGTTGCTGACATGAAGATAAATTTCCGTAGATTTTGGGTCACGGTGTCCAAGCAATGCCTGAATATTTTGCCGTTCTGTCCCCTGTTCCATCAGATGAGTTGCAAAGCTACAACGGAGACAGTGCGGAGTTGCTGTCTTTGGAAGCACAGCATCGGATACGGCACGGCGCATCACCTGCTCCAGCGTACTGACTGTCAGGTAATTACCGGTAAATTTATTAGGAAACAGGATCCCAAGGGGACGTCCCTTCTCAAACCAGTATTGTGTAAGGATATCCAGACACCGTTTGGAAAGGATCGTATAGCGATCCATCCGGTTCTTTGTATCCCGGACATGGATCTGCATATTTGTGCGGGAGATATCATCATAATGTAGATGGATCACTTCGGAAACACGCATTCCAGAAGAATACATCGTTGCAAACATGGCTTTATATTTGATATCATCCCAAAGGATATGCAGGACATTCCTATAGAAAAAACGGATTGCCGAATTATAGAGGTTAATTGATGGAACGTTCTTTGAGGTTGCGGATTTTTCCGGCTTCCTCAAGCTGTTCTAAATATTTATCATACATAATAAAATCCTCCATGTAAAATCAGTAGTAATCAAAACACTGCTTTACACGGAGGTTCATTTGGGTCATAACACCGCTTGCCAAACAAGCGGAAGGATGGTATTCTTTTCATAGGCAGTGGGAAGGTCGATCCTGTTTGATTGTTTCGTTGTGGTGACTTAACAATACTACTTTTAGGACTTGCATTCCACTGCTTATTGTTACAGAAAACAAAAAATCGCTATGCCACAACCTTGGCAGACCATCGCGCAGCGATTTTGTCCAATTTAAATTTGTAAGCGAGGTGCTAAAAATGAAAATTGAATTAAAAAAATGGAGTTTTGAAGATAAAGAATTTCTTATAAAAATGTGTAACACTATAGATAGAAACTATTTATCGGATAGATTGCCCAATCCATATACAAATAAATCAGCAGAATGGTGGTTAAATATGGTAAAAGAAAACGATGAAAAAAAAGGTGTGTTTCGAGAAATAGTTGTTGATGGTAAAATAATAGGCACAATATCAGTTGAACAAAAGGAAGATGTCTATCGAAAAGATTCTGAAATTGGATATTATTTATTGCAAGAAGCATATTCAAAAGGAATCATGACAGAAGCAGTAAGACAAATCTGTAAAATTGCTTTTGAGAAATTAGATATCATTCGAATTACGGGAATGGTGTATGAACCCAATATTGCATCTAGAAAAGTGCTAGAAAAGAATAATTTTTTGCTTGAAGGTGTAATGAAAAAAGCAGTTATTAAAAACAATAATATTTATGACCTCTGTATTTATGGAAAAGTAAGATAAATTTGAGCTTGTAGGTATATTTGATATAACGAAAATATTGCAAACTAACGGAGTGATCCAGACAAGGCGGTGGGAAAATCTCTTAGATTTTTCTGCCGTTTTTAGTGGCCAACAAAGGGGGCACAAAAAACAAGAGACAATATACACGAACAATAAGAAATTGATTGTCTTTTTCTTTTGCAGAAATCTAGTATAAGCAATCACCAGTACATGGTAATTGCCTTTTTTGATTGGAGGAATTGAAGAATGAATAACAGCATCTGGTCTGAAACTATTATAAACGGGAGATTCAGATGCATTCTGTTCCAGTTTTAATTCTACAAAAGGAATCGTCTGAGGCGCTGCAGTAACAATCCAGTCTGCTTACAGCACCGGCTCACCTCCAGGAAAAGTTAGCAAAACAGGAGATAGCTTCTCTTAACAAGTTTTGCCTGTGCCGGTCCATTAGATCTGTATGTAACATCAGTTCCCCCTCCATTCTTTTCACCCGTCATCATAACAAAATTCTCCAAATGAATATATCCCGTGATTCTTGACATACTATACAGTATGGAGGTGATTTGCGTGGCATTTCTCTTAAAAACAGCACTGGGGCTTTTCCTCTTCTTCATCTGGGTTTTATGCCGGATCTGTACGCTAGCCGATAAGCGAGAAGGTTTTTGGAATTTGTGAAGCATACACAGACGCTAACACCAGTATCCCCGCCGTCAGTAATTCACGTCATGTGGGATGGTAATAATTACCAATGATACTCTCAATGATATTACCTTCTTCAGCCTGTCTTATATTCTCCTCACTGGTATCTCCTGCACCCGCACATCTTCCCGTAATGATTTTGGTACTCCCCGCTGATGATTTCCTCCCACCAGGAACGGTTCTCCAGATACCACATTATCGTTTTTCGAATGCCATCGCTGAAAGCTGTGGTGGGCAGCCAGCCAAGCTCATTATGGATCTTTGTCGGGTCAATCGCATAGCGCAGGTCATGGCCTTTCCGGTCCGCAACATAATTGATCAGTTCCTCACTCTTCCCAAGTTCCCTGATGATCAGCTTCACGATATCAATATTCCGCATCTCATTGTGGCCGCCCACATTATAGGCCTCCCCAATACGTCCCTTCCTCACGATTAGGTCAATCGCCTTGCAGTGGTCCTCCACATACAGCCAGTCTCTAACGTTCTACCCTTCCCCGTAGACAGGCAGCGGCCTATCGTTCAAGCAATTGGCGATCATCAGCGGAATCAGTTTCTCCGGGAACTGGTAAGGGCCATAGTTGTTGGAGCAGCGGCTGATGGTCACGGGCAGTCCATAAGTGCGGTAGTAGGCCATCACCAGCAGGTCGGCTCCGGCTTTCGAAGATGAGTACGGGCTTGATGTATGGATGGGTGTTTCCTCCGTAAAGAACAGATCCGGGCGATCCAGGGGAAGGTCGCCGTATACCTCATCCGTGCTGACCTGGTGGTACCTCACGTTGCCAAACGCCCGGCAGGCATCCATCATGGAGGCTGTGCCGATGATATTAGTCTGTAGGAAAATGCCGGGATCCTCAATGCTCCTGTCCACATGGCTTTCCGCCGCAAAGTTGATAACCACATCCGGCTTTTCTTCCCCAAAGAGGCTCCTTACCCCTTCCCGATCGCAGATGTCCAGCTTCACGAACCGGAAATTTGGGTTGTCCATCACCGGCGCCAGGGTACACAGATTCCCCGCATAGGTCAGCTTATCGATACACACCACCCGATCCTCTGGGTGCTCCTTTATATGGTAATGTATGTAATTCCCACCAATGAATCCGGCTCCGCCGGTCACAATAATCGTCATAATCTTCTACCTCACAATATATTTTTCACAGTTCCCCTGTAACCTCACAATACGACCTTGCCTTCCAACACAGCTATCAGATGTTCACCATACGGACTCTTACCATAACGCTCTGCGCTCATTCTAAGTTCTTCATCATCAATCCATCCCATATGGTAGGCAATCTCCTCTGGGGAGGAGATGGTCATTCCCTGGTATTCCTCAAGCATGCAAACGAAATTTGTCGCCTTGCGGAGACTGTAAAATGTCCCCGCATCCATCCATGTAAAGCCCCGGCCCAGAAGCAGCGCATCTAGGCGTCCTTCCTGAAGGTACATATCATTCAGTGTGGTAATCTCCAGTTCCCCTCTGGCGCTTGGTCTAACCTGCCCCGCCTTTGCGCAGACCCCGGCGGGATAGAAATAAAGCCCCACAATGGCGTAGTTGGACTTGGGTTCCTTCGGCTTCTCTTCTACAGAAAGAACCTTCACCCCATCGTCCGTTTTTCCTTCTTTCGAGAACTCCATGATTCCGAACCGCTCCGGGTCTTCCACATAATACCCAAAGATACAGGCTTGCCCATCCTCTGCCATTTTCCTTGCGGAACGGAGTTTATGCCCCAGTCCATTCCCATAGAAGATATTGTCCCCCAGAACCATTGCGCAGCTATCGTTTCCAATAAAATCCTTCCCGATAAGGAATGCCTGGGCAAGGCCTTCCGGCTTCTCCTGGACGGCGTAGGACAGGGAAATGCCGAATGCAGAACCGTCACCAAGCAGCTGCCGGATGCGGGGCGTGTCCTCCGGAGTACTGATTATCAGGATATCCTTGATCTGTGCCAGCATCAGGGTGGACAGAGGGTAGTAGATCATAGGCTTATTGTAGACTGGAAGGAGCTGTTTTGACGTTACCATCGTAAGCGGATAAAGCCGTGTGCCGGATCCACCCGCGAGAATAATTCCTTTCATTGGTTTTTACCTCGTATTGTGTGTATTTTTATTTTGGGAATCCAACGTATAATCATCAGGAATTCCCAATAACTTCTCCATTCATAACCTTTGCATCTCTTACAGGAGAATTCTGCCTATGCAGATACCTTCCGATGACAATGCTTTTGTCTTGTCAGCACATATGGCGTTGCTATAACCATCGATGCTACTATAACCACCAGCGGAACCATATATGGGGAAATTACCACATATCCTCTTTCAATTAATGCATTCAAAACCTGTATAATTCCGCAATGGCACAAATAGACGGGCATGGAATAATATCTGCCAAGCCATCCCACATATCCAGCACATGTATTTTCAGCCAGTTCATCATCTTTGGCCAAAATAAATACAGTGAGAGCCACGCCAATTGTTCCAATATACAATGCTGATTCTCCAAGCATAAACTGTTCAAAGAGTACCATGCTGGTCGATGTAATCAGAATGCAATACATCAGTTTCCTTGATGGGAAGGCACCCTTTTCATTTACCCACCGTCCTATCAAGAAAAAGGGCAGTACCGTAAAAAGAAAATTGCCAGCCACATACCACGGAAAGTCAAGCACTTCTTGAATGATGATATTGCAAAACAGCAATAATGGAGCTAATCTATAAGAAAACCTTACCAAATTCAATTTCAGCAGTAGAATGTACACCAAGTAAACATATAGCAAAGCGAACAAGTACCAAATCGACCAGCTGACAAATAAGAGCCTATTGAACAGGATAAATTTTGCTGCATTCTTGAGAGTGAGGTTTGGAAACAGCCAATCAAGCATTCCGCTCCCCTGCACTATTGAAGCGATGGAGTTAAATATTGCACTTATCATAATTCCTGATGCGATAAGAATACCCGTTTTTTTCAGTCCAGCCTTGGTCTTTGCAATGCACCTGCCCCTGTCAGCGTCATAAGAATAATACCCTGTGACAAGGGCAAAAAACGGAACCGCAAATCTTGCTATCGCCGCAATATAATCACCCAATGCTCCAGGAAATCGGCAGTGTATAAGGATGACAAAGATACAGGCTACCCCTTTGACCAAATCAACCGTTACGTTTTTTTTCATGTTCATCTCCTCTCCTTCCTCCGATACTTTTGATCAGAGGCTTTATGCAAAACCAATTCTGCGAAAACTCCAGCTTCTTTTTTATTTTTCGAACAGAAAATTCATACATCATCCTAATAAAAACATTGAGTCTATATTTATAGAAAGATTTTTTAAATCTTACTCTAAAATCATTACTGCAAGATCTGTGATGAGCATTTACAATATTCCAGTAATCCTTATCCGTATATTTCCCACTTAATGCATTTTCCATCTCCTGTTGTCTGTCCCGGAACCATTCTCCTGCACATGGCTCTGGGATCATATTGTCATTAATACAATAGGGCAACATTTCATAGTCGATTTTCTTCTCACTGCTATCTCCAAATATCTTAATCTTTACAATACCAGTCTCACGGCACATCTGCGGAACCATGTCGGATACAAAATTTCCCTGACCATAGACAATCAAAGAACCCTTATACTGTTCAATTCCTTGAAACACATGAGAGTGATGCCCCAGAATAATGTCTACACCCGCATCTACAAATTTATGTGCGAGAGTTATCTGCTCATTTGTAGGAAATGTTGCAAATTCATCCCCCCAATGAACCGCCAATACCAGCACACTCTCTGGATATGCCTTATGATATTCTCCTGCCTTTTTCAACACTCTCTCAATATCATCTTCATATCGGATATCATCTGGCTGATACCATTCAATATGTATACAGAGAGAGAAAAAAGCAAAGCGAGTCCCCTTAACATCAATAACATAAAAATCTTCATCCCTAACACCGATAGCTCCCATCCCGGCATCCTCGCATACTTTTTTTGTATAAAAAAAAGCATCAGTCCCATGCTGCAGGCAATGGTTATTTGCCAAATTAAGGATTGAAAACCCGGCTTTCCTTACCACATCAATAGTACTTTCCGGACAGGACATCTGCAGTTCTGCAAGATTCCTGTGTTTAGGGTAATACACCACGGTTTCAAAATTTCCTATCACAATATCCGCATTACGAAAATGACATTCACATCCTTTGAAAACATCATCTTTAATTTTAGGAAATGCAGACCCAACCCCGACTCCAACGAACAGTGGTGAATCCGAGAGCATCAGATCACCCACTGAACACATTATAACTTCCTGTTTGTTTGACACTTCTAAACTCCTTAGTCTTCTCGTCGACACGCCTGCCATTATTTCCCCCTTGCGGATTCAAAATCAAGCAGCGACTTAATATGTTTTTTTTTCTGTCTGATAAATGATTTTATCAATTCCTTCTCTTTATGGTAAAAAAAGGCTCCTGCAATGACAAGGTAGATTACCACTCCCTTTGTCACCTGAATGAGTAAGGTTTGAATCGTTGCACCATGTGCATTTCCATACATATACACCGGCACAAACATGACCAGTCCACAAACTATGAAAAACAAATTCGAAACCGTATACCTCACGACCGGAATCTCCCTCCTGCATATGAATATCTGGCACAATGCCACAAATGATTCCGCTAGCAGCGTTGCGCAGGCCGCCCCAACAGCCCCCCATAAAGGTATAAAAATGGAATTAAAAACCAAGTTCACAGCAACGCCAGTCAATATCGAAACGATATAATCTTTATCCCTCTTCTGAGGCAACAGGTATTGATTCCTCACAACATTCGCATTCCCCCTGAAAATCACATGGGGCGCAATTACCATAATGAGTACACCACTTTCCGCAAATTCATCACCAAAAAATATAGGCGCAAATACCTTCCCTACACCCATCATCCCAAAAGCCATACCGCAGGCCATGAACATAATTACACGCATGGACTTCTCTATGTAATATTTTGTTTTTTCTAATTCGCCATCTTGGGCAAAGTTTGTCATTTTCGGCAATGTAACAACGCCAAGTGAAGCAAGGATCATATACGGAACCTCAACAATCTTATCCGCATTTGAGTATATGGCTACTTCGGACATTCCCACAATATTTCCGAGCATAATCTTATCCATTGTCCTGTAAATATTTATGACAAGGACTGGGAAAAACAGTAGGAGCGATCCCTTGCCATATTCCCATATTTCTTTTACTGTTGCACTAGTAAACTTAACATACTTAAACACTCTGATCCAAAGGATTAGAGAGCTGAACAGCAGCGTTCCTGCACAGAAGAGGGAATACAGAACCAAATCATCCCTAGTCTTCACAAAGATAAAAATCCCTGCAAAAGAAACCAGCCTTGCGATAATGTTCACTGTGGACGTCACCTTAAATTTCTCTAGCCCAAAGTACAGCCAACTGATATTAAACAACTCTGCAATTATGTATAAACTCTGTATCCAAGCAATATCACGGTTTTCTTTACAGAAAATAGTAAGATAAACCACATAAGCCACTAAGGCGAGCACGCTGAAAATCACTTGGAAATAGTATGCCGCAGAGAACACCTTATCCATCTGTGCCTTATCTTTCCTGTGTTCAGCGATTAGCCTGCTACCATAATTTTCAAACCCCAGGAAAGCAAACATCTGAAAATAGATAACAACGGAATATGTATAATCGTATATTCCCAGCTTCTCTGCTCCCAGTACTCTGGTCACATATGGAACTGTTACCAGTGGAAGTATCATCCTCATGACTTTATAAAACGTCGTGTATATGAAATTTTTAGCTATCGTCTTAGATGTACTCATTTATGGAGCATCTCCTTTCCAAAACTTCATCCAAGCTCTAAACGATGTGTGGCTTTTTCCTGCATATTTTTTTAGCCATCACCAAGTGCTGCACATTACTCACGAAAATGAACATCAGATAAAAAAGAATATCATCAAATGTCTCTCCTTGAATGATAACAAACAAAATCGTAAAATAAGCTATCAAAATCTCCATCATACTCTCTTTTGAACTTTTTAGACGCCTGCAAATTATAACCAACAAAATTGCAAACAAGGCAATGCCTATCAGCCCCCCAGTGAATATCGTATTCACATATCTGTTATGTGTTGTTGCAAAACCAAATATCTCATAGCCTTTCCCCTGCCCAACTCCCCAGATAGGATTATTTAAGAAATACTTTAATGCTATTGACCATACTGTAGTTCTTCCTGAAAGAGTTACTTCACGGTTTAGAACTCCCTCCAAAAAAGGAACGATCATCTGGAGGTTCTGCAGCACAACGAAAACAATAAATATTACCGCATTCAATATCAGGCTCCACACAAGAGGCAGATGCCATCCCTTCTTACTTAACCTATTAAAGAAAGTGATTGCTATTATTCCGGCAACACTCAGCAAGGATACAACAGACCAAACCCTTAAAATGTAAAAAAGAGATACCACTTCCAAAAATATAAGCCTGGCCAAGTTAAATTTATCCTCGTCCTCTGTCTCAAGCCTGAATTCCCCCAAAGCAATCGCTATCATAGCATATAATCCTAATGAATTCTGATGCCCCAAAAAATAATATTTTTTTGTTCCAACAACACCTGTAGCCGTATAAAGGCCATTTGGAAATAATAACATTGAAAGCACATTAATATAAATTAACAATGTCATTATTATATAAAGAATTCGGATACACCTTTTTGTATCCTCTTTCAGCATAATATCTATAACGATGATAAATGCTGTCACACTAATCACCTGAGTAGACACAAACATCATTGAAGAACCTGCCAATAAGGTACTTATCCATAAGGCAACTTCTTGAAGAACAATTACTGCCATGATAGCATTAAAGTGAAATTTCCGTATATGAAGTAATATAAAGCCAATACTTATAAATTTCCCCACTGTGTATAAGGTATTCAATATTGAGAATCTCGCTAAATATGGGCTTTCGAAGTAGAAAATCAATATTAGAAACCATGCGATGTCTTTAATGGATATCTTAAATTTTCTTTTTTTAATCCTAATCATTGTTTACAGTCTCCGCATCTCTTATATAACCAGATTTCTCTCCGTTCAGCACCTTTCATAGGCATCAACCAGTTTTTGATATATGGCTTCCTCCGTGAACATTTTTTTCGCATATTCCGATATTTTTTCAGCATTATACACTCCATAGCCATCCACCATTTCAATCATTGCTCTCCTAAGCTCTCCCGGAACATCAAACGGTACTTCTACACCCAGCCAATCCGCCAGATAGGATGTTATACCTACCCTATCTGAAATAATCGCTGGTTTTCCGCAGAGCCATGCCTCTGCAACCGGGACACAGAATGTTTCATACTTACTATAGGATACGAGTACGTCAGCCATTGAAATTTCCTTTGCTACATCAGTCTGATTAAGCATACCAGTGAACTGAATCTGTGGACAGTCTCCCGCAATTTTCTCAAGCGCCGCCTTCATATCTCCTGAACCGATTATCTTCAGCTTCACATCATCATTGCCAGAAAAAGCATCCATAAACTGCCGGATTACAATATCAAATTGCTTCACCGGTGCCAAACGCCCCACTGCAATAAATGTAAATCCTTTGTCCTTTTTCCTGCTCTCCGTCTTCCTGAATACAGGCGACACGAGATTCGGCACAACGACTTTGGGGACCACTATTTCCGCAAGACCACAAGCAGCCTCTAAAAGGTTCTGGCTCACACTCATAAAGCAGTTGGAGCACTTCCCATAATACTGAAGCCTCCTCAGCTCATGCTTCTTCAAATTGTTGATTAGAACTCGCGACCAATGCTCTGTCACATATATCCTTACTCCAGCTTTGCGGTACTTTTCAACTTCATTTATGCTGCTCAGCATGGACGGATAATGTACATGAATCAGTTCCGGCATCCCGGAATCAGCCTTCGTCCTATCCAACAGCATTCTCCAGCATTTATCCTCAAACCTCTCTAGGTAAATGCCTGCTTTCCCAGGAAAATACAGATGGGAATATGTAAATATGTGTACTCCATCTTCTTTAAATTCCCTAAAGCCCCTGGGATCCTTCCTATTAAAGAAGCTTAATGTCAATGCTATATAACAAACCTCATGTCCATTTCTGGCCAGCAGCTTTGCCTGCTCCAGTTCAAAGGAGCCCCACATTCCATTTGACGTGGTAGGGTAGCCACGCCCGATGACCCATATTTTCATAAATCTTTAATCCTCTATCTTTTTGTCGATGATATCCCCTATTGTCTGTTCCAAGGTAATCACCGGTTTCCAAGTAAAATCCTTCATGAACCTCTCCGCATTTATTGAGGAATTTCTCGTATCTGTCCCCTCTTTAACTGCATAGCTGGCTGCCAACCCGCGCTTTTCCATTTCACTCACAATCGTTTGCACAACATCTATCAGCGTATAACTTTCCATCCTTCCCAAGTTATATACCTGTTTCCAATTGCCGGAATCACTCATTGCCATCTTCACAATCCCTGCCGCAGAATCACGGACATCCAGAAAACCATACCGCTGCATTCCTCCGACAACCTTCAGTTCATTTCCTTTTAGTGCCTGATCAACCATCCTGTTAATGATCCTCTGATCATATCCAACTCCAAGAAGACTCGCCAGCCTTATATTTGTATGCGGCTTTCCATGAAATACCTGATCACAGAATGCCTCGCTGCTGTACTTTGCGACAGCATAAGGAGTTTCCAGGCATAATGGATCACCTTCAGCAGCAGGCTGTGTCCGCTGGGAGGCATACACGCTCTGTGAAGAGATATTAATAAACGCCCCCACGCCGCCTTCTTCTGCGGCTGTCATCATCTGAAATACTTTTTCAAGGCCATCAGCCATCCGGTATCCATCTGCGTTTGTCGGGAACATGCAATTAACAAACACATCTTTTCTGCAGAACTCGCACGACCCATCCAGAATTTTTTTTGTTTCCAATGTGTCGCAGGTGTTCCCATAAACATTTTTTATCTCCTGCGGTCTTGATGTTATCGCTACAATTTTTATATCAAGTTCCGCAGCCTTCCGTATAATCGCGGAACCGAGAAATCCGCCAGCACCGCTAAGAACCAGTCTCTCCATCTGTCTGCACCACCGTTCCATATCTTACAATTCGTAATCCAGTTTTTCGTAAACTTCCTTCGTATCATGCGGCTTCAGCAAGACACTCTTACCATCCTTATCCAGCATCTGGAAAAGCTCGTTCGTCTTATCCAGCCGCTCTATTAATTCTTCCTTCGTATCAGCAGCTATATGGATTCTTGTGGTATCCTGCACCAATGTCCCAGCAGAGTCCTCCGGTATGGTATGTCCCACTTGATCCCTTCTCGCTATGTGAATGAGCCATGGATAGGTGTTCAGCGCCTTCTCCCCCCTGACTTCCGCAATAGTCATCCCCGGCTGTCCCAACACGTTCACTGTCGCATACCAGCGTTTGAACTTCGGGTTAAACTGTACTTTCTTCCCCATACTGCCCGTCAGTGCCAGCTGCATTAAATGCTCAAAAGTGTTATAGTCATTTTCATATTCCAGTATTTGGTATGTTTTACAGCCGTTCAGCCTCATGCCGGCCTCATAACAATACAGCTGCCCGTCTTTTACTATAGCCTGGATGAATAGAGAACCGTTCTTTATGCCTATTCCCTCCAACATAGCAATGATTTTCCCATTATACCGCTCCAGTATAAGATCTGTATAACGGCTGGGATAGATATAAAGGTCTGGCGCCTTTGTTGCACTCTCCTGCTCTGTATTGAAGTACCGGTCATGTATGGCTGCAAGCTGGATAGTACCATCCTGTGCTATATAGGTAAGATTAATCTCGTCATAAGGCAGGTACTGCTCCACGATCACATCACCGGACTTTGATGCCTTCCTAGCCTTCTGGAACCCTTTTTCCAGTTCTTCTGGCGAATGGCATGGTGTAACCCCCACGGAGCTTGCCGCATCCACCGGCTTGATGATGACAGGGTAATTAATATTTGTTATACGGATATCCTCCACAGACCGAATCACATACTCTTGTGGTACGGGTACACCATACTGCTGGCAGGTATGTTTGAAGTATTTTTTATTTGTACTCATTTGGAGCTGCTCTACCGTAAACGGTGCGGGCATCCTTAAGCGGTCCGCCAGTTTCCTCACGATCGGTCCCAGTCTCTCGTTAAATGCTGTGATCACGCCATCGAACCCCTCCGCCTGAATCAGCTCCGTCATTGCATCCTCATCGTATGCATCCACATCATAGGCATAATCTGCAAGCCCCTTTGCAAATGTATTTTTGTTGTAATCCGCAATTCCGACCGTCACGCCATTCCTATGGGCGAGATCCAGCAGATCAACGGTATTGTTCAGGCCACCCACCAAGAGCAGCTTCTTTCCTTTTAAATCTGCATTTAACATTCTACATTCCTCCATATTTTTTCATTTCCTAGAAATACAGCTGAATAATACTCCAATATTCCAAGTATTTACCTCTGATCCTTCGTCATCGTCCTATAGCTATTCATCCCTATCGCAATGCCGTCCTCGGTGTACCCCACAAAATAGCTGATTCCTTTGCCCGATGCCTGTTTTTCCCTCTTTCCCATGGAAAAGACCATCTTTACAAGCATCCACACCATTTTTACATCCAGAAAGAAGCTGCAATTCTCCACATACCAGACATCGTTCTCAAATGTACGCTGAAACTGGCATATTTCCTCTCCCAGCACATGGATGACCCTGGGGCATTCAAGTCCCGGCCGGAGTGCAGACCTCGCCTGGTGGCGGTCACACATCCGTTCATAAATAAATACCGGCTGCGGACGGGGACCTATAATGGACATATCCCCTTTAAGGACGGACCAGAAATTCAGCAGTTCATCCAAGGATAATTTCCTCATGAATTTTCCGAATTTTGTCACCCTCTGAGACGGTGGGAGCAGTTTTCCGTCAGCATCCGTCTTATTGTTCATGTTACGGAATTTAATTAATGTAAAGGTCTTACCATCCTTTCCAACTCGCTTCTGTTTGTAAAAAATCGGCATACCAACATCAAAAAAAGTACAGATCCCGAAGATGATATTAAACGGAAAAAGAAGGATAAATGCAGGCAGTGCGATTAGTATATCCAGGAAACGCTTCCCATATTTTGTATAGAAAGAAACCCTCGGGTTCACTTTCGGGGCTGTCTCGTTTTTATGCTGTAGGTTCTTTTCCCTTAATATATGCGCTGCTTCTTCCTCTTCATTTGATACCAGATTTGAATTTCCAACACCCTTCTCCATACCCTACTCCTTTAACTACGTATTGCAATTTAAGTTCCCATATTCAATAATACATCTGCTCTCTCTCTGCCATTCTCATCCATCCACTCAGTCCAGGCGGTATGTTTCATACCTTTTCGCAAGATGCATCCCTATGGCAGGCTCTCCTAATACAAAATCCCTTCCAGCTGCAATATCCAGTGCTGCCAAGGCCGTACCGCATCCAGCCGCATAGGAAAAACTCGTACCTGCTGAAAATCGCGGGTTAATCTCAATCATCCGGTAATCATCACCATTACGGAAAAACTCCGCATTGACAACACCATTCAAATCCAGCTTTTTCATAAGACGATTACAGATTCCTGTAAGCTTCATCTCATCGATTATCATCACCGCCGTCCCGCAGCCGCTGGGATTGCGCAGTTCTTCCACCCTCTGCACTTGGCCTGTGTGTCCGTTCTTCGCATTCCGTATCAGGTCAACTGTGATAATCTCTCCCTCCACATATTGCTGTATAACAAAATCAGCAGCATATAATCCTTCTGCTTTCAGTTCCTCTAATGTCTCCCTGCCCTCAATCTTCCTACATCCAAGGCTCGCCCTGCCCTCGATTGGTTTCATGAACACAGGGAAATCCTTATCCGTAATTTCATCTAATTCCCTAAAACGCTTTATATAAATCTCTGGAATGTTATCAAGAATCCAGTCGCTGAAAGTATCCTTATAATGACATGTCATGACCAGACTGTGATTGGGTATACAAAGCGAAACGCCAATTGCTTCAAACTTCTCCCTATTTTTTGAGAGGTTTACCACCTCTTCATCGATTGTTGCAAAATAATAATTTACACTGTGCTCTTTGCAAAAAGCAGCAGCAAAGTCTATATATGCCTCTAAGTCTTCTACTGCTGATGGAAATGTATAAAACTCATCAACATCCTTGGAGGTTGCTATTTGATTTTTCTTAAAAATATCACCACCGATGATATAGTATCCCCCAGTAGCCTTAAGCTGCGAAATAATTGCCGTAGACGCAGCTGTTCCGATGGCAGTCACAAGAACTGTTGGCTCCATAATGCCAATTCTCCTTTCCTGTTAAAATCATCTTATAACTCAATACCGATTAATCACGTCAATCACATACCGCACTTCCTCGTCTGACAGACCCGCATAAATCGGCATACTTACCTCCTGCTTTGCATACCGTTCCGCATTCGGAAAGTCGCTCCACTGATAGCCCCAGTCCTTGTAACACTCAGCTACATATGGAGGGATCGGGTAATGTACCTGAGTCTTGACACCGTTCTCTGCAAGATAATTCTGAAAATCGTCCCTATCCTCCACAAGTACGGGAAAAAGATGATATACATGGAAAACCTCCTCATACACGGGCGGAATGATAACCTTCGGATTATTGATCCCTCCCACATACATCTGAGCCTGATGCCGTCTCTCTGCATTTCCCTCTTCCAGATGACTCAGGCCAACCTTCAGCACAGCCGCCTGCACCTCATCCATACGGCTGTTCACACCATTGATTTCGTTGTGATATTTTACCTTGCTGCCGTAGTTTCTCAACAGCCTAATCTTTTCCGCCAACTCATTGTCATCTGTAATTATCGCACCGGCATCTCCCAACGCACCCAACGGCTTTGTAGGGTAAAAGCTGAAGCAACCGATATTTCCAAAAGTACCTGCCAGCTTACCATTAAATGTTGAGCCATGACACTGGGCACAATCTTCAATCAAAATCAAGTCATACTTTTTCGCTATTTCCGAAATCTTATCCATCCGGCTGCACTGGCCAAACAAATGTACAGGAAGAATAGCCTTTGTCCTGTCCGTAATCCTGGCCTCGATAGCATCCGCATTTATCTCCATGTGATCATCCATATCGACAAATACAGGAATGCCGCCGTTCTCAGTTATTCCAATTACTGAAGCTATGTAGGTTCCGGCCGGACAGATAACCTCGTCTCCTGGACGGATTCCAATTGCCCGAAAGGCCAGGATTAGGGCATCCGTACCAGAATTGAGCGCCACACAGTGTTTAACTCCCATATATGCAGCAAACTTCTGCTCAAAATCCTCCATTTCTCTGCCAAGAATATACCAGCCGGAGTTTAATGCCCTCAGTGCTGCTTCCTCATATTCCTCTTTATGTAAATTGAAGGTTCTTTTCAAAACAACAGATTGTACTTCCATTTCCTCATGCTCCTTCATTATTACTATTGTATTTTTCGTGTCTTCTGATTTGTCTTCATTCCCCTGATTTCTTCCGAAAATGCATCAAAATCTCTGATATATTCCGTTCCATCGTAATACTCGTTTGTAATGACCATCAAAACAGAATCCGGCGTGAAATCATACATCTCTTTCCAGATCATGCGTGGAAGGTATACAGCATCCTTCGGCTCATTCAGTTCATAGACTGTCTCGCTTAAATCCTCATCAATAACCTTTACTTTACTCCTGCCGGAGATATTAAAGAGCACGAATTCTGACTTACGGTTGGCATGCTTGCCTCTCACAAATCCCACATTTCCCTCCCCGAATATGTAGAAGACCCTCCGAATCTCGAAGGGAACATCTTTCATGCCCTCAACCACGATTGACCGTGAAGTTGCATCCGTTAGATCTTGTGATGTAATTGAAGGGTGTGCAAAGGGGAACTTCAACATTTTTACATTAAGTACATTTCCTACTTCACTTACCCCCTCCCCGAGAGATTTTGCATTCTCATTCTGGCTCTTCCTGTAAGATAAATACTCGTCATAGTTTCGGATGTATTCATCCGAGTCATAGTATTCAGAGACGGCCACACAGAGCACCGAGTCATCGTGCCTCCAGATTATTTCCCACCAGAGTCCAGGGTTAAGCACCAGTCCTTTTGAGGGATTATCCAGCGTTATAGTTTCTTTCTCATCGCCATCGGTAAGGATGATATCAATGGCTCCATATGGGCAGAACAAAAGCTGCCAGTTTTTCTTGTGGGCATGTAACCCTCTGTGCTGATTCTCTTCTATTTTGTAAATGCAATATATCCTCTTGATTGCAAACGGTATGTCCCTCTCGCTTTCTACAAACGTTAAACCACCGAGTTTCGAGTCTTTATTCCAGACTGTATTCAATTGCATTATCTGATAGTTCATGATTCTTTAATTTCTCCTTACAATTGTATTTATCACATATACTCTGGTATCACAGCACCGTACTATCCTTTAAAACCTGGATAATCTCATTCTGGATATCCTCAATACCTCTCATGCACATGTTATCCGAACACTCTATCGTTTTCCATCCTAGCTTCTTAGCGCAGTAATCTGCGGCGGTACGGCAGCAGTTCAGGTATTCCACATCCTTCTCATGAATATCTTTTTTCTCTTCATGGCCTTCATATCTGCAGGTCATGAGTTTTTGGCTGACTTCTGGAGCGACACGCAAATATATAACTATGTTTGGTACCGGAATTTCAAGCAATTGGTACTCAAAATGAAAAAGCCAATCCAGGTACCCATCCCATTCCTCCTCTGGAAGTTTGCTGCACTGGTGAATAGCGTTTGAAGTTGTAAAACGATCCCCGATAACGATGCCCCCATCCTCATAAAACTGTCCCCAGTCCTTCTTGCAGCTGGCATATCGATCCACAGCGTAAAAGCTAGATGCCGCATAGGCGTTGACATCTGACGGGGCAGAGCCAAACTTGCCGGACAAGTACATCCTCACCAAAGCCGAGGAGTCGCTGCCGTAATCCGGAAAAGATATGTGCCGTATCTTTTTCCCACGCTCCCGCAGTTTCTCACAGAGCAGTTCTGCCTGTGTAGCCTTACCGGAACCATCAAGCCCTTCGATAACGATCAACTTTCCTTTCATACATCTACCCCTTTCCTGAACGGTGACCTTTCCCACCAGCCATAATTCCTTGATCCCGCCTTACATTTTGCATTGTTTTCCATCAAAAAACCTCCTTTTCCCTGCCAGGGCATAACTGGGATTCAATGCCCGTGATAAGCAGCGATGTCATTACCATAGCTGTATCTCCCACTGCATTTATCATTAAATCTCAATCCCCCACTGCACGATTTCGGAGGCTATTATTTATTTTCAGAGAATATATCTTTATTTCAAGAAATCATCTCAGTAGTATTTTCAACCAGCGTTTTCCAGCATCTCTAACCATCTCAGTACAGAAAACATCTTTCTTTTATCATAATCTTGTTAAATCGTTAATTTTAAATTACTTCGAATACCCTCCCAGTCCCACTCTCTCTAATTCCCTATGCAGGAAATTTTCCAAGGCAAAACCTCTTCTTCGCTGTCTCTTGTCCATTTCTTCTTGAAATGCCCAGGACACAACAGGCGGTATTCAACCCGACAGTGACTACCATTGATAATCCCTGTCTTTCCGCTTTCGCTTATTCCACCCGGAGGATTTCTCCGAATATCTTCTATATAAATCAAAGCGGAGCTTTCCGCCTTAATTCCCCATATCTCCCGCGTTCTTCAAAGAAGCTTCTTCATTCTTCATTCTATCAGGCTCCCCTGGTTCAAACTGACTGCGGCATTTCTTTGTAAGATTCCTTGCAGCATTCAAGTATCGGTTGCATCTGTGTCCATTTTCGCAAACGCATTCCTGCGTCTTCTTATCAACACTTACAACCTTTCCTCCACAGCTTCCGCAACAGGTGATAATTCCTCCGGCATTCACCTCAATAGCTATCATTCCCGCCTTCCATGCCTTATAAGAAAGGTATTCCCTTATCCGAATACTCAAATGTATCGGACTCCAGTCTCCTGATGCGCCCATTACATATCGGCTGTAATCCTTATCATACTTAGGAACTGCAATTACACCCACGTCATGGTTTTCGCAAAATTTTATAATCTCCCTGCTGACTGCATGAGCATAATGCTCGCCCAGGTGCTTCAAATGCATCCAGTACTTTTTGTTTGGCCGTCCCGTATGCACAGAGCCAAGAGATTTTTCTGATTTTTCTATTTTCTCTAAAACACACCGGCAATGATGCTCATACTCTCTGCCGCCTTTAAAAAAACACACTGCAAGCTCATGATCATCTTTATCCCGAATACTTCCTACTGCAAAAGCATCCCCATTGGTAAACTGCAGGCCGCAGATATTTCTGCCGTCCTTCATTCTTACCTTCACGGAATCAGAATCTCTGGTTGATTCCTTTACAGGTACATGCAGCATGATAAACTCTGCTTCAAGCACCACAGATGGTGACATAATCTGTCCATTTTCCGGAAATTTCTTCCCGTACAGCCGGCAGCGCATCCATTCCCAGCCTTCTCCATTCCAGACCTTCAGTGTTATTTCACTGTCAGAAAAATCCCGGTACATGCCTTTATAAAAAACTGCTGCAGAATTTAACTGTTCTGCTTTTCGCCCCGGAGTATTCTTTCCTCTGGAAATATGGCTCTTGGCTGCTGCAATTCCTGCATTAGCCGCTGCTCTGCGAAAATACGGAGGAACCTTTCCCCATGGCAGAGGACTTTTAGGTGTTCTTTTTTCCTTGCCCGGCAAACTTAACAGTTCCAGCTCCCGTAAAATCATCTGGCTATTCAAATCCCATAACTCTTCATTCTCAAGAAATAACTCGTAATAAAATTTTTCTATCAAATTGTAAAATTTCTGTGTTTGTTTAAGCCATTCCGGATGTCTGCACCGAAGGCGCAGCCTCCAGGTTGTAATACTGTAGCCCTGCTTGCCGCTCACTCTCTAATCAGTGTCCTTTCCTTAAAGTCCAAATATTTTTATAACTTATCACAAAAGTTATTTTTTGTCGCTTATCATTTTCATAAGCGATAAAAGGAGGAGAGCCTTTATTTTTCAGGTTCTCCTCCTAACTGACCATTTTGCTGACTGCTAATAACAAAGCTGGTTGATGCAGTTTCGCTTCTGCTGCATACTGCTGTGTACATAAATGTCCATTGTGATTTTTGCGGACGAATGTCCAAGAATTTCGGATAATGTTTTGCTGTCGAAACCAATTTCCGTACATCGCGTGGCAAAGGCATGACGAAGGGAGTGAATATTAATGGAAGGAATTCCACAAAGAGTTAATATTCCATGAAATTTTCGCTGTACATTTCTTGGCTCTATGCAGGTAGATGATCCGGAAAGCAAATATGCATTTTCTTCGCTTCTGTAGGACTCCAACATCTTTAATAAAAACTCTGGAATAGGAATATCTCTGATTGAAGAGATGGATTTTGGTGTACTCACGATTACCACAGTTTTTGGCTGACTGGGATTGTTCTGCTTATGATAGTCCAGATTTTTAATCCTGGAAACCGTACGGTTAATTTTCATTGTACCCATGCTAAAATCAATATCTTTCCATTGCAGTCCGCATAATTCACCAACCCGGATTCCTGTATAAATACTCAATAAAATCCCTGTAGAAATTCTGTCTTTCTCCTCTATTAGATAAGAAATCAGCCGCTGAATCTGATCTTCCGAAAGAATGTGCAGCGGCTGTTCCGCAATTTTGGGATAGCGAATTTGAATTCCGCATAGAGACAGATAACCTCGCTGTTCCCCATAGTGAAGAATATTTCGGAGCAAAATCATTAATAGTTTTACTGTTCTCGGGGATAAGCCTGCCTGCATTTTTTCCATAGAAAACTGATTAATTAAATCCGTAGAGATTTCTTCTGTCAAGAAGTCTCCAAACCAAGGTAAAATATGTTTCTCAATTAATGTATCATAGGAAGCATAGCTGCTTTCCTTTACGGTATAGCGTGTGCTTTTCTTCCATTCCATACAGAGAGCTTTCATTGACATTTTTCTGGGAGTGCCTTTTTGAAATCCGGATTGCTGCAGTGCCAGATTCTTTTTCTTTTTTACTTCTTCGTAGGTTTTAGCATACACATAACCATACTGAATCCTCCCATTTTGCTGTCTGCCCTTCTCATAACGCGCTTCCCATCTTCCGTCTTTTCTTTTTCTGATATTTTCTCCTCGCTTTGGCATAATATGACACTCCTTTTTTAAGAGTATTATAATGCTTGACCATTTTTTTGCCCCTTATTTTCAAAAAATAGTACAGAATTCCGTAGCAGCATAGAAGAATATTTTATATTTTTTTCATAAAAAAGACTTTTTTGGGAGATTCTGTGTCATAATTGAAGACTTGACAAGGGAGTAGCAGAATGCTATCATACCATTAGGTCAAATATGACTTAAAAATTTAATGATTTTGCAAAAAGAAACGGTCGCTTATGAAAATGATAAGCGACCATTTTTTCTTAAATCTAACTATATTACATGGCTTTTAGTTCTTCTACAAATTCCTGTAGATGTTTCTTGGATTTGTATCATATTTTTTGCACAAATATGCTGCTACTCCAATCACCTCTCCCATCATTCCCCCTGTCCGCATTACCCTTACGGTTCCCAACGCATCATGAGATACACTTACATTTCTGCCTGCCATAAACATGTTCTTTATATTTCTTGAATAGAAGCAGCGATATGGCACAAAATATGGTTTTTTGAATTCTTCATGATAGTCATGGGTTAAAAACCATCTCCTTCATGAAATGCTGCGTAAAATCTCTTATCTGGATAATGCACGTCAAAATTCCAGGTGGAAGGAACACATCTGTCATCAAATTCCACGCCCTTATACACATCACTTTTGGTAAGGATAATATCCCCAAGTAATCTTCGAGACTCTCGTTTACCGCCAATATAAGAGGAAAATCCCAGTTCATAAGTTTCATAAGAATGATCAACATTTTTCAGGCAATCCCTTGCGCCGTACATCGCTCTGAAATTTGTATCTCTGGTATATTCTGCTCCTGCAATCGGATCAATTTCGCAGCCGCTTTCCCAGAACCAGCACCCCAAAGAAAGTTCATTCTCTTTTCCATAGATATCTTTTACCCACTCTCTTCCAGGAAAGTCAACATTACTCAAATCAATTGCCCAGTGACATCTGGGAAAAGTTTGAGACACCCCCGTGTCCTTTACATGCCAGTAGCGTCCCCCATTGCATCCACAAACCACCTGGCTTCAAACCGTTTATAACAATTATTTTTCACATCCAATATTTCTGCAGATCTGATTTGGTCATCTTCTGTTTCCACATCCAGGAATACATGATCCAGCAATAACGTAAGATTCTCCTGATTGCGCAACAAATCCAGTTTTTTATCATCTTCGTATAAGCTGCCAACATTGCTGCTGCCATAATGGGCTTTTTCCTTTTGCTCCAATTCTGCCACAATATTCCCGATTCTCGGAAACGGCTCAAAATTAGTGTCACCTGCAAACCATACCCGCACTTCTGAACAATTATTGCCCCCAACAACAGGCCGATCCTGAATCAAAGCTGTTTTCAGCCCCCTTCTTGCAGCGGACAAGGCGGCACAAATTCCGGCAATTCCAGCTCCCGCTATTAAAATATCAAAGCTTTCCTTTTCCATATACTGGAGGTTTTCCGTCTGTTCCTTATAAAATAAAGAAAGTTCCTCCAACTCTACAGGAGGAATGAAATTCCTGTCCTGATGAAACAGAATCAATCCGCATCTTCCTTCAAAGCCTGTTAGGTCATGAAGCCGCAGGGAAACCTTATTCTGACTGATTTCAATGCAGCCTCCGTCCTGCCACGTCCAGGTGTTTCAAAATTCACTGTGGTTACAGCATCCTCCACAGGCTTTCCCAAGCCATGTGCCAGTAAATAAGGAACCCCCATGGTTGTGATTAACTGCGTATCAAGGAACCAGCCTCCAATCTCTTAAAAAGACTAATGCATCCAGATAATTATTCCAGTTCCACAAAAATACGATCATTCCAAGGGACGCCATCGTTGGCTTTACAATGGGCAGCATGATCTGAGCCCAGATGCAGATTTCACTTGCCCCATCAATGCAGGCGGATTCTCGCAGTTCATCAGAAACCTGCATAAAAGCCTGCCGCATTAAAAAAGTTCCGGTCACAGTCACCAAACCTGGCAAAATCATGGAATAATGGGTATTTAAGATTCCCAATTTATCAAATAAAGCAAACTTAGGAATCATGGTAACCTGAGAAAGCACCATCATTGTTCCAAGATAGAGCAAAAAGATTGCATTGGATCCCCGGAACTTTATTTTTGCAAACGCATAGCCTGCCAGGGAACTGGTAATGATGGAACCCAGCATATTGATGACCGCTATTTTTATAGAATTAAAATATGCAAGTCCAAAATGATAATCTCTTGGAGCTGCATCCCCGATATTCCACACGATCTCATAATTCCGGGTATACAGATAATCAGGTATCCATTTGATCGGCAGAGAAGTAACGTCTATTTCTCTTTTCATAGATGCAGAAAGCCTCCAAAGAAAGGGGACGATCATGGTAATACCCACCACAAGCATGATCGCGGTGATCATCTCAAGACCTGTCTCATCAAACATATCCTTGTTTATTAAGTGTTCACATTATATCAATTGCAGCATTTCTTGTATATAAACATTTCTTGTATATAAACATTTCTTGGAATATTTCTCTTTATTTTACGATTTATCCCAGATCTATGTTATAATGTACCAAATCCCTTTACTACATTCCAAAGGGCACTTATCATAAATTTCATGAATTACAGGAGGTACATTTTATATGGCAAAGAAGAATCTGCTCGTCGGTCAGTCCGGCGGACCTACGGCAGTCATTAACAGCAGCCTTTACGGCGTGGTTTCCGAAGGGCTTTCCCATCCAGATGTCATCGGACATGTTTACGGTATGGTTAACGGAATCGAAGGATTTTTAAATGGAACAACTCTGGACTTCGAAGAAGCTCTTCCAGGCGAGAAGCTTGGATACCTGAAGCACACTCCAGGTGCTTATCTTGGCTCCTGCCGCTATAAGCTTCCGGAATCTTTGGAGGATCCGGTTTATCCTCTTCTTTTCCGAAAATTTGAAGAAATGAATATTGGATGGTTTTTCTATATCGGTGGAAATGACTCCATGGATACCGTAAGTAAGCTTTCCCGCTATGCAGCTTCCATCGGCAGCGATATCCGTGTGATCGGAGAGCCAAAAACCATTGACAACGACCTGGTTCATACAGATCATACCCCCGGTTTCGGAAGTGCGGCAAAATACGTTGCATCCACGGTTCGTGAAATCATATTGGATGCCAATGTTTACGAAAAGAAATCCGTTACCATCGTTGAAATCATGGGGCGTCACGCAGGATGGCTCACTGCTGCCAGTGCTTTGGCAAGAAAGTATCAGGGAGACAACCCCTTATTTATCTACCTTCCGGAGGCAAACTTTGATACAGAGGAATTCCTCTCCAATGTGGAAAACGCCTTCCAAAAAAACTGTAATGTAGTTGTCTGTGTCTCTGAAGGAATCCATGATGATAAAGGAACCTTCATCTGCGAATATGATAATTCCGTAGGTACAGACTCCTTTGGCCATAAGATGCTGGCAGGCTGCGGCAAATATCTGGAAAACCTTGTGCGCAGCCGTCTTGGAGTAAAAGCCCGTTCCATAGAGCTTAACGTAAGCCAGCGCTGCTCCTCTTCCATGCTATCAGCCACAGACCAGCAGGAAGCGATCGCTGCAGGCGTCTTTGGGGTAAAAGCAGCTCTTGATGGAGTAACCGGCATGATGGTTTCCTTTATCCGGGAGCAGAATGAAGATGGCTCTTACAAAATGTCCTGCGGCCTGGAAGATGTAAATGCCATCTGCAACGCAGAAAAACCTGTTCCAACCCAGTGGATCACTGACAATGGTTCCAATATCGCTGACGATTTCCTTGCTTATGCTCTGCCGCTTATTCAGGGCAAGGTGGATGTTCCCCTTGGAGAAGACGGACTTCCGGTTTTTGTTTACCGTAAATAAATCCATCAAAAAATCAGCCTCCTTTCCGGAAGCTGATTTTTTGTTTCCCTCTAAGTCAATAACTCAAAGGTATGATACAGATCTATTTTCCCATATCCCCAATCAGGGTTGGGATGCAGCCTGCCGTCATCTCTTCTGGCTCCTCTCTGCAAATAATTCTTTACACTGTTTCCTGTAAAAAAGGGTTCGTTTCCTCGGATCACCGCCCACTCAAACAAAAGTGCCGAAACCCCTGCGTTCTGGGCAGCCGCAAGGCTGGTTCCCGATGCAGTGCCGAAATTTCCTCCCACAAGCGGTATCTTAATCTCCACTCCAGGTGCGGCAAAATTAGGCTTAATAACTCCGGCAGGCGTAAAGCCCCTGCTTGCCAGAGGATAGAGACTGCCGTCCCTGTAATCATAAGCAGTCATGGTCATTCCGTCCTGGGCATCTCCCGGCGATGTAACTGTATGATAAGGAGATGGCTGCAGAAAAAAAGTATCATCCGGAATCAGCCCTGTTACAGGGAGCCACATATGAAACTCTGCGCCGTCCACATCCCTGCCCTGAACCCGAATCCTCCAGATTCCAGGAGCAGGATGAAGAAACCGGAAATATACCAAAGTATTCCCCGAGTACCGTTCAATGGGAACATAATTTACCAAAATCCTGGTGTCTACAAATACAAAAGATAGATCCTGGGTATTGCCCCTTAGCGCAGTACTTACCTGCTGTGCTTCTCCTGTAGGGGACTCAATAGTTATACGGAAAAGCTCCGGCGCACTTCCCCAAAATTCCATAGAAAACTGCGTTGTCTTTTCACCCACCCGAAGCTCCGCCGTATTTTCCGGCCTGTTCCGTTCCAAAACTCCTTCATAGTGATGCCTGGCCGCACCTTCGTTCCCTGCTGCGATGGATATGGCATTTCTGGTAAAGCCCGCCATATAATCAATGGTCTGGCACAAAGGGCTGTAACCGTCATGGGAGCCTTTGTTTGTTCCAAGGCCAATGCAGATAGATACAGGCATCTGATACCGTATAGCGCACTGCCTTGCATAAGCAATGGCCAGCATAATATCGTCCTCCTGGAAAAGATCTACTCCCTGGGGATAAAGATAAAAATCCCTGAGATAATCTTTTGCAGGCTTTAGCTTGATCACAATGAGCGATGCTTCTGGAGCAGCCCCGGAAAACCGCTCCTCTTCAATCACCTTCCCTGCTGCCGTACCGGCCATCATGGTTCCATGTCCATTTTCATCAAGGGACGGCACCACCTCCAGAGGATTCTCAGATGCAAGAGCCAGATCTATCTCTTCTTTGGAAAAAACACGTCCAAACGGTACATATTCACTTGGCCCTGCCGGAATTGTCTGATCCCATATTTCAAGGATCTTACTGCTGTTTCCATTACGGAAAGCCGGGCTTTGATAATCAATTCCGGAATCTATCACAGCAACCATTGTCCCTCTTCCACGAAGAGCCAAATAAGGATGGTCGTGGAGCTGCAGCACCCCGGAAGCCTGAAGGCTCTCCGCATCCATATATGTATAACATTTGGGAATGGAATTGTAAGAGATGCTATTTAGTTCTACTTCTCCCACTGTACTTTTTGGGGCATATATGACAGCAAAAATATCATTAATAATCAGAAATGTCCCATCAAACTCTTCTTCGACGGGACCAAAAACTTTCTCATTATATTTTACAAGAAAGCTCATATACTCCTGGTTCTGGGCAGGAACCAGGGGCTCTGCCCTCTCTTCTTCTCTTTCTTCCTGCTGGATTCTTATCCACTCTTCTGTCTCGTAATCTTCAGGTCTTAACATACTAACTCCTTTTCCCTGTTCTTACCTAAAGACTATGCCAGACAGAAGCTTTACAGAACTTTATTCAGGAAATCAATGGTGCGGGCTTCCTTTGGATTGAGGATCACATCCTTTGGAGTTCCCTCCTCTACAATATAACCGTCATCCATAAAAATAACCCTGTCTGCTACCTCACGGGCAAAACCAATCTCATGGGTAACAATTACCATGGTCATCCCATCCGCTGCAAGCTGTTTCATAACCTGCAGAACTTCACCAACCATCTCCGGATCCAATGCAGAAGTTGGCTCATCAAACAGCATAATATCCGGATGCATACACAAAGCCCTGGCAATAGCCACACGCTGTTTCTGACCGCCGGAAAGCTGGGACGGATACGCATCTGCCTTCTCCTCCAGTCCTACTTTACGAAGCATCTGAAGAGCCTGCTGGCGAGCTTCCTCTTTTGATGCTTTTTTTAAATCCACAGGAGCCAGGGTCAGGTTGCGCAGTACATTCAGATTATGGAACAGGTTGAAATGCTGAAATACCATGCCAACTCGTTCCCGGACCTGATTGATATTGATCTTTTTATCAGACAGATTTACACCGTCTACCACAACATCTCCAAAGGTAATCTCCTCAAGCTTGTTCATGCACCGCAGAAACGTAGATTTACCGCTGCCGGACGGCCCGATGATCACCACCACTTCTCCCTCATATATATCCGTAGAAATATCCTTCAGCACTTCAAGGGAATCGAAATTCTTCTTCAAATGGGAAACATGAATTTTAACATTATTTTTATTAACGGCCACGGTTCAGCCTCCTCTCCAGTCTCCTTGCCACCTTGGACAGAATTGTAATCACGATCAGATACATGACAGCAACGATCGCCCATGTCTGAAAGGACATAAAGGTAATGGCCACAACATTCTTGGCACTGTTTACCAATTCCGGGAAACCGATGACTGACAAAATAGACGTATCCTTTAAGGTAATAATAAACTGATTAATAATACTTGGGATCATGGTACGGATTGCCTGAGGCAGTACCACTCTCACCATAGCCCGCCAATAGGGAAGTCCCAAACTCCTTGCCGCCTCCATCTGTCCAATGTCCACAGACTGAATACCTGCACGGATAATTTCCGCCATATATGCACCGCAGTTTAGTGCCAGACAGATGGTTCCAGCCTGAAGGGCTGTAAGTGTAAAGGAAACTCCCATCATATTGTTCAGGCAGTAAGGAATTCCGAAAAATACAAAATAGGCAAGTACGATCATCGGCACACCGCGGATCACATCTACAAAAATCCCGGCGATGACATTACAGACTTTGTTTTTCAGGACGCTTAAAAGCCCAAAAAACATACCTAAAATACAGGCAAAGAAAAGCCCGCACAAGGCAAGCAAAAGGGTCTGCCCCATTGCCTGCAGCAGAAGCCTGCCATAAGTGTGCAAAATTTGAATCATGAAAAAACTCCTTTCAAAAAGGGGCGCTGAAATAATATCAGTGCCCCATGTACTCTTACATCATAACCTGGTTTATTCTTCTTCAGCCTCTTCTGCATCTGCCTCAGTTCCTGTCTCTTCTGTGCTGTCTTTTGCAGATCCAAGGTATGTAGCAATGATTTCGTCATATTTGCCGTTCTCTTTGATGTTCTTCAGTCCTTCGTTAAACATATCAAGTAATTCCTGGCTGTTTTCGCTGAAAATTGCAAATCCATAAGGAGCACCTTCGTTCTCCGTTCCTTCTACGATCTTCAGATCCAGATTTCCGTCTTTAATAGAGGATGCCATGATCGGAGTATCCTCAAAGCAGGCAACAACCTGTCCGCCCAAAACCGCCTGATACATTGTAGGTGAATCTTCAAAATAAGTAATCTCAAATCCGTTCTCTTCCTTCAGAGTTTCTGCATAAGCAGCTCCCTGTGTACCGGTCTTAACGCCTACCATCTTTCCATCCAGATCAGCAAAGCCTGAGATCTCAGAATCTGCTTTTACTGTCATGCTCTGGGTTGCATTATAATATCCGTCTGAGAACATCCAGCCCTTTTCTTTCCTTTCGTCTGTGATGGATGCCCCTGCGATCATAGCGTCTGCCTGTCCTGCCTGGCATGCTGCAATGGAAGCGTCCCATCCAAGGCTCTTCATTTCGTACTCAAAGCCCTGATCCTCAGCAATAGCTGCCACAATATCCACATCAATTCCCACAAACTCGCCGTTTTCGTCCGTATATTCAAATGGCTTAAAAACGGTATCTGTAGCAATCGTCCACTTCTTATCTGCTGCTGCAGCCGGGATGGCAGCACCGCAAATCATAGCACCTGTTAATAAAACTGCGATCAATTTTTTCTTCATAATACCTGTTCTCCTCTTCTTTCATATTCTGGTCGTAAAAAAGAGCGCAGACATTTTATCATATCAACGCCCTTGTCTCATTAAAAGAATATTATCACAGGTTTCTATTCATTGTCAAGCAAATATATCAGCACAGCAAAGTATTATCATAGTGCAACGCCGTCTGCCCTCCTGTTTTTACGCAGATAAAGAATAAAGCCGACTGCGCATACAAAAATACTGATAAACTGGGAGGTTGACAGCAATCCTACACTTCCCCGCTCCAGATCTCCCCGGAAAAATTCCAGGATAAAACGGCCGATACTATAAAAAATCAGATAACAGGCTGCCACTTGTCCATCTGCCTTTTTATGCTTTGCGATCCAAAGAAGCGCACCGAAATGAATAAAATCCAACGCACTGGAATAAATCTGCGTAGGTATCAGCCCTATGTTATTAGGTGCAAAACTGGAATCCCGAAAAGTCACTGCAAATGGCCCTGCTGTCTCTTTTCCATAACAGCAGCCTGCCAGAAAGCATCCAATCCTCCCAAACCCCTGGGCAAG
This sequence comes from uncultured Blautia sp., assembly GCA_946557785.1. GTDB lineage: Bacteria > Bacillota > Clostridia > Lachnospirales > Lachnospiraceae > Blautia_A. Next base: position 95,928 of record CAMNTH010000010.1, read on the forward strand.
GGCAATGGACGGCATTACCAGGTCAAAATACTGAAAAAAATCCAGCTTATTTATACGGCAGTAAGCATATCCTATGAGGATTCCGCCGATAATCCCCCCGTACACCACAAAACCGTCTCCCATAGTTCTTAAAAGAAAACCGGGGTCACTTACCACACTCTTCCACTCTGTAATCCAAAATAAAAGCTTTGCACACGCAAACCCGCCTGCTGTACACCAGATTACCAAATAAAAAATATGGTCATACTTCAGCTTCAGCTTTTTTGCCCGATACTCAGCCGTAAAATAGGCAGCCAGCACTCCAATGGCGATCATAAAACCATATCCATAAACTGTAAAAGAACCGATCGTAAATAATTCTTCTTTCATAGCGTTATCCTTTCAGGTGTCCAAAAAGCTCCACCAATGCGCAGTTAGCAGCATCATTTACGCCGCTGTATTCCTCATCCGGGCTGCATTCCCCGCAAATATCTGCTCCGATCAATTGCTGCCCCCCTTTTTCCAGTTTTTCCAAAACAATGCTCAAATACTCCAAAAGTTCCTTCAAACGCATATCTCCCTGGCTCCAGGCAGTACAGGCGTCTTTTTTGCAAAGAACATCCTTGTCTATGGATATATAAACCGGCATATCCACAGAAACATCTGCAAAAAATCTTTCCGCCTCTCTCCTATCTACTGCATCCATCTGTCCTGCCTTCAGCTTTTCCCTGCTTAAAAACTTTACCCGATCCCGAAATTCCTTTGGAACCTGTGAAAAGGACTCCTCATCCGGCCCGCATAAAAACACTTCTTTAAGAAAAGGCAGTTCATAAAGGGAATCCGCAATCCAGCCTCCGCAGGATAAAATCCCTCCAAATGCAGGAAGCTGCATATCTGTATGATTGTCAAATACCAGAAGCCGGAATGGATGGTTTATTTTTTCCAGCCAAATCCGGCTCATATAATGATAATTTCCAGAATCTATAAAATGAATCCCCTTTACCGGAAGTTCCCGGATTTTTTCCCGAAGCATTTCTTTCGCCATATCATCGCAGTAGCAATTGCTCCCTGGAATCCCCTTTACCTCCACCCAGGTTGTTTCTATTCCTTCATATCCTTCATAAAAGTGCTCATCACGGTAAACTCCCGAGAAATTCATAATCACGATTTCTTTTCTGTTCATTTTCTTCATACGACCATCTTATCATGAAGTCCCGGATTATGCAACCAAAGTTAGCAGGCGGCAGGATGGACAACACAACAGGAATAGGACGTCTTATGTTAATTATAACGTTTACAAATCGAGTAGGAGGGAAAATTAAATAAATTTCCCCGACCTCTCACACCATATTGCGTACGGTTCCGTACACGGCGGTTCAATCAACTTAACAAGTAACACTTCTTTCGGTGTAGTAATCTAACATTGAGACTAATCCAAATCGGGTTTCACTAAGTTCTTTGCTCTATTCTGCGGAGTTTTCCACTGTTTCCAAATACACATTCTCATCCGAAATCTAATCCGAGCATCGAGTTCTTTACAGAGCATTTTCATACTTCCCATTTTGAAATAGTTAATCCACCCTCTGATTAGCTGATTGAGTTTCGCAACCTTATAACTGTTACTGACTCCCCAACTACGGCAAGTGAGTTCTTTCATCCTGTTCTTAAACTTCGCTACTGATTTGGCATGTGGTTTCGCCTTAAACTGATGTGCTCTCGAATCAAAATAGAATCCGAGTCCAAGATATTTAAGTCCTTGTGGCTTATCTACTTTGCTCTTGCTCATATTTACCTTAAGCCCTCTCTTTTCCATTTCCTTATCAAGTTCATTCAGCATGATGTTTGCCAACAATGACGAAAGTTTTCCACCTTGTGGTGTTCCCACAATAGAATCCTCTCATCACCCTCATTCATCATATCTAGGGCTGTTAGGGTTGCTTGTTGTACAAATCTGTCTGTTACTGTTGGTACTCCTAGGCTTCTGACACCACCATCAGGCTTTGGTATCTCCACTCTTCGTACTGGTTGAGGTTTATATTTTCTTGTCCTCAACTGTTCCTTGATGTTTCCGCCGTTTGTTCAGCTATACATTTCCCAGTATCTGGGCATGTTCGGGACTTGCACCCGCTAGAGCGCCCACGGCGCGCAAACAAAGAAAAAGGATTCTCCCAATGGGAAAATCCTCTCAAAATCTCATTCTGTCTCTTCTATATTCTCTTCCGCCGCAGGCACCTCTGACACAGGCACTTCTAATACCGATTCTTCTGATACGGATTCTTCCAATACGGTTTCTTCTGATACCAGTTCTTCTGATACTGGTTCCTCCAATACGGTTTCTTCTGCTGTCTCCTCCATTTCTTTTATTTCTTTCATTTCCTTCATTCCTTTATGCAGAATCAGCATAAAAGCAAAGTCTGCTGCTCCATTGCACAGCAAAATCCATCCGGCAAACATAATGGTATATTTCACGATCTGGAACGGATTGACGATCAGCGCAATACCCAGGCAGACAAAAATCAAGCTGCCGGTCAAAAGGGTTTTCCACATCCCGTTCCCCTTCTTCTTCAGGCGAAAAGACCCCTGCAAAGTCCATATACTGTCAATAAGCACAAACGCTCCCAGCAAAATCGGCAAAAGCTTAATCACTACCTGCGGATTAAAGAACAAAAATCCTCCCAGCACCAGGAGAATACCGCCGGAAAACAAATCAAGTATTGTCGTGTTCATTTTCTCCATCACATAGATCAAAATATGATACAACCCTGCAACAATAAGTATAATCCCAAAAACAAGTTTACAGATGATATTCACCGTACCCACAGGCATACAGATCAGACACAGCCCCAGCAGAACATAAATCACAGAAGTCGCCATCTGCCCTCTCAAAAATCTCCCAATTCTCTCACTCATACTTTCCTCTCCCTTCCAGACCTTCCAAATCCTTCTCATCCTTTTTCGTAAGTATACCTCTTTTTTCTTCCTCCGTCCATAAAAAATCTGTTTTCTGTTATTTCCTTTCATTTTTAGACGTAATCGGTATAAACTATTTTCTTCTTATCTATCTTATGATATGATTCTATTAAGTATATTACAAAAGAGGAAAAACTTATGAAAATCGAAAGAATCCATTCGCTGCGTACAGACCATAATCTTACCCAGACAGAGATCGCCCGTGCAATCCATGTGTCACAGCGTAGTTATTCTCATTACGAGACAGGATCCCGCTCCGTTCCGGTGGAGATTCTTATTCTATTATGCGACTACTACCAGGTATCCATTGATTATCTTCTTGGGCGCACCAACAACCCCAAAATTCCATAATGCAAAAATCTTTATTATTGCCTATAGCACTTCCTCCCGTCCTGGAATAGATACAGCCGCCCCGGGGCGGGATACCGCAATGAAAGCTGCCTTTGCAGCCAACCAAAGCCCCTTCTGCGCAGGCATTCCCTTAATCATAGATGAAATTTTAGATACTCTGAGTTAGAAGCAGCTGAAATCTTACTTTTCCGCCTCTGATTTCGAGACAGTAGGTACAACCGGAGGATCCGATTCTTCATTTCCAGATACGGAGTAACCTCTTCCCTGGTTAACAAAAAAGATCTCCACACATACATTCCCAAAAGGGAACCTCAATTACTGGAGCAATAATAGCAATAATATAGCAAGTACTGCCGCATCTGCGACTTTTCATCACGGATACTGCAGTACTTTTTTCTGTTGTTTCATCATACTTATTTAATTATTTTCTTCTTTCTCTCTACAGTCTTTGCAAACCCCATGCAAAATAGAATTTTCACAATGAAGAATAAACCCATGATCTTGGGAAACATGAGTGGAAATTTCTTTCATAAAATGGCAGTCAAGATGGATAATCCTTCCGCATTTCATACATTTTAAATGAAGATGTTCACTGCAGCGGCGTTCCGGATGCACATATTGATATGCAGACTGACTGCCTTTTTCAGCCACATACTTCATAATGGTTCCTTCCTTTGCAAGCTTATCAAGATAACGGTAAACTGTAGTGATATTTACCTCACTATTCTGTGCCTTTAAATAGTCGTCCACATCAGAAGCTGTCACTGACCTTTCATCGCTCTCTTTTAGAAAATCAAGTATTTTTTTCCGGCTTGCCGTCACATAACTGCTGCCTGCCATCTTCTGCCTCCTAAAATTAAAACTTCTTTTTCCGCAAATATCTTTCTCCTGTCTCACTGCTTTGCCGCTTAAAAAACAATACCTGCTGCCTCAATCAAACTTCCCCAGAGTACACCGGTTATATACAGTATCAAAATAATTCCCCCATTTTGTTTCCTGTTCTTATTCAGGCGTATCAGTACCAGAAGACCAACTCCTGCATTAACCAGAAGGCCTGCCATCATAGCACCTGCGCTGATAATCTGATCCAGATAAAGCTGCGTAATCACCACCGAAGAGGCACAGTTGGGGATAAGCCCTGCCAAAGCAGCAACAGCCTCTCCCAAAAATGGTACCTTTATAAATAGATTCCCCAAGGTATCCTCTCCAATAATTCCAATCATAATATTTAAACACACAGAAATCAAGAGGATATAAATAAAGATTTTTATGGTATGTCCAAAAGCAGAATAGATAATCCCCTGCTCACAGTGGCAATGCTCCTCTTCACAAATTTTATGAATATCTGTTTTCTCCTTCTCTGCCTTCAAAATATGAGTACAACAATAATCCAATATAAAGCCGGACAGAATTCCAATCCCAGCTTTCACCAAAAGAATCCGCACGATCGTCAGCACTGGTACTGCATTGGAAATCATAAGCGGCAGCATTTCATCCGATGTAGATAAATAGACTGCAAGAAGCGTCCCCACAGTAATTACTCTTCCGGAAAAAAGGCTGGATGCTGCAGCCGAGAATCCGCACTGCGGTATCAAGCCAAGCAATCCGCCCCACAGCGGTCCGATCCTGCCTGCAGTTTCTATCCGTCTGCTGGAAGCTGTTCCTGTATTATGCTCCAGAAATTCCATTAACAGATATGTCAGGAAAAGAAAGGGGAGTAATTTCATACTATCTCCAAAAGAATCCAACAAAATTTCTTTCATATATCCTCCAAATGTCACCGACTCTGTCAGTTATATTTGCAGCTTATTTTCATTTGCAAATTAATTGCATTTGCAAATTGCTTGCATTTTGTATTATATCTATTTTCCTGGAAATGTCAAGTACTCATGGATAGGATGCAGGAGCGGCTTTTATCCGCATAATTTCCAAACATCCTGCACATCCTATACATGAAAGGATGGTGTGCAATATGGATCTAAATAAAATTGTATGTGAATGTTTACAAGTTACAAATGGCGATATTAAAAATGCCGTTGATAATGGTGCAAGTACACTGGAAGAAATACGAGAAGCAACCGGGGCAACTGACGGATGCGGTGCATGTACGGATGCAGTGCAAAGGGTACTTGATTATTTTTCAGAGGAGCGGGATAATTGATGTGAATTTTCAGCACCCAGTATTGAGTTATTTCTCTTGCTGGGTCTTTCACATGTTTTTCACCTGCTGCTTGCACATTTGATTATCCCTTGCGAATCTCAATAAGCCGAAGTACATCCGCAAATATTTCACCCTGATCTTCCAAATCAATCATAAGCCATTTCTGTCCGTTTCCCGTCTTGGTTTTTTCATAAAGTACTCTTAATTGTGGTGTACATTCCCATAAAATAGTCTCAACTGCTTCTTTTTCTTTTACTCCAACCACAACCAGTACCGTAAAATATCCTTCTCTGGGATAGATCGTACACAGGCTTTTTCCAGACTTTTTAAATTTTACATTCCAACCTCGTTCCCAACTACAACGGCTAAATTCTATTTTCTCATGGCACTTGTACTTGTTTTTAATCTCGGAACAAAATTGCATGAATACAGGATTTCTAACATATTCCGCAAGATCATCTAATACCGGAATTTCCCCTTGATTTTGCATATCAAGCATAACCATTCTCCTTTGCTCTTTATAGAAAGTGAAGTTTTATAGCTTTTCTTTAGGCTTAGCAACACAAAAACAAAAAAGCCTTGAATTTCAAGGCTTTTTAAGAGGTGCCACCCGGATTTGAACCGGGGATAGAGGTGTTGCAGACCTTTGCCTTACCACTTGGCTATGGCACCTTAGTTATTATATTATATGCACTCTCCTGGAGAGAAATGACTCCAAGGGGATTTGAACCCCTGTTACCGCCGTGAAAGGGCGGTGTCTTAACCGCTTGACCATGGAGCCAAGTATGAGATTTTATATCGGCCTCATGTTCCGAAAACTCCCCCTGTTGGACTCGAACCAACGACACTGCGGTTAACAGCCGCATGCTCTACCGACTGAGCTAAGGAGGATCATAAAGGCTTGCACCTTCAAAACTACATACATGCTGACATTTGAAAACCAACTGACCATGCCTTTGGTC
>CAMNTH010000011.1 GCA_946557785.1 uncultured Blautia sp.
ATGTATGTAGTTTTGAAGATACAGTATAGAAAACAGCTGCGAGGCTGTTTTTTTTGCCTTGTAAGGCAGGACGGATTGGAATAGAAGTCAAGAAAAGTGATTGACCAAAATCAATGGGAATGTTATTCTTTGGCTTACAAATAGAAAACGCAAGAAAAGGAGAACGGATGTGAAGGTATTATTTGGGGTAGATATTGGAGGAACACAGATTAAAATCGGGTGTTTTTCGGAAAAAGGAATATTATTGGACAAATGGGCAGTGGACACGGATCTTTCTGAAGGCGGAAGGCGGATCATTCCTGCTGTTGCAGCGGAAATCAGAAGTTATGCGTCCGGGCATCAGATTTCTTTGAAGGAAGTTGCCGGAGTGGGAATGGGAATCCCGGGGCCTGTAGATGGTGACGGATATGTAAAAGTCTGTGTGAATCTTCACTGGAGGGAATTCAATCCTGTTACAGAATTACAGAAAGAAATTCCCGGAATCTGTGCGGCAGCGGAGAATGACGCAAATTTGGCAGCCCTTGGGGAATACTACTGCGGAGCAGGCAAAGGCACTTCCAGTATGATGCTGGTGACTCTTGGAACCGGAGTTGGGGGAGGAATCATAATCGGAGGAAATATTATCTCAGGAGCTCATGGGATTGCAGGTGAGATTGGACATATTACTACACACATTGAAGAGTATGAAAAGTGTAACTGCGGAAACATAGGATGCGTTGATCAGTTTGCATCAGCCACAGGGATGGTTCGCATTATGAAAAAATTGCTTGGAAGCGGTGAGTTTGAATCGCCTTTGCTTGCTAAGAATGATTTTTCAGCAAAGGATATTTCTGAATGTGCGGAAGATGGCGATCCGGCAGCAAAGAAATGTCTGGAAATCTGCATGGGTGCCCTGGGTGAGGGACTTTCTGCATTTGCCCATGCTTTTGATCCGGAGCTTTATGTGATTGGCGGCGGGGTATCAAAGGCAGGCCGAATCATAATCGATGCCATAGAAAAGGAATATGAAAAACACTTTTTCCTGATTGAAAAAGGAGCAAAGATTACCCTTGCTGTACTTGGAAATGATGCAGGAATTATCGGAGGCAGTATCCTCGCTGCAAAGCAGGCAGGATTGGCTTAATAGAAGTTAGATTGCAAAAAACACGGCCGGCTTATCCACAGATGGAATGATGTGGATAAGCCGGCCGTGCTCTTGTAATATCATTTAGGGGGAAAAAGTGTAAAGGTCTGTCCTACCTGCGTATTGAGGTGATGTTTTTTATATTCTTTTGGAGTTAGACCTGTAATTTTCTTAAATACCCGATAAAAATGCTGAACATTATTAAAACCGGATTCCATACTGATTTCGATTATTGGCAGGTCTGTATTCAGTAAAAGCTGCTGTGCTTCCAGGATCCGCTTGCACTGCAGATAGTTAATAAGGGAAATTCCCATGGTTCTGTGGAAAATACGGCAGATATAGGATTTGTTCAAGTAAAATTCTTCTTCCAGGATTTCCAGGGTAATATTCTGATGATAATGTTCATTAATATACCGCAGAATCTGTGCCACAGGGTTAAGAGAGCGCTGCTCCTGGTTCACTCCAGGTCTCTTTTCTGAAATAAGATAAATCTCCTGGAGGATAATGGAAGCATAGAAGGAAATAAGCTCCCGGCTTTTATAGGACGGTTCCTGCCTGCACTCATGCATGTTTTGAAAAACCCGGTTTAAATGGATATATTCCTGGGCTGACAGAGAAAGCTGGTAGCAGCCGGAATTCTGGAAAAAATGAATTGCTTTCTTATAAAGAGCCGGGCCGAATGCATTTTCAATATGCTCATGTGTAAAGTAAAACACATAGCGGATATAATTGCATGGCTGCGGATAATTCAGCTTGTGAATTTTCCGGGGAGGAATCAGAAGTATATCGTGAGATTTCAGGCTATAGCTGGAATCGTCAAGATAAGCCTCCACATTGGCAGAAACATAAAACACGATTTCGTAACATTCATGATAATGAATCAGTGAAGTGAGTTTCTCTGTGTTGGACGTAGTTTTGTAAAGTAAATTGAAATTTTCAACGCAATCGTGATAGGAATCATTGGAAGCCTGTAGGGAAGGCTGAATGTCTGGATTTATGTTTTTTCCCATTTTGAATTCTCCTCAAAAAATTTGATTGTCAGATATTCAATAATTATCTAATAATTAATGCAATAATACAATGGAAAAAGAAAATGGGGCAATATATGTTAGTTTAAAAGATTTCCAGCAAAATGCGTGAAGACGGGAATGGGAATAATGTTTATAATAAATATTGCAAAAACTTATAATATAGTAAGGAGGAAGAACTATGAACAGACAGAAGAAATTAGCAGGAGTGATTGCTGGCTTGTGTACAATGAGTTTAATGGTGGGGACCGTACAGGCTGCAGCAGTAAAACCTGAGCTTCCATTGGCGGAGCCGGGAACCGAAACTCTTACAGTTGCTACTATGGATAACTGGTTTGCAACAGCAAGTTATGCAGATAACCTGCCGATTTATCAGGAACTGGAGGAGATGACAGGGGTCAAGATTGAATGGGAAGTAATTCCGATTAATGATTATGACCAGGTAATGGGGACGAGACTGGCATCAGGACAGAATCTGCCGGACATTTTTATGATTCCATGGGAAGCAAATGCAGATCAGCTTGGATTTGACGGAATTGCCATGCCCCTTAACGATTTAATCGAGGAAAATGCATATTATCTGAATATGCTGATGGACAAATATCCGGTTATCCGTTCCGGTATTACAACATCAGATGGTAACATATATTCTTATCCTGGATTTGGAGAAGGATATGTGAACAAAGCTGAAGAAATGGAAACAGGGGAACTTGTTGATCCGGGCGCAAACCTTTGTTTGAACGTGTCTATGATTCGGAAAGACTGGCTGGATAAGCTGGGATTGGAAGTACCTGAGACATTGGATGACTGGTACAATGTATTAAAAGCATTTAAAACACAAGATCCGAATGGAAACGGAAAAGCAGATGAGATTCCCATCACAAGTACTTTCAACATGAGAGATATCTACCGTTTCGGTGAAGCTTTCGGACTGTACCGTGCCGGTAATGCAGAGTGCCGATGGGGCGTAGATGAAGAAGGAAAGATCTTCTTTAAAGATACAACAGAAGAATTCAGACAGACATTGGAATTTTTGAATAAGCTTTATGCAGAAGGCTTGCTGGATCCGGAATATGCAACTGCAGGATATGATAAAACAACAGAGAAGATTAACCGTGATCTTCTTGGCGCAGTAGCAAGTGACTGGATGTCAAACATTGGTACTTATAATGCAAATTTGAAGACCGCCGGTGTTGAGGATGCAAATTGGGTTCCTGTAAAACCGATCTTAAATCCGGACGGTGAATCCAAGATCATGAACCGCTGGTCAGTATGGAAAACAGCAGCCATCTCCAAAGACTGCAAGAATCCGGAACTGGCTATGAAATGGCTGGATTTCCAATGCTTATCTGCACAGGGTGTTGCATTGTCTAACTATGGAGTAGAAGGCGTCAGCTATACAAAAGGGGAGGACGGCATAATTGCTTTAACAGAAACAGCTACCAATAATCCGGACGGAATCGGACCTCAGGAATATCTTCGCTCTTTAGGTGCGTGGGGTCAGCTTCCTTATCCTCAGGCAAAAGAAGGATACGAAGTACTTTGGGCAGACCAGTCTGGTATAGTAGAATTTGGACAGAGCTTTGCAGCAGACCAGGTACTGGATCCATTCCCGAATAATGGAACAAAGGCAAATCTGCCATTTACAGATGAGGAAAACGACATCCGTTCTGAATTTGAAACAATCATTGAAACATACTGTGACGAGATGGCTATTAAGTTCATAGAAGGAAAAGAATCTTTAGATAAATTTGATGAATATGTGGCAACTCTTGAGTCCTATGGTCTTGCAGAACTTTTGAAAATCCATCAGGCAGCATATGAAAGATTTTTAGGAGAATCATAATCAACAGCTTTGATTTTAAACGGAAAGTATGGACAAATCCATACTTTCCGGGTATTTTACAGAGAAAAGAGGAATGTATATGAAGAAAAAACAAAAATGTGCATGCAGTATTCAAAAAACGCCTCTTCGAAAATTGATTTATAGGGACAGGCATCTGCTGGTTATGTGCATTCCCCTGATATTATTCTTTTTGATATTTGCATATTTACCAATGGCGGGTTTGTCTTTGGCTTTTGTAGATTATAAGCCTGTACTGGGAATTGGAGGATCTCCTTTTGTGGGATTGGAAAATTTCGAAAAGGTGTTCCGTAATCCATTTTTTCCAAGATTATTAAAAAATACATTTTTGATCGGAATGGAAACACTTGTGTGGAGCTTTCCAATACCTATTCTTTTTGCACTGGCTGTGAATGAAATCCGAAACAGAAAGTTCCAGAAAGTAATTCAGACCATCAGCTATATGCCATATTTTATCTCTATTGTGGTAATCGTGGGCTTGCTGTCCAACTTCCTTTCCCCTACGGTTGGCGTAATCAACCAGGTTTATTCTGCAATTACCGGAAATGATCCAATTAGCTTTATGACAGAACCGAAATATTTTCGAACGATATATGTTGTGAGCCATATCTGGCAGACCTTTGGCTGGAATTCTATTATCTATTTAGCTGCATTGGCAGGAGTGGATATTGCATTATATGAAAGTGCGAAGGTGGACGGTGCAAACCGATTGCAGCAGATGATCCACATCACACTTCCTTGTATCATGCCGACGATCATTATCATGCTGATCCTGAATATGGGAAATATCATGAGCGTTGGATTTGAAAAAATTATTCTGATGTATTCACCGTCAACCTATGAGGTAGCGGATGTGATTTCAACATACACTTACAGACGCGGAATCGTACAGTCGGATTATAGCTTTGGAACTGCGATCGGCCTTTTTAATTCCGCAATCAATATGATGTTTATTGTAGGTGCAAACTGGTTTAGCAAAAAATTCAGTGATACATCATTGTGGTAAAGGAGGAAAAGATGAAGAGAAAAACAAAGCAAAGCTTTAGTGACAGAATGTATATGATCATCGTATGTATCTTTGTGATCATCTGTACCTTTATTGCACTGTATCCCATGGTTTATACCTTAAGCATGTCAATCAGCGGAGCGGAGCATGTGGCAAAAAATGATATATTCTTTTTCCCCAAGGGATTTTCTACTCAGGCATATGAACTTGTTTTTCAGGATAAAGAGATCTGGGGAGCATACATGAATACCATTTGGTACACAGTGGTGGGAACGGTTTTGAGCGTGGTGCTGACTATGATATCTGCATATCCCTTATCACGCAGGAGATTTTTCCTCAGAAGAAAGCTGATGTTATTCGTAATGTTTACCATGTATTTCAGCGGCGGACTGATCCCTATGTTTCTTCTGATAAATAAGATCGGCCTTTACAACAGCAGATGGTCATGTATTATGCCATATCTTATCAGTGCGTGGAACCTGATCGTGTGCAAGAGTTTTCTGGAAAGCATTCCGGAGACATTGGAAGAGGCGGCGGCTATTGACGGAGCGTCTCCTTATACCACTTTTGCAAGGATTTTCCTGCCGTTGTCCAAACCGATTATTGCAGTTATGACGCTGTATTACGCTGTAGGACAATGGAATGGTTACTTTGCTGCAATGATGTATTTGCCTGATGCAGATAAACATCCTATTCAGATGTATTTAAGAAAGATTCTAATTCTGTCAAATACCCAGTCTTCCATGGGGGGATCTTCCATGGGAGGATTTGAGAGGAGTTTGGCTACACAGCAGTTAAAATATGCCGTGATCATTGTTACGATTCTTCCGATCCTTGCCATTTACCCCTTTGTACAGAAATATTTTGTAAAGGGTGTTATGATAGGATCTATTAAGGAGTAGGAGGCTGGAGATGAGATACTATACTACACAGGAACATTTTGAACAAATTTTCGCAGATACCTTCCGAAGCCACGAATTTCATGCTAAAACACAAGAAGAATATCATATTTGGAGCAGGGCTTTCAGAGAAAAGCTCCATGAGCTCTTGGGAACAAACCAGATGCACACCTGCCCTGCAGATCCAAAGATTCTGGAAAGCATCCAGTGTGACGGGTATGTTCGGAAAAAAATGCTGATCCACACGGAGAAGGATGTTATCATGCCATTTTACATGCTGATCCCAAACGGACTGAGGGAAGGGGAAAAAAGAAGCGCGGTAATTGCCTGCCACGGGCATTCCAGCAACGGCAAAGAATCCGTAGCAGGTGTACGCAGGATAAAAGCCATTTCCCAGACAATAGATCACTATGATTATAATTACGGGGAAGTTTTTGCTCAAAAAGGATATATCGTATTTGCTCCGGATGCCAGAGGCTTCGGAGAGCGAAGAGAACGATATGACCATGGAACAGAGTCTGAAAGGCTGCTTTCTTCTTCCTGTTCTTATCTCCATGTAATGGCAGTGTCTCTGGGACAGACAGTTATGGGAATGTGGCTGTGGGATCTGATGCGCCTTGCAGATTTTGCATTATCCTGTGACTGCGTGAATGGTCATATTGGCTGTGCAGGGCTGTCCGGAGGGGGGATGCAGTCTCTGTGGCTTGCCGCTATGGATACAAGAATGGAATGCAGCATAGTCAGCGGTTATTTTTATGGTTATCTTCAGTCCCTGCTGATCAATTATAATTGTCTGTGCAACTATGTTCCGGATCTTTGGAAGGTAGCGGATATCGGTGACATTGGAGCACTGATTTGTCCAAGACCGGTATTGATCGAAACAGGAAACCAGGATGACCTGAATGGAAAAGACGGCCTTGACAATGTATATCCCCAGGTGGAAACCGTCAGAAAAGCCATGGGATTGTTTGATGCGCAGCAGAACCTGTATCATGATGTTTTTGAAGGCGAGCATAAGTGGAATGGAAAAAAGGCATTTGACTGGATGATATCTCATATGCCGCCTGTGGAGGAAAACAGATGACATCTAAGGAAAGAGTTTTAAAGATGATCCGGCATGAAGAGCCGGACCGTGTGCCTGTGGGAGAATGGGGCATTGACCATGACCATGTTTCAAAGATCCTAGGCAAACATACTTACTGGAGAAACAGAAAAGATACTACCCTTGCCCTTTGGGATAATCGGCGGGATGAAGTTGTGGAAAGCATGAAAGAGGACTACAGTGCCCTGATTGAAAAATTGGACTATGATATTGTAACCGTGGAGCTGGTGCCGCCTAAAAGCCATCATGTGGAAAAAAAGCCAAAAGAAATCGCACCAGGTGTATGGGAGGATGAAAAAGGTGGAATCTGGAAATATGCAGCCAGCAATGATTCCATTATGTATGTTTCCAAAAGAGAGGGAAAGGAAGAGCTTACAGATGAGGACGTACAGCGTGCAATAGAAAAGTGGAGCAATATAGATGAATCCAGATTTGAGCTGATTGATTACTGCTGTGATAAATTCGGCAAAGACCGTGCGATTCTTTGCAGGGATGTAAATATTTATACGCCGCTGTTTGAAGCATTTGAAGGAGATTTTGATTCTGATCTTATGCGTACGCTGCTTTGTCCTGAGGAAATAGAGAAGCTTCGCCCTGCCTGTTATGCATATAATCAAAAGCTGATTGAGCATTGCAAAAAAAAGGGCGTCACTATTATGATGCAGGGCCAGGATTTTGGGATGAGCACAGGCTGTATGTATAATCCTGAGAGTATCCGTGATATTTTTATGCCGGTTATGACCAAGGTAAATAAAGACATTACGGATGCAGGAATGATACCATTTTATCACTGCTGCGGAAGAATCTGGGATATTATGGATGACTTTGTTAAGGCAGGCTATAAAGGCTACCAGTCCATACAGGAAAGCGTAGGGATGGATAATAAGACCGTAAAAGAAAAATATGGAGATGTTTTAACCTTATGGACGGGTGTGCAGTGTGAAACTTTGGTGGAAGGAAGCCGTGAACAGGTGGAAAAAGAAGTACTGAGAAATTTGGAGCTTTTGATGCCGGGTGGGGGATACCTGTTCGGATCCACCAATTCCGTACAGTTTGGTGCAAAGACAGACAATTATCTTCGAGCACTGGAGCTGGTGAGAGAAAAAGGCGTTTATTAGGGAGGAGATTATGAATATCTGGGATAACAAAGCAGAAGATGTACGAATTACATATATTGGAGGCGGATCCAGGGGATGGGCATGGAATTTAATGAGCGATTTGGCCATGGAAGACCAGATGAGCGGAGTTGTAACGCTTTATGATATTGACCTTGAGGCTGCAAAAAAGAATGTGGTTATTGGAAATGAGTATCAGAAGATAAGCAAAAGTCAGGGTTTTACCTACCGTGCCTGTACTGATTTAAGGGAAGCGCTTGTGGGTGCTGATTTCGTAGTGATTTCTATTTTGCCTGGGTCTTTTGATGAGATGGAGTCAGATGTGCATTGTCCGGAAAAATATGGAATTTACCAGTCTGTAGGTGATACAACAGGTCCAGGCGGAATTTTCCGTGCGCTTCGTACACTGCCTATGTATGTGGAGATTGCCGAAGCGATCCGTGATGTTGCTCCAAAGGCATGGGTTATTAATTACACCAATCCGATGGCAGCCTGTGTAAGGATTTTATATGAAGTATTCCCGGAAGTGAAAGCATTCGGATGCTGCCATGAGGTATTTGGAACCCAGGATTTATTGGCAAGACTGGCAGAAAAGGAATTTGGCGTTGAAAAGATCCGGCGCAGTGAGATTAAGGTAAATGTACAGGGGCTGAACCATTTTACCTGGTTGTCAGAAGCTGCATATGAGGGGCAGGATCTGTTTCCGTTATACGAAAAGGCAGCAGAACAGTATAAAGATGGGATTGAGCTTGACGCAGGAAAGAACTGGATGAACAATCATTTTGCCAGTGCAAACTGTGTGAAATTTGATCTGTTCCGCAGATACGGCGTGATCGCTGCAGCAGGAGACCGTCATCTGGCAGAATTCTGTCCGGGATGGTATCTGAAAACTCCTGAAACGGCGCACAGCTATAAATTTGCCCTGACGCCTGTAAGCTGGAGAAAAGAAAAACTGAATGAGCTTTTAGAAACCAGCAGAAGGCGTGTATCTGGTGAAGAACCTGTAAAGATTCAGCCCTCTGGTGAAGAAGGTGTAAAACAGATGAAAGCCATTCTGGGTCTGGGAGATTTTGTCACAAATGTAAATATGCCAAACAAAGGGCAGATCAGCAATGTTGAAAACGGCGTTGTGGTGGAGACAAACGCTGTATTTTCTAAGAACAGCGTAAAACCGGTTTTTTCCGGAGAAATGGATAAACATGTTCTGAACTTGACACAGCCCCATATTTACAGTCAGAATGCAGTCATCCAGTCATGTCTGACAGGTAAGCTCAAACCTGCATTCCTGGCTTTTATACATGATCCCCAGGTAAATCTTTCAATAGAAGATGCGGGAAAACTGTTTGGAGAGATGGTGGAAAACACAAAAGATTACTTGAAAGGGTATGATCTGAATTGGTAGATTAAGGGGCACAGGGAGGATGGACAATGAGAATTATTGAAACGGAAGATTACCAGGAAATGTCACAGGTGCTTTTGCAGATTTTTGAAAAGCAGATTCAGGATAAGCCGGACAGCGTATTATCTTTTACTACAGGAAAAACGCCGGAAGCTTTTCTGTGCAGGCTTGCGGATGCGGTAAATGATGGCCTGGACATCAGCAGCAGCGTGTTTTTGAATCTGGATGAGTATGTGGGAAAAAGGGATATGCCCTATAGCGTATATTCTTTTATGAAAACCTGCTTATATGACAGGATCCAGATGAAGCCGCGGGTAGTTGAAATGATGAATGCTGAGGCACAGAATCAGGAAGAAGAATTGAAACGGTACAGTGAAGTCCTGAAAAAATATCCCAGGGATATTCAGCTTCTGGGGCTTGGCACAAATGGCCATATTGGAGCGAATGAACCGGGAACGCCTTTTGATTCCACATTATTTGTTGCAGACAGCTTTGATTCTACCATTGAGGCGACCCAGAAGCTATTCCATTTAAATAAGGAAGAAACTCCTACGCAGATGTTTACAATGGGCTTTCAGGAAATCATGGCGGCAGGACACGTGATCCTTGCTGCAGCCGGAAAAAGTAAGGCAAAAGCCGTGAAAGCCCTGGTGGAAGGTGAAATTACCACGGATGTTCCAGCTTCCATCCTTAGAACACATGAAAATTGTACCCTGATTATTGATAAAGAGGCTGCTTCCCTTCTGCAGCAGGAAAGATGGAATTTTCTGTCCACATGGAAAATGTCAGAAGGGGGAATCGAAGATGCCATCAAGGCATTTATGGAGACAAAAGACATTCATTGCGCAATTACCAAAGGGGTAAAAGCAGTAGAGGACAGGGAAGAATACCATTCTGTTGGATATGGGGGACTTCCCAATATTTATGGAGATGTAGAATTAGATGCAGCGTATATGAATGGGGATACGCTGAAGGCCGGTGGAATCATGGCTGTACGCAATGTGAAAAACCCTATAGAGGTTGCCAAAAAACTTAGCACCTATGACCGAAATAATTTCCTTGCAGGAGAGGGGGCTATGAAGTTTGCTGCTTCAAAGGGATTTGCTTTTTCCAATATGCTTTCTGATACAGCGAAGAATCGCTTTGGGGAAGCAATGAAGGAGAAGGGCGGTTTTACGGCGCAGGAGGCTTATGACGGCCATGACACGGTATGTATGATCGGACGTGATCCGAAGGGATCCATGGGGTGTGGTGTTTCTACATCAGGGCTGTTTTTAAAGCATCCCGGCAGAGTAGGGGATAGCCCGGTAATCGGTTCCGGATTTTATGCGGACTCCCAGATTGGTGCTGCGGCAGCTACAGGTGTAGGAGAAGATATTATGAGAGGCTGTTTGTCTTTTGCTATTGTGGAGAAAATGGCAGAAGGCTATTCTGCACAAAAGGCATGTGAGGTGGTTCTGAAAAGGCATTTGGAACGCCTGCGTAAAAAAGATGGAAAATGCGGAAGCATGTCCGTGATTGCCATGGACAGAAATGGAGCCGTTGGGGCGGCTACCAGTCTTACAGCCTTTCCATTTGTTGTGGGTAATACAAAAGGGGATATAAAGGTATTGGTTGTTCATCCTGAGGATGAAGGCATGTACTTATTTGAGCCGGATGAACAATGGTGGAAGAAGTATCAGGGGGATTGAGATTATTCCCGCGTGAAAGAGGAGAGCTGCACAGCCTGTATGGAGGGGCGTGCAGTTCTTTTGCATTTCGGAATTATGAAACGGACATTTTTGCTAATTGTGTCTTCAACACACGGACGTTTGTGCATTGTCACAAGAAACAAAGGAGATAAACAAAGAAAAATTAGTAAAAGTATACAAAATATGGTTGCGCAATATTTAGAGTGATGGTATAATGCAGACATAAAAGACTGTTCCTTGTGAATATAAACGGAGAAATCTCAGGAGGAAAAATACGTGAGCGAAAAAAATGATGGATTAATGTGGGCTTTGGTGAAGGAGAAGCCAGAGGAAGGGTTATGGATGAAACGAGTTCCAATTCCCAAGGTAGGACCAAATGATGTAAAGATCAAGATTCGTAAAACTGCAATCTGCGGAACAGATGTACATATTTATCAGTGGAATGATTGGGCACAGCATACCATTCCTGTAGGTTTGACTGCAGGACATGAATATGTAGGGGAAGTTGCTGAGGTTGGCGCAGGCGTACAGGGCTTTAAGGTGGGGGACCTTGTATCAGGAGAAGGCCATATTACCTGCGGGAAATGCAGGAACTGTCTGGAAGGCCACAAGGAAAACTGTAAGGATGCCAAGGGAGTGGGCGTAAACAGAAATGGAGCTTTTGCAGAATACCTGGTAATTCCATCTTCCAATGTCTGGCCATGTAATCCGAACATACCAGAAGAAATGTATGCTATTTTTGATCCCTTTGGCAATGCAACCCATACAGCACTTTCTTATGATATGCTGGGTGAGGACGTTCTCATTGCAGGGGCAGGCCCTATTGGATGTATGGCGGCTGCCATTGCCAAATTTTCCGGAGCAAGACACGTGGTAGTTACAGATATGAATCCATACCGTCTGGATTTGGCCCAGAAGCTTGGGGCAACCAGAACGGTAAATCTGAAGGAGGAAAAGCTTCCGGAGGTTATGAGGAAGATCGGAATGACTGAGGGCTTTGACGTAGGTCTTGAAATGTCCGGTTCCCAGGCTGCACTTCATGAAATGATCCATAACATGAAGCACGGCGGAAAGATTGCTCTTCTGGGACTGCAGAGAACGGATGCGAAGGTGGATCTGGAGACAGTAATCTTTAACGGACTGAACCTGCGGGGGATTTATGGAAGAAAGGTGTGGGATACCTGGTACAAAATGTCTACCATGCTGCAGGCAGGACTGGATATTTCCCCGATCATTACACACCATTTTGATATCCGGGATTACGAGAAGGGATTCGAAGCCATGATTTCCGGAATGTCAGGAAAGGTGATTCTGGATTGGTCCCATGTGAATGACTGATTTTGTTTAGGAGAAGAAAGAGAGGATATGAAGAATGGCTCGCAAAGATGATATTTTAAGCATTTATACAAAAGAAGTAGAAGGAATCAAAGAAGCCGGACTGTTTAAAGGAGAGGCGCCTTTTGTTTCTCCCCAGGGTGCAAGAGTAACCATGGAAGACGGAAGAGAGCTTCTTTGCATGTGTGCTAATAACTACCTGGGTCTAGGAGACAGCCCCCGCCTGATCGAGGCTGCAAAGAGAACTTACGATGAAAAGGGCTTTGGTGTGGCATCTGTTCGTTTTATCTGCGGAACACAGGACATTCATAAAAAACTGGAGAAAAAAATCTCAAGCTTTTTGGGAACAGACGATACGATTCTGTATTCCTCCTGTTTTGATGCAAACGGCGGATTATTTGAAACTATTTTGACAGCAGAGGATGCGGTAATAAGTGATGAGCTGAACCATGCTTCCATTATTGACGGTGTGCGCCTTTGCAAGGCAAAACGCTTCCGCTACAAAAACAATAATATGGAAGACCTGGAGGCAAAACTGAAAGAAGCAGATGAAGCAGGGGCAAGAATTAAGCTGATCGCTACAGACGGCGTATTTTCTATGGACGGTATTATCTGCAACTTAAAGGGCGTTTGTGACCTGGCAGACAAATACAATGCGCTTGTAATGGTAGATGACAGCCATGCGGTAGGTTTTGTAGGAAAAACAGGACGGGGAACTGCAGAGCATTGCGGAGTACAGGGGCGTGTGGATATTATTACAGGAACACTTGGAAAAGCATTAGGTGGGGCATCCGGCGGATATACCTCCGGACGTAAAGAAATCATTGACCTTCTTCGTCAGAGAAGCCGTCCCTATCTGTTTTCCAATTCCCTCGCGCCGGCAATTGCAGGAGCAAGCATAGAGCTTTTCGATATGCTGGATGAAAGCACAGAACTTCGTGATCATCTGGAGGAAGTAACTGCATATTATAGAAAACAGCTTACAGATAATGGATTTGACATTATTGAGGGAACACATCCTTGTGTACCGGTTATGCTCTATGACGAAAAAACAGCGGCAGAATTTGCAAAGAGAATGATGGAAAAGGGTGTTTATGTTGTTGCGTTCTCTTATCCGGTAGTTCCCAAGGGCAAAGCCAGAATCCGTACCCAGGTATGCGCAAGCCATACAAAAGAGGATATTGATTTTATTGTGAAGTGCTTTAAAGAAGTAAGAGAAGAAATGAAGTAAAGCTTTTTGGGGATACCGATTCCAGGTATCCCCTTGTGCCGTATGAATACTCAGGGAAAAGGAGAAAAGGGTATGCGTGAAATTGAAGTGAGCCGGATCACAGATGTGATCGAAAGACTTTGTATGGAGGCTAATGAACATTTGCCGGAAGATATTAAGTGTGCGATCAAAGACTGCCGTGAAAAAGAGGATGGGGCGATCGCCTGTGGGATCCTTGATAATATTATTGAGAATTTTGAAATTGCAGATGCAGAAAACGTACCGATCTGCCAGGATACGGGAATGGCCTGCATATTTCTGGAGATTGGCCAGGACGTACATTTTGTAGGGGGAAGCCTTAGTGAAGCAGTGGACGAAGGGGTGCGCAGGGGTTATGAAAAGGGATATCTGCGCAAATCCGTTGTGAAGGATCCTGTGCTCAGGGGAAATACAGGAGACAATACGCCTGCAATGCTTTATACAGAGATCGTACCGGGAGAACAGGTAAAGATAACCGTAGGCCCTAAGGGATTTGGAAGCGAAAACATGAGCGCTATCCGTATGTTCAAGCCTTCCGCAGGACTTCAGGGAATCAAGGATTTTATTCTGGAAACAGTAGAGACAGCAGGTCCTAATCCCTGTCCGCCTATGGTAGTGGGTGTGGGAATCGGAGGAACTTTTGACAAAGCCGCCCTCTTGGCAAAAAAAGCATTGATGCGTCCAATTAACGTGCCTAATGAAGATCCGTTTTATGCAGATCTGGAGGCAGAAATGCTGAATAAGATCAATTGTCTTGGGATTGGTCCACAGGGCTTCGGAGGCAGGACAACGGCACTTGGCCTGAATATTGAAACTATGCCTACCCATATTGCAGGAATGCCCTGTGCTATTAATATCAGCTGCCATGTAACCAGACATAAAACGGAGGTGATCTAAATGGAAAAGTATATTACACTGCCTTTAACAGAAGAGCTGGCTAAAACTCTCCACATGGGAGATCGGGTTTATCTTACAGGGACGATCTATACCTCCCGTGATGCAGGACATAAAAGAATGTGCGAGGCTTTGGAGAGAGGAGAGAAGCTGCCTTTTGACCCTGCAGATACCACGATCTATTATGTAGGGCCTACCCCTGCCAAACCAGGACAGGTGATAGGCTCCGCAGGGCCGACCACAAGCGGACGTATGGATGCCTATGCACCGATGATGATGTCCGTGGGCGCCAGAGGAATGATCGGAAAAGGAGCACGCCTTCCGGAAGTGGTAGAAGCAATGAAGAAATACAGCGGTGTTTATTTTGGTGCAATCGGAGGTGCAGGAGCCCTTTTGGCAAAGTGTATCAAAAAATGCGAGCTGATCGCTTACGAGGATCTTGGGTCTGAGGCACTTCGCAGGCTTTATGTGGAGGATATGCCCCTGGTAGTGATCATTGACAGCGAAGGCCGTAATCTTTATGAAG
Source organism: uncultured Blautia sp. (assembly GCA_946557785.1). Lineage (GTDB taxonomy): Bacteria > Bacillota > Clostridia > Lachnospirales > Lachnospiraceae > Blautia_A. The sequence goes on from CAMNTH010000011.1 coordinate 15,232, forward strand.
AAGGAAGAGCGGATTATCAGAAAGAGCATCTCTCACATATGGAATAGTCTGGCAATTGTTTTACATAAAATGTGCGACGTTTTTATTGACTAACTCATAAGATATATTGTATTATATAAAACCATTAGTAATAATAATGCTTGTGCCATAAAAGAAACAGATGTACTTGCGTAAATGCAGGCAGGTACAATGGATTCCGGAAATGCATTCAGGCAAGGGAGGTCTTATCATGGGATGCACAAATCAGGAAAAGCAAAACGTTACAAAAAATAATACAATAGGCAAAGATATGAGAAATGCTGAAGGAAACGGAGATCAGAAGATTGCTATGAGAGTATCCGGTATTAGCATTGCTGTCAATCTTCTTCTTTCTGTGGGGAAGCTGCTTGCAGGTATTATTGCACATTCGGGGGCGATGATCTCCGATGCCGTTCATTCTGCGTCTGATGTACTAAGCACCGTGATCGTAATCATCGGCGTGCGTTTGTCAGGGAAAAAGTCTGATAAAGAGCACCAGTATGGACATGAACGCCTGGAATGCGTATCGTCCATCCTTCTGGCAGGCCTGCTGCTTCTGACTGGCGCAGGAATCGGGATGAGCGGCGTGGAGAAGATCATTGCAGGAAGGGCAGGGGAAAAGCTGGTAATTCCCGGGGCTCTTGCATTGGCTGCGGCAGTGGTTTCGATCATTGTAAAAGAGTGGATGTTTTGGTATACAAGAGCAGCAGCAAAGAAGATTAATTCCGGTGCATTGATGGCGGACGCCTGGCATCATAGGTCGGACTCTTTATCCTCTGTTGGCTCCTTTGCAGGCATTTTGGGCGCAAGGCTTGGCTATCCTATTCTGGATCCGCTGGCCAGCGTGGTCATTTGCCTGTTTATCGCAAAGGCAGCAGTGGATATTTTCCGGGATGCCGTGGATAAAATGGTGGATCATTCCTGTGATGAGAAGACAGAGACAAGCATGAAGGAAGAGATCGAAACTGTTCCTGGCGTAGAACGGATCGATCTTTTGAAAACAAGGCTGTTCGGCTCTAAAATTTATGTAGATATTGAAATTGCTGCAGATGAGAATCTGTCCCTGGAAGACGCCCATGCCATAGCAGAGCAGGTACATCATACAATGGAAGAGAAATTTCAAAATGTGAAGCACTGTATGGTTCATGTGAATCCTGTAAGGGTAAGCTGAATAAGAGGAAGTGAAAAGCCGGTTTTTACAAGCCGGCATTTTCTTTGGCATAAAAAAACGAAAATGCTTAGTAACAAGCATTTCCGTTTTACAGCAGGGGATGAGAGAATCGAACTCCCACCAAAGGTTTTGGAGACCCCTATCATACCATTTGACCAATCCCCTATTTTTCCATCTGACGCAATTATACATGTAATTGATGTATTTGTCAAGCAAAAGCGGAGATGGAGAGATTTGAACTCTCGCGCCGGTTGCCCGACCTACCGCATTTCGAGTGCGGACCCTTCAGCCACTTGGGTACATCTCCGGATAGATTCAATGATTATTATAGCTTCTGGGTTGGAAAAGGTCAATTCTTTTTTTGCATATTGACGAAAAAAGAATCCTGTAATATGATAAATAAATGGATTAGAGTTCGAAGAGGAGATTATTATGAAAGAAAAGAAGACAGCGCTTTTGAAGGCAGTGGAGTCTTTGACGGAAAATTATCGTGCGGAAGAATTGCTTATGCTAAAGAATGGACGGAGCCTGCCCAATCGTTCCGTTGTGATTGATATTGTAAGAGAATTGAGGACCGTGGTATTTCCGGGATATTTTGGGGAGGATTCCAGTGCCAGGATGTTTCCGGAGTATTATGTGGGATTCAGGCTGAACGGTTTGTATGACCGATTGAAGGAGCAGATTGAAATTGCATTCCTTTATCAGAACCCTGAAGGGGATGCAGAAGAGATCAGCATTCATGCGGAGGAGGTTTGCGCAGGCTTCTTCGAACAGCTTCCCCGTGTGCAGAAGATGCTTTTGAAGGATGTGCAGGCGGGCTTTGACGGCGATCCTGCTGCGAAAGGGAAGGAAGAGATCATTGTATGTTATCCGGGGCTGTTTGCCATTTATGTATATCGTCTGGCACATTTGCTTTATGTGGAAAAAGTACCGCATATTCCAAGAATTATGACAGAGTATGCCCATGGCCGAACCGGCATTGATATTAACCCCGGAGCTGTGATCGGAGAATATTTCTTTATTGACCATGGAACAGGCGTAGTAATTGGCGAGACAACGGAAATCGGCAACAATGTCAAGCTTTATCAGGGAGTAACCCTGGGAGCCCTTTCCACCAGACAGGGGCAGCAGCTTGCAGATGTGAAGCGCCATCCTACTATTGGAGATAATGTAACCATTTATTCCAATTCCACAGTTCTTGGCGGGGAAACGGTGATTGGAGAGAATACCATTATTGGCGGTAATACTTTTATTACGGGATCTATTCCTGCAAATACTAAGGTCAGTGCCAAAAGTCCTGAGCTTGTGATCAAGAAGCCAAGATCTCAGGTGACAGCATCCAACGTATGGGACTGGGAGAACTGATTTAAGAAAAACTACTTATAGAAAGTGGCTGACGGAGGAAATGTATGGCTGGATTTTGTATGGCGGCAGGGACAGTGTGTCTTTTGTATTATTTTGCACTGATTCTGTTTACAGGGATCACCACGCATTTTGCATGGATCTGGCTTGCAGCTTCGGTTGTATTGCTGGGCTTGGGAAACTTCATACGTTATGAAAGAGCTCATCCCGGGTTTATCCCGGGGTGGCTTTGCTATGCAGCATTCATTGGGCTTGCCGCAGGGCTTTTGCTGTTCCTTTCTATATTTTTGAAAGTGCTGGGAGGCATGTCCTGGAACGGAAGCGAAGGACTGGACTATGTAGTAGTCCTGGGCGCCCAGGTGAAAAAGGATGTTCCCTCCAGAGCTTTAAGGATGCGCCTTGAAAAAGCACTGGAGTATGCCAATGCAAACAAAGATACTATTTTGATCCTGTCCGGGGGAATGGGCTCAGGAGAAGAGATCAGTGAGGCTGAATGCATGAAGCAGTATCTTATAGAGCACGGGATTTCACAGGAACGTCTTATCCTGGAAGACCAGTCCACGAATACCATGGAAAATCTGAAGTTTTCAAATGCCATGACAGACTGTGCAAATGCTGTGACCGGAATTATTTCTAATGATTTCCATGTCTACCGGGCTGTACGGCTTGCTAAGAAACAGGGATATGAGAACTGTGAGGGGATTGCAGCAAGGTCAGATTTCTATATGGAGCCTCATTATGTGGTGAGGGAAGTATTTGCCCTGGTAAAAGAGAAACTATTGGGAAATATCTAAAAAAAATTTAAAAATACTGTTGACAAATACAAAGAAATAGGATATACTAATTATCGTTGTAGGGAACAATACAGAAACGCAGCGATATGCGGGTGTAGTTCAATGGTAGAACACCAGCCTTCCAAGCTGGATACGTGGGTTCGATTCCCATCACCCGCTTTTTGCGATAGTGGCGTAGTTGGTAACGCGCGACCTTGCCAAGGTCGAGACCGCGGGTTCGAGCCCCGTCTATCGCTCTAAAGGACTTCGAATGATCGAAGTCCTTTTTTGTTTAACCATCCTATTCAGTTGTTCATTTGGTAAGCTACCAGAGCGATATTCCAGAATCCTTCTTTATTTAATTCCAGCTCACAATCATGAATTTTTTTCAGGCAGGCTTCCGGAAGCTGGGCAACCTGTACGTTTACCCCAGGTTCGCCAAAGGTTTTTTCTGCAGAGTTTTCCATATTAGATTGCCTCTCTTTCCTGGTCTACCAGACCGTAAAATGTAAAGAGATACAATCCGCAGATTCCTACCAGGCCATAAATAATGCGGGAGATCCAGCTCATGCTGCCAAAGAGCAGAGATACCAGATTCAGGTTAAAGAACCCGATGAGCCCCCAGTTGATCGCCCCGATTAAGGCAATGGTCAATGCAGAGTAGCGTAAAAAATTATTTCCCATAAGACACCATCCTTTCTGAAAATAGTATTTCATAAAAATGCAAAAGCATGTATGATGTCTTATGGGAAATTTAGCCAGTTTTTATTTAACTTTTAAAATTTGGGAAGAAGTGTTTCCGCCCCCGAAGCTGAATGCTTCCCCTGCCTGGAGGGTAACATCGGTTTCGTCATTGAGTGAGAATGCCTGGCAGACAGTGACCGTGTGATTCGGCTGTATCTCAGACATGAAGTTGTCAATCGCTTTTTCTGTAGCTTCCGGAATAGCAGCGCTTAAGGCTGCCCCATTTTGGTAGGCCATGAGATTTACGTCCACCATTGCACTGGAAGGAGAATCGCTGTTGTTTGTATAGTCATAGTAAACCATGAGACAGGGCTCTCCGCTGAAATCATTGACTACGGTATGCTTGGTATAATGAATCGTAAATTTATCATTGGACATATCTATGGTATCGTCCTTGGCGGCAGCTGGCAGCTGGACATCCTGCCCTGCGCCGCCTTCTATAGCTGACAGTTCGTTGTTGATTTCATCCTGTACATTTTTAAAGTTAGCGGACATGATCTTTACCGTTTCGTTATCAAGAGACATGATCTTCCATCCATCATTAGTCTTTACCAGGGGATAGGTAATATCTGTTTCTGCAAACTTATCTTCAAGGGTTCCGGCTTTTTCCTGCAAGATACCTGCCAGCTTCGCCTGCGTTTCCTCTTCGGAAAGCTCTGCGCCGGAAAAGGCAGTGGAGACGATCTGGCGGAGAAATTCTGTAATTGTTTCTTTATAAATATCTGAACCGTCAATATATTTAATATGAACCGTAATGTTGGCAGTGCCGTTTTGGATATTAAATTTGTTTTTGGAAATTTTATAAGTCATTTTCTGGTTGATGTCCCGGAAAAATGCGGTGTAGGAATCATTGCGGATGTCTGCATCATCCAGGGCGGACAGATCACTGCTCTGAAGCTGGGCGCTCATACCTTCAAAATTCATTTTTTTCATATTGGACAGAAATGTTTTTACTGCCTTCTCTGGCTGCTGGCGCGCCATAAAATAATAAACTCCTGTTCCTGCCGCTGCCAGAATTAGCACGAAAAGGAAGAGAATGAAACCAGCGGACCTCTTCTTTTTTTTCTTTGGGGAAGCTTTGGCTTCCTGCTGTTTTAATTCCTGTGTATCCATAAATCCTCCTGACTTATACCAACCTGCTGATAATGCAGGCGTATATGAATTTGTAGAAAAGCAATGGCTGTATTCATTAGGTGCTCACATTATAGCATAGAATAGATTTTGTTGACAATGGCAATCTGCAGACATATAATAGGAATATGACTGACCAGCCGGTCATTTTGGAGGCTGAAAATGGGACAGGAGGAATAATATGATATGATTTCGCGATACAGTGTAAAAAAACCGTATACAGTCGTGGTTGCCATTGTGCTGATCCTGATTTTGGGGGCGGTTTCCGTTGGGAAGATGAATACAGATCTTCTGCCCAGCATGAATCTTCCTTATGCGATCGTCATGACGACTTATGCAGGAGCCAGCCCGGAGCCAGTGGAGACGGTCGTGACCAGGCCTATTGAACAGTCTATGGCTACTGTTACGGATATTGAGAACGTAAGCTCCCAGTCAAGGGAAAATGTTTCTATGGTGGTTCTGGAATTCCAGGAATCTACGGATATGGATTCCGCATCCATTGAGATCAGAGAGAAACTGGATCAGATCAGCGGCTACTGGGATGATTCTGTGGGCAAGCCTATGATCATGAAGCTGAATCCGGATATGATGCCCATCATGATCGCGGCAGTGGAGGTGGACGGTCTGAAGCCTACGGAAGTTACGGATTATGTAGAGCGGAATATTCAGGCGGAAATGGAGAGTATTGCCGGAGTAGCCAGCGTTTCCACCACCGGAAATGTGACGGAGAGCGTGGATGTTCTCATCCGGGAGGAAAAGTTACATAAGGCTAATGAAAAAGTCATGAAAGCCCTGGATAAACAGTTTAATGAAAAAGAGGATGAGTTAAAAGACGCCCAGAGAGAACTGAACGACGGCAAAAAGAAGCTTCAGGAAGGGAAAGATGAGCTTTCAAAGGGCAAAGAACAGCTAAAGAGCGGTAAGGATGAACTTGTAGCAGGGCTTGCAAAGGGACAGCAGCAGATGGCGGCAGCAGAGAGCAAGCTTACTGCAGGCGAGACGGAAATTCGGGAGAAAGAGAAGCTTTTGGAAGAGAAACAGGCGGAACTGGATGAAGGACGTACCAAGCTTCTGGAAGGGAGAACCCAGGCAGAACAGGCTCTGGAACAGATTGGAACTGCACAGACAGGAATGCAGAATCTTATGCAGGCCGTTGATGCAATTGCCCGGCAGGAGTCTGTGCTGGAGGAGAACCTAAATTCTGTATCAGAAGGGATCAGCGGTGTTGATGCAGCCCTTAGCCAACTGGAGCAATTCCAGGAAGCCCTGGATTATGAGCAGCAGAAGGCTGCACTTCTTGCACAGAGAGCTGCCCTGGAGCAGAGTATAACGGAGCTCCACAATGCAATGGCTGAGATCTCCGGAAAAAAGGCAGAGCTTCAAGGACAGCTGGATCAGATTGTCCAGAGCCTTGGAAAAAGTTCTGCAGATGAGGCATTAGCCTATACGGCAGACCAGGCTTCTGCCCTTTGGATGACATTAGAAGAGCTTGCTTCCAAGGAAGGAGCACTTGATGACGCTCAGAATCAGCTGAATGCCGGAAGGGAACAGCTGAATGCTGCGAAGGCACAGATTACCTCAGGGAAGAAACAGCTTTCCTCCGGGAAAGTAGAAATGGATACACAGAAGCTTCTGGCGTCTATAGATATGAGTGTGGCAGAATCCAAGATGGAATCTGGAACTTCTAAGCTTGAGGATAATGAAACGAAGCTTGAGGAGGCCCAGGCCCAGATTGAGTCTGGAAAGGAACAGCTAAAGGACGCAAAGGAAGCAGCCATGGATCAGACGAACCTGGAAAACCTGATCACATCAGAGCTTGTGAAGGGAATCCTTACAGGGGAGAATTTCTCCATGCCTGCAGGTTATATCAATGAGGGAAAGGATGAATATCTGGTCCGTGTAGGAGATAAACTCTCTAATGTGAAGAGTTTGGAAGAACTGGTTCTTCTGGATCTGGGGCTGGATGGACTAGAGCCTGTCCGTCTGAAGGACGTTGCAGATATTACAGTACAGGATGATAGTGATGAAGTATATGCCCGCCTGAACGGCAATCCGGGTGTTATGCTGACCATTGAAAAGCAGACGGGCTATTCTACAGGAGAAGTGACAGACAGGCTTTTGGAGCGGATCGCAGAAATTGAGAAGGAGCATGAGGCCGTTCATTTTTCCGTACTGATGGATCAGGGCGTATATATTGACCTGGTAGTGGACTCGGTAATTCAGAATATGCTTTCCGGTGCGGTTTTGGCAGTATTGATCCTTTTGGTGTTCCTGAAGGATATAAAACCCACCGTTGTGATCGCATTTTCCATCCCTATCAGCGTAGTAACTGCGTTTGTGCTGATGTATTTCAGCGGGATTACCTTAAATGTAATATCACTCTCCGGACTTGCCCTTGGAATTGGCATGCTAGTGGATAATTCTATTGTAGTAATTGAAAATATTCAACGGCTGCGGCAGGAGGGAATGCCAGCCAGGAAGGCTGCCATTGAGGGAGCCAGGCAGGTGGCAGGGGCTATTGCCGCATCTACACTGACAACGATCTGTGTATTTGCCCCAATTGTTTTTACAGAAGGAATAACAAGGCAGTTGTTTGTGGATATGGGGCTGACCATTGCCTATTCCCTGATCGCCAGCCTTGTAGTGGCACTGACGCTGGTTCCTATGATGTCGGCGGGCCTCCTCAAAAAGTCCGGAACAAAAAGATCCCGCCTTTTGGATGCAGTCCGGAATATTTACGGCAGAATGCTTGGCTGTGCACTTCGGGTAAAATTTCTGGTGCTGCTTTTGGCAGTGGGGCTTTTTGTGGGAAGCGCCTTTGCAGCCATTAAAAATGGAACTTCCTTTATGCCGGAGATGGAGAGTACTCAGGTCTCCATGACAGTTACAACAGAAAATGGAACGCCTCTTACGGAGACTGCAGCCTGCGCAGATCAGGTGATTGCAAGTATCGAAGACATTGAGGATATTGAGAGTATCGGCGCCATGGCAGGCGGCAGCAGCATGATGGGAATGGGCGGCTCCGGAAATACGAATTCTGTCAGCATGTATCTCCTTTTGAAGGAAGAGAAGAAGCTTTCCGGTGAAGAACTGGAACAGGAGATTTTAAGAAGAACCAGGGATTTACCCTGTGAAGTGGCAGTATCTACCCAGTCCATGGATATGAGTGCCCTTGGAGGCAGCGGCATAGAAGTACGCATCAAAGGAAAGGAGCTGGATGAGCTTTCCGCTATTGCGAAAGATGTGGCTAAGATCGTAGAAGAGACAGAGGGAACGCAAAATGTTTCTGATGGACAGGAGGAATCGGATGCGGAATTCCGAATAGCAGTGAACAAGACAAAAGCTATGGAATATAAGCTGACTGTAGCACAGGTTTATCAGGCTATCCAGAAGCGGCTGGCAGAGGCGGCCTCTGCAACTGCTCTTTCCACAGCGCTTAAGGATTACGATGTATTTGTACGGGATGAGAAGGATGAAAAGCTTACCAGGGAGGCACTGAAGGAGCTGACCATTGAGGTGACCAATCAGGAAGGGCAAGCAGAAGAGATTAGGCTTTCACAGATTGCTGATTTTACAAATGCTGTAGGACCGCAGACCATCCTTCGGGACGCCCAGTCCCGTTATATGACCGTAAGTGCGGAAATTGCAAGGGGGTGCAATATCGGTATCGTTGGCAATGCCCTTGAGAAGAAGCTGGCAGACCTTGAAGTGCCTTCGGGTTATACTGTTGAAATGACGGGAGAGGATGAGACCATCAATGACGCTATGGGGCAGCTGATGCTGATGCTTGTTCTGGCGATGGCCTTTATGTATTTGATTATGGTAGCCCAGTTCCAGTCCCTGATGTCGCCTTTTATCATTATGTTTACCATTCCGCTGGCTTTCACAGGCGGATTCTTCGGGCTTGTGACCGCAGATATGGATGTGAGCGTCATTGCCGTGATCGGATTTATCATGCTTTCAGGTGTTATTGTAAATAATGGTATCGTGCTGGTGGATTATACGAACCAACTCCGTATGGAAGGCATGGGAAAGCGGGAAGCGCTGATACAGGCAGGGAAGGATCGCTTCCGTCCGATCATCATGACTGCCCTGACTACGATCCTGGGATTGTCCACCATGGCAGCCGGAACGGGAATGGGTGGAGACATGGTTCGGCCAATGGCTGTAGTGACCATCGGAGGTCTGATTTACGGAACGATTCTGACGCTGTTTGTGGTACCATGTATATATGATCTTCTAAATAGGAAAAACTATAAAAAGGATGAACTGAGACTGGAGGATGCAGGGGATGGAGCAGGAGAAGAATGAAAAAGTACTTGCCATGTACCATGCTGTGTGGCATTTGCTGGAGGATGGAAAAGATGTAACCAAGATTAAGGTTTCTGACATTACAGAATGCGCCGGAATCGGCAAAGGAACTGCATACGAATATTTCCGCAGCAAGGAAGAACTGGTGGGAAAGGCGCTGCAGTTTAATACGTCACTTCAGGTTCAGATGCTTTCCCGGGCGGTTAAGGAGCAGGACAGCTTCATGGGCGGACTTGAAGCCTGTTTTGACTGGCTGTTAAAAACACGGGATAAGCGTTTGCTTGTAATTCAGTTTATGAGGCGAACAGACGGTTTTCTTCAGATACCGGACTGCTTTTCCAGGGAGAATGAGGAGCAGAAGAAATCATTTATGATGGTGGGAGGGGAAATCTTAAGGGAGCTTGTTTTGCTTGGCAGGAAGGAAGGCGCTGTGCGCAGGGAGATACCGGATGACCTGGCCGCATTGCAGATACTTTCACAGCTTCTGGGTTTTTTTGTCCGCCAGGAATTTGCGGATTTTTCAGATGAAGCAGGTCTCATAAAGACAAAAGAATTTTTATGTGATAATATAATAAAAAGTCTTAGTTAAAATAAAAGAATGGGGAGGTAGGCAAAGATGTATAAAAAATTAGAAAGCTATTTTGTATCTGAAGCAGACGGCCTGGAGATTTCCGTTATGGCTGTGATGCCAAAGGAGAAGCCGTACAGGGCAGTTGTGCAGCTTGTTCACGGAATGAGTGAACATAAAGAGCGCTATCTGCCCTTTATGGAATACCTGGCTTTGAAGGGCTATGTAACAGTGATACATGATCATAGAGGACATGGGAAAAGTGTGAAAAACAGCCAGGATTTGGGATATATGTATGGCGGCGGCGCAGAGGCCATGCTAAAAGACATTGGTACTGTGAACAGGAAGGCACGGGAAATTTTTCCGGAGCTTCCCCTGATCCTCATGGGACACAGTATGGGTTCTCTGGCAGTCCGCGCGTTTGCGGGAAGGCATGATGACTGTATGGATATGCTCATTGTCTGCGGTTCTCCAAGTAAGAACCCGGCCAGGGGGCTGGGAGAGACAATCGCTAAGATCGAAAAGAAGATGTTGGGTCCCCGCCATAAAAGCATCCTTCTGGAAACACTTTCTTTTGGCGGTTATTTAAAGGGATTCGTGGGTGAAAAAAATAAGAATGCCTGGGTCTGCTCCAAAAAAGAGGTTTATGAGGAATATTCCAAATCAGAGCTTTGCGGTTTTACTTTTACGGATGACGGATATCTGGCTTTGTTTGACCTTATGAAGCAGGCGTATGATGTGAAGAACTGGAAATGTACGAAGCCCAATATGCCCGTATTGTTCGTGGGAGGGGCAGATGATCCCTGCATTGGAGGCGTGAGGAAATTTGCAGGTGCAGTCCGTGCCATGAGGACAGCAGGATATCGTGACGTCAAAGGAAAGCTGTACCCTGGAATGCGGCATGAGATCCTAAACGAGACGGAGAAAGATAAGGTTTACAGGGATATTGCAGTTTATCTGAAGAAAAAAGGATTTTAAACTACGGCTTTCCAGTGAATAAACCCGGCCTTTTTGCTGTATACTACTATCAGGGATTCCGGAAAGTCCCGAAAAAGGAGTGGATCGTATGCAGAAAAACGGTGTGATTTTGCTGCTGATTCTTCTATGCGTGGCATTTCTGGTAAGCTGCGGTAAGAAAGAGACAGCAGAACAAGAACAGGGTGAACTGGTAAGAATAGAGACTGAGGGATTGCTCCCTCAGTCTTTTGTACCTTATGGGGGTATATCATGTATCTTTTGAGAGTGTCCTTTTTCGGCGGAAAACGTTGACCTATGGGGAATGGATTGGTATAATAAAAAATATGCTGTTACATAGGAGATATTTGAGACACAAAAAGGAGAGAGAACGATGAGAGCCAGCGGTATTTTATTGCCCATTTCCAGTATTCCCTCAGAATACGGAATAGGTTGTTTTTCAAAGGAAGCTTACGAGTTTGCAGATCAATTGGCAGAGGCAGGGCAGAGGTATTGGCAGATACTTCCACTGGGGCCAACCGGATATGGAGATTCCCCATACCAATCCTTTTCTACATTTGCAGGAAATCCCTATTTTATTGATCTGAAGGCATTTATTGAGAAAGGGCTTCTTACTGAACATGAATGCCGCGGGTGTGACTGGGGCGGAAGCGAGAGCTATGTAGATTATGCAAAAATGTATGAGTCCAGATTTATGCTTCTGCGAAAAGCCTTTGAGCGTTGGGACGCAAAAGCGGAAGAGGGATTTGAGGATTTTATAGAAGAAAATAAGAGCTGGCTGGAAGATTACTGCATGTATATGGCTATTAAGAATGACCTTGGGGGCAAGGGCTGGATGGAATGGCCTAAGGAACTGAAAAACCGTGAGCCTAAGGCATTAAAAGAGGCAGCAGAACGTCTTGATGAGGAAATCCTGTTTTATGGTTTCCAGCAGTTTTGGTTTGATGCCCAGTGGGAAAAACTGAAAACCTATGTGAATAAAAAAGGAATCAAGATCATTGGAGATGTGCCTATTTATGTAGCTTTTGACAGTGCGGACGCCTGGGCGGATCCGGAGCTGTTCCAGTTTGATGAAGAGCACAATCCGATTGCGGTAGCCGGGTGCCCTCCAGATGCTTTTTCTGCCACAGGGCAGCTTTGGGGAAATCCTCTTTATAATTGGAAATATCATAAGCGCACAGGGTATGCATGGTGGAGCCGGCGCATGGAACATTCCATGAAACGCTACAATGTGGCGCGTATTGATCATTTCCGTGGATTTGATGAGTATTATGCCATTCCTTACGGTGACAAAACTGCCGAGAACGGGGAATGGAAAAAAGGACCTGGAATGGAGCTTTTCTATGCTCTGAAGAAAAAGGTAAAGAATCTTGAAGTGATTGCAGAGGATCTGGGCACCCTGACGGACAGCGTTATAGAACTTCTTGAGGAAAGCGGATTTCCGGGGATGAAGGTGCTGCAGTTTGCCTTTGACCACACAGAAAACAGTTCTTATCTGCCTCATAAATATGACAGGAATTGTGTGGTTTATACAGGAACCCACGATAATGAGACAACGAAGGGCTGGCTTGAAAATCTTCAAGGACATGATATTCAGTTTGTCCGGGAATATACCAACAGCTATGATAAGCCCTTAAATGATTGTGTGTGGAGCCTGATCCGTACTGCCATGTCCAGTGTGGCGGATCTTGCAGTGATTCCTATGCAGGATTATCTTTGCCTTGGAAACGAAGCCAGACTGAATGCCCCTTCTACACTTGGAGACAACTGGAAATGGAGACTGACCAAGGGGCAGATTTCAGAAATTACCCTTTATCATATCAGGGAGCTGACCAGAATCTATGGAAGAAATCCTCTTGTGCCAAAAGAGGAAGCCGAACAGGTTTTGGAAGCTGAAGAAGTTTTGGAAAGCAAAGCAGGGGAGAAGACGAAACCCGCCAGCAAGGAAGAAAAGAGGGGCTGAGAATGGGAATGGATGAGCAGAAGAATGGGCAGGAACTGCCGGAAGAACCGGAAAAAAAAGAAAAACAGCAGGAAATACCAACAAGAAGCATGATGTTAATGATTGTTGCTGGTGCTTACCTTCTTTATACAGGATATACCCTTTGCAAAAACGTACTGGCGGGACAGGACGGAGCAAGCTGGGGATTTTTTGCGGCAGGTGCGGCTTTTATCGTCATTGGCGCTGGTATGCTGTTTTATGGAATAAAATGCTATAACGACAGATCAAAGGCGAAACGGCTGGCAGAGGAAGCTGAGGAAGCAGCTGCTGCGGAAATGCCTGAGGAAGAAACAGAAGAATAAAGATATATAAAGAAAGGTGCTGCAGAATATTTCTGACAGCACCCTTTTTAGCATCTGCTTTGGCGATATCTGTTATTTTTTCTTTCGTTTCTTTTCAGGACTATGCAGTGTGGACCAGCAAAAAGCCTGCACCAGGAGAATTCCTACAAAAGCGCCGATGCTGTCAATACCTACGTCCTTTGTGGAGGGACCGCGGTTGGCAACAAAGGACTGGTGATATTCATCCAGGCCGGCGAAGCCGATGCAGACGATACCGGCCAGAAGCATGAGCCAGATTCCCCGTACTTTGTATACATAGAGCGGGAAGGAGATAGCAATGGCCAGAAGAAAATATTCCGTCATATGGGCGGCTTTTCTCACATAATACTCAATGCTGTGTGCTTCTGCATTTAACTGTTCGTAACTATGTCCAAGGCCTAAAACCTCGTTTTTTGTTTCCACGATCTGATAGCTGACTTGATAGCTTAAATTTCCGGACACCTCCCCGGTCTGGGCCGAAAAATAATAAATCAGGCACATCATCAGAATCGCCGGAAGAAAAGACAGAGGCTTTAAAAGGTGTATTAATATTTTCATTTTAGGTTTATTTTTTTTCATATTTTACGAATTGATATTCCAGATCAAAGTAGGTCTGCTCTTCGCTTACAGCAGTTACTTTCCACTCCGGCATTTCATCCAGGTTTGGAAAATAACGATCTGCTTCGTATGCAAAATCAATCTTGGTGATATGGGCTGTATCACAGTGGGGAAGGAGCTGCTTATAAACACTGTCGCCGCCGATGCAGTACACATCCTCGGAAGGATACTTCTCGATTTCTTCCAAAAGCTCATCTACGGTATGAACAACAATGGCGTCCTTCACCTGGAAATCCTTATTTCCTGTGAGTACGATATTGGTTCTTTTTTTCAGGGGAAGACCGCCCGGAAAGCTTTCCAGGGTTTTGCGGCCCATGACAACTACCTTGCCCGTGGTTTCCTCACGGAACATTTTCATATCGGCAGGGATGCTTACCAGAAGCTGGTTGTTCTTCCCGATTGCCCAGTTTTTATCAACTGCTACAATAATATTCATGCTTTTATCTCCTTATTTAAATTGCAATGGGGATATCTTTGATCTGCGGCCAGGTCTGGTAATTCTCTACGATCAGGTCATTTGTGGTAAAATCATAGAAATCGGTGATTTCCGGATTAAGCTTCACTATGGGAGCAGGATAAGGCGTCCTGGAAATCAGTTCCTGGATCACCGGAATATGCCGGTCATAAATATGGCAGTCCGAAATCACATGCATAAGTTCTCCTGCTTCCATGCCGCAGGACTGGGCAAACATCATAAGAAGGATGGAGTACTGGCAGACATTCCAATTATTGGCAGCTAGAATATCCTGAGAACGCTGGTTCAAAATAGCATTCAGCGTCAGCTTATCCTTTCCTTGTTCTTTCGTTACGTTAAAAGTCATAGAATAGGCGCATGGATAAAGATTCATCTCATGGAGATCCTGGTGCACATAAATGTTGGTCATGATACGGCGGCTGTAGGGGTTGTTCTTCAGATCATAAAGAACCCTGTCTACCTGATCCATCATGCCTTCTTTATACTGATGCTTCACACTCATCTGATAACCGTAGGCCTTACCGATGGAGCCGTTCTCATCTGCCCAGCTGTCCCAGATATGGCTGTGAAGGTCGTGGATATTATTGGACTTCTGCTGCCAGATCCAGAGGATTTCGTCCATAGCACTTTTTAAAGCAGTTCTGCGCAAAGTAAGTGCGGGAAATTCCTTCCTGAGATCATAGCGGTTTACCACACCGAATTTTTTGATGGTGTAAGCAGGCGTGCCGTCTTCCCATACAGGACGGACCTTTTCACCTTCTGTACTGGTGCCGTTGGCAATCACGTCCTGGCACATTTGGATAAAGATATTGTCTGCGTAGCTCATGAATTCCTCCTTAGATAAAATGTCAGGTGCTGTTAAAAGAGCTGTGAATTATTCAATCACTCTAAGCCATCCTTCAGGAGCTTCAATGCGTCCCATCTGGATTCCAGTGAGAGTATCATAAAGCTTTTTGGTAATCGGTCCCATTTCAGTCATGCCGCTTGGGAAACAGATTTCCTTACCATGGTCAACGATCTTGCCTACAGGAGAGATAACAGCGGCAGTTCCGCAAAGACCGCACTCTGCAAAATCCTTTACTTCTTCAAGGGTGATTTCTCTTTCCTCTGCTTCCAGTCCAAGATAGTGCTGTGCCACATAGATAAGTGAGCGTCTGGTAATGGAAGGAAGGATGGTACTGGATTTTGGCGTAACTACTTTGTTGTCCTTTGTGACGAACAGGAAGTTGGCACCGCCGGTTTCTTCTACCTTTGTATGGGTAGCGGCATCAAGATACATATTTTCATCGTAACCCTGCTTATGGGCATCTGTAATGGCATATAAGCTCATAGCATAATTAAGTCC
Source organism: uncultured Blautia sp. (assembly GCA_946557785.1). GTDB lineage: Bacteria > Bacillota > Clostridia > Lachnospirales > Lachnospiraceae > Blautia_A. Next base: position 31,045 of record CAMNTH010000011.1, read on the forward strand.
TGCTTTAATATGACCGGTTCCATGAGGCGCTGCACGGTCAAAATCACAGACACGAATGGTGATGGGCTTTACGCCGCCTTTGAAGTAAGGCCCTACCGGGGTAGTAAATACACGGAACTGATATTCATCTGCCGGCTTTACGCCAATGACCGGATTGGAGCCGAACATATATGGGCGGATATATAAAGTTGCACCGGAACCGAATGGGGGTACATAGGCTGTATTTGCTTTTACGGTCTGGATAACCGCATCTACAAAACGATCCTGAGGGAATACAGGCATTTCCAGTCTTTTTGCAGAGCTTTCCATACGCTCTGCATTTAGGTCAGGGCGGAAAGTGACAATACGTCCGTCCTCTGTGGTGTATGCTTTCATGCCTTCAAAAACAGTCTGTGCATACTGCAGGACACCGGCACACTCGTTGATGACTACAGTTTCATCGGTGGTGAGAACGCCGTCATCCCATGCGCCGTCTTTAAAATTGGATACATAGCGATAATCTGTTTTCAGATAACCAAAGCCAAGGCTGCCCCAGTCAATGTTCTTTTTTTCCATAATAAATTTCCTCCAATCGCAATTGATCATTTGTAACACTACTGCCGTTACCAGCTTTTCCTTATTTTAAAACTTTTGCTATGCAACTGCAATGAAAACTTACTCTTTTTGAGAAAAAAATATACTATTTGTTTAGAAACTACCTTATCCCATCTCTTGTATTTTTTTTCTGCCTCCGTTATAATAAAAGAAATTGGGAAAATGGAGGAGAGCAATGGACGATTGGAGCAGCCTGGATGACCTGGAGAAAATCGGGGATAGGATCCAGGATATTATAGAAGCAGCAATTGATACTAAGAACTATCAGAAACTAAACCAGACCATAACCCAGGCGGTAAACAATACCATCAACCAATATCAGGCGTCCAGAAAAGAGAAGGAAGTCAGAAGCAGCAGCCAGGTTCTGGAACCCTGGGAGTCCAGACCGGAGCTGTACCGCAGCCTGAACGCCCCTAAAGTAAAAAATATTCTTTACACAGTATTCGGCGGTATCCTCACTGGAGGAATGGCTGTAGGCTTTTTGACATTGACGGTATTTCAGCTTCTGGTTGGAAGCAGCAATCTCATACCATCAGCGGTCATGCTTGTGGGCGCAGGAGCCGGCGGCTGCATGCTGGGGGCAGGATGTAAAGGCCTTGCCAGGATCGGCAGATTCCGTAAATATGTAAAAGCACTTGGTACGAATACCTACTGCAATTTTGACCGGATGTCCAAGATTATAGGAAAACCTGTAAAATATATCCGCAAGGACATAAAAGGCATGATCCAAAAGGGCTGGTTTCTGGAAGGGCATGTAGATAAGCAGGGAACCTGTCTCATTACATCTGATGAAACCTTCCGGCTTTATGAAGAATCCCAGAAGCAGCTGGAAATGAAAAAAGCGATGGAAGAAGAAAAGAAGACAGAACAGAGCAGACGGGAACCCCGGGTACAGGAAGTTCTTGAGAAAGGAAACGGTTATCTGGAAAAGATCCGTTCCAGTAATGCTGCCATTCCCGGAGCAGAGATTTCAGCAAAAATATCCAGGATGGAGCAGATCATTGAGCGGATATTTGAACGAGCAGAGGATCATCCAGAGATCATACCGGATCTGAAACGCCTGATGGACTATTACCTGCCAATGACCGTGAAGCTTTTGGATGCTTATGAGGAAATGGACTGTATGCCTGTGCAGGGAGAGAACATCCGAAATTCCAAGGCAGAAATAGAGAAAACCTTGGATACGCTTAACGATGCGTTTGCCAAGCTTTTGGATTCCATTTTCCAGGATACGGCCTGGGATGTATCCAGCGATATTTCGGTACTACATACCATGCTTGCCCAGGAAGGACTGACGGGAAGCGATTTTGACTTAAAGAGCTGAGAGATAAGTCCCCAAAAGGACGGAAGCAAAAAGAAGGAGAGAAATTATGACAGAAGAATTTAAGGATTTTGAAGCAGCCCCTGTTTTAACCTTGGAACCGGAGCTTAATGAGCCGAAGGAGGAGCCGGTACCTGTGATGGCGGAGGAGCCGGAAATGGATCCCATCCAGAAAGAAATGTCGCAGATGGTGCTCACGCCAAAGGAACAGCAGATGGTCAATGATTTTGCAGGAAAGATCGACATTGAGAATACCAATCAGATTCTCCAGTATGGGGCAGGAACCCAGAAAAAAATGGCGGACTTTTCAGACGAAGCCCTAAACAGTGTACGTTCCCAGGATCTTGGTGAGGTTGGCGACCTGATTACCAATGTTGTGGTGGAGCTTAAAGGGTTTGATGTGGAAGAAGAGAAGGGGCTGTTCGGTTTCTTTAAGAAGCAGTCCAATAAGATCGAAGCCATGAAGCTTCGCTATGACAAAGCTGAGTCCAATGTGGAAAAAATCACGGATTCCCTGCAGAAGCATCAGGTTCGCCTGATGAAGGATTCTGCCATGATGGACAGAATGTATCAGCAAAACCTGAACTATTTTAAAGAACTTTCTATGTATATCCTGGCAGGAAAAAAGAAACTCCATGAAGTCCGGACCGGGAAGCTTACGGAACTGGAGAGCCGTGCAAGAACCAGCGGACTTCCTGAAGATGCCCAGGCAGCCAAGGACCTGGATGAAAAATGCAACCGCTTTGAGAAGAAGATCCATGACCTGGAATTGACCAGAATGATTTCCCTTCAGACAGCGCCGCAGATTCGTCTTGTACAGAACAATGATACCATGATGGTGGAAAAAATCCAGACCACAATTGTAAATACCATTCCGCTGTGGAAAAGCCAGATGGTACTGGCACTTGGAATCGCCCATTCAACAGAAGCTGCCCAGGCACAAAGACAGGTAACGGATGTTACCAATGAGCTTTTGCGCAAGAATGCAGAAGCCCTTCATATGGCTTCTGTAGAAACAGCTAAAGAGTCTGAGCGGGGGATCGTTGATATGGATACCCTGAAAAAGACAAATGCAGACTTGATCGCAACCTTGGATGATGTACTGAAGATTCAAAGGGAGGGCAGGCAGAAACGCCAGGCGGCTGAGGCTGAAATGGCACGGATGGAAAATGACCTTAAGAACAAACTGCTGGAAATCCGGCACTGATATATGGAGATTACACGGGGCTGTGAAAAAACAAGCCCCGTTTTTAACAGATTCAAGTCAAGGAGGGATAGAATGTACAGAGACCATACAAAAGTAATTCAGATCGGAGACCGGAAGATCGGCGGCGGAAACCCCATTTTGATCCAGTCCATGACCAATACAAAAACCGAAGATGTGCAGGCAACCGTAGAGCAGATCCTGGCTTTGGAGCATGCAGGCTGTGAGATCATCCGCTGCGCAGTTCCAACCATGGAGGCTGCAGACGCATTGGGGGAAATTAAGAAACGAATTCATATTCCCCTGGTTGCAGACATTCATTTTGACTACCGCCTTGCCATTGCAGCAATGGAAAACGGCGCAGATAAAATAAGGATCAACCCGGGAAATATCGGAAGCCATGAGCGGATCAAGGCGGTGGTAGACGTGGCGAAGGAGCGGAACATTCCCATTCGGGTAGGGGTCAACAGCGGTTCTTTGGAGAAGGAACTGGTGGAAAAATACCATGGTGTTACTGCAGAAGGGATTGTAGAAAGCGCCCTAGACAAAGTGAAGATCATTGAAGATTTAGGCTATGATAATCTGGTGATCAGCATCAAATCCTCAGATGTTCTCATGTGCGCCAGGGCTCATGAGCTTATTTCCGAAAAAACATTCTACCCTCTTCATGTGGGAATCACAGAGGCGGGAACTTTGTATTCCGGCAATATCAAATCAGCCATCGGGCTTGGTATCATATTGAATCAGGGAATCGGGGATACCATTAGGGTGTCCTTGACAGGTGCGCCTTTGGAGGAAATTAAATCAGCAAAAAGAATCTTAAAAACCCTTGGGCTTCGAAAAGGCGGTATCGAAGTGGTTTCCTGCCCTACCTGCGGACGTACGCAGATTGACCTTATCGGGCTTGCAAATAAAGTAGAAGATATGGTGCAGGATATCCCCCTGGATATAAAGGTTGCAGTAATGGGCTGCGTTGTCAACGGCCCCGGAGAAGCCAGGGAAGCAGATATGGGAATTGCCGGAGGCGTTGGCGTTGGCCTTTTGATCAAAGGCGGAGAGATTGTAAAAAAGGTGCCGGAGGAAGCGCTTTTGGATACCCTTAGAGAGGAACTTCTTCACTGGGAGAACTAAAATGGAGAAAGAATTTTTTGATGTATTTCCAAATGTAAAAGTGAAAACCGAGCTTTCCGAACTGCTGGATATGGTACAGGTGACCAGAGTTTCCTGCAATCCTGCCAAAACCAGGATCTGGGTATATATCAAAAGTGACCGCTGGATACACAAAAAGCATATTTTTGCCTTGGAGGATCAGATCGAGCGTCAGTGCTTTCCAGGGCTGAATGTGGGCGTGACGGTGATTGAACGTTTCTATCTTTCCAAACAGTACACACCTGAGAATTTTCTGGATATTTACCGCTCCAGTATGGAAGCAGAACTGCGCAATTACAATATGCTGGAATATAATCTGTTTAAGCGTGCCAGGATTTCCTTTCCGGGTGAAGACGTTATGACTCTGGTGCTTCCTGATTCTGTGATCGCCAGGGAAAAAAGCGGGACTCTGGTGGAATATTTCCAGAAGGTATTCTGCCAGCGCTGCGGAATGGATCTGAGGATAGACCTGCAGTTTGTGGAGACGGAGGAGAGCCAGTACCGCAAAAATGCAGCGCTTCAGATTCGCCAGGAGGTTGCAAATGTTCTAAAACATGCAAAGGCGGGTACTGGAGGAGAAGAACAGGCACAGACACAGCCGCCGGATGGGCCAAAGGATGGCAAAAAGCAGGCTGGGGCTGCTGCGCGGACAGAGAAAAAGGCGGGTCAGAAGCAGGAGGCGAAAAAGGATCAGAAGCCATTTGAGAAAAAAGGGCAAAGAGGAGAATACCGGGGCTACCATAAAGATCCCAATCCTGATGTGATTTATGGAAGGGACTTTGAAGGAGATTCTATTCCATTGGAATCGATCACAGGAGAAATGGGCGAGGTGATCATCCGCTGCCAGGTAATGGATGTGGAGGCAAGAGAGATCAGGAATGAAAAGACGATTTTGATCTTTCCGATCACGGATTTTACAGACAGCATTACCGTAAAAATGTTCCTGCGCAACGAACAGGTTCCAGAAATAAAGGAGCATATCAAAAAGGGCGCATTCCTGAAGCTGAAGGGCGTTACCACCATAGACCGTTTTGACAGTGAGCTGACCATTGGTTCTATAAGCGGAATCAAAAAAATAGCAAGCTTTTTAAGTACCAGGACAGATACCAGCCCTCAGAAGAGGGTAGAGCTTCACTGCCATACGAAAATGAGCGACATGGATGGAGTGACAGATGCCAAAGCACTGGTGAAGCGTGCTTATGAATGGGGGCATAAGGCCATTGCCATTACGGATCATGGAGTTGTGCAGTCCTTCCCTGAAGCGAATCACTGCTTTGATGCCTGGGGGGGATGTGTTCCCAAGGAATCGGATTTTAAGGTGCTCTATGGGATGGAGGCCTATCTGGTGGATGATTTAAAGGGCATGGTGACCAACAGTAAGGGACAGCGCCTGGATGGAAGCTTTGTGGTATTTGATATTGAAACCACAGGTTTTTCCCCGCTGACCTGTAAAATTATAGAAATAGGGGCCGTGCGTGTGGAGAACGGAACCATTACAGACCGTTTTTCCACTTTCGTGAATCCCCAGGTTCCTATTCCGTTTCGCATTGAGCAGCTGACCAGTATAAATGATGGCATGGTGATGGATGCCCCGCCCATTGAGGAGGTTCTGCCGGAGTTTTTAAAATTCTGCCAGGGTGCTGTAATGGTGGCTCATAATGCGGATTTTGATATGAGCTTTATTATCGAAAATTGCAATAGGCTTCAGATTCCCAATGATTTTACCTATGTTGATACGGTGGGTATGGCAAGATTCCTTCTGCCTGCGCTGAACCGTTTTAAGCTGGATACCGTGGCTAAAGCTGTAGGCGTGGGACTGCGTCATCATCACAGGGCTGTGGACGATGCAGAATGTACGGCGGATATTTTTATAAAATTTGTGGTGATGCTTGCAGAGAGAGAGATTGCGGATGTGGATGAACTGAACAGCCAGGGAGCCGTATCTGTAAATACTATTAAGAAGCTTCCCACCTATCACGCCATTATACTTGTAAAAAATGAAACAGGACGTATCAATCTTTATAAGCTTGTGAGCCAGTCCCATCTGACATATTATCACAGAAGACCCCGTTTGCCAAAAAGCCTGTATGAAAAATATAAGGACGGGCTGATTATCGGAAGTGCCTGTGAGGCAGGGGAGCTTTATCAGGCGCTGCTTCGCAATGCGCCGGAAACAGAAATCGCAAGGCTGGTAAATTTTTATGATTATCTGGAAATCCAGCCTCTTGGCAACAATCACTTTATGATAGCAGATGAAAAAAACGATATGGTCAACTCAGAGGAAGACCTGATCGCACTGAATAAACGTATTGTGAAGCTGGGAGAGCAGTTTAAAAAGCCAGTGGTTGCTACCTGCGACGTCCATTTCATGGATCCTCAGGATGAGGTCTACAGACGCATTATCATGGCCGGAAATGGTTTTTCAGATGCAGATAATCAGGCGCCCCTTTACTTGCGTACAACTGAGGAAATGCTGGAGGAATTTTCCTACCTTGGAAGCGAGAAAGCGGAAGAAGTGGTAATCACAAATACCAATAAGATTGCGGATATGATAGAAAAAATATCACCCATCCACCCGGATAAGTTTCCGCCTATCATTGAAAATTCCGATCAGGATCTGAAGGATATCTGTTTTCGGAAAGCCCATGAGATGTATGGGGATGTCCTTCCGAAAATTGTAGAGGAACGTCTTGAGAAAGAGCTGCATTCCATCATTTCCAACGGATATGCCGTTATGTACATTATAGCCCAGAAGCTGGTATGGAAATCCAACGATGACGGCTACCTGGTAGGAAGCCGTGGTTCCGTAGGGTCTTCCCTTGCGGCTACCATGTCCGGTATTACGGAGGTAAATCCGCTGCCTCCTCACTATATTTGCGATCATTGCAAATACAGCGACTTTGATTCGCCGGAAGTGAAGAAATACAGCGGAATGGCTGGCTGTGATATGCCGGATGCCCTGTGTCCAAAATGCGGCACGAAGATGACGAAGGCGGGATTTGACATTCCTTTTGAAACCTTTTTGGGATTTAAGGGAGATAAGGAGCCTGATATTGACCTGAACTTTTCCGGTGAATATCAGGCAAATGCCCATAAGTATACGGAGGTTATTTTTGGAAAGGGTCAGACCTTTAAGGCCGGTACCATCGGTACGCTGGCAGAGAAAACTGCTTTCGGATATGTGAAAAACTATTACGAGGAGCGGGGACAGCATAAGCGCTACTGTGAGATCAACAGGATTGTATCCGGATGTACAGGTGTGCGCAGGACTACAGGGCAGCATCCCGGAGGAATCATCGTACTTCCCAAAGGAGAAGAAATTGAGAAATTTACCCCTGTGCAGCATCCTGCAAACGATGAAACAAGCGATATTACCACCACTCATTTTGATTATCATTCCATTGACGGAAACCTTCTGAAGCTGGACATTCTGGGACACGATGATCCTACCATGATCCGTATGCTGGAGGACTTAACAGGGCTGGATGCCAAGGAGGTACCGCTGGACCAGAAGGATGTGATGTCTCTTTTTGCCAGTACGGATGCCCTTGGAATCAAGCCGGAGGATATTGGAGGATGCAGGCTTGGGTGCCTTGGCGTACCGGAATTTGGAACGGATTTCGCTATGCAGATGCTTATTGATACCAAGCCTAAGTATTTTTCAGATCTGGTTCGTATTGCAGGACTTGCCCATGGTACGGATGTATGGCTTGGCAATGCCCAGACCCTGATTCAGGAAGGAAAGGCCACCATTTCCACTGCTATTTGTACGCGAGATGATATTATGATCTATCTGATCCATATGGGGGTGGAGAGCAGCCTTGCGTTTACCATTATGGAAAGTGTGCGTAAGGGAAAAGGCCTCCGTCCTGAATGGGAGGCCACCATGGCGGAGCACAATGTTCCGGACTGGTATATCTGGTCCTGTAAAAAAATTAAATACATGTTTCCTAAGGCTCATGCTGCTGCTTACGTTATGATGGCCTACCGTATTGCATGGTTTAAGGTGTTTAAGCCCCTTGCTTATTATGCGGCGTTTTTCAGCATACGTGCCACGGCATTTTCTTATGAAACCATGTGCATGGGAAAGGAACGTCTGGAATTCTATCTGGCAGAGATCAGGAAAAAGGGAGATTCTGCCACAAAAAAGGAGCAGGACTCTATCCGTGACATGCGTATCGTGCAGGAAATGTATGCCAGGGGGCTTGAGTTTATGCCCATTGATCTTTATAAGGCAAAGGCTCACCGTTTCCAGATTATTGACGGAAAGCTGATGCCATCCCTTGACAGTATTGAAGGCCTGGGAGAAAAAGCGGCAGATGCCGTTGTGGAAGCTGCCGCAAAGGGAAAGTTTCTGTCCAAGGATGATTTCCGGGACAGAACCAAGGTAAGTAAAACGGTGATCGACCTGATGGATGATCTGAAGCTCTTCGGGGATATTCCCCAGTCAAATCAGATGTCTTTGTTTGATTTTACATAAAATCGGGCAAAAATATGTTATTATATATAGAAAGAATTTTAAGTGGAGGGGGAAATAAATGAAAAAAGAAGATCTGCGGTATTTACAGCGTTTGGCAGAATTGTATCCAACCATTGGAAAGGCGTCAACGGAGATTATTAACCTCCAGTCCATTTTGAACCTGCCAAAAGGAACAGAGCATTTTATGTCTGACCTTCACGGAGAATATGAGGCGTTTTCCCATGTCCTGCGCAATGGATCCGGGGCAGTGAGGAAAAAGATTGATGATGTGTTCGGTCATACCTTAAGCAACAATGATAAGCGTTCACTTGCCACTTTGATTTATTATCCCCGTGAAAAAACAGAGCTGGTAAAGAAGACAGAAGAGGATATGGAAAATTGGTATAAGATTACCTTGTACCGTTTGATCGAAGTGTGCAAGACCACTGCCTCCAAATATACAAGGTCCAAGGTCCGAAAGGCCCTGCCTGCAGATTATGCCTATGTGATAGAAGAACTGATCACAGAAAAGGCGGAGGTTTTGGATAAGGAAGCCTACTATGATGCCATTGTAAATACCATCATTGAAATCGGAAGGGCAGAGAATTTTATCATTGCCCTTGCGGAATTGATACAGAGACTGGTTGTGGATCATCTTCACATTTTGGGAGACATTTATGACAGAGGACCCGGCCCTCATTTTATTATGGATCGCCTGATGGAATATCATTCTCTGGATATCCAGTGGGGAAATCATGATGTTGTGTGGATGGGTGCGGCAGCAGGGCAGCTTGCCTGTATTGCCACAGTGATCAGAAACAGCATCCGCTATGATAACCTGGACATTCTGGAGGATGGATACGGCATTAATATGCTTCCGTTGGCCACATTTGCCATGGAAGCATATAAGAATGATCCCTGCAAGGTTTTTGAGCAGAAAGGGGCTGCTTATTATAATGTAATGGAAGAGGAGCTTGGGCGAAAAATGCACAAGGCCATTACCGTGATCCAGTTTAAGCTGGAAGGGGCTCTTCTTTTAAAGCATGAGGAATTTCAGCTAAAGGACCGCTGTCTTCTCCACAGGATCGATCCGGAAAAAGGAACCATAACCCTTCCCGACGGCAGAGAATATCCTCTTTTGGATCATAACTTCCCTACCATTGACTGGAAAGAACCATATGAGCTGACAGAAGGAGAGAGGGATGTAATGGAACGGTTGTCTTCCGCATTCCGAAACTGCGAAAAACTTCAGAACCATATGCGGCTTTTGTTGGATAAGGGAGGGCTTTATAAGACTTATAACGGGAATCTTCTGTTTCATGGAAGCATTCCGTTAAATGAAGACGGAAGCTTCAAGGAAGTGCGGATCTACGGGGAAACCTATAAAGGGAAAGCGCTTTATGACGCCCTGGAGGCTTATGTCCGCCGTGCCTTTTATGCAGTTAGCCTTGAGGAGCTGGAAAAAGGCAGGGATATTCTCTGGTATATCTGGGCAGGGCCAAATTCGCCTTTGTTTGGAAAAGACAAGATGACCACTTTTGAGCGGTATTTCATAGAAGATAAAGAAACCCATAAGGAAAAGAAAAATGCCTATTATCAGCTTCTGGAAAAGGAAGAGGTGGTAAACTCCATGCTTTTGGAGTTTGGGCTTGACCCGAAGGAGGGGCATATTATCAACGGACATGTGCCTGTGCATCAAAGTGATGGGGAGAGTCCGGTAAAATGCAATGGAAAGGTACTTGTCATTGATGGCGGCTTTTCAAAGGCTTACCGTAAGGTAACCGGTATTGCAGGCTATACCCTGATCTATAATTCATATGGCCTTATTTTGTCTGCCCACCAGCCATTTACCTCAGCGGAAGCTGCCGTGTCCCAAGAAACGGATATTGTGTCAAACCGCGTTGCAGTGCGTTATACGCTTAAGCGGCGTCTGGTGGGGGATACGGATAATGGCAGGGCTTTAAAGGAGCGGATAGGAGAGCTGCGCCAGCTTCTTGACGCATACCGCAAAGGCGCCATCAAAGAGAAAAAATAAAAAAACCTTTACAGACTATTAGGGGTTATATATAATGGGTGCGTACCATAAACACTTTTAGGAATGACAAGGAGACGAAGGATATGGGTGGAATTTTTGGAGTAGCATCAAAGTCCAGTTGTGTTTTGGACCTTTTTTTCGGGATTGATTATCATTCCCATTTAGGAACACGCAGGGGCGGCATGGCTGTATATGATAAGGATAAGGGCTTTGACCGTGCTATTCATAATATTGAAAATTCGCCGTTTCGGACGAAATTTGACAGGGATGTTGCAGAGCTTGAGGGGAGCCTGGGAATTGGCTGCATTTCGGATAATGAACCGCAGCCTCTTCTGGTGCGGTCCCATTTGGGGAATTTTGCAATTACAACAGTTGGAAAAATAAATAATATGGACGATCTTATTGAACGATCCTTTAAAAACGGATGTACACATTTTCTGGAGATGAGCGGCGGCAGCGTGAATCCCACAGAAATGGTAGCGTCTTTGATCAATCAGAAAGAAAACATGGTGGAAGGGATCCGGTATGCCCAGGAGCTGATCAACGGTTCTATATCCATGCTTATTCTGACTCCCAAAGGGATTTTTGCAGCCCGTGACCGTCTGGGCAGAACTCCTTTGATCGTAGGGAAAAAAGAGGATGCCTGCTGTATTTCTTTTGAAAGCCATGCATATATCAACCTTGGATACGAGGATTATAAAATGCTGGGTCCTGGGGAAATCATGTTTGTGACTCCGGAGGGAGCGGAAACCATCCAAAAGCCAGGAGAAGAAATGCGTATTTGTTCTTTTCTGTGGGTATACTATGGATATCCCACGTCCACATATGAAGGTGTGAATGTTGAGGAAATGCGCTATAAATGCGGAGACATGCTGGCTGAAAGAGATTTTGGAGAAGTTAAGCCGGATATTGTGGCAGGTGTTCCGGATTCAGGAATTGCCCACGCTATTGGTTATGCCAATCGTTCCGGCGTTCCTTTTGCAAGGCCGTTTATTAAATATACTCCTACCTGGCCCCGTTCTTTTATGCCAACACAGCAGAGCCAGCGTAATCTTATCGCCAGAATGAAGTTGATTCCTGTGCATAAACTGATCAAGGATAAGAGCCTGCTGATGATTGATGACTCTATTGTGAGGGGAACACAGCTGCGGGAGACGACGGAATTTCTTTACGGGAATGGCGCAAGAGAGGTCCATATCCGTCCGGCATGTCCGCCGCTTTTGTTTGGCTGCAAATACTTGAATTTCTCCCGCTCCAAATCAGAAATGGATCTGATTACCAGACGGGTGATTGCCAAGAGAGAAGGAGAGCAGGTATCCGATGAGGTGCTTGCAGATTATGCAAATCCGGATTCTTCAAATTACAAAGAAATGCTGGAGGAAATCCGAAAGGAATTGAATTTTACTACTTTAAAATACCATCGTCTGGATGACCTGACAGCATCCATTGGCATCAAGCCGTGTAAGCTTTGCACCTACTGCTGGAACGGAAAAGAGTAAGGGTGAGCTGCTAAAGCGGAAGCAGACTCCTACGGCAATGCCAGATTCTGTGGCTGTATCTTCGCCAACGCCGGTTCCAGCGCTTGTCACATCCTTTTTGCCGGAGGAGTATATGGGAGTTTGGCATAAAGGCGGCCCTGGAGGGCTGCCTTTATTTGAGCATTTCTTTATGATCAGTCCTGCCAAGAAGATAATCCACACTGATCTGATAATAATCTGCAATGCGGATCAGCATTTCTGCAGGAATACCTCTGGATCCTGTTTCATAGTGAGAATAGGAGCGCTGGCTGATGTGGAGAACCTCGCTGATTTCACGCTGAGACAGATCAGAATCTACACGCAGATCCTGAATTCTTTGAAATTTCATAATTTTCTACCTTTCCTTCTGAATTTTTCAAAAAGTATAGGTCAGACGTAAATCTGCTATTGAAAACTGGAGCATAATGGACTATACTGGTAAGAGAGTGCTTTTGATCTGAAGTGTATGATAATTTCTATGATTTCTAGTTACTTGCAGGAGATTCCCTGTGTTTCCCTTTAGAAACGATATAAATTTTATAAGAAGACAGAATGCCGGATGATCGGGGAATGGCATTTTTGCAGAAAGGAGCAGAGATGTTTGCAAGTGTATTGACTGCGGCCATTCAAGGCATTAATGTATGTCCTATTCAGGTGGAAGCAGATGTAAGCGATGGGCTTCCTTCTTTTACTATGGTGGGATTTCCGTCAGCCCAGGTGAAGGAAGCGCAGGACAGGGTGAGAACCGCATTGAAAAATAATGGTATTGCACTTTTGCCAAAACGGATCACTATAAATTTTGTCCCTGCGGATATAAAAAAGGAAGGTGCAGGATTTGATATGCCCGTTGCCGCAGCGCTTTTGGCTGCAGGAGGGATTCTGCGGCCGGAGCTTCTGAAGGGAGTGATGATGGCAGGGGAAATCAGCCTGAACGGAGAAATATATCCCATATCAGGTATTCTTCCTATGGTAATCAAAGCCAGGGAGGAAGGATGCAGGTTCTGTATGGTTCCTTTTCGAAATTTAAAAGAAGGACGGCTTGTGAAGGATATTTCCGTGATTGGTGTAAAAAATCTCAAAGAGATGATAGCTTATCTGGAAAATCCCCAGAGTTTTCAGGATCCCTGTGAAGCGGAAGCTGTGGAGGAAGAGGGACAGGACGTGGATTTTGGGGATATCCGGGGACAGGAAGGGGTACGCAGAGCTGTGGAGATTGGGGTAAGCGGTTTTCATAATATTCTGCTGATCGGGCCTCCCGGAGCGGGAAAGACCATGATTTCCAGGAGGATCCCAACGATCATGCCAAGGCTGGATTTTGAAGAAGGACTGGAATTAACAAAGATCTACAGCATTGCGGGACTCCTTCCGCCGGATCATCCCTTTATCAGCAAACGGCCTTTTCGGAACCCTCATCATACCTCTTCGCCCCAGGCTCTGGCAGGAGGGGGAAAGAACCCGAAGCCCGGAGAGGTAACCCTTGCTCACAGAGGCGTTCTGTTTCTGGATGAATTGCCGGAATTTTCAAGACGGAGTCTGGAAACCTTAAGACAGCCTTTGGAGGACAATTTTATTCAGATATCCAGGGTTTCCGGAACTTATCATTTTCCCGCCAATTTTATTTTATGTGCCGCTATGAATCCCTGTCCCTGCGGACATTATCCGGATATGAATCTTTGCCATTGCACAGTGGGGGAGGTTTCCCACTATCTGGGAAAGATCAGCCAGCCACTTCTGGATCGGATTGATTTATGTGCAGATGTGCCAAAGGTCAGCTTTTCCAGCCTTTGCAGCCAGGAACAGGGGGAAAAGTCTGCAGATATACGAAAACGTGTGGAAAGAGTCCATGAGATTCAGAGACATCGTTATCATAAGGAAGGAATCCGGTTTAACGGAGAAATGAAAAACAGCCAGATCGAGCGCTTTTGCAAAATGGATGAAGGAGGTAAGAGACTTCTGGAAACAGCCTTTCAGAAAATTTCCCTAAGTGCCAGGGCATATCACAGGATTTTGAAGGTGGCAAGAACCATAGCTGATATGGAGGAAGCTGAAATAATAGGAAGCCGACATATTGGAGAGGCACTGACATACCGCCCGTTTGATAAAAAATATTGGAGTTAGGACATCAGGTTATAAAATTGGGGGTTAGGAGGTATTTTATATGGAAGGAACAGAAGGAAGTGAGATTCGCTGTATTGAAAAAAACAGCCCGGAATATCCTGAAAAGCTGCGGGATATTCCGGAAATGCCAAAGAAACTGTATGTAAAAGGGCAGTTTCCTGATGGGAAAAAGCCTGCAGTTGCCATTGTAGGGGCGAGAATGTGCAGTATATATGGAAGAATACAGGCGTTTCGTTTTGCAAGGGAGCTAAGCTGTGCAGGCGTACAGGTGATAAGCGGGCTTGCCCTTGGAATTGACTCAGAGGGGCATAAAGGCGCACTGGAAGGAGGAATGCCTACTTATGCAGTACTTGGAAGCGGAGCGGATATCTGTTATCCTGCAGGAAATCGTTCCCTGTATCAGAGGATCCTGCGGGAAAAGGGAGGGATCATCAGCGAGTATCCTCCTGGAACTAAGCCCAGAAATTATTTTTTCCCTGCCAGAAACAGGATCATCAGCGCCCTTTCGGATGTAATTCTGGTGGTGGAAGCAAAAGAAAAAAGCGGCTCTCTCATTACAGCCCGTTTTGGGTTGGAGCAGGGAAAAGCAGTTTATGCATTGCCAGGTCCGGTAACAGAAAGTTTAAGCAAGGGATGCCATATGCTGATTTATGACGGAGCAGGAATTGCCTATTCCCCGGATGTTTTGCTGGCTGAGTGGGGAATTTTACCGGGGAAACAAAAGAAAACAGGTGAAAAAGGAAAGTTAGGACTTGCAAGCGACCTGGATTTGGTGTATAGTTGTCTGGATTTACGACCGAAAATCCCGGAGGAGTTTATTCGGGAGACAGGGTTTCCTCTGGAAAAAGTGAATCATCTTTTACTGGAGCTGGAGCTTATGGGGCTTGCCAGAGAAGTTGGCAGGCATCATTATGTAAGGCAGGATTGTACACAGTGAAGTAACGAAGCAGATGCTGCCTGTGTAAGGGAAACAAGGGCTGCCTGTATATGACTTAAAAACTGGGAGTGGCAACATGGCAAAATATTTGGTAATCGTGGAATCACCCGCGAAAGTAAAAACAATTAAAAAGTTTCTGGGTTCCAATTATGACGTGCAGGCATCCAACGGACACGTCAGGGATTTTCCAAAAAGCCAGTTTGGAATTGATGTGGAAAATGATTTTGAACCCAAATATATTACGATTCGTGGAAAAGGAGAATTGCTTGCAGGACTTCGTAAGGCTGCAAAAAAAGCGGATAAGATCTATCTTGCAACGGACCCTGACCGTGAGGGAGAGGCAATTTCCTGGCATTTAATGCAGGCGCTTAAAGAACCTGCAGAGAAAATGCACAGAATTACCTTTAATGAAATTACGAAGACCGCAGTAAAGGATTCCATTAAGCAGGCTAGAGGCCTGAACATGGATCTGGTGGATGCACAGCAGGCCAGAAGAATGCTGGACCGTATGGTTGGCTACAGCATCAGCCCCCTTCTTTGGGCAAAGGTAAAACGCGGCTTAAGTGCAGGCCGTGTACAGTCTGTAGCACTTCGTATCATCTGCGACAGAGAGGAAGAAATCAATTCCTTTATTCCGGAAGAATACTGGAGCCTGGAAGGGGAGTTTAAAGCAGAAAGGGAAAAAAAGCCCATTCAGGCGAAATTCTTCGGAACCGATAAAAAGCTTCCTATTCATAATAAAGCTGAAATGGATGAAATTCTAAAAGCCCTGGAAAACCAGGAATATGAAGTGACAGAAGTGAAAAAAGGAGAGCGGATCAAAAATGCGCCCCTGCCTTTTACTACCAGTACGCTGCAGCAGGAAGCTGCCAAGACGCTGAACTTTTCTACACAGAAAACCATGCGTCTGGCACAGCAGCTTTATGAAGGAATTGACATTAAAGGAAATGGCACCGTGGGTGTAATCACCTATCTTAGAACAGACTCCACCAGGATCTCTGAGGAAGCAGACCAGGCTGCAAGAGAATACATTGCAGATAATTATGGTGATGCCTATATTTCCACAATGGAAAAAGCAGCAAGGAAAAGCCAGAAGATTCAGGATGCCCATGAGGCGATTCGTCCTACAGATATCCGCAGATCACCGGCCATGCTCAAGGATTCCCTGTCAAGGGATCAGTTCCGCCTTTATCAGCTGATCTGGAAGCGCTTTACTGCAAGCCGCATGTCACCGGCGCGTTATGAGACAACTTCTGTGAAGATCAGCGCAGGAGAATATATATTTACGGTTGCAGCATCCAAGGTTGTATTTGAGGGGTTCATGTCTGTGTATACACAGGAGGAAGATACGAAAAAGGGTAATGTTTTAAGTCAAAGTCTGGAAAAGGGGATGAAGCTGTCCCTGCTGTCCCTGAAGCCGGAGCAGCATTTTACACAGCCGCCGGCTCACTATACGGAAGCATCCCTTGTTAAGGCGCTGGAGGAGCAGGGAATCGGACGTCCCAGTACCTATGCACCTACCATTACCACGATTATCAGCAGGCGTTATGTTTCCAAGGAGCAGAAAAATCTCTATGTAACAGAGCTTGGGGAAGTGGTGAACCACATTATGAAGCAGGCTTTCCCAAGCATTGTGGACGTGAATTTTACAGCTATGATGGAGGGGCTCCTGGACTGTGTGGAAGCCGGTACAGTACAGTGGAAAACAGTAGTGCGCAATTTCTATCCGGACCTGAAAAAAGATGTGGATGCAGCAGAGGAAGAACTGGAAAAGGTAGATATCCAGGATGAGGTTACGGATGTGATCTGCGATGTCTGCGGACGGAATATGGTGATAAAGTACGGTCCTCATGGAAGATTCCTTGCATGTCCCGGATTTCCGGAATGCCGCAATACCAAGCCTTATTATGAAAAGATCAACGTTGCCTGTCCGAAATGCGGCGCTGATGTGGTGCTTAAGAAAACCCAAAAGGGGCGGAAATATTTTGGATGTGAGAATAATCCGGACTGTGATTTTATGTCTTGGCAGAAGCCTTCTGAAAAGAAGTGCCCGGTATGCGGAAACTATATGGTTGAAAAGGGCAGCAAGCTGGTATGCAGCCAGGCTACCTGCGGCTATGTAGAACAAAAGGCAAAACAGGACTAAAATCGGATAATTTCCTGAAAAGACTAAAAACACAGGATAATTAGAGCAAAAATCGCTAATTTTGTGTTTTTATATGCTCTTTGAGTATTTAGAAAAATTAAGATAACAGTAAAATTGGCAAAAATGTCTTGAAATTCCTATATAAAACATGTAGTATTAGTTTATAAAACTATATGCAGGAATGCAGTAGTTGGTTTTGATTGTCATAAGAATCTTTAACAAAGGCGAAAGGAGGACAAAATGAGCGTTCAGTTGCTAGACAAAACAAGAAAGATTAACAAGCTTTTACACAACAGCAGTTCCAGCAAGGTCGTGTTCAATGACATCTGTCAGGTGTTAATGGAAACACTAAGTTCCAATATTTTGGTTTTGAGTAAAAAAGGTAAAGTTTTGGGCGTGAGTTTATGTCCCGGTGTAGAAGAAATCACAGAGCTGATCGAAGATAGGGTCGGTGGTTTTGTGGATGCGTTGCTGAACGAGAGGTTTCTTGGTGTTCTGTCAACTAAAGAAAATGTGAATCTTCAGACACTTGGATTTGAACATGTGGCTGCGAATTATCAGGGTATCATCAATCCCATTGATATTGCAGGCGAACGGCTTGGAACTGTATTTATGTACCGTAAGGATAAGCCGTATGATATTGAAGATATCATTGTCAGCGAATATGGTACTACTGTTGTAGGTCTTGAGATGATGCGTGCCGTACATGAGGAGAACGCGGAAGAAGACAGGAAGCAGCAGGTTGTGAGGTCTGCATTTAATACGTTGTCTTTTTCAGAGTTGGAAGCAATTATTCACATATTTGACGAACTGGATGGTGAAGAAGGAATTTTGGTTGCAAGTAAAATTGCAGACAGAGTGGGAATTACCCGTTCCGTTATTGTCAATGCACTCCGCAAATTTGAGAGTGCGGGTGTCATCGAGTCCCGTTCTTCCGGAATGAAGGGAACCTACATTAAGGTTCTGAATGAAGTGATCTTTGACGAGCTGGAGGAAATTAAGGCTCAGAGGAATAAAAAGGCATAAATGTGAAATAGACTGTCTTCTGTGGGAAATCCTGCAGGAGGCAGTTTTTTTTGTGAAAATGAGAAAAATAAAGAAAATAAAAGAATAAATTAGAAAATAAAAGAATATAATTTAATTGACATCCATCTGAAGGGTTGCAGAAAACAGATTAATTCAATAATATAAGGACAGTGATTAGCACTCAATTAAAAAGAGTGCTAGTAATACAAAAGAAACAGAATTATAAAGGAGGAAATAGACCATGAAATTAGTACCATTAGGCGACAGAGTTGTTTTAAAACAGTTAGAAGCAGAAGAAACCACAAAATCCGGAATCGTTCTTCCGGGACAGGCCCAGGAGAAACCACAGCAGGCAGAAATCATTGCAGTAGGACCTGGCGGAATAGTAGACGGCAAAGAAGTAAAAATGGAAGTTGAAGTGGGAGATAAAGTAATTTATTCCAAATATGCAGGAACAGAAGTAAAAATGGACGGGGAAGAATATATCATTGTAAAACAGAATGATATTCTTGCAATCGTTAAATAATGCAGCAGCTACGAAAACTTTTTAAATAGAAGGACAAAATCAGGAGGACCAACATTATGGCAAAAGAAATCAAGTTTGGTGCGGAAGCAAGAGCCGCACTGGAAAACGGTGTGAATCAGTTAGCAGATACTGTAAGGGTAACCCTTGGACCGAAAGGAAGAAACGTTGTTCTTGACAAACCTTACGGAGCTCCGCTTATCACAAATGACGGCGTAACTATCGCAAAAGAGATCGAGCTGGAAAACGCTTTTGAAAACATGGGTGCGCAGCTGATTAAAGAAGTTGCATCTAAGACAAACGATGTGGCAGGTGACGGAACAACAACAGCTACCGTACTTGCACAGGCAATGGTTCATGAAGGAATGAAGAACCTGGCAGCAGGCGCTAACCCCATTATTTTAAGAAAGGGTATGAAAAAAGCGACTGACGCAGCAGTAGAAGCAATCCAGAATATGAGCCAGAAGATCAGCGGCAAGCAGCAGATTGCAAACGTTGCAGCTATTTCTGCAAGCGATGAGACAGTAGGACAGCTTGTTGCAGACGCAATGGAGAAGGTTTCCAATGACGGCGTAATCACTGTAGAAGAGTCCAAGACTATGCATACAGAGCTTGACCTGGTAGAAGGTATGCAGTTTGACCGCGGATATATTTCCGCATATATGTCCACAGATATGGAAAAAATGGAAGCAAACCTGGAAGATCCATATATCCTGATCACAGATAAGAAGATCAGCAATATCCAGGAAATCCTTCCTCTTCTGGAGCAGGTGGTACAGGCCGGAGCTAAGCTTCTGATCATCGCTGAGGATGTTGAAGGAGAAGCCCTGACTACTTTGATCGTGAATAAACTAAGAGGAACCTTCCAGGTAGTAGCAGTGAAAGCACCTGGTTATGGCGACAGAAGAAAAGAAATGCTGCAGGATATCGCAATCCTTACAGGCGGACAGGTTATCTCCGATGAACTTGGCCTGGATCTGAAAGAAACCACAATGGCACAGTTAGGCCGTGCAAAATCCGTAAAAGTTGCAAAAGAGACTACTGTAATTGTAGACGGCTGCGGCAGCAAGGAAGAAATTGCAAACCGTGTAACAATGATACGCGGACAGATTGAAGAGACAAAATCTGATTTTGACAGAGAAAAACTGCAGGAAAGACTTGCAAAACTGGCAGGCGGCGTAGCTGTTATCCGTGTAGGCGCTGCAACTGAAACAGAAATGAAGGAAGCTAAGCTTCGTCTGGAAGATGCTCTTGCAGCTACCAGAGCAGCAGTTGAAGAAGGGATCATTGCAGGAGGCGGATCTGCATACATCCATGCTTCCAAGGAAGTTGCAAAGCTTGCGGCAGGTCTGGAAGGGGATGAGAAGACCGGCGCAAATATCATTCTGAAAGCATTGGAAGCTCCGTTGTTCCATATTGCAGCAAACGCAGGTCTGGAAGGCGCTGTTATCATTAATAAAGTAAGAGAAGCTGAATCAGGCGTTGGATTTGATGCTTTGAACGAGAAATATGTAGACATGGTAAGCGAAGGCATCCTTGATCCTGCAAAGGTTACAAGAAGCGCTCTGCAGAATGCAACAAGCGTAGCATCTACTCTTTTAACAACAGAATCTGTTGTAGCGATCATTAAAGAAGATGCTCCGGCTATGCCGGCAGGAAATCCGGGAATGGGCATGATGTAAAACACTCCTGAAAATTTGCCGGAATGGGAAGTGCCGGTAAGATTTCACAAAATAACGGAATCTGTGTCATAGACGCAGGTTCCGTTTTGTGATATAATTTTGTTCAGTAAACGAAATTTAACTTATGAGGAGAAGAAACAATGAGTGACTTGTATTATGAATTGCTGGTGAAAAAAGAAACCACAGCCAAAGACAGGATTACCAAATTCGGCCTGATCGCCCTTACGGCGCTGAGCGTATTTGCGGGCCTGTTTATAACCCCGCTGCTGCTGATCGCAGCTATTGCCCTGGGTGTTGCATGCTATTTTGTGATTCCCAAGACAGATCTGGAGTTCGAATATCTGTATGTAAACGGGGAACTGGACATTGACATGGTAATGTCTAAATCCAAGAGAAAGAAAGCGAAAAGCATAGACCTTTCCCAGGCAGATATCATTGCCCCTGTCAATTCCCACAGAATGGATTACTATAATGGAAACCAGAAAATGAAAACATTGGATTATTCATCAGGCAATCCTGATCACAAACGCTATGCCGTGATTACAAGGATTGGGAATGAATCCTGCAGAGTTATTATTGAACCGGATGAAAAAATGGCACAATCCATAAAAAATTGTGCTCCCGGCAAGGTATTTTTGGATTGACACTCCTGCTGATTTTTGTTACACTAGGGAACAAAATCAAAATAAAAAATCACATATAGCACAAGGGAGGAAATGCAATGGGTACTATCATTGGTGAAGGAATTACCTTTGACGACGTACTGTTAGTTCCGGCGTATTCTAAGGTAATACCTAATCAGGTAGATGTTACAACTTATTTAACAAAAAAAGTAAAACTGAACATTCCTATGATGAGTGCAGGAATGGATACAGTTACGGAGTATCGCATGGCTATCGCCATGGCCAGACAGGGCGGTATTGGTATTATTCATAAAAATATGTCCATTGAAGCTCAGGCGGATGAAGTAGATAAGGTAAAACGTTCTGAAAACGGCGTCATTACCGACCCGTTTTTCTTATCTGCAGAGCATACGCTCAAAGATGCTAATGACTTAATGGCAAAATACCGGATTTCCGGTGTTCCCATTACAGAAGGCAGAAGGCTGGTAGGCATCATCACCAACCGCGATCTTAAGTTTGAAACAGACTTCTCTAAACCGATCAGAGAGAGCATGACTTCCGAGGGTTTGGTAACTGCTAAAGAAGGAATTACTTTAGAGGAAGCAAAACAGATCCTTGCAAAATCCCGCAAGGAGAAATTACCCATTGTAGATGATGATTTTAATTTAAAAGGCTTAATTACAATTAAGGATATTGAGAAACAGATCAAGTATCCTCTGGCAGCCAAAGACGCCCAGGGACGTCTTCTCTGCGGCGCAGCCGTTGGTATTACCGCTAACGTTCTGGCACGTGTAGATGCACTTGTGAAGGCGAATGTAGATGTGGTTGTAGTAGACTCCGCACACGGACATTCGGAGAATATTTTAAGAGCAGTCCGTCAGATTAAGGACGCATATCCGGATCTTCAGGTAATTGCAGGAAATGTAGCTACCGGAGCTGCCACAAAGGCATTGATAGATGCAGGCGTTGATGCGGTTAAGGTAGGTATCGGACCTGGTTCCATTTGTACCACCCGTGTAGTAGCAGGTATCGGTGTTCCTCAGATCACAGCCGTTATGGACTGCTATGAGGTGGCTAACCGCTTCGGTGTTCCCATCATTGCAGACGGCGGCATTAAGTATTCCGGAGATATTACCAAGGCCATTGCGGCGGGGGCGAACGTGTGTATGATGGGAAGTATCTTTGCAGGCTGCGATGAAAGCCCGGGAACTTTTGAATTATACCAGGGGAGAAAGTATAAGGTATACCGCGGCATGGGATCTATCTCTGCTATGGAGAACGGAAGCAAAGACCGTTACTTCCAGGAAAATGCCAAGAAGCTTGTTCCGGAAGGCGTAGAAGGACGTGTGGCATATAAGGGCAAGCTGGAAGACACTGTATTCCAGTTAATGGGAGGTCTTCGGTCCGGTATGGGCTACTGCGGTGCGGCAGATATTGAAACCCTTAAAACTACCGGCAAATTTGTGAAGATTTCTGCAGCTTCTCTTAAGGAATCTCATCCCCATGACATTCATATCACAAAAGAAGCACCGAACTACAGCGTAGACGAATAACAGAAACCACAAAGCTCTGTCAGGGCAGAAAATAAGTGATAAAAATGGCACAGAAGAAAACCAGTAATAGAGTAAAATCAGCAAGACCTGCCAATACGCGCAGGTCTTCTGCCGTTTCTAAACAAACGGCAAGGAAATCCGGCAGTTTAGCCGGAAAAAAGAAAAGACTTATGCGAAGACAGAGGCGAAATCGGAATGTTTTGATTTTTGTAATCTGTATTGCTGCTTTATTTGCTATGATCTATGCAGGAAGATCAGCCCTAAAGTATGCCAGAGAGGAAGAAAACGCCCGGAGGGAAGCACTGATCATGGAAGAACAAAGTAACAGCGGTAGCGGCCCGGTAAGATGGGAATTGGAGGGCGCTCCTTATATAGATGTACAGCTTCTGACTCCAAACGAGTATTCCAGACCTCAGATTCCTATAGAGGATGTGAATTATATAGCGATCCATTATACTGCGAACCCGGGGGCAACAGCCCAGGCAAACAGGAACTATTTCGAAAACCTGGCACAAACACAGGAAACCAAGGTGAGCAGTCATTTTGTGGTGGGGCTTGAGGGAGAGGTGATCCAGTGCATTCCCACTTTAGAAATGTCTTACGCCACCAATTCCAGAAATGTGGATACCGTTTCCATAGAATGCTGCCATATGGACGAAACAGGGACTTTTGAGACGGCCACGTATCAATCTGTGGTAAAGCTCACAGCCTGGCTTTGTACCCGTTTTGGACTGACACAGGAGAATGTTATCCGGCATTATGATGTAACAGGGAAAAGCTGCCCAAAGTATTATGTGGATCATCCGGAAGCGTGGGAACAGATGAAGGCAGATATTGCAGCCCGGATACAGGAGGATTATATCCTGCAGGAGAATCTTTGAATTTTTTATTTTATACCCCCTTGCAAGTTTGAGGAAAGTATTGTACTATAAACACAGCAGCTGCATGACTGGCGGAAGTAGGAGTACCTACAGGGAGTGCAGTGAAGTATTGTGCCGACCGCCTGGGCAGCCTGAGCGGGCTGTCCAGTTTTTTGTTTTAATGTGCAAAAGAAATTATAGCGGCAAGCCCTGCAGCATGAATGACTAATATGTGAAAAGGAGAGCAGATTATGGAGATGTTATCACTGGAAAATGAATTAAAATCAAATTCTTATCCTGGCAGAGGTATCGTGATTGGACGGTCTGCTGACGGAACCAAAGCCGTGACAGCTTATTTCATTATGGGCAGAAGTGAAAACAGCAGAAATCGTGTATTTGTGGAAGATGGTGAGGGAATCCGTACCCAGGCCTTTGATCCGTCCAAGCTGACGGATCCAAGTCTTATTATTTATGCGCCGGTACGAGTGCTTGGAAATAAAACCATTGTAACTAACGGTGACCAGACCGATACGATTTATGAGGGAATGGACAAACAGCTTACTTTTGAACAGTCCTTAAGATGCAGGGAGTTTGAGCCGGATGCACCGAATTATACGCCTCGTATTTCAGGTATCATGCATGTGGTTGACGGCACATACAGCTATGCAATGTCAATCTTAAAGAGCAATAACGGAAATCCGGATTCCTGCAACCGCTATACCTTTGCATATGGAAATGCAGCAGCAGGAGAGGGGCATTTTATCCATACCTATAAATGCGATGGAGATCCACTTCCAAGCTTTGAGGGAGAGCCGAAGCTTGTAGCGATCCCGGATGATATGGACGAGTTCACCGAAATGCTGTGGAACAGCCTGAATGAAGATAATAAAGTTTCCCTGTTTGTAAGATATATTGATATCGCAGCAGGAACCTACGAAACCAGAATTGTGAATAAAAATCACTGATCAGGAGGAACTTATTATGAAAGAATTAGAATTAAAATATGGCTGCAACCCTAACCAGAAACCATCCAAAATTTATCTTGCAGACGGAAATGAACTGCCTATTAAGGTTTTAAGCGGCAGACCCGGATATATTAACTTTCTGGATGCATTTAACGGCTGGCAGCTTGTACGTGACCTGAAGAAAGCAACCGGACTTCCTGCAGCAACTTCTTTTAAGCATGTTTCCCCTGCAGGTGCTGCAGTGGGCCTTCCGATGACAGAGACCCTGGCAAAGATCTACTGGGTTGATGATATGGACTGGAAGAATTTTTCACCTATTGCCTGCGCTTATGCAAGGGCAAGAGGTGCTGACAGAATGTCCTCTTTTGGTGATTTCATTTCTTTATCTGATGTTTGTGACAAAGATACAGCCCTTTTGATCAAAAGAGAAGTATCTGACGGTGTGATCGCACCTGGATATACAGAAGAAGCTCTGGAAATCCTGAAGGAGAAGAGAAAAGGCGGCTATAATGTAATTGAGATCGACCCGGATTATGTTCCTGCTCCGCTGGAACACAAGGAAGTGTTTGGTGTAACCTTTGAACAGGGGCGTCAGGAGCTTTTGATCGATGATGCATTGATCTCCAATATCGTAACAGAAAATAAGGATCTTTCTGAGGAAGCAAAACGTGACCTGAAGGTATCCCTGATCATACTGAAATATACCCAGTCGAATTCTGTATGCTTTGTAAAAGACGGACAGGCTATCGGCGTAGGCGCAGGACAGCAGTCCCGTGTACACTGCACCAGACTTGCAGGACAGAAGGCAGACAACTGGTTTTTGCGTCAGTGCCCTAAGGTAATGAACCTGCCTTTCAAAGAAAGCATCAGCCGTGCAGAGCGTGACAATGCCATTGATGTTTATATCGGTGAGGAATATATGGATGTTCTGGCAGATGGGACATGGGAAAATATCTTTACAGAAAAACCGGAGGTATTTACCAGGGAAGAAAAACGTGCATGGATTGACCAGCTTACAGGTGTTACCCTAGGCTCTGACGCATTTTTCCCATTCAGCGACAATATTGAGCGTGCGCACAAGAGCGGCGTAAACTACATTGCTCAGCCGGGAGGATCTGTAAGAGACGATGCAGTGATTGAAACCTGCAATAAATACGGAATGGTGATGGCATTTACGGGAATCCGTCTTTTCCATCATTGATCATAGGAAGTTACAGGAGTATCGGTTATGCCAGTTTTTGATTTTCGAAATATGCCGGAGGAAAAAAAACAGAGTCAGTGTACTTATACTGCATTTTGGTCAAATGAACAGGAGGCTTCGCCGGAAAAGCCGATCTTAGTCCTGTCCAATAATGAGCGGGAGTGGAAACACCACTCCTGCGGTGTTTTTGCCAACCAGAATCAGCGGACTGCATTTGAATTTGAAGAAGAGGATGGGACGGTCAGTGCAGATATATGGAAGGTGGACGTGCGTTTTATAAGCCTTCTTAAATGGCTTGGAGAGAACCGCATTCATGTGCGGCTGTCAGGGGAGAACCGGGAGGATGGCTATGCGGTTTACAGGATACGCGAGATTGCTTTTGGAGGCGGTACGAAGCTGTCTGCAGAGGATGGTTTTCTGCAGTATATGATAGAACGGCTTTTTTCCAGCAGTGCTCCTGCACAAGAGCCTGAGGATGAGGAGCAGGATGAAACAGGGGATCATATGAAGCTTACCAGCCTGCAGAGCATTACGGACTTTCTGACCTGTGCAGGAAGGACTCTGCCGGATAATATTCGTCTGTGGGCAAGAAGAAACCTTGCGGTAGCACGTTCCCATGAAGTGACAGCGGAAGAGAGGCACCATGCCCAGAGAGCGCTTTCTATTATGATGAATGTACAGTGGAAAAACAATTATTTTGAATCCATTGATCCTGTGGAAGCGCGCAGAATCCTGGATGAGGAGCTGTACGGCATGGAACGTGTAAAACAGCGGATAATGGAGACCATCATACAAATCAACCGCACCCATACTCTTCCAGCCTATGGAATACTGTTGGCAGGTCCTGCAGGAACAGGAAAGTCCCAGATTGCCTATGCGGTGGCCAGGATTTTAAAACTGCCCTGGACTACACTGGATATGAGTTCCATTCATGATCCGGAACAGCTTACAGGCAGCTCCCGTATTTATGCAAATGCAAAGCCCGGTATTATTATGGAAGCCTTTTCTATGGCAGGTGAGTCCAATCTTGTCTTTATTATCAATGAGCTGGATAAGGCATCTTCCGGAAAGGGAAACGGCAATCCGGCAGATGTGCTTTTAACGCTTTTGGATAATCTTGGATTTACGGACAATTACATAGAATGTATGATTCCTACCGTTGGCGTTTATCCCATTGCGACTGCCAATGATAAGGAGCAGATCAGCGCACCTCTTATGTCCCGTTTTGCAGTGATTGATATTCCGGATTATACGCCGGAGGAAAAGAAGATCATCTTTTCAGAATTTGTGCTTCCCAAGGTACTAAAGCGCATCAGTCTCTGTAAGGAGGAATGCATTGTAACGCCGGAGGCTTTGGATGCTGTGATTGAAAAATATGCGGATACTACGGGAATCCGTGACCTTGAGCAGGCGGCAGAGCATATGGTAGCCAATGCGCTGTACCAGATTGAGGTAGAACATAGGAAACGGGTGGTGTTTGATGCAGATATGGTAAGAAATCTTTTATAACATAAAAAACTCCCTTGATTTATCAAGGGAGTAAAGAGCGATAGACGGGGCTCGAACCCGCGGTCTCGACCTTGGCAAGGTCGCGCGTTACCAACTACGCCACTATCGCATTTCTTATCGCTTAAATATATGTATCTCAGCGACAAGATATATAATACTACAAGCAGATTGGTTTGTCAAATACTTTTTTTGTTTTTTTACATATTTTTACAGTTTTTTATTCAGGATGATAGTAGCGCAGGACATGTTCCGGATACCGCTGGTCACCGTAGTCCCAGGGTCCTGCTGTATTCCGGAAGGGATTGTCTTGTGCCCGTTCCCTGCCGCTGCTGGCCATCTTGGCAAAAGCCTCCGCACTTTCCTGGGTCCAGACAGTCTCATGATGCTCCTCCATATAAGAAAGATAGCTGTCTGCACCAAAATTGTATGCCTGGAGAGCAATGGATATACGATCCACATCAAGGGGATCCTGTACATTGGCTTTTTCCAGGGCATATTTTAACTCCTGGACTCCGCATTCCAGGGAATACTCCACATCCGTAATTCCGTTAGGCTCCTGGGGATATATGGTATTGAAGGCACCTTCTGAGGACTGCATTACATCAGGACCCTTTCCGGAGCTTTCCTGCATCATCAATGCAAGCAGAAGATCCACATAATCAGACATTCCGTAATTTGCAGCAATCCGCTCCATATCCGCTCTGTAGGATTCACAGGAAGAATTGATCCTGTGAATTGTGTTTTTATCATTTCCCGGCAGATTCAGGAGAATCAGGGTCATAGCGGCAGCAAGGATAAAGAATGCGATAAAAAGTTTCTGCCTTTTCACCTGCGCAGCCCGGATGGCTTTCTTTTGTTCTTTTGTGTATTTTTTGTAAGGCTCTTTTGTCTTTTTCATAGCTCTATTGTAATGGAAAAATAATGGTTTGAAAAGTGATTTTTGAAAAGGTTTTCTTAAAAAAGAATAAACAAAGCGCGTAAAATTGCAAATTGGAGATCTATATGTTATGATGGGAAAAACGTATAGGTGAATTAATTTTACGCAAAGGCAGAAAGGAATTACATGATAATAAAGATTAGGAAAAGACTTTGCTGTGCAGCCATTGGATGTACGGCATTTATTTTAGCGCCGGTACGGGTTCATGCAGAGGTGCTTGACTATGCAGGGGCGGAGGCTTTTTATCAGGAAGCGGGGGATGCACCGGAATATTATGAAATCGGAAACGGAACAGGGGAAGCAGTGAGGGTGCTGGATTATGAGGATGTTCTCTATGTAACAACCAGGGAAGCCGAAATCCGCATGGTTCCCGAAACATCCGGAAAGCTCCTTCGTACAGTCCTTTTGGGGACAAAGCTTACCCAGACCTCCATCTGCAGCAACGGCTTTAGTAAGGTGGTATATCAGGACGAGAAGGGAGAGGCGGTGATCGGATATATTGAGACAGAAATGCTCAGCGACCGTTCTCTTATGACAAAGATGGATGATAAGGTGGTAGTGGATCATGACACGGATATATTAGATTATCCGGGAAAAAAAGATGGGGAAATCATAGGAGAAGCGCTGGAGTATGATGAATATGCAAGAACGGCTACGGTAAACGGTGTGTGGAGCAGAATTGTCTATGAAGACGAAAATGGCACAGAGCAGACCGGATACCTTCCAACCAGTGCCCTTAAAGGACAGGACGAAGAGATTACCGTTGTGTCCATGGCAGATGAAAAAGGGAAAGACGGGAATGCAGGAACTCTTTCCGAAAGCGAAGGGGAAGGGGTTTTTGCAGAGGCAGTGGAGCGTGTGAAGGAGGTTTCGGATGAAGAAGCAACGGTTGCTGCTGTTGGAGTAAGGATTGGAGAACCGGTATCCGTATCCTCCGAGGCAACCCTGAAATCCCTTGGGTATTTCCGTATTACCCATTATTGTCCCTGCAGCCTTTGCTGCGGACCGTGGGCAGACGGCATTACATCCACAGGCACGACTGCAGTGACAAACCATACCATTGCAGTAGACCCCGCCCAGATTCCATACGGTTCCCAGGTGGTCATCAATGGACAGGTATATGTAGCAGAAGACTGCGGAGGTGCGATAAAAAAGGATTGTATCGATGTTTATGTTGCCAGTCATGCGGAAGGAGAAGCAAAGGGCGTGTATTACACGGAAGTTTATCTGATCCAATAAAGAAAGAGAGCCAATGACCTGTAAAAGTCACTGGCTCTCCGTTGTTTTAGAAGAAGCACATTTGTGTTCTATGCGTTTTCAAGAGCTTTGGAAAGATCTGCAATAATATCATCCACATGTTCAATCCCTACAGAGAGACGGATCATACCCGGGGAAACACCTGCTTCTGCAAGCTGTTCGTCATTCATCTGGCGGTGGGTGTGGCTGGCAGGGTGAAGCACCATGGTCTTGGATGCTGCTACGTGGGTGCAGATATTGGCCATTTCCAGGCTGTCCATGAAACGGACTGCAGTGTCACGGCCGCCTTTTAATTCAAAGGAGATTACTCCGCAGGTGCCGCCTGGCAGGTATTTTTGTGCAAGGGAGTGGTATTTGTCCCCAGGAAGTCCTGCGTAGTTTACGGAAGCAACCTTTTCATGGGAATGAAGGAATTCTGCGACCTTTTGTGCATTGTAACAATGGCGTTCCACACGAAGGGGAAGGGTTTCCAATCCCACATTCAGCAGGAAACAGTTCATGGGAGACGGAATGGAGCCAAGGTCACGCATAAGCTGGGAAGTAGCTTTCATGATATAAGCCTTTTTGCCGAATTGCCTGGTATAAACAACGCCGTGGTAGGACTCATCAGGCTCTGTAAGGCCGTGGTACTTATACCCGTAGGCTTCCCAGTCAAAATTGCCGCTGTCAATGATCGCACCACCTACCTGAAGTCCATGGCCGTCCATATATTTTGTAGTAGAATGGGTTACAATATCAGCACCCCATTCAATAGGGCGGCAGTTCACCGGAGTTGCGAAGGTGTTGTCAACGATCAGGGGAACTGCGTGGTCATGGGCGGCTTTGGCAAATTTCTCAATATCCAGGACAACCAGTGCAGGATTGGCAATGGTTTCCGCAAAAAGGACCTTGGTATTGGGACGGAAAGCCCCGGCAATTTCTTCGGCTGTGGCATCCGTATCTACGAAGGTGCAGTCAATGCCCAGTTTCTTCAAAGTAACGCCTAAAAGGTTAAAGGTTCCGCCGTAAATGGTGGAAGCCGCAACTACATGATCGCCTGCTTCGCAGATATTAAATACAGCGTAGAAGTTGGCTGCCTGACCGGAAGAGGTCAGGATTGCGGCAACTCCTCCCTCCAGAGCAGCAATTTTGGCAGCAACGGCATCATTGGTAGGATTCTGCAGGCGGGAATAGAAGTAGCCCTCTGCTTTCAGATCAAAAAGCTGTCCCATTTCGTCAGTGGTGTCATATTTGAATGTGGTACTTTGATAAATGGGAAGCGCACAGGGTTCTCCCTTTGAGGGGGTATATCCTGCATGAAGACAATTAGTTTCTAATTTAAAGTCACTCATTTCTTTTGTGTCCTTTCTGAAAGATATGATATAGAATCATACCACAAAAGTTCTGCTGAAACAATGCGCTTATGCAGATGCAAAAGAGTTTCTATAGTGTTTTTATAGTTTATTGTGAAAACGGATTGCAAATTTTGTACGCTTTTAGTATAATAATTTAGAAATGGTGTAAATTATTGTGCATATTTTACATCGGGAAAGGAGAGATGATATGGAATATATCAAATTAATAGGTATCCTCATTATCGTGCTGGGTTTTGCACTGAAACTGGATGTCCTGGCAACAGTGCTGGTGGCAGGCATTGTAACCGGACTGGTATCAGGATTGGACTTTGTGCATATTTTGGAGATCATTGGTTCATCCTTTGTAAATAACAGGCTAATGTCTATTTTCCTGATTATGTTTCCGGTAATTGCCATTATTGAGAGATATGGGATGAAGGAACGGGCAGCTTATCTTATCGGGAAAATTAAGAACGCTTCAGCCGGGAAGGTGCTGTCAATCTGGATCGTGATCCGCTCCATTGCCTCTGCACTGAACATTCGAATCGGAGGACATGTACAGTTTATCCGCCCTTTGATCCTGCCTATGACTTCTGCAGCTGCTGAGAAATCCAAAGGGAGTGCGCTGACGGAGAAAGAAGAAGAGAAAGTAAAAGGCCTTTCAGCTGCAACAGAGAACTATGGGAATTTCTTTGCACAAAATTGTTTCCCTGCATCTGCCAGCGTTGTACTGATTCAGTCCGGTCTTGCACTTGCAGGATATGAGGTTTCGTTATCTGATATCGCGTCCTCAGCAATTTATGTGATGGTGATATCCATCGTCCTGACGATCCTGCAGGTTCTTCTGTTTGACAGAAAGGTGAAGGGAGGAAAGAAGAAATGACAGATTTTTTAAGCATTTATTTTCCTGAGTTTTTTTATGTACTTTGCGGTCTTGTATGTTTTGACACTGCTTTTCGGGCAAGGAAGAATGCACAGGCAAAGACAGGGACCATTTTGTTTTGGACTCTGACTGGTCTGATCTTTATGCTTGGCAAGGTACTGCCGCCTGTTATGGTAGGCGCTATGCTTGTGATCATGGGATGCCTGACTGCGGCTAAGCAGGTAAGGATGGGCAAATTCACGGAGTCTACACAGGAATCCAGACAGGCTGCAAGCGAAAGGATCGGAACCAGGATCTTTGTTCCGGCAGTTACCGTAGGCGTTATTGCCCTGGCATTATCTTTTGTAAAATACAATGTAGAAAAAGACGGGGTAATTACCGCAACTGCTTTAAACGGCGCCATTATGACCGGAGTAGCCTGTGTGGTAGCCCTTGTTCTGGCTTTTATCATCTGCAAACCCAAGGTATCTGAAACGAGGGAGGATACGTCACGTCTTTTGATGCAGGTAGGCGCCGCATGTCTGCTTCCGCAGCTTCTTGGAGCACTGGGCAGCGTGTTTTCTGAAGCAGGCGTGGGGGAAGTGATCTCCGGCATGATTTCCTCTGTAGTGCCCAAGGGAAATACTGTGATCGGCGTTGTCATCTATGTATTGGGTATGGTGGTCTTTACAATGATCATGGGAAATGCATTTGCTGCATTTACGGTGATTACTGCCGGAATTGGCGTTCCTTTTGTTATTATGCAGGGCGGCAACCCGGCTATTATCGGCGCCTTGGGCATGACTGCAGGCTACTGCGGAACCTTAATGACCCCAATGGCTGCGAATTTCAATATCGTGCCCTGTGCAGTCCTGGAAACAAAGGATAGCAAATGGGCAGTGATCAGAGCGCAGCTTCCCATGGCGCTTACCATGATCGTGGTGCATATTATCCTGATGCTTGTACTTGGCTTTTGATAAAGGAGAAGAAAACATGAAGATTTTAGTAACCGGTTTCGATCCTTTTGGAGGCGAACCTATTAACCCTGCCATTGAAACAGTAAAACGGCTTCCGGATGTGATCGCAGGAGCAGAGATCGTGAAGCTGGAGATTCCAACAATATGTCATAAATCTCTGCAGGTGATTGAGGAGGCGATTGAAAAATATGACCCGGATGTAATCCTTTCCATTGGACAGGCAGGGGGAAGACCGGACATTACTGTGGAGCGAATTGGGATTAATGTAGATGACTGCAGGATACCGGATAATGCAGGAAACCAGTTTATAGACGAACCTGTATATCCGGACGGTCCGGCAGCGTATTTTGTCACTGTTCCTATTAAATCAATGGTACAGAAAATAAAGAGCAGGGGAATTCCTGCATCCGTATCCAATACGGCAGGAACCTTTGTATGCAATCATGTTACTTATGGGGTATGCCACCTTACGGCAACCAGATATCCTGGAAAGCGCAGCGGATTTATCCACATTCCTTTTTTGCCCCAGCAGGTAATAGATAAGAAGAACATGCCTTCCATGTCTCAGGAACTTTTGGTGGAAGGGATTACGGCAGCCATAGAGGCTATTGCAGAAACTTCAGAGGATATTAAAGTAACAGGCGGTGCGACCCACTGATGAAAAAAGTGTTTGTGTATGGAACTCTCCGGAAGGGAATGTACAATTTTGACAAATATTATAAGGCGCATGATTCTTTTCGGGATTTTGGATATGTGAAGGGTACTCTCTATACCATAAAAGGAAAAGAGTACCCGGCACTGATTCCTGGAAATGAAATAATCCTGGGAGAAATCCACCATGTTCCTGATGAAGTACAGGCAGAGGTGGATCTGATGGAATGCTATTTTGGTGAGGGAAATCCGGAGAACGAATATGATAAAATCCTCTGTGAGATTTATGATGCCCATGGAAAGATGATCGATCACCTGCCAGTGTATTTTTATAATCTTCGAAAACCTGAGAACAGAGCAGCTTTGGGAGAGGTGATCACCTGCAATGACTATGTAGCCTATGTAAAGGAAGGGCACTTATAGGAAGAACTGTGTTCTTCCTATAAGTGCCCTTTGCGATGTGACTATCTGGCCATCAGATAGATCTTTTCCATGTCCTTCATATTTAGCTGGCGTATTCCGCCAATGGTTCTGGTATCCTCAAAGCTGCACTTAAATGCCAGTTTGTGGATTTCCTCATCGCTGAGGATAAGTCCCAGCTCACGCAGATTTGTAGGCATTTCTACTGACCTAAAGAAGTCTTCCATAGCTTCAATCCCGGCCAGGGCGGTCTTCTGAAAGTCTGTGCCGCAGGGGATATCAAATACATTTGCTGCAAACTGTGCAAACCTTTCAGGATTTTCCTGATAAACATACCGTGCCCAGCTTCCCCAGAGTGCGGCAAGACCGGCACCGTGAGCTACGTCAAACATTCCGCCAAGCTCATGCTCCAATTGATGACATGCCCAATCTCCGCAGTCTGTCCCGCAGCCGGTAAGGCCATTGTGGGACAGACTGCCAGCCCACATAACCTCAGCTCTTGCGTTATAATTCTGCGGCTCTTTCATAAGGATCCGGGCGTTATATATCACGGTCTGCATCAGCGCTTCGCTAATACTGTCTGTAATCTCCATGGTTTCAAAATTTACAAAATACCGTTCCATCGTATGCATCAGAATATCCACACAGCCGCTTTCGGTCTGATACTGGGGAAGGGTGTAGGTAAGGCGCGGATTTAAGATGGCAAATCTGGGTCTGCACAGATCACTTTTAATGCTGCCCCGCTTCAGCCATCCGTCTTCATTGGTAATGACGCAGGAATTGCTCATTTCGCTTCCGGACGCTGCAATCGTAAGGATAGCACCGATAGGAAGACATTCCTTCGGTGTTTCTGTTTTCAGGAAGAAATTCCATACATCTGTCCAGGGATTGGCCACTGCGTAACCGATGGCTTTGCAGGAATCGATCACACTGCCGCCGCCAACAGCGAGGAGAAAATCCACGTTCTCCCGCCGGCAAAGCTCCATTCCCTCCAGAACCTTGGAAAGTCTTGGATTAGGAACAACGCCTCCAAGGGTAACAAATTCCAATCCTGCATCCGCAAGGCTTGCTTTTACTTCTTCAAGAAGACCGGAACGAACAGCGCTGCTGCCGCCGTAGTGGATGAGAACCTTATGGCATCCCTGCTGTTTTAAAAGTGTTCCCACCTGTAAATGGGTATCTTTACCGAAAAGAACCTGGGTGGGAGTATAGTATTTAAAATTTCTCATAATAGCTGCTCCTTAAAAAATAAGTTCTGCTTCTATTAAAACAGAAATTAAGAAAATAGTCAAAAACAATTCACAAAAAGTTTAAAAAGACATTTTTGCTGCACGGACAAATGTCTTTTTGGGATTGACACGCAATGAAAAAACGAGTATAATCGACTTTGCGATTAGATAAAGGATAACAGGAGGATGGATCATGTATTCATTAGAGGAAATCGGACAGGTTGATTCCGAAATTGCAAAATTGATTGAAGCAGAGGTAGAACGTCAGAATTCCCATATTGAGCTGATTGCTTCTGAGAACTGGGTAAGCAAGGCAGTTATGGCGGCAATGGGAAGCCCTCTTACAAATAAATATGCAGAAGGATATCCAGGCAAGCGATTTTATGGAGGATGTGTCTGTGTGGATGAAGTGGAGAAGCTGGCAATTGAGCGTGCGAAGGAGCTGTTTGCCTGTGAATATGCCAATGTACAGCCTCATTCCGGCGCACAGGCAAATATGGCAGTATTTTTTGCAATGCTGAAACCAGGAGACACGGTTCTTGGTATGAATCTGGCACATGGAGGCCATTTGTCACACGGAAGTGCGGCTAATTTTTCCGGTGCATATTTTAATGCGGTGTCCTATGGGGTAAATGATGACGGCGTGATTGATTATGAGGAAGTACGCAGGATCGCAAAGGAATGCAGGCCGAAGCTGATCGTAGCAGGCGCAAGCGCATATGCCAGGGTTATCGACTTTAAGAAATTCCGTGAGATCGCAGACGAGGTAGGCGCATATCTTATGGTGGACATTGCCCATATTGCTGGCCTTGTAGCAGGAGGACAGCATCCAAGCCCCATTCCCTATGCAGACGTGGTAACTACCACGACCCATAAGACCTTAAGAGGGCCAAGGGGCGGACTGATTCTTTCAAGCGCAGAGAATGCGAAGAAATTTAATTTTAATAAAGCGGTTTTCCCGGGTACCCAGGGCGGCCCGCTGATGCATGTGATTGCTGCGAAGGCCGTATGTCTGAAGGAAGCTTTGCAGCCGGAATTCAAAGCCTATGCAAAACTGATCATTGATAATGCCCAGGCTCTTTGTGAAGGACTGAAAAAGAGAGGCGTGGACATTGTATCCGGCGGTACGGATAATCATTTGATGCTGGTAGACTTAAGGAATATCGGAGTGACAGGAAAAGAAATGGAAAATCTTCTGGATGAAGTAAATATTACCTGCAACAAGAATGCCATCCCCAACGATCCTCAGTCCCCCTTTGTTACAAGCGGAGTGCGTCTTGGGACAGCGGCAGTCTCCTCCAGAGGAATGCAGCCGGAAGACATGGATACCATTGCAGAGGCAATTTCTTTAATGCTTAAGAGCCGTGACAATAAGGAACAGGCTAAGGCACTGGTAAAATCCTTAACAGATAAATATCCCCTTGTTGGATGAGTTTTAAGATGAATACCTTTTAGAATATTTCTTTAAGAGAAGGATTGTATGTTGAACATGCAGTCCTTTTCTGTTACTATGAAGTGGGGAAGGTCAGCAATTCTGGAACAAATGACATACTATAGTAGAGAAAAAGTATGGATAAAACCTGATGAAATCGGTATAATAATAAGGGAGCGGTGATAGAAATGGAAAAGATCATTATTGTGGGTGCAGGTCCTGCGGGAATTTCTGCAGCCCTTTATGCAGCCAGAGGGAATATGGATCCGCTGGTGGTTGATAATGGAATCGGCGCTTTGGAAAAGGCAGAAAAGATAGAGAATTATTATGGGCTGGAATGCCTCCTTTCCGGCCGGGAGCTTTACGAGAGGGGACTTGCGCAGGCCAGAAGACTTGGAGTGAGGATCCTTAATGCCCAGGTGCTTGGCATAGGGGGCTTCGATACTTTTGAAGTAAAGACAACCAAAGGCAGCTTTGAGGCAGAGAGCGTGATCCTGGCAACGGGAGGGAAGCGCAGTACGCCGTCTATTCCCGGAATCCGGGAATTAGAAGGAAGAGGCGTAAGCTATTGTGCAGTCTGCGATGCTTTCTTTTACAGGGGAAAAGAAGTGGCTGTGTTAGGCCATAGTGATTTTGCTCTTCATGAGGCAGAAGAACTGGTAAACCTTGCTTCCGGAGTGACGATTTATACAGATGGCATGGAGCCGGAATTTTCCAGGGAGCATCCTATTGCAGTGAATACCATGAAGATCCAGGCCATTGAAGGTGAAGGCCGTGTAGAAGGTATTCGGCTTCAAAGTGATATGATGATGCAGGAGGAAGGGCAGGAACAGGCGTCCTTTATGCCGACAGACGGTGTTTTTGTGGCTCTTGGGACTGCCGGAAGCTCAGAGATCGCACGGCAGATGGGTGCGGAACTTACCGAAAAGGGACATATTAAAGTGGACGAAAAGATGGAATCCACCATTCCAGGCCTGTTTGCGGCAGGTGACTGCACAGGCGGGCTCCTTCAGGTAGCAAAAGCGGTATATGAAGGCTGCCAGGCAGGAATCAGCGCCATACAGTATGTGCGCAGGCGTGGTAAGGAATCCTGATACTAAGCAGAAAGGGAGATTGAATATGGCAAAAACAATTACAGTACAGAATTTTGAGGAAGAAGTTTTGAAATCAGACAGACCTTTTTTGGTGGACTTCTGGGCAACCTGGTGCGGACCATGCATGCGCCAGGGACCCATTGTAGAGGAACTTGCGAAGGAAGGCTACGCTGTAGGAAAAGCAGATGTGGATAAAGAAGCTGCACTTGCACAGAAATACGGAGTTATGAATATTCCTACGCTGATCGTTTTCAAGGACGGAAAGGAAGCAGAACGCCTGGTAGGCCTTACCTCAAAAGAAAAGCTAAAGAATATCATGGATCAAATGTAAAACCGGATAAACCCAGGGAAAGCTCTTCTGCGGCAGGAGGGCTTTTCTTGTATCACAGACTATAAAAGGAAGACAAGAGCAGATGAAAATTTTATTGGCAGCATGCAATGCAAAATATATTCATTCCAATCTGGCAGTTTATAATTTAAAAGCATATGCGGGAAAGTACCAGGAACATCTTCTTTTACGCGAGTATACCGTCAACTGGCAAAAGGATGATATCCTGAAGGATTTGTACAGAAGCGGTGCGGATGTGGTGTGTTTTTCCTGCTATATTTGGAATATTTCTTTTGTAAAGAGTCTCCTTGAGGACCTGGCACAGCTTATGCCGGATACGGATTTCTGGGTGGGAGGACCTGAAGTTTCCTTTAATGCTTCTGAATTTTTGAGAGAAAATCCCTTTGTCAAAGGCGTCATGATGGGCGAAGGGGAAGTGACATTTCTTGAGCTTGTACAGCATTATATAGAAGGTTCAGGACAAAAAGACAGCCGGGAATATAAAATTTTAAAAGAGATACAGGGAATTACATATAGGGAAGAAAACCATATTTACCAAAACAGCTGGCGTGAAACAACAGACCTTAGCAAAGTTCCTTTCGCCTATGAGAATCTGGAGGATTTTTCCAACAGAATCATCTACTATGAAAGCAGCAGAGGCTGTCCATTTTCCTGCAGCTACTGCCTGTCCTCCGTAGATAAAAAGCTGCGTTTCCGCTCCCTGGATCTGGTAAAAAAGGAACTGCAGTTTTTTATTGACCACAGAGTGCCCCAGGTAAAATTTGTAGATCGTACTTTTAACTGTAAACACGACCATGCCATGGACATCTGGAGATATATTGCAGAGCATGACAATGGGGTGACGAATTTCCATTTTGAGATTTCAGCAGATCTTATGAGGGAGGAGGAGCTTTTGCTCATGGAAACTATGCGGCCTGGTCTCATTCAGCTTGAGATCGGTGTGCAGTCCACAAACCCAAAGACCATTCAGGCGATCCATAGAACTATGGATTTAGATAAACTGTCATCCGTTGTGGAAAGGATTCGCAGCTTTGGAAATATACACCAGCATCTGGATCTGATTGCCGGGCTTCCCTATGAAGACTATGATACCTTCCGCCGCTCTTTTAATGAGGTTTATGTTATGAGACCCCAGCAGCTTCAGCTTGGTTTTTTAAAAGTATTGAAGGGCTCTTTTATGATGGAGGACGGGGCTGGATATGGAATTGTTTACAAAAAGAGAGAACCTTATGAGGTGCTCTGTACCAAATGGCTTGCTTATGAAGATATTTTGAAGCTGAAAATGGTGGAAAGTATGGTAGAAGTGTATTATAATAGTGGACAGTTCCAGAATACACTTCGTTTTTTGGAGGGCTTCTTTCCGGACGCATTTGGTTTTTATGAAGCGCTGGGTGCTTTTTATGAGAAAAAGGGATATGGAGAAATCTCCCATTCCAGAATACGGAGATATGAAATCCTGTTGGAATTTCTGGAGGAGCATCCCGGAATTTCCAGGGAAGATGCAAAAGATTGGATGGTGTATGATTTGTACTTAAGAGAAAATTTGAAGAGCCGTCCGCCCTTTGCTCCTTCACAGAAGCAGTGGGAGCGGGTAATATGGGAATACAGGCGTATTCATCAGGTACCGAAAACATCTCATATAGAAGTATTCCGGAATGGAAGAACTGTGCTTTTTGATTATCAAAGGCGTGATCCACTGCTAAAGAATGCCTATGCAAAAGAAGTGGAGTTGGATTATGACAAAAACAACACAAGTGGAAGAGATATAAAAAGAGGTGAAAAAAATGGGAATGTTTGATCCAAAGAAGCGCAAAATTGTAACAGCTGTAATTGCAGTCATTTTGGTTTTGGCCATGATAGTGCCAACAGTATTGTCTATGATTTTATAAAGGAGACGTACTATGAAGCTGGGAAAAGAGGCAATGGAGAAGCTTCGGGCAGAAATTACCGGGAAGCTTTCTGCAGGAGACGAGCTGGTAGTGATAGGTGCTGTGGCTCTAAGAGGGACACGCCTGATTGCAGAACGGGAGTATGCATTTCTCCGAAATTATTTTTCCAAAGGTTTTCTCTTTCATTGCAGGATCCTGGAGGAAGAATACGGAATCCAGGAAACACCGGCAAATAGAGAAGGGACGGCGGATATGGAAAGCATTTCTTTGCTGGCTTTAAAGGCTGGTGCAAGCGCTCTTTACATTATGGGAGAAGGAGGCGTTTTAAGTGCCCTGTGGAAAATGGCAGAGGCATCCCAGGTGGGGCTTGCGGCAGATCTGCGCCGCATTCCCATCCGTCAGGAAACCATCGAGATCTGCGAGCATTTTGATCT
Organism: uncultured Blautia sp.; assembly: GCA_946557785.1. Classification (GTDB taxonomy): domain Bacteria; phylum Bacillota; class Clostridia; order Lachnospirales; family Lachnospiraceae; genus Blautia_A. The sequence continues at coordinate 71,332 of CAMNTH010000011.1, forward strand.
GAATCCTTATTATCTGCGCTCAGAGGGAGCCTTGCTGGCGGGAGTACCAAGGAGCGATGCTCTTGTGCGGGAATTGGAGAGAATAGGAGTACCGTGGGCAGTCATTGGCCGGACAAACCATGAAAACAGCCGAATATTATACAGCGGCGTAAACGTCAGATATCTGGATCGTCCCGCAGCCGATGAAATATATAAAATGAAATGGTATGCCCCCCAAAATGGTATATCCAGTCAATTGGAGGAAATATGGCAAAACTGAATATTGTGTTACATGAGCCGGAGATTCCGGCAAACACGGGAAATATCGGCAGAACCTGTGTGGCTACAGGCACCAGGCTGCATCTTATAGAGCCCCTTGGCTTTAAGCTGAATGAAAAAGCCATTAAGCGGGCTGGAATGGACTACTGGAAAGACCTGGACGTGACGGATTATCTGAACTATGAGGATTTTCTGGCAAAAAATCCAGGGGCAAAAATTTATTATGCAACAACAAAAGCCCTAAGGGCTTATACGGATGTACAGTTTGAGGATGACTGCTATATTATGTTCGGCAAAGAAAGCGCAGGAATCCCGGAAGAAATCCTTCTAAATAATCAGGAGTCCTGCATCCGGATTCCCATGATAGGAGATATCCGTTCTTTAAACTTAAGCAACTCCGTAGCAATTGTCCTCTATGAGGCGCTGCGCCAGCATAATTTCCACCACATGCGCCTGGAGGGACATTTAACAAAATATGACTGGAAATAAAGCAGCCGGAAATCATCTTGCTTTATCCAGGGTAAAAATAAACTCGGTTCCAATGCCTTCCGTGCTGATGACATTGATATTCTGATGATGTGCATGGATGATTTCCTGAACAATGGATAATCCAAGGCCGGTTCCTTTACGGTCCCTGCCTCGGGAGGCATCGCTTTTGTAGAAACGATCCCATATTTTTGAGAGGGATTCTTTTGGGATGCCCTTGCCCCGGTCTTTTACAGAAACAAAAATCTTATCATTCTTTTCTGTTGTTTCCAGAATAATGGAAGAGCCATCATAGCTGAATTTGATCGCATTGTCCAACAGATTGTACAGTACCTGCTGAATCTGCACCACATCGGCTTTGGCATACAATTCCTTGCCGGAGAGAACCAGTTCCAGCAAGATCTTACGTTCGGTGCAGATACCCTCGAAAGTAGCTGCGGTGGCTTTGATAATGTCATTAATATCAAATTTTCGGATATGAAGCATTCTTTTTTTTACATCCAGGTCATTTAAGGTGAGAAGGCTGTTGGTTAGTTTTTCCAGGCGTCCCGCCTCATAAGCAATGATCTTTAAATATCTTTCCTGCATTTCAGGAGGGATGGTGCCGTCCAGCATAGCTTCCACATACCCCTTAATGGACGTAAGTGGGGAACGGAAGTCATGCGAAACATTGGCAATAAATTTTCTTTGGTATTCTCCGTTTTTGTTCAGCTTTTCAGCCATGTAATTCAGGGTATTGGCAAGATATCCAAGTTCATCTTCGGATTTTTGAGAAATCCGGTAGGAGAGGTTTCCGCCGGCATATTCTCCAGCACCTTTAATGATCTTCCAGAGAGGGCGGTGAACATAAAAGCGGTAGAAAAGCACCATTAGTCCGAATAAAAGATACAATGCGGCAAAGAGAATATAAACAGCTGCCAGAATATTGCTGCGTTCATGATAGAGATTGCTCATAAGATAATGGATGCAGACATATCCCTTTGTGTTCATATTTTCAGTAATGGGTGCAATGACGCTTAAGCACTCCTGGGAAAAGTATCCGTAAAACGTGCCGATCTGATAATAATTTCCGCCCCACTGGGAAGGGTCAAATGATGTAAAATCCAAAGGCGAGTCAGGGGAAATATCTTTTCTGGTACTTGCAATGATTTCCCCGCTGCTGTTTAAAATCCAGATAAAGGAATTCTGGGATTCTGCAATGAATGATAATGTGTCCCGGATGCTTTCCAGGTTGGAAGAGGAAATTCTGTTTTGGATCGTGTAATTGGTAGCAAGATGACTTGCTTCCTGATAAAGCCTTTCGCTGATTGCCTTTTCCAGCCGCCTTTCTACAAGATAAGAGCCTGCAGTGATAATGGTTAAAAGCCCCAGGATCCCCATAAGGAAATAGAGAAAGAGAAACTTATTGTACAGGCTTTTTTTCATTCACGTTTCACCTCAAACTTATAACCGATTCCCCATACAGTAGCAAGGCTCCAGCGGGGGTGATCCTTGATCTTTTCACGAAGGCGTTTAATATGAACGTCCACTGTTCTGGTATCTCCAATATATTCATAGCCCCAGATATGATCCAGAAGCTGTTCCCGTGTAAAAACCTGATTGGGTGAGGAGGCCAGGAAATAAAGAAGCTCCAGCTCCTTAGGAGGCATATCCACCTGCCGTCCCATATATGTTACGGAATAGTTGGTGAGGTTGATGGTCAGGTCCGGGTAGGTGACGCTTTTTTCATTAGATAAAGCCGCAGGCTGTTTAACTTTGAAACGGCGAAGCACAGCACGTACCCTGGCTACCAGCTCCTTGGAGTCAAAGGGCTTGATGATATAGTCATCTGCCCCAAGCTCAAGGCCGAGAACCTTATCGAAGGTTTCCCCTTTGGCAGAAAGCATGATAATGGGAACCTCAGAAATATGGCGGATCTCCCGGCAGACCTGATAGCCGTCAATACCGGGAAGCATCAGATCCAGAAGGATGAGGTTGGGCGAAAAAGAATGAAATTCCTTAAGAGCCTGTTCTCCGTCATTGACAATCTTTGCTTCAAAGCATTCTTTTGTAAGATAAAGGGCAATGAGCTCAGCAATGTTATTATCATCATCTACAATTAAAATTTTCTGTTTCGAAATCATAGTATTCTCCTGTTATTTAAAGTCTACGATCGTTACGCCTGCATCGCCTTCTCCAAATTCTGCAAGATGAAAGGAATCTACATACTTTTGGCGGCGCAGATAATTGTGTACCCCTTTTCTGAGAGCGCCAGTGCCTTTTCCGTGAACAATGCGGACGGATTTCAGATGAGCCAGGTATGCGTCATCCAGATATTTGTCCAATTCAGCCACAGCTTCGTCCACTGTTTTTCCAAGAAGATTGATCTCCGTGGAAATGCTGGCGGACTTGGACATACGTATTTTACCTGCACCTGTATGCGCAAGGGCTGTGTTGGTGCCTGCCGGATCCTGGCAAAGCTCCAGGTCGGAAATGTGGACTTTGGAGCGGATAATGCCCATCTGTACAAAAAGATACCCTTTGGAGTCCGGATGGCTGCTGACGGTTCCCTTAAGGTTCATACTGAGAACCTTTACGGATTCGCCAAGACGCAGATCCTTTGGATTAAGTTCTTTTTGAGGTTTTTTGACTTCAGGTTTCAGGACGATATTCTTTTCTGCCTTTGACATACGCTGACGAAGATTCTGCCGTTCTCTTTCAACAGCGGCTGTGTCTACGTGATCCTTCTGGAATTTATGGAAAAGCTTCATGGTCTGATCTGCATATTCCTTGGTTTCACGCAAAATGGCGTGGGCTTCTTCACTGGCCTGGCGAATCATGCGTTCCTTACGCTTTTCCAGCTTGGCATGTTGATTTTCAAGCTGTTCTTTCAGCTGTTTTACTTCTTCTTTGTATCGTTCAATTTCCCTGCGTTCATTCTCAATGGTAACCCTGCTGTTTTCCAAAGAAGAAAGGACGTCCTCAAAGGATTCATCCTGTTCGCTGATCTGTTCCTTTGCTTTTTGGATAATATGATCCGGAAGGCCAAGCTTAGAGGAGATTGCGAAAGCGTTGCTCTTGCCCGGAACTCCGATGAGCAGTCGGTATGTAGGGCGGAGAGTTTCTACGTCAAATTCGCAGCAGGCATTTTCTACGCCGGGAGTGGAAAGGGCATAGACTTTCAGCTCGCTGTAATGAGTGGTAGCCATTGTGCGGATTCCCTGGGTGTGGAGGGTTGAAAGGATTGCAATTGCAAGAGCCGCTCCTTCTGTAGGATCCGTGCCAGCACCAAGTTCGTCAAACAACACCAAAGAGCGTTCGTCTGCCTTGCTTAAAAAGGATACCACATTGGTCATATGGGAGGAAAAGGTACTTAAAGACTGCTCAATGCTCTGCTCGTCTCCGATATCAGCGTAAACTTCATGGAAGACGGCAAGCTGGGAACGGTCATTTGCCGGAATGTGAAGGCCGGACTGTCCCATTAGGGTAAGGAGTCCCACGGTTTTTAAGGAAACGGTCTTGCCGCCTGTGTTGGGACCGGTAACAATCAGGAGGTCAAAATCCTCCCCAAGGCGGACGTCAATGGGAACCGCTTTTTTCTTATCAATGAGAGGATGACGGGCTTTTTTTAGCTTTATGCATCCGTCCTCATTAAAGACAGGTTCACTGGCGTTCATTTCCATGGCGAGGGATGCCCGGGCAAAGATAAAGTCCAGCTGGATCATGGTTTCCAGGTCAAGGGCAATGGCATCTTTATCAATAGCAATCTGTTCGCTTAAGGATGCAAGAATGACTTCGATTTCCTTTTGTTCCTGAAGTTCTAATTGCCGCATATCATTGTTTAATTTTACAATTGCCATAGGCTCGATGAAAAGAGTGGAGCCTGTAGAGGACTGGTCATGGATCATGCCGGGAACCTGGCCTTTGTACTCTGCTTTGACAGGGATACAGTAGCGGCCATTGCGCATGGTAATGACGGAATCCTGAAGATAGGTGCGTGCACCGCCGTTCAGCATACCGGAAAGCTGGGTATGGATCCGGTCATTGACCTGTTTCATCCCTCTTCGGATCTGGCGGAGGGCAGGACTGGCGTCATCGCTTATCTCATCCTCGGAGAGAATACAGCGGCGGATTTCTGCTGTAAGGAGCGTAAGGGGCTCCAGACAGTCAAAAAGACCATCCAGGGAGTCACTGGGCACATCGCTTCTGTCATTGCGGGAATAGGCCTTTACCCTGTTGACGTTTTCCAGAAGGCTGCAGATAGAAAGAATCTCTGTGATACCAAGGGAGCTGCCGATTTCCAGACGCTTCAGGGAGCTGCGGACATCCTTCACGCTTCCGAAGGAAAGACTGCCTTTTTTAAAGAGACGGCTTAATGCATCTTTGGTCTGCGTCTGCATGGAACGGATTTTTTCCAGGTCTGTATATGGTGTAAGTGTCCGGCAAAGCTCCTTGCCCATGAAAGAGGAGGCTTTGTCGGTTAGTTTCTGAATGATTTTGTGATATTCTAATGCGTTTAATGCTTTTGCGTTCATGATGTCTCCTGATCTATAAAAAATTAATGCTGTGTTGATTTTCCTACTATTCATTTTACATGATTTGCGGTATATTGAAAAGGAAAAAATCTTTGGAAAGGAGAAATCTGCAGGGAAAGATAACAGGATGTGAGAAGGTGTGAGATAATTGTAAAATATAAGGGAAAATATAAAAAATCATTCATAGAAAGTTCATAACTTTTTGATAAACTAAATTCCAGATTATTAGTTTTATCAGTTTTATCAGGAGAAACACATATGGAAGAAAAAGATCCTCACAAGAAAGAAAATGAACCAAAACGGGATGATTATTTGTTCATGAAGGAAACGATCAAGAGAAAACCGCTGAATATACGATATTATGTAAAGCACAGTGCAGCGGTAGCAGCAGCAGGATTGCTTTTCGGATGCTGTGCAGCGGTGGCCTTTACTTTGATGACACCTGTGGCAGAGAATAGATTTGTGGAAAAAGAAGACGTTTCTCTTTCCGGTGCGAAGCCGGGTCCAGTAGGAAGCGGAACAGTACGGGATGAGGATGAGCAGGAAGGGCTTTTGCAGAGCGGAAACAGCCCGGATGCCGGGAATGCATCTGCAGGCTTAGACAAGAAAGAGGAAGGAATAGGGAAAGGCTTGTATATGGCGATTTATGAAGAGGTATATCAGGAAGCTCTCGAAATTGCCCAAAAGCCTATGAAAGCTATGGCCAGAGTATCCGGCTTTAGTGATGATTCAGATCTTTTGGATGACTCTTTTCTTTCGTATGGGATTGAAGAAGGCGTGGTTTTCTTAAACAGCGGAACAGACCTCTATATTTTAACAAACTATAAAGGCCTGGAGAGTGCGGAAAAAATCCGGGTTACATTCTGTAACGGAACTGCAGTTGACGGGATTCTCTGCAAGGCTGATCAAAGAACCGGAATGGCAGTAGTGCGCGTACCTGTGTCTCTGCTTTCAGAAAAGGATTGTGAGGATATTTATGTAGCTTCTTTAAGCGACAGCAAAAGCCTGAATAACGAAAAACCTGTGGTGGCTATCGGAAGCCCGTCCGGTGACTTTGGCGCTGTCATTTATGGCCTTGTCACATCGGTATTGGGTAAAATGACAGTTCCTGACTGTGAATATACCCTTCTTGGAACCAATATCATGGGAAGCTTGGAAAGCAGCGGTGTGCTGATCAATATGGAGGGAGAGGTTGTGGGAATGATCGTCCGGACGAAGGGGGATGAAAACATCCTTAAAGCGGTTTCCATCGCACAGCTCCGTCCTCTGATAGAGAGCCTTTCCAATGGGGAAGCTCTGCGTTATTTCGGTATTTGCGGAAGCAGTATTTCCGCATCTCAGGCTGAGAATATGGGGATCCCCCAGGGAATTTATGTAAATAGTGTGGAAAACGACTCTCCGGCTATGGCGGCAGGAGTTCAGAGCGGTGATATTATTACGGAGCTGAATGGAAAAGAAGTGAAGGATATGCAGACTTATATGACAGAACTCCAAAAGCTGTCCATTGGATCCAAGCAGAAACTGAAGATCTGCAGGCACAGTATGGAAGGAAATTTGGCGGAGATAGAATGTACACTGGCAGTAGAAGTGAAATAGAAATAGAGAGAAAGGCAGAATTAAAATGCGTTTTATTAACGAATTGCGTGAAGGAGACAGAATTAACGGTATTTATTTATGTAAGCAGAGACAGTCTGCTGTAACAAAAAACGGAAAACCTTATGACAGCATTATCCTCCAGGACAAAACAGGCGTGCTGGACGGAAAAATATGGGATCCTAATTCTTTGGGGATTGACGAGTTCGATGCCCTTGACTACATAGAGGTTGTAGGGGACGTAACCAGTTTTGCAGGCGCCATGCAGCTAAATGTAAAAAGAGCCCGCAAAGCAGGAGAGGGAGAATACAACCCTGCAGACTATCTTCCTGTGAGCGAGAATAGTACGGATGATATGTACAGCCAGTTAAAAGGTATGATCAGCAGTGTGAAACATCCATATCTTTTGGCACTTTTGAAGAAACTGTTTGTGGAGGACGAAGAATTTCTCAAATCTTTTGAAGGCCATTCCGCAGCCAAAACCGTGCATCATGGTTTTATTGGAGGATTGATGGAGCACACCTTAAGCGTTACCCGGCTTTGCGATTATCTGGCAGGCACCTATCCTCTGCTGAAAAGAGATTTGCTTATTACGGCAGCGCTGCTTCATGATGTAGGAAAAGTAAGAGAGTTATCCTCTTTCCCGCAGAATGATTACACAGACGAAGGACAGCTTTTGGGACATATTATCATCGGCGCACAGATGATTCATGACCTGGTGCGTGAAATTCCGGATTTTCCCCTGGAGCTGGAAAATCAGCTTGTGCACTGCATCCTGGCTCACCACGGAGAGCTGGAGTATGGTTCCCCGAAAAAACCGGCTCTCGCCGAGGCGGTTGCCTTAAATCTGGCGGATAATACAGATGCCAGAATGGAAACATTAACGGAGATTTTTGCCGCAGACAAAGGAAAAAGGGAATGGCTTGGCTATAACCGGCTGTTTGAATCTAATCTGAGAAGAACAGGAGACTTTTAGGATTTATGGAATTTCGTAAAAATGACGTAATAACGTTGGAAATAGAAGACTGCGGAATTGACGGTGAAGGCATTGGCAAAGCTGATGGCTTCACCGTCTTTGTGAAAGACGCAGTAATCGGCGACACGGTTCGCGCTAAAATTGTGAAAGCAAAGAAAAATTATGGATACGGAAGGCTTCTGGAGGTACTGAAACCATCCCCTTACCGTGTGGAACCAAAATGTCCCTATGCCCGTCAGTGCGGCGGCTGTCAGCTCCAGGTTCTTTCTTATGATCAGCAGCTTGCGTTTAAAGAAGCAAAGATACGAGGACATCTGGAGCGCATAGGCGGCTTTCAGGACATTCCCATGGAGCCGATTATCGGAATGGAAAAACCCTACCATTACCGGAACAAGGCCCAGTTTCCGGTAGGGAAAAATAGAGAAGGGCGTATTATCACCGGATTTTATGCAGGGAGAACCCATACGATCATTGAAAACCGGGACTGCGCACTTGGTGTTTCCCAGAACAAAGAAGTCCTGGACCGGGTGATTTCCTATATGGAGACATATGGCGCAGAGCCTTATGACGAAGCAACAGGAAAAGGGCTGGTACGCCATATTTTCATCCGATATGGTTTTTTTACAGGAGAAGTGATGGTATGTATCATTGCCAACGGAAAAAGCCTGCCGCATAGTGAGAAACTGGTGGAAGCCCTTCGGGAAATCCCGGGAATGACCAGCATCACCCTGAACGTAAACCGCAGCAGAAGCAATGTTATTTTGGGAGAAGAACTGCATCTTCTCTGGGGGCAAATTTATATTACAGACAAAATCGGAGACATTTCCTACCAGATTTCGCCTCTGTCCTTTTATCAGGTAAACCCGCTTCAGACAGGCAAGCTATACGCAAAAGCGCTGGAATACGCTGATCTTCACGGTGAGGAAACTGTGTGGGATCTCTACTGCGGCATTGGAACCATTTCCCTCTTTCTTGCGCAGCAGGCCAAATTTGTAAGGGGCGTGGAAATCGTTCCTGCTGCCATTGAAGATGCCAGACGCAACGCCGTGCTGAATAAGATAGAAAACACAGAATTCTTTGTAGGAAAGGCAGAAGACATCCTTCCAAGGGAATACGAAAAAAACGGCGTATATGCAGATGTGATCGTGGTAGACCCTCCAAGAAAGGGCTGCGATAAAATGCTCTTAGACACTATATTAAAAATGCAGCCAAAGAAAGTGGTATATGTAAGCTGCGACAGCGCAACCCTGGCCAGGGATTTGAAATATTTATGCGGAAATGGATATGAATTGAAGAATGTCTGCGGCGTAGATCAGTTTGGGAATACGGTGCATGTGGAGACGGTGTGCCTCTTGAGCAACCGAAAAAGAAAGCCTGACACTTACGTTAAACTTAGTTTGGATGCAGAAGATTACTACAGATTTAGAGATGCAGAGGATAAAGCAAACGATTAGTAGAAGGTAGTAATATCGCACCACATATCAATGTCCGAAGTGAAAGGAGTGGCTGGCAGATGTATAAAGGGGAAGTTAGGAAATCAATCATACGAGTTATGCTTATAGCAATATGGGCATGGCTCATGCATTACTTTTATATAGTGGAAGGACAGGTTGATATATTTCGGATGTGGATGTTAATTGGTTTTCCATTCGGAATACATAGGATACGTCTGTGGTTGATACCGAGAAATTTTGATCTTGGAGGAACTGTTGGGGTATGGGCTATGAATATATTTTTGGGAAGCATTGTTGGTGGTTTTGTTGTAATAGGTTATATTTCAAATATGATATGTAATATCATTCGTGTAATTCTAAGAAAACTAAGACAATAGACGGAATAAAAGCCACTGAAAGCTTTTGCGACAGTGGCTTTAAAATTTGTATTATTTCTGTGTTGAGAGGAATGTAGTATTTAGTAAGTCTCCAGCATTAATTTGAAGCGCATCCGCTATATTATATAGAACTTCTAACGAGAAAGGACGAATAATATTTGGTGCTTCAATAGAACTTAAATGTGAACGACTTATATGAGCTTTGGCAGCTAGTTGTTCTTGTGACATGCCTTGCATTTTTCGGATGGCGGCAATGGTAAGACCTAATTCTATAAAACGATCTCTATTTTTAAATTCAACTTCTTTTGCCATTTATTGATATACTCCTTGAATCTTCTTGTTTCATTATAGTATTTTAACCAAAAAATATCTGTTTAATTTATTGAGCTATTGACTAATATTTTGAGCATTGATACAATGTAGTAAAAAAATGCATACTAAAAATCACAAGAATCTATACATCATGAATGGTTGAAAAAATCAAAATATATTTTATAATATGAAATAATAATCAGTGGAGGGTAATTGGATGTATAAAATTGCAATTTGTGATGATGATTGTCAGTATGTAAAATATCTGGAAAATTTGATAAAGAGAACACCAGTATATTCTGATTCATTCATATTTTACAGATACTATTCTGGTGAAGAATTTTCAGAAAATTTATCATTAGACTTCGACTTGGTTTTTTTAGATATGCAAATGGGATATGTGGATGGTATAACAGCAGCATTAAATTTTAGAAAGTATCATGAAGAATCAATACTTGTTTTTTGTACGGGTGTTCAATTACCTAAACCAGAGTTTTTTGATGTACAACCATTTAGATATTTGATGAAAAGTTATTCAGAAGAAAAATTGAAGAAAGAAATAGAAACTATAATTTCTAAAATGATAGATAATAAAAAAGAGATTTTTATTATTGTACCTAATGATGGGAAAATGAATAAGATATCAATTAATGAAATTACATATATTTCAAATTTGAAGAGGGGATGCTTAATACATGGCTTTTCTAAAAAGAATAATCAGTGTTATGAAATAACAAGTAATAAAAAATTGGCAGAAACATATGAGGAATTAAAAAACAATTTTTTTGAATATGCGCATAATAGTTATATTGTCAATTTTAGAATGATAATAGGAATAAAACGAGATGTTATTACCTTAGAAGATTTAACCAATTTAAATATTTCAAGATCAAAGAAAAGTGTGTTTCACAGTAGATTTACAGAATATCTTGGAGAAAAGTACAAGAGGGATAGGTAAAATTATGGATTTTATGTTGAATCTTTTTACTTGCATTGTAGAAAGTATTATTTTTGATTCGTTTTTTAAAGAAACTATGCATAGAAAATATGCTAATATATTTTATAATATATTAGCATATTGTGCTGCAATTATGAGCATCTATTTTATTAATTCATTTAATAATTCAAATTTGAATTTAGTAGCTAATGTTATAGTTTATTTTCTTCTTTCTATTTTTCTATTCGAGGCAACTATTAAGGAGAAATTATTTTGTTTCATTATATTTTATACAGTTTTTGCAGGAATAGAAATTATATTTGAATTTGGACTCTATTGGGTGATGGGAGAAAATTATAATTGGCTTACACAATCTCTACTATTTAAGTTTACAATAATTTGTTTAGAAAAGCTATCGACATTTATTGTATTACTTATTCCTAAAAGAAAACTCAGCAGAAAAAAATATGAAATGAATAATAAATTGTTATTATGTGCGTTGCTGTTACCTTTTACTACATTAGAGGTATATAGTGCTTTGTTATATTCAGATTTGATGCTACGGATTTCAGGAATTAGTGAAATGATGCTAATAGTCGGCTGTGTTTTTTTAATGCTTTCTAATATAATAGTATTCATGATATATGAATATACATTTCGCCTAAATGAAGAAAAGCAAACTTTAGAAATTATTTCTTTGAGAACGGATATGGAAAAAAGGTACTACGATCGAATGGAGAGAGTGAATACAGAGCAAGGAAATTATATGCATGATTTAAAAATTCTATTGAAAACAATTGGAAATTTAGCAGTACAAGAACAGAATGAAGAAATTACGTCTGTCATACAAAATATGAAAATTAGAATAGAAGAAATGGAAGAAGAATTTTACTGCAGAAATAAAGTTTTGAATACTGTTTTGTGTGAAAAGAAAATAGAGGCAGAAGAGGGTAATGTAAAATATAGTGCATATGTTGAGCCGGGAATAAATTTAAATTTTATGATAAAAACACACTAAAAATTTGATTATCCGCTAAAACACTGTATCTATCGGCATTATCAAGGAGCTAAACACATCAAAATACTACTAATTTACTACGATTGAATGAGCCTTGATACGTCCTATTTCCCAGATATGCAAAGATACGGTACAGCACATCAGTATTGAAACAAGAAAAATTGAATACTTCATAGACTACGGAACGCACAATATCAGCGTTCCTTTTCTATTTCCAGCCGTTCCTAGTGGACGGCTATTTTACTACCAAAATGAAAGGAGCATTTAGAATTATGAAAAAGATATTAAAACGATTGTGTACAGGCTTTCTTGCCTTTGCAACTGTCGTTACCGCTTTACCGAGTTCAACGGTTCATGCGTCTAATACACAGTATTGGACGGAAAGTAAAGAGCGTGTCGGTATCGTAGAACAAGTAATGAATGACGGTTCTATCAGTTCTACCTTTAATGAGGGACATTTAACTGTTGAGGGCGAGGACGCATATTGTATCGACATCAACACAGCCTTTAAAAACGGCTATAAGACCAAAGCTAACGCAAGTACCCGTATGAGTGCCGACCAGATAGCTGACGTCGCCTTATCTATTGAGTATGTGAAACAGTACACAGACAGCCACAGCGGAATAAGCAGTAAACACGCCTACCTATTAAGACAGCTTGTTGTCTGGCAGAGATTAAGTGTTCAGCTTGACTGGCAATGCGATAATGTGCGAGCTTCCTATGATGAAATCCCAAAAGCCGTACAAGATGAAGTATTCGCAGGAGCAAAAGCCTTTGTGAAAGAAAACAAAGGACGTTATGACTGTGGCGGATATATCTACTCTGGCGAGGGTCAAGAGTTAGGGCAATTCTGGGCGAAGTTAGCTGTCGGAAATACCAAACTTCAAAAGACTTCCACCAATGCCAATATTACAGACGACAACGGGATTTATTCAATCGCTGGTGCAACGTATGGTGTGTATTCTGATAAAGACTGCACGAAACAGCTTGCCACCCTTACGACTGATACTAGCGGAAATACAGAAGCTGTTGAAGTAAGAGCCACTACAGTATATATCAAGGAACTTTCTGCACCAGCAGGATTTAAAATTGATAAAACAGTTTACTCTTTATCTGTGGAAGCTGGAAAAACAGCGACTTTAAAAGTATCTGATACTCCAAAAGTAACAGATACCTTGATTGAGCTGTTCAAGATTGACATGGAAACACAGAAATCCAATCCGCAGGGAAACGCTTCTTTAGAGGGAGCAGAGTTTACATGGAACTTCTACGCTGGATATTACAACAAGAACAATCTTCCAGCACAGCCTACAAGAACATGGGTAACAAAGACTATCGCTGAAAAAGACAGCGACGGAGCTATCCATTACATTACCCGTTTAGCTAACGCTTATAAAGTATCTGGGGACAGCTTCTATATGCAGGACGGTAAAAACGTGCTTCCTTTAGGAACACTAACCGTCGAAGAAACAAAAAGTCCGTCTGGTTACTTATTAGAGGGTGCATATATGCAGGGAGACGGTAGCGAAGAACAGATAAAAGGAATGTATCTGACACAGATTACAGAGGACGGCGACCTTGCCGTATTGTCTGGAAGTAATCAGTACCATGTATCAGATAAAGTCATTCGTGGCGGTGTGAAAATCCAGAAACGAGATTTAGAAACGGGTGACACGAAAGCTCAAGGCGGTGCGACTTTGAAAGATACCACCTTTGAAATCATTTCCTTAAATGATAATGCTGTCTTGGTTGAGGGCAAGCTATACAAGAAAAATGAAGTAGTAAAGACAATCTATACAGACATTGAGGGTATCGCTTCTACTTCTGCTGATTTGTTACCTTACGGAAAATTTAGGATGTCTGAACAAAAACCGCCAGAGGGATATTTGACAGAGGGTGCAAAAGAGATTGACTTTGAAATCACAGAAAATGGAAAAATCGTAGATTTGACTGATGAAGCCCACTCTATCTATAACCAGATTAAACGTGGCGATATTGAGGGCGTAAAAATTGGTGCAGGTTCGCACAAGCGTCTTGCAGATGTTCCGTTTAGGATCACAAGCAAGACGACGGGCGAAAGTCATGTTGTTGTAACTGATGATAACGGACAATTCTCTACTGCTTCTGATTGGGCTTCCCACAAGCACAATACCAATGCAGGAAAAACAAGCGAGGACGGTGTGTGGTTTGGTACTTCTGAACCAGACGACAGCAAAGGTGCTTTGCTTTATGATACCTACATCATTGAAGAATTACGTTGTGAAAGCAACAAAGGCTTCAAACTTATTCCACCGTTTGAGATTGTTATTTCCAGAAATAAGGTTGTCGTTGATTTAGGTACGCTGACTGATGAATACGAAAAAGAAATCACTATCCATACCACAGCTAACAGCAAAGACGGCGAAAAAACTATCCTTGCAGGGAAAAAGGTTACTATCATTGATACCGTGAAATTAGACGGTCTTATCAAAGGCACAAAGTATCAGTTAAAAGGCTGGCAGATGTTGAAAGAAGAAAATGCAGAACTTCTTATCAATGGTAAACGAGTAGAAAACGATTATACTTTTGTCGCCGATGATGAAGCTATGAAAGTGGAAATTGCCTATACATTCAATGCGTCTGCTCTTGGTAGTAAAAATCTGGTAACATTCGAGGAATTATACGATTTAAGCAATCCAGAAGAACCCGTGAAAGTTGCGGAACATAAAGATATTGAGGACGACGGACAAACGGTACTTATCACAGAACGTATCATCAAAATCCATACCACAGCTACGGACAAGGACGGCAAGAAAGAGATTGAAGCTGGCAAGGACGTAACGATTGTTGATACGGTCAAGTTAGAGGGCTTAGAAGTCGGTACAAAGTATCAGCTTGTGGGCTGGCAGATGTTAAAAGAAGAAAATGCAGAGCTTATCATCAATGATAAAAAAGTTGAAAATGACTACACATTTACGTCTGACAGTGAAACTATGGAAGTAAAGATTGCATTTACTTTTGACGCTTCTGCTCTTGGCGGTAAACAGTTTGTAACTTTTGAGGAATTATACGATTTAAGCAATCCAGACAAACCGATAAAAGTTACGGAGCATAAGGACATTGAGGACGACGGGCAGACGGTTACTATTAAGGAAGTACCAGAAACACCTACGCCAGAAGAACCAGAGAAGCCAACTACACCAGATACACCAACGAAAACAGACAGTCCAAAAACGGGCGACAATACAAACCTTTACGGACTGATTGCAATGCTTTGTATCTCTGGTGCTGGTTTAACTGGTACATATTTCTTTAAACGTCGTAAGATGAAGAAATCATAAGGCGGTAGCTGTATGAGGAAAGAAAAATCACGCTCTCCGCCGTAACATATAAAGGCAGACTATATCTTATTCTGGCTTGTCTGCCGATTACCTGCAAGAACACGGATAGTCAAGGGGGCGTTAGCATTTATTTACCCTTTACTATCTGGGGGCTTGCTGGTACTTTCCTAAATGCCAGAATACACACATCAATCAAACTTAAAGAAAGAAACGAGGTAAAATAATATGGAATTAAAATATATCGTGCCGAATGTGGCACAGACTTTTGGAAACTTGGAATTTGCTGGGGAAAACAAAGTAGACCAGCAACGTATCAATGGGCGTTACACTCCCGTATCAAGAAGTTACAACTTGTATTCGGATATTCAGAGAGCCGACGACATTATCGTTGTATTACCTGCAAAAGCTGGCGAGAAGCATTTTAAGCCAGAGCAGAAAGTAAAACTGATTAACCCACGCATTACCGCAAAGGGTTACAACGTCAAAGGACGTGGATTTACAAACTACATTTTAATGGCTGATGATATGTTACCAGCAGAAAGCAAATAAGGGGGTATTTGATTATGAGATTAGCAAATGGAATTGTATTAGATAACGAAAAAACTTTTGGAGTATTGAAATTCTCTGCACTTCGACATGAGGTGCGTGTAGAAAATGAGGACGGAACGACAAGTGATGAAATTAAGCGTCGTACTTATGATTTGAAATGTAGTGTGCAGGAACGCATGATACAAGTGTCAATCCCCGCTGATGTTCCCGTAAAGGACTTTCCTTATAATGCGGAAGTGGAGTTAATCAATCCCGTAGCTGATACAGTGGCAAATGCCAACTTTAGAGGGACTACGGTTGATTGGTACATCAAAGCTGATGATATTGTATTGAAGAACAAAGGGGGGAAAGCTGGAAATCCGCAGAACAACGCTCCGCAGGGACAGCAGAAAAGGTAAGCTGACAAACTAGTTTTTCATTGTAGCAGATATAAACAACTGTTATAATATGGATGTGGAAACAGTTAATTCAGACTTATAAAGGAGAAATGTGTATGCTAGATAAAATACCTAATGCAGAGGAAATGACTGCTTTGGTCGGACAATCATTATATAGTGTATGGAATGAATTGTGTGCCTTGATTGATGAAAAGTATGAAATGGAATGTCTATGGAATAAAGGTGGCAAAGCATGGAATTATGAATATAAGTATCGTCGAGGTGGCAAAACATTATGTGCCTTATATGCTAGAGAAAACTGTGTGGGATTTATGATTATCTTAGGTAAAGATGAACGGTTAAAATTCGATACAGATAGAGATAATTATTCAAAAGAAGTTCAGAGAATTTATGATGAAACAAAAAATTACCATGACGGAAAATGGCTGATGTTTGAGCCAACAGATACAACTTTGTTTGACGATTTTGTTAAACTTTTGAGGATAAAAAGAAAACCAAATAGAAAGTAGTTTATCACACCATTAGCAAATGGATAGTTTCTTATAATAGCGGATATATGAAAATGCTGTCATGTGGACATAAAGAAAATTGGAAGTTGTGGAGGTAGCAAAAATGAAATTAAAAAACCCTATGTTGGTAGTAACTGATATAGATAAATCAGTTGAGTTTTATAAAAAGGTTTTTGGACTTCATGTCATTATGGATTTTGGAGCAAATAAAACTTTAACAGGTGGCTTAGCCTTACAGACAAGTGAAACATACAAAGAGTTTATCGGTACAAGTGATATTTCTTTTGGTGGTAACAATTTTGAAGTCTATTTTGAAGAAGATGATTTTGATAAATTTGCTGATAGGCTGAAAGAATATGATATTGAATATGTCCACCCTATTATAGAACATTCATGGGGACAGCGTGTAGTCCGCTTTTATGACCCAGATAAACATATTATCGAAGTTGGAGAAAACATGAAAATAGTATGTAAGCGTTTCTTAAATAGCGGAATGACACCAGAACAAGTTGCAAAACGCATGGACGTGCCTATGAAATTTATAAATGCCTGTATGAGATAAATTCTTGTTTGTGGAAGTCAATAAATACAAAGATAAATTAGAAGTTGACGGAGATTTTAACGCTTTAAAACGTATAAAGCAGGCTTTGATGTAAGGAAGAGTTCATTCATCTCGAGGTGAAACACAGGCGTTGCGCCCAATATATTGTTCGTTGCGTGACTTTAACATCTAGATTTCCTAAAATTAAGGAAAAAAGAAAGGAGATTTTAGATATGTCGAAGTTAATGGAAGGAAATAAGAGGTATCTCTTTTGGGTGGTCGTCATTGGCATGTTTGGTATAGTTGGATTATTAATGGTGCCGATTGTAAAGTGCATTATTAGAGTGTCAGAACGTCATCCTAAAGCATGCAGATGGATTATCATTGTTGCTTTTATAAGTATAATTATATATCAGTTTATTGAGCAGGGATGGAATTCAGTCTTTGGTTTGATATGCATTGGAGTAATTCTAGCTACTAATAGTGTGTTTAAGGATAATAGTAAATAATGGTGGATAAATGGAAATTTCAAAAATAATAAAAGAAGCAAGAATAAAAAAAGGAATGACGCAACAAGAACTGGCAGATTCTGTATATGTTACAAGGCAAACCATTTCAAAATGGGAGTTGGGGAAGAGCATACCCGATGAAGTGTCATTCAGACTTTTATGTCAATGCTTAGAGATTGACAATAAGGTTAGAAAAAAATTTGTGGTTAATAAGCAACATCTATTTTTGATAATGATAGCAATTATGTTTTCTCCAGTAGTATTAGGAATTCGCTATATTTTATATAAAATAGGGAAGCTTGAAGATCAAAGATTTATAATAATGATTAAAAGTGTAGGGTTTGTGCTTTTTGCTCTTTATTTTAGAACGTTGAAAGAGCATGTAGCATATATTTTGCTCTTTATGATAGTTATAGGCAATATGGTTTATCAATATTATTTGCTTAGTTTAGAAAGATAGTTAAACTTTGAAGATAATCAATAGATGTACAACTTCCAGTTTGTAAAAGACAATAAATACAAAGATAAATTTGAAGTTAGGAGACTAATACTATGAAAGGATTTGAACGCAAAAACCAATTATTCTCTCTTTGTGGATTGAATTGTGGGTTGTGTCCTATGCTTTTAGGAAATCATTGTGGCGGTTGCGGAAATGGAAATCAATCATGTAAAATTGCAAGATGTAGTCTTGAACATGGAAAGATTGAATATTGCTATGAGTGTAAGCAATATCCATGTGAAAAATACCAACACATTGATGACTATGATATTTTTATTACGAGCAGACGACAAAAAGCAGATTTAGAAAGAGCAAAAAACATAGGCATTGAGCAATATAATCTTGAACAGCAGGAAAAAATACAAATTCTTTCTTACTTACTTTCTAACTATAATGACGGGCGTAGGAAAACTTTCTTTTGTGTGACAGTCAATTTACTAGAACTTTCAGAATTGCAAGAAGCAATGAAACAAATACAATCCAATGACGAATTGTCCTTACTACCATTTAAGGCACAATGCTTGTATGTGGTGGAGGTGTTTCAGAAGATTGCTGAAAGAAGAAATATAAAACTGAAACTTATCAAGAAAAAGTGATTTTCAAATTGAGGATGTAAAAATTTCTGTGTCTATAGAAAATGATTTTTCCTGATAAGAATTGG
>CAMNTH010000012.1 GCA_946557785.1 uncultured Blautia sp.
TTCATGCGACCTGCAAGTACTTTTTTTAATATTTAACTGTCAAACTCCCGAGCTTTTCCAGTATACGACCCCATTCTATTTTTCCGATCAGACTGCGATTTTCACTCATTAACATTTACCTCTAATATCTCTTTAATATCTTTTTTTTCTATTCCTAAGTATAGCAAATCCAAATTACGGTTTGTAAAACAAATTGTTGTAAATTATTTTAACATTCTACTATATTTTTTGCAAGAAAGGGAATGAATGTGTTATACTATTATTATTAATTTTTAACCAAAACAGGAGAATGTATTTACCATGAGATTAAGAAAAATAAGCACAGGCCTTTTTGCATTGGGACTTTCGTTTTCTCTGCTCTTCCAGACTCCGGTCAGGGCCGCTGAGGAAGCCGGCGATGATGCCAAAGCCCAAAATACAGCCGCAGATATTACCACAAACTCCATTCCCGGATGGCCTCAGGGGGCAGATATTACCTCTACAGCAGCAGTAATCATGGAGGATTCCACCAACACTATCCTCTATGCAAAAAACATGGATCAGCCTCTCTACCCCGGAAGTGCCGTAAAAATCATGACCACTCTTCTGGCACTGGAGAACAGTAATCTTTCTGACCAGGTTACCATGACCCAGACAGGCGTATCCGGCGTTACAGACGGAGGAGCCAATATTTCCGCACAGCTTGATGAGGTCTTTACCATGGAGCAGTGCCTTTATGCTATCATGGTTGCCTCTGCTAATGACATTGCCCTGCAGGTGGCAGAGCATATCGGCGGTTCTGTGGATGCCTTTGTAGAAAAAATGAACTCCCGGGCCAAGGAACTTGGCTGCACCAATACCGTATTTACCAATCCCACCGGGCTTCCGGATGAAAATCAGCACATCACTGCCCATGATATGGCGCTGATCATGAAGGCTGCTATCAGCAACGAATCTTTCCGGCTCATTGCTTCCGCTCCTTCCTACACCATTCCCGCCACCAATGTATCCGGCGGCGAGCGTGCCCTGACCAGCAATTTCTCTATGATCGCACCGGGCAATGCCGCATATTATCAGGGATGTATCGGAGGCAAGGAGGGATTTACCGATGCTTCCGGAAGTACCATTGTCTCTGCTGCCCAGAGGAATGATATGACTCTCATTGCTATCGTCCTTCAGGGCGCCCAGGGACAGACCGCAGCGGAAGCCGTATCCCTTCTTGATTACGGTTTTCAGAATTTCCAGATGCTGAATCTTGGAGACAATGATTTCAACGTTGTCTCCGGGGGTACAGTAATTGCTCCTGCCGGCGTTTCCAAGGATGATATTACCTCTGAGGACACTCCTACAGAGGACGGTAACCTAAAACGTACTTATCTTTATGGAGGGAACGCCATCGGAACTGCCACTGCCATGGTTTCCCAGGAGCAGGACGATACCATGATCGTCCGGGGCGAAAAGAATATGACTGCAGCCCGGAACTTTTCCGCTAACAAGACTTATGTACCTTATTATGTGATCGGCGCAGTGGGAATCGTTCTTCTGATCTTACTTATCCTGTGGATTCTCCGAATTGCAAAAGCCTGAAGATAAATGATTTATGCAGAAAAATTTCAATATTTGAAATGATACTAGGATTTTTTATTTTCTTCATATGATATAATGCCGGCAGGCAAAGAAATGCGGAGAAATCCATGTAAGCAAGAACGAATCCCCCAACCGCAGCAGCGTACAGTCGGGGGATTCTTCTTTTTTAATAGTTATCTTGCGAATCAATCTTAACATCATGACATGGTTTTAAAGCCTCTGCTTTCTTTTTCTCCATGCAAGAATCTGCCATACCAGATAAATTCCCCAGAATAGCATACTGAGCACAATCCCCGCCCGCAAAAGAGGCGGCCGGAAGGTAAGCTCTAGTTCATAATCTCCTTCTTCCACTGCACATGCCAAAAATCCAAGATCTCCCCGGATCAATTCCTGTTCTTTTCCATCCAGGGTAAGATGCCAGCCTTTTTCATATGGAATCATAAATAAGGCATAGCCATCTGACGCCGCCTGAATTCTGCCTGTAATCCTGGAATCCTTTTCAGGATCGTCCAGTATCACGGACGAGTTTTCCTTTGAAGCTCCTGAGCGATCCATCGGAAGGCTTTGAAGCTCTCCCACATCTTTTATTTCTGTTCCGTCAGAAATGGCTATGGCTCCGTCAAGCAGTTCCTGCCTGGTGCTTTTTGTACAAAGCTCCCGGAAACTCTCTTCTGATATGGCATCAGTATAAAATCGCGCCATATCCGCTTCCAGCACATTCTGGTAAAGATAGATCTCACCAAATTGCTTTAATAACCTGTATTTGGATGAATCCAGATCAGGCTCCCTGGAAATGAGATAACGTACCCCCAGAAAAGAAGCCAAATAATTATCCTGTGCATTTTTCCAAAACACATAGTGATTTTTGTCCGGATAATGGAGTTCAGGGAAACAAACATCCACAAACTCTTTTACGTTGCCGTTGATCACGGAATTATAAGTACTGATTCCACGATATCCCTGTGCAAGGGAATCCATTGCAATAGTTCCTCCCCAATAATCCTTTTCCATACGATAAAACTCCGGATCTATTTCCTTAAGATAGCTTTTGATTTCTTCCATCTCCGGAAAATACATAGTACGGAAATAATCCTGAGGCCTATCCATTGTCTCCCGTACCTTTCTGTCTCCAAATGTCAGGGCATACTCTTCGTGCTGTGCTGCCAGTTCCTCCATCTCCTGGGCCGGGGTGTCCGTTTTACGCATAGTTACCCTGGATTTGTAGCCGGCTCCTCCTTCAGAAAGGACATTCACCATTAATACAGCAGATAGAATCCCCGTTACGATCCTGCGAAGCCATACCTCCTTCAGGTGGGTCAAAGCCCATATTCCAAGAGCCATCATGCTTCCTGTAACTGCCAGTACAATAGCATTGATGCGGTAAACCTTAAGTACACTGTGTCTGTATCCCTCATATACCACCCACAGGAGCGCCGCTTCTGTAAGGATCAGACACACCCTGCTGATCTTTCCCTGTTTATTCAGCTCATCCCACATCCAGACTCCCGTAAGGACAAAAAACGGCATCAGTACAAAGGTATACCGGTGGCTTGGAGCCACAAACGCATTAAACATCGTGCCTCCCCAGGGCATCAGCACGCAAAGCACCATCAGTGCAGAAGCGGAATAAACCGCTGCCTTCACTCTTTTGGACGCATCACTGCGCCAAAAAACAGCCAGAAACTGCACTGCCAGAAAAAGAGTCAAAGTTCCGCAAAACAGCACAGGAGCTTCATAATAATTCCAGGGGGTTCCCTCTCCGTCCATTAAAAAAACTTCATTTTCCAAATGAGAGGAAAAAAGGCGCATTTTCAGCATCTGGTAATATTCTCCTCCATAAAAGGAGAAGAAACGCTTAAGCCAGCCAAGGATTCCATTCCCTTCCTCACTGATCCTGCTGGAAACTCCCAGCAGTACATTCACTGTAGGAAGAAACGCAAAGGCGCTCATCCCCACCCCGAAAAGGATCTGCCCGCAGCCGGTTAAGAACCGTTCCACCCGCTCCTTAGGCTTCCATCCCTCCATCATCCATATCCGGAACAAAAGATAAAATCCAACGCATATGAGGGTCATATAACTAAAATATACGCTGTCACAGGCACATAAGAATACCACAACCGGGAAAAATCCCCTGCCCTTTTCTTTTCGCAGAAGCTTTTCTGCAAACAGCAAAAGAAAAGGAAGGTAAATGGTCACGATCCCGAACTGATAATGCTGCCCCCATACAAGAAGATAGCCGTTAAGTCCGTAAATATATGCACCTGCAAATCTGGCCTGTATGCTGAAGGGAAACTTTTTCAGGAAACGGTAAAAAACATACCCTGCTGCCAGGATCCGAAGTACCTGCACCCAGCTGATATAGATCATCATATGGGCAGGGCCTAAGATCACCCCTATTCCGTAAAGAAGAATCAGGGTAGGATCAAACATATTGAGGCTGAACATACTGGTTCCCAATCCATTGGTAAAATCCCAAAAGGAAAACGTCCCGCTGCGCAAATGATTGATAATGCTGGCATAATGCATGGTATACTGCTGCCAGGTATCGCTTCCAATATCATCAAACACCATCATTTCATTTCCGAAAAGATAGTTTCCAAACATCACGCAGCTGCTTACAAGCAGCAAAACGATCAGTGCTGCCTGGGCAGAAAATTCCTGATTGTTAAAAAGCCTGCCAATTCTCTGTCTCATTTTCATACGTTATTAAGCCTTTCCCTCACCCAGAGCCTCCAGATAACGGGACAGGGCATCCTGCCAGGTGGGAAGGCGGTCAAAACCATGCTCATCCAGTTTTTTCTTTTCCATTCTGCTGTTGGAAGGACGTTTTGCCTTTGCCTTATATTCCTCTGCACTTACCGGAATCACATTTACGCAAAGCCCTGCCTGGCGGAAGATTTCTTTTGCAAAATCATACCAGGAAATATAGCCGCCTTCATTGGTCACATGATATTTGCCGTACTCTTCTTTTTCCAGCATATCCACCAGGAGCTTTGCAAGATCATAAGTATAGGTGGGGGTACCGATCTGGTCATTTACCACAGTAAGGGTATCGTGGGTCTTTCCAAGGTCCAGCATGGTTTTGATGAAGTTTTTCCCATTGATGCCGAATACCCATGCAATACGCACAATGTAGTATTTCTTCAGATATTTCTCGATTGCCTGCTCCCCTTCATATTTTGTCTGCCCGTAAACATTCAAAGGCTCAGTCACAGGGTCATCAGGCTCCCATGGTCTGCTTCCCTCTCCATCGAACACGTAATCCGTGCTGAGATAGATCATGGGAATATCCAGCTCCTTACACATTTTTGCAATGTTTTCTGTTCCAAGGGCATTTACCTTACGGCAGATCTCCACCTGATCTTCTGCCGCATCCACAGCCGTCCAGGCAGCGCAGTGAACCACCTTATCCGCATGGACTTCCCTCATCACACGAGCCACAGTCTCGCCGTTCGTAATGTCCATTTCCGCCACGTCCACGCCAATACCTTCGTAGCCTCTTTTTGCCAGTTCATTCATTACATCAAAGCCCAGCTGTCCTTTGACTCCGGTTACCAATACACGCATAATTTCCTCCTTAGATTCTTTTCAGTGAAAAATCCTGACTCCTTAATGTCAAATTCGGGTTATAGTAAGGGTCTGTCTTTGCAAAAGCCTCCGGCCAGCGGGACTCAAGCGTTTCAATCTCTTTCTGGAATCTGGCCAGCTTCTCCGGTGTATCCTCAAGTCCTCTGGACTTGGATTCATAATGGTAAAGCTCCACATAGGGATTATAAACAATTCTGTATCCTGCTGCTCCTACCTTTAAACAAAAATCAATATCATTAAAGGCTACAGCAAGCTCCTCGCTAAGCCCGCCCACTTCCTCAAAAACTTTTTTATCAACCATCATACATGCTGCAGTAACAGCGGAATAGTTCTGCGCTGAAATAATCCTGTGCTGATAACCGCTGTTGCTTCTTGGCTGCTGCACAAAGCAATGGCCTGCAATACTTCCGAAGCCCAGGATCACCCCTGCATGCTGCACGGTATCATCATCATAAAAAAGCCGCGCTCCAACAATTCCTACATCCGGCCGCATACAATACCCTATAAGCTCCTCTATCCAGTTGGGGCTTATTACCTCAGTATCATTGTTCAAAAGAAGATAATATTCACCCTTTGCAAAAGATGCGCCGAAATTATTAATGGCAGAATAGTTGAAAGGACCATCCCAGTAAACCATCCGCACCCTTGGGTTGTTTTTTTCCAGTTCTTTATAGTAGGTAAAGGTTCTCTCCTCTGTACTGTTGTTTTCAATGATCACATACTCCAGGTTCTTGTAAGTGGATTTCTCTTCTATAGAAGATATGCACCGTTCCAGATCCTCAATATGATCCTTATTGGGAATTAAAATAGAAACCAGGGGCTTCTCTTCCCATAGATACTGCGTACGGTAAAGTCCCGGATATTCTCCTTCAAACACCCTGGCAGGAATATGGAGCCTGTCAAAATGAGCCTGTACAGCCCGCATCCCATCTAAATTCGCCTCCTGCTCCTTTGGAAGCCTTTCATCACCATAATCCTCCCGTAGTCTCCAATGATAAAGAATCTTTGGTATATGGCATATTTCTTTTGCCTGCTCCACACAGCGGAAAATCAGGTCGTAATCCATGGCTTCGCCAAACTCCTCCCGAAACATCCCTGCCTTAGCCAGAAGAGTCTTCTTCACAACAAAGAGATGGGCAATGTAATTGGTAGTGCAGAGAAGATCCAGGTTAAAATCCGGTTTGAAATGGGGCTTCTGATAACGATCTCCAAAAATAGAAATCCGATCCTCATCAGAATACATCACCTCTGTATCCGGCTTCTCATTTAAAGCCTCCACGCAGGAAAACAGTGCATGTGCTGTCAGAACATCTTCCTCACCGCAAAAAGCAATATACTCTCCTTCGGAGTTCCAGATTGCTTTATTCAGGCACTTGGCAGGACTTAAGGAATCCTCTGCCAAGATTCCCCGTATCCTTTTTTCCTCCTTTTCCAGTCTGGCCAGATACTTCAAAATATCCTTATCCAGATCTTTATGGTACACAATACAAAGCTCCCAGTTTCTGTAGGTCTGTCCCTTAAGGGAATCCACAAGCTGCACCAGGTTTTTCATCCTGGTCTGCCTTAGGTGGACCGCCACACTGATGGCAGGACTTAAGGCAAATTCTGTTTTCTGCTGTTTTTTTAATTCCCCAGGGGATGGAAGATGCTTTGGAAGCCAGCTTCCGTAATCCACTGCCTTATTTTCCATTTGGGAAAGCTTGTTCATTCCCTTTCTCATCAGGGCACGAACACCGTGTACACGGAAATAATCCATCCCTTTTTTGCCGTATTTCAATGCTTTTCCCTGAAATGCCCTTGAAACGCTTAAACCAACACGGTAAACCGCATTTTTTCCTTTTCTGGTGCTCATGACCAGATACAGATAGTTTCCAGGAATGTGATCCAGCTCCACATAAAAACCACAGTCTTCCTCTATCTGGCATTCCTGATAAATGCTCTTCACATCTACCCGGCTCATACGCTGCACACGGCATTCGATGGGCTTTTTGTCCTGGTCGAACAGTTTAATGGAAACATGTCCGTCCCCTGCTGCCCATCCGCTGATGGATACGATCCTGGATTTCCTGTCAACACGCTCCTCTTCAATAAAAAACTGAGGTTTTCCTCTCTGTTTCAGAAGCTCCCTCACCTTTACCTGATGCCAGAGAAGCTTTTCGTTTTCCTTTACTGCATATATGGTCAGCTTTTTATAAGGCTTCAGATTTTCCGGCAAAGAAACGCAGGCCTCCACACGCATTCCTTCCACAAGCTCGCTGTCTTTTAGCCGTTCCGCTGCATTGCGGGGCTCACGGTTTTCCCAGGAAAGCTTTGTCCCCTTTCCGTCCAGGTCTGCTTCCAGCGAAAATCCTGCAGGAATCAGGCCGTGTACAGAATATTTACCGGGATCATTCAGATATAAACGATCCCTCTCTACTTCTAAGCTTTGATATTTCATAGACCATTGATCCTTTCACAAACATTTCTCACCTGCCAAGATGTCTTTTCACCTTTGATAAAAACATTTTTCCTTTTCGTGGCTTGTTCTGCGGAAGCTGCCTGCAGATTCCTTCCAAAACGTTCTTATCTGCAGGATAAACCATCAAACCCACACATAGCTCTTTTCCATTCTCAGGAACAGGAATATCTGCAATAAAGGGATCCGTCTTTGCAATATAAACCCAATGGCCTGCCCTGCACCCCTTTTCAATAACTGCATCCTTAAGGGAAACCCTCTCCCCGTCTATGGTAAGCCGCACAATGGAAACTGCACAGGGATTGTCTCCCGGATCCAGACGAATTCTTTTGCAGCCCAAAGGAAGGGATACCTTTGCAGCCCCTTTATTTTCTTTTATGGGATACCTTCTGGAATTTTCCTGGGTATATCCTTCTCCCAGATCAAAAAATACCTGCAGCTCCTCTGTAGGAACGATCTGAAGAGGGGCATTTCCCGGGGTCATATCCTGGTACATCTCCCTCATAGGCACATGCCCTGCCGTAAGATATTCCTGGAATTTCAATTCCATCTGAAGAAAGATCTCGCCCAGCTCCTCCGTAATTCCATAAGCACTATAAAAATCCACATTACATAGTGGCTTTCTGTCACTGTAAGGATCCTGACAATAGCGGATGATTCGGTAGAGCACAAATTCACAGGGAATGGGAAAATCAAAGGTCCACTCATAATCCAGAACCGTAGGCTTTTCTCCCAGCACCAGATTGCTGCAGACCATGTCAATATTGGTAATCGGACCGCAGGAAAACTCTCCGGAAAAAGCCCCGCCTCCAAAAACCTCTCTAAATGAGTCGGTCACAATGAACCTTTCCCCTGAATACATTTTCTTTACTTTATCCAGATATTCCCGAAGCATTCCTGCTGCCTTTTCCGTCTCGCCTTTGACACATAGCTCATCCAGCACAGCCTCCAGTGTCCTGCCTTCCACATATTCCAGATACAGGCTTCCCTCTTCCACCTTTCCTCTATTAAAGAAAAAGAAACTTCCATACAGCGCTTCCAGCTTTTTTCCCCACAGTCCGATCCGTTCCACATGTTTTTCTCCCTCAGGGCTAAGGGCTGTCTTTTTTACATAGCGGCTCTTATCTGCTTCTTCCATAATGTCCGTACGGATGGCAAACCGCCGGCTTCGCTCATTGGAATATTTACTGAAAATCAATTGTGCCATCATTCGCCCTCCTTTTCCACCAATACCAGAAACGAGTTGGAAAATTCCGGGAACAGACCGCTCTCCGCCAGGGTATCATAAACCTTTGCTTCATCAAACAGCTGGATACGTGCCCTGTCAAAGTTGCTGAAGTTCCCTTTCAGCTCGCCTTTTTTCGGAAGATACTGATCCGAGTAAATCGTCAAAGGGAATTTGTAATCCGGGAATGGGTAGTAAAACTCCGAAGTAAACCTCCCGGCCTTCTGAATGATATTCCCAAGCTCAGTCCTGGAAAAGGTCTTTACTCCTTTTGTATCCGGGTACCCCATCAGCCCTTCAAAATACCTGCCTGCATGGTCTTCCGTACATCCTGCCCAGTATTTCATACCCAAACGGTTTTCAATGGCAATGACAATCTTTCCCCCAAAAGCAAGATGGCGTGAAATACACCGAAGCATCTCCACATAGGGTTCCTTTGTTCCGATATACCCTTCTGAATATTCAAACACCCCGATCAGGGTGATATAGTCAAATTTCTCTTCCAGGTTTTTCTCAATATCCTGGAAATTTCCTACCATGATCTTTACATTATCATAATCCCGGTTCCTGTATGCGTTGATGGTACTGCGCATTTTGGACAGCTCAATACAGGTCACTTCCGAAGCCTTACGTGCAAGAGCGCCGGTAATAGCGCCGCAGCCGGAGCCAATCTCCAGAACCTTATCCTTCTTATTTATTGGCAGCCATTCCAGAATGTTCTGACGGATATGGGAAAAATGATACAGAACCGGCCAGCTTTTACGCTCGCAGATCACCTGATTCAGTTCTTCCTCCCTGTAGTTTTTGGCAATCTCCAAAAGCTCCTCCTCCACAGGGCCGTCACTGTATAAATCTTTTCCGGAATAATATTCAAGATCCAGTACAATATTTCCAATTTTTTCCTGCATGAATTCTCCTTCACCAAATTATGTGTATTTACTGGGTTACAGACACCCGGGAGTCCATATCATAAAATCCCACGGTATTTTTTGCGGAAATCACGGTAATGCTGCATGCGTCATACAAACGGTGGAATACGGTAAACTCCCCGTTCCTGTATCCTGTACATCCAAAGGACAGAAGGTACTCCCCGCCCTGCAGATTCATTCTCTGCTCAAAGGTTACGATACATTCCCTTCCCGCTTTTGGATGCTTCACTGACACCTTTTCATACATGGTATTGGTTCCGGTAATCTCCGTTCCCTGTACGTTTTTGAAGGTAAATGCCATAATAGGCTCCTGAATATCCTCATGGAAACGCACCTTCATTTTTATCCGGAAGGTAGTTCCCTTCTCAATGTTATTGCTTTGGCGCCCCTGTTCATCTAATACCGTATAATCAATGATCTCCGCCTGCTTCTCTCCATATTCCAAAGTATCCGGATTTACCTGGAAGCCTTCCCTCCAGTTTTCTGCCCCGGTTTCCTCTTTAGTCTGCTTTACAGGATCCTGATTTACAAGCAGCTGCTTGTACATATCAACCATAGCCTTGGGTGTTCCCTCGTCCAGCATCTCTCCCTTGTTCAGAAGGATTACCCTGTCGCAGTATTTGGCAATGCTGCCAAGGTCGTGGCTGACAAACAAGATGGTCTTTCCCTGTTCCTTAAATACTTCAAATTTATGATAACATTTTGCCTGAAAAAAAACGTCTCCTACAGAAAGAGCCTCATCCACGATGAGGATCTCAGGGTCAATATTAATGGCCACTGCAAAAGCCAGACGCACAAACATTCCGCTGGAATACATTTTTACAGGCTGGTGAATAAAGTCACCGATATCTGCAAACTCCAAAATGGCGTCAAGACGCTGGTCGATTTCCTTTTCCGAAAAGCCAATCATTGTTCCATTCAGGTAAATATTTTCCAGACCCGTGTATTCCATATTAAAGCCTGCCCCCAGCTCCAAAAGGGCGGAAATCCTGCCGTCAACCTTCACCTCTCCCTCTGTCTTGGAGAGGACGCCTGTAATAATTTTCAGAATGGTGGATTTCCCGGATCCATTGGTACCGATGATTCCTACACATTCTCCTTCTTCTACATCAAAACTCACATTCCGCAATGCATAATGCTCTTTGTATCGCTTCTTTCTGGAAAGCCCCAGGGATTCCTTTAAACGATCCGAGGGCTTATCATAAAGCTTATACATTTTGGAAAGATCCTGTATCTGAATTACTTTCTTTTTTTCCACGTAAGAACCTCTCTATCTTAAGGATGAACTAAAGGATATCCGCAAAGTGTACCCGCAGGCGCTGGAATATCCAGTTCCCAAGCACAAAGCACAAAATTGTAAATACCCAGAAATAAGCAGTCCACAAAGGCCGCTCCCAAAACCAGTTCTTCATAATAAAAGCATCTCTGTAGCCTGATACAATATAGTAGATGGGATTCAGCTGCAGCACCTTCTGGAGGATCTCATGTCCTTTCAGGGCAGTCTCTGCGATCCACATAATAGGCGTCAGCCAGATTCCCACCTGAAGCCCGATATTAATAATCTGGGTAAGGTCACGGAAAAACACCACCACTGCAGAGGTTGCATAACAAACTCCAAGAACCAGTAAGAACAGACAGGCTCCATAATAGATCAGCTGCAGGTAATACACATCCGGAAACATTCCATAACATACATACAGGATCATGGTAAACAGTATAAAAAACAGATGCACAAATAACGCAGAGATCAATTTTACCACAGGCAGCACGCTGATATTAAAGACCACCTTTTTTACAAGATAATCATACTGTATCAAAGCATTGGTTCCTCCTGTCAGAGCCTCCTGGAAAAAAAACCAGGGTACGATCCCTGCAACCAGATAAAGCACAAAAGGTATGCTAAGCTCCCCTGTGTCGGAACGGAATCCAACAGAAAATACAAACCAGTACACCAGGATCGTTACCACAGGCTGGATGAAAGCCCATATTGTTCCAAGATAAGAGCCTGCATATTTTGTTTTAAAGTCATTTCTGGCAAGCTTGGCTACCAGACGCCTGTTCTTATACACATCTGCCGGCAGCGAAAAAATCGTTGTTTGCATTCTCTTCTCCTATCTGTGAAGTTCCCGGAAACTTCCCCATTTCTGATCTTTCTCGGAAAAGATAAGCTCCATTCCTTCGGGAATTGGCCATTTTACCCCAATATCAGGGTCGCTCCATAGCAGCCCGCCTTCATCTCCCGGATGATAAAAATCCGAACACTTATAAACAAACTCTGCATTTTTGGAAAGCACCAAAAATCCATGGGCAAAGCCTTCCGGAATAAAAAACTGTTTTTTATTTTCTGCTGAAAGAATCACGCCAAACCATTTCCCATAGGTTTTGGAGCCTTCCCGAAGGTCCACAGCTACGTCAAACACTTCTCCGCTTACCACCCGTACCAGCTTTGCCTGGGGATACTGGATCTGAAAATGCAGTCCGCGAAGTACACCATAACGGGAACTGGACTGATTATCCTGTACAAATGTTACGTCAATTCCTGCTTCCTTAAATTCATTATAATGATAGGTTTCCATAAAATAGCCCCGGTCATCCCCAAAAACAGCAGGTTCGATCACCTTAAGCCCTTGGATTTCCCCGCATTCTGTCACTTTGATCTTTCCCATAATCTAATCCTCTTTTCTGAATAATCTCTTTATAATCCTTCTGATATCTCAATCAGATACTTCCCATAGGCCGTTTTTAAAAGAGGCTGAGCCAGCTCTACAAGCTGTTCTTTTGTAATAAATCCCCGCTTATATGCAATTTCTTCAATACAAGAAATATAAAGACCCTGGCGTTTCTGGAAAGCAGATACGAAATCCGCCGCATCCAGAAGGGAATCATGGTTTCCCGTATCCAGCCATGCAAATCCCCGTCCAAGAGTTTCCACCTTTAAGGTTCCGCGCCTCAGGTACTCATTATTCACACTTGTGATCTCTATCTCGCCCCTTTTGGAAGGCATCACATTCTTAGCAATTTCCACTACATCATTGTCATAAAAATATAAGCCAGGTACTGCATAATTAGACCTGGGATGCTCCGGTTTCTCCTCAATGGAAAGAGCCCGGCCATCCTCATCAAACTCCACAACACCGTATTCCCTTGGATCTCTTACATAATAGCCGAAAATAGTAGCGCCCTTCTCCTCTTCTGTACGGCGGCACGCATTTTGAAGCACTTTTGAAAAGCTTTGTCCATAGAAAATATTATCCCCTAAGACAAGGGCTGCTGCATCCTTTCCAATAAACTGTTCTCCAATGATAAACGCATCCGCAAGCCCTCTGGGTTCTTCCTGGATTGCATATGCAAACCGCATTCCAAGCTGGCTTCCATCTCCCAGAAGCTCCTGAAATACAGGCAAGTCTCTTGGCGTGGAGATGATCAGAATCTCCCGGATCCCGGCAAGCATCAAGGTAGACAAAGGATAATAAATCATTGGTTTATCATATACAGGCATGATCTGTTTGGAAATTGCCTTCGTCAGCGGATACAGCCTGGTTCCGGAACCTCCGGCAAGAATAATTCCTTTCATTAACAATGTCCTCCTATTTTCTATTTTTCAAAATCAATGCAATAATCAAAATAATTAATAAAACAACCATTGCAGCCATTACCATCAGAAGTTTTCCTGCCAGAGTGGATATCCCATTAGACTCCTGGGATTTTACCGATTCTTCTAATGCGGGTGCTTCTTCTGATTCCTGGTAAAGAGGTTCCAGGGCTGCATCTCCAACCTCCTCAAGAGGTGGCTCCAGCGGCTCTTCTTCTACTGCAGCACTTCCCATATAACGGCCCTGGAAATAATATTTCCGGAGTATTTCTCCATCTTCCTCCACGTCCTCTGTCTCCAGTTCCTCAATAGGTACGCCCTTGGGCAGGGTTACATTCCCTTTCCCCTGTATCTTCACTGTGTCAAACTGATCATACGCATAATCGAAAAGTGCCGCTGTGTCAAAACAGGACTGTGGCAGACCCTCCGCCCGCAAAACTACGGCGATATATGTTCTTCCATCCCGTTTTGCCCAGGAGACCAGGGTGGAACCGGCATCATTAGTATTTCCGGTCTTCCCCCCAAGGCAGCCCTTGTAATAATATTCCTTCAATTCTGGAAAAACCATGGGATGATGGCTGCTGAACCCTCTTTTTTCCGGATTTTTATTGGTAGGGGGCATGGTATGGCTTAACGTTTTCATGATTTTCAGGGCAGTCTTATTTTGGAGTACCGCCTGGAAGATTAGTGCCATATCATGTGCCGTTGTATATTGTCCTTCCCCAGGAAGGCCGTTGGCATTGATAAATCTGGTGTTTTGGCACCCCAGCTGTCTGGCCCGCTCATTCATCATCTCTATAAATTGCCCTTCCGTCCCTCCCACAGCTTCCGCAATCTGGGTGGATACCTCATTGGCAGAAGCCAGGATCATGGCATAAAGGCACTCTTCCATGCTCACAGTTTCTCCCACAACCATGCCAATATTGGCGGAATCCGGCCTCACATCCCGAAGGCAGGTTTCCGTAAAGGTTACATCATCCTTAATCCCTGCATTTTCCACAGCCACAAGAAGTGTCATAAGCTTCGTAATGCTGGCAGGATAGCGTAGGTTATCCGCCCCCTTTTCATACAGGATGACACCCGTTTTTCCATCCATGACAATACCTGTATCAGAAGTGATCTCCGGGCCTTTCGGCCAGTTTTCTATATGATTGGTAGATATCTCATAGACTTCCCCAAGGTTTACTGCCTGGGATTCTGCCAGTACAGGAGAAATCCATACTGCTGCTCCCAGAACTGCAGCAGCAGCCTTCCAAAAAGACTTTCTTTTTTTCACTTTTTTACCTCATTTTATTTTATCCTGCTAAAAACCAGGAAAAGCATTTACTGCGTCCACGATTCTCTTCACATTTTCCATATCCAAATTATAATACATAGGCAGACGAAGCAGGCGCTCGCTTTCTTTTGTGGTATAAATATCCTCTCCGGAAAATCTGCCGAACCGCAGTCCTGCAGGGGAACTATGAAGGGGAACGTAATGGAATACGCTCTGGATTCCCTGCTCTTTTAAATAGGTGATCAAGGAATCCCTTGTTTTCAGGTCACGAACTTTCAAATAATACATGTGGGCATTATGGCTGCAGTGCTCCGGAACAAAAGGCTGCTCAATTTTTCCTTCTTCTTTCAAATGTCTTAAATTTTTATGATAATATTCATAAATCTCCATGCGTTTCTTCATAATCTGCTCACTGGCTTCCAGCTGGCCGTACAGGTATGCAGCATTCAGCTCGCTTGGCAGATAGGAAGAACCATAATTCATCCAACGGTATTTATCCACCTGTCCCCGGAAAAACTTACTTCTGTCAGTTCCCTTTTCTCTCAGAATTTCTGCCCGCTCCAGATAGTCGTTATTCTGAAAAACAAGGGCGCCCCCCTCACCCATAGTGTAATTCTTGGTTTCATGGAAACTGTAACAGCCAAAATCCCCAATTGTCCCAAGGGCTTTCCCCTTATAGGAAGCATTCACGCCCTGGGCTGCATCCTCCACAACCTTCAGTCCATATTTTCCTGCGATCCCCATGATTCCATCCATATCACAGGCTACTCCTGCATAATGCACAGGCACGATCACCCTGGTTTTCGGCGTAATGGCAGCCTCGATCCGTTTTTCATCCATATTCAAGGTATCCGGCCGGATATCCACAAATACGATTTTTGCTCCCCGAAGTACAAAAGCATCTGCCGTAGACACAAAGGTATAGGACGGCATGATCACCTCTTCTCCTGGCTGGATATCCGAAAGATATGCCGCCATTTCCAGGGCATGGGTACAGGAGGTTGTAAGAAGCACATGATTTACGTCAAAATGCTGCTGCATCCATAAGGAACACCTGCGCGTATACTCTCCATCCCCGCACAGCTTGCCATTGTCTATGGCCTTCTTTACATAATCCAGTTCCCTGCCCACAAAGGCCGGCTTGTTAAAATCTATCATTATAAACCCCTCTTCTATTCCAGGAAATTTTTTCTTCTGTTATTGTCGCACAATCACCTGGCAAATTCAACGCCTATTTTATCAAAGCATGTAAAGAAACACGCCTGTAATAATCAGCAAGTTTCCAATAACCTGGCCTTTTGTAAATTTTTCTTTCAAAATTCCCCATGAAAGAAGCATTACAAATACATAACTGAAAGTGTCAATCACTGCTCCGTATTTCATATCTACCTTTGTATAAGCATACATATTCAGAAATAATACGGAAAAGGAAATGCCGTATGCGGTGATCACTCTCCAATTCAAATATTCCAAAAGCTGATTTTTATATGTTTTGTTTGCGCTTTGCTTCAGCAGCACCTGGGATACGGCCGAAAAAAACGTTGCGCCAAACATCAATAATAAATATGGAAGCATTCTTCTATTCCTTATCTTCTTTTCCACTGACTGAAACTACCACAACACCTGCAAATACCACCAAAAGTCCCAACAAATTTTTCGCAGTGAGGCTTTCTCCAAAAATGGCAGCCGCCCACAGCTGGCTCCAGAACAAATAAACGCTGCGGTTTGCATAACCGACATGCAGGTCGAACCTTTTGATGATTTTCTGCCAGCAAACTGCATAAATAAAACAGTCCGCCAGCATCAGAAATGCAAAAAGGTACAGCTTCGGGTTTCGGATTCCTCCTTCTGTAAGCTGTATTGATGCCATTTTGGAAAACACACTGGTAAAGGAAAACAACAGCACACAAAAATGAAGGAATATATAATTCTTTATTTTTTCCATAATTCCTCTAAAGATTTATCATTAATATAAATACATTGATTTACCTGTTTCAAAATCTCGTCAAACTCCTCTTCAGATTCTGCCCGGGATATAACATGGCCGATTCTGGTAGTTCCATTTTGCATTTTTTCCACCGGATGGCCAGTCGGGTAATCCAGAGCAACCGTAGTCCCCCTCTCTCTGATTTTCTCAAGCCCTTGTTCATCAATCAGGGTGATCCTGCCATCTGCAGGACTCATAATCAGTTTTGCCATGCAGGGGATTTTTTTCTCTTTTTCCCAAAGATCCAAAGGAAGACCCAGGGCACCTTTTATAATGGCTTCATAAAAGTCAAATCCATAATGAAGGGAAATAAGCTCCGGAATGCAGGTTGCCCCCACTCTTCCCCCAATCTCTATAACCGATACCCTTGTTCCATTCAGCATAACGTCCGCATTAAAAGCACATTGATCCATTCCTGCCGCGTTTGCTGCAAGCTGCATCTGCCTTGCAATTTCTTCAAACTGCTCTTCGGATACATGAAGAGGAAAGCCATGGCCTGCCGGAATGGTTACATCTTCCCCATGATACAAAAATTTCTCATGAGGTGCAAGAAATACTACTTTTCCATTTTGTATCATACCGTCCACACCGATTTCTCTTCCGGTAAGCAGCTCCTCCACCAGAGCATAGTCCTTGCGGGAACCTTCTTTTGCATATAAAAAAGCAGGCTTCACTTTGCATGCTTCCCCAACAATGGTGATCCCTCTGCTTCCGGAGCTGTCCACACGCTTTACCACAACCGGAAAGCCTATCTCCTTAGCTGCTTCCAGGGCTTCCTCCTGGGTATATACTTTTCGATATTTGGAAGCAGATACATTGCCCTTTTCAAAGGCATCTTTCATGCGGCCTTTTTCTGTAACGCAGGCAGCAGAGGCACCGGATAAACCGGAAAGCCCCATTTGTTCACATACATATCCCATGGAAACCACTGCCACATCTGTTCCTGCAGTACAAATTCCGCTGATATTTTCCTTCTTTGCAGCTTTTAAAACCGTCTCCT
The DNA here is from genome assembly GCA_946557785.1 of uncultured Blautia sp. Taxonomy (GTDB): domain Bacteria; phylum Bacillota; class Clostridia; order Lachnospirales; family Lachnospiraceae; genus Blautia_A. Next base: position 17,619 of record CAMNTH010000012.1, read on the forward strand.
GATCTCTGGTATCAATATGGTACACCCGGTCAGCCCACAAAAATCCCGGATAACTGCCCGGGATACTTACGACGATGGTATAGAACCCCATCCTTTTGGCAGCCTTGATGAGGGGTACCTGATAAACGCCTGCGCCCAGGATCATTATCTTTCTTTGATTTCCCTGTGTGTCAAACTTTATGTCTTTCTGCATCTTCCTCTTCCTTTGGCAACGGGCAGCTTTTTTTGTCTGCTTCCATATTTACGGTTTCCCTTACAATATACTGGGGAGTATCATTTAAAATCAAAATAATCTTGCCCAGATATTCCCCGATAACTCCTAAAACCATCAAAACCAGTGCAAAAAAAAGCATATTCACGCAAAGGGATGAAGACCATCCTACCGGAACATCGGGGTAAAGCAGCTTGTTAATGACCACAAGGAGTGCGATCAACACCCCTGCCGCACCGGAAAATACTCCCAGGAAGAATGAAATCCGAAGAGGGATCACGGAAAAATTCCAATAGGCAAGCCACAAATTCAGAAGCTTCCTGAACGTATAGTTGGAACTTCCCTGCTCTCTTTTAAAATGTTCCACTTCAACATTTCCGATATTATGCGTTACACGATAAAAAACGCCGTCAATATAAGGGTTGTAGCTTTTATATCTTACAACCTCCTCTTTTACAGCGTTTGTGATAATCCAGAAATTACTGGAGCATATTTCTTTCGGCCTGTTCAGCATAATTCTGGAGGTTACTTCATTAAGCTTGCTTGAAAAATTCTTAAGCCAGGAGTTTTTTCTGGTTGGATAAACCCCATATACCAGATCAAACCCTTCCTCCATCTTATGAATCAATTTGAAGATCTGAGATGGATGCGTCTGCATATCATCATCCATTCCCAGAATATAGTCTCCATCCCCATACGCAAGGGCAGCCATAAGGGCATTATGCTGACCGAAATTCCGCATCAGGTTCACTCCCCGGACACAGGGATACAGGGACGCAAGCCTTTGGATTTCTTCATAGGTTCCATCTTTTGAACCATCATTTACAAGTACAAAATTGCACTCGTATCCATCATTCTTATCAAACTCCGCCAGCACCAGTTCTACCACTTTTCCTATGGTAGCCTGAGAATAATAGCATGGTATTACAATTGAAACTAACATGTTCTCCTCCGGTTTTATGTCTTTACTATTCATCCCTGTCATTTTTGTTCTGCCAGAAAATCATAAAAAAGGGGAGTTCCCCCTGTATGAAGGAACAAAATCCTGCTGTTCTTTATCCTTTTCTCCTGAATGAATTCCTTCATTCCCCAGAATGCCTTTGCTGTGTAAACAGGATCCATGGGAATTCCATTCTGCAGATAAATTTCTTTCATACATTCTACGATCCGCTTATCATACTTCCCATAGCCTTCCTGCCTGTACTGATCCAAAAGACAAATTTCCTTTTCAAAATTATCCGGCAGCGGTTTCTCACATTTGTCAAAATATGCTTTGACGCTGTCCCTAACTACCTGATAAGCTCTTTTTGTCTCACGGGAAGATATCATCACTCCTATCAGCTTTTTGTGATCACCTGCAAGCAAATGCCCGCAAATGAGTCCGGCCTGGGTTGCCCCTGTTCCAGAAGGACAGAATACATAGTCAAATTCCCATCCCGCCTTTTTTTCAAAAGCCGTGATTTCTTCATAGGCATCTGCATAAGCACTGGCCAGTGTCCCTTCATTTCCGGTACCAAGCCTGCTGCCATAAATATAATAAGGCTTTTTTCCACTGCTTTTGATCTGTCCCATTACATAATCCACAGTCTCAGCAATCTCCATTTTCCCACAGTGGACAAATTTCGTTCCTGTCCACTGAATCAGCTGTTCATTATTGGTCGTTGTCTTGCTTTCTCCTTCTTCATGGGAGCAGATCATCGTACATTCACATTTTCGGTGATAACACAGATCAGACAGCACGCGGCATAGATTGGAATGGACACTTCCGTAAATAACCATGCTGTCGCATCCCTTTTTCTTCATATCCTGAAAAAGTGCCTCTGCTATTCTGACTTTATTTCCACCCATTGAAAAAGGAAGCAGATCCTCCCTCTTGATGTAAAGAGAATTGCCATCCTTTTCCTCCCAGCATAACTGCTGTATCACTGTATTCATGTTTCCTCTTCCTGCCGGGTACGGCACCAATCCATTTTATCTATTTTGGTACATCTCTTCGTAATATTTCTGATAATCTCCGCTGGTTACATTCTTCATCCAGTCCTCATGTTCAAAAAACCACTGAATCGTCAAGCGGATTCCATCCTCAAAACAGGTTTCAGGATACCAGCCAACCTCTTCTTTAATTTTATCCGGAGCAATCGCATAGCGGCGGTCATGTCCCTTGCGATCCTCTACATAAGAAATCAATTCTTCACTTACCCGTTCTTTGCGGGGATCCCCATCCGGCAGCATTTCTTTAAGCGTATCCAGAATAATATGAATGATCTGAATATTCTGCTTCTCATTATGTCCGCCGATATTATAGGTTTCAAACAGACGTCCCTTTTCCTGAACCATGTCGATTCCTTTTGCATGATCCATAACATACAGCCAGTCACGGACATTCTTTCCATCGCCGTATACCGGAAGCTTTTTGCCCTGAAGGGCATTGTTGATAATCAGCGGTATCAGCTTCTCCGGGAACTGAAACGGCCCATAGTTATTGCTGCAGTTGGTAATATTTGCAGGAAACTTGTAGGTGTCCATATAGGCTTTTACAAGCATGTCGGAAGACGCCTTACTTGCAGAATAGGGGCTATGGGGCGCATAGGGAGTTGTTTCATAAAAATATCCGCCATCCTCTTCCAGGGAACCATATACCTCGTCAGTGGAAACATGAAGAAATTTCTTCCCTTCCTTGTAGGTTCCGTCTGGAAGTTCCCATGCCGCCTTTGCAGCATTCAGCATAACCAGGGTTCCAAGAACATTGGTTTTTACAAATACATCAGGATTTTTAATGCTGCGGTCTACATGACTCTCTGCAGCAAAATGAACAACCCGGTCAATGTCATTTTCTTCAAAAAGCTTCATAATTGCTTCGCTGTCGCAGATATCCGCTTTTACGAATGTATAATTATCTCTATCCTCAATATCCTTTAAATTTTCCAGATTCCCGGCATAGGTCAGTTTATCCACATTGATGATACGGATTTCATCCCCATACTTCTGAAACATATAATGAATATAATTAGATCCAATAAACCCTGCCCCGCCTGTTACTAAATAGGTTTTCATAATATTTATACTCCTTTATGCATGAAATTTATCTACCTTGACTTACATAATCTATTCTCTTATTAATTATGCATCTTTTCTGCCAAAATAATAATCATTTCCGCTATCATTTCTTTTTTCTGTACTGTTTTGTACAAACGCCGCTTTTGTTAAAGACAGATACCACTCCTGTAGAACTGGTCAGCGTAATATTCTGTGCACGCACTCCAGACTTTTTGGATGTGCCTTTATAAAAATAGTATTTCTTTCCTTTAATGGTATGCCATCCTTTATAGGCACGGCCGTTTTTATCAAAGTAATAGGTGTTTTTTACTCCGCCTTCTTTAATCGTGTAGAATCCGTTGGCACATCGTACCCCATTGCTGCCCATGTAGTAAATATCCCCGGCAGCAGTAATGACTTTGCAGTTCTTCGTCATATATGCGTTCACATTATGGAAATAATAGGTTTTCCCTTGAATCTTCTTAAAACCTTTTACTGCGTAGCCATTGGAACCCATGTAATAGCGTTTGTTTTTGTAAGTTACCCATTTGTTGGCAACCCTGGCTCCCTTGGAATCCATATAGCAGATATTTTTCTTTGAGGAAGTCAAAAGGGCGTTCTTATAGATATAGCCTTGGTTACTGTTAAAATAGTAATACTTACCGCCGATTTTCTGCCAGCCTTTCAGCTTTACCCCATTCTTATAATAGTATGTTTTTCCGCCTTCCGTTTTCCAGCCATTCTTAACCGCAGGTTTGGGCGTTGCCGTAGGCTTAGGGGGTTCCGTAGGCTTAGGAGCCGGTATAGAAATCTCCGGGTCCGAAGAAGCCTCGTAGGAAGCCAATGGTGCTTTACGCGGCTGAATGATCTTCGTATAATCCACATACCCAAAATTCAAATCCACATTGTTCCACACTGGAATACCATCTACCAGTCCCTTGGTGGAATTCAGGATTCCGCCTCCATCGCCGTCCGTAGACTGCCAGATCGTATAATCATAGTCAGATCTGGAAGGTGCAAGAATCTTGTCTCCATATCTTGCAACCCATACATCTATTCCCGGCAGCAAGGACCAGTCTATTTTTTCATCATACCAGTTTGTATTACAGTATACCATTGGATAGTACCCTGCTTTTTTTACTTCATTGCAGAAAGTTAACGCAATTTTGGCAATCTGTGTTTTAGAAAGCTGTCCCATTTTTGAGTATTCCAGATCAAATACTACAGGATATGAAACCTTGTGTCCTTTCATTTTGCTGATTACCAGCTTCGCTTCCTTTAAAGCCCCGGCTGTAGTTGTGGCCGTACTATAAATATAGGTTCCCACCGGAACGCCTGCAGCCTCCGCATTTTTCATATTTGCATCAAACTGTTTGTCAATATATCCTGTTCCATATGCCACGCGGACAAAAGCAAAATCAATATCAGAATATCTCACTCTATCCCACTCAATTACGCCTTGCCATTCAGATACGTCAATTCCTCTTGTAATAGCGCCGGTAATCTTTTCTCCGCTTCCATTATAACAAACACCGTCTATTTTCTGCCATGCATTCGGGCTTACGGCAGATGCCCGAAGAAGTCCCTGCGTCTGCGTATGCTCCTTGCGCTCTCCTTCATCTACTGTCTCCCATCGTTCATAAGCAGCAGCACTTACAGTTCCCGTTATTGCCGCAGACATCACTAGGCACAGAAGAAAAACTTTTGCCGTTTTCAACATCCACTCTTTCCCCTTCATCATAACCCTTCTATTATCCTCTCATTTTTTACAAATTATTAACGTTTTGTTACGATTTTTATTATACATAGGTGTGGCATAAATTGCAAGGAAATTTCCTCCAGTGCCAACCAAATATTTCTGAAGGGAAAAAACGCTCTCCGGAAAAATCCGGAGAGCGCTGCTCTGTTTATTAATGCCATGCTAAATTATCTGTAGGGTCAAAATTGCGGCTTCCATAAAGAGGAACAATTGCTTTTCGTCCAAGAGGTCCTTTAAAGGATTCATTGGCATTGTATGTTCCATCAATAATCCGTATGGTAGAACCGTTACAGTTGTAGAATACCCATCTTGCATCTGCCACACAGCACCGGATGCATCCGTGTGAAGCCGGACTGCCCAGTCTGTTGTATTCGCCTGCAGGAAGATTATAATAGCTTCTGGAAACGCCTGCTACTGAGTGAATAAAGATCCCTCCATTGCCTGCTCCATCCACATGTGTTCCATACTGTCCCCATGACGGTCCCATCAGTGCCTGCCATCTGTTATAGCTGGTCAGACGCATATCTCTGTTGGTTGGCCATGTAGGAGTGGAAGACAGTCCTACGGAAATTCTGATGGTTTTTATAGGAACTGTCCTGGAAGAATCATAAACAGTCATAACGCCATTTACACGGTCAGCCACCAGATAGTAAGGTCCCCGGAAGCTTCCGGTCAGGTCATTGATCCTATAACCGTTTTTATCAAAATAGTATCTCAGGCCATTGACCACTTTTGACGAATTTGTTACAAATTTACCTGTAGACGGATCTACATATTTCACCTGATTCTTTGCATCATTTACGATTACCCAGCCCGTACAGAACTTTCCTCTGCTGTCCAGATAACCTTTGACGCCGTTTCTCGTTGCAGAAGCATTTGTTTTTACAGTAAAATCTTTATTAAAGTAGTAATGGCTGCCCTTAATGGTCTTCCATCCGTTCTTATAAAGGACTCCGTTGCTGCCCGCATAATACCATTTATTCTTATAGCTGATCCAGGTGTTTTTGTACATTGTTCCCTTATAGGCTTTTGCTGAAGACCCCTGGAAGAAATAAGTGTTTCCATTTACAGTGGTGATTCCGCTGGCAAGTCTTCCATCCGGACGGAAATAGCGGCCCCCTTTAAGTATATCAATATAATGATTCCCTTTACTTGAAAAATAGAACCAGCCTGCATTGGTACCGTTAGGCCTTACAATCAGCTGCCAGCCTTTCTTCTCAACAACCTTGCCCGGAGTCTTGCCGAAATAATAATACCGTTTTCCTGCTGGAGAAACTCTGTACCATCCATTTGCATATGTAGAACGCTTTCCAGTAGAAGTCACGTAATATCTGGCATTTTTATATTTTACGAGCTTATTCTTATAAATGCGGCCAATTTTGCTGGATATATAATAATACCCATCCTGAGCCTTAGCCATTTTGTTTTTAAGGATATATCCCTTGCTGTCCAGCAAATAAGTATATGTCTTACCGTCAGCTCCCTTCAAATTAACAGTTGTGGTTTTATGTGACCAGTAGCGTCCGTCAGAAAGATACTTTCTCCACTGAATAACTCCTTTACTGTCCTTCACCTTGATCCAGCCTGACCGAAACATCCTTCCTGGAATTTCTCCGGCTTTTTTTGCAGGAAGGCAATAATATTTTCCAGGCACCTTACCGCCTTCAATAGTAACATCCCCTACATAGGGAGTTCCATCGCTTTTCAGGATGTACCGTTCCTTGCCAATGGTATAATAACCTGTATAGGTATTATTTTTCATTCGTTCTTGTTTCAGTCCATCCACTGAAAGGAATCCCCCGTTGGCAGTATAATACCGGAATGTTTTCCCTGTCCAAAGCCAGTATTTCTTCTGCATCTTACCCATATTGGAATTTACAGGCGTACATGCTCCCGTGGAATTGGGATTGTTCATGACAGCCTTATCTTCCTGCATGAAATAAGCTTCTCTTTCATTTTTATAGGGGAATCCAGGAGTTCCGGCAGGCATGGTATGCTGTCCGGTTACCAGGAAGCCTTCCTCATCAAAATAATAGTCCCCTTCTGTAATGAGGGTATTGGGATTTCCCACACTCTGATAAGTTTGGATATGGACAATGCCGTCTTTGCTGGTATAATACTCCGCAGCAGAAGGTGCATTTAATAAATCCCCATCCTCTCCTGTCTCTTCTTCAGATTCATCTGCCGATTGTGTCAAATCAGCATCTTCAGCGCCGGCAGAGGGAAGCGCTTCCGGCTCGTTCTCTGCCTGTACACTGTCCGAAACAGCTTCTGTAAAAACGGCATCCGTCTGTTCTCCCTGGATGTCCGCTGCCTCATCCGGAACATCATAGGAAGCATTCAAATTCACAGCTGCCGGTTTTGCCAGCTTCCACTTCCCGTCCACGGATTTCCAGTTGGATACAAAAATCTTTCCTGCTGCAGCATTTAAAAAATCTCCGTCAATGTCCGGCTCTTCCGGATGCTGGGTTGGAGCAGGCTCCTCTCCGGCTGTAAAAATCTCCATGTCCGCAACATCCTCTTCCGGCGTACTTAACTCTCCGTCTGGATTTTCCGGGGCAGGCGTCCCATCCGGAGCAGGTGTCACTTCTTCAGGAACGTCCGGAGTAGGTGTCACCTCTTCAGGAACGTCCGGTACAGGCGTTACTGTTTCAGGAATCTCCGGTACAGGTTCCTCCTCTGAAGGCGTATTCTCCGGCTGCTGCACAATTTCTGAAGAATCATCAAATACAGCGGAATCGAACACGGTCAATGCTTCCGGCTCTGCATGATCATCAAAAACCGCAGCTCCGGCCTGAAGCACAGTTGCCATGCACAATGTTATGCTTAGTACGACTGCAACTACTCTCTTTTTCACAATAATTCCTCCTTATTCATCATTATAACTTACATTATTCTCCCAGCCCATTCTCAATAGCGGTAACCAATGCCTCCATCGCATCCTTCTCATCTGTTCCTTCACAGATAAGCCGAATCTCATCTCCGCATTTTACGCACGCTCCAAGAACGCTTAACACGCTTTTGGCATTTGCCGTACATCCGTCAAAAGAAAATGTAATCAATGATTTATATTTCATTGCTTCCTTACAGAGAATCCCTGCCGGACGTAAATGAAGGCCTGTGGGATTTTTTACTATTACATTTTGACTGATCATAATGTATCTCCTTATTCTTCACTGTTCTCTGCAACACTGGAAATGACAGAAATCTGCACCTCAGCCGTTACAGGCTCTACCAGTTCATAGCCCTCCGGAAGTTCTACATCTACAGGCAGCTCATAGCTGCCTTCTTCCTTTTCTTCCAGATTAACAGATACCTTAATCCAGGACTCATCCAAAATCTCCACTGTGCCTTCTGTTTCTTTAATACGAAGTTCTATCCTATCCGTTCCAAAAGCAATCTGAAGCCCTTTTCCCAGATTCTTCACTTCGATATTCTGGGTCTCATAGTCATATGCGTGACTTCCTACAGGAAGTATATTTACCCTAACCCATACATCTTCACTGGCACCGCCCGGAAGCTTCAGTCCGTCCGGAAGCAGCTCTGCGATATTAACCTTCGTTTCATAATCTGAATCCGCACCTTCAATATCAATAAGCTCCGCCGGTATGGAAATTCTGTTCAGTTCTGTTTCAGCCAGATTCTGAAGCGCCTCGTCACTGCCTGCTACGTTTATCACATCAGGCACTGTAACAACGCTTTCCACCTGGTATCCTTCTGCCGGTTCTCCCGTGTATTCCTCCGCATCAATGCGAATATTAGATCTTACCTTCCAAAGCCTTGCGGACACTACGACTCTCGGTACATTCAGATAACTCATCTCTGCATCTGTAAGTACTTCTCCGTTCTTGTCATAGATCACAAGGGAGGTTTCCTGAGATACATTCTCCGTTTTGCCTTCTACGTTACTGATCGTGGCTGTTACATTATCTATTTTATTAATCAGAGTCTCCGGACCTGTAATCTTGATTTTTTCCGGATTACAAGTGAGTGTTCCTATCTCATAACCCTTTCCTGGTCTGGAATCGCCGCTGGACACGCCGATCACAAACTCCTGTGTTTTCTTGTCCTGCAGATGAACGGCATAATTCTTAGGAACGACTTCAATATTGCTTGGAGAAATTCCGTCACAGATTACGGTGATCGGCACCATAACTGGCGTCTTCTCCAGGTCAACCGCCTGCTGCATATCTGCATAGGCCCGGATATTGGATGATGAAATCCTGCTCAATGTTTTCCGGTCTCCCGTAATATAAACACGGATTGCCTCCTGATCTCTATCCGGGAGGCACACCTGATTTTCAATATACGCCTGATTGGTCAGTTCCACATTAGAAATCACATAAGAAACTGTCCTGGTGGGATTATCTACATTTACCACGATCAGCCATACAAGAACGGCAGCCACAACGGACATGATTTTCAGAGAGATGTTATTAGTGAATTTCTTCTTCATGCTTCCCTCTTCCTTTCAGCAGATGCCTTAACTTGCTGTTATCTACAATTTTCTTATTCTGCGTTTCTACCAGGATTTCCCGCAGACGAAGACTATCTATGTTACTCATAAGACGTCCTTTTTTTGCTACGGAAACATGCCCTGTTTCTTCAGACACAATAATGGTAACTGAGTCGCTTACCTCACTGATTCCCACACCTGCCCTGTGCCTGGTTCCAAGCTGCTTGCTCAATTCCATATTGTCAGACAGAGGAAGATAGCAGGTAGCAGCTGCAATACGATTCCCTCTTACAATAACCGCACCGTCATGGAGAGGGGTATTATGTTCAAAAATATTGATCAAAAGCTGGCTGGTCAGCGCTGCATCAAGGTTAATGCCTGTCCTTTCATATTCCGTAAGCAGTATATCCTGTTCAATCACGATCAAGGCTCCTGTTTTTACTTCGCCCATGTCAAAGCAGGCCTTGATCAGTTCATTCACGGTTTTATCCGTAAAGCGCTCTTCCACTTCCTTACTGGAATCAAAGGGGATTATAGCTGCCATGATATTCTTTTGGCCTAACTGCTCCAAAGCTTTCCTAAGCTCCGGCTGAAAGATAATAACAACTGCAATAATCATCATATTGGCCAGATTCGTTACAATCCAAAGAATGGTATTCATTTTGAAAACATATGCCAGCAGGAGGAACAGCAATACCACGACGATTCCCTTTAACAAGGTATACGCCCTCGTATATTTAATCCATACCATGCACTGATAAATAAAAACAGAAATCAACGCTATCTCAATAACATCAATTACACCTACATTCGGCAGGGAAATCTTAGAAAAAAATCTTACCAGCATTTCATTCAGGCCATGCATAAAAAGTCCTCCCCTCCTCCATTCTTTTTATCTTCCGGAACCGCCCCGCTCTTTTTTTACAAATCCCGCAAAGACTCTTCCAGTTTTCTCTCAAAGTCAATATCATCCATATCATCATTTCTCACAACAGGCACTGCTGTCTCTGTTTTATTTCTTTTCGTCCTGCCAGGCCTTTCTTCCCCCTGAAAAATCGGGTCTGAAAAAGACACCACGCTTTCTTCATTTCTGCGTTCTTCTCTGGAGGATGAGCCGTTAATCTTCTTAATGCTTCTCTCTGAAGTAGTTACAGAAGCTTTTGGTACAGCTTTTACAAAGTAATAATATTCATCATCTTCATATTCCAGACGTTCCGTTCTTGTATAATCGCCGCCAAACACAAAGAACTCCAGAATAATTCCCACCAGCACAGATACGATAGTGAAAATAATCAGTGCGGCCATATCAATCTGCACGCCAAAATAGTAACCGCCTCCCAGCATGATCAGAATGTAGGTCAGACCTCCTGCAATAATGGCAATCCTCCACGCATAATCAAAGGATCTGGTACGAATAAGATTCACAAGAAGAATTACCGCTACAAAGGCAATTACAGTAATCCACATTTCCCGGTTAGCCACCATGCCGTCTGCCATCATAGTAAGACGATCCACAATCTGCAGATCCGGATTCTGAAGAGTCTGAGCATTCACTCCCAGAAACGTAATAAAATAATAAATGATCACACCGCATCCCGCAGGAAAGGCGGAAATGGCACTGCTTAAAAGTCCGCTGCCGATAGGAAGCAGAACCGGAACATTCAATGCAAAAGAAAGGGGTGCGAATACCAGAACAATGTTTCTTCCTGAACTGAACCTTAAAAACAGAAGGAGCATAAATAAGATCAGAACCAGCATAAATCCGGCCACTTCAATTCCCAAAGCATAACAATGTCCCACCATCAGCACATATCCCGCAAACACCATAACCCCTGACGGCAGAATGGAACAGATCAAAGACAGGATCAGCACCACAAAGATATTGTCCAGTTGTTTCATATACCCCATGTTCTGATTGATCCATACAAAGTACACAAGTCCAAGCAGAAACTTCAAAAGAGGATGGAAATACATTTCATACTGCCCGTAAAAATTTTTAATTTTCTGTTTCAATTCCAGTAAAGCTGTCATCTCTTATTTCCTCCTGACACTCTGCGCCCTGATGATTTCTTTTCTTCCCTGCTGTATATTTTATCCAGCCTGGTAAGATCTCCGTAGTATTTCTTTACACTTTTCTTGGCGCAGTAATATTTGACGGAATATTGGATATACGTCAGCACAGAATAAGCCGCAAGAAGTGCCACATAGCCTGCCACAACGCCGATACCCAAAGAAATCAGATCCATCTTATGGATATTCTCCATTAAATATTCCCCAAAGTATGCTGCAATCCCCGCTAAAATCAGCACATATCCGATCGTAACCAGAAAAAAGTTCTTAATCAGCGCCAGTCCGATGTAATCGCTTCTGTAATATTTGCTGACCGGAAGGTATTTCCTGCCCTCACCCTGTTCGTACATGGCAAGTTTATTCATGATCTTAACCTTTTCTTCGTTTATCATAACATACTCCTTGTACTTTTTCGGTTCTTATTCTTAATAGGAAGCCGAAAATACTCATATAAATTGATTGTAACATATATCCCTACCTATGAAAAGTGTTTTTTTACCCCATATTTCCCATACACACTGTCAGGAAATATACCCTCTGTGCGCCAGCCTTCAGAAGGCAGGCCGCTGCTGCGTCCATCGTGCTTCCGGTAGTATACACATCATCGATCACCAGAATCCGAAGACCCTCAAGCCTCTCCGTTACTTCAAAGGCATTCTGCAGATTTCTGTACCTCTGGCGTGCATCCAGTTTCTTCTGTGATTTTGTCTTTTTCTTTTTTCTAAGGATACAGCCAGAAACAGGAATTCCGTAAAATTCCCCGATCCTGTCTGCAAGGTACTGCGCCTGGTTGAATCCTCTTTTTCTTTTTTTGGAAGGATGCAGCGGCACCGGAATCAGAAGGTCAGGCTTCCACCTCTCAATTTCTCTTTTTCCGTATCTGCATATTGCTGCAGCATAAAAATCCCCGTATTCCCGGCGTCCATAATATTTATACCTCACAAGGGACGCTTTCATTCTATCATCGTAAAAGTAAATCCCCCGTCCTTCCGTAAAAAATCGTTTTCTCACGGAACACTCACTGCAGTATTCCGCCTCTGCTGCAACGCTTTTGCCGCATTTCATGCACCTTGGCCCAGCGTAGGGCTTCAGGTTTATGGCACATTCCGGACAGATCAGTGCTTCCTGATTTTTTAATATCTGATGACAGACCGGACAGCATCTGGGATACAATATATTCAAACATTTTTTCAAAAAACGATGCAAGACTTGTCCTTTCTCCCCGATGACACTCTCTTATCCCAGCTCGCGGATCCTCAGATCCAAAGAGCTGAATCGTTTCTGTTGTTTTTCATTGCGGATCATTTCTCCAAAGGTTTCTTCGCTTCCCACGATTGTCACGCATTTTCTGGCTCTGGTAACAGCCGTATAAAGAAGGTTCCTGTTTAAAAGCATCTTCGGTCCTGACAAGATAGGCATCACCACTGCAGGATACTCCGATCCCTGGGACTTATGAATAGTAATAGCATAAGCAAGTTCCAGTTCCTCAAGCTGCTTAAAGGAGTATTGCGCATACCGTCCATCTTCAAATTCCACTTCCGCAGTCTCCGAAAATTCATTGACTGATTTTAGTATGCCCGTATCTCCGTTGAAGACTCCCACTCCTTTTTCAATAGGAATACCGTATCGTCCCCGAATTTCCCATTCCAGTTGATAATTATTGCGGACCTGCATTACTTTATCGCCCTCCCGAAAAAGGTTCTGCCCAATCTGCCGTTCCTGCTTCTTTGCATCCGGGGGATTTAAGTATCTCTGCAAAATCTGATTCAGCCGTTCCACTCCAAGAAGTCCCTTGCGCATGGGCGTCAGCACCTGAATATCAAAAGGCTTTGCTTCTACATATTTCGGAAGCTTTTCCTTTATCAGGGCAATGATTACGCGGATGATGATATCCGCATCATAGCGTTTCAGGAAAAAGAAATCTCTGCTCTTGTTATCAATGTTTACCGGCTCTCCCCTGTTGATCTTATGGGCATTTACTACAATATCACTCTCTGAGGCCTGGCGAAAAATCTTCTTAAGCTCTACGACCTGAAATTCACCGGACTGAATAATATCCCTCAGTACATTTCCCGGACCTACACTTGGAAGCTGGTTTTCATCACCTACCAGGATGAGCCTTGTTCCTGCGGTTACCGCAAGAAGCAGGGAATGCATCAGGTGAATATCCACCATGGACATTTCATCAATAATGATCACATCTGCTTCCAGCGGATTTTCTGAATTCCGGTCAAAATGCACGGCCTGCCCTTCCCGTTCCTCATCCGGAAGCCCTGTAAGTTCCAGAAGCCTATGAATAGTCTGAGCCTCATAACCTGTGGCTTCTGTCATACGCTTGGCTGCGCGTCCTGTGGGCGCTGCCAGCCGGATCTCTGCTCCTTCACTTTCAAAAAAACGGATAATGGCATTGATGGTAGTGGTTTTTCCTGTTCCGGGTCCGCCGGTGAGAACAAAAAGTCCATGGCTTGATGCTTCCTTTACTGCTTTTTTCTGCATTTCATCCAAAGTCGTTTCTGTTTCTTTTTCAATCCGGGCAATTCTTCCTTCCACCAGACGCTCGTCCTCAGGACAGAGAATATTTAATTCCCGAAGCATTCTGGCAGTATTCAGCTCAAGATAATAGAACTGGCTGGGATAAACGAGCATCCTCTCCTCTTCTTCTTTCAGGATTACCTTACGTTCCAGGGCCAGATCCATAAGGTGTTTCTCCATATAGGAGGAATCCACGCCAAGAAGCTCCGATGCCCTTCCAAAAAGCTGCTCCTTTGGAAGATATATATGTCCTTCCCCTGAAGCTTGAAGGAGAGTATACATCATTCCGCTTCGGATCCTGTAATCTGAGTCTGTATGAATCCCAATACGGGAAGCAATTTCGTCTGCGATTTTGAATCCGACACCGCTGATATCGTCTGCAAGTCTGTAAGGATTTTCCTGTAGAACGCTGTACACAGATTCCCTGTATTTCTGGTAAATTTTTGCTCCCAGGTTCAAGGAAATGCCATACTTCTGTAAAAACATCATAGCTTTGCGCATATCTGCCTTTTCTGTAACCTGAGCAGCAATTTCTCTGGCCTTTTTTTCACTGATACCCTTCACCTCAGAAAGACGCTCCGGTTCCTCCTCCACTATTCTCAGCGTATCCTCGCCAAAATGCCGCACGATCCTTGCCGCAAGGGCAATCCCAACACCTTTGATGGCTCCGGAACCCAGGTAACGTTCCATAGCCATAGAGTCTTCCGGCATTCTTTCCGTAAAAGATTCAATCTGAAACTGCTTTCCGTAAACATGGTGCCGGGTAAAGGCTCCGGAAGCTTCAATGGTCACTCCCTGGGAAATAGAAGGGAATGAACCCACACAGGTCAATTCCTCCCCAAGAGAATCCTTCAGCACAAGAACTGTATATCCATTCTCCTCATTCCGGAAAATAATGTGATCAATATATCCTGTCACTGTGTCACTCATGATTTCCTCCTTGTTTTAAAGGCCGTCTCCTCCACCACGCCGCAAAAGGGTGCTGCCCAAACGCAGCACCCTCCTCAGCCTTCCATTTTCGCCATTACTTCCGCATATTTGCCGGTTCCCACCGCTACTACATTCATAGCCTCCTGAACCGTCAGCGTCGTTACGCCTGTACGCTGTTCGATCAGCATGTCCATTCCCCGAAGAAGGGCTCCTCCTCCTGCCAGGACAATTCCCCGTTCTACAATATCCGCAGCAAGCTCCGGCGGCGTCTTCTCCAGAATACTGTGAACCAGCTCTACAATCTGATTTGTGGCATCCTTCAATGCAATCCTGATTTCTTCTGAAGTAATTGCCGATACCTTTGGAAGCCCGGTCATAATATTGCGGCCTTTCACTTCCATGATCCTGGTATCCGCCTCCTCACAGGCTGTTCCAATCTGGATCTTAATCTTTTCGGCTGCCTCTTCTCCAATAAATAAACTATGATTTTTTCTCACATAATTAAGAATTGCCTGATTAAAGGCATCTCCTGCAGTTTTAATAGTTCCGGATACCACAACGCCTGCCAGAGAGATTACCGCTGCATCCGTTGTTCCGGCACCAATATCCACAATTAAATTTCCAAAAGGCTTGGTCACATCCACCCCTGCGCCAATGGCTGCCGCAATAGGCTCCTCCACCAGAAAAACTTCCCTTGCTCCGGACTGATAGGTAGCCTCCACTACAGCCTTGCGTTCAATCTCAGTAATACCGCTTGGCACACAGATACTGATGCGGGGTTTGCGGAAGGCACGTCTTCCCATTGCCTTGGAAATAAAATATTTCAGCATTTTTTCCAGGACAGTATAATCCATGATAACGCCCTGACGAATGGGATAGATTACCTCCATTCCAGACGTAAGATGACCTGCCATCTGCCTGGCTTCTTCCCCGATCGCCCGAATCTTTTCCGTATCTTTATCATAAACAACTACAGAGGGTTCCTGCAGAACAAGTCCCTTTACCGTAGAATAAACCAGACAGTTCCTGGTTCCCAGGTCAATTCCAATATCACTTGCCGGCATAGAAGTCCTCCTTTCCTTGCTGCACATGCAAACATATCATACACGGCCTTTTAACTCTGGTATCATTATATACAACTCTTCCGGAAATGGAAAGCCTTTTCTTAAAAACCATCATGAAAGATACCTAGCCACATATTTTCCGGTATAGGATATGGGATTCCCAGCCACTTCCTCGGGAGTTCCTTTTGCGATCACAGTGCCTCCCTGATCGCCGCCTTCCGGGCCGATGTCGATAATATAATCAGCTGTTTTGATGACATCCAGGTTATGCTCGATCACCACGACCGTATTGCCCCCTTCAGTAAGCCTGCGCAGGATGTCAATCAGCTTGTGCACATCTGCAAAGTGGAGGCCTGTAGTAGGCTCATCCAAAATATAAATTGTCCGGCCTGTGCTTCTTTTACTAAGCTCTGCAGCCAGCTTAATCCTCTGCGCTTCCCCTCCGGACAACTCTGTGGATGGCTGTCCCAGGCGGATGTAGGAAAGCCCCACATCATAAAGCGTCTCGATCTTCCTCCGAATGGACGGTACGTTTTCAAAAAAGTACAAAGCATCCTCCACAGTCATGTTCAGCACATCATAAATGCTCTTATCTTTATATTTTACTTCCAGCGTCTCTCTATTATAACGTTTCCCCCTGCATACTTCACAGGGTACATACACATCCGAAAGAAAATGCATCTCAATTTTAATGATACCGTCGCCGCTGCATGCCTCACACCTGCCGCCTTTCACATTAAAGCTGAAGCGGCCTTTCTTGTAGCCCCTGGCCTTGGCATCTGCCGTAGAAGCAAACAAATCCCGGATCTGGTCAAACACTCCTGTATAAGTAGCAGGATTAGACCTGGGTGTACGTCCGATGGGAGACTGATCAATATTGATCACTTTATCCAACTGTTCCAAGCCAAGAACTTCTTTATGCTTCCCAGGAACTGTTCTGGCTCGGTTTAAATCTCTGGCAAGGCGCTTATATAAAATCTCATTTATCAGCGAACTCTTCCCTGAACCTGAAACACCGGTTACACAGGTCATGACTCCCAGGGGAATATCTACATTGATATTTTTCAGATTGTTCTCCGAAGCCCCTTTGATTTTCAAAAATCCTGTGGGTACCTTTCTCTCTGACGGCACCGGAATCTTAATCCTGCCGCTTAAATAAGCTCCTGTAAGGGAGGCAGGATTCTTCATCAGATCCTCTGCCGTTCCAATCTGTACCAGTTCTCCGCCATGCTCCCCTGCCCCCGGTCCAATGTCCACCACGCAGTCCGCAGCCCGCATCGTATCCTCATCATGTTCCACCACGATCAGGCTGTTTCCCAGATCCCGCAGGCGCATCAGCGCACCCAGAAGCTTATCATTGTCTCTCTGGTGAAGCCCGATGCTTGGTTCATCCAGAATATAAGCCACGCCCACAAGACCTGAACCAATCTGCGTAGCCAGACGAATCCGCTGTGCCTCTCCTCCTGAAAGCGTTCCCGTTGCCCTTCCAAGAGAAAGATAGTCAAGGCCTACTTCTGACAAAAAACCAACTCTTGCACGGATTTCTTTCAGAATCTGCTTTCCGATCAATTCCTGCTGCTGGGTTAGCTGCAGCTCTCCCATGAAGTTCTTCAGCTTATCAATGGAAAGCGCTGTAACCTCATAAATATTTTTGCCGCTCACCGTCACTGCCAGGGATTCTTTTTTCAGACGCTGTCCTTTACACTCCTTACAGGGGGTAATGCGCATAAAAGATTCATATTCCTGTTTCATTGCGTCTGATCCTGTTTCCCTGTAGCGCTGCTCCACATTTTTCACCAAACCAGGGAAAGCCACATCATAAATGCCTTCTCCCCGCTGTCCTTTATAATGAACTTTTACGGAACGGCCATTTGTACCGTAAAGCAAGACATCCTGGATTTCCTTGGGATAGTCCTGGAAAGGCGTATCCAGGCTGAAATCATATGCAGCAGCAAGGGCATCCAAAATAGCCCTTGTAAAGCTCCCTTTGTCCGTACAGGACTGCCAGCCCATCACCGCAATAGCTCCCTGAGAAATACTAAGGGAACGATCCGGAATCATAAGTTCCGGGTCAAACTCCATCTTATATCCAAGCCCAAGGCAGACAGGACATGCTCCAAAAGGATTGTTAAAGGAAAAGCTTCTGGGTTCTATTTCCGCAATGCTGATCTCACAATCCGGACAGGAAAAGCTCTGGCTGAAATTATGCACGTTTCCGTCCATGGTATCCACCATCAAAAGCCCGTCTGCCAAATTCAGGACTGTCTCTACGGAATCAGCCAAACGTTTCTCAATTCCCGGTTTCACCACAAGTCGGTCTACAATAATTTCAATATTATGCTTCAGATTTTTATCCAGGGAAATCTCCTCAGAAAGCTCATACAGATTTCCATCTATCTGTACACGAACATAACCGTTCTTTTTTGCCTGTTCCAAAAGCTTTGCATGGGTTCCCTTACGTCCCCTTACCACTGGCGCCAAAAGCTGGATCTTCGTCCTCTCAGGAAAAGACATAATGGTATCCACCATCTGGTCCACTGTCTGCCTCTTAATTTCCCTGCCGCACTTGGGGCAATGAGGAATCCCGATCCTGGCATAAAGCAGACGAAAGTAATCATAAATCTCCGTTACAGTTCCCACTGTGGAACGGGGATTTCTGTTCGTGGATTTCTGATCAATGGAAATCGCAGGGGGAAGTCCCTCGATCAGTTCCACATCTGGTTTCTCCATCTGTCCCAGGAACTGTCTGGCATAAGAAGACAAGGACTCCATATAGCGTCTCTGTCCCTCAGCATAAATGGTATCAAAGGCAAGGGAAGACTTTCCTGAACCGCTCACTCCCGTCAGAACAACGAACTGATCTCTTGGAATTTCCACACTTAAATTCTTCAGATTATTCACATTTGCACCGCGTATTCTAATAAAGTTCTTTTTAATTTTATCTGCAGCCATAGGCTCCTCCATTTTTATCTATTCCGCAAGAAATTCCGCAAGAATCACATTGCTTACATGAATTCCCTTCCTGGTAAAACGCCAGTACCCATCCTCATACTCCATAAAACCAGTTTTTCTATATTTGTCAAGCACTGCACCGTATCGTTCTCTCAGACTGACTCCAAAGCATGCCATAAAATCCCCTTCCCGGATCCCTTTTGTCATGCGCAGCCCAAGAAACATGAACTCTTCCATTTCCTCTCGTTTTGTCAGAAGCTGAACGTCTTTCCGTATCTGTTCCGCATTCCTGCTGCATGCAAGATATTCTTCCATATCTCTGGTGTTGGAAAAGCGCATTCCTGCCAAAAGAGATGCAGCTCCCAGGCCCAGTCCTAAATACTCTGTCCTCTTCCAATATCCTAAATTATGCAGGCATTCAAATCCATTCTTCGCATAATTGGATATTTCGTACTGATGAAATCCGTATTCCCTTAGCACCTTCTCCGTATCCTCGTACATTCGGTATTCCGTATCCTCATCCGGCAGCTCAAGCTTTCTCTGTGCAAAGGGTGTTCCTTCTTCAATGATCAGGCTGTATGCAGAAATATGCTCCGGCTTCAGCTCCGCCGCGGTCCTAAGGTTCCGGATCCATCCTTCATAGCTCTGTCCAGGTATTGCACACATCAAATCCACATTAATATTGAAAAAGCCTTCTTCCCTGGCAAGGAAATAGCCTTCCAGAAACTCTTCAAAAGTATGGATTCTTCCCAAAGCATTCAGTTCCTCATTATCTGCTGACTGTAACCCAATGCTCAGGCGATTCACTCCAGCCTTTCTGTAAACCTTCAGCTTTTCTTTCATCAAAGTCCCCGGATTAGCTTCCAACGATATCTCAGCCTCCGGGGAAAATAAAAATTTTTCTTTTAAATTAGAAATGATTTCTTCAATCAGGCATGCATCCAAAAGGGACGGCGTGCCGCCGCCAAAAAACAAAGACACCACCTCATGATTCGGGATATGCGGCAGGCTTCTGATCTCGTGCAGAAGGGCTTTTATATAGGCTTCCTGCCGGGTACGGTCTCCCGGGCCGGACAGGAAGTCGCAGTAATCACATTTTCTGATACAAAAAGGAATGTGTACATAAATCTCCAGGGGCATCAGGGTCTTCTCTCTCAATTTCCCTGTCCTCCTGCCAGATATTCATTCACCATAGTTACATTGCCGTTTTTTACAACAGAATCCGGATTAACCTCCACAGGATCCGGTGTAGGGGTTGGCTTTGGCGTGATGGATATGGTCAGCACCTGCTGGCTTTCCGGATCCTCCTCTTTCTTCTTTCCGCAGCCGCATCCGGCAAGAAGGCCCCAAAGCAGAATAAGCACAATCCCGAAACATGCTTTGCTGTAAATTTTCTTCATAACAGGCTCCTTATTTATCATCCAGCTTCAGAACGCTCATGAAGGCTTTCTGGGGAATCTCCACATTTCCTACCTGGCGCATACGCTTCTTACCTTCCTTCTGCTTTTCCAGAAGCTTCTTCTTACGGGTAATATCACCGCCATAGCATTTGGCAAGTACATCCTTACGCATAGCCTTTACGGTTTCCCTGGCAATGATCTTGCTTCCAATGGCTGCCTGGATAGGGATTTCAAACAGCTGCCGCGGGATTTCCTCTTTCAGCTTCTCACACATCCGGCGTCCGCGCTCATAGGCTGTTTCTCCATGGACAATAAAGGAAAGGGCATCCACCTCTTCCCTGTTCACCAGGATATCCAGCTTCACAAGCTCACTGCGCTCATATCCGCACAGCTCATAATCCAGAGAAGCATAGCCTCTGGAGCGAGACTTCAGGGCATCAAAAAAGTCATAAATAATCTCATTCAAAGGCAGCTTGTATTTTAGAAGCGCCCTTGTTTCTTCCATATAATCCATGCCGCCGTACTGACCTCTGCGCTCCTGGCAAAGATCCATAATGGCGCCGATAAACTCCGTAGTCACCATAATCTCTGCATTAACCATAGGTTCTTCCATGAATTCGATTTCGGAAGGGTCAGGCAGATTGGTAGGATTTGTCAGGTCAATGACTTCTCCGTTGGTTTTATAGACCTTATAGATAACACTGGGCGCAGTTGTAACCAGGTCCAGATTATATTCTCTCTCCAGGCGTTCCTGTATAATTTCTAAATGAAGCAGTCCAAGAAAACCGCAGCGGAAGCCAAAGCCCAGAGCCACAGAAGTCTCAGGCTCATAAAATAGAGATGCATCGTTTAGCTGCAGCTTCTCTAAAGCGTCCCTCAGGTCACCGTACTTCGACCCGTCTGCAGGGTACAGTCCGCAGTAGACCATTGGATTTACTTTCTTGTATCCCGGCAGTGCTTCTGCACATGGATTCTCATCATCTGTCACCGTATCACCCACACGGGTGTCTCTTACATTTTTAATGCTGGCAGTAATATAACCTACCATACCGGCTGTCAGTTCCTCACATGGAATAAACTGACCTGCGCCAAAATAGCCAACCTCTACCACTTCTGCTTTAAACCCGGTTGCCATCATACGAATCTTCGTGCCTTTTTTTACACAGCCGTCCATTAAGCGGCAAAATACGATAACTCCTTTATAGGGATCATAAATTGAATCAAAGATCAGGGCTTTTAAAGGCGCATCCGGATCTCCGCAGGGAGCAGGGATCTTTTCTACGATCTGCTCCAGCACCCCTTCGATATTCAAACCTACCTTAGCGGAAATCTGAGGTGCATCCTGTGCTTCCAGACCGATAACATCTTCAATTTCATTAATAACTCTTTCCGGATCTGCACTGGGAAGGTCAATTTTATTAATAACCGGAATCACATCCAGGTCATGATCCAATGCCATATATACATTAGCAAGGGTCTGCGCCTCAATTCCCTGTGCTGCATCTACTACCAGTATGGCACCGTCACATGCGGCAAGGCTTCTGGAAACTTCATAGTTAAAGTCTACATGCCCAGGCGTATCAATCAGGTTAAAAATATATTCTTCCCCGTCTTTCCCTCTATAGATGATACGCACAGCCTGGGATTTAATGGTAATTCCCCGCTCCCTCTCAAGATCCATATTATCCAGAACCTGAGACTGCATTTCACGTTCTGTCAAAAGGCCGGTCATTTCGATAATACGGTCAGCCAGGGTTGATTTGCCGTGGTCAATATGTGCAATGATACAAAAATTACGAATTTTACTCTGGTCTGTCATGACAGACATTCCTCCTGTCCTTTATGTAGTTCTCTTTTGACAGTATAACACACACACGTTCGGTTTGTCACGGAGTTTATTTGATGCGAACTCATGTTTGTGATATTTTACCAAAAATCACCCGTTTCCCCGGAGAACCCTGTTCAGAATATCTGCAAAAGGCTCCATTGCATTCTTTACTTCCTGCACTGTATTTGTCTGGGCTCCTGCCTCCAAAAGAAGAGCTCTTGGACAAAGGTGAAGATTGTACCGAAGCCCTGCCAGATAAATGCCTCTGTAAAGCTCCGGATAATAAAGAGCAGACTGATATTCCAGCTGAAAAGAAAATGCCAGATTATCCTGAATATAGGGATTAGGCAGGTAATCTACAGGACCGTTATTTACCGTGTAGCTCAATCCATTGTAAAACATAATCTGGGCTGTGTCTTTTCCATTGATTTCCGTAACCAGGTGCCGGTCCTCCGGAACGCCGTCCCTGTGAAGATCAATAATAACTTCTATAGTAGGGTTCTCTTCAAGCACCTGCTCAATATATACTCTGGAAAAATCATAGGCTCTGCTGCGGTCAATTTGTCCTTCTACGATATCAAAGGTTTCTGTCACATGAATCACATTATATCCATAGGTTTCTGTAAGAAGCTGGGTAAGGTAATTTCCCACACCTACAATGGTATCCTCCGTCTCCCCCTCTCTGGAATCTGCAAAGTTTTCCTGGCTGTGACTATGGTAAATAAGAATCTGGGGAGCACTTGGATCCTTTTTCAGGGTCAGGTCTTTTTCCAGGAACCGGGCCGCATTTAATTGCTCCTCATTGGTGGCTGTGTTGGGATCAAGAATATAAAACTGCCCCAGCAGGTAGTTAAAGTCCGCCAGAGTTTCCGCTGACAGATCCACTGCCGGATGCGGCTGCAAGGCATCCTGGGGCAGGGCTGCTGCAGTTACCTCTTCTTCTCCTATCCGCTCCTCATCTATTTCCGGTTCCTGTGCTGCAGGGGGCTGTGTTTCTGGTTTCTGTTCTTTGGGTTCCTGCTCTTTGGGTTCCTGCACAGCTGCTTCCTTTTCTTCCTTATTGTCCGCATCATTGAACCCACAAAGGTTGTCCGCATCCCGCTTCTCTGGTTTTTCCATACTTTGGCTGTTTTCTCTTTGAACCTGCTCTCCTAAATATTCCGCATTGGAAGCGATGATCAATTCGTATGTTTCCGGATCCTCTCTCCAGGGTACGCTGCCGGCCCCCTTTTCCAGGAAGCAGTACAAAGGAAGCCGCCTGTATATATTCTCCTGCAGGAAAAAAGGCCCAGGCATTACAGCCAGAACAGCAAAAAAACACAGGCTCATCAATACGCAGAATGCTTTCTGGAAATTCGTCACACAATCACCTCTTTAAAGGTATCCTATGACGTATTCCGCCGGAATATGCATTAAGACACACCTGCCATGAGAAGTATCCAGGTTGTTAGATGTCCGGATGAACCAGCCTTGCACCGGAAGCATCTACACCTGGGAAAACGCCATATTCAACCCTTCCGATATGGTGAAACTCAGGTATTTTACCGTCTCGTCCACATCTTTCGGCGTCACAAACATACTGTGGAGATGTGGAGAAATCATCTCTTCCAAAAATTCCTTCTGCTCTGCTTCCTCTAATGCGTCCAGCAAATGAGCCATAGAATCATGTACGATGGTGGCAGCATCCACTACTGTAGGTACTCCGATCCCAATCACCTTTACCTGCAGGTTATCCTCTGTCAGTCCGGTCCTGTGATTCCCCACTCCTGAACCTGGATGAATTCCCGTATCCGTAATCTGAATCGTCCGGTTCAGCCTTTTCACACTGCGGGCAGCCAAAGCATCTATTGCAATAACAACGTCCGGCTTTGTTTCGCTTACCACACCCTCCACAATCTCAGATGTCTCCATTCCCGTCTGTGCCATAACTCCTGGAATAATTCCGCTGGTACAATGCATTTTCTCCTCTCCAAGCCCTTTTAATCCGTATTCCCGTATAATATGCCTTGTCATGCGCATATTTTCCACCACATGGGGCCCCAGCGAATCTGCGGTAATCCCCTGGTTTCCAAGTCCTACCACAAGAATGGATTTGTCAGTTCTCAGGTCAATAAGCTGCCGTAAATGACGGGCAATCTCTTCCGAAACCTCCCTGTGGTAATCCTCGTCCGGAATAGAAAGATTGGGGGCTTCAATGGTAATATAATTCCCCTGCGGCCTGCCCATGGCCTTCGCCCCATTTTCCGTACGAATTTTTACGACAGTGGTCCGAATATCCTTTTCTTCATTATAATCCTCCTTCACCTCCACACCCCGGATTTCCACGTTTTCCTCTGTAAACCGCTCTGTCGCCTCCAATGCCAGGTCAGTCCTGACTCTGTAACTTCCCATCATAATCTCAACCTCCAGATTTTCATTTTCAGCATCCTTCTCTCATATTTTTTGCGTAATTTACAGAATTATGTATTGACATTCCCACCAAATTATACTAAGATATATAAGCATGTTCGCAGGAGCGCCCGTGTCTGTTTCTGCGGCAAACATTTTACTATTACCCTGAATTGGAGGTGTACGAATTGGCTAACATTAAATCCGCAAAGAAAAGAATTTTAGTAAACAAAACAAAAGCTGCGAGAAACAAATCTATCCGCTCTGCTGTTAAAACTTCCATTAAAAAAGTAGAAGTAGCAGTAGCTAACAAGGATAAGGAAGCTGCACAGGCTGCATTAACAAATGCAATCTCCACTATCAGCAAAGCAACTTCCAAAGGTATTTATCACAAAAACAATTGTGCTAGAAAAGTTTCCCGTTTAACAAAAGCCGTAAACAACCTCGGCTGATAAACGTTTGATTTTAATTATAAGCTTATAATTAAAAGGACAGCCACACCGTCAGTGACTGTCTTTTTTATTGCTTTTTTATTGGTGTTTTTGTTCTATTAAGCCCTTTCTCCTGAGCTATATTTAATGATTAAAAGCTCAACACTAAGTACATCTCCTAACCGGCCTGTTTTCACTGCTTCCTCCGAGTCCACAAAATCCTTCACAGCCTCTTCCAGCTCCTCTGCAGAATAAGACCTTGCACAGGAAGCAATGTTCCGTACGACAAAGGAAGGTACTCCAAGGCGTGATGCGATTTCATTTTGGGAAGCCCCTTCTCCCAAAAGCTGCCTCGTAAGCAGCAGCTGCCTGAACTGTTTGGCCAGAAGAAACAGAATCCTCATAGGCGGCTCCTTTAAAGTCAGAAGATCGTAATACAGCTCCAATGCCCGCCTCTGGTTCTTCTCCGTAACAGCACGCACCATGTCAAAAATCTTATTGGTTGTCTGGTTCGTGCAGATTTCTTCAATATCCGCCCCTGTTACAACCTCATGGCCGTCCGTATAGGTAATCAGCTTTTCCAGCTCCATGCGGAGATTTCCCATGTCTGTGCCGGTTTTTATCAGAAGCAGTTCCATATCCCTTTGGGTAATTTTCCGGCCCTCTCTGGCCAGCACACCTGCTGCCCAGCGCATCAGCGTCTTCTCATCCTGCTTAACAAACTCCACCGCCCGGCCGCCGTTTTTCACAGCCTTATACATTTTACTGCGCTTATCCACTTCCGTTTCTGCAAAAATCAGAACCATATATTCAGGCAGTTCTTTCAAGTATTCCGCAAGTTCCTCGCATTTATTCTTAAAAAATCCGGAATCCTCCAAAAGAATCACCCTCCTGTCTGCAAAAAAAGGCATTGTCTCGCAAAGATCAATAATTCCCCTCACTTCGATTCCTTTTCCCTCATAGCGGCTGAAATTCATGGTGTCTCCATCCGGATTTAATGCTTTCACCAGATTTTGCTTATACTGCTGCCGCAGATAGGCTTCCTGTCCAAACAAAAGATACATCTGCTTAAAATTTCCTGTTTTTATGTCTTCCTGTAAACTCTTCAAACTATCGGCTCCTATTCTATTCCATGATATCCATACCGTCATTGCGGCAGTCAAAGTGTTTCCCCTCTGCCTTTGAAATAAACCATATCATAAAATCGCCTCTTTAGGAAGACCAATTTCCATTTCTCTGCACATAATACTTTTGGATTATCTCCTAAGATTCTTCACAGAACCGTTCTATCCATACACGTTTCCCGTCAGTAGACACAGTAATGGCGCCGTTTTTCATAGTATATTCCAGGCGGCACCCTGTCTCTTCCAGTCTTTGGACAGTCTCCGGCGAAGGATGTCCGTATGTATTTGTGGAAGAACAGGAAATCACCCCCACCTCCGGTCGGATCTTTTCAAGGAAAGATTCGCCTGAGGAATAGCGGGAGCCGTGATGGCCAACCTTTAAAAAATCAACATCAGACAAACTGTTTTCCTTCAGAAGTTCTTTCTCTCCCTTTTCTCCAATATCCCCTGTAAAAAGCCCGCGCCATTCTTTGTACTTAAGTTCCACCACCATAGCTTCCTCATTTACATCCGCTCCGGAAGCATTGCTCTTTGGAGAAAGGATGGAAACACTCAAATCCCCTGCTTTCATCCGATCTCCTGCATTTGTACCTGCCGTTTTCATTCCAGCCTTCTCCGCCAGGGCCGCAAGCTCTTCCCAGACATTTGGAGGTTCTCTCCATCCAGGAAGATACAAAGTCCCCCCCTGAATGGAAGTTAATCCATCCCCCATATAAGTCAGCAGTTCCTTGATGCCGCTGATATGGTCTTCATCCGTATGGGAAATAAAAATACCATCCAGATAAGAAATCCCCTGGCTTTTTAAATAAGGCATCAGCTGGTATTGTGCAATACTGGATTTATTGCTGCTTCCGCAGTCGATCAAAAAATGATATTTTTCCGGAGTTTCTATTACAATACAGTCCCCCTGTCCTACATCCAGACAGGTAACCTTTAGATTTCCCCCAGGTTTCCATCCCAGGATAGCAACCCCCGCCCCAAGGAGAAGCAGCATTTCCAGTTCCGTCTTTCCAGGAATATGCCAGCCCTTTCTCACCCTTTCCTTTTTCCACGAAGCTTTTTCTTTTCTCTCCCCTCTCTTTCCTAAAAAAACAGCCAGAAACAGCAATCCATAATACAGCAGAACCTGCCATAATTCCGGTCTTCCCCCAATCCATGTACACCAGGGAATTTCTCCTGAAAGCCTGCACAATTGCTCATAGAAAAACAAAAGCGCCCTTCCCGGAAGCAGGATAATCTCCGCCGCCTTCAGGCAGAACAATCCCGTCAGACCGCCCAATACACCGCAGACCAAAACCGCCCCCACAGTAGGAAGTACTGCAAGATTAAGCAAAATCCCCATCAGCGATACCTCTCCGTAGAAATACAGCATTATGGGAAGGGTGATCATCTGCACAGACAGGGAAGCAAGGAATGTATTTACCATCTTTCTTCTGCTTCCTGTCATTGCCAAAACGTAAGGTGCCACAACCGTAAGCCCTGCCACAGCGCCGAAAGAAAGAAGAAATCCGCTGCTGTAAAGGTTCCCGGGCGCATGAAGCAGCATCAGAACAGCAGAAACCGCAAGTGCCGTCAGCCTATCATAGCATCTTCCCAAAAGCTGCGCACTAACTGCCAGAAAAAACATGCACACTGCCCTTATAGAAGACACGCTGCTCCCTGTCATCATTCCATACTGTACCATCAGCGTAATGGAAAGCATCCCGGCAGGAACAAGACCAACCCCCGCTTTTTTCAGAAGGCTGTTCATCCCTGTTCCTAAAAGGCTGATATGCATACCGGATATGGCAAGAATGTGAATAATCCCTGCTAACTGATATCGCATTTTTGTTTCTTCCTCCAGGCTGCCCTTTTCCCCCAGGACCATTGCTTCGAATACAGGGGCATCCTCTTTGGCAGTCTCCTCATAAATCTCTGCAAACCTCTCCCGCACATCCAGAATACCCTGCAAATAAGGGGACCAAGTATCTGATCTTTGAGTGATGACCCCGTCTTTTAGGAAATAATAAATATGCCTGCAGCCATAATACTGACGGCTGTCAAATTCCCCCTGATTCCGGGCTTTGGGTACACGAATTAGCCTGCCTGATACTTTTAACAGGGTACCTGCAGGAATTTTCTCTGAACTTTCTTCTTTTTTCAAAAAAACTCTAACATTTTCAATGGAAATTTTTTTCACAGATGTGTCTTTTGTAGAATAAATCTCTTCCTGATAAAGCAGATAAACTCTTTTGAGATAGATAGACTGGGAAAATTCTGTTTCTGCACACTGCTGTACCTCCCCGCAGATGACAGCCTCCGGATGATCAGCTATCCATGCCTGAAGGGAGTGCGGCAGCGGATTCCCCCGAATAACCGGAATCCCCAACGCATCCATCAGACACAGCGCCAGCATCAGGAGCAGGCAGACCACACACATGGGGCGTCTTCCCAAAGCGCTCCTTTCCGATCAGCTTTTTATTTCTGATCCTCTTCCTGTACGATTAGCTCTTCATTCCGCTCATAATAATTATACAGCGGCATATCCTTTCTAAAGTTCCCTTCCGAACTGCCGTCCACAGAAATCTGTACTTTATCCGCCTCACAGGCTGCAAGCACGGAATTCACCACAGAGTAAACCTGAACTGCTTCTGAAACATCCGGCGCATACTCCAGAAAACCGCCGCCCAGGTTCAGATAACATACCCTGTCTGAGATCAGTGCGCTAACAGCCAGCGTATTTCCTGATATTGCAGGATAGTGACCTTTTACCATAGGGCCCTTTGCAAGCTGTTCCAGGACAACTCGTTCTTTTGGAAGGTTCTTTTTATAATATACTTTTCTCTTTTCTTCTACCAGTTTCGTGCCTGTCTTATCCGCAAAATACAGCGTAAACGTGTCATAACGATACTCATTCATGTTCTCCTCAGAATATTCCACAAATGTACTGTCATCCATGTCACCGATTTTCTGGTTTTTGGAATCTGTAATATCCTGCCCGTTTACGCAAAATCGAACGGCCTGGACCCCGGGTATCTGCACAAACATTTTTACAATACCTGCCCGCACCAGAATCTCCCGGACTCTGCTCATTTTACTGTACTGTCCATTAAAATCAATAGTCAGTACATTCTCTGTAGTCGTATAAGAATTAATGGTAACTTCTTTCGGCAAAAGATTAATCTCCTCACCCTCTGCTGCCATTTTGCCAAGACGCTGCATCAGGTCTTTGATCATATACTCTGCTTCTTCCTCTTTCGGCATATACTCTTTTTGTTCCAGCCGTGTTTCGTCTGTACTGAGGTAATAAATACTGTAACTGTTTTCTTTCTCTTTCTGCTGCGTATCTTCCACTTCAATAGTACAGCCAGCCAGAGAAATGCATGTCAGAAGCACAGCAAGAAGTATACTTAAATTTTTCTTCACCCAGCACCTCCTACGGTATATAAGACAACGGAATCCGAACGGAGAACGTGGTTCCCTCGCCCTCCCTGCTGAATACCTTGATCACTCCATGATGCATTGCAATACTGCTTCTGGTAATGGCAAGGCCAAGTCCTGTTCCGCCGATTTCCTTAGAATGAGATTTGTCAACCCGGTAAAACCTCTCAAAAACACGTTCAATGGAATCCTCCGGAATTCCAAGACCGGAGTCTGCCACAGTCACATAAAAGTATTTGTGATCCGCATCCAGTGATACCCTTACCCACCCGTCGTCAACATTATATTTAATACCGTTTTCCACCAGGTTACTGATAGCAGAAGTAAATTTAATTTCATCCACGTCCGCCTCTACAGTACGGAAGCTATCCAGAATAAGATCAATATTCCGTTTGTCTGCAATGGGCCGCAGACGCTTCAAAATGGATTCCAGAAGCTGATTGATATCCGAATGGGCAATATTCAGATCGGAAGACTTTTTATCCATTTTTACAAGAGTAAGAAGATCTGTGATAATCTTATTTTCTCTGTCAATCTCTGCTGTAATATCCTGCATAAACTCCTGGTACAATTCCTCCGGAACCCCGGACTGCCCCACCAGGGAGTCTGCCAATACTTTCATAGAGGTTAATGGCGTCTTCAGTTCATGGGACACATTGGATACAAACTCCTGACGGGATTCATCCAGCACCTTCATTCGGGCTACCATTTTATTGAATGCATCTGTTATAAGTACCGTTTCCGTATAGTCAGGAACGGATATCTGTTCGTTCTGATAACCATCTGTCAGATCCTCAATGGCTCTGGTAACTCTGGCAAAAGGCTTCACCAACACAGTAGAAAGCACATAGGCCAGGAGAACCGAAAGAATCACAAGGATTGCAATAATAATAATTCCTCTCTGTTCCAGATGATGCACTGTTGAAGAAATCTCCCTGCAGGAAAAAGTAACAAGCATGGCCCCCTGAAGCTGCTGCACATCCGGGCTCTTTACCGGAACCGCAATCTCCAGGATCCGTCCATTTCTGCTGTAGCCTGTATCCTTTTCCCCCTTAAAGCATCTGATGATCTCCGGAGATACCATAGTTTTTCCTTCATCTACGTGGTAAGTATCCTTCACTACCTTAAAATCCCTGTCTACCAACAGTATCCTGCCGCTGTAAATATTAGACAATAACTCCAGCTTGCTGTTTACAGCCTGTGAGCTGGAGTCATTGAGGTAATTCTCTTTAATTAGCAGATTGCACAAAATATCACACTGCTTCCGGACACTATTCACACGGATCTCAATGGCTTTATCCTCATAATTGGCAATCACCATTGCCGCAGCAATGATCCCCGGTACAATTCCCAGAATGATCAGGATAATCAGAATACGGAAACGCAGACTCTTAAAAAAGTTCCCTCGTTTCTTCATAGCCTACGCCTGGAAATAGTATCCAACACCCCATTTGGTGTGTACATATTTGGGCTCACTGGGATTCGCCTCAATTTTTTCACGAAGTCTTCGGATATGTACATCTACTGTACGCACATCTCCGGGATATTCATATCCCCATACAATATTCAAAAGATTTTCACGGCTGTATACTTTGTTTGGGTTAAATACCAAAAGCTCCAGCACATCGAATTCCTTAGCTGTAAGGTTGATTTCCTTTCCGGAAATAAATACCCGGCGCCCCTCACAATCCAGCTTCAGGTCACCTGCCTGAATCGTCTTAGCCTTTTCTTTCTCCTCATGGTCAGAGCCTGCACGGCGAATGATGGCTTTAATGCGCGCCTTTACCTCCAGGATATTAAAGGGCTTCGTAATATAATCATCTGCACCATACTCCAGCCCCAGGATCTTATCCATGTCTTCGCCTTTGGCTGTAAGCATGACAATGGGAACATTGGAAAATTCCCGGATCTGCTGGCATACCTCCAGCCCATCCATCTTAGGCAGCATCAGATCCAGAAGAATAATATCATATTTATTCTCTTTTGCCTTTTCAACCGCCTCTTCGCCATCGTAGGCACAGTCTACTTCCATTCCGTCCTGCTCCAGGCTGAAACGGATTCCCTTTACAATCAGCTTCTCGTCATCTACAACCAATACTTTCCTGCTCATTCATGTTCTCCTATTCTACTGCTATATTGTCTTTTATCTTCACGAATGTTCCTTCTTTAATGCCTGGAACATTCAAAATCTCCTCGATCGCGGAAAATCCGCCGTGTTCTTCCCTGTACGCCACAATTGCCTGTGCCTTGGACGCCCCGATTCCTGCAAGGGCAGTAAGGGCATCTTCATCTGCTGTATTCAGGTTGATTTTGCCGGATGCACCTCCCTGGGCATCCCTTCCGGCTTCTTTCCTGGCTAAACTCTTTTCCATGGGGCTTTGAAAAGATTGGCTGTTCTCTGCCTCTTCCCTGGTAGGAATATATACCTGCTGCCCATCCTCAAGCTTTTCGGCCTGGTTTACATATTCTCCTGCCGCATCCTGCAAAAACCCGCCTGCTGCTTCTATCGCCTGAAACACACGGCTGCCAGCATTCAATTGATAGACGCCCGGTTCTGCCACCGCACCGATTACGTCCACATAAATCTCTGCAGGCAGAACAGCTGTCTCCCGGCTGCTTCCATGAGTCTCTTCCTCCTGCACGGAAGGTCTGGAATCCTTTTTTTCTTCTTCCTCTTCTGTCTGTCCGGACCCTTCCAGAAATTCCGCTTCCCTTCTTCCGCACCCTGACGATGTTAAAAGCACTATGGCCAGTGCACACCCTGCCAGTATTAGCAAGCATGCCTGAAAAAAAGTTCCTATATTATTTTTCATAGTTCTTAGGTTCGCTCCTTTGCCTTAATATGGCGGTGAGTTCCCCTTTTCTCATACAGAACCTTGTTTTATTTTAACGAATTATTACAAAATTTACAATAGAAATCCTTATTTTTGCCACTTAAAAATTACGATTCCTGCAATGGCAACTGCCATCCCCAAAATCTTCCTCCATTCAAAAGGCTGTTTATCTACCCCAAACATCCCAAACAGTTCGATTACATAAGCTACGATCAGCTGGGAAATCACAATCAGCATAGCGGCCCTGGCAGGCCCCAAAGCTCCCATGCTCTGAATTACCGTAATGGTAATAAAGGCACCGATCACACCTCCAAGAAGTGTATATTTATTTTCCACCTGCCACAAAGCACCTATGCTCTCCCGTCCTGTAAAGAGCCAGGCAAGCACACATACCAGAAATGCCGAAAACTGAACCCAGCCAGTGGAAACCCACAAGCTGCTTTGCTTGGTTACTTCTGTATTAAACACCCCCTGGATACTCATCAAAGCCCCAGACAACAATGCAATAAGAATACCCCACATAAAAATCCCTCCGTAAGATCAATATTGAAAAAGGTGAATGATTCACCATTCACCTTTTTCATTGTTTCTATTAGAATATACATCTTTTGGAGCTTTTATGCACATATTGCTTACTGCTCTTTCAGCTTCCGTACAGTAGCACCGAATTTCAGAGGATTGCCATAGTGCAAAGTCCCGAACCGGAAAATCTTCGCAGACAGAATTCCTGCCAAAACACAGCTTGCAGCCAGCAGCACTCCTGAAAGCAGTGTTTCCCACACTGTCACACTTCCCATGGATACACGGATAAACATGGCGTTTCCTGAAGTAAATGGAATAAAGGATGCCACCTTCATTAACATGCTGTCACAGTCTGACATTCCCAGCATTGCAATTAAAAAAGAAGCAATATAGATCATCATAACAGGCATGGAACTCTTGCTGATATCTTCTGTCTTTGATACCATGGCACCCAGCATTCCGAAAATAAATGCATACAGCAGATAACTCAGCATTGCAAAAATCCCATAAATGATCAGCACTCTGGCCGGAATATCAAACAAAAAGTCCAGCATTCCTCCCCATTTATCCTGAAATGCATAATAGGAGGCAAAACCTGTACCAAGAATAAGAACTGCCTGCAGTACACCTGCAATCGCTCCTGCCAGAACCTTACCGAAGATCAGACTGTTAGGATTCACACTGGTAACCAGGATTTCAATGGCACGATTGCTCTTTTCTGTAGTAACGGATACTGCGATCATCTGTCCGTAGAAAATAATCAGGAAATAAACCACAAACACCAATGCATAGGTATACCCGTAATTCCGTGCGCTGTTCTTGCCTAAAATCTCCGTCGAAAGGGAAACACCCACATTTTCTGCTTCCATTACCTCTTCTGCACTTAAGCCCTTTTCTTTTAGATACTGCATTCTCTGATAAGTACTAAGGGCATTCTGGAACATATAGGAATATCTTTCACTCATGGACAGATTATTCACCACATAGGTAACATCCGAAAGGCTTTCCAGAATAAATCCGGCTTCTATTTCCTCCTGTTCTACAGCAGTCTTCAGCTCCTGCTCTTCCTGGAAGGTTTTCCACTGTGCAGGCATCATATCAAGAAGCATATCCACATCATCCACCTGATCCGTTCTCACAAAAACCCCCAGGTTATCCAACGCCTCCTCTGTCATCTCAGCTTCCGCCGATGTTTCCTCCTTTACGGAGGTTTCGTCCTTCTCTGAGTTCAAAAGCCCTGGAATAAAGGTAGGAACGATGATCACACCTGCCATCACCACAGCCAGAAGTACTGTGGTCAGGACAAAACTTCGGTTCTTAAAATAACTGTTCAGCTCAAATTTTAATACGGTCAAAAATTGTTTCATGCCTCATCACCCGCCTTTTCTACAAAGATGTCATTTAAGGACGGTTCATACATTCCAAAGAACTCCATATCCACGTCCTGTTCCAGAAGCCGTTTCAGAATTGCAGACTTATTCTCAGGCTGCAGCTTCCTAATAATAATACGGTCCTTCTGCACTTTTTCCACTTCCAAAAGATCTGAAAAAGTGTCTCTAAGGCGTCTTGCCAACTCCTCAGATTCCTCCTCAAGGCTTGACAGCACAAGACGGTCACGTCCGAACTCTCTCTTGATCTCTCTCAAATTACCGGAAAGAACCAAATCCCCATGGTTGAGAATGGCAATCTCTTCACAGAATTCCTCCACATAACTCATCTGGTGGCTGGAAAAAATCACCAGTCTCCCTTCCTGAATCTGCTCCTTGATCACATCCTTCAGTATCTGGGAATTTACAGGATCGAGGCCGGAAAAAGGCTCATCCAGTATAATAATGTCCGGATTACATAAAAGCGTCTGGGCAAGCTGCACCTTCTGCTGGTTTCCCTTGGACAGGGTCTCCAGCTTTCTGTTTTCATATTCCGCAACCTCCATGCGCTCCAGCCATTTTTTCATATTAGCTTTTGCAGCTTTTGCCCCAAGCCCCCGGAGCATCCCCAGGTATATGAGCTGTTCTCCAACAGTCTTCTTGGGATACAGACCGCGTTCCTCAGGCAGATAGCCAATCTGATGTTCCCTGGGAATAAAAGGTTTCCCATCCATTAAAATCGTTCCCGAATTGCTTTTAAATACATCCATCAATATCCGGATCGTGGTTGTCTTTCCAGCACCGTTACGGCCGAGAAGACCCAGAGCGCTTCCGCTCTCCACGCAGAAAGAAATCCCGTGAAGCACTTCATTCTCCCCAAAATTCTTTTTCAAATTCTTAACTTCCAGTTTCATGTATTCAGCTTACTTCCTTTCTTTTTTACACATGCATGACAATAGGTAACAGTTAATGCTATCCAGATAATCCCTACCATGACCACAGCCATAATGCCCGTGTTCCAAAACAGATGGCAGAGCATTGCAGCTGCAGAAAGAAACGACACCAGCTTGTGAAGCGCAAGGCGGCTTTTATAGGAAGCCTGATAGATCATCTCCCGCTCTGCCTCATCACAATTCTCCAGCCACTGCTCCTGAAATTTCATGGAAGCGATATCTGCATTTTGCCTGGGATAAATCTTCTGCAGGGTTTTCACATAGCGTACCTGCCAGAACCCATTATAAATGCAGTCCAATATAAAAAGAACAAATATCAGGCAAAGTACACTATCTTCGCTTGCACTTAACGACTCTATATAATCCATCGAATATCCCGTGGATAAGAACACCATTGCAAGAACCATTCCTGCGATACTGGAAACCGTCCCCACAGAGCCAAGCCATTCCATTTTATATTCCAGCCGGTCTCCTTCTTCATCATCCGCATCCGCCAGCGCCCTTCCCATAGTGCGAAGCTGATAGAGAACAGGTTCCCCGATCAGTACGCTGGCGATCAAAAAGAATGCCTGTATCTCCAAAAGATGTGCTCTTACCGCATCAGCAGCAGTTTTAAATACGCTGCCCAGGGAACCTATCTTAAAATATACACTGCAAAAGCCAACGATCCCTCCGCCTATTGCAAACGCCGTCATCTTCAAGCCAAACTTCAGGTATGTATTCATTTTTTTCTTTGTCGCAGCCATCCCTAATTCTCCTCGTCTTCCTCATAAGAAAAAATGTCTTCTACAGCAACTTCAAAAATTTTCGCAAGCTTCAGTGCCAGCGTTATCGAAGGTGAGTAATCCCCTCTCTCGATCAGGCTAATAGTCTGCCGGGAAACGCCGCTTCTTTTTCCCAGCTCAGACTGGTTAATCCCTAGTCTTGCACGATGTTCCTTTAAACGATTGTTTAACGGCAACTATCTTACCCCCCCCCCCTAATTTTCTGACAATTTACTCTTTAGCATTTTTATTATCCTTTCTCCTTGGTTTATTGTATTTCAAGTATGACTTAATGCCTTGTCACTTTGACAACTTTCTTTGTCATTTTGACTATACCATTGACAAAGAAAGTTGTCAATAGAAAAATATTATCATATAAAAAAACATAGCAGTAATTACTGCAGTCCTCAAGCAGCAATCCTTGCTATGTTTTTATCAGCGCTCACAGTCCGGTATATCCCGGCTGCTGCCTCTGTCAGTCTTTTCTTTTTTTCTCTGCCGAAGAATCAGCCCTCTGATTGCACTGTCCCTGGCAATTCCGGCAGTCCCCTCCGCACTGAAGGGATTTGCCATTCTTTTTATTATGAACAATACTCCTGACTGCCAGCACTATCACAACAGTCAAAATCAATAATACCAAAAACGTCCCCATATTTTATTCCAGGCAATCTTCCAGGATCTCCACCATCTCATCAATATGTTCCTTCTTGATGATCAGAGGCGGAACAAGACGCAGGACATTGTTTCCTGCTGAAATTACCACAAGTCCTTCCTCCAAAGCCCGGGATACAATATCTCCTACCGGCCGGCCGGCAATTACCAAGCCCTGCATAAATCCCCGTCCTCTTCTTTCGGATAAGCAGTCATACTTCTCCACCAGCTCATCCAGTTTCTTCTTGAAATATGGAGTCAGTTCTTTTACATGATTCAGGATCTTATCCTTTTCATAAATATCAAATACCTTGCTCACCGCTGCACATACCAGCGGATTTCCGCCATAGGTCGTCCCATGATCTCCAGGTACCAGAGATGCCCCGGCAGCCTTTTCCCCAAGGACAAATGCCCCTACAGGAACTCCGCAGCCAAGCGCCTTGGCACAGGTCATAATATCCGGAGCAATGCCATAAGACTGCCATGCAAAATAAGAACCCGTACGTCCCATGCCGCACTGAATTTCGTCAAAGATCAAAAGAATATCCTTCTCATCACAAAGATCACGCAGTCCCTTTAAAAATGCAGGATCCGCCGGATAAATACCGCCCTCTCCCTGTATAACCTCTGTAATAATAGCACAGGTTTTCTCATTGACAAGTGCCTTTACACTATCCAGATTATTAAAATCCGCAAACTTCACACCGCCTACCAATGGTTCAAAAGGTTCGCGATAATGGGCTGTTCCAGTCACAGAAAGGGCACCCATGCTCCTTCCATGGAAGGATTGGTTCATGGCAATGATCTCATGCCTGTCCGCCCTTCCGCTCTTGGTAAATGCATATTTTCTTGCTGCTTTTAAAGCACCTTCAATGGCCTCCGTCCCACTGTTCGTAAAAAAAGCCTTACTCATTCCGCTTGCTTTTACCAGTTTTCTTCCTGCCTCACTCATAGGTTCGTTATAATACAGATTGGAAATATGAGTCAGCTTATCTATCTGGCTTTTCAGCGCTTCATCATACCCAGGATAATGATACCCAAGAGAATTTACAGCAATTCCTGCTGCAAAATCCAGGTATTTAATTCCATCCGTATCATAAAGATAGCATCCCTCACCCCGGTCAAAAACCACCGGAAAACGATTATACGTATGAAGAATGTTTGCTTCTGCTGCCTGCATCTGTTCATTCATGTTCATGGTAGTATTTTTCACCATCCTCTCGTAAAATAGCGGTACCGATACCTTTATTTGTAAATATTTCCAGCAACAGGCTATGAGGGATCCTTCCGTCCAGAATATGGACTCTGTTGACACCATGTTCAATGGCGTCAATGCAATTGCGCAGCTTTGGAATCATTCCGCCGCCTACATATCCCTCGGAAATCAGCTTCTCCGCATCCCTAACCTGAAGCTCTGAAATCAATGTGGAAGGATCATTCTGATCCTTATATACACCCTCAATATCCGATAAAAATGCCAGTTTTTCCGCATTCACAGCTTCTGCGATAGCACAGGCTGCATCGTCTGCATTAATATTATAGCTTTCAAAATGATCGTCATATCCCACCGGAAAAATGATGGGCAGGAAATCCTTTTCCAGAAGGTCATAAAGGATTTTGGGATTTACCGTTTCCACTTCTCCTACATATCCAATATCTTCTCCATTTGAAAGCTTTTTATGACATTTCAAAAGGCCGCCGTCCTTGCCGCTTATTCCCACAGCCTTCACTCCAAGGCTCTGTACCAGGGTTACCAGCTCCTTATTTACCTTAGCCAGAACCATTTCCGCGATTTCCATGGTATCTTTATCTGTTACGCGCAGACCATTGACGAACTTCGCTTCCATGCCCACTTTTTCTACCCAGCGGCTGATTTCCTTACCTCCGCCATGGACGATAATGGGTTTAAATCCTACTAGTTTTAAGAGTACCACATCCTTGATCACGTTTGCCTTCAGTTCTTCATCAAGCATGGCGCTTCCACCATATTTGACTATTACAATTTTACGATTAAAGCGCTGAATATACGGAAGGGCCTCAATGAGCACCTCTGCTTTTTCTAAATATTTATGATTCACCATTTGTAAGACTCCTTTGGATCCTGCCTGTAATAAGGGCAGTTTATGAACGATAATCTGCGTTAATTTTCACATAATCATAAGTCAGGTCACAGCCCCATGCAGTCGCTTCAAAGCTGCCCATCTTTATATCTGCAATGGCAGTTACAGCATCCTCTGAAAGGATTTTTGTAGCTTCCTCTTCACTGTATCCGGTGGAAACGCCGTTCTCTATAATCTTAATTTTCCCAGCCCTGCTTTCAAAATAAAGATCCACTTTTTCAGGATCGAACTGTGCGCCTGAATAGCCCATAGCGCAAAGTATTCTCCCCCAGTTGGCGTCATGTCCGTAAATCGCCGCCTTCGTAAGCGAAGAAGTTACCACAGATTTACTTAAAGTTACTGCCTGTTCTTTACTCTGTGCGCCTATGATCTTCACTTCAAAAAGAGCGGTTGCGCCTTCACCGTCACCTGCAATGCACTTTGCAAGAGTGGTATTTACATAGTTCAAAGCACCCTTAAATATTTGATAATCTTCCCCTTTTTCTGTAATCTCAGGATTATCCGCAAGGCCATTTGCCAGAAGAAGCACCGTATCATTGGTAGAGGTATCTCCATCTACGGAAACCATATTATAGGTATCCTTTACGTCTTCGCTCAAAGCCTCCTGAAGCATTTCTTTAGAAATTTTTGCGTCTGTAGTCACAAACCCAAGCATTGTGCACATGTTCGGGTGAATCATTCCTGAGCCCTTGCACATACCACCGATA
Source organism: uncultured Blautia sp. (assembly GCA_946557785.1). Classification (GTDB taxonomy): domain Bacteria; phylum Bacillota; class Clostridia; order Lachnospirales; family Lachnospiraceae; genus Blautia_A. Next base: position 57,138 of record CAMNTH010000012.1, read on the forward strand.
GTAACTGTTTTTCCGCCGATCACCACCTGAACCGCCGCTTCTTTTTTCACAGTGTCTGTAGTCATAATTGCCTTTGCAGCCTCTGTTCCGGCTGCAATCCCACCATCCAGTTTCTGTGCCATAGCCTTCACACCATTGGCGATCCTGTCAATGGGAAGCTGCATTCCGATCACTCCTGTAGACGCCACAAGAACACTCATTGGCGAAATATTCAAAGCTTCCGCTGCCGCATCAGCAGTTTTTTTGCAGTAGCCATAACCCTCTTCTCCCGTACATGCATTGGCAATGCCGCTGTTGCAGACTACAGCCTGTGCAGATGGATAATAATAAACGATCTCCTGATCCCACTTAACAGGAGCTGCCTTTACAATATTTGTAGTAAAGGTTCCTGCTGCCAGGCAGGGAACTTCACTGTAGATCATAGCCATATCTGTCCGGTTCTTGTATTTAATTTCTGCCGCCTGTGCTGCTGCTCTGAATCCTTTTGCAGCAGTTACACCACCTGTAATTATTTCCATAATAGTCCTCCTGGTCAAAAAAATCACGGCATCATAGGTATCTGCAAAAGCCCCTGTGCCTCATCAAAGCCAAACATCAGGTTCATATTCTGCACTGCCTGTCCCGCAGCACCTTTTACCAGATTATCAATGGCTCCCATCATGATCACCCGTCTGGTTCTTGGATCAATTTTGAAATTCACATCCACATAATTACTGCCTTCCACAAACCTGGTCTGAGGGCATATATCCTTCTCCAAAACACGGACAAATGTTTCTTTTTTATAGTATTTGTCATACGCTGCCTTTACCTCGTCATAGGTAACATCTTTCGTAAGTGATGCATAAGCAGTTACCAGGATTCCCCTGTTCATAGGTACCAAATGGGGGGTAAAATTAATCAGGATTTCCCTGCCGCAGGCATATCCAAGCTGATCCTCGATCTCCGGCGTATGCCTGTGGGAAGCCACGCCGTAGGCTTTGATATTTTCGTTTACTTCACAATAAAGGTTATCCACCTTGGCTCCTCTTCCCGCTCCCGAAGTTCCGGATTTGGCGTCAATAATAATGGTAGAAGGGTCGATCATTCCCTCTTTCAGCAAGGGATAAATAGTTAATGTAGAACATGTAGGATAACATCCCGGATTGGCGATCAGCCTTGCGCCTTTTATATCTTCCCTGTTGATCTCGCAAAGTCCGTAAACCGCTTCCCCCACATACTGGGGCGCTTTATGCCGGATTCCATACCAGGCTTCATATTTTGCCACATCCTTAATACGAAAATCCGCACTCAGGTCGATAACCTTTGCTTTTGACAAAATCTCTTCATTGAGCAGAGATGCGCACAGCCCCTGCGGCGTTGCAGTAAAAATCACATCTACTTCGTCTGCCAGCGCAGCCATATTATCATCCATGCATTTTGCGTCTATAAGCTTAAAAAAATTCCGGTATACATCTGCATAGCTTTTATCAATGTAGCTTCTGGAACCATACCATACAACCTCCACGTCCTTATGTCCCAGCAGCAATCTTACAATTTCATTTCCGGCATAACCGGTAGCACCGATAATTCCTGCTTTTATCATTTTCCTTCCTCCTATTTATCCGTTGAGCTTTTAAGATTATACATCTTCTCTGCATATTATGCAACATCTTTTTCAGGTTCCTTCAGGGAGAGTTTCTGTTTATTGTAAATTTTTATTTATTCTTTCTTATTTATTGATGTATTTTTATGCAAATTTTCTTCTCATTATTTTCAAATTCACTATTGCATATTTATAAAAAATGTTGTATATTAACCCATGTCGGCAGAAACCATACAAACAACAGTCTGCCGTCAGCCTTAGATATTGCTGCTGGGACTTTTGACTCCAGCACATTATTATCAGCTATATATCATATCAAATATCACCGTTCCTGCCAATAGGCAGAACGATAAAAATGCAGAAATTCAGGAGGAAATCAATTATGAAAGAAAAAGTAATCTTAGCGTATTCAGGCGGGCTTGACACTACAGCCTTGATCCCATGGCTGAAAGAAACTTTTGATTATGAAGTAATCTGCTGCTGCATTAACTGCGGCCAGGGCAGCGAGCTGGAGGGACTGGATGAAAGGGCAAAGCTTTCCGGCGCTGCAAAATTATACATTGAGGATATTGTTGATGAATTCTGCGATGAATACATTATGCCATGTGTAAAAGCAGGAGCTGTATACGAACATAAATATCTTCTGGGAACCTCTATGGCACGTCCCATTATCGCCAAGACCCTGGTAGAAATCGCACGCAAGGAAGGCGCATCTGCAATCTGCCACGGCGCAACAGGAAAAGGAAACGACCAGATCCGTTTCGAGCTTGGGATCAAGGCACTTGCTCCTGACCTGAAGATCATTGCTCCATGGCGTATGACAGATGTATGGACAATGCAGTCCCGAGAAGATGAAATTGCATTCTGCCAGGCACACGGTATCAATCTTCCTTTTGATGCAAGCCACAGCTACAGCCGTGACCGCAATCTATGGCATATCAGCCACGAGGGTCTGGAGCTTGAAGATCCTTCTCTTGCACCAAACTATGATCACATGCTGGTCCTTGGCGTAACTCCCCAGAATGCTCCTGATAAGGAAACAGACGTTACCATCACCTTTGAAGCCGGCATTCCAAAGACTCTGAATGGAAAAGCAATGAAGGTTTCTGAAATCATCACAGAACTGAACCGTCTTGGAGGCGAAAACGGCATCGGTATTGTAGATATTGTGGAGAACCGGGTTGTTGGTATGAAATCCCGCGGCGTGTACGAAACCCCTGGCGGAACTATCCTCATGGAAGCTCACGAACAGCTGGAAGAGCTGACCCTGGATCGGGAAACCCTGGAAACCAAGAAAAAACTGGGCAGCCAGTTTGCACAGGTAGTATATGAAGGAAAATGGTTTACTCCTCTTCGTGAGGCACTTCAGGCATTTGTAGAGTCTACACAGAAATACGTAACCGGAGAAGTGAAGCTTAAACTTTACAAAGGCAATATCATCAAGGCAGGAACCACCTCTCCTTACAGCCTGTACAATGAATCTCTTGCATCCTTCACCACCGGAGATCTGTATGACCACCACGATGCAGACGGCTTCATCACCCTTTTCGGCCTGCCTCTGAAAGTTCGTGCAATGATGCTCAATGAAGTAAAAAAAACTGAGAAATAATTTATCCTATACAGAAAAAAGGCCGCCTGCCAAAAGGAACTGCAACCTCCTGACAGGCGGCTTTTTATTATTGTTCAATTTCTGTCTTTACTGTACCGAAGGATTCCTCAGCCTGCTGCTGATACTTGTTGACCACAAGATAAATGCAGAACAGGGCTGCTGCAAACCCTGCCTGAATCAAAATCCCCTCATATACAGGTTTTAAGTTTTCCCACTGAAAACCCGTCATGCTGCTGATTCTCCCTTCATTTTGTTCATACCAGTAAATGGGGATTAATTTGGACACCTTCAAAATCCCCTCCCCCATCATCTCCAGGGGCACAAATACGCCGCTTAAAAAGCTCATAGCCAACGCCACGATGTTGGTTGCAAAATGCAGGACATTTTCGTTGCTGATAAATGCGCTGCAAAGAAGAGCCACGGAAATTGCCACTGCCAAAACCGCAAGGCTGTTTCCCAGGTACAGCAGGAGCACGCGGAAATCCAGCTCCTGAATATCATTTATCGTAGCGGCTCCGCCCATAAGATGCAGAAGAATCCACACTCCTATTCCTACTACAAGGGCATACAGTAATTTTCCCATAGCGAAAACAGTTGGCTTAACAGGACTGCAAAGATTTCTCATTCGTATTTCCGTCTTCCGGAATACAGTAAATACGATGCCCACTCCTGAAATACACTCCAAAAGCAAAATATAAGGCAAAAACCTCTGAAACAGCCGGATATTTTCCCCTACCGCCGCCCCATCCATATACTTGCGTACTGTCACTTCCGTTTTTCGCTCCATAGAAGCGACAGCTGCCTCAGCAGTCTCTTCCTCTGACATCTTCCCCGTGGTCTGATACATACGCATCAAAGACAGATACTGCTCTGCTGCAGATCGAAGATAATATCCAGTAGTAGATGACGGCCACTGCCACATTTCAAGGGCAGCATCTTTCCCCTCCCGTAAGCACTCACCATACCCCTTAGGAATTACAAAAATACAGTCTACAGCTCCGTAAAACCCGGCATCCATCATTGCTTCCTTAGAATCCTCAAGCTCTACAAATGTCCCCATCTCCTCTAAAACAAGGGCAAGTCCGTCAGCAGCAGCGCTGCTTCCATCTCTGTTGATCAATGTATATTTGGGTTTCTTAGCCGTAAAATCTCCATACATGGAGGAATCCCCTGTAAACATCATAGACAGGAGCAGCACAGCAAACACAATAAAATAAACCATCATGGTGAGCTTCCGTCTTTTCATAATCTTCATGCAAGCACTAAATACTCTCATACTGTACCCTCCTTGTTGCCATCACGCAGATTCCCCCAAATACAGCCGTCATTCCAAGCAGTATCCCTATATTTTTGAAATATGAGGCATAGCCATCGTAATAATACAGGCAGTAAAATGCATCCGCAATTCTGGCGGCCGGATTGACCATGGCAAGCACCGGCATGTTTTGTTCCACAGCATAGCTGATTCCATCAACCATCAAGCCTGCAAAAAAACAGCATAGCATGGAGATACCTACCAGCACGCCGCTTTTAAGTCCGCCCTTCCATTTGGACGGCAGTGCTATTACACTGCCGAAAGCAATACCGGTCATACTGCCTGCAAGTATGGTTCCCAGGGCTGCTCCAATGGAAGTGCCGAAACTGACCTTAAGAACAAGCAGCATATAGAAAAAGCTCACTGCCACGCATACAAACTGAACGGTTACAGCCCCCAGGTAAGATGCGCAGAATAATTTCCACCTGCTTCCCGGAGACAGGGTATTCCTTGCCCCCTGAGGTGACAGGTTTGCCTGGAGATTTTCCACCACTACCAGACCATGGAAGCCTCCGTACAGGCAGATCATTGCCAGAAGGGCATAATAATAAGTTACCGTTGCAGAAGGCTTCCTGCCTGTCAGATTCAAATCCCGGATAAATTCTTCTTCGAAATCAAATGTCTCACCGTTAATTCCCGCTGTCATGCCTGAAAGCTTCAGGGCAGTAACCGGATCCTTTTTGGCAATGGTTACAATGGTATCCTTTATTTGTATATAACGATCCAGCAGATTTTTCAGGATGGTCTGGTAAATTCCGTTCTCCTTCACAAAAAGCCTGGGTTCATTTTTTTCTACAGAAATATAGCCTTGCACCTCCCCCGTTTCCAAAAGGGCATCCGCTTCCTTTTCCTCTGATACCCAGAAAATATCCAGCATGGCCTCATCCCCTGCGGAAACCTCTTCCAGCATCTGAACAAGATACACTTCCGCCTCCATAGGCTGATCCTTTACCACTGCCGTAGGGATGGAATGAAAAGTCATATCCTCCTCAACAGACTGCAGGGTAAAATAAAACAGGGTGGAAAGAAGGATGGGAAACAGCAGCGTCCAGCCGATCATATCCTTGCTTCTCACTGATCTTAAAATATACTTCCTGTAAATATTCCAAAACATAGGCGCCTCCTTAATCCCGCAGCTGTCTTCCAGTAAGCTCCAAAAAGACATCATTCAGAGTCAGCTCTGCTTCCTGACCGTCATTTGAACCTGCATCTCTTTTCCGGATCATGCTCTTTAGCGCATCGCTGGTTCCGCAGGCAATGGCCTGGCCTTTGTCCATGATCATGATCCTGGTGCAGAGCTGCTCCACCTCCTCCATATAATGGGAGGTATAGATAATGGTTGCCCCCTGCCTGTTCAGCTCCCGGATTCCCTCCAGGATACTGTTCCTGCTCTGAGGATCCACTGCAACCGTAGGCTCATCCATAAAAATAAGCCTGGGTTTATGCGCAATGCCGCAGGCGATATTCAGCCTGCGGAGAAGTCCGCCCGACAGCTTTCCCGGCAGGAATTTCCTGTAATCTTCAAGTCCTGCAAACGCAATGGCTTCTTTCACAAGTTCTCTGCGCCTGCGTTTGTCATAAACATACAGTCCGCAGAAATAATCAATATTTTCTTCCACAGTCAGCTCATTGTAAACTGCCACATTCTGCATTACCACGCCGATCTTCCCTTTGCTTTTATAGTTGTCCGGCGACATGGGTTCTCCAAAAAGCCTGATTTCTCCTTTATCATACTTCAAAAGGGAAAGCATACAGTTAATTGCCGTAGTCTTTCCTGAGCCGTTGGGGCCTAGAAGGCCGAAAATCTCTCCGTCAGCCACATCCAGGTTAAAATGATCCAATGCCAGCACATCCCCGTAACGCTTTACCAGATTTTTTACTTCTATCATTCCCGCTTCCTCCTGTATCCATTTTACCCATGGTTTATAATATTATTTTATCAGCAATGCCTCTGCCTGCACAGTGACCTCTGTCATTTTCTCCTATGACAAATGTCATCATTTTCATTCTTCCATGGATTCCCTTCTTCATTCGTGTTATGATGAGAATACTAAAATGAAAACATGGAATAAATGCCGGGATCCGGCAGGAACGGAGGAATTATGGCGCTGCTTTATCATAAACTGCTGCTTTTCTTACTGGTGCTTCCCTCTCTTTTTCCGGGGGAAGTCTCTACTGGCACGATTGCCGCACTTTTAACAGCCATTTGCGCCAGCACACTGTGCAGTTATCTGGATAAAAAAAATACTTTGCCGTTTTTGATCGGGTTCTGGGGAGCCTGCACCTTCTGGACACCCCTTTTCCCCTTTCTTCCCCTTCTGGTTTACGACTGTGCAGACTGGAAACGGCGATGGAAGTGGCTTCTCTTCCTCCCCGCCTTTTCCCTGCTTCGCAGCGTTACACTTTTTTCTCCCCTTTCCTGCTATTACTGCGTGGTTCTCTCCCTTCTGGCTGTTTTTCTCTGCTTCCAGCAGCAAAAATATGAAAATCTTCTTTTGAAATATCATCAGGTGCGGGACGATACTGCAGAAACAGCCATACTCCTTCGGGAAAAAAACAGAGAACTTCTCAGGAATCAGGACTATGAAGTAGAGCTTGCCACTCTTGCGGAGCGTAACCGCATTGCCCGGGAAATCCACGATAATGTAGGGCATCTGCTTACCCGCTCCATTTTGCAGGTAAGCGCTCTTCTGGTAACATATAAGGGAGATCAGGAGCAGAAAGATCAGATCTGCGCAGTGAAAGATACACTTACAGACGCCATGGATAATGTCCGCCAGAGTGTCCATAATCTTCATGATGAGTCTATTGACCTCAAGCAGCAGATTTCCTGCCTGATCGAGGATTTCACCTTCTGTCCCGTGAGACTTATCTATGATTCAGGCAGGCTTTCCAAAGAAATAAATTATGCAGTAATCGCCATTGTAAAAGAGGCGCTCTCCAATATTGCCCGGCACAGCAATGCAACAAATGCCGTAATTTCCATTCTGGAGCATCCCTCCCTGTATCAGATTCAGATCAGCGACAACGGAACCTCCGTCCAGAGGCCGCCCCTTCGGTTTGAATCTGCCCAGGACGGCATAGGTATCTCCAATATGGAAGAACGGATCCGCTCCCTTCACGGCATTTTTCATATTAACTGCACCAATGGCTTCAAGATATTTATCTCAATTCCCAAAAACACCGGGCAGCATGCCTACCTTCCTCCAGCAACATAGAAACCAGCAGAATTACTTTCCTATGAGGTAAAAAAATGCAGATAATCATAATTGACGATGACCGTTTGGTATGTATCTCCTTAAAGACCATTCTTCAGTCTGATCCGGGAATTACCGTTGCCGCAATCGGCACCAGCGGGGAAGACGGGATCACATTATACGAACGATTTCATCCGGATATCCTTCTTATGGATATACAGATGAAGGGCATGGGCGGTCTTGCCGCAGGAGAACAGATTCTTTCCAGGTATCCTCATGCCAGGATTTTGTTCCTGACTACATTTTCTGATAATGAATACATTATAAAAGCCCTCCGTATGGGCGCAAAGGGCTATCTCATCAAGCAGGACATCGAAGCGCTGACTCCCGCTCTCCATGCTGTAATGAGCGGACAGAATGTTTTTGGAAATGAGGTTGTCACCAGAATCCCCGGGCTGATGCAGCATGAACCTGCTTTTTATCCGGAGCTGTTTCACTTAAACTCCAGAGAAGGGGAAATCATTGAGCTTGTGGCAAAGGGGCTTAACAATAAAGAAATTGCGGACACTCTCTTCTTAAGTGAAGGAACTGTCCGCAACTATTTAAGCGCCCTTTTGGATAAACTGTCCCTACGTGACAGAACCCAGCTTGCAATCTTTTATTATCGAAACCAAAAATAAAGGGGTTTCTGATTTCACTTACCTATATCCGGATTTTTTTCTGCTTCAGTCTCTTATATGCCCATTCACGGAACAGGGAGTAAACTACCGATACCAAGGGGATAAAGATCAGCATTCCCACAATGCCCATCAGGCTTCCGCCCAATGTAACCGCAACCAATACCCAAATGGAAGGCAGGCCTACGGAGCCTCCTACCACATGTGGATAGATCAGATTCCCTTCTATCTGCTGAAGAATCAGGAAAAGCCCCAGGAACATCACTGCCTGCAGCGGACTGACCATCAGGATCAGGAAAAACGCCACCCAACAGCCGATAATTCCGCCAAATACAGGAATCAGCGCTGTAAAGGAAATAAGCACGCCCACCAGCAGCGCATATGGGAAATGCAGGACCGTCATGGAAATAAAGAACATGCTTCCCAAAATAACGGCTTCAATACACTGCCCTGCAATGAAGCTTGCAAAAATCTCATTGGCCAAAGAACATACATGGAGGATATATGCTACCCATTCCTTAGGAAAAAGGGCATACAAAGCTTTTTTCATCTGTACCATCAGCTTTTCCTTCTGCAAAAGGATATAACAGGAAAAAATGAATGCAATTCCTATATTCACTGCCGTATTCACAATACCTACAGTTACGGAAATGGTAGAGGATAAAATATTGTTTACCCCGCTCTGAAGTACTCCCAGGACAGAATCCAGCATCTTCTGAGGCTGAAAGTCAATAGTATTCGCCCACAGCACAATAGGCGAATCTTTTCGGAAAGCCTTTTCTATCCACGACTGCATCTTAGGAACATTTTCTTCAATTTTCTTCGTAACACTGACAAAGGTAGTACCCAGTTCCGGCACAACCACAAGAACCACCACCAGGATCAGTGTCACCACAAACAAAACTGCAAGTATCAGGCTGACCGGCCTTGACAGCCTTTCTAATGATTTCCTGCCTTTTGTCCTCTTTTTTCCAAACAGATGCTTCTCAAAAAAACCCATAGGGACGTTCAGCACAAATGCAATCGCCGTTCCTAAAATAAAAGGAAACAGAATTCCTATCGTCCCTCCCACAAAGGCCAATACCAGATCCAGATGCTGCACGCCCAGATAAAGAAGTATGGTAAAGGTAATCAGACACAAAATTTTTTTTATATTCCCTCGATCCAGCTCCACAATTAACCTCCTTGCTTCCATCACTTTTATTTTTACCATTTTATCTCATGTCTTACCTCTTGTAAACAGCATAAAATCACAGAAGTATTACAAATATATCTCTTTTTACAATTCAATTGACAGAATATGTATATTATTCTATAATCCACCTATAATAAGAACCTATCATAACGCTTATTCTGAATATTAGAATAAATATTAGAATGGTTTTTATTAACATTACAAAAGGGGGAAGAGTTATGAATCTCGACAAAATTTTCCATCTTAAGGAAAACAAAACTGACGTAAAGACCGAAGTTATCGCCGGCATTACCACGTTTATGACCATGGCATACATCCTGGCCGTAAATCCCAACATTCTGTCAGCTTCCGGAATGGATCGTGGTGCGGTCTTTACAGCAACTGCACTGGCATCTTTTATTGCCACCTGCTTAATGGCACTGCTTTCTAACTATCCTTTCGTTCTGGCTCCCGGTATGGGCCTGAATGCATACTTTGCCTATACTGTTGTACTCGGCATGGGATACTCATGGCAGCAGGCACTGGCAGCCGTATTTGTAGAAGGCCTGATCTTTATCCTGCTTTCTCTTACACATGTACGTGAAGCAATCTTTAACTCCATTCCAATGAACTTAAAACATGCTGTTTCCGTGGGAATTGGTCTTTTTATTGCTTTTATCGGCCTTCAGAACGCAAAAATTGTTGTAAATAATGATTCCACACTGGTATCTGTATTTTCCTTCAAGGGTTCTGCAGCAGACGGCACCTTCAACTCTCTTGGTATCACCGTACTCCTGGCTTTGATCGGCCTTCTGATCACTGCAGTACTTCTGGTAAAAAATATTAAAGGCGGAATCCTGTGGGGTATTCTTATTACCTGGGTTCTTGGAATTATCTGCCAGTTTGCCGGACTTTATGTTCCAAACCCTGAGCTTGGCTTCTACAGCCTGCTTCCTGATTTCTCCAACGGCATTTCCATCCCAAGCATGGAGCCTACTTTTATGAAAATGGACTTTTCCATTGTATTTACCCTGGATTTCTTTGTGATCATGTTTGCATTCTTATTTGTAGATATGTTTGATACTCTGGGAACCCTCATTGGTGTGGCTTCCAAAGCAGACATGCTTGATAAAGACGGCAAGCTTCCAAAGATCAAAGGCGCTCTTCTTTCTGACGCAGTTGGTACTTCCGTAGGTGCTATGTGCGGAACCTCCACAGTTACCACCTTCGTAGAAAGTGCTTCAGGTGTTGCAGAAGGAGGACGTACAGGACTTACTGCTATTGTAGCCGCAATCCTGTTCGCAATTTCTTTGTTCCTGTCCCCGATTTTCCTTGCCATTCCGTCCTTTGCAACGGCTCCGGCTTTGATTATCGTAGGATTTTTAATGCTGACTTCTATTACCAAGATTGATTTCAGCGATTATGCAGAGGCAATTCCCTGCTTCATCGCAATCATTGCCATGCCGTTCCTGTACAGCATTTCCGAAGGTATCGCTATGGGTGTTATTGCTTATGTTGTGATTAACCTGATTTCCGGCAAAGCAAAAGAAAAGAACATCAGCGCTCTGATGTATGTTCTGGCAGTTATCTTCATTTTGAAGTATATCTTCCTGTAAATGGGAAATTGCTAAACGCATTTCCTCTGGAACCATTAAACAGACCTGATGCTGTCCTCACCAATAACGAAGGCAGCATCACAGGTCTGTTTTTTGCTTTATTATTTTCAGGTTATACCGTATAATAAAAATTGCCGTACAGATGGAAGCCTGTTTATCCGGCTTCCATCCGTACGGCAAGATTTCAACAGCGAGAGGATACAACTTATGAAAAAACAACCTGTAAAACTAAAAAACTCCCTGCTTCTGCTGCTTACAGCCACCATCTGGGGTGTGGCTTTTGTAGCCCAGAGTGTAGGGATGGACTATGTAGGCGGATTTACCTTCAATATGACCCGCTGCATTATAGGCGCCATTGTACTTCTCCCGATCATCTGGTTTTTTAACAAGGGCAAAGAACCCAAAGTCCAGTCACCGGAAGAAAAAAAGGCAAGCCAAAAAACCTTACTCACAGGAGGCATCTGCTGTGGAATCCTTCTATGCCTTGCAAGCAATTTCCAGCAGTTCGGCATTAAATATACCACTGTAGGAAAAGCTGGTTTCATTACTGCATGCTACATAGTTATTGTCCCAATCCTTGGGCTGTTCCTGAAAAGGAAATGCAGTCCCTTTATCTGGGGAGCTGTAGCCATGGCCGTTATCGGTCTATATCTTCTGTGCATTAACGAAGGATTTTACGTTGAAAAGGGAGATACGCTGGTCATGATCTGTGCGGTACTTTTTTCCTTCCATATCCTGGTCATTGACTACTTTTCGCCAAAAGCAGATGGGGTCAAGCTCTCCTGCATCCAATTCCTCACAGCAGGGATCTTATCCGGAATTCCTGCCTTTATTTTTGAAAATCCCCAGTTTTCTTCCATATGTGATGCATGGATGCCCATCCTTTATGCTGGAATAATGTCCTGCGGCGTGGCATATACCCTGCAGATCATCGGTCAGAAGGATATGAACCCTACAGTAGCTTCCCTTATTCTCAGCCTGGAGTCCTGTATATCTGTCCTTTCCGGCTGGCTCATTCTCCATCAGTCTTTAAATCCCAGGGAAATCCTTGGCTGCGTCATTATGTTCGCCGCCATCATCCTGGCTCAGCTGCCTCAAAAGAATAACCCCCAATAGCCAGCCAATTGAAAAGATTTTATACAGCGTCAGTTGAAAAATCCCCGGAATTATGTTACCATAAGTGACAGAAACAGGAGGGATTTTATGCAAATCAGGGAATCTGCAGAAGATTATCTGGAAGCAATTTTAATTTTGTCGAAGCAAGACGGCGGCGTACGCTCCGTAGATATTGCATCCATGCTGGGCGTTTCTAAACCCAGCGTAAGCCATGCAATGAAGCTTCTTCGTGAAGATGGTTATATTGCCATGGACCGTTACGGAACGGTAACGCTTCTGGATAAAGGAGCAGAGATTGCCGGCCAGGTCTATGAAAGGCACAATGTACTGACCCAGATGCTGGAGGGCTTGGGAGTCTCCCCGTCCACAGCCAAAGCAGACGCCTGCAAAATCGAACATGACCTCAGCGCAGAAAGCTTCCAAAAAATCAAAGAATATCTGCACAAAAAAGGAACTCTATAAAAAAAGTGCCCATAGTTTCACTTCAAACACTGGAACTGATTCTATAGGCGCTTTTTTTATATGATCATGAACGTTTTTTCTATCTTGACAAATCTCTATATTTTCTCTATAATATAGTTCGCATCCGAATAGTTCGTATACGAACTTTTTTTTTCTTCCGGATACAGAAAAGAGGATTCTTATGGAAAACCAACAAATCGTAATGTACGAAATCCACACCCTTGACAACATGATCAGCAGATGGGTCGCATCTCTTTGCGAAAAAGACGGTCTGACCCAGATGCAAGGCTGGATCATTGGCTATCTCTATGACCATTCGTCTGAGAATGTGTTCCAAAAAGATATTGAAGCCCGGTTTCACATTGCTCCATCTACTGCATCAGGGATCCTGAAGTTAATGGAAAAACGGGATTTCATCCTTCGCAGGCCAGTCCCCGATGACGCACGCTTAAAGCGCCTGGCACTCACCCAAAAAGGAATCAGCCATCAGCTAAATATCATATACAATTTTGAACGGATGGATCAAATGCTGAAGGAAGGGATTCCAGAAGAACAGCTTGGCATTTTCTTTGATGTTATTCACTACATGAAGAAAAATGTCCAAAATGCCATTCCATGAAAAAGAATTTTCACAGCCAAACAAAACACAATACTTAGAAAGGAGACTCTTTATGCTGAAAACACTACTTGCCCAGGTCAAGGAATTTAAGAAAGATTCCCTGCTTACACCTCTTTTCATGATACTTGAGGTGCTCATGGAAACCCTTATCCCCCTGGTCATGGCCTCCATTATTGATGATGGTGTGGAGACCGGAGATATCCGCCACATCTGTTATATGGGTGCGCTGATGGCGGTTCTTGCCCTTCTTGGACTCCTGACAGGAATCCTGGGCGGCAAATACGGAGCCCGGGCGTCCACAGGTTTTGCCCGTAATCTGCGCAGCGCCATGTACGAAAATATCCAGGCTTTTTCCTTTTCCAACATTGACAAATACAGCACTGCAGGGCTGATCACCCGCTTAACTACAGATGTCACAAACCTTCAGAATGCTTATCAGATGATCCTGCGCATGTGTACCCGCGCCCCTGCAAGTCTCATCTGTGCCATGACCATGGCGTTCCTTGTTAATGCAAAGCTTGCCAGCATCTACCTTATAGCTGTTATTTTCCTGGCATGTGTCCTTTTATACATCATGACACATGCAACCAAATACTTCCAGGCGGTATTCCGCAAATATGACGATTTAAATGCCAGCGTCCAGGAAAACATCGCCGGTATCCGCGTTGTAAAAGCTTATGTGCGGGAAGATTACGAAACCACCAAGTTCCAGGCCGCCTGCAATAAGGTATACGAAATGTTTATCAAAGCAGAAAAGCTGGTTGTCTGCAATATGCCTGTCATGCAGTTTACGGTCTACACATGTATCCTTGGAATCAGCTGGCTTGGTGCCAAAATGATCGTGGGAAATACCCTTACTACAGGAGAGCTTATGAGCCTTCTGGCCTACTGTATGAACATCCTTATGAGCCTGATGATGCTCTCTATGGTATTTGTTATGGTAACTATGAGCATGGCAAGTGCGGAACGTATCACTGAGGTCATCAACGAGAAAACTAACCTTTGTAATCCGCAAGAACCCATCACAGAAATCCCGGATGGAAGTATTGTATTCCAGCATGTGGATTTCAGCTATAAAAAAGAAAGCCAGGAGCCTGTATTAAAGGATATCAGTCTTTCCATCCGCTCCGGCGAAACCATCGGGATCATCGGGGGTACCGGAAGCGCCAAATCCAGCCTGGTAAGCCTCATCAGCCGTCTTTATGACGTAACTTCCGGTTCTGTCAGCGTAGGAGGCATTGACGTCCGCAGGTATGATATGGATTCCTTAAGAAATCAGGTATCTGTTGTACTTCAAAAAAATGTCCTGTTTTCCGGTACCATTTTAGACAACCTCCGCTGGGGAAATAAAAATGCCACGGAGGAAGAATGCCGCCACGCCTGCCGGCTTGCCTGTGCAGATGATTTTATCCAGCAGATGCCTGACAAATACCATACTTATATTGAGCAGGGCGGAACCAACGTATCCGGCGGTCAGAAGCAGCGTCTATGCATTGCCAGGGCACTTTTGAAAAAGCCGAAAATCCTTATTCTGGACGACTCCACCAGTGCTGTAGATACTGCCACTGATGCACGCATCCGCAAAGCCTTTGCAGAAGAAATTCCGGATACCACAAAGCTGATCATCGCTCAGAGAATTTCCAGCATCCAAAATGCTGACCGCATCATCGTTATGGACAATGGACGGGTAGCTGCCTTCGGAACGCACGAAGAGCTTCTTGCCTCAGAACCCATTTACCAGGAAGTTTATCATTCCCAAACACAGGGCGGCGGCGATTTTGACCATTCCAGTACAGGAGGTGACCAGGCATGACCAAAAGTAAACTTCTTAAACGCCTGTTTCAGTATGTTGCCAGGAAGTACCGATACCACATTCTTCTGGTCATCCTGTGCATCTTCATCAGTGTCCTTGCCAATGTCCAGGGAACTATGTTTACCAAAACCCTCATTGACCAGTATATCCTTCCCCTTCTGGGAACGGATACCCCTGATTTCGGTCCTCTGGGGCTTGCCATCGGAAAAGTAGCCTGTTTTTATGCTATCGGCGTACTTTCCACCTATACTTATAACCGTATCATGATCTATGTAAGCCAGGGGACTCTCCGGGATCTTAGAAATGATCTGTTTGCAGCAATGGAAACCCTGCCTGTGAAGTACTTTGACACCCATCCCCACGGCGACATCATGTCCATTTATACCAATGACATTGATACGCTCCGACAGATGATCAGCCAAAGCATTCCCCAGCTTTTTTCCAGTGTCATCACCATTATAAGCGTTTTTATAAGTATGATCATCCTGAATGTCCCTCTTACGATCCTGACATTGGTCATGGTGGCTCTAATGCTCACTGTCAGCCGCCGCCTGGCAGGATTAAGCGGCAAATATTTTCTTGCACAGCAGAAAAATCTGGGCGCAATTAACGGTTATATTGAGGAAATGATGGAAGGGCAAAAGGTTGTAAAGGTATTCTGCCATGAAGAAGAGAGCCTTGCCAGATTTCATGAACTAAATGACAGGCTTTTTGAAAGTGCGGATAATGCCAACAAATTTGCCAATATCTTAATGCCTACAGTAGCCCAGCTTGGAAATGTCAGCTATGTGCTTTGTGCCATCCTGGGCGGAATCCTTGCTATTAATGGCTTCGGCGGCTTTACCCTGGGAGGCCTTGCAAGCTTTCTCACCTTTAACAAGAGCTTTAACCATCCCATTAATCAGGTAAGCCAGCAGTTCAACAGCATTGTTATGGCTCTCGCAGGCGCCAGGCGTGTATTTGACCTTCTGGATGAAGACAGGGAGACTGATGAAGGCTATGTCACACTGGTTAATGTTACGGAAAAAGACGGAAAGCTCATAGAATCAGAAAAACGTACAGGACGCTGGGCATGGAAACATTTTCACAAAGCAGACAATACCACGGATTATGTGGAATTAAAGGGTGATATGGTTCTGGACGGCGTAGATTTTGGCTACAATCCTGACAAGATCGTTCTTCACGATGTAAAAATGTACGCAACCCCAGGACAAAAGATTGCATTTGTAGGTTCCACAGGCGCAGGAAAAACAACGATCACCAACCTTCTGAACCGTTTTTACGATATACAGGACGGCAAGATCCGCTATGATAGTATTAACATTAATAAGATCAAAAAAGCAGATCTCCGCCGTTCTATGGGAATCGTTCTCCAGGATACCAACCTGTTCACTGCCACAGTAATGGAAAATATCCGTTACGGTAAGCTGGATGCTGCGGACGAAGAAGTAATCGCAGCCGCCAAGCTTGCCAATGCGGACGGCTTTATC
Source organism: uncultured Blautia sp. (assembly GCA_946557785.1). Lineage (GTDB taxonomy): Bacteria > Bacillota > Clostridia > Lachnospirales > Lachnospiraceae > Blautia_A. The sequence continues at coordinate 73,808 of CAMNTH010000012.1, forward strand.
CGGCGTCTTCCTGACGGCTACAACACCATGCTGAAAAACAACGGATCCAATCTAAGCCAGGGACAGCGCCAGCTCCTTTCCATTGCCCGGGCTGCTGTTGCAGATCCTCCTGTCTTGATCCTGGACGAAGCAACCAGCTCTATAGATACCCGTACAGAGAAGCTGGTGCAGGACGGAATGGACAAACTGATGCAGGGAAGAACTACCTTTGTCATTGCGCACAGGCTTTCTACCGTGCGCAACAGCGACTGTATCATGGTCCTGGAGCAGGGACGCATTATTGAGCGCGGTTCCCACGAGGAACTTCTTGGAGAAAAAGGAAAATATTACCAGTTATATAACGGCTAGATACCCAAAAGGCCTGTGCAAAACCTTTCCGGTTTCTGCACAGGTCTTTCATTACGTTCATACCTTTATTTCTTTGTCTCTTCCCTCACCATAATGCAGGAACCTGGTACGATTAGTGATTAATCCTCTTAAAGGAGGAGCAAAGTCATGAAACCTAATAAATAGTTTATTGGACATATGCTTAACAAACAAATCTGCTGTTTTTCCTTATAGTTAATCACATACAGTTATCATTGGAATCCTCATTGAATGGAGAACAATCTAGAGTACTCCCCTATAATATAAAATAACCTATTTATCATCTCCTGTCAGGCGCAGAACATCTTTCATCTCCTCCACGTCCATATCCAGGATAATTGCCAGTTCATTTACACTGAATTTCGCATCCTCATCTTCTTCATCTTCCGAAAGCTCCCGAATAGCATGGTCCAGCTTCTCAACCCTGGCTACAATGGAATCGTCACGAAGCTTCTGTTCGGTCTGCTCCTCAATCACCTGTCTGATTCCCAGGCGGATCTCCCGGCGCAGCCAGGCATCATCCTTACCTATGGCATCCGGCCGGTTCAAGGCATCCAAAAGGCATAAATTTCCTTCCTGAATCAGATCTGCCAGAAAGATTTCCTCGCAGTTCATTTCTACAGCAATATCTGCAGCCACAGGAAGATATAATTCTGCAAGCTCTTTGCGAGCTTTATGAGCATCCTTGGGTTCCCCTGCAAGAGCTTTAAAAAGCTCCTCTGCTTCCAGCCCGGTTCTGTCTCCGGTCAGAAGCCCGGCCCGGTATTCTTTAAGATAGCGTTCTTCTTCCTGTGTAAGAGGAACCTTTTCCTTGATCGGGGCTTCTTCTGCCTGCTCTTTTTCCACGCTCTCCTCATCCGAGATTTCCAGCCCGTCGATTCGGATTCCCTGCGTCTTTAAATACTGCAGTATTTTCAAAAGCTGTCCCTTATCCAGCTCCATTCCAGAAAAGAAATCTCTCACCTGGCTTCCTTCCAGAACCCCATTGCTTTCCTCTGCTTTTTTACAAAGCTCCACCAGCTTCATCTGAAATTCCTGAACATCCATTATCTAATACTCTCCATTTCCGCACAGCTATCTATCTTTTACCAGATACCGGAATCTACTGCTGCTCTTTCAATAGAGATTCCTTTCATATAACGTTCCATGAAGGCATTATAGCCTGCAACACCCTTTGGATTTGGTGCAAGAGTGCTTCCCTCATTACCTGCAAATACTTTTTCATCAAGGAAATGCTCCAAAGTTTCCCCTTCTTGTTTATTGATCAGGTAAGAAGCCAAAAGTGCAATTCCCCATGCGCCGCCTTCTCCTGCAGTAGACATCACGGAAACAGGGGCATTTACAGCATCTGCAAGAATCTGCTGCCCTACTCCTTCAGTCTTAAACAGACCGCCATGTCCCAAAAGCTTATCAATCTTTACATTTTCCTTTTCCAGAAGAATATTTAAACCTACGCGCATTGCACCCAGGCAGGTATACAGGTTGTTCCGCATAAAGTTTGCAAGGGTAAATCTGCTCTCCGGAGAACGGACAAACAGCGGGCGTCCTTCTTCAAATCCGGTCATATGCTCCCCCGAAAAATAGCAGTAGGACAGAAGGCCGCCGCAGTCTTCATCCCCTTCAAGAGCTTTATTATAAAGGGTTCCAAAAAGCTTGTTCATGTCCACTTCCATGCCCATGGCTTCTGCAAACTCCTTAAATACGCTAACCCAGGCATTCAGATCAGAGGTACAGTTATTGGAATGCGCCATGGCAACCAGGTCACCTGCAGGAGTTGTTACCATATCAATCTCTTTATAAGGCTTGCTCAGTTCCTTTTCCAGAACAATCATAGCGAAAACGGAGGTTCCTGCGGAAACATTTCCTGTGCGCTGTTTTACACTGTTGGTTGCAACCATACCTGTGCCTGCATCGCCCTCAGGAGGACACATAGGAATTCCTGCTTTCAGCTTGCCGGAAACATCCAAAAGCTTTGCACCTTCCTCCGTGAGCATGCCCGCATCCTCTCCTGCAACCAGTGCCTTGGGCATAATGTCACGGAGCTTCCAGGAAAGTCCCTCCAAAGCTATAAGGTCGTTGAATTTCTGAACCATTTCCTCATTGTAGTCCTTTGCCGCAATATCAATGGGGAACATGCCTGCAGCATCACCGATCCCAAGAACTCTGCGTCCAGTCAGTTTCCAATGGACATAAGCTTCCAGTGTGGTAATATAATCAATATCCTTTACATGCTCTTCTTTATTCAAAATTGCCTGATACAAATGGGCAATACTCCATCTCTGCGGAATATTGTACTGGAACAGATCCATCAGTTTCTCCGACGCTTCCCCTGTAATATTATTTCTCCAGGTACGGAAGGGCACCATCAGCTCTCCTTCTTTATTAAAAGGCATATAGCCGTGCATCATAGCGCTGATACCCAATGCACCTACGCTCTCTAACTCCACGCCGTATTTTTCCTTCACGTCCAAAGCCATTGCCTGATAGCTGCCCTGCAGGCCCCTCCAGATTTCATCCAGGCTGTAAGTCCAGATACCGTCCACATAACTGTTTTCCCAGTCATAGCTTCCGGAAGCGATAGGTTCATTTTTGTCATCTACCAGCACTGCCTTAATCCTGGTGGAACCAAATTCAATCCCAAGTGCAGTGCGGCTGCTTAAAATTGCTTCTTTTGCGTTGTTCATACTCATGTAAAAGCCTCCCGTAAATATTTTTTTATTTTCCCCGGACAGAGGTTCTCTCTGCCGCAAATACATTGTCCACTCTATTATATCAAAAATCCTGCCTATACACGATACCTTTTTTTACTTTTTTTGCATCCTTTCTATCCTTTCTGCATCCAAAAAAATGGGCCCGCAAGATACACGGTACCCATTTTCCCATTTTTTATTTTTTTCGCGATTTTACCATTGCAAAAATACTCTGCAATACAATAAAGAAACATAAAAGCGCTGCAACCGCAATGTTGGACCAGGAGCTTAAAAGCTTTCCGTTTGTTTTAACAAGCGTAGAAATGGTACCTGTGATCATAACTCCAAAGAAGGAACCAACCACATTTCCCACACCACCAGTCAGCAGCGTACCTCCGATAACGGCTGATGCAATGGCATCCATTTCAAGCCCGGTTGCATGAGCCACACTGGCTGACATCGTATTCATACAGAAACAGATTCCGCCGATGGAGCAAAGGAATGAAGAAAGGATATAAGCTTTCAGCTTTGTCTTTTTTACATCCAGACCCATCATTGCCGCAGACTGCTCACTTCCCCCCACTGCATAAAGGCTGCGTCCGAACTTGGTATAGCGAAGCACAAGGAAGATCACCACCAGAACTACCAGTGCAATAATAACCGGGATCCGCACAAAAGGAATCTGAAGCTTTCCTTTTTTGTTTAGGTAAGCGCCGATCTCAAAAGGAATCTGAAACTTCATATTTGCCAGCTTTACAAATAATTCATTACTGCGGATCGACACCTGGTCGGAACAGATCACAGCCGTCATACCACGGGCAAAGAACATTCCTGCCATGGTAACGATGAAGGGCTGAATATCCAGATAACCGATAAAAAATCCCTGTACTGCACCAAAGACGATTCCCATAAGAAGCACCAGGATACACAGAACTGCTGCGTTCATTCCTTTGTGCTCCATCCCCACTGCCAGAATCATACAATCCAGTGCAATGAGAGAACCTACGGAAATATCAATTCCGCCGGTAAGCATGACACAGGTCATGCCGCATGCCACGCACAAAAGCCCGGAATTATTGATCAGAATATTCAGAAACGTCTGGAGGTGTGTAAAGCCCTTATCTCCGTAAACCACACAGCCAGCCGCATACATCACCACAAACAGCGCAATGGTAATAAGCAGCAGCACGGTATTGCTATTCATTGATTTCTTTTTCATCTGTCCTACCCCCTTGCCAATGCACGCTTTGCAGCTCGTTTGCTCATATACTGCTTAAACGGAGGAGCCTGAACGGCTACGATAATAATTACGATCACTGCCTTATATACAGGAGCCTGATCCGAGGATACACCAATAGCATACAAGGTTGTCGTAATCGCCTGAATGGTATATGCGCCAATAATGGAGCCTGCAAGATTAAATTTACCGCCTCCAAGGCTGTTTCCGCCAAGGGCAACTGCAAGAATGGCGTCCAGCTCATAATTAAGTCCGATATTATTGGTATCTGCGGAAGAGATCCGGGACGCATTTACAATCCCTGCAATTCCAGCGCACAAGCCGCAGATAATATAGCAAAGAAGAATGATCTTCCTGGAATTAAGCCCTGCGATCCTGGATGCTTTTTTATTGATACCAACACTTTGAATATACAGTCCCAACGCAGTTTTCTTCAGCAGGATCGTTGTAACAGCCACGCACACTGCAGCTATAATAATGGGCGTAGGAATAAATCCCAGATATCCGCCAAGAACCTTAAAGGATTTATCACGGATATAAACGATCAGGTTGTTGCAAAGAAGAAGGCCTACGGCTCTTGCTGCAGAGAACAGGATCAGCGTGGCTACCATTGGCTGAATGTCCAGGTAGGCCACCAGGAAGCCATTAAATGCACCACAGACGCATCCCAGAAAAATGCCTGCCAAAAGGCCAACCACCAGCGGAACCTGCAGTTCATTGGCGGATGATACGCCAAAGCCTGCCAGCAGCATGCAGCACATAGCTGCAGACAGAGACATAACAGAACCTACGGAAATATCGGTTCCTGCAGAAGACGATACTACCAAAGTCATGCCCACTGCCAGAATAGCGACTTCACTGCCTCTGTTTAAAACATCAATGAGACGTCCGTACAATACTCCATTTCTAAGAGAAATGGAGAAAAAGCTAAACGCAAAATTACCACAGGCCGCATCATAAATCACATTTACAAGCATTACCAGCAGCATACAGAAAATCGGCAGGAATAATGTCTGCTTTGTAAGTTTTTTTAGTTTATTCATCCGTATCACCTCCTGCAATAGCCTGCATTACATGATTCTGAGTCAGTTCGTCCGTAAGCTCTCCAACCTTTACTCCGTCTCTTAAAACAACCATACGGGAACATGTACGCAGCATTTCTTCAATTTCAGAAGAAATAAAGATAATGCTCTTGCCTTCTTTCGCAAGCTTTAATACAAGCTTCTGAATCTCGGTCTTTGTACCGATATCAATTCCTCTGGTCGGCTCGTCCAGGATCAGGAAATCCGGGTCTGTAGCCAGCCAGCGGGCAAGGATCACCTTCTGCTGGTTGCCGCCGGAAAGCTGCCTGATAAGTGTCTCACGGCTTGCAGTCTTAATGCTCAGCATTTCAATATATTTGTCTGCGATTTCCTGCTGTTCTTTCATGGAAATCTGCCGGAAAACGCCCTGCTTCGCCTGCATGGCCAGAATAATATTTTCTCTTACGGACAGATCCGCAATAATCCCCTCTGCCTTACGGTCATCAGGAAGAAGTCCCATGCCAAGCTGCATGGCCTCTATGGGGGCATTGATCTTCACTTCTTTTCCATTTACCTTCATGGTACCTGTCTGCGCCTTATCCGCACCGTAAAGTACACGGGCAAGCTCCGTACGTCCTGAGCCAAGAAGTCCTGTAAGACCCACAACCTCGCCTTTTTTGATGGTAAAGTCAAAGGGTTTAATGGTTCCCTTGTGGCTTAAGCCCTGTGCTTCAATATAATAATCCGCATGGCTTAAATCTACTGCCATATCACCTTTAATGCTGGCAAGATCATCAAAATCCTTGCCCATCATGGCTGCAACCAGTTTCACTCTTGGAAGATCGGCAATGGGATATTCTCCCACAAGCTGACCGTTTCTAAGAACCGTGATCCTGTCACATACTGCATATACCTGTTCCAGGAAATGGGTAACAAAGATAATGCCAACACCCTGGGCTTTTAATTTATTCATCAATATAAAAAGCTTCTCAACCTCGTGGTCATCCAGCGAAGAGGTTGGCTCGTCCAGGATCAGGACCTTACATTCCATATCCACAGCACGGGCAATAGCAATCATCTGCTGAATGGCAAGGGAGAAGTTTTCCAAATTTTCCGTTACATCAATATCTATCTGCAGCTCCTTCATAATCGCTGCCGCTCTGGTATTCATTTCCCTGCGGTTAATGGTTCCGATTTTTGTACGGGGTTCCCTTCCAATAAAAAGATTCTCTGCCACGCTCAGATTAGGACAAAGATTAACCTCCTGATATACTGTAGAAATTCCCTTTTTCTGCGCATCCAGAGTGGAATGGTTTACCACCGGCCCCTCAATTCCGTCCACACGGATCTCGCCGCTTTCAAATGCATTGATACCTGTGAGACATTTAATCAGGGTGGATTTTCCAGCACCATTTTCCCCCATTAATGCATGAATTTCCCCCTGACGCAGAGTGAAGTCCACATGATCAAGTGCCTTAACGCCAGGGAAAGTCATGGAAATGCCCCTCATTGTAAGAATAACCTTATTTTCCATACTCTTATCCTTTCCCATGCAAAAGGTCTTTGCCCCTTGCATGCAGTTCAAAAAGCAGCGGGCTCAGGGATTCACCCTGAGCCCTCCCATCTGCTTTTTGCTAAATATTTTGGAGAAACATTTTGCTTATCTTATTGACTTATAATTAATACTGAGCTTCGATGATCTCATCTGTTACAACTGTCAGAGGCTGTGCAACACCGTCAACAGTGATTTCAGAAAGGATATCTTCGTTTACATACCAGTGCTCTTCCATGTATACTTCTTTTTCAGGAGTTTCGCCAGCTTCAAGCTGTTTGATAACTTCTTCTACAAAAGGAGCTGCCAGAGGATTGCACTCGAAGTCAGCGTTGATGTCGCCGCTCTTTACATATTCCAGACCTGCTGTACAAGCATCAAAGGAAACCAGGATTACATCGCCTTCTACGCCGTAAGTAACGCCTGCTGCTGTCATGGCGTCCATAGCACCGAATGCTTCATTATCGTTCTGGCATACAACTACGTTAAACTTGCCTTCATAGCTCTTGCAGTAGGATTCCATAACTTCCTGGCCTGTAGCCTGGTCAAAATTACCGTCCTGAGAATCAAGGATGGTCCAGCCTTCTGCATCTGCGATTTCTTTAAAGCCTTCGGTACGTCCAATCTGTGCGGAGGATCCGTTGGTTCCTTCAATTACCAGTGCGTTAATCTCTTCAATGCCTTTTTCTGCTGCGTAAGCCTTCAGCCACTCGCCTGCTGCAAGACCTTCTGTCTTGAAGTTGGAGCCTACCCATGCTGCATATTTATCAGAGTCATCAATTGTACGGTCAATAACAATAACAGGAATTCCTGCGTCTTCACACTCAGTCAGTACGGTATCCCATCCTGTAGAAACGATCGGATCGATGATAATATAATCTACTTCCTGCTCAATGAAACCGCGAACTGCTTCCAACTGTACTGCGGAGTCGTTATCACAGTCAACAAACTGGAGATCATATCCGTTCTCTGCGCTGAAAACGTCCTGGCAAGATTTTGTGGATGCGGTACGCCAGTCAGATTCATGTCCAACCTGTGCAAATCCGATGGTAAGAACATCATCTTCTGCAGCCTGTACGCTCATTGGAGCAGCACACATAGATACACACATAGATGCAGCGATTCCTAAAACGGCTAATTTCTTTTTCATGTTGAATTCCTCTCTTTCATTTTCCTTTTGAGATAAGGTTAATAATGTTTGATTTTCAAATGCCATATTGCTGATCAGCTTGTAACGGCACTTTTTTTCTTCCGTCCGTTTACAATATATAATTTAACTAATTTTGCTCAAAATGTCAATCTGTATCTATATATATTCAACAACTTCTATGTATTAAACAATACAATTTACAGGTTAATTCGTTAAAAAATAGTACGAATTTGTTTTTAAGGAATTGTCAAGAAGAAATAAGTTGAAAATTTTATGATATTAATGGAAAAAAGTGGAAAATTTTCCACTCATAGATCATCCGGTTTCAAAATTCGTCTTTTTTCATCATGGTAAATTTGCACATGTTGAAAATTCCATGGAAAAATCTTCTTCCCGAAGGTTACTTTTTTTCGTTTACGCATTCTCTGACCTTCCAAAAGATTTGAACCTTTCTCTTTTAACTCTGTTTAAAAAAAAGAAAAAATCCACCAAAAATATGCTATACTGTAGAAAATCACCAAACACAATAGGAGGGTTCCTTTTATGGCCAGTAAGTACCAGCAGCTTGCAGACATCCTTCGGGAAACCATAATTCAGCATATCGGAGACAAAAACTTCCGTCTTCCTACGGAAATGGAATTATGCAGCACATACGGATACAGCCGCCAGACAATCCGTCACGCCCTGGCGCTTCTTAAAGAAGAAGGGGTCATCGTTCGCCGTCAGGGAAGCGGAAGCTACCCCTCCCCTTTTCTGTCAGCTTCTGCGGAGCGCATTGCCGCTGTAATTCTTCCGGATTCCAGAGGGTATCTTCATGCAGGCGCACTAAGGGATATCCAGGCTTTTTTTAACTGCCGCAATTTCACAGTTCGTATCTTCATGACAGACTATCTCTTTGAACGGGAACGGGAAATTCTTCAAAGCTTTGATGCAGAACCTCCCACAGTCATTATTGCAAAAAAATTCTGTACAGCTCTTCCTGATCCCAATGACGAACTGTACAGACAACTTAGCAACCAGGAAATCCCTATTGCATTCTTTAATACCTGTCCAAGCATCCAGGGCACTTTCCAGGTATGCCCGGATGACTTTCTGGGCGGTTACCAGCTTGCGTCTTATCTGATCCAGCACCGCCATACACGGATTGCAGGAATCTTCCAAAAAGAAGAGCTGGAAAGCCACCAGAAATTTAAAGGTCTTGCCAAGGCTCTTGCGGAACATGGGCAAAGTCTTAAAACCCGGGATTTTTACTGGTACCCAGGTTTCTCCTATCCGCCCTCCAGGCTTGCCCCCGAGCCCTTTCTTTTTCCAAAAAGCTATCTTACCTGGATCCAGGAACAGTGTTCTGCAGTTCTGTGCCATAATGACGAGGCCGCATATGCACTGGTGCAGGCACTCCTTGCTCAGGGTGCGTCCATCCCCGGCGATCTGGAAGTAGTCAGCTTTGACAATAGCTACCTAAAGGAGCTAAGCCCCGTGCGGATTCCTTCCATGGCCTGCACGCCCCAACAGCCCTGGCTTGCCTGCGCCGGTTTTCTCCATAAACGCCTGGAAGAAAAAGATCTCCTTCCTCCCAGACTATTCTGGCAGCTAGAATAGGAATATGCATTAATATTCTCTGCTGTCAATCAGTTCTTGATTTAAGTTTTCCCGGGTAAAATAAGTTTCCGGCACAAACCACTGCTTCTCGGGACTTTTGCCTTCTTCAAGCTGCTCTATAATACTTTTCACGCGGGGGCCGTGGAGGGGATTGCATTCCACGTCCAGGGCTATTTTCCCCTCCATGCAATAGGTCAGGCCCGCTCTTGTGGCATCAAAGGATATGATCAGTACGTCTCCCTCCGGCCCGCAGCATATCCCCTTTTCTTCCAAAGCCTGAATGGCACCGAAGGCGGAGTTATCATTTTCACAGTAGATCACATCCATCTCCGTTCCCTGATCCAAAAGGTCTAAAATCACCTCGTAAGTCTTTGCCTGGGTAAATTCCCCCATAACCCTTGCGGTGAGCTTCCAGTTACTGTGGGCCTTAAGACCTGCCTCCAGTCCTGCGGTCCTCCCAAGCTGGGCCGAAGCTCCCTCTGTTCCAAGCACATGTACGATCCTGATCTCCTCCTGATCTCTGCCTTGCTCTATAAGTTTTTCATCCAGCCATTTTACAGCCGCATCCCCCTCTGCGCGGAAGTCAGACCCAACCCAGGCGGTATAGAGGCTCTGATCGCAAACGCTGATCATTCGATCCACAACAATTACCGGAATCTGCGCTTCCCTGGCTTCTTCCAAAACTTCATCCCATCCCGTCTCAACAATAGGTGCAAATACGATATAATCCACTTCCTGGAGAATATAATTGCGAATGGCTGTGATCTGATTGTCCTGCTTTTGTTTTGCATCATGAAACATCAGCTCATACCCGGCTTCCTCTGTAAAGGTATTACGCATGGATTCCGTATTCGCTACCCGCCAGTCCGACTCTGCACCAACCTCTGAAAATCCCACCACGATCATATCTTTGTTTTCCTGCTCATCCTCATGGGATGCTATACACCCGCCAAAGGGCAATGCCAACCCCAGATATAAAGCCAACAGCTTCCTTCTAGTTCCTAATCCTTTCATCCTGGTTTCCTCTTTCCTTCTGCAGGGGGATCCTCACATATACGGTTGTCCCCTCTCCAGGTACGCTTTCTACAGTAAGCCCGTATTCTGGGCCAAAAAGCAGCTGCAGGCGTTCGTGCACTGTGGAAAGTCCAAATCCTACCCTTTTTTCTTTTCGGATAGCACTTCTTACCTCAGTCAGACGTTCCTCGTCCATACCTGCACCATTGTCTAATACCACAAGGCAGATGTGATTTTCTTCCCGATATCCCCGTACGGAAATTTTCCCAAGTCCCCGTTTCAGCTTGATTCCATGATAAAGAGCATTTTCCACCAAAGGCTGCAGGGTAAGCTTAGGTATTTCATAATCCGCTAATTCTTCCTCTATAGCAATCTCATATTCCAAAATGTCCCGATACCGCACCTGCTGAATCTCCAAATAGCTTTGTACATGCCGTTCTTCTTCTCTTAGAGTGATGATATCTCTTCCTTTGCTCAAAGAAGAACGGAAATATCCTGAAAGGCTGGTTACCATTTCCACGGACTGCTCATATTTGCCGGACTCTACCAGCCAGACAATCGTATCCAGCGTGTTATATAAGAAGTGAGGGTTGATCTGCGCCTGCAAAAGAGCCAGCTCTGCGCTTCTAAGACTTATCTGCTCCTGCTTATTCTGCTCAATCAGCTGATTGAGCCGTTCCACCATTTTTTCAAATCCATCGCTCAGCATCTGGATCTCATACTCCCTGGCCTCGATGGGCGTCTGGACAGTCAAATCCCCGTCTCCGATAGCCTGCACCCTGCGGCACAGCTTACTTACCGGGAAAGTAATGGACTGCCCGAATTTCATAAGCCAGCGTACAAGAAAAAGGAATGCCGCAACCCCAAACACCAGGATCAGAGCCACCTCAGCCAGAAGCCTGTGCAGCATTTTCCCCTGAAGCTCATCCAGCCTGGATGCCTCATGGTATAAATAGGTATACATATATTCCTGGATAAGATCAGTTAATACATATATATTGCTTTCCAACTGCGCCTGGCGGTCATCATAGCTTTCTGTATTCTCAATCTGATAAATCTTGCTTTCCAAGTTTCTGCAGAGCTTCTGCACATCGCTGATGGCTTTCCAGCTTTCCCGCTTTGTCGTGGTATGGAGCAGGCTATCGGCAAGCTCCTGGGCATTTTTTACCTCTTCGATGGGCAGTCCCTCTGAATACCGGCTGTCTACCACATAATAATACATTTTCAGATCAATATCTTCTTTAAAGTCCTGGTTAAACTCAGAAGCAGTGGTTACGTTATGAAGAATATCGGAATACTTGATGCTGTAGGAAAACAACACGGAAAAAGTCAAGACCAAAAGGAACAAAATAGGAACCACAAACAAAAAGGTCAGTTTCCTAATCTGATTCTCCAGTGATACAGGCGTATGCAAGTGCTTTTCCGAAAAATCCCATACACTCATCCTTTTTCATTCCTCTCTGTTCTGTAGGCTCTTGGCGAGCATCCTTGGGTTTTCTTAAAAACAAAGCTGAAATAATGGGAATCTTTGTATCCCACCTCTGCTGCAATCTCCGAGGAGCGCTTATCTGTTTCCCTAAGAAGTTCTTTTGCCTTTTCCATACGCTTCCCAGTGATATATTCCACAAAGGTCTGCTGCATTTCCTGGCTGAAGACTGCGCTGAAATAATTAGCGCTTACATTCGTATAACCTGCTACCTCCGTAAGGGAAATATTTTCATCCATATAATGCTCATCCATATAGGCAACTGCCTGGGCAACAAGGTCACGGTACTGGCTTTTTGATTCTTTTTCACGCATTTCCAGTGCTTTTCCCAGCATATCACAAATGTACTGCTGCACTTCCCCGGCAGTTACGTTCCGGCCTATCAGCTTAACACATTCCATGGAATCCAGAAATTCCTCCTGGGTATAGCCTAATGATTCCACATAAGCAAGCACGGTAAAACGCACATTCAAAAGAAGGTACTGACAAAAAAGCTGCGATTTTGCCGCATCCCAAAGACTCTTTACATATTCTCCTGCAAAGTCCTCCAGCTCCTCCGGCTGGCCGTTCTGCAAAAAGCCCCGCAAAACTCCTGGGTCCAGCTTTGCCATATCCAAGTTCTTCAGCTTGCTCTCATCATCCCCTGGCTTCAGGCTTTCAATGCTGCTTTTTGTAAAGATATGCTGGTTGGGAAGAAGGTGCCTGTAGGAAAGGACACGGCTTACTTCCATATAGCATTCCGGCAGAGAGCTCAAACGCTTCACCGGGCTTCCCACAGCCAGATGCCATTCTATTGCCCGCTGCTCCGATGAACCGATACTCTGTATCATTTCAACGCATCGTCTGGTTCCGTTTTCCACCTCCTGCTCATCACCCTTGATCAAAACAGCATAAGTCATTAGATTCTGACGGACAAAAATATATTCCTGGTTTCCCATGAAAAACCGGGTCAGCTCATCCCGAAGCCGGTTCAAAATATCCGCATTTCCAGGCACCTGTCCGTCTTTAGTCTTCATGCTGTACAAAACAAGATTATAGCAGGATCCATGGATATTCATATTTAGCTGGTCTGCTTTTTCATAAATCTGCTGAACCTGAAGCTGCCCTGTTACTACCTGCTCAAAAAACCTTCTCCTGGAAAACTGCTCGTACTCCTGCATTTCGCTTCGGAATTTTTCCAGATAATTCTCCTGTTCCCGTTCATCCTGAATCTTCTGCTGCACCTCCGTCAACGTCTTGAGCAGCATATTTCTGGAAATAGGCTTTAAAAGATACTGCTCTACTCCAATGCTGAGAGCCTGCCTAGCATATTCAAAATCATCATAGCCACTGATAATAATAATCTTTGTCCTGGGCATTTCCTTTGCAACCAGCCTGCTAAGTGCCAGTCCATCCATAAAGGGCATTTTAATATCCGTGATCAGAACATCCGGGCGCAGCTCATACAGCATAGGGAGGGCCTGTTCCCCATCGCTGGCTACTCCGGCCAGCGTATAACCGTACTGCTGCCACGGAATACTATCCTTCAGGCCCTCCCGAATAATCGCTTCGTCCTCTACCAAAAATATCTTCAGCATATTCTCTCCCAAATCCTTCCTTAAGCTCAATGTATCTTATAGCTCTATTGTACAACATGTCCACGGATATTTAAATTTGTTTTTGTAAAAAAGCATTTATTCATTCTCTTAACCAAAAGAAAAAAAAGCTCCTTGGATCCGGAATTTGAAGAAATATCTGCCTTCCCGCCTGATTGTCTATCAATACTGGCTTTGCTAAGAATTGGTTGTACTATGGCAGCCCCAGCTGCATTTATTACTACCTTCTTTGCAATATGGACATCCGATACAGGTTTGTCCCCGTTTTTTTTTGTGAATACCTTACGGCTTTCCACTTCTTTAACAATTTGATTGACAAATTAAAACCTCTCGCGGTCGGCTGCTTCTACTGCCTGTTTGCTGGTAAGGTCGATATTCTCCTGTATGTACGGCGCAGCCTGCTTTGTTCCTGCTTGACTGACAGCCGCTTCAATGACCGCCTTTAATCCATCAGCGGAAGTGGATATGGTATTGATAACAGGACAGCCTAGCTTCTCAGATAGTGCTTGTGTATCGATTTTTGTTCCTTTTTTCTCGTTCAAATCGCTTTTGTTCAGAGCGACCACCACAGGAACGCCCAACTCCAAAAGCTGTGTAGTGAAAAACAGGCTGGGCTCAAATTGGTGGCATCCACAATGTTGATAATAACATCCGGGGGGGCCTTTCGTACATAGGAGCTAGTAATGCTTTCCTCACTGGTGAAAGGAGACATGGAATAAGCCCCCGGCAAATCGACAGCGGTCAGCTGCTGACCGTTTGCATAGGTCTTTTTAATCGGATGTTCTCTCTTGTCTATAGTAACTCCCGCCCAGTTACCAACTTTTTCGTTTCTCCCGGTAAGTGCGTTATACATGGTCGTCTTGCCGGAGTTCGGGTTGCCGGTCAAAGCAATTCTTATAATACTTTCCTCCTTATACTATCCTTAATGGATACGACACATCCACCTTTCAAATGAGAAGCAACGGTAATCACTTCACCACTATAACACCCAAGTGAAAACAAAAAGGCGTTCAGTTCCTCATCTTCGGTTTTAATCTGTTGAATAATATATTCTCTCCCCTCAACAGCATTTTTCAATGTCATACAAGCCTCACCCCATTTCCATTTTGTCTTATCATAACATGGCGCCTTCGATTAGCTTTTGCTAACCAGTCGGTTTAAAATCAAGTTAGTATTTGCTAACTTTTGATGGCATATCTCCGATTCTTTAGTCTGTCAATAGCTATCTGAAATTTTTTTCTGTTTGAAGACTTTGAAGAATGGAAAGCCCAGAGGGCAAAGAAAACAGAAAAGTAAAAGAACGTATGACAAAAGCGGCGGCATCACTCACGATACCACCGCTTTTGCTTTAGCACTCAAGTATACTAAAAATCCGAAGCCGTCCCCGATTGGAACCGGGTTCGGATTATCATTATCTGGTGCGGATAACAGATATTGATTTTAAAGCCGGAGTGATCCATATAACTAAAACATTGGATTCGGT
>CAMNTH010000013.1 GCA_946557785.1 uncultured Blautia sp.
GAGCGCCGCCCTGTCACGGCGGAGGTCGAGAGTTCGAGTCTCTTCTGGGTCGTTTTTCTATATGGGGTCTTAGCTCAGCTGGGAGAGCATCTGCCTTACAAGCAGAGGGTCATAGGTTCGAGCCCTATAGGCCCCATTTAATTTAATAAAAATATATGCCGCAGTGGCGGAACTGGCAGACGCCCGGGACTTAAAATCCCGTGGGTAGTGATACCCGTACCGGTTCGATTCCGGTCTGCGGCACTGAAAAACCCTTGAATTTCAAGGGTTTTATTTTTTTGTGTTAAATACAACTCTTCTTCTAATCCTATGTTTTCATATGTGTAAGTAATGACGTAAACAGCAGCGGGATTAGTTTCATCATATGGATTTCTGTCTTGCGTTTCTTCTACAGAATCAATTGTAACTTTAAATGCGTTTTCAACACCCCACGTTTCTTCAATTTTATACTCTTCCTGGTCGGTAGATGAAGGAATCTTGGCAAGGGCTTCTTCGAGTTGCACTTGCAGATCAGCTACCTGAGCTTCAAACTCTGCAATACGGTCGTCTTTTTCATCAGCGTATACATAGACAGGAGCAATAACCGTTGATGCAGTAATTAATAAGGCAATGATTTTCTTTTTCATAGATATAATCCTCCATTCATTCTTTTTTCATTTTGGCATATCCGATATAAGAAAGAATCATTTCAATGATTACAAACATAAAATATATTGGGAATAATACCATAGCCACAGTATACAGTATAGCTCCGGCCAGAGCAAAGCCACGTTTTCTCATGAACAGTCCCAGCCCATTAAAAATAACTGCTATGACTGTACAGATAAGATGCGGCATAACCAGGACGGTGGCAATTCCAGCACCTACTTGTTCAGCGGAATCTAAGCCAGCACCAGTTCCAGACCAGTAGGATGCACTGTAAACTAGATACAGTACACCAATAATGAATGAGATTAATAGTAATTTGCTGAGTTTTTTCCTTTCCATAAAAACCCTCCTTTGTATTTTATACTGATATTATACAGTATGAAAACGTAATAACCATTACCATAAAATGCGGTAGTAATTTCCATTGATATTATATCTCCAACAGCGTTACAATAATCACATGAAAATTCTACTTGGCGAAATAATGTATAAAAACAATGTATAAAAACAATATATCAGTACGCCGATTATCTATCATTACTGGAATTTCCAAGTCTACAATAAGCAATATTGCAAATGGTACTTATTCACCGACCATGGATAACATGGAAAAGCTGGCAAAGGCACTGAAAATACGCATTTCCGACCTCTATGAATCTTCATACAAATAAGTGTCCAGAATTCTGGACGATTCCTTCCGCTTTCGTGAGATTTATAATTTCAATCCGTATTAACTATATATCGATAAAACGGGATGAAATAAGAATATTTGTATTATAAAATATGATATAAATGTTGTAATATTATTTCAGAACAAACGTTCAAGAAAGAGAATGGAGGGATTACATATGAAACAGGATGAAAAGTACATCAAAATGATTGTGAAACTAATAATGAGACACAAGTCAAAAGCCAGAGAGGTATATTGCCTACTCCTTGTTTTCTTCGAAAAGTTGTACAATTTTCTAATTTTTCATTGTCACTCGTGATGTGTGATATTATTACAAGTATATCGACAATTCTTACACAGCAACTCATTACTCTGCATAGAACAGATGGATAAATCGTTTTTTTCAAGATATACACTACTAAATTTATAGATAATAGTCAGAAATACTAATATAAATTTATCGATAACTATTGTCATTTTAGAAAACGAAAATTCATTATTTTGTATATATTATACAAATTTTGTGACAAAAACAAGTATATTATTGACAAAATTTTGAGCAAATGATAGTATAAACCACAAGAAATTCAAATATACTATTTACTTGTTATCGATACAAAAAGGGTCAATGATTATGAATAAAATACAACAAATATCTCAACTGTCGGGAGTTTCTGTCCCAACAGTATACAAGGTTTTCAGCAATACATATCCAACAAGCGAAAAAGCAAAAACTAAGGTTTTACAAGCTGCTAAGGAATTAAACTATACTCCGGAAAAACTAAAAAAGAATAGGAGACCTGACATATCAAAATCTATCATTGGTATTGTTGTGGGTAGTGTTTTAAATTCATTTTTTAACCGTTTGATTTTTGGAATAACAAAAGAATTTGAGCGTTATAACTATCACATTATTGTTCTCTATTGCAACGGCGATCCTATTAAGATGCAGAAAAATCTTGAGTTGCTTGGCAGTATATGCGTTAACGCCATTATTTTTGAACCAATGGAATCCTATCGTCTGGATATCATTGAGGAGCTTCGTAAAAGTGGAACCGTAATGCTGCAGCTATTTTCACAGGTTTATAAAAATATAGATGTATTACGTTTTAACGATGAATTAGGGACGTATATGGCTGTAAATAAATTAATTGAGTATGGTCACTTCTCAATAGCAATGTTCTATAAAAAGTGGGATCTATGCCCCGAACGTGAACCTGGCTATATACGGGCTTTTGAAGAAAACGGGCTTTCTGTAAACCGCGACTATATTTGCAGGATGGATTTCTCAGGCAATATTCGAAATCTCATAAAAGAAAAACTCATTCAACTAAAACCTACGGCCATTCTTTCGGTGAATGAAGCAATGTCAATAAATGTGATTCAGACATTAAATGAAATGAATCTAAGAGTTCCGGAAGATATCAGCCTAATCATATATGATGATCTTCCATGGGTTTGTGCCTATGATTATACAGCAATTTCCCATCCCTTCGACCAAATTTCATCTATGGCAAGTGAAATTGTACTGAACCGACTGCAAAACAAATATGCAGCAGATAATACCTCAACTATTCTAGAAATAGACCCTATCCTTGTTTCAAGAGGATCTGCAACCATTGCCAGAGAACAATTAAAATATTAATGTACTTGCCGTCTGACTGCGCAGAGACTACTTTACATTTATATTATATTTTAACGTTTTACAATCATGAGAGTCTTCCAAGCAGGAAACTTTCATCAAATTACTTATACGAAAAGGAGACAATATTATGATGAAAAAAGCATTAAAGATTTTGGGATGTATATCAGCTGCAATGGCTTTTGTAATGACTGGCACACCTGTTATGGCAGAAGATAGTTCGGAACAGATAACTATCACATTTTGGGAACATATTGCAGATGTTGAATATCAGGCTCCTCAAGTTTGGGATGTAGTGCAGACATATATGGAGCTGCATCCAAACGTAACGATTGAGATTAATGGTGCAGAAATTGAAGAACATTCAACGAGATTAAAACTTGCTGCACAATCAGATTCATTGCCTGACTTATTCTACAGTAGAACACCGGCGGCAAGAGATATGATTAAAGAGGGTCTTATTGCTGATCTTACAGATGATCTTACCGCAGATGAAGATTTTGTAAATGGTTTTCTTAATGGAATGACCGATATCTTAAATATCGATGGCAAAATCTATGGCATCCCTGCAGAAATCCAGGCAAATGGTATTTGGTACAACAAAGTTCTTTTTGATCAGTGCGGTCTTGAGATCCCAGAAACTTATGATGAATTACTGAATTGCTGTAAAGTATTACGGAAAAATGGAATCACTCCAATGGCTCGCGGAACGAAAGACAGCTTTGCAGTGTGGTGCTTAACAAATATGTTCTGCAGATTTGGCTTCTATGACCACATTGATAATATTCTTGCAGGCCAAGAAAAATGGAATAATGAAGACTTTATCAAGTTTTTTGAAAAACTCGAAGAAATGACAGAGGCTGGTATGTGGCCTGACAACGTAACTTCTCTCGGGTACGCAGAGTCAAAAGAGCTCTTTGTAGCTGGAAATGCTGCAATGCTTGATTCTGGTGTATGGGATACAGGTACTTTTGATAGTTGTGAATTCAAAGATTCTATATACTTCAACTGGGGGCCAACATTTTCTGACGGTGTGGGAAACCAAGAGATTTCTATGAAAGCAGCCTCCTTCCCTTACTGTGTTTCTGCGAAGGTTAAAGAAGAAGATCCAGAGAAATATGCCGTAATTATCGATTTCCTGAAATTCTATTATGGACAAGAAGGAACCAAGATCATTGTTGAAGACAATCAGTGTATTGCTATTACCAAATATGAAGTAGATATAGACGAAGAAGAGCATCCCGTCTTTGCCCGCGTTCTTGAAAAAATTAACGATGAGTGGGAAAGCCCTGTATTTGCACCAAACATGTATCTTCCAGGCGACATTGAGCCAGCATATCATGATGCTATCACAGGTGTACTAAATGGTGTATATACTGCAGAAGAAGCTTGCGATTATCTTGATAACCAGATGGTTGTGCTTGGTTTGCTAGATTAATCTGCATGTAATTTTATTGTATATTTCCCCAAAAGGCAGGGGATTCGCATACTCCCCTGCCTGTACTTTCCCTATAAAGGAGGAATCTTGATGCGATGGCTTAGCAAAACATCAAATAAAATAATCATGCTGCTGCCAACAATGGTTGTTTACCTTGTTTTTATTATAATGCCAGTATTCGTGACAATATATTACAGCCTTACAAAGTTTACCGGTATTGGAGAAACAGTATTCATAGGTTTTAAGAATTATCAAAATCTTTTTAAGGATCCTGTTTTCTTTATGGCACTTAAGAACACCTGCATAGTTTTGGTAATGACCCTGCTGATTCTTCTTCCCCTCTCCTTTACGCTGGCAGTTCTGCTTGAACATAAGTTTAAGGGGAGCGAACTGATGAAGGGCATGATATTTGCACCATATGTTATAACGCCCGTTATTGTTGGTGTTATCTGGATCTTTATACTCGACCCTCATATTGGCATATTAAACGCTATCCTACGGGCGCTTCATTTAGATGCACTGGCCCTTGAATGGATTGGCGGAATAAAGATGACCGCATATTCTGTATCAATCGTATATATCTGGCAGGTGCTTGGTTTTTATACAACAATCTTTATTGCCGGTCTGAGGCAGATATCATCTGATATCCATGAGGCTAGCCAGATTGACGGAGCATCTAAACTACAGGATATCTTTTTTGTAACAATACCTATGCTAAAAGAGACTATTACGATTGAGATCGTTTTAATTATTACTGGTGCGTTCAAGATATTTGAAACAGTACAACAGCTGACCAATGGTGGTCCAAGCCATACCTCTGAGGTACTTGTAACCTACATGTATTTTACGACCTTTACTTCTAACAGATATGGCTATGGGATGGCTGTAGCAACAATTGCTTTCCTTTTTTCTGCGCTCTGTTCTGTTCTTTACCTGAAAAATGCTAGTTCTCAAATGACGCAAGGAGATAGCCGATGAAAAATAAAACTTTTATTTCCAGATTTTTTGTGATTGTGATCAGTTTCATTTCCATATATCCGTTTCTTTGGATGCTGCTACTCTCATTCAAAACTGATACCCAGATAATGAACGCCCCATTTTCACTTCCCGAAATTTGGAATTTTGATAATTATAAAAGGGCATTAGGCGTACTGAAGCTTCCTGTTATGTATAAAAACACAATATTGCTTGTGGCTACTACACAGGTTATAGGATTAACAATTACATTTCTTTCATCATACTGCCTTGCCAGAATGCAATTTAAAAGCGAAAAGCTTCAGAAGAACCTATATGTGTTTTTGCTGATTGGCTTAATCATACCATCGTATTTGCTTCTATTTCCTTTATATAGAATCATCGTTGCCTTAAATCTGCAGAACACCTATCTGTCACTGATCATGCCGCTAACTGGAATGGCTATTTCTTTCAATACGCTGATCTTTGTGGGATTCCTTAGAGATTTTCCTGCAGAAATTGAAGAAGCAGCCATTATGGATGGATGTAATTTGCGCAATCTCTGTACTAGAATCGTGATTCCAATTATGAAGCCAGCTTTTGCAACACTTATTGTATTTAATGTAATTTATGTATGGAATGAATACCCTTTATCTGCAACACTTATTAATGATTCAAAGAAAATGACCATTTCCATCGGTGCTTCATTATTTAAAGGATCATACGGAACAGATTACAGCGGAATGATATCCGCTGCTGTTCTAATCATTGTTCCGCAGCTGATCTTCTATATTCTGCTGCAAAAGAACATCATAGAAGGAATGACAGCAGGTGCCGTAAAGGGATAAGAACTGGAGGACTAATTAATGAATTTATATACAAAAAAAGAACTGTTTTGTTCAAATAAACAAAAAACATATAATAATAAGGCTGAAGAAGCCAGATTCTATATTGGCGGAATAGGAACAGGAAATTTCTGCATAGGAGCACGCGGCCAGCTTGCAAACTGGCAGCTGTTTAATCAGCCAGGTTTTGATAACATCCTGCCCTACACCTTCTTTGCAATCAGAACTGAATCAGAAAACAGCACATATGCAAAAGTACTTGAGGCTGAGCTAAATCCTCCTTTTGCAGAGCCAGAAGGCGTTTTAAGGAGTCAGATGGGTGGACTTCCTAGATTTGAGAAATCAGAAATGAACGCAGAGTATCCTTTTGTGACAGTAAAACTAATTGATGATGAGATGCCGGTTGAAGTTACAATGGAATCCTTTACGCCATTTGTACCATTAGATGCCGATAGATCCGGTATACCTGGGGCTTTTATTAAGTATCATATACGCAACACCTCATCTCAAATACAACGTGTTTCTGTTGCAGGTTCTGTTGCAAATGCCATTGGCTTTGACGGATACGATCTTTGGAGACATTTAAAGATTCTTGGAGATTCTGTAAATGAATACAGAATTTCAGAATATGGAAGCGGACTGTTTTTATATGCGGAAAATGTGCCTTCACACCACATTGCCAACGGAACTATGTCTCTTATTACCACGAATACAAACGTCACTTACAAACCTTTATGGTTACAGGGAGAATGGACAGACGGCGCACAGGACTTTTGGGATGATTTCGTGGAAGACGGAAAATTGAATATAAATTCCACAAAAGCTGACGGTGGATGCGCTTGGGCTGAAAAATACAAATACAGCTTTCTCCATTTTACAGATGCTATCGGCTCCCTATGCTGTGAAGAAACTCTGCAGCCTGGCGAAGAAAAAGATTTTGAATTTATAATGGCATGGCACTTCCCTAATAGGGTACGCGGCTGGATTGAATCTGACCTTGAAGTTGAAAGAGTGAAAAACCATAATTATTCCGTGGTTAAAAACTATTATGCAAAACAGTACTCTGATGCATGGCATGTTGTTGAATATTTGGCAAAAAATAAGAAAGAACTAACTGACCTTTCACGAAAATTCTCAGACGCTTTTTATAAATCAACTCTTCCGGGATATATTCTTGAAGCGGTTGCAAATGCCATTACGGTTCTAAGAAGTCCTACATGCTTCCGTATCAGCGATGGATTTTTCATGACTTGGGAAGGTGTCCGGGAAGATGTTGGCGCTGGTGCCGGAACTTGTACCCATGTTTGGAATTATGCCCAAACAGCAGCCTTCCTGTTTCCTGAACTTGAAAGAGAAATGAGACTCATTGAATTTACATTAGAAGCCCAAAATGATGGCTTCATGCCATTCAGGACATATCGAACATACGATCTTCCTTCATGGGATATGGTTGCTTCTGCTGACGGACAACTTGGAACCATCGTTCGCTTATATCGTGAATGGCGGATATCCGGTGATAATAATTTCCTTCAAAAATGCTACCCACACATGCTCAGGGTAATGGATTATTCCATCCGTACTTGGGATAAAGATGAAGATGGAGTACTCGAACAGCCACAGCACGTTACTTATGATACTGAAATAAGTGGCATCAGCAGTATGGTTACCAGTATTTACATTGCTGCCTTACTCGCCGCTTCCTCAATGTGCAGTGCTGCCGGCGAAACATCCCTCGCAGAAAAATACCAAAACATGGCTCGTTCTGGTGCTGAAAAGCTTTATAAGCTTTCATTTAACGGCGAATACTACGTTCAAAAAACAGAAGACGTTAATGCGGTAAGATATCAATATGGTGACGGCTGTCTCTCCGACCAGCTTCTCGGACAGTTTCTGGCATTTGAAGCTGGAATGGATTATATTTTACCTGAGGAAAGTGTGAAAAAGTCCCTTCAGTCCATTGTCAAATATAACTTTCTTCATAGGGCAAAAGACTATCCTCATGTACAGAGAGCTTATATATTGAATGATGAAAAAGGTTTAACACCTTGTACTTGGCCAAAAGGTGGCCGCCCGAGAATGCCTTTTGTCTATTTCGGAGAAGTATGGACAGGCATTGAATATGAGGTTGCGGCCCTCCTTATCCGTTCTGGCTGCCTTGAAGACGGATTAAGCATTGTGAAGGCAGTACGCGAAAGACACGATGGATTTAAAAGAAATCCCTGGAGTGATAATGAATCTGGATACAATTATGTCCGTTCTATGTCCAGCTATGCACTCTGGAATGCGTTGTTAGGATTTAAAGCTGACAATATTAACCATACACTTTCGTTCGCACCAAAAATGAATGAAGAATCATTTGTGAGCTTCTGGTGTAATGGAAAAGCATGGGGAACATTTGAACAACATATCAGCGAAAACGGAGAATATCAGAACAAGATTGATGTAATTTACGGGTCAACAGATAATATCAAGGTCATATTTAATGGAAAGGAATAAATCATGCAGAACAAAAAAATAAAAATTGGTATTGTCGGGATTAGTTTTGGTATGGAATTTGTTCCGATTTATCAGAAACATCCCCATGTTGACAGTGTTGCTATTGCTGATCTTAACAGCACCCTCCTATCTGTATGTGCAGAAAAATTCTGCATTCCGGAAAGTGACTGTTATATGGATCTGGACGAAATGTTAAATGATACCTCCATTGATGCAATACATATTTGTACCCCTCCATCTTCACATGCTGAATTATCGGTAAAAGCTTTAAATGCAGGAAGACACTGCGGGTGTACCATTCCAATGGGGATGAGCATTGATGAATTATATGAAGTAATAAGTGCCCGAAAAAAAAGCGGAAAGAATTATATGTTTTTGGAGACAACCGTCTTCGGAAGGGAATTCTTTTATATACAGGAGATGTATAAAAAAGGTGAACTGGGAAAAATCCAATATATGACCTGTGCGCATTATCAGGACATGGAAGGCTGGCCTGAATACTGGGAGGGATTTCCTCCTCTTATGCATCCTACACATGCAGTCGGCCCATGCCTTTTGCTTTTAGATAAAACCCCTGCTTCTGTATATGGAATTGGATCCGGCCGGGTCAGAGACTCTTTAAAAGAAAAATATCATTGTCCGTTTTCGTTTGAATCTGCTTTTATAGAATTAACTGATTCAGATGTAATTATAGAGATGGAACGTTTTCTATATGAAGTATCTAGAAGTTATCAAGAATGCTTCCGAGTATATGGAAACCAAAAAAGCTTCGAATGGCAGCAATTATCTGATGAAAATCCTGTATTATATGAAAGAACAGGCGGCATACAGCAAGAATTGATTGACATTGATGGTGATCCCAACAGATTTTCCAGAGGAAGTGAAATCATGGAAAAAAGGATTGTTGTGCCAGATTATGGATATCGTTTGCCAGAAGAAATTGCATTCTTCACAACGGAAACAGTTTACAACGACAAAAACCAACATCTTTCATTTAAGCAGGGCGGTGGACATGGTGGATCTCATCCGCATATGATACATGAATTTATTATGTCAATCATTGAAGAAAGAAAACCTATAATCGATGATATAAAAGGAGCATACTGGACTGCTGCCGGGATCTGTGCCCATCTTTCAGCAATGGAAGGTGGCAAAAAAATGGTTATTCCAGCTTTTGATAAGATGAAATGAGCAGGATGAGACGATGGCAGAGGGAATTATGGGAAAAGATGCCTCAGAATCAGCACAGACCAAACCTGCAGCATCTAAACCGCCTGTAGAATCCTTTGTTATTAGGTACAGGGTGCATAAAAGAGATACCCGGCAGGTGATTCCTGCCGGGTACCTTGCTTATTATATCCTTTTCGTGTTGCATGTGTTGGAAAAATGATTTATAATCCCACATATTTCTAATAGTTTCGTACAAGTCTCATAGCGCAGTCGGCCCATTTCGTCAGACGGCCGGGTTCATAACGTACTGTGGAAATATCCTTTAGGATTATCTCCAATGCGGCGCCGTTTCTGCGTGCTGCGTGACAGGTTCTTGTAAGATCAGCAGTTATTGCTTCATCATCCATAGTTTCTTCTGCAAGGAATGAAGGAGATGGTTTGTTTGACATTATGATATCTTTATGAAGCTTTTCTGCAAAAACTTCTCTGTTACTCCATGGACTGCAGGATAACTTTTTTACATTGGGAATCTTTTGTACGATATCCATTCTGTCATCCAGTCGATCACAGCAGCCATAGTAAATCATGCTGTATTCTTTAGCAAGCTGGGAGATGTAAGGGATTTCAAATTCTTCTGTTACATCAGGCGAAACTGAAGTGAAAAGCTGTGCCATTCCAAACCCCCATGCATGATGTGTATCATTGCCCGCCCCTGCGCCAAAACCAGGAAGCTGTTCATCATTGTACACGACAGAACAGTGGCATATATTCTCGGAAGTATCTACCAGCCCTAGTTCGTTCATTTGCCTGATACCTGCCAGTGCGGAGCGAGTCATTCTTTTCATGATTTCATGAATAAATTCAGGACGGTCGATTAAATCAAAGTAAATATTTTCCACGCCCATGCGTTCGGATAAAACATCCCATATACCCAAATGGACAAAGGGGCCTCCAGCCTGGCGTACAGGCATAATACCACCAAAGAGATACTTGGCAGCTTCAAGCCACTCCTTTGACTGCTGTTTGTCCAGTGTGATTTCCATATCTTTAATTTTATCCAGATCCGTCTCCTCTGCCAGTTGATTGTTATATGAGTGGGAAACTACAGAATTGTTTTTGTCTGTTACCTTAATTTCCTGTTCAACGTCAACGCCCCATCCGGTGTTATAAGTAGAAAAAGGAATTGTTAAAAATGGTTCCACAACCATATCGGCAGGAAAGTGGTTCCATTTATAAATGGTACTGCGTAAGAAAAACTCTATTTTTTGTAAGAATGGCTCTTGTGATACACAAGTTAGCTCCCCGGTTTGGTTCAGTTCATTCCAGGGAAGCTGATCGATCAATACCATAGGACGTGTGTTGTCATGCCGATTAAATGCTTTCCACAATTCCATCTTTTCTTTTTGCATCGGAAGAGATGCAATTTCCATATATTCATTTGCCAGTGTACGCAGTGCATTGACTTCTTCTTTTCTTAAGTTCATTTATCTGCCTCCTCTAAACAGTTATTTACGTTTCCATTTTATACCTTTCCTTGTATAAAAACATGGCAGATTGTATGCAAAAGTTCTCAAAAGGAAAGATTTTGCAGTTGTAGCACAAACTGCAATTAGTTATAATTAAGAAAAAAATGGAGAAATTACAGATGCTTTTTTTATATGGATTGCTTACAGTAGATAAAGACTGGCATGTAAAAGAGATTAGTCCGGCCTCATATTGCAGAGTTTATTACGTACATGGAGGGAATGTAGTTTATAGAGACGAGCATACAGTCAGACAATTACGTACTGACTGCCTATATATTTTTCCCTCTACATTGCCATATGAAATGGTGCAGGATCCTGAAGATCCTTTGAGTTGTCTTTTCCTTCATATAGATGTTTCTCCAAAGCTTTTGCACCATCTGGTTGAAATTGAAGTTAAGGAAGATACTTTCTTAATGTACCTTTTAAAGACGATGGAGGTATGGATAAAGGAGCACCCTTTTGTTGGTGTAGATATTATTTTGGAAGCTCTTTCTAATACTTTTGCAGAATATCTGAATAAAGAGAAATTGCTGCAGTCTGTTCCGGATAAAATAGCAGAAACGATTTCGTACATTACTGAACATGTACAAGAGAAAATTACGGTGGAGACATTAAGCAGTCTTTGTGGTTATCATTCACAGTATTACATTAGTCTTTTTTGTGCCCACATGGGTATTACGCCTCATCAGTATTTGATTCGTCATCGGATGAAGCTTGCTCTTCATGAACTAATGGTGGGAAAGAGTGTTTCAGAAACGTCTGATAATGTGGGGTACCCGGAAGTCCGTAATTTTATTCGGGCATTTAAAAAGTATTATGGATTTCCACCCAGACAGGTGAGAAAAATGATTCAGCCATAAATAAAGTTTTAACGATAGATCCAAATATGTGCTTATCAGCCTGCTTCCGTTAGGAAATCGTTCATGATATCAATTTTAAAATCTTACCTTTTGAGAACTTTTGCATACTATCTGCCATGTTTTTATTTTTGGAAGAGTATAAAATATAAATATATAAAGCAGGAAAAAAAGAAATGAAGGAGGAAGGTTTATGAAACGATTAAAAAAAGCGGCGGCTATATGTCTGGCTGGTTTTACAGCTCTGTCAACGGTGGGAGTTACGGGTGTTTATGCCGAAGAAGCAAATTATGATGTAGATAATATGGAATTTGAAAACGTGGAGCTTCGTGTTGCATTCCGATTTACCAGGGACTCTGAGATAGATGGGCAGGCAAAATGGTATTATGAAATGGTTGACCAATTTAATCAGGAGAATGAAGGAAGAATCCATGTGACAGATGAGAGCATATCAACAGAATCGGATTATCTTGAAAAGCTGACAACAGACTTTGCTTCCGGCGATGTGCCTAATGCCTTTGTAGAGTATGGAGGAAGCCGTGTTAAAGAATATGTTGAAGCCGGCTATTTGCTGGATCTTACCTCATATTTAGAGAAATATCCGGACTGGAAAGATGGAGTACAGGAATTTGCATGGGCGACGACGGAATTTGATGGGGTAGAAGGAACCTATGGAATTCCGTGGTCTGCATATCAGCTTTGCTTATATTACAACAAGGATTTACTGGAAGCGGCAGGTGCACAAGAGCCTGAATCATGGGATGACTTGGTGGATGCATGCGGGAAATTAAAAGAGGCAGGTATCCAGCCATTTAACTATTCTGATAAGGATAACTATCATTATGAGCACCTTATAGGAGTTTTAGCCCTAAAAGCTTACGGGCCTGAGATTGCAGAGGAGCTTGCGTCAGATGCAGAATCCTACAATGGTGAAAAGATGGTAGCGATTTATCAGAAGATGAAAGATATGATCGATGCAGGCTATTGGGGAGATGCAATCCTTAGTACTGATGTAGCTACTGAAAGAAGTATGTTTGAAGCCGGACAAGCTGCTTTCTTTATTGATGGAACATGGAACTGCGGTACTTTCCAGAACGGTTCGGATAGAACATTATTTGATGCAGAAAAAATTGGAGTAACCAGAGTTCCTTATATTGATGAGGCTTATAAAACAGTAGAAATGGGCGGTGGTTCCGATACATATTACATTACGACCCTGAACCAGAGTGAAGAGGAAATTGCTGCTACGGTCAAGTTTATCAAGTATCTTACCACCGTAAACGCTATTAACCAGATGTGCGAATATAGCCCTACAACATATGCAGAAAAAGTTACAATTGATACAGGCAATTACCTTCTGAATGATGTTAATGTAATTATGGCTGAAAATACTGATTCCAGATTGAATCTTCCAAATTACGATACCAATTCTTCAGCAACGGATACTATCCGCAATTCTCTTCAGGCTTTGGCAACTGGCGCAAGTGCTCAGGAAGTGGGAGATAATATCGTTGATAAGATGTCAGCATATGAATAATGTTCCGATTGTTGGAAGAAATTTGGACAGGATAAGGGGAAGCAGTAATTGCTTCTCCTTTTTATTAGGAGGAGGTAAATTCATGCCGAAAAATAGTTCAGTGCATAGAGTAAAGAATAAAATTGACAAAAAAGATATTACGGTTACCATTCTGTTTCTTATTCCTGCAATTTTGATTTGTGCTGTGTTTATAATATATCCGGTGATAGATACATTTGTACTGTCTTTCAAAAAATGGAATGGCATGTTCGGAGCCGTAAAGCAGTGGATCGGAATGGAAAATTACTATAAAATTCTAACGGATAAAATGTTTTGGAATGCCATGCTGAACAGTGTTTATTTTATGGTCGGAGGTTTTATAATTCTGATGCCCTTGGCATTTGGCCTTGCTCTTTTGGTTACATCAAAGATAAAAGGAATCAGCCTTTTCCGCACCTGCTATTTTCTTCCATGTATGTTGGGGACTACGGCGGTCGCTTTGATGTGGACGTTTATTCTTAATCCTAATTTCGGCGTATTTCATGTGATTGAAAATTGGCTTGGAATTGACTTGCCTATTCCGGATGTACTGGCAGTTAAAACTTTAAACATATGGATTGTAATATTGGTTAATAACTGGATGTATGCAGGCTATAATATGCTGATTTTTGCAGCCGGACTTGTGGCTATCCCAGAGACTTTAAATGAAGCTGCTGCTTTGGATGGCGCCAGTGGATGGCAGAGAATCCGATATATTACCTTGCCTTTGATGAAAAATTCATTTAAGGTTTTTTCTATTTTATGTATTACAGGATGTTTAAAGGTATTTGACATTATTTGGGCTATGACGCGAGGAGGTCCGAATGATGTAAGCTCTACTCCGTCGATTATGCTTTATACGCAGGGATTCTCTTATAAATTTTTTGGACGAAGCAGCGCTTATGGCGTGATTTTGCTTGTTTTGGGAGTTACATTAAGCATTGTAACTAATCATATTCTGCGCGAAGATAAAGATCTTGTAATGTAGGAGGAGGGGCGTTATGACAGACACAAGTGGAAAAAGGAATAAACATAAAGTGTGTGGGAGCACAGTGCTGCTTTATGCTGGGGCAGTCTTTTGGACATTTATGACATTGTTTCCTGTGGCAGTTACGATTCTGGCCTCTTTCAAATCAAAGTCAGAGATATATTTGAATCTGATGAGCTGGCCGGATAAGTTTTTATTTGAAAACTATATTAATGCAAATCAAACAGCAAATGCAATGAGAACAATAACCAATTCCCTCATAGTTGCATCCCTGACTACGGCGGCTAATACAATAATAGGTATGATGGCGGCATATTCCTTGTCCAGAAAGGGTTATAGATTTCTGAAATATGTCTATATCTTTTTTATGATAGGTGTTATGGTTCCGGTACATTGTACATTGATTCCCATTAATAATTTTGCAACGGCATTAAATGTGAAAAATAATTTATTATTTCTAATTTTGATTTATGCGGCGTTTAATATGTCACAGGCAATCTTCTTATATACTGGATTTATGGATGGAATTTCAAGAAATCTGGATGAGGCAGCGATTATAGATGGCTGCGGCAATTGGTCACTGCTATGGAGGATTCTGTTCCCCATCTGCAAACCGATTATTGCAACTGAGGCGATCTTTGTTTTTATTGCAGGATATTGTGAACTGGTATTTTCAATGATTATGATGACTGACTCTAAATACTTTACTGTATCTCGTGCAATGCTGAATTTTTCATCTACCCATTCCCAGGAAATTGGAAATCAGTTTGCTTTTGTGGTAATGTCTGTAATACCTATGGTCATTATCTATGTTGTTTTCCATAAACAGATTGAAAAGGGAATGCTGTCAGGCGCAATTAAAGGATGATTTTAACAATAGCCCCGGCTGTTTAATGAGATGGCAGGGGCTATTGTTTTGCATAAGTCCTAAATCAAACTTATGAAACAACACCAGTGTCTATAAATTGGACAGTGTTTCCAATGCAACAATGATTTCATTTCTCTCCCCTGCAGCTGCATTCTTTGTTCCGTCTTTATAGGAGGAGATTCCTTCTTTCAGATCCTGTTTCCATTCAACTACGGTATTCAAAATACTTGCAGTATGTATCCCCCGCAAAGCGCCAACGGCAAAAAGAGCAGCGGTTTCCATATCAGAGACATAGATTCCTTTTTGAGAATAAAATTCATCCAGCAGCGGTTTTCGGCTAAAATAGAGCGCATCATGTGACCTTGCAGGGCCAACGGCATAGGAAAAGCCAAGAACTTTGGCTGCTTGGGCGCAGGCATTGGTAAGAGCCGGATCGGGAAAGGCATACTGGATGCCATTGGAAAGGGACCGAATTCCGGGAAGATCCGATGCAGCATAGCGCAGGTATTCTGTGTAGGTCTGACTGGTTCCGTCATCGCAGACAGCGCGGTCGCAAATAACAAGCTGCCCAAGGCGGAGAGAGCTGTTAAGGGCGCCGCAGCTTCCAATTCGAATCAGGTGGGTGACGCCAAGGTCGGCAAGTTCTTCTGCGCAGATTGCAGCAGATGGTCCGCCCATTCCGGTTGAGATTGCCAGAATCCGGCGTCCGTTATAGTTACCTGTGATGCTTTTGTATTCACGGCTGAATGCTTCTTCCCGAATGTCACTTAGGAAGGCGGCAATTGCATCTACCCTGGCGGGATCGCCTGGCAGGACTGCCATAGTTGCTCTAATGGAAGAATCAAGCTGTATATGGGGTTTCTTATTATTAGTGTCCATGAGAAAATCCTCCTAAGAAAATAGAAATTAGAATCGAAATTGTAATAACAGAGTAGCATGCAATCTCTGAAACTGTCAATTATAGATTGTGAAATCATCTATAATGGGATAGAATAATGTTGGGGGCAAAATGCTCCAGCTATAATCCCTGAATTATTGAAATAAGGAACAATAGAAAGATGGAGAAAAAACATGGATCAGAAGAAAGATTTATTGTTAGTAATTGATATGCAGAATGTTTATCTGCCTGGGCAGGAGTGGTCCTGTCCGTCAATGAAAGAAAGTATAAAAAATATATGCAGCCTTTTAGACAGGAATGCAGCAGAACATATGGCATTCACGCAGTTTTTGCCGTCCAAAGACCCGGTGGGTACCTGGAAGCAATATAATATTGAAAACAGAGAAATCAATGAAAATGCCTGGCTTAACGAGATTGTAGAGGAACTGCAGCCATATGCAGAAGGACATCCCAGGTATCCTCTGTATCATAAAAGCGTATATTCTTCCATGAAGATTCCGGAGATTGCGCACCTTGCCAGCCAGGTGGATAGAATCGTGCTTACCGGAGTGGTAGCAGAGTGCTGTGTTTTGTCAACTATGATGGAAGCAATTGATATGGGGTGCCAGGTTATTTATCTGACAGACTGTATTTCCGGACAGTCTTCCAGAAATGAGGACGCAATCAGGAAGATTGCAGAGAGCTTTTCGCCGCTGCATACACTTGTTATGACAAGTGAAGAGTATCTGCATCAGAAAACTGGAATTTAGAGGAAATTCAAGGAAGATTAAGGGGAGAGGAAACCATGAGTATAATTGTAAGAGATGCAGAACTGGAGGATGCAGAACGACTTCTGGAGATTTATTCCTACTATGTAGAAAAAACTGCAATTTCATTTGAATATGATGTTCCTTCATTATTTGAATTTCAAAATCGAATGAGGAATATAAAAAGCAAGTATCCCTATCTTGCTGTAGAAGAGGACGGTGTTCTCCTGGGTTATGCTTATGCCGGTGCGTTTGTAGGAAGAGCTGCTTATGGCTGGGCCTGTGAATTGACGATCTATCTTGACCACACTGCATTGAAGTGCGGCCTGGGGAGAAGGCTGTATGAAGCCCTTGAAGATAGATTGAAAAAAATGGGTATTTTAAACTTGTATGCATGTATCGGCTATCCGGGAGGGGAAGAAGATGAGTACCTGAATAAGAACAGTGCCGATTTTCATGCCCATTTGGGCTTTGCGAAGGCTGGAGAATTTTATAAGTGCGGATACAAATTCGGGCGCTGGTATAATATGGTCTGGATGGAAAAGATAATTGGAAAGCACCATGGAGATCAGGAACCTGTAAAATTTGGCTTGTAAATTCGGTCCCCTTGCCTGCATCATGTTTTCATAAAGCAGGTAAGGGGACCAGTATAGTATTATGGGGGTATCAGATATATTATTTGTTACTGGAAGTCTATTACGTCAATCCAACGGCTTAAAAATTCCTTTTCTTCTTCAATTCCTTTGGTGAGCTGTGATGCAGCGGCAATGGGAAGCCACTTCTGTACATACTGTTTTGCAGTATCACTTTTTTTGCAGAACAGATCCAGATACAAATCAGCCATTTTCTGATCCTTCAAAGCAAATTCCAAATAGGTAATGGCGGCATCTCCGCTGGCATTTCCCTGGGTAGCATGAGCCCAGTCTACAATGGACATGGTGCCGTCTGCCCTTACAATAACATTGCTTGGGTTAAAGTCCCCGTGGCAGAGCTTTATATGGTTGGGCATGGAATCGAGCCTGGTATGAAGCTCATAACGTGTGGTAGCATCAACTGTATCCTTAAGGCTTGCAATCTTTCGGGCAAATTTATCTTTCTGAAGGGTCAGGCGCGGAGCTCTTTTTGCATGCATTGAAAGCTGCAGGTCCACAAACTGCTCCATGTATTTTGGAAGGTTTTCCCGATCTTCCTCCATGATCTGTTCCAGAGTTTTTCCTTCTACATATTTGATCACAAGTGCCCACTCGCCGTCAATCTGGCTGACTTCCTCAACTACAGGGACATCCAGTCCGGTCTCTTCCACACGGGCCTGGCAGAGAGCCTCATTGAATACATTGGCTTTTCCATGCTCTTTGGTAAATACTTTGATAATACGGTCACCGTCTTTATAAACAACTTTATATGGGCGTGTGAGAAATACTTTTTTATTCTTTAAATTCATGGTAAGCATCCTTTCTAAAAATCATTCAGCACCGGGAGGGACTATTTATCCTGTTTTCCATAGTAGGATTTCAGGTAGAGCTCTTTCATTTCCGACATTAGCGGGTATCTTGGATTTGCACCTGTACACTGGTCATTAAATGCCTGTTCTACCATGTCGTCCAGAGTCTCCAGGAAATATTTCTCATCAATGCCGTATGCTTTGATGGATTCTTTAACTTCAATATCTTTTTTAAGCTGTTCCAGTTTTTCAATAAGTTTCTCAAATACTTCCTGATCATCTTTGCCGGACAACCCTACAAAGCGGCCGATCTGTGCATAGCGTGCCAGTGCCTTTGGATAAGGATACTGGGAAAATGTGCCCATTTTTGTGGGTGCTTCCGCACTGTTATAGCGCATTACATCTGTCAGGAGCACTGCATTTGCAATTCCGTGGGGCAGGTGATGGAAGGCGCCAAGCTTATGTGCCATGGAGTGATTCAGGCCAAGGAATGCATTTGCAAAAGCCATACCGGCCATGCAGGAGGCATTTGCCATATGATCCCTTGCTTGTGCATCATTGCCGTCTTTGTAAGCCCGGGGAAGATAATCAAACACCAGCTTAATAGCCTTTAGTGCAAGGCTGTCTGTGTAATCAGATGCCATAATGGAAACGTAGGCTTCAATAGCATGGGTCATAACGTCAATTCCGGAAGCGCATGTAAGGCCTTTTGGTGCGCTCATCATATTATCTGTGTCTACGATCGCCATATTAGGCATCAGCTCGTAATCAGCCAGCGGCCATTTAATACCGGTTTCCTTATCTGTGATAATGGCAAAAGGCGTTACCTCAGAGCCTGTACCGGAAGAAGTAGGAATTGCCACGAAATAGGCTTTTTTACCCATCTTGGGGAAGGTGTAGATTCTCTTGCGGATATCCATGAAGTCCATTGCCATATCGTCAAAGTTTGCATCAGGGTTTTCGTAGAGAACCCACATAACCTTAGCTGCGTCCATAGCGGAGCCGCCGCCCAGGGCAATAATGCAGTCCGGTTCAAAGGCGGTCATGGCAGCAGCGCCTGCTTTTGCAGAAGCAAGGGAAGGATCCGGTTCTACATCA
Organism: uncultured Blautia sp.; assembly: GCA_946557785.1. GTDB lineage: Bacteria > Bacillota > Clostridia > Lachnospirales > Lachnospiraceae > Blautia_A. The sequence goes on from CAMNTH010000013.1 coordinate 19,841, forward strand.
GAGAAGCAGGAGTGGACAATGCCCATCTGATCAAGTTTGTTTTCGATTTGTCTGGTGTATCCGTTTTTATAAAGGAAGGAATCTGTTACGATAAAGCAGCGTTTTTTGCCCATAATAGTTCCAAGCTCATCCAGTGCAACTGGGGTACAGCCTCTTTTAAAGTAAACTTTTTCGGGGGTTCTCATCCAGAGCATATTTTCTCTCCTTTCCGCAACGGTTTTAATGTTCAAAAGATGCTTGACTCCTACGTTTTCAGAAATGGAGTTGCCGCCCCAGGAACCGCAGCCCAGGGTGAGGGAAGGTGCCAATTTGAAATTATATAAGTCCCCGATGCCGCCCTGTGAGGAAGGGGTATTAATAAGGATACGGCAGGTTTTCATTGCAGCGGCAAATTTGTTCATTTTATCCTTGCAGCCAGTATTGATATAAAGTGACGCTGTATGACCGTATCCGCCGTCTGCTACAAGCTGCTCTGCCTTGGCAATGGCTTCGCTAAAGTCTGCTGCTTTATACATTGCCAGTACAGGGGAAAGCTTCTCATGTGCAAATTCCTCGCTGATATCTACGGAATCAACTTCTCCTATAAGGATTTTTGTTTCCTTCGGGACGGAAATCCCTGCCATCTCGGCAATGTCTGCAGCTTTCTGTCCTACGATCTTAGCATTCAGGGCGCCGTTGATGAGGATGGTTTTCCGAACCTTTTCAATTTCGTCCTCTTTCAGGAAATAGCACCCTCTGTAAAGGAATTCTTTCTTTACCTCTTCATAAATGCCTTCCAGAACCGTAACAGACTGTTCAGAAGCGCAGATCATGCCATTATCAAAGGTTTTGGAATGAATGATAGAGTTTACGGCTAAACGTACGTCTGCTGTATCGTCAATAATGACTGGTGTGTTGCCTGCGCCTACGCCAAGAGCCGGCTTTCCGGAGGAATATGCCGCTTTTACCATGCCCGGGCCTCCGGTTGCAAGGATGATGTCTGCCTCCTTCATGACCAGGTTGGTAAGCTCCAGGCTTGGAACGTCGATCCATCCAATGATGCCTTCGGGTGCCCCTGCCTTTACGGCTGCCTCAAGTACAATCCTTGCAGCTTCAATTGTGGAAGCTTTTGCCCTTGGATGAGGGCTTATGATAATGGCATTTCTTGTTTTTAAAGCAATAAGGGTCTTAAAGATCGCAGTGGAAGTAGGATTAGTGGTAGGTATTACAGCAGCAATGAGACCGATGGGTTCTGCAATTTTCTGAATTCCATAAACCGGATCCTCTTCAATAACGCCGCAGGTTCTTGTATTTTTGTAGGCATTGTAGATATATTCGGAAGCATAATGGTTTTTAATAACCTTATCCTCTACAATTCCCATATCTGTCTCGCTGACTGCCATTTTGGCAAGTGGGATACGTGCTTTATCCGCCGCGGTGGCAGCAGCTTTGAAGATTCTATCTACCTGTTCCTGGGTGTATGCTGCGAAAAGCTTCTGTGCTTCTTTCATCGCTGCCATTTTAAGCTCCAGAGCTTCCGCACTGTTAATGATGGCTGGAGTCTTTGTTTCTGTCTTTGCCATTGGAATATCCTCCTGTTTGATTACGGGTCAACTGGTTACATGAAATAAATTGCATCTACTTGTTATTTAATTAACGTTAATTATTTATCAAACTTGATAGTGCTATTATATTACTTTGTTAATCATTTGTCAATCAAATGAATGATAAAAAATAACGAAATAATTATAAGAAAAAGAACTGGATTAGTAATAATTTACAGAAAGTATTAGCGGACAGATAAAAAAATCCCCCATAGGTGCGGAGCAACCCATGAGGAACTTTTTCTGATTCTTATTCTGACTTCTATTCTTTGCGGAAAGCCGCCCTTTTTCTGTCTCTTGCATCCAGGATGCGTTTACGGATACGGAGGCTCTTGGGAGTAACCTCCAGAAGTTCATCCCGGTCAATAAATTCCAGTGCCTGCTCCAGGCTTAAAATCCTTGGAGGCGTCAGCTTCAGGGCTTCGTCAGCAGAAGAGGAGCGGGTATTGGTAAGATGCTTGGTTTTGCATACATTCAGCTCAATATCCTCAGCCTTGCCGTTCTGGCCGATAACCATGCCGCTGTATACCTTTTCGCCAGGCCCGATAAACAAGGTGCCCCGTTCCTGGGCAGAGAACAGGCCGTAGGTAACTGCTTCCCCTGCTTCGAAGGCAATGAGGGAGCCCTGCTTACGATAGTGGAAATCTCCTTTATAAGGTGAGTACCCGTCAAAAATGGTGTTCAGGATACCGGCTCCCTTGGTAGAGGTCAGAAATTCACCACGGAAACCGATCAATCCTCTGGAAGGAATGTGGAATTCCAGACGTACGGAGCCATCGCTTGCAGTACTCATGCCCTGCAGTTCTCCTTTACGCTCGCTGAGTTTCTGGATGACAGTGCCGGAAAACTCTTCCGGAACATCTACATAAGCGATTTCCATTGGCTCCATTTTTTTGCCGCGCTCATCAAAATGATAGAGTACTTCTGGTTTGCTGACAGCGAATTCATAGCCTTCACGGCGCATATTTTCAATGAGCACGGAAAGATGGAGCTCTCCTCTTCCCGAAACCTTAAAGCATTCTGTAGTGTCAGTATCCTCAACCCGAAGGCTTACGTCAGTATTTAACTCTTTGTAGAGACGGTCACGGAGATGGCGGGAGGTAATGTATTTTCCCTCCTGCCCGGCTAAGGGACTGTCGTTAACAATAAAGTTCATGGCAATGGTAGGCTCAGAGATTTTCTGGAAGGGAATTGCTTCCGGTTTTTCTCCGCCGCAGAGGGTATCCCCGATATGGATTTCGGAAATTCCGGAGATCGCCACAATAGATCCAATAGAAGCTTCTTTTACTTCGATCTTATTCAGTCCGTCAAATTCATAAAGCTTGCTGATCTTTACCCTTTGACGTTTGCTGAGATCATGGTGATTTAACAGGGTTAATTCCTGATTTATAGCAATCTTTCCGTTTTCTACCTTTCCGACGCCGATACGTCCCACATATTCATTATAGTCAATGGTACTGATCAGTACCTGGGTATCTGCTTCCGGATCGCCTTTGGGAGCAGGAATGTATTTTAGAATGGTTTCAAACAGGGGGATCATGTTTTCCGGTGTATCTTTTAGGTCCAGGACTGCATGGCCTGCTTTTGCGGAAGCGTATAGGAAGGGACAGTCAAGCTGCTCATCAGAAGCCTCCAGATCCATGAGGAGTTCCAGAACTTCATCAATGACTTCATCCGGACGTGCCTCCGGGCGGTCAATTTTATTGATGCACACAATGACATGAAGATCAAGCTCCAGAGCCTTTTTCAGCACAAATTTTGTCTGAGGCATTGCACCTTCAAATGCATCTACCAAAAGAATGACGCCATCCACCATTTTCAGTACACGCTCTACTTCGCCGCCGAAATCTGCATGGCCAGGCGTATCAATGATATTAATTTTAACTCCATTGTAATGAACGGCTGTGTTTTTAGAAAGAATCGTAATACCTCTTTCACGCTCAATATCATTGGAGTCCATGACACGCTCCTGTACTTCCTGATTTTCGCGGAAAACACCGCTCTGTTTCAGAAGCTGGTCTACAAGCGTGGTCTTGCCGTGGTCTACATGGGCAATGATAGCTACATTACGTACGTCTTCGCGTTTGGTCTTCATAAAAATCGAAATCCTTTCTGTATATATTCCTTAAATTTATTATTTTGGTCAATTAACTGATGATATGCCGCACCCTGTTTCTTCTATATTAATGTTTTTTACCAATAGGATACGACAATCCAGTTTACCACATTTTCCGCAGATTACAAGGCATTGGAAAAATTTTTTTTTATTTCAGTCATAATTACCTGCATGTCCTCATAAACATAGTATAGACAAAATACCCAAAGAGGAAGGAGAACTGTATTATGGCAGACAAAATCATTGAAAACAATCAGGTATCAATCATGGGGAGAATTGATACAGGCTTTACGTTCAGCCACCAGGTGTTTGGAGAGGGATTCTACACTATGGAACTTATGGTAAAGAGGCTGAGCGATTCGGAGGACAGAATCCCGGTAATGGTATCGGACCGCTTGGTGGATGTGACCCAGGACTATATTGGGGAGTATATTGAGATCCACGGCCAATTCCGTTCCTATAACCGTCACGAGGAAAAGAGGAACAGATTGGTGCTTTCTGTGTTTGCAAGGGAAGTGAAGTTTGTGGAGGAAGAGGACGATTCAATTACGGTAAATCAGATTTTTTTGGATGGGTACATCTGTAAACCGCCGGTATATCGAAAAACGCCTCTGGGAAGAGAAATTGCAGACCTTCTTTTGGCTGTAAACCGCCCTTATGGAAAATCTGATTACATACCGTGCATCTGCTGGGGAAGAAATGCCCGATATTCATCTGCATTTTGTGTAGGAGGGCATGTCCTTTTGTGGGGACGTATCCAGAGCCGGGAGTATATGAAGAAGATTGGGGAAAATGACACGGAAAAGCGTACGGCATATGAAGTCTCTGTCAGCAAATTAGAGTATATTGAGTAAAATGCCGTTTATTCCAAGATCCGGCACTGCCTGCAGGGATAAAAAATAACAGTCCGGCTAATGCCGGGCTTGCAATTCCTGCCAAACTGAGGTAATATGAAGTATCGACAGGAAATGTTAAGGTATAAACAACAAGAGGAATTGTTATGGAAAAAGGATTAACAGAAGTATACTGCGGTACCGCAAGGGGAAAGACGACTCTTGCCATGGGGCAGGGCCTTAAGGCGGCCATTGAAGGACGGAGTGTTATTATCATTCAGTTCATGAAAGGCAAAGAAAGTCAGGCAATGGATTTCCTGCAGAACCTGGAGAAACTGGACATTAAGATTTTCCGCTTTGAGAAGAGAGAGACCTGCTATGAAGAATTGAGTGAGCAGGAGAAAGCAGAAGAGAAGCAGAATATTTTGAATGGCCTGAATTTTGCCAGGAAGGTAGTGGTTACTCAGGAATGCGATGTTTTGCTTTTGGATGAGATATTGGGACTTTTGGACAGCGGGATAGCAGATGCGGATGCAATGATGGAAATCCTGAAGCTGAAGAGAGAACCTATGCATATCATCATGACAGGACGGGAACTTCCGGAGAGATTAAGATGTTATGTGGATTGCATAACCACTTTGACCATGGAAATCCCGGAAGGCGAAGAAGTGAACCTGTAATCCCCGGACACCGTGGAACAGGCGATACTGCCGAACCATAAGGGCTGGGTAGTACATATTACATAAGGAGGAATGCAAATGGCAATTTTTAAAGGAGCAGGCGTCGCTATTGTGACCCCGATGTATGACGATGGTAAGGTAAACTATGATAAACTTGGAGAGCTGATTGAGTTCCAGATTGCCAACAGCACAGATGCGATTATCATCTGCGGAACAACCGGTGAATCTTCAACTTTAACCCATGGAGAGCATCTTAAGACAATTAAGTTTGCAATTGATAAAGTTGCGAAGCGTGTGCCTGTGATTGCAGGAACCGGTTCTAACTGTACAGAAACGGCAATTATGATGTCAAAAGAGGCTGCTTCCTACGGGGCAGATGCTTTACTGCTGGTAACGCCTTATTATAATAAAGCTACTCAGAAGGGACTCATTGCACATTATACTGCGATTGCCAATGCTGTGCCTGAGACACCGATCATTATGTATAATGTTCCCAGCCGTACAGGCTGTAATATCCAGCCTGCAACAGCAGTGGAGCTGGCTAAGAATGTAAAGAATATTGTTGGAATCAAGGCTGCAAGCGGAGACCTGTCACAGATTGCAAAAATGATGTCCCTGGCTGACGGATGCCTGGAATTATATTCCGGCAATGACGATCAGGTACTGCCGATTCTTTCCATTGGCGGCCTGGGTGTAATTTCTGTTTTGTCAAACGTTGCACCGAAGGAAACTCATGATATGGTCATGAAATTCCTGGAGGGAGACATTGCAGGTGCAGCTAAGATTCAGCTGGATGCAATTCCTCTGGTGAATGCACTGTTCTGCGAGGTTAATCCCATTCCTGTAAAAACAGCTCTGAATCTTATGGGAATGGAAGTAGGGCCTCTTCGTATGCCGCTGTGTGCAATGGAAGAAGCCAATAAAGAGAAGCTGGCAGCAGCGATGAAGGATTTCGGCATCAAACTTGCATAAGGTACCACATAAGAAAGAGGAGAATAACATGGTTAGAATTATCATGCACGGCTGTAACGGGCATATGGGTCAGGTGATTTCCGGCCTTGCAGCGCAGGATCCTGATGTAGAGATCGTAGCAGGAATTGACATAGCAGACCAGGGAAAAAACAGCTATCCCGTGTTTACAGATATTAATGCATGTCAGGCAGAAGCAGATGCGATTATTGATTTTTCTTCTGCAAAAGCAGTGGATGCATTGCTGGAATATAGTGTTAAGCGCCAGATTCCGGCGGTGGTATGTACCACTGGCCTTGACGAAGCACAGCTTGGGAAATTGGAGGAGGCTGCATCAAAAGTTGCAGTGCTGAAATCCGCCAATATGTCTCTTGGCATTAATACGCTTTTGAAACTGATCAAGGATGCGGCCAAGGTTTTGGCACCTGCAGGATTTGATATGGAAATTGTAGAACGCCATCATAAACTGAAGCTGGATGCGCCAAGCGGAACTGCCCTGGCGCTTGCTGACAGCCTGAATGAGGCTATGGATCAGACATATCATTATGTTTATGACCGCAGTCAGAGAAGAGAACAGCGTGACATAAAGGAGATTGGCCTGTCTGCTGTTCGCGGCGGAACTATCGTAGGGGAGCATGAGGTAATCTTCGCAGGACCCGATGAAGTCATTGAGTTTAAGCATACTGCCCATTCGAAAGCTGTTTTTGGAAAAGGTGCTATTGAAGCCGCCAAATTCCTTGCAGGGAAGCCAGCAGGAAGATATGATATGAGTGATGTGATAAACGGATAAATATAGATACGGATAAGAAATCAAGAAACGCAGCCATGCAGTCGGTGGCTGCGTCTTTTTCATTTTTATATATAGAAAAATTTTTTTGCGAATAGGATGGGAGCAAACTGCACATATTACCAATATAAAAAGTCAAAAAAGGAGATATGACAGAATGAAAAAATTTAAAACAATTCTGATGGGCGCCCTTCTGGTGCTGACTTTGTGCATGCTGACAGCCTGCGGAACAAATGATGGTAATAATGCAGTGGATGAATCCAAAACTGAAACAGATGACAATGACGCAAAAAGAAGTGACAATAACAGGGATGACAACAACCAGGATGTAAATGATGCAGCAGATAATAAGGTAAACGATAATGTGGCAGATGACAATATTGCAAATGACAATGTGGTCAATGACGGAACCGCAGCAGACAATAATACTGCAGTGAATGATGGAACTGTAACAGACAACAATGATATCATGGATGATGGAGCTGCAGATGATGGAACAGATACTGATCCGGCAGATAACAATGATGCGGACAACAGGAGAAATAATGATGATACCGTATCCGGAGCCCTTGGCAACGGTGTAAAAGATCTTGGAGACGGCGTAGGTGATGCGGTGGAAGATGTAGGCGATGCAGTGGACAACGCTGTTAACGGAAGATGATATTCCTTTAGAATCCATTTCCGACCCGATTGCGCAAAAAAGATTTTAATGATATTATCAATACATGAAAGATATCGGAGGTTAATATGAGATTTCGGCCATGTATTGATATACATAATGGAAAAGTAAAACAAATTGTGGGAGGCAGCCTGAAGGATGCAGGAGATTATGCAGCAGAGAATTTTGTGTCAGCTCAGGATGCATCTTTTTATTCTGCGCTTTACAGAGATGCGGGAATCAGGGGCGGTCATGTGATTCTTTTGAACAGCAGTGATTCTCCTTACTTTGAATCCACCAGAAAACAGGCGATTGAGGCACTGGGTACTTATCCGGGAGGGCTTCAGCTAGGCGGCGGCGTCTGCCCGGAAAATGCACAGGAGTATCTGAATGCAGGGGCAAGCCACGTGATAGTCACATCTTATGTGTTTAAAAACGGACAGATATCCTGGGAAAATCTGGAGAGGATGAAGCGGACTGTGGGACGTGAGCATTTGGTACTGGATTTGAGCTGCAGAAAAAGAGACGGGCAATACTATATTGTGACAGATCGCTGGCAGAAGTTCACAAAAGTGAGGGTAACGCCTGAAACGATAAAAATACTGGGGGGCTTCTGCGATGAATTCCTGGTGCATGCTGTTGATGTGGAAGGCAAAGCCAGTGGGATTGAAATCCAACTGGCTGCCATGCTGGCCAAACATAAGGTATGTCCCATTACATACGCAGGCGGCGTGGGCAGTATGGAGGATATTGAAGTTCTGCGCTGCGCCGGGCAGGGGAGGCTGGATGTAACGGTGGGAAGTGCCCTGGATCTGTTCGGGGGAAGCATTCCCTTTGATGAGCTGAAAGAATTACATTAAAAAATTGATTACTGCTTCTCTAATCGGTATCCGTATTTATAGACCGTTTGAATGATGTTGTGCATTCCTAGCTTTCTGCGCAGGCGCTGTATATGAATATCCACGGTTCTAGTTTCACCGCCGTATTCGTAGCCCCATGCCAGCTTTAGGATCTGATCCCTGGAAAGAGCAATGTTGCAGTTTTGGGCCAAAACCTCAAGGAGCAGAAACTCCTGGGAGGTGAGGTCGATTTCTTTTCCGTCTTTCCAGACCTTTCTGCTTAAAAAGTCAATGCGGATATCTCCGGTTTCGAAAATTTCCTGCTGGAGGCTGGAATGGTGCAGTACGGTATTTACTCTGTCAAGCAGTTCCTCCGGTTCAAAAGGTTTGACTATATAATCATCTGCTTCAGACTGCAGGGCTTGTACCCGGTCTGTTAGAGAGTCCTTGTCAGTGAGATAAATGACCGGGATTCTTTTTTTTACAAAATAAGGGAGAAGCTGGTATCCGTCAATCAGGGGAAGCATAATATCCAAAAAAGCAAGATCAAAATTGTGCGTCTTGATAAATTCAAGGGCTTCTGTCCCTGAGAATGCCTGCAACACCTGATGGCCTGCAGTCTGTAGGGTTATCTTAATCAGGTCATTAATTGGTTTCTCATCATCTATCACTAAAATATTAGCCATAAAATTTCTCCTTGGTTCATAACATTTACTCAACGCATTACTTATTCCATAATAGCACGAAGATGAAAAAAAGTTGTAACCATCATGTAAATTATAAACACTTGACAGAATTGTAAAAACTATGCTAATTTTTAGAAAAATTATGGGATAGGCGGTAAATATATGATGAGAAAATTTAATTATTTTGATTGTCATGCAGATACATTAACCTTCTTAAATGAGGAAAAGGGCTCCTTGTACCGGAATACCTGCAATCTTGATCTGAAAAGGGCAGGTATTTTTGCGGAAAAATACACCCAGATATTCGCTCTTTGGAGGCAGCAGGAGGAAATGCCGGAGAATCCGGAAGAAAGGTTTTTGATGCTTTATGAAAGAGCCACTGCCCTGCTGGAAGAGGAGTCTGATAAAATTGTCTGGTGCAGAAGCGGAAAAGAAATGGAGCTGGCTCATAAGGAAGGAAAGGCAGCTGCATTTTTGTCTGTGGAGGATCTTTCCATTATGGGAAGCATGGGGGAAAAGCTGTGGGAGCTTGGCATACGCTTTGCCATGCTTACCTGGAATTATGAAAATATGTATGGCTGCGGTTCTCCTTCAAACCAGTTCATGGGACTTACTGATTTTGGAAAAAGAACTGTAAAGCAGCTTCTTACAAAGGGCGTTGTGATGGATATTTCCCACCTGTCTGATGCAGGAGTCTGTGACGTTTTTTCTATAACAGACCGACCGGTAATGGCATCCCACTCAAATGTGCGGGACATTTACAATAAGCCGCGGAACCTGAAAAAGCAGCAGATTCAGGAGCTGATCCGAAGAAAGGGATTAATAGGGATGAATCTGTTTTCTAATTTTGTTGGGGATACCCCGGGGCTTGCGGATATTCTTTACCATATGGATTATATTTTGAATCTGGGAGGGGAAGATGCCCTTGCCCTGGGCGGGGATCTGGACGGAACCGATAACCGTTTTCCAGAAGGATTTACAGGTGTGGAGTCTATCCCGCGTCTTTGGGAGGTTATGGAGAAAGCAGGATTTGGAACGAGACTTATAGAAAAGATCTTTTTTGAAAATGCCAGGAATTTTATTATGGAAAATCTGTAATTACTTTGGTACGAAATATATAAATTTTTCCTAAAATGATGTTAAATTCCTGAACAATGTGTTATAATATACACATCAAACAGCAAAGGGGATGGAAGCATGAAATTTATTATTAGCGGAAAGAATATTACAGTTTCTGAAGGGCTTCGCACAGCCGTAGAAGACAAGCTTGGGAAGCTGGAAAGGTATTTCACTCCTGACACCGAAGTTGTAGTAACTTTAAGTGTGGAAAAAGAGAGACAGAAGATTGAAGTTACAATTCCAATGAAAGGCAGTATCATTCGTTCTGAGCAGGTCAGCAACGATATGTATGTATCTATTGACTTGGTAGAAGAAGTCATTGAGCGTCAGCTTCGCAAATACAAAAATAAGATTGTAGACAGGAAACAGGCTGCAGGGAACTTCCAGAAGGAATACCTGGATAAGGATTATGAAGAAGATGAAGAGGTTAAGATCATCAGAACCAAGAAATTCGATATCAAGCCTATGTATCCGGAAGATGCCTGCGTACAGATGGAGCTTCTTGGTCACAACTTTTTTGTATTTGTAAATGCGGAGACAGATCAGGTAAATGTGGTTTATAAGCGTAAGGGAAATACTTACGGACTGATTGAACCGGAAGTTTGAGTGTGAATCACACCCCGGGAACGTGCCAGCATGTTCCCGGGGCATTTCTTTTTGCCGGACATTGTTTATTCATTAAAAATTTATTGTTTTCCGGCTCAGAAAGTGTTAGAATATACTTCGTATAATATTTAGGATCAAGTCCTTTAAATCTATACTAAAATAGTGAACAATCATTTCTGTTTTATCACAGATATAAAACAAATAAACCAACAGGAGTAAACCAATGAGTGTTTTTTCAAAAGTATTCGGAACGCATAGCCAGCGTGAGGTGAAAAGAATTATGCCTCTGGTGGAAAAGACGGAAAGCCTGCGTCCGGAAATGCAGAAACTGACAGATGGGCAGCTGCGGGATAAGACGAGAGAATATAAGAAACGCCTGGAAGAAGGCGCTACTTTGGACGATCTTCTCCCGGAAGCTTTTGCAACCGTACGGGAAGCCGCCAAGCGTGTTCTTGGCATGGAGCATTACCGTGTACAGATTATCGGCGGAATCATTCTTCATCAGGGCCGCATCGCAGAGATGAAGACTGGTGAAGGAAAGACCCTTGTTTCAACCCTTCCTGCATATCTGAATGCACTGGAGGGCAGAGGCGTGCATATTGTTACAGTTAATGATTACCTGGCTAACCGAGATGCTGAGTGGATGGGCAAGGTACATGAGTTTCTGGGGCTGACAGTAGGCGTAGTACTCAATGATATGAAGCCTGAGGAGCGCCGTGCAGCATACAACTGCGACATCACATATGTGACCAACAACGAGCTTGGTTTTGATTATCTCCGTGACAATATGGTAATTTATAAAGAGCAGCTTGTACAGAGAGACCTGCATTACTGTATTATTGATGAGGTTGACTCTGTTCTGATCGATGAGGCCCGTACTCCTCTGATCATTTCCGGTCAGAGCGGAAAGTCTACTAAGCTTTATGAAGTCTGCGATATTCTTGCCCAGCAGCTTGAGCGCGGCGAGGCCAGCCATGAAATGACCAAGATGGCGGCGATCATGGGCGAAGAGGTTATTGAAACAGGTGACTTCGTAGTGAATGAGAAAGATAAATTTGTCAACCTTACAGAGCAGGGCGTTCATAAGGTGGAGAAATTCTTCAGTATTGAGAACCTGGCTGATCCGGAGAACCTGGAAATCCAGCATAACATCATCCTGGCTCTGCGTGCCCACAATCTGATGCACAAGGATCAGGACTATGTAGTAAAGGATGATGAAATTCTCATTGTAGATGAGTTTACAGGACGTATCATGCCGGGACGCCGTTATTCTGACGGACTACATCAGGCAATTGAGGCGAAAGAGCATGTGAAGGTAAAACGTGAGAGCAAGACCCTTGCTACCATTACCTTCCAGAACTTCTTTAACAAATATGATAAAAAGGGCGGTATGACCGGTACAGCTCTTACAGAAGAAAAAGAGTTCCGTGATATCTACGGTATGGATGTTGTAGAGATTCCTACAAACAGGCCTGTTGCGCGTAAAGATCTGGATGATGCCGTTTATATGACGAAAAAAGAGAAATTTAATGCAGTTGTCCAGGCTGTTAAAGAAGCACATGAGAAGCAGCAGCCGGTTCTGGTTGGTACCATTACAATTGAAACATCAGAGCTTATCAGCAAAATGCTTCGAAGGGAAGGCATCCAGCATAATGTCCTGAACGCAAAATTCCATGAGCTTGAGGCTGAGATCGTTGCCCAGGCAGGACAGGCCGGCGCAGTTACCATTGCTACCAACATGGCAGGCCGTGGTACAGATATTAAGCTGGATGATGTGGCTAAGGAAGCCGGGGGCCTGAAAATCATCGGTACAGAGCGCCATGAATCCAGACGTATTGATAACCAGCTCCGCGGCCGTTCCGGACGTCAGGGAGACCCGGGTGAATCCCGCTTCTATATTTCCCTGGAGGACGATCTGATGCGCTTGTTTGGCTCTGAACGTCTTATGAAGGTATTTACTTCCCTGGGTGTTGCAGAGAATGAGCAGATTGAGCATAAGATGCTTTCCAATGCCATTGAGAAGGCACAGGAGAAGATTGAGTTTAACAACTTTGGTATCCGTAAGAACCTGCTGGATTATGACCAGGTAAATAACGAGCAGAGAGAGATTATCTACAAAGAACGCCGCCAGGTTTTGGACGGAGAGAATATGCGTGACGCTATCTATAAGATGATCACAGATACGGTTGACAGCATGGCAGATATGTGTCTCTCCGATGATGTGGATTCAGAAGAGTGGGATCTGGCTGAATTTAATGCAGCATTCCTGCCGATCATTCCAGTAGAGCCTTTGACAGCAGAAAAGGTGAAGGGCAAACGCAGAAATGAAATGAAGCACATCCTGAAGGAAGAGGCAGTGAAGCTTTATGAAGCAAAAGAATCCGAATTTCCGGAGGCGGAGCAGCTTCGTGAGCTGGAGCGTGTGGTTCTTCTGAAATGTATTGACAGCAAGTGGATGGATCATATTGATGATATGGAAATCCTTCGTCAGGGTATCGGCCTGGCTGCTTATGGTCAGAGAGACCCGGTAGTAGAATATAAGATGAATGCCTATGAAATGTTCAATAACATGACAAGCGTGATCCAGGAGGATACACTCCGTATGCTGTATCACGTTCATGTTGAACAGAAAATAGAGCGTGAGCAGGTGGCGAAGGTAACCGGAACCAATAAGGATGACAGTGCTGCTAAGAAGCCTGTCCAGAGAAAAGAAATCAAGGTTTATCCAAATGATCCGTGCCCATGCGGAAGCGGTAAGAAATATAAACAGTGCTGCGGTCGTAAGGCTGTAAAGGTTTGATCAAAGGAAATATAAATATTGGCTGCCGCCCTGCAAGGCAGCAGCATCAAAAAACGGCGTATCCCTCATTTTTTCGTGGGGGATGCGCCGAATTGTTTTTTATATGCACGGACAAAAGCAGTATAGTCACGAAAACCGCTTTGCTGTGCAGCCTTCATAACAGGGCAGCCCTGATTGATGAGGGAACGGGCAAGAAGAAGGCGTTTGCTGGTAATGTAGTTATGCATGGTGTAGCCTGTTTCTTCTTTAAATTTGCGCATCATATGATATTTGCTTAAAAAATATTTCTGAGCAAGGCTGTCTATGGAAAGATTATCTGCAAGGTGCCGATTGATATAGCGGACAAGATCTTCTACCTGGGAATCAAAACTGTAGGACTGCTGATCCAGAATATAAGCTTCCTCCAGGAAAATCCGGTTAATGTAAACCATGAGCTGGGAAAACAGGGCATTGCTTAACAATTCTGAACAGAAGGCCTGGCTGCTTAAAGCGTTTTCCAGCTCTGACAGAATATCCCTTAAGCGTTCCTGTACCCTGGAGTTCAGGCGGATCAGGTTAAAGCTTCGGTCGCAGGCCTTTTGGAAGCAGGTAGTCAGGGGCTGGCTTTGGATATCCTCCCGAATCCACAGGACAATCCGCTCATAGGGAAGAGATGAATCAATTTCCGGCTTGTGGATAGCCCCCTGGTTTACCAGAAGGATATCACCAGGCTTTAAGTGGTAAGATTTTCCCTCAATATGATAGACAACATGACCTGAGAGAAAAAAGATAAGCTTGTGAAAACCGTGGTAGTGGGAATGGTATACACGCTCCGTCTGATCCTTGATATGAAAAAGCCGGTATTCTTCCTTAAGATAGCCTGATTTCTCTGTTGGCTCTGAATCGTATTTCATAAGCGCCCTCCTTCAGGGGGATTTTATAATTTTAATATAGCCGTTTTTTTACAGAAGTGCAAGGGGGAGAAGAAGGAGATAACTATAGAACTTGAACAAAATCTATAGATTTTATAAAATATTCTTAAGAATACTTATGATATATTGATTATGTAAAATGCGGAAAGGGAGAAGCGGAGGAGCGGTATGATAAGAGTTTTATTTGTAGACGATGAAGTGCTTGCAATGGAATATCTCCAGAATCTGATTGACTGGGAAGGGGAGGGATACCATGTGATTGGGCATGCGCGTACCGGAAATGCGGCATTGGAATTGTATGAACGGGAGAGACCCCAAATTGTGATCTCAGATATTAAGATGGTGGGAATGGATGGATTGGAGCTTACAGCAAGATTAAAGGAGAAGAATAAGGACGTTGTGATGATTCTCCTTTCAGCATACCGTGATTTTGAATATGCCAAAAAGGGGATTGAATATGGAGTGCACAATTATCTTCTGAAGCATGAACTATCTGAGGAAGCTTTGCTTATGGAGCTGGAAAAGGTACGAAGTCAGTTGGATATGGATGATAAAAAGAAAAAAATTTACCAGAAATATTTTACAAAGCAGCTGATTTATAATACGGAAGGCGCAGGGGAATTTCCGGAGCTTGGAAATCGTTTCTTTCTAATGCTGGTCCATAAAAATGACATTTTTGACAGCGGAGCATTTCATGAAAGAGTGTGGAACGGAGAGGAATATAAGGCGTTGGATGAAACTTTGGAAGCAGCTTTGGATGGACTTGTGTATATTTCAGATGTACAGCTCACAGAAAATAATTTGTTGGTACTTTACCGCATTGAGAGTATAAGCAGCAAGTATCTGGTAGGAAGCCAGATTGAGCGAATGAGCCGTAAGGCAGGCTCCGCCTTGGCTGTAAGGGAGGGCGGCCAGTTTAATATTATTTTTAGCGGTGAAATTTTTCGGAATGAAATCAGTACGGTTTTTCAAAAAATGTCACGTCTTATTCGTTATGCTTTATTTTGGAAACCGCAGGGCGTTTATGAAATAAACAGACTGAATATTCTTGAAGAGGAAGAAAGGATTGTATGGAATGGGCCGGAAAAGGAGCTTCGTACACAGATTTATGAGGAAATTGAGCTTGGAGATTATGTTGAATATCTTTTTGAGCTTGTAAAGTATCCTGCTTATAATTTGAAGGCTGCCAGGGAATTAATTTACATGCTGGAGAATTTGGCCCGGGAGCTTGAGGGGGTGGAGGGACTTTCCCCTTTTGATTATCCTTGGGGAATTTTTAAATTAGATGAGATAAAGCAGTATTATACAGAAAGGCTTCGAAGAATCCAAAAAGAGATACAGGAAAAAAACAGGCAGAAATATTCCAAACTGGTTCTGGATATTATACGTTATATTCGAAAAAATTATAAAAAGGAAATCAGCCTGGAGAATCTTGGAACGGAGTTTGGGATGAACGGGGTTTATCTGGGGCAGATTTTAAAAAAAGAAACAGGAACTACATTCCTTAAATATCTGACAGAGCTGAGAATTGAAGAAGCCAAGCGGCTTCTTGATATGGGGGAGTTGAATATTTCTCAGATTGCAGAACAGACAGGATACAAGAGCAGCCAGTATTTTAGCCAGATTTTTGTAAAAACCACAGGAATGAAACCTCAGGAGTATCGAAAATGGAAAAAAACACAGTGAAAAAAAGGAGCCTAAAGCAAAGAATCCTTTTTCGGATCATGATGATTTTAATATGCTCTACGGCTGTCAGCACGGCAATCAGTTATGTCTATTTCAGGAAAATCGTGAAAGATCAGAAAATTGCTGAAGAACAGACAAAGCTGCGCCAGGTGTCCAGACAGATGGAATATATGCTGGAGGATATTCAGAACTTTGCCAGAAGTATTGTCGTAGATGAAAGTATACAAAAGGAACTGGAAAACAAAAATCCGGATACGGAGTTTGAACGGGTAAAAAAAGGAGATACAATTTCAAGACGGCTGGCATTTTATAACGGTTTAAGACTATTTGTAGGAGGTTCCTTCCTGGTGGAAGCAGGAGGAGAGTCTTATGGCAGTGTTTTTGGCTCCCAGTCGGATTATTTGAGGGAAAAACTGGAGACAAGGGAAATAAAGGAATACCTGGCTCATCCTGAATGGACATTTTCTAATCCTTACTTAGGTATTGATTCCTGGGGGGGATGGACATTGGTGTGTTACCGTACAAAGATTATGGATAAATATAATTTTGGAGAGTTTCAGGGAACACTGTATCTGGAAATTAACCTGGAACATTTCCTGGAACAGGCAGAAAACTACGGGATAGAGTATGACGGTGTATGTCTTTTAGGAAACAAAGGCAGAATCTTGTATGAAAAAAATGCTGATACAGGAATCAGCACTCTTTTGACGGAAGACTGTGGTTTTATGGAACCGGGGATCAACAGAACAAAGGAAGGATATCTTCTTCGGGAAAAGATTGAAGGGACAGGATGGGAACTTGTTACGCTCATTACCAACGCTTATTTGCGGCAGCAAAGCAAATATGTGCTGGAATTCTTCTTTCTGTCATTTACGATTTCTATCTTTGCAATTCTTAATACCCTATCTCGCCAGATAGAAAACATTACAAGACCTGTGGCTCATTTGTCCCATGAAATGGAATTGACAAGTGTGGAAAAGCTGTCCAGGCAGGAAACGGTTCATACAAGGGATGAAATTCAAACACTTTATGAATGCTATAATGAAATGGTGGAGGAAATACAGAGAGGAATTGATGAGAAGATGAAATTTGAAAAACAAAAGCAAGAGATGGAATTTGATATTATGCTTTCTCAGATCAATCCTCATTATTTGTATAATGTGCTGAACACGGTGGTTTATCTGTCAGCTGCAGGGAAAAGCAAGGATGTTGTTCATATTGCCAATGCCCTGATTTTCAGCCTGCAGGAAACCTTGCGCCTTGGGGATGGAAGCATGGAGACTTCTGTGGAAAAAGAGCTGGAGCTGACATCCTGTTACCTGGACATTCAGCGGTACCGTTATCCGGATATGTTTGAGACAGAGCTTGTTTGTGATAGATCACTTCTTCCATATGCAGTTCCCAAAACGATTATCCAGCCTTTGGTGGAGAATGCTCTTCTTCATGGAATCCTGCGGACGGAGGGGAAGGGAAGGATTCAAATAGAAATAAAAAAAGAACAGGAAAGTCTGTGGATTTTTGTAAGAGATGATGGTATTGGGATTTCCAATGAAATGCTAGATGCTTTTCAAAAAAAACAGGAAATTGTGTATGAGAAAAACGGAAGACGTCATATTGGCATCAGTAATGTCAGGGACCGGATAGAATATTTATATGGAGCGCCTTATGGGATGCGAATCAGGAAGTGCCAAAAGGGCGGAACAGAAGCTATGCTCCGGCTTCCCATGAGAAAGATGGAACCTTCAGAAGATGAAAGAAATAGCTAAAAAATCTAAACAAAAACTATAGAATGTCTGATAGCCAGACCGGAAAAAGGCTGATAAACTGGCAGCAACAAAACGAAAGGAGATACATGAAAATGACAAAACGTGTAAAAAAAGCAGCAGTGCTTGGTCTTTCGGCTGCTATGGCAATGAGCGTGATGGGAGGGATAACGGTTTTTGCAGAGGATGATTATAGTGGAGGGCTTCCCTCTGACTATGAAGGAACCCTTACCATGTGGGGATGGGATGATACCTGGTTTGAGTGTGTTACTAAGGCATTTAATGAAAAGTATCCCAATGTAAAATTTGAATATACTCCTATGGCGAATGGGGATACACTTCAGAAATATCAGACAGCTATCGCAGCAGGGACGGAGCTTCCGGATATTGCATGGTCGATCATAGATTCCAGGGCAAAAGTTTATGAACTGGATATGTGGGAAGATCTTTCAGCAGAGCCTTATAATTTGGATATTAATGAGGTATATGAATATCTGCATTCGAAGATGGTTAATTCCAAAGGTGCTGTGTGTGGAATTGAGCAGTGTCTTTCACCAGCAGGATTTGCCTACCGTAAGGATCTTGCACTTGAGTATCTTGGAACAGATAATAGAGAAGAGCTGGAAGCTATGTTCCCCACCTGGGAAGCTTTTATTGAAAAAGGAGCAGAAGTATATGAGAAGAGTGGGGGAACCGTATATATGCTGCAGGGAATTGCAGATGCGCAGCAATTTATACGCGAGCAGGGCGGAAAATCCTGGATCGAAGGAGATGTGATCAAGGCAACGGATACGCTGCAGAAATCCTTGGAGCTTGCATGTAAACTCCGTGATAATAATGTCTGCGATAAACTGGAAGCATGGTCACCTGCGTGGTATGCGTCCTTTGGAGAGGATAATCATATTTTTGCTGGCTGTGCAACCTGGTCTGTACCTTTTAACATTGTTCCAAATGACCCGGAAGGGGAGAAAACAGGGCACTGGGGACTAATGAACGCACCGGAAGGAAACATTAGCTGGGGCGGAACTACAATTGGCATCTCAAAAACATGTAAGGATAAACGCCTTGCCTGGGAATTCGTAAAGTTTGCAACTCTTTCTACAGAAGGTGCGCAAGCTTTGAATACGATTGGCTTTTTCACAAGTGCAAAGAAGCCTTATGAAGAAAAGCCGGAACTGGCAAATTGGACAAGTCCATGGTTTGGAGAGCAGGATCTTGGGGAAATGTTTATTGGAGAAATCGTGCCAAACATTCAGGCAAGACCTATGAACTTTGATGATAATGTGATTCATGAAACTCTGAATCTTGTCACAACGGCGCTTAACAATGATTCCGGCATGACTGCAGAGGATGCAATGAATCAGTTAAAAGAAGAACTAGAGATGCGGCTTGCGGACTATACAGTGGAATAAAGCCATATGCTCAGGGCGCTGTGCACTGCAGCGCCCTTTTGATTGTCCGGAATACCTTAAAGGAGGGAATTATGAAATCAAAATCTGGAAAAAAGATGATGTGGAAGTGGCCGGTTTTATTTTTGGCTCCTTATTTTATCAGTTATTTTTTATTCTTTGTTTATCCTACGATCTATTCCTTTTTTATAAGCTTAACAGATTGGGATACGGTTATGGGAATAGCCAGCCGAAAATTTGTGGGTCTAGCTAATTATGTCAAGATATTTACGAAGGATAAGCTTTTTTTTAAGTCTCTTGGAAATACCTTTTCTTTTATGATCATTTACATTCCAATCCTGATTCTGGGCGGGATTGCTCTGGCTGTACTGCTTTATAAGCTGACAAAAACAAGAAGGCTGTTTCAGACGATCAATGTATTGCCCTATATTACAACGCCTGTTGCCATTGGTATGATCTTTTCCTTCATGTTTGACTGGTCTACCGGTATTGTGAATAATATTTTGCTGAAAACAGGACTGATTCAGGAGGGGATAAACTGGCTGGGAAAGCCTTTTACAGCCAGGCTGGTAGTAATCTTTCTGATTGTGTGGAAGAACCTGGGATATTATCTTTTAATTTACCTTGCTGCCCTTTCTACTGTTCCTGAGGATATCCAGGAGGCAGCTATGGTGGATGGGGCGAATAAATGGCAGACTTTTTGGAAGATCACCTTCCCGTATCTGCGCCCCATTACTGTTTTTCTGATCCTTACCAGCATTATCAGCGGATTTCAGTTATTTGATGAGCCCTATTTGCTGTTCAGCAACATGAATTCTGTTCTTGGCGGTCCTGACAGATCTTGTATGACATCTATGATGTACTTTTTTGACAGTACATTCAAAAGTTCTACCAAGTTGGGCTATGGTGCGGCTGTATCCTATACGATTTTTGTGATCATCCTGGTGGTAAGCGGCATCGTATCAAAGATTATTAACCGGAAGGAGGACTAGGGATGAAGAAGCTTAAAAAATCATTGTATATTATACCGCTGGCACTGGTGAGTCTCATTTCTGTCATTCCCTTTTACTTTATTATTTCTATGGCTACCCATGATACAGGGGAAATATACAGGGGAGAATTTCTGGTATTCGGAACAAAGCTAATGTCAAATTTGAAGACCATTATAGACGGTGGTTTTCTGAGATATTACTGGAATAGTTTATATACGGCGCTGGTGTCTACAGTGGTTTGTTTAGCAGTTAGTCTGATGGCTTCTTATGCACTGACAGTATACAAATTTAGGATGAGAGGACTTATTTCCGGCTTTATTGTAACAAGTATGATGATTCCGGGACAGATTAGCTTACTGGGCTATACTGTAGAAATGAGAAATTTAGGTCTTATAAATACCCACTGGCCGTTGATTTTTACCTGGGCAGCCAGCGCTTACAGCGTTTATTTTATTTCTCAGTTTATGAAAAGCTCTCTTCCAATGGAGCTGGTGGAAAGCGCCCGCATTGATGGATGTGGGGAAATGAGGACTTTTATTAATATTGCGGTACCTATGGTAAAGCCTGCCATTGGAACGCAGTTTATGCTGGTATTTCTGTGGTCCTGGAATAACTTTTTGATGCCTAGTACCGTATTGACAGACAGCAGAAAATTTACCATCCCATTGGGAATTCAGACGTTGGCTACAGCATATACCCAGGATTGGGGTGCAAGAGGAGCAGCCCTGGCCATTGCGGTGCTGCCTATGCTGATTATTTTTGCCTGCGGTTCCAAGTATTTTATTAAGGGACTTGCAGCAGGCGCAGTAAAGGGATAAGTGCTAAATAAAAACTTGAAATGTAAAGGAGAAAATAACATGCAGTATTGCCTGGAATTAAAAGGAATCAGAAAAAAAACAATCATGCCCCTTTCCCAAAACTTTTATGGGAAAGATGATATAACGAAAAGGGAATTGTCTTTTACTAATTATTATATGCAGATAAATGGAAAACCATTTTTGGGGGTGAGCGGAGAGTGCCATTATTCCCGGGTTCATGAAAATCAGTGGGAGGATACAATCCTGAAGATGAAAATGGGAGGTATTAATATCATTTCAACCTATATTTTCTGGAATCATCATGAAGAGACAGATGGGAGATTCCGGTTTGACGGCAGCCGAAACCTGCGGAAATTCCTGGAACTATGCAAAAAACATGGAATGTATGTGATTGTCCGTATGGGACCTTTTGACCACGGAGAGGTTCGAAATGGAGGGCTTCCGGATTGGCTGTATGGAAAACCATTTGAGGTAAGAACTACCAATGAGGGATTTCTTTGGCATGTCAGGAGGCTCTATGGGAAACTGGCCCGGCAGTTTGAGGGATTGTATTTTCAGGATGGAGGTCCTATTATCGGAGCTCAGCTTGATAATGAATATATGCATTCTGCTGCTCCATGGGAATTGACTACAGGAATTACAAACGAATGGGTACCAGGAGGAAGCGAGGGAAATGCCTATATGCTGAAGCTAAAAGCCATTGCACAGGAAGAAGGGATCATTACTCCTTTTTATACCTGTACAGGCTGGGGCGGCGCAGCGGCGCCTGCAGAGGAGATGCTGCCTTTGTGGGGCGGCTATGCATTCTGGCCCTGGATCTTCTATGATTACCAGGGAGAACATCCGGCTACACCAGAATATATTTATCGTGACAATCATAACAATGATGTGCCGAAAACATATAATTTTGAACCTACCTATGAGCCGGAGAGTCTGCCTTATGCATGCTGTGAAATGGGCGGCGGAATGTCCTGCTATTATAATTACCGCTTCCAGCTTCCTTTTGAGAGCGTAGACGCCATGGCAAATATCAAATTGGCGTCAGGATGCAATTTCCTTGGATACTATATGTACCGCGGAGGCAGCAATCCTAGAGGGGAAAAGACCCCGTTTTTAAACGAGTGTCAGTGTCCGAAGATTTCCTACGACTATCAGGCTGCAATTGGCGAGTATGGGCAGCTGCGCCCAAGTTACTACAGATTGAAGGCACTGCACCAGTTTATGAAAAATTACCAGGAGCAGTTCTGCCAGCTTATAACTGTGCTGCCGGAAGGCTCTCAGGAAATAAATCCGGAGGATGTGGATACCCTGCGTTATGCAGTGCGTACCGATGGAAAGAGGGGATTTCTCTTCTTAAACAATTACCAGGACCATAGGATCTGCAAAGATAAAAAAGATGAAACAATCACATTAAATACAGAAGATCAGGAGGTCGTAATCCCGGATATTTCCATAGCAGCAGGGGAAGAAGCTATTTTGCCCTTTAACATGGATGTGGAAGGATACCGGCTGATTTATGCAAAGGCACAGCCGCTGTCGGTGATAAGAAATCAGAACGAAATTGTATATTTTTTCTTCTGCCCCTCTGGAATGCAGCCGGAATATGCATGGAACAGCACCGACCTGGAGTTTGTGGATGGCAAAGAAGCAGAGGGCGAGACGATCTTGGTAAAGCCGGAATACGGAAAATTATCTTCCTATGAATTAAAAGGCAAGAAGGGCACTGTGAAGATCGTTACGTTAACCAGGGAAGAGAGCCTGATGTTCTACGAACTGGAAGTATCAGGAGAAAAATATGCGGTGTTCTGTGACAGCCCAGTGACCTTTGACGGAGAGAATCTGCTGGTGGAAAGCCCGGGAAGCGAAGATGCAGAAACCATTTTACTGTCTTATCCGAAACTTCCTTTCTGTTTGGAAGAGATAGGCGTAAAAACTGAAGCAGCGGAAGAAGAAATCTGGACAGGAATTCGGTGGAACTGGGAGGACGCAGCTTCTGAAATAACAGAGCTTCCCATCAAGCGTGTTGGCATGGGACGATACACCATAGAACTGCCGGAAAAGACCTTCGGCTGCAAGGACAGGCTGTTGGAGATTCGCTATCAGGGAGACATTGGTCATGTATTTGAAGACGGAGTTTTAATCTCCGATAATTTCTGCAATGGAGCAGTATGGGAGATCGGACTTGAAGAGGCATTATTATCCAAAGACACCCGGGAGCTTACCATTTTGATCACGCCAAAGAAGGCAGATGCAACAGTCAATGTTTCTTCCACAATGGCAGGTCGCCTGGAACAGCTGAAAGATTCCGTGGAGAAACTGGAGAGTGTAAGAATAAGAACCATAAAGGAGATTTCCATTCCCGTAAATTCATGAGTGAATGCGCACTTTTTGCAATACAAGAAGCAATTTTTTCTATATACATTGAAAAAAATAATGAGTATAATAATACTAGAACAGAACGTGACCTTTTTTCATAAGGAGAGAGAATTGCCATGAACGATTGTATTACAATGATGAAATATCAGGGGCTTGGGAACGATTACCTGATCCTGGATCCTAATAAAAACGGTGTGCAGCTTCAGGGAAAAAAGATTGCACTGATGTGCCAGCGCGGACTGGGGATCGGAGCAGACGGTGTGCTTTATGGACCTGTGGAAATCAATGGAAAAATGGGCGTGCATATTTTTAATGCTGATGGAAGTGAATCTGCGATCAGCGGTAACGGCGTGCGGATTTTTGCAAAATATCTGATTGACCAGATGTATGTAAAAGAGCAGAAGTTTTCTATTGAAACACTTTCCGGATCTATTGAGGTGGAATGTCTGAACAGCCGTGCTACCCAGTTCCGTGTAAATATGGGGAAAGCATCCTTCCTTTCCGAAGAAATTCCGGTAACAGGGGAAGTCAGGGAAGTGATCAACGAGCCTTTTGTATTCCATGATAAAGAGCATAAAGCGACCTGCCTGACTGTGGGAAATCCACACTGCATTATTTTTATGGATAAGGTGACGGCAGAAATGGCGAAGGAACTTGGCCCTTATGTAGAAAATGCAGATCAATTTCCAGAGCGGATGAATCTCCAGATCTGCCGTAAGATAGACACTGGCAACCTGGATATTGAAATCTGGGAACGTGGAAGCGGCTATACGAAAGCTTCCGGAACAGGAAGCTGCGCAGCAGCCATTGCAGCTCATCGCCTTGGACTTGTAGAAAACGTGGTAAACGTAAACCAGCCAGGGGGAATGATCCGAATCGACATCCAGGACGACGGAACCATCTACATGACCGGAAGCGTAGGCTATATCGAGGATGTAAGTATTGCAGAAAGTTTCTTTTCATAATAACGAACCGCTAAAAGGGGGCTATTGAGAAATGATGGCCCTCTTCTTTTTTTTTATTTTAACGGCTAAATCAGAACGAATGTTGATTTATAATGAAATAGAATTTATGTTTGCATTGGCTTTACAAAGGAGGTGAATTGAGGTGAAAGCATTGAAATCATTTTTTTTAGAGGAATTTAGAGATAAAGAGGCTTATACAGAATTCTTAAAATTTATGCTAGTACATAGTGACTTTTTTTCATTAGTATATTTTAGATATCATGAAAATGAAAAGATGAAGTTTAAAACCAAAATAATTCAGAATGCTTGGAAGCTTTTTTACAGGTGGATGGCATATACGATTGGGATTATCCTGATGCTCCGATGGATTTATGTTTTTACAAAGATGGATATTGTTGGTTAGCTGTTACTGCACACGAGCATATGGCATTTTTATACACTGATAATAAAATAGAAGTGGAAAGTATAAAAGCTTTGGGGGTGGAATTAACTTTTGAAGGAGAAGAGGAGCTTATATTTCATTATGATTTTGAATAGAGAGGGCAGCCCCCATTCAAGTTCCCCCCCCCATTCAAATCCCTAATTGCCTTTTCCCACTCAATATGCTATCTTATAAAGTAGGAATTTTCTGTCCTCTAAATGCAGAAAACCTACAAAATATAAGAAAGACCAAATAAAAGAAAGAAGGTGAAGCTATGGTTGAATTAGATCAGTTCAAAACAATACTTGCAGCTTATACAGAACCATTAGTGGAAGTGAGGGATTCACTTTGACCTGGCTAACAAAGAAAAGCGGGTTGAAGAATTAGAGCGCGAAATGGAAGCGCCGGACTTCTGGGACAATACAGAAAGATCCCAGATGAAAATGAAAGAATTAAAAAGTCTCAAGGACGACATGGAAACGTACCAGAATCTGATGAGTCAGATGGAGGACATGGAAACCATGATCGAAATGGGATATGAAGAAAACGATCCGGAGTTAATCCCGGAGATCCAGGAGATGCTGGATCAGTTTGAGAGTGACTTTGATGCGATCCGGATAAAAACACTTTTATCAGGAGAGTATGACACAGAAAACGCCATTATTAAGCTGAATGCAGGAGCCGGAGGAACGGAGGCCTGTGA
This sequence comes from uncultured Blautia sp., assembly GCA_946557785.1. Classification (GTDB taxonomy): domain Bacteria; phylum Bacillota; class Clostridia; order Lachnospirales; family Lachnospiraceae; genus Blautia_A. The sequence goes on from CAMNTH010000013.1 coordinate 45,561, forward strand.
TTGGTGCAGCATGCTTTACCGTATGTACACCCGATGGGCGGACCGCAAGGGCTTTACTTTGGAGGTACTGGATTATCTGGACGGCGATGAAGCAGGAATCAAATCCGTCACTTTCCAGGTAAACGGTCAGAATGCCTATGGCTATTTAAAATCCGAAAAGGGTGTCCACCGTCTGGTAAGAATCTCGCCGTTCAATGCAGCAGGCAAGCGCCAGACATCCTTTGTATCCTGTGATGTTATGCCGGATATTGAAAAAGACCTTGACGTGGAGATCAATGATGAGGACATCCGTATTGATACCTACCGAAGCAGCGGCGCAGGCGGACAGCACATTAACAAAACCTCTTCTGCCATCCGCATCACCCATTTTCCAACGGGAATCGTGGTACAGTGCCAGAATGAACGTTCCCAGCATATGAATAAAGACAAGGCCATGCAGATGCTGAAGGCGAAGCTGTATCTTCTGAAACAGCAGGAGGCAGAAGCCAAACTCTCCGGTATACGAGGGGAAGTTACGGATATTGGTTGGGGAAATCAGATTCGTTCCTACGTTATGCAGCCATACACCATGGTGAAGGATCACAGAACCAGTGAAGAGACTGGGAATGTAGATGCTGTGATGGACGGAGGCATCGACCTGTTTATCAATTCTTATTTGAAATGGATTGCTTTGTCAAAGAGGCCGGCAGAATCCCAGTAAAAAAGTCTTGCAGAGTTTTTGCGATTGTGATAAGATATCCAACGTGGAAAAACAAATGTCCGCTAAAAGCGGACATGATAAACGGATAGGAAGGTCGAAATGCAGAAACCAACACAAAAAACGAAATACTTTGTAGTAAGAGAACATGCAGTTCCGGAAGTGCTTCTGAAGGTTGTGGAAGCTAAGCGCCTGTTGGACACTAAAAGAGTGGCCACAGTGCAGGAGGCGGCCGAACAGACAGGAATCAGCCGAAGTTCCTTTTATAAATATAAGGATGATATTTTTCCTTTTCACGAAGAGGCAAAAGGGAAAACCATCACATTCATCATTCAGATGGATGACGAACCGGGGCTTTTGTCTAATGTGCTTCAGACCATTGCCCGTTTTCACGGAAACATCCTTACCATTCATCAGAGTATTCCCATCAATGGAGTTGCCACACTGACTTTGAGCGTGGACATTCTTCCGGGCGAGGGAGATGCGGAGGCAATGGTGGATATGATCGAAGGAAGAGAGGGTATTCACTATCTGAAGATTTTAGGCAGAGAATAGAAGGGACTGGAGGAGAACAGCATGGTAAACATAGCAGTATTAGGATACGGCACAGTGGGAAGCGGTGTCGTAGAAGTCATCAATACAAATCATAAAAGTATTAACAAACGGGCAGGGGACGATATTTATATTAAATATGTTCTGGATCTCCGTGATTTTCCGGGAGACCCGGTGCAGGATGTACTTGTGCATGACTATGAGGTCATCGTAAATGACCCGGAGGTGGATATTGTAGTAGAAGTCATGGGCGGTATTGAACCGGCGTATACATTTGTAAAAAGAGCTCTTCTTTCCGGAAAGAGTGTCTGCACTTCCAATAAAGCTCTGGTAGCCAAGCATGGCCCGGAGCTAATGGAAATTGCAAGAGAACAAGATATCAACTTCTTATTTGAAGCAAGCTGCGGAGGCGGGATTCCTATCATCCGCGCTTTGAATTCCTCCCTTACAGCAGATGAGATCGACGAGATTACCGGTATTCTTAATGGAACTACTAACTATATGCTGTACAAAATGAGCACAGAGGGATGCGAATTTGATACTGTTTTGAAAGAAGCACAGGCGAAGGGGTATGCAGAGGCTGATCCTACGGCAGACGTGGAAGGCTATGATGCATGCCGCAAGATCGCCATTCTTTCCTCACTGGCTTATGGCCGTTTTCTCAATTATGAAGACATTTATACAGAAGGAATTACCAGGATCACTCCGGAGGATATGGAATATGCAAAAGAGCTTGGCATGACCATTAAGCTTCTGGCAACCAGCCGCAGGGTAGGGGACGGCTCCTTCTATGCAATGGTTGCACCGTTCCTTCTGGGACAGAACAGCCCCCTTTTCAGTGTGAATGATGTATTTAACGGTATTTTCGTACACGGAAATGTACTTGGCGATGCTATGTTCTATGGAAGCGGAGCCGGAAAGCTCCCCACCGCAAGCGCAGTAGTAGCGGATGTGGTGGATGAGGCAAAGCATCTCCATCGGAATATCATGACCAATTGGAGCAGCCATCCGCTGTGCCTGATGGATATGGAGGAAGTGGAAGGAAGATTTTTTGTAAGAGTCAAAGAAACTACCGTTGATAAGGTAGAAGCTGTTTTTGGCAAAGTAGAAATCGTAAATCTGAAGCAGCTTCCAGGTGAATTTGCATTTATTACTTCCTGTATGAAGCAGGGAGAATACAGCGGTAAGGTCAGTGCACTTGGGGACAGTGTTCTGACCATGATCCGTGTAAAGGAATGAACCAGAAGACACCAGGAAAGTATGCCCGGTGAAACGGGCCGGGGAGATAATAGAGGAGAGAATTATTATGAAATATGTAGTGGTTTTGGGAGACGGAATGGCAGATTGGCCATTGGAGGAGCTTCAGGGGCAAACGCCTCTCGCATATGCGAAGACTCCCGTAATGGATTCCCTTGCAGCAGTTTCGGAGATCGGGACTGTTCCCACCATACCGGAGGGAATGGCTCCGGGAAGCGATACGGCAAATCTTTCCGTCATGGGATATGATCCCAAGAAATATTATACAGGCCGTTCCCCTCTGGAGGCATTAAGCATCGGAGCTGACATGAAGGACAGCGATGTGGTGTATCGCTGCAATATTGTTACTTTGACAGAAGAAGACGTTCCCTACGGGGAGCAGACCATTGTGGATCACAGTGCTGATGAGATTAGTACTGAGGAAGCAGCAGTGCTTCTTAAGGATGTTGCCAGTGCTTTGGCCAGGGAACCTGGAGAAATGGTGCCTGAGGGATATGAATCGGATAAGTATGGCTTTTATACAGGAACAAGCTACCGTCACTGTATGATATGGGACTGCGGCAAGGTACTGGATCTGACGCCGCCTCATGATGTGCTCACCCGGAAAATCGGGCAGTATCTGCCTTCGGATCCGGCATTACGTTATATGCAGGAGCGCAGCTATGAGCTTCTGAAAAATCATCCCATTAATCTGAAGCGTAAGGAAAAGGGCTTAAATCCTGCCAACAGCTTCTGGTTCTGGGGTGCAGGAACCAAACCTATTCTCACCTCATTTGAAGAGATGTACCATAAAAAAGGAGTCATGATTTCAGCCGTAGACCTTCTGAAGGGAATTGCTGTAGGAGCCATGATGGACCGCATCATTGTGGAAGGTGCGAACGGAGGCCTTCACACCAATTATGAAGGCAAAGCTGCGGCAGCCGTGAAAGCCCTGACAGAGGACGGCTACGACTTTGCCTATATTCATGTAGAAGCGCCGGATGAAATGGGACACCAGGGCAGCATCGAAAAAAAGGTGCAGTCTATTGAATTTTTAGATGACCGTCTTATCCGTCATGTAAAGGAGGGAATGGATGCTTCCAAAGAGGAATACAGAATGCTCATACTTCCGGATCATCCAACACCTATCAGGGTTCGCACCCATGTGGCGGAGCCTGTCCCCTACCTTTTGTATGACAGCGCTGAACCAGGAAGGCACACATGGCATTATAATGAAGAAGAAGCAGCACAGGGCGGGGTGACAGTTGCCCATGGCTGGGATCTGATGAATTATTTATTTTCCAGATAGAGGCAGAGGAAAATGTCTGGCAGGAGGAAACTATGCTGATTGTAAAAAAATTCGGCGGTACTTCTGTAGCTAACAAAGAGCGCATCTTTCATGTGGCGGAAAGATGTATAGAAGAATACCGAAAAGGCAATGACGTGGTGGTTGTTTTGTCTGCAATGGGAAAGTATACGGACGAACTTATCACCATGGCACAGGACGTGAATGACCGTCCGCCAAAACGAGAAATGGATATGCTTTTTACCATCGGAGAACAGATGTCTGTGTCCTTGATGGCAATGGCTTTGAATAAGCTGGGAGTTCCGGCTGTCTCCCTGAATGCGTTCCAGGTGGCCATGCACACTACCAGCACTCACGGAAATGCCCGCCTTAAGCGGATCGATACAGAGCGCATCAGACGGGAACTGGAAAACCGCAAGATCGTGGTAGTAACAGGCTTCCAGGGAATTAATAAATATGATGATTATACAACTTTGGGCCGGGGCGGTTCTGATACCACAGCCGTTGCCCTTGCAGCAGCCCTTCATGCAGACGCCTGCGAAATTTATACGGATGTGGACGGCATTTATACGGCAGATCCAAGGAAGGTACCCAATGCCCGCAAGCTGGAGGAGATTACTTATGATGAAATGCTGGATCTGGCTACTTTGGGAGCGGGAGTACTGCATAATCGTTCCGTAGAAATGGCAAAGAAATACGGCGTGCCCCTGGTGGTGCGCTCCAGTCTGAACAATAGTGAAGGAACTGTGGTGAAGGAGGTAGTTTCAGTGGAAAGAATGCTGATCAGCGGCGTTGCGCTGGATACGGAGGCTGTACGAATCGCAGTACTGGGCTTAAAAGACGTGCCTGGTATGGCATTTAAGCTGTTTAATACGCTGGCTAAGAAAAATATCAATGTAGACGTAATCCTGCAGTCTATCGGACGTGCCGGAACCAAGGACATATCCTTTACCGTAGACGGGAAGGATATGGAGGAGGCAGTGGCTGTCCTGGAGGAAAACCGTGCAAGGCTTGGGTATAAGGAGCTGCATTCAGAAAGGAACATTGCCAAGCTGTCGATTGTAGGCGCAGGAATGATGAGTAATCCCGGCGTGGCTGCTAAGATGTTTGAGAGCTTATATAATGAAGGGGTAAATATTAACATGATTTCTACGTCGGAAATCAGGGTAACAGTTCTGATTAATGAAAAGGATGGAATCTGCGCTATGAATGCGGTGCACGATGCCTTTAATTTGGCGGACTGATCAGTATTTGCGGCTGTAAAAAGAATTATATAAAAAATAGGAAAGGGGATTTTACAGATGAAAAGGAAAACAGTAATTGCAATGCTTTTGGCAGGATGTCTTGCTGCAGCGCCGGTGGGAGTTTATGCAGAGGAAGCAGAGGCCGCGACCGTGGAAGCGACAGCCGATTCCGGAGAAACGGGGCTTTCTGACAGTCTTTTTGATTTCCAGATTGAAATTCTGGGAGAAGTTTATCAGTTCCCCATGACTTATGCAGATTTTACTGCAAAGGGATGGGCACCCAAAAACGAAGAAGATGCCAATGAGATGCTGGGGGCGAATACATATAGTTTTTTTACTTTCCAGAAGGGTGATCTGTCAGCGTCTGTAAATATCATGAACCTGATGGTAAATGAGGCTCCTGTAACGGACTGTCTTGCAGCAGGCATTGAGATTGACGGCGTATATTCCGATGCAGACATTGCAAGCCTTGGAATCAAGCTTGCTAAAGGTGTGACTATGGGTGTTTCCACTGTGGATGATATTAAGGCTGCTTATGGCGAGCCATCCGACACTTATGAGGGCGATTTGTACTGGAAAATGACATATGATAAGGACATTTATGAAGACGTGGAATTTTACGTTTACAAAGAGCAGAATGCCCTTCTTGAGGTTTCACTCCGCAACATGGTGGAACCGGAGAACTTTGACAAGGGAAGTGCAAGCGGTGAGACACCGGAGATCGTTTCCTCCTATACAGCCCCCACAGAGCTTGGCACAGAAATCATGGATCCGGTTGTGGAATACTGCGGCGACCTTTATAGGCTTCCCTGCCCGATTACCGCATTCCAGGCAAATGGCTGGAAGATGGATGGGATTTCAGAGGACGCCTTTGTGGAAGGCAGAGGAATTGATTTTATTACGATGACAAGAGACACACAAAGTATTGACCTTACCGTACGCAATAAAACTCAGAATGCTGTCCTTCATGAAAACTGCTTTGTAACAGAGCTGGAGCTTTCTGCATATGATGCTTCCAACTTAAGTATGACTCTTTCCGGCGGTTTTGCACTTGGAGCAAATAAAGGGGATATCATTGCAGCAGCAGAAGCAAAAGGTTATAAGGCTGAAGAAGCAGACAAGTATCTGAACATTTACGAAAATGATGACAGTAAACTGGATACACGTATTGATTTTGGATTCTATGACGATGAGGATGAAAACAAAGTTACCAGCATTACCTTCCGTAACGAGGTGCTGGAACAGTAAAAGGAGAATTTCATGAGAAGTATACGCAGCTTGAAAACATCTGCAAGAGGGGCAATGTCAGGGCGCAGCGGCACACTGATAATGGCTATGGTTATTTATACGGCAGTCAGCTTTATAGGAGGCAGGCTGGCGAACAGCTTCTTCCCGGGGACAGATGCAGCGAGCATAGCGATTAGCCAGGCGTTTCTGTTTATTATGACGCTGGTATTTGGTATCTTGTATGCAGGTGTCAGATACTTGTACCTGAATGCTGCTAGAGGCCGGGAATATTCTTTAAGTGATCTGCTTCATTTTTTTAAAAATGACCCGGACAAAGTAATTGCGGCTACGCTTGTTCTGTCTTTGATCAGTTTGGTGCTGTCCCTTCCGGTGAATTTCTATCTGTATTATCTTGAGGTAGGAACCACTTTGGAGGCAAAGATGGAATGGCTCATGATATCTGCGGGACTTGCGCTTTTTGTGGCTGCAGCCAGCGAGGTGCTGACACTTCCTTTTGAGATGACCTATTATCTGATGGGAGATTATCCGGAAATGAGCGGATTTGCTGCACTGAAAAAGAGTGTAAGCATGATGAAGGGAAATATGGGTAAGCTGCTTCTTCTGAAGATTAGTTTTCTGCCTCTTATGTTTCTTTCTGTTTTTACGTTGTATCTTGCCCTGATCTGGATCATTCCATATATGGAAATGTCCTTTGCAGAATTTTACAGAGATATGATCGGGGATTTTGCAGACAATGAAGAAATAAAGTAATTTTAGAAACCCGGCATGGGTGGGGAGTTCTTTTCCCGCCTGATGCCGGATTTTCTCAGAGGAGATAGAAGTTTATGGATATTATTCAAGGAATTACACAGGAACTGAATGTGGAAAGGTGGCAGGTGGAGGCCGCAGTCAAACTGGTGGACGAGGGGAATACCATTCCTTTTATTTCACGATACAGAAAAGAGGCCACAGGCTCTTTAAATGATGAGCAGCTTCGTAATCTATATGAACGCCTGACCTATCTGCGCAATCTGGAGGAGAAAAAAGCCCAGGTAATCAGCAGCATTGAAGAGCAGGGAAAAATGACCCCGGAGCTTAAAAAGCAGATTACAGAAGCTATGACTCTGGTGGTCGTGGAGGATCTTTACCGTCCCTATCGTCCGAAACGGCGTACCCGTGCCACTATTGCAAAGGAGAAGGGGCTGGAACCTTTGGCTAATATTATCATGCTTCAGATGACAAACAAGCCCCTGGAAAAAGAGGCGGAAGCTTTTTTATCAGAGGAAAAGGAAATCACTGCGGTACAAGATGCCATTGCAGGGGCTAAGGATATTATTGCAGAGCATATTTCTGATGAAGCTGATTACCGTATTCATATTCGAAGCCTTACTGCGCAGAAGGGAAGCGTAAGCTCTGCTGCAAAAAATCCGGAAGAACAGTCTGTTTATGAAATGTATTATGAATTTGAGGAACCTGTGAAGAAGCTGGCAGGACACAGGATCCTGGCGCTGAACCGAGGGGAAAAAGAGAAAATCCTTACTGTGAAGGTGAATGCACCGGAGGAGGAGATCCTGCGCTATTTGGAACACAAGATTATCACAAGGGATAATCCAATTACCGCACCTGTTCTTCGGGAGACTGTGGAGGACAGCTATAAGCGCCTGATCGGCCCTGCCATTGAGCGTGAAATACGCAGTGATCTTACTGAGAAGGCAGAAGACGGTGCAATCCACGTTTTTGGGAAAAACCTGGAGCAGCTTTTGATGCAGCCTCCAATTGTGGGACAGGTGGTTCTTGGCTGGGACCCGGCTTTCCGTACAGGATGTAAGCTGGCTGTTGTGGATGCTACCGGAAAGGTTATGGATACGACGGTCATTTATCCCACTGCACCTACCACAGAAGCTAAAATTAAGGCTGCCAAAGAGACTTTGAAAAAGATGATCCGCAAATATGGAATCACCCTGATCTCCGTGGGAAACGGAACGGCTTCCAGGGAATCGGAACAGATTATCGTAGAGCTTTTGAAGGAAATTCCGGAAAAAGTACAGTATGTGATCACTAACGAGGCGGGGGCTTCCGTTTATTCCGCAAGTAAACTGGCGACAGAGGAATTCCCTAATTTTGACGTAGGACAAAGAAGTGCGGCATCCATTGCAAGACGTCTTCAGGATCCCCTGGCAGAGCTTGTAAAAATTGAGCCAAAGGCAATTGGGGTTGGGCAGTACCAGCATGATATGAATCAGAAGAAGCTGGGAGAAGCCTTAAGCGGAGTTGTAGAAGATTGTGTAAATAAGGTAGGCGTTGACCTGAATACAGCATCTGCGTCACTTTTGGAGTATATTTCCGGTATTTCAAAGGTAATCGCCAGAAATATTGTGGCATACCGTGAAGAAAACGGCAGATTTTTAAGCAGAAAAGAGCTTCTGAAAGTGGCAAAACTGGGGCCGAAGGCTTATGAGCAGTGCGCCGGATTTACCCGGATCATTGGCGGTAAGAATCCATTGGATGCAACTAGTGTTCATCCGGAGAGCTATGAAGCAGCAACAAAGCTTCTGGACAAGCTTGGCTTTCAGCCTGAGGACATTATCGGAGGCAAGCTGTCCGGTATTTCCAGACAGGTGAAGGATTACAAAAAGATGGCGGAAGAACTGGAGATCGGTGAGATTACACTGCGGGATATTGTGAAGGAGCTGGAGAAGCCTGCCAGGGATCCCCGTGATGAAATGCCCCGTCCAATTCTGCGTACTGATGTATTAGATATGAAGGATTTAAAAGAGGGCATGATATTGAAGGGAACTGTACGCAATGTCATCGATTTCGGAGCCTTTGTGGATATTGGGGTGCATCAGGACGGGCTTGTGCATATTTCACAGATGAGCGACAAATTTATTAAGCATCCCCTTGAGGCGGTAAGTGTAGGAGATGTGGTGGATGTGCGGGTTTTGAGCGTGGATATAAAGAAAAAGCGTATTGCTCTTTCTATGAAAGGAACCGGGAAGCTTTAAAAGCGTTGTAGGCGGAAGAAGATATGGGAAAGGCGATGATACAGAATTATTTAGCAAAAAGGTATAATACAGGTAACGTTGGAAAGGAGGTTTTTATGAAGAGAAGAGGCTATTTAAAAAGGGCGCTGGCAATGGGGCTTACAGCGGGAATGCTGTTTGCAGGAACCTTGGAAATGAGTATGGGATATGTGACTGTGCAGGCTGCGATTACGGACGGTAAGGTTTTGGTGGATGGACTTGACAGATCCCCGGGTTATTATATTCTGCCGGATTCATCTGATGTGGAACTTAGTGGAGATACGGTAGCCAGCTTGTCTGACAGCCAGAGGCAGATGGCAATCAATGAAATATACGCACGGCACGGAAGAAAATTTGTAATACCTGAGGTACAGGACTATTTCAATGAAAAGGCGTGGTATTTGGGAAGCGTGTCTGCAGATTCCTTTGATGTAAATGTTTTCAGCAGCATTGAAGAAACAAACATTGAGAAGCTTGCCAGGGAACTGCACTATCTCCTTCCTGGAAGCAACCTGCGTTATGTGACGGATGGGGAGGTGGCTGCTTTAACAAAAGAGGAGCAGCAGCTTGCCGTCAATGAGATCTATGCCCGAAGAGGAAGAAAGTTTGACATGAAAGAATACCAGGACTATTTTGACAGTCAGTCATGGTATTATGGAACTATAGCTCCTGCTGATTTTGATGAGGGCGTTTTTAATGATTATGAAGATTCCAATATCAATAAGCTGGTGAGCGCTATGGACAATGGGAATTATGCCAAAGGTACAGGGGATACAGGCCCTGGAATCTATACGGATTTTTCAGGAGAGTATCACCTTTATACACAGAGCAAGGAAGTCATTGTGCAGCTTGATGTCTATGGGGATCTGTCCCCGGCAGATGCTTCTGCAGGAACGGAATGCGGGACAGTGGAGATATCCTGTCATTATATGGACGGCGGCAGGTCCTATATGAACGGATATTTTACAAAGGACAGCGGAAATAACTATGTGCTTGCAGGAAGGGGAATGAATGGCATTACCATTGCTGTGGGGCAGGATAACATTACCTTAGGCCGTTCCAAGAGCATTAACGGTACTTACCAAAAGGAATAAAAGCAATTAATGGCTTATTTATATGATAAATGCCTGTCCATGACTGGGATGTCATGAACAGGCATTTTTGCAAACATAAAATGTAAGATCCATGCTGTGATATAGAAAGCAACAGTGATTAATAATCTGTCTTGTGATAAAATCTTCCATTAATATAATCTGTTTTGATAATATTTACAAACGCTGAATGATCTGCTTCTTTTACCTTTTTTACCAAAAGTTTTGCCTCTTCCCTGGAAACTACAGAGTAAAGCATACTCATGTTTTCGTCTGTATAACAGCCTCTTCCCTCAAACTGTGTAGCGCTGTGATGGGTAAGCTTTGAAATTTCATGGTAAACCTTATCCGGCTCGCTTGTAATGATAAACAGCGTATGTTTCTTATATCTTTGATGAAGCATCTGCACTACCTGTGTAGAAGTAAACTGGAAGATAATAGAATAAAGAGCCCGTTCCCATCCAAAAAGCAATCCTGCAATCAGAAGAATCCCCGCATTTACGCAAAGAATATAATTCCAGATATCATGTCCGTTTTTTTCTGAAAAATAAATGGCAATAAAATCCGTTCCTCCGCTGCTGGTATTGCCGATCAGACAAAGACTGATAGCCAGTCCGTTGATTAGTCCGCCAAAAATACTGATGAGGAGCGTATCATAGGTGATAGGCTGCGCTGGAATCACATCTGTCAGAATACTGGACAAAAAGATGACACAGCAGGAACTGATGGTGAATTTTATCCCGATAAATTTCAGTCCGATAAAAACAGGAAGCAGGTTTAAGGACACATTGATCAGTGTATAAGGAACCTCAAGCCCCCAGTATTTTGTAAAAATATTCTGCAAAAGAAGCGTAAGTCCGCTGAAACCGCCTGGAAACAGTCCTCCTGCCCGTACAAAGGTCTTGATGTTTACTGCAAAGATTACAGCAGCCAAAATAGCACAGCCAAAGCGCTTGGCTTCATGTTTCGCATTTAGGTCTTTCAATTTTTCTCCCTCCGTAAAATCAGTATTCACACTTATCAGTTACCGGTAAACATTAGATACATGGCTTCCAGACAGATTTGGGCATGTAAGAAAAAGTTTTCCAGGTTCAGATGTTCATTGCAGTTATGTGCATTGGTGGACGGCTCGGATGGAAAGACCGGGCCAAATGCCACGGTTTTATTATTGGTACCTCTTGCATAAGTTCCTCCTCCGGTGGAGAAGACGCTGCATGGCTCCTTCATAACAGACTGGTATGCTTCCTGAAGAAGCCGGATCAGGGGATAATCCTTAGGTATGTATAAAGGAGCATCATGGTTTGCAATTACGGTTTTCAGCTGATATTCCTCTGCTCTTTTTGTAATTGCATCAACAATAGGAGCCTTTTTCTTAGTAACTGGATAGCGGATATCAATGGATGCACAAGATGTCTCTTCCAGGATATTTACAAGTCCAAGATTTAGGGTAAGGGGGCCGGACGGCTCGTCTTCCATAGCAATTCCCAGAAGTGTGCCGTCATATTCCATGGAAATACAGTCTGCCAAAAAGGCAATGAGATTTCCGGTTTCTTCTTTGTGAAATATTCCGGAGAGAAGACTGGCCAGCAGGGATGCTGCATTAAGGCCAAGCTCCGGTTCTGCTCCATGTGCAGCACATCCCCGGGCTGTAATCACAGTGATGCCGTCGTCTGTACGGGAAATGGCAAAATGCTTGGAATCGGCAGCATTTATAAGCTGTTGGTGCTGCATGGGCGTACAGGCAAGCTTCACTTCTGCCTTGTCAGGGACTGCGTTAACCGCAACTCCTGCATGGAAAGAACGGATACAGCCCATGGCTCCTTTAAAATCCTGAAAATCAATACGCAGGATGCCCTTTTCACTGTGGCAGATTCCGTAAGCGCAATCCGGGGTAAAGCCCATGGCAGGATAGGGGTGCTGGCTGTAATAATGTGCCAGATCGTCGCTTCCGATCTCCTCACCCGCACCGAAAATCGTACGGAGCACGTAGTTTCCTTTGATCTGGGCGTCCTTCAGAGCCTTCAGGCAATAGAGGGCGATAATGGCGGGGCCTTTGTCGTCTGCCACTCCTCTTCCAAAGAGAAAACCGTCCTTTTCTGTCAGGGAGAATGGATCGCTGTTCCAGCCATCTCCTGCAGGAACCACATCCACGTGAGTGAGCACATCAATATATTTGCTTCCGGTTCCATAATGGGCGTCGCCTGCGTAATTTTCTGTATTATCCGTTTCCAGGCCAAGCTCCCTGGCAATATTGAGGATACATGCCAAAGCTTCTGCAGAAGCCTTTCCAAAGGGCTTTCCGGGCAGGGGAGCGGAGCAGACGGAGGGGATGGCTATAAGCCTGCCCAGATCTCTTAGAATATCCTCACGATACTTTAAAATTTCATGTCCAAATTTCATAGAGTAAAACCTCACTTTTCTCATAAGCATGTTTCTTTTCTTATCATATGAGAAAGTAAAAGGGCAGTCAAGCCCCGGCTTTCATTTTTCATTTGAAAATGAGTGGAGTTAGCCTTGAAAACAGAAGAGAAACCTCGTATAATTGACATTAGCAGTGAAGAAACGCTGATTTTGGCGGCAAATAGACAGAATGCGAGGGGTATCCCATGAAAAAGACCATGACCATATGCTTTACCAATAATAAGGGCGGAAGCGGAAAATCAACCACATGTTCTAATCTTGGAGCTGCCATGGCTCGGGCAGGGAAAAAGGTTCTTATGATTGACGGCGATATGCAGCTGAACCTTTCTCTTTCCTTTTTTTCAGAGGACTGGGTGCTTGAGATGGCGGCAGGGGAGAAGAATCTGTATCATGCTATAGGGAAGCAGCAGGATCTGACGGATTTTATTGTCCATACGCCCTACGAAGGCCTGGATCTGATTCCTTCCTCTACCCTTATGAGTTCTATTGAGTATGAACTTTTTACAAAATGGCAGAGGGAATTTATACTGAAGAAGTGTCTTTTGAAGGTGAAGGATTCTGGCGTTTATGATTATATTCTCATTGATGCGCCTCCTACATTAGGCGGCTGGGTGATGAATATTTTGTGCGCTTCAGACAGGGTGATCATTCCGGTGGAGGCGAGTCCCTGGGGAATGTTCGGCCTGGCAAATATGTTTGAATTTTTAAACCAGGTGAAGCAGATTGCAGAGGGGCTTGAGGTGCTCGGAATCGTGGTCACAAAAGTAGATACCCGCAAGAATTATTTTAAACAAACGATGGAAACCTTGCGCGAGATGGAGGATATTTATGTATTTGAATCCTGCATCCGGGTGGACAGTGCCATTGAATGGGCACAGGATAACAGCATCCCTGTGGTGGAATACAAGAAAAGCAGCCGCAGCGCGAAGGAATACACAGCACTGGCAGAGGAGGTAATGGAACATGGCAGTAGGGAAAGCAAGCATTAAACGTGCCGTAGATGCAGGAAAGGCAGCAGCAAAGACAGAACCTGTCAAGGACGCTGCATTAGAAACAAAGGTGCAGGAGACTGCAGCGAAAAAACCAGCAGCGGCGAAAAGGACAGGAAACAGGAAAGCAAAAGCAGCAGCAAAGAAACCGACAGAAGTAAAAGAACAGGTACCAGTAAACCGTCCTATTCGTATTACAGAAGAAATGCCGGTTTATTTGCTGTAGAAATTTATTCGTCCCATCCTTCGTAAAAGCGAATGTTAACAGAGATATTCCGTACGATATCTCCTTCCTGAAGGTTAAGGTCGTTCATATCCGAAACACCGGGCAGGTCACCATCTTCAGAAAGTTCCAGTGAGATCCAGTCATTGGCTGCTTCATTGGCTCTGTCAATGGCTTCATCAAGAGTATCTCCCTGGGCATAACAGCATTCCAGATCAGGGAAAAACGCCTGGTATGTTCCGGTTTGTGTTTTTCGGAATACAGCGGGATAAATGAATTTCATAATTTTTCCTCTTTTCACTTAAGATTTTTATGAAAAGCGTTGCCTTGCAGGGCCTGGCATAAAACCTTCTGCATGGCGGCGCTTATTTTCTTTTATTATAATTACTTTGCTCAAAGAAAACAATAATATGTTACAAGACTTATGAAGATAACAGGTGCATTTTGGAGAAGTTTTTGGTATAATATCCTGGATAAAAGAGGTAGAGTATAATGCAGGTGAAGATATATGAAAGAGAACGTTTTTCTTGACAGCCCTAAAGAATATAGCCTTGAAGACTATATGAATCATACAGTGAACGGACGGGGTAATCTGGGACAGGAAGTTCCCATTGAGGTTTACAGGCTTTTGGAATACTCATTAAGGGAAGAGCTGGAGGAGCGCTTTGGGAAAGAATGCCAGGTGGAGATTATGCGCTGTGCGGGACGCAGGGCAGGTATATTTTTTGCCAGAAACCTTTTGGATGTTACGCTGCCGCTTCAGGAATTTGTGGCCCAGCTTCAGGCAAAAACCGCAGAACTGAAAATTGGCGTGATAAGAATTGAGAAGCTTGATGAGGACACAGGAAAGATCGTCCTTACTGTTTCTGAGGATGCGGATTGTTCAGGACTTCCGCTGCTGGGTGAGACTGTATGCAATTATGACGAAGGCTTTATAGCGGGCATTATGTCTGCCTATACAGAGAAGGAATATAGGGCTGTGGAAATAGATTGCTGGGCAACAGGTGACAGGGTGTGCAGGTTTCTTGTAGAGGTTAAGGAGTAGCGTCAGAATGATGAATGATAAAAACTGTGAACTTCTTTTTGAGTATTTGAAAAGTATTCTGTTTGATTCTGCAATTAAAGCGATAGATGTGGAAAAATTGGATGAGCCGTATCAAAAACTTGGACAGGGGCTGCAGTTTTTGCATGATTGTGTGGAGGAGATGCTATCTTATTCAGAGGAGCTTTCCAAAGGAAATTTATCCGTAGAATTCCCTTCCAGGAATAACTTTTTGTGTGTTAATTTGAAGAATATGCATGCGAATCTCAATCATCTTACCTGGCAGGCCAAGCAAGTGGCATCAGGAGACTATTCCCAACAGGTGTCGTACCTAGGGGAATTTTCAGAAGCATTTAACAGAATGACCGTTCAGCTCAAAGAAAGAGAAGAAAAGCTTCGTCAGGAATCATTAAGCCTTAAGAAGCGTTCAGACAGCATTGAGGCGTACAACAATCTTCTTATGACAGTGTCCAGGAAGCGGAGAGAATGGGTTTTTGTGGTAGATGCAGATACCAGAAACGTGGTGTACTGTAATAAGAAAAAATGTGCGGAAGTGCAGTTCCGTGAAGTATTTTGCGATAGCTGTGAGACGAAGGAGCTGGGACGGGAGGTGATACTCCAGTGGGAAGGCAAGGTTCTGGAAATATGGGAGCTGAAGACCAAAAATGGAAAGTATATGCGGATCAATTCTTACCCTGTGGAATGGCAGGGACGGAATTCCTATGTTCATGTGGTAAATGATATTACACAAGAGCGGCAGGAGGAAGAACGGCTGTCTAATAAAATATATTTTGACCCGGGAACATCTGTGCGGAACCGATTGTTTTTTGAAGAATATATGGAACAGATTCTGGCGGAAAAGAAGAAGGCTACCCTGTGTTATATGGATGTGGATAATTTGAAATACGTCAATGACCATTACGGACATCTGGAAGGGGACAATTTCCTGAAAGCATTTGCGGAAGTGATCAAGAAACATTTCCGCCATAATGATGTGATTGCCAGAATCGGAGGAGACGAGTTCTGCCTGGTTCTTTTGGGGCACATGAAGGAACTGGCTGTGAAAAAGCTTAAAATAGCCAGGACAGAATTAGGGAAAACGAATGATAAGGAATATCCAAGAAGCTTCAGCTATGGAGTGTGTGAAATCAATGGTAAGTCAAATAGTATGACTCTGGAAGAAATTATCCATGAGGCAGATGCCAGAATGTATAAATATAAGCGAAAACATAAAGAGAAGGAAGAGGAAAATGAGAATTTTGATGATTCGTCACGGGGATCCGGACTATGAACACGATACACTCACAGAGAAAGGCCATAGGGAGGCTGCCCTTCTTGCAGAGACTGCAAAGCAGCTGAATCTGGGCACATGTTATATGTCACCCCTTGGAAGAGCGCAGCATACGGCAGCTTATTCCCTTGAGAAGACCGGAAAAACTGCAAAGGTTATTGACTGGCTTAGGGAATTTCCAGCTCTTGTGGACATTAACCTGTCCGAAGAACTGCGTTTGGCTTATCCGGATACGATCATAGAAAACGGTATATATAAGAAACGGATCGTCTGGGACATGGTTCCTTCTTATCTTTCTGCCCATCCGGAATACTGGACTGTGGAGGGCTGGAGAAATTCAGAGGTAGCCAGATGCGGTGATCTTGTTTCCGTTTATGATTCGCTGGTGAAAAATCTGGATGCATTTTTGGCAGAACAGGGATATGTGCGGGAAGGCGGGCATTACCATGTAGAATATGAGAATAGGGAAACCATCACTTTCTTCTGCCACTTTGGAGTAACCTGTGCTATTTTATCACATCTGTGGAATGTTTCCCCTTTTATCCTGTGGCACGGCTTTGGCCTGGCACCTACTTCTGCTACGGAAGTGGTATCTGAAGAACGGGAACAGGGAGTGGCCTGCTTCCGGGGACTTCGTACAGGTGATATTTCCCATTTGTACGCCGGAGGGGAGGAGCCATCCTTTGCCTGCAGATTTTGTGAGGTCTACAGCGACAGTTCCCAGAGACACTGAAGGGATAGAGTATAACTTACATTCTATAGTAATTATATTAATATATGTATTTGCTTATAAAAAGCACCTTCATTATAATGAGTACAGTTAAAAACAATCGGCATCTTAAAGAAGACGGAGCCGTAAGAAAAAAGAGAGAACAAATGGAGGAGCATTACAATGGAGAAAGCAAAAACAGATTACCGCGTGGAAAAGGACTCAATCGGTACCAAGGATGTGCCGGAGGACGTGTATTATGGAGTGCAGTCCCTTCGTGCTGCAGAGAACTTTCATATTACCGGACTGAATATGCATCCGGAAATTATTAACAGTCTTGCCTATATTAAAAAGGCAGCAGCTATTACCAACTGCGAGATCGGCATTTTGGATAAAAAGCGTGCACAGGCCATTGTCCAGGCATGTGATGAAATCCTGTCAGGCAAATTTCACAAGGATTTTATTGTAGACCCTATCCAGGGCGGCGCCGGAACTTCTCTGAATATGAATGCCAATGAGGTAATCGCAAACCGTGCGATCGAGATCCTTGGCGGACATAAGGGAGATTACTCCATTGTAAACCCTAACGACCATGTGAACTGCGGCCAGTCTACAAATGATGTAATTCCTACAGCAGGAAAAATGACTTCTCTTCGTCTTCTGAAGAATCTGAAAAAGGAACTTCTTCGTTTACATAAAGCCCTATGTGCCAAGGCAGAGGAATTTGACCATGTAATCAAAATGGGCCGTACCCAGATGCAGGATGCAGTACCCATTCGCCTTGGTCAGGAATTCCATGCATATTCGGTTGCCATTATGCGTGACATCCGCCGTATGGATAAAGCCATGGATGAAATGCGCAGCCTGAATATGGGCGGAACTGCAGTAGGAACAGGTGTGAATGCGGATGAAACTTACTTAAGAAGAATTGTGCCGAACCTGGTGGAAGTATCAGATATGGATTTTGTACAGGCATTTGACCTGATTGATGCAACCCAGAATCTGGATCCATTCGTAGCAGTTTCTGGTGCGATTAAGGCTTGTGCAGTAACTTTATCTAAGATTGCCAATGACCTTCGTCTTATGTCTTCCGGTCCGAGAGCAGGATTTGGAGAAATCAATCTTCCTGCAAAACAAAATGGTTCCTCGATTATGCCTGGAAAAGTAAATCCGGTTATTCCGGAGGTTGTAAACCAGGTTGCCTTTAATATTATCGGAAATGACGTAACCATTACCATGGCGGCAGAGGCAGGACAGTTAGAGCTGAATGCCTTCGAACCTATTGTATTTTATTGTATGTTCCAGTCCATTGATACCCTGGCTTATGCAGTACAGACCTTTGTGGACAACTGTGTATCCGGTATTACAGCCAATGAAACACGCTGCCGCTACCTGGTAGAAAACAGCGTAGGAATCATCACTGCCATTTGTCCTCATGTGGGATACCAAAAGGCAGCTGATATTGCGAAAAAAGCTTTGAAGACAGGGGAATCTGTTCGTTCTTTGATCCTTCAAGAGAAGCTTCTGGCAGAGGATGAGCTGGATCGTATCCTAGATCCTGTGAATATGACAGAGCCTGGAATTTACGGAAAGGATATTCTGCTGAAGAAAACCGAAGAGAAATAATCATGAAAGTATGGTATGGGGCTGAAGCATTTGTTTTGCTTCAGCCCTTTGCAAGCTTTAGGAACTCTTCCATGGCGCGGCTGAAGTAGCGGCCTTT
This sequence comes from uncultured Blautia sp., assembly GCA_946557785.1. Lineage (GTDB taxonomy): Bacteria > Bacillota > Clostridia > Lachnospirales > Lachnospiraceae > Blautia_A. The sequence goes on from CAMNTH010000013.1 coordinate 64,335, forward strand.
TTTCCAGTAAAAATAGAGGTTTCGCCCGCTGCTCTCGCCTGCAAGCTTATAGTATACCACGTGAGGGTTGTCGGGGGTCCTGGCGATCAGGGTATCGCTGATAAAAGAGATCCCAAGGCCCGAGCATGTAATATTATAGGCTGTCTGCTGCTGATCGAGCTCTAAGAGAACATCCGGAACAAAGCTGTGTGAACGGCAGATATCCATGGCTCTTTTGCCTGTATCGTTTTCAGGTTTTAATACAATAAAGGGTTCCTTTCGGAAGCAGTCCAGAGGAACATCCGGGACTTCATTGGTTAAGTAGGTTCCGTTTTTTATATCATCTATGCACAGCTGAAACATTTGCAGCTTTTCATTAACCGGAAAATTTCCGGGAACTGCAAGGAGGAGATGCTCCTCTTTATAGACGCAGGAATCAAAAATACCGGAATCTAAAAGGCAGTTGTCAATAACAAGATCTACCCGGCCGTTCTGCAATAGCTTTTCTAATTCAGCAGTGCTTTCTTCTACAAGAACAAGCTTTACCAAAGGATATTTTCTGGTGAAGCTTCCCATAAGCTGCGGGAGGATCCAGGAGGAAAAAAGACTGCTTCCTCCAAGAACCAGGCTTCCGGTTTTCAGGTCACCCCAGTCGTTTATGAAGCCGGCAAATTCATTCTGGGCTGCAAAAATGGATTCCACAGCCTGGATGTATTTTTGTCCGCATTCAGTCAGGCCTAAGGGTTTTGTGCTTCTGTCAAAGATGGGGTAGCCGACCTTTTTTTCGATGCGCTTGACTGTAGCGCTGAGGGAGGGCTGGGAGATAAATAAATTCTGGGCAGCCTTGGTGAAGCTTTTTTCTTTATATACTTCGTATACATATTCCATTCCCTGAAACATATGGTTTCTCCTCTTTTTAGGTATAAAAGTATTATAGTTGAGGGTAAGAAGATAGTCAATTACAGGCTGGGAAAGGCATGATGAATTATAAGAAATTATTTTGAAAATTGTAAAGAAAATGGGAAAAAAGGGGGATGCGTATTTTTTATTTATCCTGTATAATGTAATCTTGAAAATATGACAGGTTTTTAGAAGCCTGAGTTAACGGGGGAGAAGAAATGGAATTGCTGAAGAAATTATTTGCTCCTGTGGACATGACTTACGGGAAGCCATGGGAAAAGATTCTGCTGTTTACGATTCCGATGCTGCTGGGAAATATTGCACAGCAGCTCTATAATACAGTAGACAGCGTGGTAGTTGGAAAATATGTGGGAGACAATGCCCTTGCTGCAGTTGGCAGCGCAGGACCTATATTGAACCTTCTCATCGTGTTATTTGTGGGAATCAGTATGGGAGCCAGTATTACGGTTTCCCAGTATTTTGGGGCAAGGGACAGGAAGGCATTATCCTATTCCATTGGGAATTGTATCGTGCTTACTGTGATTGCCTCCGTGCTGGTAATGATCGTGGGAGTGGTGGCTGCCAGGCCGCTTCTGATTCTTTTAAAAACACCTGAGAGCATTCTGGACTGGTGTACTTCCTATTTGCATACGATATTTATCGGAAGCGTGGGATTGGCATTTTATAATATTTTAAGCGGTGTTTTAAGAGGGCTTGGAGATTCTGTTTCAGCGCTTATTTATCTGGTTATAGCAAGTGTGCTGAATATTATTTTTGATCTTGTTTTTGTTGTGAATTTCCACATGGGAGTACAGGGCGTTGCTTTGGCAACGGTGATCGCACAGGCCGTGTCTGCTTTGTTGTGCATATTGAAGCTATATCGCATGAAGGCGCTTTTTGATCTAAAAAAGGAATATGTTCACTGGAATAAAAAGTATGCTATGAATATCATTCGTCTTGGACTTCCGTCCGGGATCACCCAGGCGATCATGTCAATGTCCATGATCGTGGTACAGTCTCTGACCAATAGTTTTGGAGAGCAGTTTATTGCTGCTAACGTAATTGTTATGCGTGTGGATGGATTTGCCATGCTTCCAAACTTCTCTTTTGGAACTGCCATGACTACCTTTGCAGGGCAGAACGTGGGGGCAGGAGCCTATGACCGGGTAAGCAAGGGTGCGAAGCAGGGGACATTCCTGGCTTTGGGCGTTTCTTCAGTGATTACGGGGATGATCCTTATCTTCGGCAGGGCCCTTATGGGGATATTTACCAATACGCCGGAACTGGTTGAACTGAGTATGCAGATGATGAAGATCCTGGCCGTTGGCTATATTGCCATGGCTGTTCTGCAGAGTCTGTCAGGCGTCATGAGAGGGGCGGGAGATACCATGACGCCCATGTGGATTTCTATTTTGCAGACCATAGTTATTCGGTTACCCCTGGCTTATGGAATGTGCTATCTTACCAGGACGCCGGAGCTTCCAAATGGAAGACAGGAATGTATTTTCATTTCGCTTTTGCTTACCTGGCTCTTAGGTACAATTATTACAGTAATCGCTTATGCAAGAGGCAAGTGGAAGAAAAGGTCAATTTAAAGATGCGGTAATATGCAGTACCCAGTCTTCCTCATCCGGGCACTGGAAACACGCGGTGCCGGATATGGTTTGTCCTGCTTTTTCAATTTTTCCTGAACGGGGATTAAGCCATTCATAAACAGATGCAGGCAGAACAAGTCTTGCGTCACCGCCGAAAGGAAAGTAAATGAGATATTCCCTGTTCTTTTCTGCCAGGGTACATGTGAATTTGCTGCTGCTTACCAGCTCGTTTTCAGGACTCATGCGCCAGAACTTTACATTTTCGTTTACAAAGTTATGTAAAATCTGCAGATATTTGTAAATGGGCGGAACATCGCCAAGGCTGAATTTTTGGCTTTCTATCATTTGCGAGCCGTTTATCAGGCCGAAATGGCGGTCAGAGCGGGACATGGCGTAGCCGCTTGTAAGGCCGACCCAGTACATACGCCGCTCTAAATGGTAATGGTTGTTGTTGGAAGAGTCCATCTCTCCAATTACCATAGGGCGGTGATACTGCCAATGCTCTATGCCCTCCTGCCGCATGGCTTTGTAGTACTGGATTTCGTCATCACGGGGATAGTTGCGGGGATCCTGTGTAAGAATAAAATCATTGCCGTTTTCACATACCATCATCGGATGATGGGTAGTGTCTCCCAAGGTACAAAGGCGGTGATACGGATCATACATGCGGATAAAAGCAGACCAGTAGGTCATCCATTTCGCTATTTTCTTTACAGGAAGAAAGGCATTTGGAAGAAGGCTGTGAGGCAGTACGGCAAGATTGGCGTTTTCAGCACCCACTTCCCAGCAAATATTCCAGTAGCATGCAAGACGTGCCAGGGTATAGCGGAGGTAACGGCCAAGATACAGCTTTGACTGTTCATTGTTAGGATCAAACAGGCTATGCCAGCCGATATCACCTGTGGGATCCGTATCTAACCATCCTCCGTTTTTCTTGTTGTAAGGGTGGTTATTCCATTCTCTGGGGCGAACCAGGGAATTGTCATATAAGAGTTCGTATACATAGAACAGCCCTTTGCTTTTGGCATATTGTACAGTACGTTCCCAGCGTCTGTAAAAGTCTAAATTAAAACGTTCTTTATCTATTTTATTTGTTTGTTCGTCTGTTATTTTCCAGGGCCAAACAAAGGAAGTATCGGTGACATAGGTCTGGCGTGCGTATAATTCACTCATTCCAATGACCATGTTTACTTTATGTTCTGCCAGTATATCAATATATTTTTCAAAATCCTGTTCGCTTGGCTGCCGGAAATCCAGATCCTCATAGCCGGAGCCTGCGCAGGCAGGATGAGGAAACCAGCCTTCATTGATGATCAGCTGGGCGCTGCCGTCTTTGCGAAAAAACCAGTTAGGATAATCCGGATGAATGGACAGAGGGCCTTTGGAAACAGGTTCTGTACATTGGAACTCCCCGGTTAGGCCATCTAATTGGGAAATGTTTGCAATTGTTAAAAATGACCACTTTCCTTCATGCATTGGTGCGAAGCGGATGCGCCAAATATGTTTGCTGTTTTCAACGCCATCATAAAATCCGTCTATTTTATACGATTCTGAGCCGGCAGAAGTAAAAATTGCCTGCAGGTGTACTTCCAGAAATGGATTCTCAAAGAAACCTTGTACAGAATGAGAAAATTCGAAAACTTCCCACTTAGGTATTTTAGTCATGAGATGAACCTCCTTATTTAATATATATGACCTATTTTAACGATATATAGCCTAATGTTATAGGCTGTATTTTTTTTGATAATGTACATTTTTTTCAGAGAATATAAGCTGTTTATGAAAAAAGTGTACATTATCAATAAAATTACTATCTATAATTCCGGAGAAAATAGGATTAAGATATGTTTACAAAGACAATGGAATACAGAAACGAAAGTAGAAAAAGGAGGAACTAAAAATGAAAAAAAGAACATTAAAAGTCCTGGCATTGGGAATGGCAATGACAATGACAGCCCTGGCAATGGGCAGTACGGCAGTACTGGCAGAAGAGGCAGCCATAGATACCTCTTCCGAGAAGAACTTTAAGATTCTTGCCATCTGGCCGGAGGACAGTGCAGAAGGTAAAATTTTGATTGGTTTGACAGAACAATATATTGCAGAAGTAAATCCTAACTTCTCATACGAATATGAGTATGTTCCCTCAGCAGATGTAATTGCAAAGGTATCCACACTGGTAGCCTCCAATGATTTACCGGATTTATTTGCATATGCATATGGGCAGCCGATCATGGATCTGATTGCAGCCGATAAGCTGGTAAATGTTTCAAAAGAGCTTGAGACGCTTGGATGTACTGAATATATCAATGAAGGTGCAAAAGCTTCCCTGCTTTCTCTCTCAAATGCGGAAGAATTGTACTGTCTGCCATATGGTATGAATATTGAGGGATTCTGGTACAACAAAAAGATATTTGAAGAGGCAGGGGCTGAGGTTCCAGGTACATGGGATGAATTAATGGCAGTCTGCGATCAGTTTGTCGAGAAGGGAATACAGCCAATCGCAGTGGGCGGTGCAGACAGATGGCCGGCTACCCGCCTTGTAAGTGCATATGCATATCGTACAATGGGAGCCGACGCAGTTAAGAAAGCCAGCTACGGCGAGATGAGATTTGATGATGAGGGCTTCGTCACAGCAGCTTCCATGATCGCAGATATGGCAGAAAAGAAATATTTTGGCGAGGGCTCAGTAACTGTTGATAATACTACTGCAGAAAGTATGCTGCTTAATGGTCAGTGTGCAATGCTGTATGACGGAAGCTGGTTTACTTCTTCTATTACAAATGAAGAGCTGAATCCTGATGGAGAAGAAAATATTGGCTTTATGGGTGTTCCGGTAGTAGATGAGTCTGTAAGTGCAGCTACAGAGCTTCCTACAAACTGTGGTAATCCTTTTGTATTGTCTGCAGATAAATATGATGCAGCAACAGCGGGCTGGCTGCAGTATTACATGACAAACGTGGGAAATTATGCAATGTCAGGTTTTCAGTCATTAAGGGGATATACCTATACTACAGAACCGGATGAGCTTAGCCCGATCGTGAAGGAGGTTGTAGATAACATTAATTCTGCTACATCGTCTACAGCATGGTGGGAAGCATACATGGATACAGAAACCAAGGTTACGGCAATGAATAATATTCAGCTTGTACTTAGCGGAGATATGGACGGAGCAGGATACTGTGCTTCTATTCAGGAAACATATGATTTGAATCACTAAAGTAAAGCAAAAGCCTTTTCATATAGGAACTGGCGGATATAATTCAGAGGGTATTGAAAGGGATGACGGAAATAACGTCGGTTACTTTTAATACCCTCATGTTTCATAGAAAGGAAACAGAGAACAGATGAAAAGTGTATTGAGAAATAAAAAGGCGATTGCGCTGTTTGTGCTTCCAAGTTTCATTTTGTATACCATATTTGTGATTGTTCCCATTGGCTGCACCTGTATTTATGCTTTATATTCCGGTACGCCGGGGCTGAACTGGAAGTTTGTAGGACTTGCAAACTGCAGGAAGCTGCTTATGGATCCAAAAGTAAAAATGGCTTTTATCTTTACAATGAAATATGTAGGAATGATATTATTCGGACAGGTAGGGCTGGGACTTTTACTGGCACTGATGTTCCGTTTTTGGATAAAGAGATTTAATAATCTGGTGCGGACCATTACGTTCTTTCCAATCGTGCTTCCCCTTATTGCAGTAGGTCAGCTTTTTAGGAAGATATTTGAGATTCAGCCCAATTATGGACTGTTTAATAGTATTTTAGCGAATATTGGTCTGACAGAATATGTAGAGGCCTGGCTTGGACGGCCCCAGACAGCGCTGATCTGCCTTGTTGTTATGGGCTTATGGAATTCAATCGGGTTTTATGCAGTTATTATTTATGGCGGACTTCTTGATATTTCAAATGACATTATCGAGGCTGCCCAGATAGACGGTGCCAGGCCGATTCAGTTATTTAAAAGTATTCTTTTTCCGCTGCTGCGGCCAATCATTATTACATGCGTTGTCTTTAGTTTCACAGGCTCTATAAAAGTATTTGAATCAATTGTAGCTCTTACAAAAGGTGGTCCAGGTGAGGCCACGGTATCTTTGGCCAAGCTTATGTATGATACAGCTTTTGAAGCAGGGAACTATGGATACGGAAGCGCTATATCCATGGTGATTTTTGTGGTTTGTATCCTGGGTGCTTATGTGATCAGAAGATTTGATTCAAAGGAGGTTTAGGAAAATGAAATATGGCTGTACACAAAAACTAAAGAAATCTTTGAAAGGTATAATTATTTTTCTTGTAATACTGATTGATGCGTATCCCATTTTCTGGCTGTTTACCTCATCTCTGAAGAGTCCTTCTGAATTTGTTGTCAATCCTTCTTACTCCATGCCGGAGGGGGTCTACCTGAAGAATTATGCAAAAGCATGGAGTCAGGGAAATATGGGAGTCTACTTTAGAAATAGTTTGGTATATACCGTAATCGCATTGGTGTTTATTGTGATCCTCAGTATTACGGTAGGGTTTGCTTTGACGAAAATGGAATGGAAAGGCAGAAGCCTGACTTCAGCCTATTTTATGCTGGGTTTAATGATACCTGTTACAACATCATTAATTCCCCTTGTGAAAATTTATAGGAGCATCCATATCATAAACACCGGGACATGCCTGATATTAACCTATATTGTATCAGGACTGTCCATGTCGATTTTTTTGACTACAAGCTATATGCGGGCGCTTCCAAATGATATGTTTGAGGCCAGCGTTATTGATGGATGCAGTATTTTTTCTATGATGAGATATATTGTTATACCTGTAATGAAAAATTGTATTGTTACAGTTGTTGTTCTGCAGTTTTTTTACAAATGGAATGACCTGCTGTTTTCCATGACTTTTATCAGTGATAAAGATCTGAAGACACTTCAAACAGGCCTTTTGTATTTTGAAGACCAGTTTGGTACGAAAGACTGGGGGGCAATTTTTGCATCGGTATCTATCAGCGTATTCCCGCTATTAATTGTTTATATGTTTTTAAATAAAAAAGTCATAGAAGGGATGACCAGCGGAGCTGTAAAAGGGTGAGTGCGGGCAAAAGAAGATACCAGAAAGTACCAGTCAAATGAATATTGCTAACTGAAAATGCAGTGATATATAATATAAAAAATAAACGCAGATTTTTACATTCATTATGTGGGAGAATATACATGATTAAGAAGAGACGGCCGTATACCATCAAAAGCCAGATTCAAATAGCGATTATTACAATTTCGGTTGTCTCCATGCTTGTATTGGGGGTTGCCATTTATATGAAGGCAACCTATCGGGTGGAACGGAATTATGAAGAGGATTTTTCTTATACGCTAAAAAAATGCGATAATATTATTAACATTCAGCTTAGCAGTGTTATAGAGCTTATGCGGGGCCTGCTGTCGGATGATGTTTACATTTCCACGTTAAGAGATGTTTCAGATGATGGATCAAGGTATCTTTCTGCATACCAATTAAGAAAACTGAAAAATTCCGTGGGGGAGGTTACCTTAAAAGAAAAGTACATACAAGAAGCGATTACGGTTACTATGGATGGAAAATTCCACGTTTATTCAAAAAAGAATGATATATCACAGTATTTGCCGTATTACAGGGAAAAGAATATTGTAGATCAGGAGTGGATATCTGAAGTTGTTTCAAAAAAGGGAAAAGAGGTAGTCTATGGAAATAATGTCATAACCGGTAAGGGAGATGTAATCTCTATTGCGAAAAGCCTGATCAGTATTGAGGACGGCAGCCAGGTAGGGTATCTCATTATGAATGTCTCGAAGAAGATATTTAATGCGGCATTTGACTATAGGGGAGAGTATGAGACGATCTGCTTTGCCATCAGCGATAAGAAATATGAGGGGCAGCAGGTGATATATTCCAGCGGGGCAGCTTCCGGTGCCAGCGGGGTTATTCAGGATAATAGTATTCTGGCGTATAAAGGAGATAACCGGTATGTTATTTGTGAGCGTGACAGCTATATTGAGGGATGGGAATTATTCAGCGCTATTCAGAGAAGCGAATTAAATAAGCAGAGAAAAACCTTAGGGGTTATGATAGTGTTTGTAGTATCCCTTATGGTAATGATTTCCGTTGCTGTCTCATCCAGGATCGCAAAAAAGATTTACAGGCCGCTTGCACAGCTGGAGCAGATGATCCTGCAGGTGGAAGAAGGAAAATGGGACATTGACGAGGTATTTGACAATAATGAAATTGGGGTGGTTGGAAGGAAGTTTAAGGAGATGGTTACACAAACCCTGCAGCTTCGGGAGCAGTTTTTATTTGCAAAAGTAAAGCAGAGGGAACAGGAGCTCTATTTGCTTCAGCAGCAGATCAACCCGCATTTTTTATACAATACGCTGGATGCCCTTTATAGTATGGCTGAGATACAGGGGGCAGAAGAGATTGCAGATATGGTGGACGCCCTGTCGAAAACATTCCGTCTCAGTTTGAATAAAGGGGGAAGCATTATATCTGTACGGGATGAGATGGAACATATACAGGCATATATGATTATTCAGAATATGCGCTTTGATAATCGTTTTTCTTTGATCGTGAATGTAGAAGAGGGGATTATGGAAGTAAAAATCCTGAATTTAATTCTGGAACCTTTTGTGGAGAATGCTGTCTGCCATGGCCTGGAACCTAAAATCGGCAATGGCAAAGTAGAAATCACAGGAATGCGGGAGAAAGACGGAAGCATTCTATTTGTGATCCGGGATGACGGTGTAGGTGTGGAAGACATGAGCTGCCTGGAGAGCGGATATGGTATTTCAAATGTAAGAGAAAGAATTAGTCTTACATATGGAGAGGAATTTGGAGTAAGCTTCAGAAGTGAGGCTGGCAAAGGCATGACGGTGTACGTTAGAATTTCAGAGTTGGGGTGGAAACATAGACATGAGGAAAGCCGTTATTATAGATGATGAACATTTAATTGTTTCCAGTATAAAGGTTATGCTGGAAAAGCTGGATGCAGGATATGAAGTGGTAGGGACTGCCAATGATGGAATACAGGGCCTGGAAATAATCCACAGGCTTGTGCCGGATCTGCTCTTTATTGATGTGAAGCTTCCCGGGATGACAGGACTTGAGGTAATCGAGCAGGCAAAAGCTGTACATCCGGATATGATTTTTGTACTGATCAGCGGATATCAAAAATTTGAATATGCGAAAAAAGGGATAGAGCTGGGAGTGATTGATTATATTGACAAGCCGGTAACAAAAGAGAAGCTGTTAAAGCTTATGAAGCGGATCAGCAATGTTCAGAAGAACAGCACAGAGGAAGAATCTGCATTAAAAAGGCAGAATATTGAGAATCAGCTGACTTTTGTGTACAGCTCCATATTCGAAAAAATCGACAATAGCGATGATAAAGACTGGCACGGCGATTTGGAAAGTTTTTTTGTGCTTCTAAAAAAGCAGATGCTCACTATGGAAGAATATAAAAAGAAAAGCTACCATTTCATTTTGGCTGTAACAGGAAAATTTTATGAGAAATGGAAACAGTATGAGAGGAATTTCCGTTTCCCTATTTACGAAAATATAGAAGCGCTTGGCACATATCAGGAAGTGGATGAATATGTAAGTATTGTGGTAGAACAGGTCTTCCAGAAAATCATTGCCAGGAAAATCGGAAGCACCCATGCAGTGATATTAAAGGTGATTGGATATATTAATCTGAATTATAATAAAGATATAGGGCTTTCGGATATAGCCGATATGATGGGAATGAATATGGCCTATTTAAGTATTCTTTTTAAAGATGAAGTAGGTATTTCCTTTATAAAATATTTGACAAAGCTTCGCATTGATCATGCAAAAGATTTGCTTTTGGAAGGATATAAGGTTATTGAGGTAAGCGAAATGGTAGGCTATACAAATTGCCGGTATTTCTGCAACATCTTCAAACGTGAGGTGGGAAGTACGCCTTCTGAGTATAGGGGAAATATCCGGAAGAAATAAAGGAAAGGTTTTAAGCATTTTTTATAGATTTTATAAAATTATTAGAAATTAGACAAATTCTCCTCACAATTGTGTTGTATGATAAATACATCTTAAGAGGAGAACATCTCTTAAGAAGCCGGCGGCCTTCAATGCCGGGAGAGTTGCCGGTACTCTTTCCTTTCCCTAAAAAATAAAACCAAATGAACCGCCGCTTTACTGATAAGATCGTCAGTGGGCGGCGGTTTTATGTGTGCTTGGCCGGGTTAGGGTTCCTATGGCTCAATACTGGGCTTTATGGTCTGCGGAAACGGTTGAAGCAGGAGAAAATCTCCTGAATCCTTGGCATTGCATAGCCGCAGGGAATATAGGAACCATCCGAGAAAAAAGAAAGTCCATTTTTCCATAGCTGTTGGTTCAGATAATGTACAATTTCCGGCAGGGACCGTTTTCCGTCAATGAGGTGTTCCGCTGCATATTTCAGAAGCAGCCCCAAGGAGGCTGTCTGCTCGCTGTCAATAAGCTGTTCAACATAGCGCAGGTCGATGTCCTGTCTGCCAAGAGAAAATCCGTCTTTTCCATGGATCTTGGCTTTCAGGCGTTCCGGTTCATGGGTATTTCCCTTGTGGCGGGTTGGGGAAGCAGGCTTTGTCATAATGCGGCAGCTTTCGGGAAGCCGGAAAGCAGGCGTACAGGGCGAAAGCAGCGGATACTCCCTGCAGAGCTCTTTTGTAGAGGAAGTAATGTCCACAGGCTTATAATTGTCCATTTGAATGATGGTATCTGCAATGTGGAAGAATGCGCCGGAGCTTCCAGCAACCAAAATGGTAGATATGCCGGCTTTTTCGTACAGATCCCCTGCACGTTCCAGGAATGGGGTGATGGGTTCTTTTTCCCTTTGGATTACCTTCTGCATAAAGGCATCCCGCACCATAAAGTTGGTTGCGGAAGTATCTTCGTCCAACAGGAAGACCTGGCTTCCAGCTTCCATTCCTTCAACAATTCCTGCAGCCTGGGAAGTGCTTCCGCTGGCATCCTCCGTAGAAAAACGCCGGGTGTCTTTTTTATTGGGAAGATCGTTGATAAACAGGGAAATGTCCACATCTTTTACAAATCGGCCGTCTTCGGAGCGAAGCTTTAGGGCTGTTTCATCTGTAATGACATATTCCCGGCCATCCGAAGGAATGTGGTTATAAACGCCCAGCTCAAGTGCGTTCAGCAAAGTAGACTTGCCATGGTAGCCGCCGCCTACAATGAGGGTAATGCCCCTGGGGATTCCCATGCCGGTAATGGTTCCTTTATGGGGAAGCTGCATGGAAATACGCAGGGTTTCCGGAGAATAAAAAGGAACGGAATCTTTCATAGGACGGGAGGAAATACCGCTTTCCCTTGGAAGAATGGAGCCGTCTGCTACAAATGCAGTCAGGGAACGCCTTGCAAGCTCACTTCGGATATATGCCTGGTCTTCTGCCAGGAAAATGGCTTGTTCTACCTGACTGCCGCTTAAATTTTTGTAGAAAAAGGCCTTCTGTACGCACACAGGAAGAAACTCAAAAAGAATCTTTTCCAGTTCCGGAGCATTGATGGTACGGCCATTGGCAGGGAAACCAATAAAGAAACGGGCAGTAATGCCTTTTTCTGTAATCTCGCAGGCAGTGCGTTCCAGAACTTCCTGTCCGCAGTGGGTAACAGAAATCAGGCCGCTTTTGCCTGATCCCTTGGCGCGGAAGGTATAGCGGTTCACCTGCTGTTCAAACTGTCTGGTTAAGTAGTCACAAAGAGTAATCTTCGTGATTTTGTCCTTATAGTATTGGGAAGGAAATCCGGCATCCCTGTGGGAGATGCGGACACTAATATGGGACGGGGAAGCGAAAGGATCCCCCTGCACATGGTCAATGGATAAAAGATATCGGTCAAATTGGTAAACGCCTTTCAGTGACTTGTAGGCAGGATAGCTTTTTCTGTGGATGGACCTAAGTAAATTCTGTAAGTCAGATGCCTGCTGCATATATGTGAACCTCCTTTGTTTTCTGTATTACTTTAGGTTCTACTATAATAAATTTAAAAGAATTCCGCAACATTTTTGTCTGTGAAAATATGTGATAAAAGAGGATCGGGGTACTGTAGGATAGAATAAAATTTTATTAAGTATCTGCTTAATTGCCGGACAAAATAGCTGTCTGTTCCAAAGAAGAAAGATAGCCGTATTGGGCCATTTGCTGAAGAACGTATTTCTGGCGCTTTACGGCAAGCTGCGGGTTTGCAGAGAGGGCGTATACGGAAGGCGCATTTGGAATACCTGCCAGAAGGGTTGACTCATAGTCTGTCATGTCTGCCGGTTCTTTGCCAAAATATCCACGGCTGGCGTCCTTGACACAATAGTACCCGTCTCCAAAATAGATGGAATTTACATAAAATTCCAGGATATCTTCTTTGCCGTACATGGATTCTATCTTTAGAGCCATAAATGCTTCTGCAATTTTGCGGATGAACTGCTTTTCCTGGGTGAAATAAAGATTTTTGGCAAGCTGCTGAGTGATTGTGCTTCCGCCCTCTCTAAGGCTGAGAGATTTGATATCATTCCATACGGCACGGCCAATTGCAAGGGGATCAATTCCGAAATGATCAAAGAACCGGTGATCCTCCACGGCAATGACCGCATTAAGATAGGTTTCCGGCAATTGGGACACTGGTGTATAATTGGGTTTTTCCTGTACCTGGGCGATGCGTGCTGGCAGGCTTTGCCTGCGGAGGGCATCATTGTACATTTTGTAGCCGAACCCTGTGAGAATGCCTGCTGCCAGGAGAAGGACCACAAGAAGAGACAGGAAACAGCGTTTCAGTAGTTTTTTTATCATAATAAAAACACCTCGCTTTGCTGGAAAATTTGTATGATACGATGTTGGGGTCAAAAGCCCTGCCTATAGTTTACTATATAATTTATTATAGCGCACCAGGAAAAATCTAAACATCGAACAATGTGACATTTTGCCGGTGCAGGTTACATTTATGTAAGATAGGACTGGCAAAGGCAGAAAAATATGTTATAATACATAAGGCAATTGGCTATTCTGATATCATGGATGAGAATATTGACAGAATAGACGAAAATGGAAGAAAGGCGGATGGATTATGGAACGAAGAAATGCGTGGCTTACGTATACGGAGGCAGAGAAAAAAGAATTAGAGGAATTGTCCATTGCATATCGTCATTTTTTGGACGCAGGTAAGACAGAAAGAGAGTGTGTTGCCCGGATCATTGAAGAGGCAGAGGCAGCTGGCTATGTGTCTCTGAAAGAAAAGCTGGAAAATGGAGAGCAGCTGAAAGCAGGAGACAAGGTTTATGCAGTAGAAATGAAAAAAATTATAGCACTTTTCCAGATTGGACAGGAACCGCTGGAAAAGGGGATGAATATTCTTGGAGCGCATATTGACTCACCCCGTTTGGATGTGAAACAGAATCCTCTTTACGAGGATGCTGATATGGCATATCTTGACACACATTACTACGGCGGCGTAAAGAAATACCAGTGGGTTGCACTGCCGCTGGCGCTTCACGGCGTAATTGTGAAAAAAGATGGTACTGTAGTAGATGTAAATGTAGGTGAAGCTGATGAGGATCCTATCGTATATATTACGGATCTGCTTCCGCATCTTGCAGGAAAGCAGATGGAGAAAAACGCTGCTATGGTAATAGAGGGAGAAAATCTGGATATCCTGATCGGAAGCCAGCCCCTTTCCGATTTGCCTGATGAGAAAAAGAAAGAAGCAGTAAAAGAAAACATCCTGAAGATTTTGAAGGAAAAATATGACGTTGAGGAGGAGGATTTCCTCTCAGCAGAGCTGGAGGTTGTACCTGCGGGCAAAGCAAGAGAGTGCGGACTTGATAGGAGCATGATTGCAGCTTATGGACAGGATGACCGTGTATGCGCCTATACTTCCTTTGCTGCTCTTTTGGATATGGAAGCGCCTAAGCGTACAAGCTGCTGTTTATTAACCGACAAAGAGGAAATCGGCAGTGTGGGTGCTACTGGTATGCAGTCCTGCTTCTTTGAAAACAGTGTGGCAGAGCTTATGGAAGCCTGCGGATGCTACAGTGATATTGCTCTTCGCCGCGCACTGCGTAATTCCCGTATGCTGTCCTCTGACGTAAGTGCAGCTTTTGATCCTGCTTTTGCAGATGCGTTTGAGAAGAAAAACGCTGCATTTATGGGACGGGGAATCGTTATTAATAAATTTACCGGAGCCCGAGGCAAATCCGGCTCCAATGATGCAAATGCAGAATATGTTGCCTGCATCAGAAATATTTTTGATACCCATAATATTGCTTTCCAGACAGCAGAGCTTGGTAAAGTGGATATTGGAGGCGGCGGAACCATTGCATTTATTGCTGCTCTCTACGGAATGGAAGTGATCGACAGCGGCGTTGCTGTTTTAAGCATGCATGCGCCATGGGAGGTTACCAGCAAAGCAGATGTGTATGAAGCAATGAAGGCTTATAAGGCTTTTTTGCTGGAAGCATAAAGAAGACAATCCATGCTTAAAAAAGCTGATTAAAAAATAAAAAAATTAAAAAATCCTATTGACAAATGCTTATCCATAGAGTAAAATCCTGTTTTTGACAGTTGAGTAGAGCAAAACACCTCGCAACCCCAGTACT
>CAMNTH010000014.1 GCA_946557785.1 uncultured Blautia sp.
AGAATTTTCGAGAATCGTATGTGTTTCACTGTTTAGTTATCAAGGTTTCTGTCTTACGACAGCTTATTCAGGATACCACATCTTCCAACATCTGTCAACAACTTTTTTCAAGTTTTTTTGATTTTTTTCCAACACCATGTGTCATTCCCTGTGGCTTCTTGTCTGTCTCAGCGACTTGACTACTTTAGCATAGTTTCTGTTATTTGTCAATAGTCTTTTTATTTTTTCTGATTTTTGTTTGAATTATCAAATTGTCAGATATAATTCCTTATGACAGCTTATCTAGGATACCACTATGTTTCACTTGTGTCAATACCCTTTTCCATTTTTTATAATACTTATAATCCGAATTAAAAATGTCAAGTGGAATGCGGAATACCACCGCACCGATCCCTGGTGCGAAGATATACCAAAACCACTTGACATTCAATACCCGTAATGGAAGACTTATTGAAAATATCACATTCCATATACTTCTGCCTTGAAATTATGCAGATCTTCTTCATACTGTTTCACATTTTGCTCTAACTCTTTCACAACACTTTCTTTCATATCTTTATGAAATAATTCTCCATAGTGTTCTTCTAAAAAAGCGCCCAAATATGCTGTTGCCTTCTGGGCTCCAACCGGATTTAAATGATGCGGGTCATAAAAGTCTTTCTCCCAATCAAAATTTATCGCTTTCAGCGTTTCCTCCAAATTATAATCTATATACTCTACATCATTTTCGTCTAACAATTCTTTCGCTGCTAAATATCGTCCATATGACCACCGATCATCCGGCATATTTACAGCAACAACCTTTGTTCCCTGGGATTTACAATAATCAATTGTTTTTTTGTAATATTCCCACGCTTCCTTATTAATCTTTTTCGCAGGAACACTTTTGTCTACCATCATTCTCGGTTCTATTGCTACGCTTTTATATACTGGAAACTGTCCACGCATATAATCATAGGAATATTTCATATGCTTTATATCTGTTCCACCAAGTTCCTTCCAACGATCGTGATATCTCAAAACCGGAAATACATAATCTAAGACATGCTGTGTCTCACTTTTCTTAACAACTTCAGAAATCACTTCTAGTTTAGTCATTGATAACTTTTTAAAGTCTATTCCACGTCTTAAAAACGGTTCTTTATCATCATAATCATATTTTCCAAACAGGCTTGTGATTCCCATAACCAAAACTTTCGGCTGCTGGTATTTATATGCCTCTTTTACGTTCAGGTAAGTCACTTCTGGTGCCTGTACAGAACTCCCCCTTGTATATGCACTAATCTTTTGATTTTTCCATAATTCCAAAGGAGAGACACCAACTAAAATAGTACTGCTTCCCACCATCAAAACATCAACCGAATTCTTTTCCGTTTTATAAAAAGTTCTATGTTGATCTGTATCCTGTTTTTGATACGGAACAAATACTTTTCCCAATGCGGTCAACAATATAAAAAAAATAATCGTAATACAAGCCATTCTTATAAGAATCGCTCTGCTTTTCTTTTCTTTCAACATATCTACTTCATCTTTTCTCTCAATTCAGTCATATTTATCTTCCCATTAAAACTCTGTGGCATCTTCTGCAGCCATACAAATTTCCTTGGGATCATAAAATTAGGCAACCTTTCCCGCAAATATTTGGAAATATCTTTTGGAGTAATCTCTTTTCCTGTAAAAAACAACCAAATCTGCTGTTTTTCTTTATTATATAGACAAACAGCCGCTTCTATTTCTTCCATGGATTGCACCGCAGCCTGAATTTCTCCAAGTTCTATACGATGCCCCATATGTTTAATCTGATCGTCTTTCCTTCCGCAAAACTCCAGTTCTCCCCATTCGTTCAATCTGCCTATATCACCCGTTTTGTAGACAATCTCTTCATATATAGAATTCAACGGATTTTTAACAAACACTTCTTTTGTCTTTTCCGGATTTTTATAATATCCCAACGCCAGAGAAGTTCCCTGCACATATATTTCTGCCTGTTCTCCCACCTGTGCACGTTTACCCTGTTCATTAATTAACAGAATATTAGTATTTCTATACGGGCGGCCAATTGGAAGAACCTCGTCGGGCTCCACAAGATGATCCACCACATAATATGTACAGCTAGCTGTTATCTCTGTGGGGCCATAATGATTCACATAAAGCGCTTCTGGCAAATGTTCCTGCCAAACTCTTAAATGCTTACATGGCATTACAGAACCTGTAAAAAAGATTTTTCTGACATATTCCAAGTTTTTTTCTTCAAACACCTCAAGTTCTGAACATAACGTCATCGCACCCACAACCCAACAAATAGTCGTTACTTTATTCTTATTCAAATATTCAAATAATTGTGTGGGCAATGAAAAATACTTTTTAGGTATTAAAAGCGTAGACGCCCCTGTCTTAAAAGGCAAATACAAATCTCTTAACGCAGCTACATAATCAAGCGGAGACTGATTGCCCAGTACCTCATCTTCCCCTATATCGAATGTCTCCGAAAACGCTTCAATATAATCTATCAACTGCCGGTGGGACTCCACAACGCCTTTGGGAACACCAGTTGATCCAGATGTAAAAATGACATATGCCGGATCCACATCCATAACCTGCTCTCTGATTTTTTCAAGCCTTGGCAAGTCTATTTCCGCTGTCTTTAAATCTTCTGTCGTAATAACCTTTCCTTCAAAGCCCATTTTTTCTGCCAGTTCTTTATGCTTCTCGTCTGTCACTAACACTTCTGCCTCAACTGTCTCCATGATAAGCTTCATACGAAATTTGGGAAGCTCTATATCAAGCGGAACATAAAAACACCCGCTATATAACACCGCATAGTAAAGCAATGGCGTTACAATACTCTTATCTGTAATAACAATGATCGGCTTTCTAACATCTGTATATGACGTAAGATAGCTTCCCCACTTTCGTGATATGCTAAACGTATCTTCAAATGTTATCTCCTGAAATTCATCCTTATACAAAACTTTCTTTGCATATTTTTTCTGAGCCTGCTCTAAATATTCCAATATGTTAATAATCATTTCTACACTCTTTCCTAAAATCCTCTGTAAATGAATGCATTTGCATTATACCCTTGTCCATATACGCCAAAAATTATTATCGCAAACACGCCTATGAGATAAATCGCCCACCTAAAGAGCATATTTTGCTCAGATACCAGTTTACGGACACTATATCCATTCTCTTGAATTATACTTATAATTATCCAGAATACCAGACATATTATCACCAATAAAAACTCTCTGTAAGACAAACCTAATGTAAAAATCTCGCCGCTGATGAAAATTCCCGGATTAAAAACCAAAGAATTTTTCATCATTAGTATTGCTGCCGAAAAGCTTACGCCCCTGGAGAAAAACCTTCCAAATACTACAAGTCCAAAAGTCCTGATAATTTGGAATAGCTTCCAGCTAAAAGCTTCCGTATTAATCCGAAGCAGTCTCGTCAATTTTGCCAAGCATGGTTCAAAAACAATGCCTCCTATAATAAAAATCGCCTGATATAGACCATAAGCAATATATTTCAACTCTGCTCCATGCCAAATACCGATCGAAAAAAATGTAATTAACTGAGCAATGATTACTGGCAGCAATTTGCCGATTCTTTCTCCGAAAATTTTCCTGGACCTTTTTCCTAATTTTCCAAAGGTTTTAGAAAGAGAGATTGGATAAAAAATATAATCCCTACACCACGCTCCCAGAGTTATATGCCATCTTCTCCAAAATTCAGGAATATTTTTTGCAAAATATG
The DNA here is from genome assembly GCA_946557785.1 of uncultured Blautia sp. Lineage (GTDB taxonomy): Bacteria > Bacillota > Clostridia > Lachnospirales > Lachnospiraceae > Blautia_A. Next base: position 3,760 of record CAMNTH010000014.1, read on the forward strand.
GTCTTTCAAAATTGAGCGCCAAATCTATTCCAAAAATCTGTGAGACACCTCTTGCAATATCCATTCCACCGGAAAAATCCCCATAAATCTGGATAGTATATCCAATAACCGCCAAAATTAAATAAAATCCCACATAATCCGTATAGTTATCAAACACTTGATTAACCAAAATAGCTACACGATCAGCGATAACAAGCTTTTTAAACCATCCCCAAAGCATTAACTGAGCTCCGAATTTGACACGTTCATACTCAAAGGAATGCTCTTCATAAAGCTGGTTTGCCAGTTGATCATATCTGCTGATCGGCCCCTGGATAATTTGCGGAAAATAAGATACGAATAATGCAAATTTCGCAAGATTTTCATCTGCCTTATACTGTCCGCGGTACACATCAATAATATAGCCTATTGACTGGAAGGTATAAAAGGAAATTCCCAAAGGTATTAATATACCTGCATCAAAATGCACCCATTCTAATTGGAGAATCTCTCCCAGCATATTGATATATACCTTAAAATATTTTACAAAGGCCAGTATCGCAAAATTAAACAACAATACGCCCAGCATGATACGTTGTTTCTTTTTATCATACTGAGCTCTTATTTCTTTTTTTCGCTTTCTGTCTAACTCATCTCTGTGCTCTGCGATATGCGCCTTATACTTATCTCCCTGCCGCTGTATCAATTGTCCTCCATAAAACGTTGTAACTATTGTAAGCAGCAGGAAAATATATGTATTCAGACTTGCAAGCAAATAAAAAATCTGACTTGCAATCAGCAAAACACACCATTGATATTTCTTGGGAACCATAAAATATGTTCCGGTTACAATCACAAGAAACACAACAAAATTCAATGATATAAATGACATTTTATTACTCCTGCAAAGATTCTATTAATTTCACGATCGCATCTACAGAATTAAAATTCTCCGGAATTAAATGCTTTACAGAAATATTAATGTCAAACTCATCGTTCAATTCGCCAACCAAGGCTACTACATCAAATGACTCCAATTCTCCATCATCAATCAATTGGACACTTCCATCCAATTCAATATCCGGGCGTACCTCTGTTAAAATTTCAATTACCTTCTCTTTCATTTTCTTATCCTCCTATATTTTCTTTTATTTTAGAATATACGAATTTGACTTTAATCCGTCAAATTGAAAACCCAGCTTTTCCGTTGTATTTTGAATGGCATTATTTTTTTCATCACACCAATGCATGACTCTGCTGTATCCTTTGACTTTTGCAATGGAAAGCAAAAGCTTATACAGCTCTGTTGCAATTCCCTGATGTCTAAACTCCTGACCCACAACAAGCAACCAGGTAGACGCCATTTTCCTGTTCTCTTCTTTCATCCGCGCCGCAGCGCATATTGTCCCATGCTTCTTTACACAAATCAGCTCTCCCTTTTGAATCATGCCAAGCGCCTCTTCTTCCTTTGGAAGAATAGAATTATATCGATCCAATAACGACCACAGGGTATATATATCGGGCAGATCCTCTTTCACCGCATAACTCCATGTTAAATCATTTTTCATTTTTCCCATGCATGCGTCACACTCTGAAACCTCATCTAGACTTGTCCTAACTCGTATATTTTTCACATAAAGACGGAATCCCATGTCCCAAACCTTTTGTTTCATTTTTTCTATCTGTTCATCACTTCTTCGAGATGAATATATGCATTCAATAATCTGTGGTTTATCAAGCTTTGCCGGTTCTATATTTCCACTTTCTGAAACAAAACAATATAATTTATAAAAATCTCTTTCATCAGTCAAAAATATAATACCGTCACCGTCATACTGCTCATAATAAAATTTTCCTTCCTCTATAAAACCACTTACTTCTTTTGGAAGAAGCATATGATTATATATTAGATCCGGAATATTCTCCATACAAGCATCCATTAACATAAAGTATTGTTCTAAACTGCATACCGCTTTTTTCATAATTTGAATCGCATTCCTCTTCTACAATATTGCATAACGGCTTTCGTATACATATATCACACTTCATATGCTTTGTCAACTTGACCGGTATCTTCCCTGATCGTCCCCCTGTCTCATAATATACGAAATAGCCTCCTGAATCTGTGAAACATAAACCAGCCCGATTCCTTCTGCCTTCCCAAGTGTCCCTTTACATACTTCAGGAAGGATCACCGTCTGAAATCCAAGCTTTTTCGCTTCTGCCACACGCTGTCCCGCCATACTCACAGCCCGGACTTCTCCGCTAAGCCCAACTTCTCCGAATGCCAGTACCGAATCCGGTATAATAATATCTTTGCAGCTGGAAACAATCGCAAGGGAAATTCCAAGGTCAATTGCAGGCTCCGTCATCTTTATCCCCCCTGCGATATTCACATATGCATCACAGGCAGCCAGACGAACTCCTACTTTTTTTTCTAATACAGCCATTAAAAGATTCACCCTGTTAAGATCCGTCCCCACAGCCGTCCTTCTGGGAATTCCAAAATTACTTTGGCACACAAGCGCCTGGATCTCCACCAGAATAGGCCTGGTTCCTTCCATAGAACAGGCAACAATTGAGCCTGAAGTTCCATTTGGTTTCCCATTCAGCATAAATTCTGAAGGGTTCTTCACTTCCTCAAGCCCGGAATTACGCATTTCAAAAACACCGATTTCGTTTGTTGAACCAAACCGGTTTTTCACCGCTCGCAAAATACGGTAAGAAGCATGTCTATCTCCTTCAAAATAGAGCACCGTATCCACCATATGTTCCAGTACCCTGGGGCCTGCCACATTTCCTTCTTTCGTCACATGCCCTACAATAAAAATGGAAATCCCCATTCCCTTTGCAATCTGCATAAGAATATTGGTGGATTCCCGAACCTGAGACACACTGCCCGGAGCAGAACTAATTTCCTCGTGGAACATGGTCTGAATAGAATCGATCACCACGATATCCGGTTTCTTGCGCTGTATCACCTCCCGGATCGTTTCCAGGTTTGTCTCGCAAAGAAGCATCATCCTGTCATTAAAGGTACCGATACGGTTTGCTCTGAGCTTAATCTGACGCAGGGATTCCTCTCCTGAAATATATAAAACTGACACGTTTTTCCCTGCAAGATTTCTGCAGACCTGTAAAAGAAGGGTGGATTTGCCGATACCCGGATCCCCACCCACCAACACCAGGGAGCCGGGGACGATACCGCCCCCCAAAACCCTGTCAAGTTCTTTAATTTCTGTTGTCTGCCTTTCATCCTCGGACAGGCTGATATCCTTTAAAATAACAGGCTCCTGCCGCTTCTCCAGAGAGTTCACGGTACCTGGCGCAGATGTTTTCTTAGGAGAAACCGTCTCCTCCACCATACTGTTCCACGCCTTGCATCCTGGACACTGCCCCATCCATTTTGGAGATTCGTATCCGCACTCCTGGCAGAAATATACGATTTTTTTATTTTTTAACATTTTTCAATCTTCACTTCTACAAGAGCAGCATTTCCCAGCTCAGCGCTGAAAGAGAGCTTGCCGCCAAGGTTGGTTTTTACCTTTCCAGTATCAAGACCATCAATAAAAATGCGATATTCTGTATCAGCTTCCATTTCTACTGTAATCTGGGCATCTTCCTGCCCTTCAACCTGGAAACGCATTACAGAACCATCCTGTTCCAGATTAAAAACAGATGTTCCTGGTACAGATTCGTATACAAACATTCCATTACGTTCCAGCTTTGTAATTTCCTGAAATGTCTTTACTTTATAGATGTCACCCTGATGCTGATAATCAGATAATTTTGATTTCTGTGCCAGTTCGTAATTTCCAAAGCTGATGCTTCCATTTTCTTCTGTACGGATCAGTTCCTTTACTACTGCCATGATCTTGTATCCTCCCTAAGCCTTTTCTATAGTGTTTTAAAGCAATCATCCGGTCAGGACAATTTCTTTTATTTTGGTAATTATTATATAATAAATCTTTTTTTTTGACCAGTGTCTATGCAAGATTTTATATCTTTTTAAGATTTTTAGGACTAATGATTTAAATAGGATTATTTTTCTCCAACCTGAAAATGAATCTGCTTTTTCAACATCTGGACAGTAACGGTATCTCCCTGTTTTATATGTCCTTCCAGGATCTCATTGGCCATACGGTCTTCTATCTGCGTCTGGATCGCCCTTCGCAAAGGTCTTGCTCCGTACTTGCTGTCAAATCCCGACTCCGCAAGATGATCCTTCACAGAAGCAGTAACCTTCAGCCGGATATTCATCTGCTCTGCACAGCGTTCCTCCAGGTTTTTCAGGAGTATGGTCACGATCTTCCGAATGTGCTCTTTATTTAGGGCATGGAATACCATGATCTCATCAATACGGTTCAAAAACTCCGGCTTAAATATTCTGCGAACCTCTTCCATCACCCCGGACTTCATTCGTTCGTAATCCTGCTTTTCATCCGGTTTTGAAACAAAGCCAAGCCGTTTCGGCTCCATGATCACCTGTGCGCCTGCATTAGACGTCATAATGATGATCGTCTGCTTAAAATCTACCTTCCTGCCATGTGCATCTGTAATATGTCCGTCATCCAGAACCTGCAAAAGAATATTAAATACATCCGGATGTGCTTTTTCAATTTCATCAAAAAGAATCACGCTGTACGGATTTCGGCGTACCTTTTCACTTAACTGACCGCCTTCGTCATATCCCACATAGCCGGGAGGCGAACCGATCATCTTTGAAACACTGTGCTTTTCCATATATTCGGACATATCTACCCGTATCATTGCCTGCTCACTGCCGAACACTGACTCAGCAAGAGCCTTGGAAAGTTCTGTTTTTCCTACTCCTGTTGGCCCCAGGAACAAAAAGGAACCAATAGGACGGTTAGGGTCTTTCAAACCCACCCTGCCTCGTTTTACAGCCTGGGCCACGGCCTTCACCGCTTCCTCCTGACCGATCACACGCTTATGCAGTTCTTTTTCCAAATGGGCAAGGCGTCTGGTTTCCCCTTCCGTCAGGCGCTGTACAGGAATCTTAGTCCAATCTGAAATAATATCCGCAACAGAGTTCTCTGTTACAGTCATAGGCTTACGCTTATTCTTTCTATCAAATCGGAGCTTCTGTTTCTCCAGTTCCTCCTCTGCTTCTTTCTGGCGCCTCTGTGCTTCCCTGGCAGCCGTCAGATCTGCATTTTTAATTGCAGCCTCTTTATCCTTCTGGATTTCCCCAATTTCCTGCTCAAGAAGTTCTATTTCCGGCGAGGCTGCATATCCTGCAAGCCTCACTTTTGAAGAAGCTTCATCAATCACATCAATAGCCTTATCAGGAAGGAAACGGTCATTAATATATCGCACGGACATTTTCACTGCCGCTTCCAGCGCATCATCCTGGATTTTTACCTGGTGATGCTTTTCATAATAAGGACGCAGACCCCGAAGTATCTCAATGGCTTCCTCTTCCAATGGTTCTTCCACTGTAACCGGTTGGAAACGGCGTTCCAGAGCAGCATCTTTCTCAATGTACTTTCTGTATTCCTCCAAAGTAGTGGCACCGATCAGCTGGATTTCTCCTCTTGATAGAGACGGTTTTAGAATATTGGAAGCATCCAGGGCTCCCTCTGCCCCCCCTGCACCAATAATGGTATGAAGCTCGTCAATAAACAGCAAAATCCCCTGATGCTCCCGCACCTCATCTACCACACTGCGAATGCGTTCCTCAAATTCTCCTCTGTATTTGCTTCCCGCTACCATACCAGACAGATCAAGTACCACAACTCTTTTATCCTTTACAGTATCCGGAACCATGCCTGAAACAATACGCTGTGCAAGCCCTTCTGCAATAGCGGTCTTGCCTACCCCAGGTTCTCCCACCAAACAGGGATTATTCTTCGTTCTTCTGCTTAATATCTGGATCAGCCGTGAAATCTCCCTCTCTCTTCCGATTATGGGATCCAGCCTTCCTTCCGCAGCCATGGCAGTCAAATCCCTGCTGTACTGATCAAGGGTGGGTGTAGCTGTTCCTTTTTTGTTTTTCATTGCCCGTATATCTCGAAATTCTTCCGCAATGGCATCGTTATCCATTCCCATAGCAGCAAAAACTGCGGCATAAAGCTTTTGGATGTTTACGCCCATGGTATGCAAAAGCCTGGTTGCCACACACTCCGTTTCTTTCAGCATTGCAAGAAGCAGATGCTCTGTCCCTACAAGCTCTTCCCGGAATGCACCCGCCTCATCACAAGCCCGTTCAAGCACCTTTTTTGCCCTGGGGCTGTACACAGGGGTACGCTCCATCAGATTTCCCTGCGGAGGAGCGATAAGCTTTTCCACAAGTTCTCTCAGGCGTTCTTCCTCTATCCCAAACTCCTCCATAATCTTTCCGGCTGTTCCTTCCGGCTCTTTTTGCAGGCCAATTAAAATATGCTCAGTCCCAATATAAGTATGCCTGCAGGACTGGGCGGTTTTCTTTGCCAGGGCAAGAGCATTGGCTGCCTGTCTGGTAAATTTTTCCTGCATAATGTCCTCCTCTATCGTCAATTTTTCCGTCTTCTGCACAATAAAGAGCTTAAGAGACGGTATATTCTTCAAATATCTCATCGATCAGCCGATGAACATCTTCTTTGGTCACATTTCTGCAGCACCCTCTGGCAAGTGCCACAACCAGGTCCTGTTTCAGTTCCTCCATGGCCTTGATCTTATCTGCATCAACGGCTATGACTGCGCCTCTTCGGCGGTCAATGGTCACAAATCCCTCCTGCCTAAGAAGGGAATATGCCTTATTTACCGTATGCATATTGATCCCCACCATTTCCGCAAGCTGCCGGACAGATGGAAGCGGATCCCCCTCCTGCAGCCGCGAAGTTGCAATCCCTAAAATAATCTGATTCATCAGCTGTGTATAAATGGCTTCATTACTGTTAAAATCTATCTCAATGACCATATCAAGCCGCCTCCTTGGTAATTTCTGCGGATTGCTTTTTATCCGCTTTTATCAAGTGTTATAGGTATCATAGCACAAAATCATAAAATTGCAAAGCACTTTTCTATGGCAAAAAAATGCCCGCCGGCTTCTGATGATCTCCGGCAGGCATCACTTGTATCTCTGCTTTATTATCCAATGATCTTCGTGATCTGTTCTTTGGATAATACTAAATTAAATCCCATAGGGTTGATTACATAATTTTCCGCCTGCTGAATCATCAGTTCCGGCAGTTTTACAAAAGGTACTTTTACCATCTTTAACTTCTTGCCACGAGCAAATTTTTCATATTCCATAACATCCGAAAATATAGGTTGGAGAATCTTTCCTTCCTTACTTTTCAGGTAAGGAATATTGATTTTCTTCGGATCTTCGTCATTCACCTCAACAGCGGCAATGTACTCGGCTTTGCGCAGATTTACCAGAAGTTCTTCTTCCAGTTCACGGAGATTCTTCTTCTCCTCCAGTTCGATCGGTCTGCGCAGCTCCTGCATAAAATAAATACCGGAAAGCTGAAGGGTCGGGTTAAGAAGCGGTCTCTTTGCAGGCTCAAGCTTGCTGAAATCTGCCTGCTTCGCAACTTTTTCAATTTCTACCTCAACTCTTTCTGCCCCATCATTCCAAATTATAGAATTTACGCCTATTGCATATAAAGTACCGTAGAATCTTGGATAATCCTTTCTGTCATAGCGCATTCCCATGAGCAGGATCTTGTTCTCCAGATTTTTTTTGCCGAATTCCTTAATTTCTTCTTCGGTTGCAAAAACCCATGCCTGATCGTTAAAAGTCTCTTCATCGCAGCTTACATACGGAAGCTTCGTTACCTGTGAATATGCCACAAAAAAATTCTCTCTCGTCTGAAGCTGCTTTACTGCTTCTTCAATGCTCATTCCCATCTCTCTATCCTCTCCATTTCATTGCTTATGATGCCAAAGCCGTCTTTTGATCATGCCTCGTCAATGGCTTTTCCAATATCATGACGCATATATTTATTGGAAAAAGAAATCCATTCCGTAGCTTCATAAGCATTTTTTCTTGCTTCTTTTAAGTCTCTTCCTGTAGCCGTAATTCCCAGGACACGTCCGCCGTTTGTCACAAACCGCCCTGTTTCATCAAACTTCGTTCCTGCATGGAAGCAGAAATATTCGTTTTTGTCTCTGAAATTCTCAAATCCGTACATGGGAATGCCTTTTTCGTATTTTACGGGATAGCCTTCGCTTGCAAGCACTACGCATACAGCCGCATTGTCTTCAAACTGCAGATCAATCTGATCCAGGGTTCCGTCTACACATGCTTCCATAACCTCAATAATATCATTTTTCATACGCGGAAGCACAACCTGGGCTTCCGGGTCTCCAAAACGTGCATTGTACTCCAGCACCTTCGGCCCATCAGCCGTAAGCATCAGCCCAAAGAAAATAATCCCCTTAAACGGGCGTCCTTCAGAAGCCATTGCATCCACAGTTGGCTGATAAATATATTTACGGCAAAATGCATCCACCTCTTCTGTATAGAATGGGCTTGGTGAAAAAGTACCCATGCCTCCTGTATTCAGGCCCTGGTCCCCATCCATGGCGCGTTTGTGATCCTGGGCAGAAGTCATAGTTTTAATGGTTTTTCCATCTACAAAGGACAGCACAGAAACCTCCCGTCCAGTCATAAATTCCTCAATGACCATGGTATTTCCGGCACTTCCGAACTTCTTATCTTCCATGATCTCTTTTACGCCTTCTTGTGCTTCTTCAAGGGTATTGCAGATCAAAACACCTTTTCCAAGAGCAAGGCCGTCTGCTTTTAACACGATGGGAAATCTTGCCTCTGTACGAAGATACTCCATAGCCTTTTCCGGATCGTCAAAATTCTCATAGCCTGCTGTGGGAATGTTATATTTTTTCATCAGATCCTTGGAAAATGCTTTGGAACCTTCCAGGATCGCTGCGTTTTTGCGAGGGCCAAAGACCTTCAGTCCGCGTTCTTCAAACACATCTACCACGCCGCCTACCAACGGGTCATCCATGCCGATGATCGTCAGATCCACCTCCTGCTTTTCTGCAAAATCAGCCATTTTTTCAAACTCCATAGCGCCAATGTTTACACATTCCGCAAATTCGGAAATCCCTGCATTTCCAGGTGCACAATAAATCTTATCTACTTTTGGGCTTTTGGACACGCTCCATGCAATGGCATGTTCCCGTCCGCCGCTTCCTACTATCAGTACTTTCATCCTTCCCACTCCTTTATAGAAACTACTCTTTAATAGAAACTATTCTCTAATTGAAACTTTTCCATCTGTAACGGTTACCCTGCCATTGGCGATCAGGTGAATGGCTTTTGGCAGAATATGCCACTCTGCCTGTTCCATAACACGCTGCTGAAGTACCTTGGGGGTATCTCCCTCCTGTACCTCTACAGCCTTCTGCAGGATGATAGGCCCTGTATCCGTGCCCGCATCCACAAAATGGACCGTTGCCCCGGTTACTTTTACGCCCCTTTTCAAGGCGCCTTCATGTACGTGCAGTCCATAATATCCAACTCCGCAGAAGGACGGAATCAGGGACGGATGAATATTGATGATCTTGTTTGGAAAAGCCTCCACAATACTTTGGGGAATGGCTACAAGATATCCAGCCAGCACCACCAGATCCACCCCGCTTTCCAAAAGCTTGGAAAGCAAGGCAGAGTGGAATGCTTCTCTTGTTACATAATCCTTTGGAGAAATGCAGACAGATTCAATGCCATGTTCCCTGCCCCGCACAAGGGCATAGGCCCCCGGATTGTTGCTCACTACAAGCCCTACACTGGCATTGGTGATTTCTCCATGATCTACGGCATCCAGAATTGCCTGGAGATTGGTTCCTCCTCCGGACACTAAAACGCCAAGCTTTAGCATAAGGTCACTCCCTTTTCCCCTTCTTCAATTCGGCCCACTACATACGGGGTCTCTCCTGCTGCCTTGATTGCTTCCATGGTTTTATCCACATCAGATGGTGCAACAGCCAGAACCATTCCAAGCCCCATGTTATATGTGTTATACATCATCTTTTCTTCAATATTTCCGGTCTTTGCCAGAAGCTTAAAGATGGGAAGAACCGGATAGCTTTCCTTCTGGATCACAGCACGTGTTCCTTCTTTTAACATACGGGGCACATTCTCGTAGAAGCCGCCTCCGGTAATATGGCTGCATGCATGAATACGGACTCCTGCATCTTTAATACTCTTTAATGCTTTTACATAAATCTTGGTTGGCACGATCAATGCTTCTCCAAGCGTAGTTCCCAATTCCTCATAATACGTATCCAGGGCTTCCTTTGTTATTTCAAATACTTTACGTACAAGGGAAAATCCATTGCTGTGTACGCCGGAGGACGCCATACCGATCAGCACATCTCCTGCTTCCAATGCTTCTCCTGTAATCAGGTCTTTTTTGTCAACAGCGCCTACTGCAAAGCCTGCAAGATCGTATTCATCTACAGGATAAAATCCCGGCATTTCTGCTGTTTCACCGCCGATGAGGGCAGCGTTGGACTGTTGGCAGCCCTCTGCCACGCCGCTTACGATATCTGCGATCTTTTCCGGATAGTTTTTGCCGCATGCAATATAATCCAGGAAAAACAGCGGTTCTCCTCCTGCGCATGCAATATCGTTTACACACATAGCTACACAGTCGATTCCTACTGTGTTATGCTTGTCCATTACAAAAGCCAGCTTCAGCTTCGTGCCTACGCCGTCTGTTCCGGATACTAAAGTAGGTTCTTCCATATCCTTAAAAGCACTCATGGAAAAAGCGCCGGAGAATCCGCCGATTCCTCCAAGTACTTCCGGCCTCATAGTCTTGGCAATATGCTGTTTCATCAATTCTACTGATTTGTATCCTGCTTCAATATCAACGCCTGCGTTCTTATAATCCATAATATCCTCCCGTATTACCGTACTCTTTTTTAGGCTTTCTTAATCTTTCTATTTTTCTTAATAGTTCTTATATCCCACTTCCTGCAGTCTGGCATCTTTTCCTTCTACCTGTTCTTTCAGCTCCTTGCTGTAAGCTTTCAGGCGGTCAAGAAGTTCTCCGTCTGATGTAGCCAGGATCTTTGCTGCCAAAAGTCCTGCATTTGCGCCTCCGTTAATGGCCACCGTTGCCACCGGAATACCGGAAGGCATCTGTACGATTGAGTACAGGGAATCTCTTCCGCCAAGGGATGTGGTATGCATAGGAATACCAATGACCGGCATTGGGAAAATCGCTGCGCACATTCCAGGCAGATGGGCTGCCATACCGGCTCCTGCGATGATCACTTTAAATCCTTTTTCTTCTGCTGTTTTTGCATACTCGAAGAACACATCCGGTTCTCTATGCGCAGAAATGATTTTCATTTCAAAATCAATTCCCAGCTTCTCCAAAATGTCCGCCGCTTTTTTCATAACCGGCATATCTGAGTCGCTGCCCATTACAATTCCTACTTTTGCCATGATCTTTCTCCTTTTGTATGTGAAATATATTTTCCGGATAATGAAGTAATCCATCTATTATCAAACTGCTTAATCCTAATCATTGTACTAAGCTTCCCATTTTCTGTCAACACCGAAATGGCTTATTCAGCTCTTCTGTTCCGGGAAGCGCAAAACGTCCCTCTTCTATAATAGAAGTTTTCTTTCCTCCTTCCCCAACAGCGCGGATGCTTCCAAGCTCTTCATAAGGAATAGTGATATCCGTATGGCATCCATAGTAGGCTTTGCTGATATCACTTTTTCGAAGGCTTGAGATTTCATTATCTCTTGCAATGATCTCTCTTCCGTCAGGATTGAATACCGGCGTATCCTCAGCCCAGCTATAGCAGGTATCCCCTACTGCAAAATGGGGACCCATTTTTTCTGCAATGAGGATAGGCAGCTTATCTGCAATGTCATATTTTTGTGCTGCCACATAAGCTGTGGTATTGGTGCCGATGGCGAATTCTCCCATAGGAAGTCCCGCATGGTGAAACAGGATATTATCTTCAATATACCTTCTGTTTTCCTCTTCCTTTCCAAAATTCCTGCAGGAATAATCAACCACCCTGCCGTCCTCAAAGGTCAGTTTCAAGTCTTTGAACTGCAGGCCATTTAAATAAACCTTTTTCACATGGAGCACTCCGTTGGTTCCTTTAAGAACAGGGGATGTGAATACTTCCCCCACCGGAATGTTCACATCAGCCACACAGTTTTCAAAATTCGTCTGTTTTTCCGGATCATCCAGGGTGTGCAGACGAATCATCAGGTCTGTTTCATTTCCGGCCCGTCCCTTCACCTCTGTCCATTTACAGGTATCCAAGGTTTCTATGATGGTCTGCTGGATCCTTTCATATAATTGGTAATCCAGGGTATTAATCTTCACAATTTCACGGAAAATTTCCGGATAATTGCTTCCAATCTCAGGTACCGGATACGCAATAATAGTAAAGCTGCGTTCATCTCCCCGGATATAGCGGTTTATGATCTGCCCTGCTTCATTGTCCATTTCCACAAGGAGGGACTGCTGCCCTTCTGTAAGACAAAGGGCTGCTTTTTTGCTTTCCGGTGCAAACGGCGCCTCCCCAAAGGTTTCAATACAGGCAGGACCGCCATGTACGAAAGCCAGGTCTTTATATTTTTCATAAGCATTCTGCATAGCCCGAAGCTTCCTTTGAACAAAATCGCCGTCCAGAAACAGAGCATAGTCCTGACGGTGATCATATTCATATTGCGGATTTGCAGGTGTTCCTGTAAATCCCACTCGATACTGGTTCTTCTTATTCACTGCATGGGTGGCATATCGGTAAATCACCGGCTTTAGCCCCATTGTCTCAAACTGCTGCACCGCAGCTTTTACCATTCTCTCAAATCCCAGAGGATAACGGATATTTACCGTTTTCTTTTTTGATATATCTTTGCGGCCTGTAATAAAACCAATCCTGTATCCTTCCGTATATGTCTTCGCCATTTCCTCAATTTGCTTCTGGGGAAGAGAATTCAGAAATTCCGCTGATTTTAATTCATTTTCTGAAATATAATCCCCATAGCTATACAGATACCGCAGATCCTCCAGATTAGATTCCATAATTATTTTTCGGGCAAAATCACATGCAGGGTCAATCCCTTCACGGATCCGCTGCTCAACCATATCCTGGCAGTAGTCATTTACATATGACCTTAAAATTTCTTTCAGTCCTTTTACAGAGGGAATTTCTTCGCTGCAAAAAGATGAATACACCTCAAGAAATAGCTCCAGGGTTACGGTAAGATCCCACCATTTCTTCTCATAAGCATAAACAATGGATCCCCTAAGCTCTGCATACAAAAAGGAGAATGCCTGTCCATATTCACCAAGCATCTTTGCAGCAAAATCCGGATTCCCATATGAGTTCTGGTAATTCTCCGGAAGAATATCCTCATAAAGTGCATCATTATGCTGCTGCAGTTCTTCCAGGGATAGTTCCATATCCTGCCCCTTTAAAGGCTCCAGCGCAATCATGAGAAAACAGGCTGTTTTCTGGAAAAAATCCAGATAGGGCTGTTCTGTTTCTGTTTCCTTCACAATTTCTCCCACACGCTCCCAGGCCAGTGAGAAACGTTCCTTAATCCATTCGTCCACGACTCCATCTCCTTATCTATGCATTCTCCTGCATGTCATCAATCACATGGCCAAGTTTTACATGCCTGTCGATCAAAGACTGCATATATTCCCAGATTACCCCGGAAGTCTCCGGAATATGCTCATTTCTCTTGTAAATCTGGCTCTTCTTCACCTGATGTTCCACCCAGCTCTTTCCATCGGAAGCGTGATTTAAAAGAAGGGGCTGAAAGTTATCCAAAAGATGGGCGAATTTTGCTTCCGGTGTTTCATAAGCTTCAAATTCCTCCCATAATTCCCGAAACGCCATTCCCTGGTCTTTCGGAAGCATGCCAAAAATCCTCTCTGCTGCTTTTACCTCCCGCTCTCTCTTATCCAAATTTCCAGATGCATCATAAGCATATGTATCCCCTGCATCAATTTCCACAAGATCGTGGATCAGCACCATGGGAATCACCTTTGACAGCTCCACCTCTTCTTTCGAATATTCTTTTAGAAGAACTGCCATTAAAGAAAGATGCCAGGAATGCTCTGCGTCATTTTCTTTCCGGTTCTGATCCGCAAGGTATGTCTGGCGGAAAATATTTTTCACCTTATCTACTTCCAGAATAAATTCCATCTGCTGTTCCAAACGTTTCTTATCCATTTCTCTCACACTCCCATTAAAAAAAAGCCCAGCCAGCCCACCATAATAATCCCATTGGCAATGGAACCAATAATGCTGGTTCTGTGGGCACGCTTTTCTTCCGAAAAACTCATCAATCCCATAATAAATCCATAAACCGAAAGCAGCATTGCAAAAAGGCAGATGCCGCCCACAGCAAAGCCATATTCTCCTTCCATAAGAAAGGAGGTAACTACGGCTACTAAAAACAGCAGCAAAGAAGCGGCCGCCAATCCGGCGGACAGCTTGCCCTTCGCTGCTTCCTTCTTCTTTACAAATGCATATCTAAATCTTTTTGCCATAATATTGTCTCCTCAGGTAATTGCAGATGGCAAAAGCCAGGTAGCCAAGCATAGCTCCCAATGTATTTAAAATCAGGTCATCTACATCAAAACATCCGACCTTTGTAACAAGCTGAATTGTTTCTATGCAAAGGCTCAGCCCAAAACCGGACATTGTAATCAAAAAGCCATTCCGAAGCCCATAAAAAATCACAGGCAGAATAAAACCATATGGAATAAAGCCCAATACATTTCCAAAAATATTCGTAAAAAGCGCAAAAAGCCCTAACTGTTCCCTGTACTTCCAGAATCTCCGGATTTCCACAAAGGGAACCAGATTATATCTGTACTCCCGCTCTGCATCAGCCACGCGTCCGTAAGCTTCCGAAAAGAAAAGGAAATACACCAAAAGCATGACATATAGAATAAACAGGAGGAACCCCATCCGCCTGATTATATGCTTTGTTTCCTTTCTCACTTGTCTCCCCTATCCAAGTCAATCCCAAAAGCCGCCAAAAATCCCGGCGGCTTTTGGAAAATATTTTTAAAGCAGAATCTCTGATTTCCTTTTCAACAGTCTTGCCCCATTGACAACCATCATCACACCCGCCGTGATTCCCACCACAAGCACCACAATGCCTACGACAAGGCTGCTTACTCCAGTCCCTGACATAACTTTATAAATCTTTTCATTCATATCCATTCCTCCTGAATATGTCCGTGATGATCTTTCTCCCGGATCCTTATTTATTCTGCGCCATACTGCTTATAATATGCATCAATGGCACCCTTCAGGGTATCGTCAATAATCACTTTTCCTTTGTATTCTTTATTATAAAGGTGTTCTACAACTTCCGCCATTGTTACGATGGCGGTGGTCTTTAATCCATAGGTTTCTTCGATTTCATTCAGCGCACTCTTAGTCCCCTGCCCACGCTCCATACGGTCAACGGAAACTACCAGTCCTATGGGATCCACATCTCCCTGGGCTTTGATGATAGGCAGGGTTTCCTGAATAGATGTTCCCGCTGTTGTAACATCTTCAATAATCACAACTTTGTCCCCATCCTGAATAGGACTGCCAAGAAGAATTCCCTTATCGCCATGATCCTTCACTTCCTTACGGTTGGAGCAATAGCGAATATCCTTATCATATTCCTCGCTGATAGCCATGGTCGTAGCAACTGTAAGAGGAATTCCCTTATATGCAGGTCCGAACAGCACATCAAAGTCCAGGCCGAATTTACTTTCAATCGCCTTTGCATAATACTGCCCAAGCCTGCGAAGCTGCGCACCTGTACGGTAAAACCCGGTATTTACAAAAAATGGTGTTTTACGTCCGGATTTTGTTACAAAATCTCCGAATTTCAACACATTGCAGTCAATCATAAATTCTATAAGTTCCTGTTTGTATCTTTCCATATATGCATCCTCCGTTTTTTATTTTACCACACCAATCAGTTCCCGAATATCCCCAATCTGATTTTTTTCCAAAAATCCTTCGATTCCTTTCACCACCTCATCTGTGGCACATGGATTGAAAAAATTAGCGGTTCCTACAGATACGGCAGTTGCCCCTGCCATAATAAATTCCATCGCATCTTCCCAGGTTGCAATTCCGCCCATTCCGATGATCGGCAGAGAAACGGCATTTGCTGCCTGATAAACCATACGCACTGCAATAGGCTTTACCGCAGGTCCGGACATTCCGCCTGTTTTATTTGCCAGGGCAAATGTTCTGCGGTTAATATCAATTTTCATCCCCGTCAGTGTATTGATCAGGGAAAGTACATCTGCACCCCCGGCTTCTGCTGCTTTTGCCATTTCTGTAATATCGGTCACATTCGGACTCAATTTCATAATGATAGGCTGTTTTGCATATTTTTTTACTTCCTTTGTGATTGCTTCCAAAGCTTTTGGATCCTGGCCAAAAGCAATCCCTCCCTCTTTTACATTTGGGCAGGAAACATTGATCTCCAAAAGATCTGCTTTTTCATCAGCAAGGCGCTCCACCACCTGGCAGTAATCCTCTGTGGATTTTCCGCAGACGTTCACAATGATTTTTGTATCAAACTGCTGAAGAAAGGGCATGTCTCTCTCACAA
Organism: uncultured Blautia sp.; assembly: GCA_946557785.1. Lineage (GTDB taxonomy): Bacteria > Bacillota > Clostridia > Lachnospirales > Lachnospiraceae > Blautia_A. The sequence goes on from CAMNTH010000014.1 coordinate 20,335, forward strand.
AACACGTCAATTCCAGGATTCTGAAGCCCAATGGCATTAAGCATTCCACTGGAAGTTTCTACTACGCGAGGCGTAGGGTTCCCCGGCCATGGAACATTTGCCACACCTTTGGTCACTACTGCTCCCAGCTTATTTAAATCCACAAATTCGCTGTATTCCATACCGGAGCCAAAGGTTCCGGAAGCCGTCATCACCGGATTCTTAAGTTCTACACCTGCCAGCGTTACGCTCATCTTACTCATAACTCCACCTCCGTACTTAAGAATACAGGACCGTCTTTGCAGACACGTTTGTTATTCACATGGGAATGGCTGTCAACCTCTTTGGATTTGCAGACACAGGCAAGACATGCCCCAATGCCGCATGCCATACGTTCTTCCATTGAAATCCAACAGGGAATCTTTTTCTCAAGGGCATAGGCCTTAACCGCACGCAGCATGGGAGCCGGACCGCAGGCAAAAACCACATCTGCTTCCAGTCCGTTCTTACGTATGGAATCCATTACATTTCCTTTTGTACCTGCACTTCCGTCTTCTGTTGCTGTGTACACCTCACCGTAGGACTCAAATTCCGCTTTTAAGAACAATTCATCACGATATCCTAAAATGATCTTCTTCTCTGCATCCAACTGTTTGGCTGTTTCCAGCATGGGGGGGATTCCAATTCCGCCTCCAATGAGGAATACCTTTTTTCCTCTGGCTTCTTCCAGTGGGAAACCATTGCCAAGAGGTCCCAGAACCTCTATGGAAACATTTGCATGAAGTTTGGAAAACCCTTCTGTCCCTGTATTCGGTCCGGTTACCCGGTATACCAGGCGAATTCTGTCCTTCTCTTTATCAATTTCACAAATACTGATGGGACGCGGAAGAAGCTTGCTTCCATCCCTTGTATATAAGGAAAGAAATTGTCCGGGTCTGGCACTTTTGGCAATCCTGTCTGTCTGCAGCCACATGCTGTAAATATCCTTCCCGATACATTCCTGGCTTACAATTTTCACTTTTTCTTTTGCTTTTTCACTCATGAGGTTCCTCCTGCTTATCTTCTATGCTGCCTGGCATACAATATAGATGATTCATGTATAATCTATGCCAGGCGCTCAAATGGTTAGCGTGATTCAAGAGCGCCGCTGATATCAGCTACCATATCCTCTACCGCTTTTCTGGAAGCGTCTGCATAATTTTCCTCACCAAAAGCTGCATATTTCTCCTGCTTATAGGCAGCAATGATCCCTCTTGAGGAGTTGACGATAGCACCAAGTCCGTCTTCGTTAAAGAAATGTACCAGATCAGCTCCCCTGCCGCCCTGTGCGCCATATCCAGGTACCAGGATAAAGGTCTTCGGCATAAGTTTTCTCAGAACCTTTCCCATTTCCGGATAGGTTGCGCCTACTACAGCTCCAACATAGCTATAGTCATCGCCCATGTGATCCCCGCCCCATCCGGCAACCATTTCTCCAACCCATTCATAAAGCGGACGTCCGTCAATGAGACGATCCTGAAACTCTCCGCTGGATGGATTGGATGTCTTCACAAGAATAAAGAGACCTTTTTTCGCCTCTTTACATACATCAATAAAAGGTTTCACTCCGTCTGTCCCGAAATAGGGATTAACTGTTGCAAAATCCTCATCAAAACCGGCAAAACTCTTGCTTCCGATCTGGACTTTTCCTAAATGTCCTACCGCATAGGCTGCGGAAGTAGAACCGATATCACCGCGCTTAATATCACCGATCACAACCAAATCTTTTGATTTGCAGTAATCTATGGTTTTCTTATATGCAGAAAGCCCCGGAATGCCAAACTGTTCATACATAGCAATCTGTGGCTTCACTGCAGGAATCAGGTCACAGGTGGCGTCCACAATTCCTTTATTAAACTGCCAGATTGCTTCCGCTGCCCCCTCCAGTGTCTCACCATATTCTGCAAAAGCTTTTTCCTGAATGTGCTTCGGCACATAGTTCAGCATGGGATCCAGACCTACCACGATGGGTGCATTTGTTTTACGGATTTTCTTAATCAGTTTATTAATCATGAATCATTCCTCCTAAATTATACTACCTCGTTATTCTTATCATACATCATACACGAAATCAACCATTTAATAAAGACTTTTTTCAAGATTGCTTTCTTTTCACCTAAATCCTTCATTTTTTGTATGAAACAATTCAGAATCAGCTTGACAATTCCAAATGTTGGCGCTATAATCAAAAAAGAATCTATATTAATTATTATAAAATCACTAGTTTTTAGAGATTATATATTATAATATAGTCTGTAAAATCTGGTGATTTTCTCGTCCAGATAACTTTTCAACTTATATTTATGGAGGTATCATCATGAACAAAGGAACTGTAAAATGGTTCAACGCAGAAAAAGGATACGGTTTTATTACCGGTGAAGACGGAGCAGATGTTTTCGTACATTTCTCTGCAATCAATGGAGAAGGTTTTAAATCTTTAGATGAAGGACAGGCTGTTACTTATGATTTAACCGAAGGCGCTCGCGGAATGCAGGCTGCTAACGTTACTAAATTATAATTAAGTACATTCTCGCCTTTGAGCGTGACTAATTTGACAGACAAAAAATCCCCGGACTTCCGGGGATTTTTACCTTTTCTATATATTCTCTATATTATTATTCCTCTGCTGTTTCTGCAGAAAGTTCAGCCAGATAATTGTCAATTGCTGAACTGTTCATTTCTGTTACAATCTGCTCTCCTGTATGATCAACAGCGATTGTTTTATCATAAACAGAATATCCGATCCAGCATACTGCAATAACACAGACAACTGCCGCACCGATTTTTTCTAATTTCAGAATGTTTTTTTCTCTTTTCAGGATTTTCTGACGGTTTGCTTTTTGTTCTTTATAAGCATCCACTTTTTTCTGGCTCATATTTTATCTTCCTCTCTCTCAACAGAATCCATGACTGTTTTCGGCTCATCAGCCATATAGACATATTATATCATAATCTCTGCCAAAAGAAAAGCACTAAACCACTACAATTACGCCGCCATCATTTGCATACATACTGCTCACGCCTGCGGTATCCAAAACAACAATGCGCTGTGGAGCTATCCGTTCCTCAATGGCCTCTTTGAGAACCTGAGCTCTTTGAGGGCAATTGCAATGACTGATTGCCATGGACATCACTTTGTTATTTGCACACTTCTCTGTGATCAGATCAACCATCTTTATCAAAGCCTTATTCATTCCTCTGGCCTGAGCAAGCTGGCAAATCAAGCCTTCATCTGTGGAACCCATAATCGGTTTGATTTTTAGTGCGCTTGCTACAAGAGCTTTCACGGAACTTAAACGGCCATTTTTGCGGAGTGTTTCCAAATTCTCCAGAACAAAGTACGTATTCTGGCTTTTGATATATTCCTCGACCTTTTCCACTACTTCTTCAAAAGAAAGCCCAGCTTCCTCACACTCCTGAATCTTCATAGCAATCAGGGTTTCTCCTACAGAAGCGGAACAGGAATTAAACACATGGATATTTTTTTCTCCAAACTCTTCCTGATACAGGCTCTTTCCCAACTGGGCGCTATTATAAGAACCGCTTAATTCAGCAGAGAGAGTCACTGCATACACACGCTCTGCATCGCATTTATAAGCTTTCAGGTATCGTTCCGGAGATGGGCATGCAGATTTTGGGCTGTCCTGACATGCAGCAACTTTCTCCAAAAAATCTTTTTGGTCAAATGTTTCATCATCAATAATACTCTCCTCACCCACCATCAGGGTCAGGGGAACAGACTCAATCTTCTCATCATGTTTCCATTCTTCTAAAAGTTCTCCGCAACTATCTATTACAATTTTATATCTCAATGATATCGTCCTCTTTTCCATAATATGTAGTTTTAAATACCATATCTATATTAACACATACACCTATATTTGAAAAGTCTTTTTCGAAAAACTCTGTTCTTTTTTTCCATTCTGCATTATAATAAAATACGTCTGCAACAAATATGGCAAAGTAAGGAGTAATGTAATGCTGGCATTAAACATCATTGACATAAAAAATTTAATGAATCAATTGCTCATCGGTAATACGTTTGATTCATTCGAAATAGCCGAAACGGTCATTACTACATTTAATACCTTTACCATTGACGGAAAACTGCGCCGTGATTTTTTCGATACAGATACCTGTGATAGTCTTGACCAGTCGGGGATTGTTTATTCCCTCTGGAAAGAAATAAAACCATATTGTTATTCCATCATCCGGGGCAGACGTACCCCGCTCTATTTTAAAATCGTGTTTCAGCTTCCAAAAAAGAAGATGATGAAGATTCTTCAAAGCCAGAACAGCCGTTTTTCACCGGAATTAGTCAGCGGAATGTTCATTAATCTCCAGTACAAAAACAAAGAATTATTATGTACTGCCGGGCTCGCCCTGAAAACCTTTATTCCTGATAGATCCCTGGAGCAGCTATGGGATGAAATGGTTAAGGATTTTTTCCTGAAGCATAATATTGCCTTTCACGAAATATAGAAATATTTCAGTTTTAAATAGTTTTTAACCTTCACTTTGGGATAAGTAGTAAGCCAGCATATCTACAAATTCACTGTTCGTTGGCTTATATATCAAATGATAACCAGCAATATGATCCATATAGTTTTTATTTACACTCCAGCAGACATTTACGACTGTTCGAATATCGTGTTCAATGTTCATAGGTGTTGATTTAAACTTCTTAGCCAGGCATGGATAAATATCTTTTGTGATGCGAAGAGGACATTCCTGTGACTCCATGGAAATTTTCACTGCTTCTGCCACAAAGTAATAGCCTTTGTATTTTGACGTTGCACCTAATCGTCTGATCAATCTATATACGTCTTTCATCATGCTTCTCCTCCAAAGATTTCTTTCTTTTTCCATATCTTACGACAAAAACAGGGAGTATTCGAATAATCTAATAAAATCTAGCTAATTCTATCAAAGTCTAGTTAATTCGACAAATTCAAAGAAAAAAAGTTAATTGAAAGCTCAGCACATACATTGTTAGAATAGAAATCTAAACTGTCTTTGTCAAGAACAGCCTTTCATGATAAAACGAAAAAGTCCCCTCCCGAGGACTTTTTCCTGATAAGCAAATGGCGTCTCCATCATGAGCCAATGCTTTTATATTCATTATTTTGTCAGCAGCATCAAAACATCATTGCTTCTCTGGACAAATCTTGTCATTTCTTCAGGAGAAAGCTGTTTGTGGCTCAGCATTGCAAGGTCATAAAGCTGCTCACAGATCATCTTCGCATGCTCTCCATCTCCATTCTCAGCTACATACCCCACAAGAGAATGATTTACATTCAAAACCAGTGTTTCTGTTCCGCCAAACATACCTGGATCCATTCCGTACATATTGTACATTTTCATCATGTCCTGCATACGGCGGCTCTCTTCTGAAAGAGTCATCATGGCAGCGACAGAGCTGTTTTTCAGTTTTTCAACCTTTACATCAAGTTTCTCTTTGCCAAGATGCTTACGGAACAGCTCCGTTAATTTTGCTGCAATGTCTTCATCTGCACTTCCATCTTCTTTTAATTCCTCTGTAAGATCCGCATCGATCCTCTTAAACTGAATAGTTTGATCCTTCTGCTCCAAATGGGAAATAAAAGGATTATCAATATTATGTTTCAGAAGGACTGCATCTTTGCCTGCCTCTTTAAACATGTTAATGTACTGGCTCTGCTGTACTTCATCCGTAACATAAAAGATGGTTGTTTTTTCCGGCTCCTTCTTCTCATTGTTATCATCGGTTATCTCTTCTGCAGTCTCATCCGCTGCAGCTTCTTTTTTATTCTCCTCAATGCAATCTGTCAATGTCAAATATTTGCCGTCCAGATTTTTGAAAAGAACATAATCATTCACCTTTTCTGCAAATTTTGTATCCTTAATGCAGCCGAACTTCACAAATGGGCTAATGTCATCCCAGTACTTTTCGTAAGATTCTCTGTCTGTCTTGCACATACCAGTGAGCTTATCCGCTACCTTTTTCGCAATGTACTCGGAGATTTTCTTCACAAACCCATCATTCTGCAAAGCGCTTCTGGAAACGTTCAGCGGAAGGTCAGGACAATCAATCACGCCTTTCAGCAGAAGCAAAAATTCCGGAATTACTTCTTTAATGTTATCTGCAATAAATACCTGATTGTTATAAAGTTTGATCGTTCCTTCAATAGAATCATATTCCGTATTGATCTTCGGGAAATACAAAATACCCTTCAGGTTAAACGGATAATCCATATTCAGATGAATCCAGAACAGCGGCTCCTTATAATCCATGAACACCTTACGATAAAATTCCTTGTACTCTTCCTCAGTACAATCATTTGGATGTTTCATCCACAGCGGATGAATATCACTTAAGGATACCGGACGCTTATTGATCTTTACCTTGTCTTTTGCAGGAGAAATCTCTACGATCTCTTTTTCGCCATTCTCATTCTCTCTTTCTTCTGTTTTGGCTTCTTCATGGATGTGCTCTACTACCACATCATCATCCTTTAAATCTGCCTCATCAATTGTCTCATACTGCTGCTCTGCATTTGCCTTGGAAAGGTAAATATTTACAGGCATGAAAGAGCAATACTTCTCAATCACTTCACGCATACGGTATTCGTTTGCAAATTCCAAACTATCTTCGTTCAGAAATAATGTAATCTCTGTTCCAACAGATGTCTTATTTCCCTCCTGCATTTCATATTCTGTACCGCCATCGCATGTCCAATGTACAGGCTCTGCTCCTTCTTTGAAAGAAAGAGTATCAATATGAACTTCATCTGCTACCATAAATGCAGAATAGAATCCAAGTCCGAAATGGCCAATGATCTGATCGTCAGAAGTTTTATCTTTATATTTCTCAAGAAACTCTGTAGCACCGGAAAACGCAATCTGGGTAATATATTCTTCTACTTCATCTGCCGTCATACCAATACCGGTATCAATAAATTTCAAAGTTTTCTCTTCCGGATTTACAATAATCTGCACATTCGCCTTATAATCTTCAGGAAATGTGTACTCTCCCATTACTTCCAATTTACGAAGCTTTGTAATTGCATCGCATCCATTGGAAATCAATTCCCGGACAAAAATATCATGGTCAGAATAGAGCCATTTTTTAATAATCGGGAAAATGTTGTCACTGTTAATTGATAAGCTTCCATGTTTTGCAGCCATGCTATCTACACTCCTTTATTCAAAATCATTTCGTTTTCAATTTCTATCCAATATAGTAATACGGTTTTTACAAAAAGTCAAGAAAAATTTAGCACTCATTTTAAATGAGTGCTAACAATGATTTCTTATTCATCCATTTTACAATAACCAGGGTAAAATTCCTCTTCTAAATCAGTCAGGGCACCGCCTAAGCGGTGCCGCAATACCTTTTCATCATTATTTTTTATTTCTTCTTACGGTAAACAATCACACCGGCAATCAGCACTACTGCCACAATCAAAGCAATTACAAACGGAACGATCGGTGTATCATCTCCTGTCTGAACAGCTTTCTTCTGATTTGCTCCTGGCGTAGGAGTAACTGTCTGAGCTGCAGCCTGAGTTACACTAAAGGAAACCTTTTTGGTATCCTGCTCACCTGTATTTACCCAATTGCTTCCATCATACTGCTGGCGGGCAAATACAACACTCAGTGTATAATTTCCGCTTCTTCCCATTCCAAAGCTTGCAGCATATGGCGCACCTGTCCAGGTATTTGTATTTACTACCGTCCAGTTCAATGGAAGGAAACGTACATCACCCTTTTTCGGGCTTTCATTATCCATACCTGCCCCAACAGCTGTAAAAGAAATGGTGGATTTGGTTGTATACTGACCATTGGATGTAATTCCGGTAATATAATTATCGTCTGCAGACGGCACATTTGCTGTATAGCCATTTACAGAAACCTTTACGGATGTTACCAGGCTTACATCATTGGGATTCTTCACCCCCTCAGGCAATGCAACCTTTCCTTTTACAGTGAAGGACTGGGCACTAGTGCCTTTTGGATCATAAGCACAGCCTTTCACATCCCATGCCACTTTAGCTTTCATCTTTCCTTTGGTTGTTTCGATCACAACTGTTCCCGGAAGCTTCAGGGCAGCTGCTTTCTTCTCTGTTCCATTAGGAAGACCTGTAATTTCTGCCGGTTTCTGAACAGCTGTCAGCTTCTCAGATGTATCTGACTTTTTCTTAACTGTAATATTCGCTTCTACATATACCTCTTCACCGGATTCTGTTAATACATAAATCGCTTCCTGGTAATCACCTATCTCCAGATCTTTGTCCGGCTGTACTGTAAACACGCAGGTGTTTCCCGGTTCCAGTGTAAGTTCGGATAACTCGCCCACAACGAAAGCCTCTGCCTCCGGCTGATAAAAAGTTTCTGCTTCATTTCCATCATTGGTGATCGTAACCTTCTGAGCCTTCGGAACCTCAGTATAGCCTTCCGTAACACTTCCGAAATCAAGTGTATCCGGCATGATTGTCAGTTTATGGATGATTTTCTTTTCCACTTCAAAGGAAACCGTAACAGCGGCAAGTTCTGTCCCCAAATCATCTGCACTGCAAATGGAAAGCACCTCTGAGTACGGATTAACTTCTAAGCCGGCTTTTGGCTGAACAGTAAATGTTACACTGCCATTTACAGGAATCACATAATCTGAAAAATCTGTAACCGTAAATACATCGCTTTCTTCAATTGGAGCTAACTCAATCTCTGATTCACAGGCATTGGTAAGAGTAATTGTCTTTGCTTCCGGAAGTTCTTCATAGCCTTCTGTAACCTTACCAAAGCTCAGAGTTTCTTCCGAAATTGTTATTTCCTTTTTCGGATCTTCCGGGTCTTCAGGTTCTCCCGGTTCCTCGGGTTCTCCCGGTTCCTCAGGTTCTCCCGGTTCCTCAGGTTCTCCCGGTTCCTCGGGTTCTCCCGGTTCCTCGGGTTCTCCCGGTTCCTCAGGTTCTCCCGGTTCCTCAGGTTCTCCCGGTTCCTCAGGTGTTTCTGGAGGATCCTGTCCTTCACTTTCTGTATTCTCTATATCTTCTGTATTTTCTGTATTTTCTGTATTTTCATCTCCTGGATTCTTTTCAGGATCCGTCACTGTATCATTACCGGATGCTGCATCCGTTCCCTCACCTTCATTGTCTTCAGCAGGCGCTTCTTCTACAATAATCTTAGCCTGGAAAGCAGCGCTTACTAATTCATCGCTCTCATATACAATGGGAACGTCATATGATCCTGCTGCTAATCCTTCCCTGGGCTGAATCCACAGCGTTACTTCCTCGCCTGGGTTCAGCGGTTCTGTAATATCCTGCACCATAAAGCTCTCCGGGCTTAATTCGTGAAAGTTCAGGATTCCTGTACCTGTATTTCTTACAGTTACATACTGTCTTTCCGCATTGCCTTCTTCTCCGGCCTTAACTGTACCAAAGTCTACCACATTGCTTCCGTCAGCCGTTACTGCTTCAACATTATAAGAAACATAATCATCCTGCAGGCTCTCATCCATATCTGCTTCATCTACCGGAGTCAGCTCTTCATCTCCGTAATAGATTTCTTCTCCGGCGCCTGGCTCGTCAACAGATGTCAGTTCTTCTGTATATTCACCAGAATCATAAACTTCTTCCTGCAAATTTTCTTCCGGAAATTCTTCGTAATTCTCTTCTGGGAATTCATCGTAATTCTCTTCCGGAAAATCTTCGTAATTCTCTTCCGGCGTCTCCGGAATCACTTCCTCAGACTGGTTTTCCGGTACTTCCTCATAAATCTCTTCCGGTGTCTCCGCCGGAGCCTCCTGGTTCTCTGCCGAAGCAGCTTCCGTAACTGCCTTGCTTGTTACTTTAAGACTGCCAGCAAACCCTTTTTCCTCAATTCCGGTAATTGTAAGTACAATCTTATATCCAAGGTCATCCGATGTTACCTTGTATGTTTTTTCTTTACTCAGATCCACTAACGAATCATTGTCTGAATCTGAAACCTTTCTCTGCCATAGGAAACTGACATCCTCGTTGGTCAGCCCCTCTGGTTTTACTGTGGCATAATCTGCTTCTAAGGTGACATCCACAACTGCCTCACCCTTGATCTTCAGTTCCCCTTCCAGAGTAGTGGCCGCCTCTTCTGCAAACACCATTGCAGGAAGCATAGAAATCATCATAAGCACAGACATTACAACTGCCAGGATTCTTGATTTCTTCATAAGTCATCCTCCTTTACCTTTTCCTTATTATAGTTATGCGGCTCTGCATGTATTGTATCGTACCATTCCGGAATATACAAGTGGGTATTCTTGACATTCTCCCGTATATGTACTTCCAAAATCTGACAATTAATCAAAATGAATCGTCTCTTTTGGTAACAAATATTCTATCATATATTTGCGGATAAATGTAATCTTCACTTTCCTCCCCCTGGTCATCCTTCTACAATCAGATATTTTCCTGAGGGAAGCGCAAACACTTCACATGCTTCTTCCAGATCCTTAGCTGACATTCCTTCCAGATCCGCACCTGACTCTTCGAAATATCGCTTTACTTCTTTCAGGGAATCTGCCTCCACTGCCATACAGTCTTCCAGAAATTCCTCTGCCTCTTCATAGCTTTGCGCCACAGGCTCATCAAAAAGCTGCGATTGGTTCCTTAAAAAAGTTTCCACGCTTTCTTTTCTATACATTCTCTTTTTCTCCTTTCTTTTATTTTAAACCTGTCAGACTAAAACCGCCGTCCCGTGCTTCATAATTATCATAAATTTTCAGCAGCTCTTCCGGCTTTTTCACTACAATGTCCGCACCGCTTCCAATTAGTTCCTCTTGGTCGCGGAATCCCCACAATGCCCCAATAGTCAGCATTTTAGCCGCTTTTCCAGTCAGCATATCAGTGCTGGTATCTCCGATATACATGCACTCCTCCGGCTTCAATCCAAATCCCTCTGCTACTTTCAGAGGACCGTCCGGTGCAGGTTTTCTCCTAACAGCATCACTTTGCCCAATGACAAGGTCAAAATCATCACCGAACATCTGTGCAATCACCTTTACTGCTGCCGGATGAGGTTTATTGGAGCATACAGCCAGTTTTGCGCCTCTTTTTTTCAGTTCTTTCAAAGTTTCCGGCATTCCAGGATAATGAGTCACCTTGTACATAGGATCTTCGGCAAACATTTCCCTGTAAATCCTCTGCCCTTCATCAAATCTTTTCAGCTCAGGATCCCCTGCATCCTTCAGGCACCGCCGCATCAGCATATTGGCGCCTTCCCCGGAATAATAGCGGAAATTATCCACAGGGAGCTCCTTTAATCCGAATTTTTTCATAATCTCGTTAGCAACGTATGCCATGGATTCCAGCGTATCTGCCAGCGTTCCATCCAAATCAAAAATACACGCTTTCATCATCTTTTTATCCTCTTATATCTTTCTCCTCAAGTCAATCCCTTGCCGTTTCATTTCATACAGCAGCCGTGCAACAGGCAGTCCAACCACATTAAGATAGTCGCCGCAGATTCCTTTTACATAAATCCCGAATTCCCCCTGAATTCCATAGCTTCCTGCCTTATCCATAGGTTCTCCGCTTTTTACATACTCCCTTATATCTTCTTCAGACACAGGATAAAAAGTCACGTCTGTTCGTTCTGCAAATGTAAACTTCCTGCATCCGCTCTTGGCTCCTGCAAGCACTGTCACACCGGTATAGACCTGATGGGTGTTTCCCTGAAGTTTAAGAAGCGTTTGTACTGCATCCTCCTCATCCTTGGGCTTTCCCAAAATAGTGTCTCCATATGCAACAATGGTATCTGCACCAATGACCACAAAATCTTCTTCTATTTTATCAGCCACAGAATGTGCTTTTTGAAAAGAAAGCTCCTTCACAATCTCTTCGGGCAGTACAGACGTAATCCTTTCTTTCTCGGTACTTGGAATAATCCTAAAGGAAACTCCTGCCTTTTCCAATAATTCCTTTCTGCGGGGTGATGCGGATGCCAAAATTATATTTTTCATTTTTCCCCTCTCTTTTTCTGAAATTTTACAATTTATAGTATAACCTGTAGAAAAAAAAGTAGCAACCACTTTTATTCTTATGCAGATAACCCTTTTCTTTTTTGGAAAAACGTAGTAAAATAATCTCAGCTCATTACTTAATAGTGAATGAATCCAAGAAATATCATAATGGCCACAACCAAAAATAGAAAGGAGTATGGTATTATGGCAAAATTAAACAAATATTGGGGACTTGTAGCAATTGGTGCGGTAACTGCTGCTGCAGCCGGTGCTTTAGCTGCAATACTTATGAAGAAAAAACCCTGCGCAGAATGTGAAGACTTTGACGACGACTTCGAGGACGATCTTGACGACATGTCTTCTCCATCTGATGAGGCAGATAACGAAGATGAGGTTTTGGAAGACTTTGCTTCCTGGGAAGAACCCTCCGATACGGACGAGGGAGAAAAAGAAGCTGCTCCCGAAGCAGATGAGACGGAAGAAGTTTTGGAAGAAGACGTTCCTGATACGGAAGATATGAAAGATTCAGAGAATGCGGAAAACACAGAAGATATGAAAGAAGAATAATCTTCCTGTAACCAAAGAAAGACTCTCTGATTTTTTTCAGGTACTATGAGAAAAAGGCTGTACTCCGCTTTATATGGAGCACGGCCTTTTTATAATTTTTATTATGTACTTTAAAATATAAGATGACTGGGGCTAAAAGTCTAAGCCCACATGAGCTTGCTCATAGGCTGGGGCTTTTTATCCCAGCATCAATATAAAAAATTATGCCTCTTTGATTTCCAGTACATCCATCGGACATGCTTTTACGCAAATTCCGCATGCAATACATTTGCTTGCAACTTCTTTTGTCTCAGCCTTTACCATAACATGGAACGGACATGCTTCCACACATTTACCGCAGCCCACACATTTCTTTTTGTCGATTATATATACGCCTTTTGCATTCTGGGTAATTGCACCCTCCGGACAAGCTTTGGCACATTTGCCGCACTGTACACATACGCTTGGCTTAGGAGTTTCTCCATCTTTTGCTACACCGATACGGATGCAGGAATAATCTTCATTAAATTCTTTGTAAAACGCCTCTGAGCAGGCAATTTCGCAGGCTTTACATGCCATACATGCATCTTTTTTCGCCACATTCAGTTTTTTCATGTTTGTACCCTCCACATTAGTTCATAAGTTGTTTTTTTCTGCAGAAAAGTCACGCAGATTTATAAGCAAAGAGAGGCTCCGGTTGTCTTTCGAACCTCCCTCTGATATACAATTAAAAATTCTATAGCCGCCGCCATCAGGCCTTGGGAAGCTTAAAGGAACTCTTCAGTGAAACAATTCGGTTAAATACCGGATTGCCCTCTTTAGAATCATGAATATCCGCACAGAAAAAGCCGTTTCTTACAAACTGGAAGCTCTCGTATCCTTTAGCCTTCAAAAGCTCTGGCTCTACATAAGCGGTTACTGTAGTAAGAGAATTAGGATTCACATTCAGGGAACCGTCCTCTTTATTATATACCCCTTTCTCCTCATCTACAATATTCTCGTACAAGCGCACTTCTGCCCTGCCTGCGTTGGATGCTTCCACCCAGTGAATGGTTCCTTTTACCTTACGGCCGTCAGGTGCATTGCCGCCCTTGGTATCCGGGTCATAGGTACAATGAACAGCATGAACAGTTCCGTCACCATCTGCTTCAAAGCCGGTGCAGGTAACAAAATAGGCATTCATCAAGCGCACTTCCGTTCCAAGAAAAAGACGCTTATATTTCTTAGGGGGATCTATCATAAAATCGTCCCGTTCAATATACAGCTCTTTCCCAAATGGGATCTTACGTGTTCCCAAAGCCTCATTCTCCATATTGTTGGGTGCTTCCAGGTATTCCACCTGTCCCTCCGGATAGTTGTCGATCACAAGCTTAATGGGATCAAGAACTGCCATCATTCGTGCACGTTTCAGTTTCAGGTCTTCTCTGATACAATACTCCAGCATTGCATAGTCCACAGAGCTGTTTGCCTTGGAAACACCGCACAGGTCTACAAACATTTTTATGGATTCCGGTGTATAACCTCTGCGGCGCAGCGCAGCGATGGAAACCAGACGTGGATCGTCCCAGCCGTCCACAATGCCGTCCTCTACCAGTTTCTTAATATATCTCTTACCTGTCACCACATTAGTAAGATAAAGCTTCGCAAATTCAATCTGTTTCGGCGGACGCGGATATTCCAGTTCCGTTACCACCCAGTTATAAAGAGGTCTGTGGTCCTCAAATTCCAGGGTACAGATAGAATGGGTAATTCCTTCAATAGCATCTTCAATAGGATGTGCAAAATCATACATGGGATAAATACACCATTTATCGCCTGTATTATGATGCGTCATATGAGCAACACGATAAATGACCGGATCACGCATATTCATATTAGGTGATGCCATATCAATCTTAGCCCGGAGAACCTTAGTTCCGTCCTCATATACACCCTCTTTCATTTCTTCAAACAACCTGAGATTTTCTTCTATGCTGCGGTTCCTGTAGGGGCTTTCCTTGCCTGGCTCCTTTAATGTTCCACGGTATTCCCGAATTTCGTCCGCAGTCAGATCGCAGACATAAGCCTTACCCTTTTTGATCAGTTTCACTGCTGCCTCATACATCTGCTCGAAATAGTCTGAAGCAAAAAACAGCCTGTCTTCCCAGTCAGCTCCCAGCCACTGAATATCTTCCTTAATTGATTCTACAAATTCTGTTTTTTCTTTTGTGGGATTTGTATCATCAAAACGCATATTAAACTTACCGTTGTATTGTTTGGAAAGTCCATAATTCAAAAGAATGGATTTCGCATGGCCAATGTGCAGATAACCATTGGGCTCCGGCGGAAATCGGGTATGCACAGTATCATAAACGCCTTCTGCCAGATCCTTATCTATGATATTTTCTATAAAATTCTTAGAAACAGTCTCATTCTCCATCTCTTGCCCTCCTAAGCATCTATTGAAATTCTATCTTACCATAAAAGCAGTGATTTTAAAAGATTTTCCTGGAAAAATTTTTGCCAAAAAAAAACACAAAAATTTTCGTTTAAGTATTGACAACAGTTCAGGTATCTGATAATATAATCAACTGTGAGCGGTGAATATCGTTTCACAAAAAGCTGCTGCTGTGGCTCAGTCGGTAGAGCGTCGCCTTGGTAAGGCGGAGGTCACGGGTTCAATTCCCGTCAGCAGCTTGAAAAAGCCTTGAAGAATCAAGGCTTTTTGTTTTATACAGAGGTGATAAAAGCCCCCTGTTCTTCTATTCTTTTTTGTTTCCCAAGTTTTCTCTGCAGCTTCGGATTTTTCCGCGGATACGCTGCAGTGCATTGTCCATTGACTTGGGCGTTTTTCCTAAAATTTCTCCTATCTGCGTATAATTATAACCATCAAGATAATAAGAAAGAACTTCGTTTTCCAAGGGACTTAATATCTTGTTGATTTCTTCTTCAAGGATACGGATATTCTCCTGGTCAATGATAATCTGCTCCGGGTTCTCTGTCCATTGTTCTCCAAGGGCAGACTCTTCTTCCTCACTGCCGCTTAATGAAACATACGTGTTCAGTGGAATATGTTTCTGCCTGTTGGAGCCCTGAATAGCATTGTAAATCTGCCGGTCCACACAGATACCGGCAAACGTTTGAAAAGAAGCTGTCTTTTTCGGCTGGTAATCACGGACTGCTTTAAAAAGTCCGATCATTCCCTCCTGTATCAGATCTTCTTTTTCTCCGCCGATCAGGTACAGGGTATTGGCGCGCTTGCGCACAAATTCCTTGTACTTTTCCATCAGATAATCCGCTATCCCCCGTTCCCCTGCCCGCAGGCAGGCAATCAGTTCTTCATCCGTCAAAGCATCATACCGTCTCATTACAGCCTCCATTTCCGACATTTTTTCTCTTATGCTCTCCTCCATAAACCAATAAGACAGCATGTGGGATATTCAGACATGAAGACGCTGCCTCACGATTTCATAGGCCAGTACTCCCGCTGCCACGGATGCATTCAGGGAATCAATATCACCCTTCATGGGGATGGATGCTACAAAATCACACTTTTCCCGAACCAGGCGGCTGACACCCTCTCCCTCATTCCCTACCACCATGCCAATGGGACCTGTCAGGTTCAGATCATACATTTTTTCTCCGCCCATATCTGCACATACAAACCAGATTCCTTTTTCTTTCAATTCTTCAATGGTTCTGGCAAGATTGGTTACTTTTGCCACCGGGGTATAGTACAATGCGCCTGCGGAGGTCTTTGCAACAGTAGCTGTCAGTCCTGCAGCATGGCGCTTGGGAATAATCACGCCATGAGCACCTGAAAGATTTGCAGTTCTGATGATAGCCCCCAGATTATGGGGATCTTCAATATCATCCAAAAGAAAAATGAAAGGTGCCTCCCCCTTTTCCTCTGCCTTTGCAAGGATATCCTCTACTGTAGAGTATTCATGAGCTGCCACCTGGGCAATCACACCCTGGTGAGCATTCGTCTCGCTTAAGGAATCCAGCCTTTCCCTGGAAACATAATGAATGATGGTATCCTTCCTGCGCGCTTCCCTGGCAATCGTACGCACAGGGCCGTCCTGGCATCCATCCAGAATAAATACTTTGTCCACACATCTGCCGGAACGGAATGCCTCCAAAACGGCATTGCGTCCTTCAATCTGTTCACTCATAACGTATCCTCCCCGATTCCCATACGGACAAGCTTTACCATCCGTGTGTAGTCTTCCTTCAAATATAAATAACCCATCAAAGCCTCAAAACCAGTTGCCCTGCGATAATCAGACATAGATGCGTTTTTTGCCATAGTGGAGGAATGGGCATTGCGTCCCCTCCTGTAAACTCCCTGCTCCTCTTGTGTAAGCACCGGTTCCAACTTTTTTATCATAGCGGACTGCGCAGCCGCCTTCACCAAGCTGCTGGCTTTTTTATGAAGCTGATTTACAGGGCAGTTTCCCTGTTTAACCAGGATAGTCCGGATGATAAGTTCATAAATCCCATCCCCAATATAGGCAAGTGTTAAAGGAGAATAGGTCCGCAGATCCCTATCCTCCAGGTGAAATAAATTCTTAAATTCTTCTAAGCTCGTGTCCATTTTACTCCTTCACGGGTGTCCTTAAGAACGATTCCCTTTTCCAGAAGCAGATTCCGGATCTCGTCTGCCTTTGCAAAATCCCTGGCCTTTCTGGCTTCCTGGCGCTTCTCAATAAGCTCCTCAATTTCTTTGTCCAGGATTTCTTCTTTTTTCTCCACGATCAATCCAAGTACATCGCAAAGCTTGACAAGCTGTGCCAAAAGCGCAGATGCGAACTCTTTGGATGAATTTCCTGTTACATTGGTATTTGCAAATTTAACCAGTTCAAATATTGCTGCCAAAGCGTCAGCAGTATTGAAGTCATCCTCCATAGCCTCTTCAAATTTAGCAGTAAAGTTCTTTGCTTCACTAAGCAGTGCCTTTTCTTCTTCTCCTGCTGCCTCTGTCATAGGTGCAGCAATACGATCTTTTAGACGGCTGACTGATTCAATGATCCTCTCAAGCGCGTTTTTTGATGCTTCCATCAAATCTGCGCTGAAATTCAGCGGGCTTCTGTAATGGGCATTCAGCATAAAGAAACGAAGGACCTGCAGGTCGTACTGCTGGCCGATCTCCCGAACTGTACGGAAGTTTCCAAGGGATTTGGACATTTTATGATTGTCAATATTCAAGAATCCATTATGCATCCAGTATCTTGAGAAAATCTTGCCATTGCAGCATTCACTCTGGGCAATTTCATTCTCGTGATGAGGGAATATCAGATCCTCCCCTCCTGCATGAATATCAATTTCCTCACCCAGGTATTTTTTCGCCATTACAGAACACTCAATATGCCAGCCCGGGCGGCCGTTGCACCATGGTGAGATCCAGTAGGGCTCCCCTTCTTTTTTCGGTTTCCACAGAACAAAGTCCATAGGATCTTCTTTCTGATCCTCACCGGAAACCTGGAGCGCACGAAAACCAGACTGCAGGTCATCCAGGTTTTTATGGGAAAGCTTGCCATATTCTTTAAACTGTTTCACACGGAAATATACTGTACCGTCCCCTGCCGCATAGGCATATCCCTTCTTGATTAATGTCCCGATCATCTCGATCATTCCATCAATTTCTCTGGTAGCCTGGGGATGGGTTGTGGCAGGCTTTACATTCATCCCTGCCATATCGGTCTTACATTCTGCAATATAGCGTGCAGACACTTCATCAGCACTTACCCCTTCCTCAATGGCTTTTTTGATGATTTTGTCATCCACGTCTGTAAAATTGGAGACAAAATTCACCTCATACCCCTTATACTCCATATAACGGCGCACTGTATCAAAAATGATCATCGGGCGTGCGTTGCCGATATGAATCAGATTATAAACGGTTGGACCGCAGACGTACATCCGAACCTTGCCCTCTTCCAGCGGAATGAATTCCTCTTTTCTGCGTGTGAGCGTATTAAAAATTTTCATAATCTATCTCCTATGCTTCCAAAATTCTGTTTTCATCCATCCAAAGCACTGAAGCCACAACTCTATCTGCATTCTTCAATAATGCAGATAGCCTGTGATGCAATCCCCTCTTCCCTTCCGGTAAAGCCAAGTCCTTCCTCCGTCGTAGCCTTTACATTCAGTCTGGTTTCCGAAATCCCCAAGGCTTCTGCCATGTTTTTTCTCATCTGGGGAATCTGTGCTGCCAGCTTTGGCTTCTGGGCAATGATCGTAGCATCAATGTTTCCAATCCGATAACCATGCTCTTTTAAAAGTCCTGCTACATGCTTCAGCAAAAGAATGCTGGAGATCCCTTTATAAGCCGGATCTGTATCCGGAAAATGCTTTCCGATATCGCCCAATGCTGCTGCACCTAAAAGAGCATCCATTACCGCATGGATCAGCACATCCGCATCTGAATGTCCAAGAAGTCCCTTTTCCCAGGGAATATCCACACCGCCTAAAATAAGCCTGCGGTTCTCCACCAGCTTATGTACGTCATATCCCATTCCTATTCTCATCAGCATTCTCCTTCATTCTCCAGCATTTTGCTGATACGAAGCAAGCTTAGGCGTCTGCGCACATACGGTGCAAGTACAAGGCTTTGCCCAATCTTATCTTCCGTAAGCCCAATATCCCTGACATGTCTGCAGCATCCGGCTTTTTCCAGAAGGTGCTCCATTTCTCCCACCTCAGGAAGGTCATCTATAAAATCCGCAATTCTATCCAGCTTTGATTCCAGTCTGTTTTTATCAATGGCAGTCAAAAGCTCCGGCTCATTTTCCTGAAGAATCCCCTCCAAAAGTCCCTTGCGTCCGAATGTTTCGGAAAGCAGTTCTGTTTCCGGACCCTGATAGCCTATAACGCGGCATCTGCCCTTGCGGATTGCTCTTGCCAGGCGCTTATATTCTTCCAGAACAAGCATCGTGCCTACGGAAACTTTTTCCCCGTGGAGTGCATCCAGATGTCCGTTAATAACCTCCATTTCCCACAAATGGGACATATGGTGTTCTGCACAGGAGGCAGGTCTTGAGTTTCCTACCATCTGCATTGCAAGGCCGGACAAAATCAGAGCATACATAAGCTTTTCGCAGCTTTCCTCATCTCCTTCTGCAATATCACGCAGACAGGATCTTACAGTTCTAAGGGCTTTCTCTTCCAGCTCAGCCACATGCTCACAATAATACTCTCCTGTCAGCATATTGGATATCTTCCAATCTGCCAGACAAATATATTTTCCAAATAGATCGGATACTCCTGAAGCATTAAGACGCCTGGGCGCCTTTGCGAAAATAGCAGTATCTGCAAAAACAGCCAAAGGCGCAGCCGCCGGGATGGTCTTCTTCAGCCCGTTCCAGGTCATTGCTGCTACTGTGGATACGAATCCGTCCACACTTGCTGCGGTAGGCACGGAAACAAAAGGAATTCTGTACCGGAATGCCACATAACGACTGATATCATGAACCGTTCCGCTTCCCACAGCCAGAATCAGATCAATATCCTCCTCCATGCAGTTTTCCACAATCTCTACTGCATAATTATCTGCATGCAGTCCCTCTGCATCCAGAACAAGAACCTGACATCTGTCATAAATTCCTTCCATAATTTCTTCCGTTGCCTTATGTGTATTCGTATCACAGATCAGCAGCGGAGAAATATACTTTTTCAAAAAGCCATCTGTCATTGCTTCTTCCAAAGCATCTATGGCCCCTTCTCCAATAAGAATCTCCTTTACGTCTACGTGGTGCTCCCTGCCGCACCTGCAAGGTCGGCCAAAATCGTCCGCATCGACTCGCATTTTCCTTCTCTCCTCCTGAATATTCATAAAAGTTTTCCAGCTTAACAGCTTTTTGGATTTCTATTTTAAGATACAATGATACAGCTCTGCTTTATTTCTCCAGTGCAGCGATCACTTCCACTTCACAAAGAACATTCTTCGGAAGTGTTTTAACTGCTACGCAGGAACGTGCAGGTTTGTTAACAAAATATTTCCCATATACTTCATTAAAAGCAGCAAAATCCCCCATATCTGCCAGGAAACAGGTAGTCTTCACTGCATTCTCAAAGCCGCTTCCTGCTTCTTTCAGAACTGCCCCAAGGTTCTTCATAACCTGTTCCGCCTGAACGCCGATAGTATCTCCAACCACTGCTCCCGTTACCGGGTCTACGGGAATCTGACCCGACGTAAATACAACATCGTTCAAAACCATAGCCTGGCTGTATGGTCCGATTGCTGCCGGCGCTTTATCTGTATATACTACTTTCATTAAAAATCTCCCTTCGTTTATCTAACATCTGCTTTTTTCATTCTATCCGAAACACCTGTCCCGGTCAAGTATTTTCCATATCCATATCACAGATTCAGATAATAATAAACCATTCTGGATATTTCCCGGATATAGTCAATTGCCTCATCCTCCTGGCAGCCTTCTGACATTACGCAAAGAATATACGTGGTTTTGGGTCCATAGACAATTGCAATATCATGCTGCTGCGTATCTGTCTCCCCTGTTTTATTGGCAATCCTGACATCTTCCGGTATTCCCTCCGGAATCTTCCAGGTGCATTCCTGCTCAAGCAATATTCCAAGCATTTCCGAAGAAGCCTCCTGGTTTACACATTCTCCCTTATAAATGCGTTCCAGGATCAATCCGCAGTCCTTCACAGACGTGGTATTCTTTCCTCCCAGGCTTACCGATTCGGAAGATGACGGCTGCAGGATACTCTGCACGGATGTACTTGTATATCCTTCGTCCTCTAAATATGTATTGATCCATTGTGCACCTGCAAGAAAATCATGGCTTTGTGTCTGTAGTCTCACAAGTTCATTATAAGACTCATTATCACTTACGGCT
Organism: uncultured Blautia sp.; assembly: GCA_946557785.1. Classification (GTDB taxonomy): domain Bacteria; phylum Bacillota; class Clostridia; order Lachnospirales; family Lachnospiraceae; genus Blautia_A. Next base: position 41,716 of record CAMNTH010000014.1, read on the forward strand.
ATCATATTCCACAAAAGATCTTTTATCTTTACACTGACCTTGGCATCGTCAGGAGATACCCCTAGGATCTTCCCTTCATGCCTGCGCACATTTTCCATATTATGATAGGAAGCTGCAAGAGTAAAAATTTTAATAAGGCTTGCAGAATAGATGGGTTTGCCGTCCAAAAGGATTTCCTCCTGAGTTTCCAGATCCTTAACAAACACACTCCATTCCCCTTCATAACCGGAAGTCATATCTTCCAGCCGGGATTTCAGCGTATCCATGCCAAGGGAGTCCATCACCTTTCCGTCAGCCTCAACAGAAAACCCTTCAGGCGTCATTCCTTCCTCCTCAAGCAATGCACCGTCTGCACCGCCAAAATAGTAGCCTCCGTCAAACATCCGCCCATTACAGCTCATTTTCACCATCCGGATCCCAGGTTCACTGACCAGCTTTCCCATTTCGTTAAAATAATAATAGCCGTTCAGAACCAGCCCGCCATCTTCCAGCTTTTCGAAATACCGGATTCTCGGCCCAGCAGTCAGTTTGCCAAGGTTCTGAGCCATATAATATCCGTCAAAAGTACGTTCGCCGCAAACCACATTCTCAAGATGCACAAGCCTTTCATTTCCGGCAGCAAATCTTCCGTCCGCATCATGATAATAATAACCGTCCAAAACCGTTCCGTTAATCTCCATATGGTCAAAATAATGAACAGCCTGTTTTTCCTCTTTTGTTCCGTCCGCATTCAGACAATAAAACCCATTGCTTTTCAGAATGTATTTTGTGCTTCCGTCTGTAATCGGTTTGATCTGGGATTCCTCGGTCACGGAAAGAAGGCTTTCATTTCCTGTATCCGCCCCATAAACCGTACTGATAAAGCTAAAACATAACAATGCCATAGCAAGCACAATACCTGGTCTTTTATAAGTCTTTCGTAGTTTCATATACTGATCCCAAACCTATTCTACAGTTACTGATTTTGCCAGATTCCGAGGCTTATCCACATCCAGGCCTTTTCCAAGGGAAACATAGTAGCCGAAAAGCTGCAGCGGGATAATCGCCAGGGAATTAGTAAAATACGAGCTGGTCTTTGGAATATAAATCACATAATCTGCAGTTTTCTCAATTTCCTTATGTCCGAAATTCGTAACTGCCATCACAAAGGCACCTCTTGTTTTTACTTCTACAATATTGCTGATGCTCTTTGGATAAAGCCGCTCCTGGGTAGCCACTGCCACTACAAGGGTTCCATCTTCGATCAGGGAAATTGTTCCATGCTTCAGCTCTCCTGCTGCATATGCTTCTGAATGCACATAGGAAATTTCCTTTAATTTCAGGGAACCCTCCAGTGCAATGGCATAATCCACGCCTCTTCCAATAAAGAACATATGGTTTGCAGCAAGATAGCGATTTGCAAACCGCTGGATTTTTTCTTTCAGTCCAAGCAGCGTTTCAATCTGCTCCGGAAGCTGCTCCAGGTCATTCTTTAAAGTCAGAAATTCTTCCTGGGTAACGGTTTCCCGTACCTTTGCAAATTTCAAAGCCAAAAGATATAAAGCTGCAATCTGGGCACTGTATGCCTTGGTAGTTGCAACAGAAATCTCAGGTCCGGCCCAGGTATACATTACATTATCCGCTTCCCTGGCAATGGAACTTCCCACCACGTTCACGATCCCAAGAACCCGGACACCGTGCTTCTTCGCTTCCCGCAATGCAGCCAGGGAGTCTGCAGTTTCACCGGACTGGCTGATGATCACTGCAAGGGTACCCTCTTCATAAATGGGGTTTCTGTAACGGAATTCGCTTGCTAAATCCACCTCTACCGGAATCCGGGCCATGCCCTCCAGAACATATTTCCCGGTCATTCCTGCATGATAAGCGGAACCGCAGGCAACAATGGTAATCTTTTTCACCCCTCGGATTTCATCATCACTCATTCCCAGTTCTTCAATCACTACATTGTCATCCTTCAAGCGCGGGTTAATGGTATCTCTGACAGACTTTGGCTGTTCATAGATTTCTTTCAGCATAAAATGCTCATATCCGCCCTTTTCTGCAGCATCAATGTCCCACTCTATAACAGATGATTCCTTTTTCAGCTCATCTCCGTCAATATTATAAAAACGGATATTCTCTTTTGAAAGGCAGGCAATCTCCTCATTCTCCATATAAAAAACACTTCTGGTATATTTCAAAACAGCAGGAACATCTGATGCGATCAGATTCCCCATAGAGCTTTCCCCAACAATCAGCGGGCTATCCTTACGAGCCGCATAAATATGGTGCGGATGATCCAGGAACATAATTCCCAGAGCGTAAGAACCTTCCACCCGTCTCATAACCTGTTCAATGGCAGAAATGGGGTCGCCTTTATAGTATTCTGTTAAAAGATGTACCAGAACCTCCGTATCTGTTTCAGACAGGAACTGATATCCCTTCTGTACAAGCTTATGTTTTAATTTTCCATAATTCTCAATAATTCCATTATGGACTACCACGATGGTATGCTCCTTATTAAAATGAGGATGGGCATTGGTATCGGAAGGACACCCGTGGGTTGCCCAGCGCGTATGCCCGATCCCAAGAGTTCCCGGCATCGTCTGTCCTCCATGGGTCTGTTCTTCCAGAACCTTCAGGCGCCCCATGACCTTCTGCATCTCAATTTTTTCACCGTCATAAATAGCGATTCCTGCAGAGTCATATCCGCGGTACTCAAGCTTAGAAAGCCCATCCAGCAAAATGGGTGCAGCCTGATTCTCACCAACATATCCAACAATTCCACACATGTCATTATCCTCCTGCCTTTGTTTAAATCCTTCTAAAATAATATGGACAAAAGTATACCGCAAATTTTCAATCTGTCAAGCTTAGGGGCATTTCCTGTTCCTTTTCAAGCATCTCCTGGCATCTGTTCTTTAATGCTGTTCCAAAATTCCTTAAGCGTTTTTTCCAGATTTTCTATACGGCATCTCTTCATATCTGACCACTCAGCCGGAAATAAATTCCGGTAATCCATATTCCCAAACCGGTCGTCCAAAAGCAGAATAGCTCCCACATCTGCCTTCGTGCGGATTACGCGTCCTGCAGCCTGCAAAACCTTATTCATGCCTGGATAACGGTATGCATAGTCAAATCCGTTCTCCCCATGACCATCGTAATACTGCTTCAGGATTTCTCTTTCGTTCCCAATCTGAGGAAGTCCTGTTCCTACTATGATGGCACCGATCAGCCGTTCCCCCATCAGGTCTATTCCTTCGGAAAAAATCCCTCCCAGCACGCAAAAACCAAGAAGCGCTTTATCCTGCACTGCAAATTCCCCAAGGAATTCTTCCCGCTCCCTTTCATTCATAGAGGAAGTCTGGCAAATACAGCGCACCCAATCCGCCGAAAATTCCTGCTCATAGATCTCATATACGTTCTCCATTAATTTATATGAAGGAAAAAACACCATATAGTTTCCTTTTTTTTGCCAGGCCGTCCTTGCAATATATTCTGCAATTTTACGGTATTCTTCATAATTTCTTCTGGTATAGCGGCTGCTTACATCCATGGCAGTCAAAATACAGCGCTTGTTGCTGTCAAAAGGAGACTGCACATAAATCCCAAAATCATCCGCCCTGGTGCTTAGAAGCTTTCTATAATATGCCATCGGAAGCAGCGTGGCGGAAAAAAACACAGTACCGGTTCCCTTTTTCAGGTAAGCGCTTAAATTCGATGCCGGATTTACACAAAACAGCTTCATACGGAATTTCCCGTCTTCACCGTTTTCCGTATATACCACGTAATTCTCATCTACAAGCTCCGCAATATTCAAAAAATCTCTTACGCAGAAATAGAAATCCATGATTTCCTCTATCACGTCCTCCCCCGCCATTTCCTCCAGAAGCTTATCCATCTCCCCCTGGACTGTCAGAAGAGACAGGGGAAGGGTGCCTGGATTGTCCAGTACCTGAAAATTCCCACATTCCTTTTTCAGCTCCAAAAGCTGCTTATTCACTCTTTCCAAAGCCCGCCCAAGCCTTGGACTATGGGGCTTTACCTTTTTTTTGATCTCCAGCACTTCTTCTTTGCAGATGGATACACTGTACATCTCCCGTGCTCTTTCCACAAGATTATGCGCTTCATCAATAAGAAAAATATACTCCCCGGAAACGCTTTCCCCAAAGAACCTCTTCAGATGCACATTGGGGTCAAAAGCATAATTATAGTCACAGATAATGCCGTCTACCCAAAGCGCAAGATCCAGACACATCTCAAATGGGCAGACCTTCCACTCTTCTGCGTGATTTCGGATGGTATCCCTGTCATAGGTCTGGTGTGTTGTCCACAGTTCAAAAACAGCATCATTCACCCTGTCAAAATGCCCCTTTGCATAGTCACAGGTCAGTGGACTGCACTGCGCTTTCTCACAAAAACAAAGCTTCTCTTTCGCAGTGATGGTAACCACCTGAAATTTCAGCCCGTTGTGCTGTAAAATGCGAAACGCTTCTTCTGCCACAGTTCTGGTAATGGTCTTGGCTGTAAGGTAAAAAATGGTTTGACCCTTTCCTTCCCCCACTGCACGCACCGCCGGAAAAACCGTTGACATGGTTTTTCCTACGCCTGTGGGAGCCTGGATAAAAATCTGCTTCCTCTTGGAAATGGCATGGTAAACGCTGCTTACCATTTTTCTCTGCCCTTCCCTGTATGAAAAGGGAAATTCCAGTCCTTCCATAGATCTGTTTCTCTCCTTTTGCCATGCAAGGCGGCGGGAAACCCATTTATGGTAGGAATCCATAAGCTTCTGATACCACTCTTCCAGTTCCAGGAGGGATATTGTTTCACGGAAACGTCGGATTTCCTCCGTATCCAGATTTGCGTAGGTCATCTGGATCCCCACATTTGAAATTCCTTTCATTTCCCCATAGATCCGGGCATAGCACATAGCCTGTGCCTTATGTACAGCCGCCGGTTCCTCCAGATGAGATACATTTTTGTAAGTCCCTTTAATCTCATCAATGAATACGGCATCCCCTTCTGAAAAAATGCCGTCTGCTCTGCCCTCCACCAAGATAATCAAATCCTCATATTCGGTTTCTTTTTTCAGGGAAACCTCCGAAGCATAATTGCCGCCCATTTGTTTCTGTATTTTTCGGTGAAGGCGGCTTCCCTTCTGCATAGCTTCTTTATCCACAGAGCCTCTTGTGCTGTCCAGGTCACCGCTTCGTAAAATAAATTCTACAAGATTTCGAACGGAAACACGAATAACTGGTTTTTCCATATCATACGCCTGCCTTTATCATCTCTCACTACATTCCCGCTCATTATAGCATGTAACAAAATCCCATGGCAACCTGCCAAGAAGGACTGTTTATCAAAAATCCATACAAAAAAGCGCACCCTCCCTTAGAGATATGCGCCCTTGCATTCTTTCGTCTGTATCGTATGTGTTTTCCTTATGCAACTGCAAATTTTGCAATGGTTCTGTCAAAATCCTTGTCTTCTCCATAGCATTTCACAGTCATCACTTTCGTCAGGTCCATGCTCAGAATTCCAAGGATTGATTTTGCATCAATAATAATCCGGTTATAAAAAATATCAATATCAAAATCACATTTGCTTGCTGCATTTACAAATTCTTTCACATCTCCTGCTGCCTGAAATCTAATCTGACATTCTTTCATAATGAGTCATCCTCCTCATAATATTCCCATTATCCTTCAGCAAACATGTTACTGAGAGCCAAAAACTCTGCAGCTGTTTTTAGCTTATGCGTATTTTGACATCTTAGGAACAACTTGTCAATACTGTTAAAATTTTGTTTATATTTTTCAACAGAATTCACAAAAAAAATCTTATTGTCAAAGAGGATTCGTAACTAACTTCCATGCCTTTCTTCAAAATTCCGGCATATTTGAACGAAATTTTAACGGGATCTGCTGCTGCTGAAGAGCAGGATTCCGCCTTTCCCAAACGGTAACGCTGCGGCAGAAGCATTTAAAAAGTTCCTCATATTCTTCTTTTTCACTTAACATATCCTTCTGCTCCTGAAGGAATTCCATATCCTTTTGTACAGAGCAAGTCCCGCCCTTAGGATGGAACAGGACTTTCTTTCTTCCTTCATCGTAGATCATCCAATTCTCTCTTGGGAACCGGTCTGCAAAATGAGGAGCAAGCATTTCCAAAATATCATTCTCCGGATTGATCTTAGAAAAAAGGACTTTCCCTCCGATTTCCCGGAAACGCACAAATCCATAAAAGCGATGTAGCTCGTGCCATACCTTGATCCTAATCTTAGACACCATATTCACATCACTGTCAGAGAGATTCTCCATCACATGCCTGTCGCACCGCCTGCCGGAAAGCGCCTGCCAAAGTACCCGAAATACCAGGGTTCCCTTATCCGGATATGTGGAAACCGCCGCATAGCACAGGGTCTCATAAACTTCCTCTCCCAACTTCTCCCTGATTGTCCTAAGAACCTTCCCTGCCTTAATACTGTCAGAAACCACTTCCTCTATGGTGGTAAAAAAATCCGGGTATTCCGGCTCCCTCACAGAAATTTCCACCGCCATTCCCCTCATGTGCCAGATCCATCCTTCATAAACAGCCGTAAAGATTCCCTCTATATGATCCTCGCATACCAGGATCTTCTTTTCATAATCCATATGCACCTCCAGCCTGCAGCATACTCTGATCGTCAAACAGGGAAAGCTGCCTGTAGGTAATCTCAGATTGGTGTATGGGAAGCTTCTCCTTAGGATCCAGCATATTCCGTACAATATAATCTTCATCCAGCTTCGTAGGATACATCATTTTTCCGTTGCAGGTAATAAAATACAGGGCGCGCTTCATAACCACACCGATCTTCTTCAGATCAGGGAAATCCAGGGAATGGTATCTCCGCGCTCCCAAGATTCTGGATGCAGACTTGGTTCCGATTCCAGGAACCCGCAGAAGCGTCCTGTAATCAGCAGAATTAATCTCTACAGGAAAGCATTCCAAATGGCTCACCGCCCAATCGCACTTGGGATCAAGAAGGAGATTAAAGTTGGGGTGCTTTTCCGAAACAAGCTCCTCTGCACGAAATCCATAGAACCTAAGGAGCCAGTCCGCCTGATACAGCCTGTGTTCCCGAAGAAGCGGCGGTCCCTGGGGCAGCATAGGAAGGGCACTATCCTGGTTCACAGCTACAAAGGCTGAATAAAAAACACGCTTCAGAGAATACTGCTGATAAAGGGCTTCTGCCACTGCCACGATCTGATAATCGCTCTCTCCCGTTGCACCGATGATCATCTGCGTACTCTGTCCTGCGGGTGCAAACTTCGGTGCATGGCGGTACAGAGCCAGCTCCTCCTTATTCTCCATATGGCGTACCTGGATCTGCTTCATTGGCTTTAAGATGGTTCTGCGGCTTTTATTAGGGGCAAGGCGCTTCAGTCCTTCCGAAGTAGGCAGCTCTAAGTTTACGCTCATTCTGTCTGCTAAAAATCCAGCCCTCTCTATAAGTTTTGGAGAAGCTCCCGGGATGGCCTTCATATGGATATACCCCTGAAAATGGTACTTGTCCCGAAGAAGTTCTACGGCTCTTATCATCTCTTCCATTGTGGCATCAGGGCTTCCTTTTACTCCAGAGCTTAAGAATAATCCTTCTATATAATTACGTCTGTAAAATTCAATGGTAAGCCTGCTGACTTCCTCAGGCGTGAAGCTGGCACGCACAACATCATTAGACACACGGTTCACACAATATTTACAGTCAAAAACGCATTCATTAGTATAAAGAATCTTCAAAAGGCTGATGCACCGCCCGTCCCCTGCAAAGCTATGGCAGATTCCGGGATGAATGCTGTTGCCGATCCCTTTTCCGTCTCCCTTTCGGTCCACGCCGCTGGAAGTACATGCCACATCATACTTCGCTGCATCGGAAAGGATCTCCAGCTTCTCCATAATGCTCATTGATTCCTGAATAATCATATTGCCCTCCGCTCTCTTGCAAACACCTGTTCTTTTTATATTATAAATCAAACAGGTGTTTGTGTCAAGGGAATAAAGGGCAAATTTAAATTTGTGTCATTACAAAAATATCATAAATGGCCTTTACAGCACGTTCAAACTCTTCATTCGATACGCCGATAATAATGTTCAATTCGCTGGAACCCTGGTCGATCATTTTTACATTGACATTTGCATGTGCCAGCGCAGAAAAGATTCTTCCCGCAGTCCCTCGCTGGGATTTCATTCCCCTGCCAACTACGGCGATCAAAGCCAGATCCGATTCCATCTCCACAAAATCAGGCTGTACAGCACGGTGAATTCCGGCAATTACCTGCTGCTCTTTTTCCTCAAATTCATCCTGGTGCACATAAACCGTCATGGTATCAATTCCTGAAGGAACATGCTCAAAACTGATTCCCTGGTCTTCAAATACCTGCAGGATCTTCCTGCCGAAACCAATCTCGCTGTTCATCATGGATTTTTCGATATTAATGGAGCAGAAGCCTTTTTTGCCTGCAATGCCGGTGATCACATATTTGGGTTTCCTGCAGGTACTCTCTACAATAAAGGTGCCTCTATCCTCAGGACGGTTGGTATTGCGGATATTAATGGGAATCCCCTCTTTTCTTACCGGGAATATGGCATCTTCATGAAGCACGGTAGCTCCCATATAGGAAAGCTCCCGAAGCTCTCTATAGGTAATGGTATCAATTCCCATAGGGTTTTCTACGATTCTCGGATCCGTTACCAAAAAGCCGGAAACATCTGTCCAGTTTTCATACACGTCTGCACGGATTGCTTTTGCAACAAGAGAGCCTGTTACATCAGAACCGCCTCTGGAAAAAGTCTTTACCGTTCCGTCCTCCATAGCGCCGTAAAATCCGGGAATAACCCCACGCTCACATTTCGCCAGCTTCTTTCCCAGAAGCTTATCTGTTTTTTCTGCATCAAAACTTCCATCCTTATCAAAACGGATGACAGATGCGGCATCCACAAACTCATACCCAAGATATTCTGCCATTATCTTTCCGTTTAAGAATTCACCTCGGGATGCAGCATATTCCGCCCCTGCCTGTGCCTTAAAATCAGCCTCGATTCGGCTAAATTCCTCTTCCAGGGAAAGGCTTAAATGTAATCCCCGGATAATCTCATAGTAACGTTCTTTAATGGCACTTAACTGCGCTCCGAAATCCTTTCCAGAAACTGCAGCATCATAGCACTGATACAGCATATCCGTTACCTTGGTATCATTGTCAAACCGCTTCCCTGGCGCAGACGGCACCACATAACGCCTGCTTTCCTCACTTCTGATAATTTCTCCGACTTTCTGAAACTGCTCCGCATTTGCAAGGGAGCTTCCGCCAAACTTTACAACCTTCTTCATAATTTTTGCTCCTCATATAACATCTTTCTCTTTTCCTGTAAAATCTAATTTATTTTAGAAAAAATATGGAGCTTTTGCAAGTATTTATTCTATATGCAAAAGAAAATTGTGATATTTCACAAGGCATTCCCCCCTCACTTCCTCTGCCATATTAAAAATGACAGTAAATCATCTTTCAAAATCCGTCACTTCACAAACAGTAAGTACATTCTCCTCTACACGGAAGCGTACATCCTTTTCCCCAAATGCCAGTCCGTAAATACGCTGGGGATCCCTGTGATAACCGGGTCTTGGGTCACTGGCAAGCACCTCGTTAATCACTTCCCTATGCTCTTTGGGTATTTTTAATAGAAGCTCCTTTGGAAATATTACCTTAAGTTTCTCGTAAACAATCCCGTCTGTAAATCCCCCTGCAGCCTCCGGGTGGCTGTCCACATATGGAAGGTATGGTTTGATATCATAAATAGGCGTTCCATCCATCATATCCGCACCTGTCACATGCAGAACCGGCCCCAGTTCCTTGGTCATCTCAATCCTCTCCAGTTTCACAGAGGATAGTCCAAGGGCATTGGGCCTAAAGGGAGAACGGGTAGCAAATACGCCTTTTCGGATATTTCCCCCAAGCTTGGGAGGGCGTACAGTGGGGGACCAGGTGTCTCGTACCGATTGGGAAAATTCCCAGATCACCCACAAGTAAGTATACTCCTCCAATCCCCGCACAGCCTCTGCAAAGCGATATTCCGGTTCAAAAACGATCTGGGCTTTCAGGGAGTTAATCCGGCAGCTTTGATGAGGGATCCCGAATTTCGTAGGAAAGTCCGTGCGGATCCTGGCGATCACCTTCATAGTCAGCCCCTGGGGTTTTCCCTTTTCTTTCTGATTGTCTGCGCAGTCCATAAATTTTTCTCCTCTCTGTACAGAAAATAGACCCGGTATCATATTTTCATACCGGGTCTAGCTATCTTATTCCAAATCTATCTGTTATTTCAGCTCTATTTCAGCTTACAGCAAACCTTTTTCTTTAATGATTGACAATGCTGCTTCATCTGCAACTACAACTACATCGCTGTGAAGCTGAAGGATAGAAGCCGGAACCTGAGGTGTGATCGGTCCGAATAAAGATTTATAAAGAGCGTCTGCCTTTCCTTCTCCTGTAGCCACTAACAAAATCTTTTTCGCATCCATAATGTTCTTGATTCCCATGGTAAGCGCCTGCTTCGGCACATCGTCCATGCTCTCAAAGAATCTTGCATTTGCCAAAATGGTGCTCTCTGTTAAGTCCACAACATGTGTCTCCTTTTCAAACACATCGGAAGGCTCATTAAATCCAATATGCCCGTTTCCGCCAATGCCGAGAAGCTGCATGTCTACGCCGCCCATACTGCGGATGATTTCATTGTACTCTTCGCATGCCTGCTGGGCATCCTCTGCGAGACCGTTGGGCACATTTGTTCTTGCCTTATCAATATTGATATGGTCAAAAAGATTGGTATTCATAAAATAGCGATAGCTCTGGTCATTGTCTCCTGACAGACCTTTGTATTCATCCAGATTTACACTGGATACCTGTGAGAAATCCAAATCACCGTTTTTATACCATTCTACAAGCTGGCTATACATTCCAACAGGTGTGGAGCCTGTTGCAAGCCCAAGTACCGCATTTGGTTTTGAAACCACCAGGGAAGCCATAATGGCTGCGGCTTTTCTGCTCATTTCCTCGTAATCTTTTGCAGCGTAAATAATCATAATCATTCTCCTTCATCATCCAGTTTTTCATCTGCTTCCTCATCCACAGATATGGCTTACATAATATATGCAGTCCTGATTTTATTATAGCCTTTGGCATACCCTTTGGCAATACCAGATGTATAAGAAATCAGAGATTTTTAAAGTGAAATTGTTTTTTTCCGGAAGCATAGTCATCTACGATCTGTCCGTTTCCAAAGAGCTTGTATTTATAGCTGACCAGTCCTTCCAGACCTACCGGACCTCTTGCATGGAGCTTTCCTGTACTGATTCCCACTTCTGCGCCGAATCCATAGCGATAGCCGTCTGCAAAACGGGTGGAGCAGTTTTGATAAACGCCGGCCGAATCAACCATGCTCATAAAAAGACGTGCATGTTCCGAATCCTCGGTTAAAATACAATCCGTATGATGGGAGCCGAATGTATTAATATGCTCAATGGCCTCTTCCACATTTTCCACCAGCTTAACGGCAACGATATAGTCCATAAATTCCCGGCCGAAATCCTCGCCGCCTGCCAGGGTACAGTCAATGAAATCCAGCACTTCCTGGGTTCCCAGGATCTTTGCCTTCCCTTCCAGGGCCATTTTAAGCTTAGGAAGGAATTCCCCGGCAATACCCCTGTGGACCAAAAGTGTTTCTACGGTATTGCATGCAGCTACATACTGCGTTTTGGCATCCACAATAATCGGAAGCGCTTTTTCCTGATCAGCCTTTTCATCCACATAAATGTGGCATACTCCGTCCGCATGTCCCATAACCGGGATTTTGGTATTATCCATAATATAACGTACAAAGCTATTGGATCCGCGTGGGATAAGTAGATCCACATAACCTGCGCATTTCAAGAGTTCTGCGATCTCCTCCCTGTCCTCAAGCTGAAGAAGGCAGTTCTCTGGAAGTCCTGCCTTTAATACGGCCTGGTAGATCAGGTTAAATAAAGTTCTATTTGTACGTGCAGCCTCACTGCCCCCTTTCAGGATCACACAGTTTCCGCTTTTTACGCACAGGGTGGAAATCTGCACAAGGGCATCCGGTCTTGCCTCAAAAATGATACCGATGGTTCCAATGGGGCAGCTTTCTCTATATAATGTCAGACCCTCATCCAATTCTCTTGCAAGCTGTATATGAAATAAGGGATCCGGAAGTCCGATCAGATCCCGGATACCTGCTACAAGAACCTGAAGCTTCCCTTCATTGAGCTCAAGTCTCTTTAAGATGGGAGCTGCCTTGCCTTCAGCTCTTGCCTGCTCCATATCTTTGGCATTAGCCTCAAAAATCAGTCCGCTGTTTTCTTCCAGACTGCGGCCGATTTCTTCCAGCGCCTGGTTTCGGGCTTGCTCTGTCTGGGATGCCATTCTGGCTTCTGCTTTTTTTACTGCTTTTACGCTTTCTAATACGCTCATACTTTCCTCTCCTGTCCTTTTCTCAAAGCACCGCGCCTTTAGGCGTTGGTTTTATTTGCTTCATCCTATCATATCCATTAGCGAATTTCAACTCTTCCTTACAGGAAATCAAAAAGACAAAGCTGGCTGGCAGCCTCCACTGCTTTTGGCTTTCCGGCAGTCCTTTTTTCCATGCATTCCCCGGAAAACTCCGTGAGAAAGGGAGATGGCTCTTTGGCATAAGTAAGAATCAGTTCCTCCTTTGCTCTGGTCATTCCTACATAAAGCAGACGGCGTTCTTCTTCCTGGTCAGCAGGGTGCTTTTCTCTTTCCAATGGGATCTCTCCCTTGCCTGTTCCGTACAGGATGACAGCCGGAAACTCCAGCCCCTTGGAGCCGTGAAGGGTCATAAGGGACACAGCATCCGCCTGATAAGTTTTTCCTCCGCACCGTTTTAAGTCCCCTTCTTCTCCCAAAAGAAGCGCTTCCAAAAAGGCGGGCAGATTCTCATAGCATATAGCCATTGAAATCAGGCTTAAAAGCTCAGGGCTATTTTCCTTTTCCAGATCCTTGGCCCACTCTTTTAAAAGAGTACCTGTCTTCGCCCGTTTCCATTTCCTGTCATACTTTTCTGCCATATTTTCATAAATAGGTTCCCCAAGGGCACTCTCGTCTAAATCCCACAAAAGACGGATGGCTTCTTCTTTATATGAAGCAGCAGCCGGATCTGCCAGGGAACGGAAAAAGGCAATGGTCCCCCGCACCAGGGGCTTAATAAGAAAGTCTTCCCTTCCCCGTACAACGTAAGGGATTCCCTCCTGGCTTAAGCATTTTTCCAGAAGCTTTGCCTGGTGGTGCGTCCTGTATAAAATGGCAATGTCCCGGAAGGAATACGTTTTTCGATCCTCCCGGAAAATTTCCCGCTGCTGCGTATCCAGCATGTCGATTCCGCCCATCAGGCGGCCGATTTCCTTGGCTGCAAAAATAGCCTCGGACCTCTTGGAGCTGGCATTTACAACCTGCACCGGACCCCCTTTTCCCTTATGGGAGATCAGACTCCTTGGTTCTCCAGGGTTATGGGAAATCAGCTGCATGGCAGACTCTGTAATGGACGCTGTACTACGGTAATTTTCTCTTAGTTTTATCACTGTAAGATTCGGATAATAAAGCTTTAATTTGTCAAAGCATCCAGCATCTGATCCCCGGAAACCGTAAATGGACTGATCCGGATCCCCGATCACAAACAGCTCTCTTCCATGGGCATTCCATGCCATGATCAGTTCAAGCTGCAGGGGACTGATGTCCTGAAATTCGTCTACCAGAAGATATGGAAGAGGTTTGTCTTCTTTCTTGGCAAGCTCCAGAGCTTCCGCCAAAAGATCATCAAAATCAAGCATTTTTTTCTCTTTTAATTTAGATTGGTAAGCCCCAAATGCAGGTTCCGGCTCTCGGCAGCCTGCTTTCCACAGAGAAAGAAGACGTAAGAATTCTCCTGCCTGAATCTCCAATCTGTATTGTGCACAAATCTCTTTTGCAATTGCCAGTGTCTCCTCCGGCAGTGCCAAAGAAAAATCCATGCCGTTTTTTTGAAGCAAGGCAAGACTTAAGGAGTGGAAGGTTCCGATATTCATTCGCTGAATGCTTTTCCCCTTTCCAAGCTTTTCTGCAAGACGTTCCTTCATTTCTGCGGCTGCCTGATTGGTAAAAGTCACTGCTGTAATTTCAGAGGGCTTTACTTTTCGGTGTTCCAGCAGGTACAAAATTCTGGATACAAGAGTTTTGGTCTTTCCTGTGCCTGGACCTGCGATAACCGCCACGGCTCTGTCAATGGCTTCCACAGCCTGCTTCTGCCGCGTATTTAATAAAAGGTTTCCAATCTCCGGCCCTTTCTTAGAATTGTATGGAAGCTCATTCTCCAGGCTTTCCTCTTTGGCAAAAGAAACCGTTTCCTTTGCTTCTTCGATCTGCCACTGTCCCATGCCTTCAAATAGGCTCATCTGCCCGTCCGGACTTTGGATTTCATCGTTTTCAAACAGTTTGATAGTTCCGTATTCCCCGTCAAAGCCCGGCCTTCTGATTACCTCTCCTGCACGCAGACGGCGGATTCCTTCTGCTATCAGATATCCTGTTTCTTTCCGGATATCTTCCACGGGAATCTCACGCAGAATAGAAAACTCTGCACCTAAGGAAGCCAGCATCTTCTCATAATCTTCACGCACTTTTTTGCTGGCAGAGGAACGGCCTGTGGAGGCCGAAATAACCTCAGGCAGCGGAACCAGATTCTCAAAAGGTCTGGCATCTTCTTTTTCAAAGCCATCCTCCCGATCAGATAGCTGCACGATTCTGTGATCCACGCCCATCGTGAGTTTTTTGCCGCACACAGGACATCTTCCATGATACTTTTCCGCCTCTCTTGGGCTTAAACAAATATGGCACTTCCTGTGTCCGTCATAATGATACTTCCCCTCTTCCGGAAAAAATTCAATGGTTCCTTCCAGGCCTTTTCCTTCCTGTATAGCAGCAGAAAGTCCCTGATAGGATTGTTCTATATCCAGAAGATTTGCCTCCCGGCCAAGTTTTCCAGGGGAATGGGCATCGGAATTAGATATAAGCTGAAATCTATCCAGGGCAGAAATCCTCCAGTTCATGGAAGGATCCGAGGAAAGTCCTGTTTCCAGCGCACGAATATAAGGGGTGAGATCCTCAAAGCATTCTTCTATGGTATCAAAGCCTGACATGGCACCGAACAGGGAGAAATGAGGAGTCCAAATATGGGCAGGAACCAGGATTCCTTCCGGACAGGTTTCCAGCAGGATCTCCAGAAGATCACGGCAGTCAAGGCCAAGGATCGGCCTACCGTCAGAATGGATATTTCCGATCATCTCCAGCTTTTTGGAAAGCTTCTCTGCGTCCTCAAGGCCGGGCAGCAGGATCAGGCTGTGGACCTTTCTTGTTTTTCCATTCTTCTTATAAATAGAGCTGATCTCACCAGTAACTACAAACCTGGGGGATGTATCGGAAAAAGTACTGGCTTCTGAAAGGACATACGCATCCTTCAGCTTATATAAGCCGTCCTCCGTCATTTCAAGGCGTCCTTTCAGATCCTCTCTCCATGCAGGATGGGTAAAATCCCCTGTTCCCACAATAGAAATCCCCTTTTTCCTGGCCCACAGATCCAGATGCTCCGGAGTTCCCTCCTTACTGGTAGCCATAGAATATCTGGAATGTATATGCAAGTCAGCTATCTGTTTCATCTTTTACCATCTCCTAAATCCATTATCCTATAGAGTTTCCATTTTAAAGGATTCCTACACCCTCCAGCACAATTTTAAGTCCAATCAGAAGCAAAATAATGCCTCCGCATAATTCCGCTTTTGCCTTATATTTCATTCCAAAAAGGCTTCCGATCTTCACTCCTGCTGCAGAAAAAAGGAAGGTGATCCCTCCGATAAAGCTGATAGCAGGTACGATCTCTACCTTCAGAAATGCAAATGTCACTCCCACGGCAAGAGCGTCAATGCTGGTGGCCACTGCCAAAAGGAACATATCCCTGGGCGCCATGGAGCAATCCATTTCTTCCTCTCTCCCAAATGCTTCTTTTATCATGCTTCCGCCGATGATAACAAGCAGTACAAAGGCGATCCAATGAGCCCATTTCGTTACCATATCCGCAAAATATCGCCCCCCAAGATAGCCTATAAGCGGCATCAGCCCCTGGAATCCTCCGAACCAGATTCCTGCAGTACACATATGTTTCACCTTGATCTTTCCCAGGGACAGTCCCTTACAGATAGATACTGCAAACGCATCCATAGAAAGCCCTACTGCTAAAACAAAAAGTTCAATTAATCCCATATCATTCTTCCTCAATTTTATGTACATCCGAAATTTTCTTTTCTGCTTCCAGTTCTGCAGCTGTTTTGATGATTTCGGAGCCATATTTTTGGCGAAGCTTAAACAGTTTTTCGTTCAGCTTGTCCTTTTTTTCATTTTTTGCGATGTTCTCCATATTCCAGAGGGAAATCTGCTCCTCCCTTACCTGGGTAAAGTTTCCAACCCCCACCCCTACAAGGCGGATGGGCGCAATGGTAATCCTGTCAAGCTGTTTTAATGCCCCATGGTAAATATCTTCCATGCGGTTTGTGGGCTCTAACGTTTCCGAGCGAGTGATCCCCCGCATATTGGCGTAGGTAATCTTCAGGGTTACTGTCTGCCCGTAAAGGCCGGCTGACTGAAGCTTCAGGCTCAGTTCCTTAGAAAAAAGAAGAAGATAGCTCTTAATATATTCCAGATCTGCTGAATCATGCTGAAAGGTATGCTCCCTGCTGATGGACTTCGCTTCAGACTCATAATAAGGAATCACTTCCCTGTCATCAATCCCCTGTGCCATCTCCACAATCTGCTCTCCTCTTTTTCCAAACACTTCGATCACCTGTTTTTGATTGTCCAAAATCTCCTTCACCCTGTAAATTTTCATTTGATGGAGCTTCTCTGAGGATTTCGTCCCCACGCCCAAAAGACATTCAATCTTCCGATTGCTCACCAGTCTCTGGAAAAATGCCTGATCCGCAACCTCAAAAAAACCATCTGGCTTCTTTTCTTCACTGGAAAATTTAGCCGCAGCTTTGCTGTAGCCGATTCCAACGGAGCAGGTAAGCCCCTCCTGGCTGCGGGTACGCTCCTTGATCTTCCAGGCAATTTCCGATGCGCTTCCAAAAAGCCCCACTGTGCTGGTTACATCAAGATACCCCTCATCCAGTGACAGGTATTCGATCACATCCGTATAAGTGCTCCAGATTTCATGGATGGCTTTTGACGCGGCTTTATACTTATGCATATTGGGATGCATATAAATCCCATGAGGGCAGCGCCTGTAGGCTTCTTTAATATTCATGGCAGACCGGACACCATATTTCCTTGCCTCATAGCTGCATGTAGAAACCACTCCCCGCTCTGTAGGAAGAGCGCCGATGATCAGAGGCTTCCCCACAAGGGACGGATCGTCTCTGCTCTCTACTGCAGCAAAAAAGGCATCCATATCCACATGTATGATCTTTCTGTCCATTGTTTTCCACCAACTCCTTTAGGAACGGTACGCTTATCTGGCAAACTCTTTTTCCAGCATGTCTTTTACCTCAAGTAAAGACGGCAGAATACGATCAGCCAAAAGCTCCATCTCCTTTGTAGGCCCTGCCAGGTCCGGAACCATGATCGGCTTCATTCCTGCCCTGTGTGCTGAACGGATTCCGTTATAGGAATCTTCTATTGCATATGCCTGCTCCGGCTCCACCCCAAGGGCTTCGCAAGCTTTTAAATAAATATCCGGTTCAGGCTTACTTCTTTTTACCATATCACCGCAGATAACCTGGTCAAATAGATGCAGCAGGCCTCCTTCCTCCAGTTCCCTGCAGACCAGCTCTCTTCTTGTGGAGGAAGCCACGGCTGTCTTTATCCCCTGTTCCCTTAAAAACAGCAGCAATTCTCTGATTCCGGGCTTCTGTTTCAGCTTTCCTCCTGCTGCACGCTCATGAAAAAGAACCGCCATTTCTTTTTTATAAAGGTCATAGGGAAAATCCTGCCCATAATATTTCAAAAAGATTTCTTTGCTGACGGCAGCATTGGTGCCAAGACAATCCCTGCAGGCATCCTCAATATGCTCCATCTGATGGCGAGCCGCCACCTCTGCCCAGGCTTCCATCACCAAAGCTTCCGAATCAAAAATCACTCCGTCCATATCAAAAATGACTGCTTCCATTTTCTCATGCTCCTTTTTTCAGCACATTTTTTGACAGTATACCACACCGTACCTCTGGCTGCAATCCTCATTTTCTCACCAGTCAGTGCCGTATATGTCTCGCTCCTTGACTATCCAAACCATTCATCCAAAAATCCATAAAGCAATAATATAATATAGCATTTTTACTAACATATGAATCATTCTTTTTGTATATTTTATACAATCCCCATATTGTTTCTAAATAAACAGAAAAGCCCCTGCCATCTTGTGGCAAGGGCTTGACACATAAATCTATTTTATGCTGTCTCCTCAAACTGGCTGTTATACAAATGGGCATAAAAGCCCTCTTTTGCCATAAGGGAATCATGATTTCCCTGCTCTATAATATGCCCTTCCTTCATGACAAGGATCACATCAGCTTCCCGGATAGTAGAAAGACGGTGGGCTACGATAAAGCTGGTCCTGCCTTCCATCATCCTTGCAAAGGCAGCCTGAATGCGGATTTCTGTACGGGTATCAATACTGCTGGTTGCCTCATCAAGGATCAGCATAGGCGGCAGGCAAAGCATTACCCGAGCAATGCACAGAAGCTGCTTCTGTCCCTGGCTGATATTTCCCCCGTCCTCTGCGATCATGGTATTATAGCCATCGGGAAGACGTTTGATAAAACTGTGGGCATAGGAAGCCTTTGCTGCCGCAATGATCTCCTCATCTGTGGCGTCAGGTCTTCCATAAGCAATATTCTCCCGGATGGTTCCTGCTTTCAGCCAGGTTTCCTGGAGGACCATGCCATAATTCTGGCGAAGAGATTTCCTGGTTACATCCCGGATATCCTTTTCTGCCACCTGAATACTTCCTCCATTTACATCATAAAAACGCATAAGAAGGTTAATCAGAGTAGTTTTTCCGCAGCCGGTAGGGCCTACAATGGCAATCCTCTGCCCTGGTTTTACATCCAGGGTAAAGTTCTCGATCAGCGGCCTGTCAGGCAGATATCGAAAAGATACCTGGTTCAGGCTGACATGCCCGTCACTTACCAGAACTGTTCCTTTTTCCTCCACCTGATCCTGTTCATCCAAAAGCTGGAATACGCGGTCTGCACAGGCAATGGCATTCTGAAGCTCAGTTACCACGCTGGAAATCTCATTAAAGGGCTTGGAGTACTGGTTTGCATAGCTTAAGAAAATACTTAACTGGCCTACGGTAATTCCCCCTGCAACTGCATACAATGCCCCGGAAAGTCCCACTGCCGCATACACCAGGTTGTTTACAAAACGGGTACAGGGGTTCGTAAGGCTTGAGTAAAACACAGCTTTCAGGCTGGTGTCCTGAAGGCGGGCGTTTACTTCATCAAATTTGTCCAG
This sequence comes from uncultured Blautia sp., assembly GCA_946557785.1. Classification (GTDB taxonomy): domain Bacteria; phylum Bacillota; class Clostridia; order Lachnospirales; family Lachnospiraceae; genus Blautia_A. Next base: position 61,293 of record CAMNTH010000014.1, read on the forward strand.
GCTCTGCTTTTCGTACCCAAAGGCCTGCACCACCTTCATTCCGTCGATCATCTCATTAATATACGCCGTTTGTTCTCCTCTTACCGCAGTCTGACTCTGGAAATGCTGAAAAGTATGCTTTGCAATAAAGTTTGCCACAAAAAGGCTTAGGGGCGTCAGTCCCACCACCACCAAAGTGATCAGGGGATTTACAGACACCATAAAGCCCAAAGTTCCGATAATCGTCAGCACACCCGTGAATAATTGGGTAAAGCCCATCAAAAGTCCGTCTGCAAAGGTGTCCACATCTGCGATCACACGGCTTACCAAATCCCCTGACGGATGGGCATCCAGATAGGAAAGAGGAAGCTTCTGGATCTTATAAATGGATGCATTCCGCAAGTCCCTGGATACGCAGAAGGTGATTTTATTATTGCAGACTGCAAGCACCCACTGAGCCAGCGCCGTAATGGCGGTTGCAGCGGCAATGGCTATCACCGTGGTTTTTACACTTTGAAAATCCACTTTGCCTTTGCCGATCATATAATCAATGGCATCTCCGCAAAGAATGGGGACGATCAGCTGGGCAGCCACACTCACTGCCGCACACAAAAAGCTAAGAATCAAAAAAGGGGAATAGGGCTTTACAAACTGAAGAATCCGCTTCATGACCTGCTTATTTTCTTTCTGCTTTTCTTTGGATATTTTTTTAACAGACATTAGTGCACCTCCCCTTTCTTAAACTGGCTTTCATAAATTTCACGGTATACATCGCAGCGCCCAAGAAGTTCCTCATGAGTTCCATGGTCAGCGACCTCGCCGTCCTCAAGCACAAGGATCCGGTCTGCATGCTTTAAGCTGGATGCACGCTGGGAAACAATAAATACAGTAATTTCTCCCGGAAGGGAGGCTAAGGCCTTCCGAAGCGCCGCATCAGTTGCAAAATCAAGGGCACTTGCGCTGTCATCCAGGATCAGGATCTGTGGCTTTTTAACCAGCGCTCTTGCAATGGTAAGCCTCTGCTTCTGTCCGCCGGAAAAATTTCTTCCTCCCTGCTCCACTTTTTCATCAAGCCCAAGGGGTTTGCCCCTTACAAATTCTGCCGCCTGAGAAAGCTCCAGTGCCTTCCAAAGCTCTTCATCAGATGCATCCGGATTTCCCCACAGCAAATTGGAACGGATGGTTCCTGCAAAGAGCTGCGCCTTCTGCATTACCACACCCACGGTACCGTGAAGCTCTTCTTTGCTCCATTTTTCAATGGGTCTTCCCATGATCCGCACCTGGCCTGAGGTTGCATCATAAAATCTTGGAATTAGATTTACCAGGCTGGATTTACCGCTTCCAGTACCTCCGATCACACCGATGGTCTGTCCCTTTTCTGCCAGGAAGGAAATACCCGTCAGGCTCTCCTCCCCTGCGCCCTGGTATGTCAGGCTTACATTTTGGAATGCAACTGCTTCCTTTCCAGAAATCTGTTCTCCGTTGGTTTTTTCCGGGAATTCCATGGAAGGCCTTGTATCCAGAACACCATCAATGCGGTTCAGGCTTGCCAGGGCCTTGCTTAGCAAAACAACAGTATTGGCCAGCTTCACCAGCTCCACAAGGATCTGGCTCATATAGTTTACCAATGCGATCACATCACCATTTAACAAAGAGCCTTTATGAATGCCTGATGCACCCATATTTAAAATAGCAATGATCGCCAGGTTCACCACCACATAGGTCAGGGGATTCATCAGACCGGAAATGTGTCCCACATGAAGCTGCATGGAATTCAAAAGCCCATTGGCAGCCTCGAAGCGCTCTGCCTCCGCACTTTCTTTTCCAAAGGCTCGGATTACCCGAACACCGGTTAAATTTTCCCTAGTTATTCCAAGAACCTTGTCCAGACGTCCCTGAATGGTTTTATACAGCGGTGACGTGATCTTCATGATCCCGAAAATAATCACAGAAAGAACCGGAATGGCCACAAGAAATACCACCGCAATCTTTAAATTGATGGTAAAGGCCATGATCATGGCGCCAAACACAATAAATGGGCTTCGCAGAAACAGGCGCAAAAACATATTCAATCCGTTCTGCACCTGGTTGATATCACTGGTCATTCTGGTGATCAGCGTGCTGGTTCCCATAGTATCTATTTCTGAATATCCCAGCGTATGAATATGGGAAAACAGCGTATGGCGAAGGCCTGCCGCACAGCCTACGGATGCTTTTGCCGCAAAGTACTGGGCTGTAAAGCTGCAGGAAATTCCTACGATGGCCAAAAGTACCAGGATGCCGCATCTGGTCAGAATATATCCATTATCCTGATTTTTTATGCCTACATTGATGATGTCTGCTACTACAAGGGGCACAAACAGATCAAAAAATGCCTCCAGCATTTTGAACAATGGAGCCAGAATGCTTTCTTTCCTATATCGCTTCAAATTGTTCAGCAAATACTTCATTTTTCCTTTTTTCCTCCTTCTGTCCGGGTGACGGACGTGTATTTTATCATAAGAAATATATACCAAAAAGTCAAGCTGTTAAAGCATCCGCTTTTCTTCTTTACAGATATGCTTTTCTACTGTATACTGATGTAGTCAAAAAATCACATCAGGGAGAAGGCTTTCATGAAAATCATTACTTTTTTTTATAATCTTTTATGGGGTGACCTTATCACCATTCCATTACCATCCGGAGGTTCCGCAGGGCTTTCCCTGCTGGTTCTTATTTTAATACCTGCGGGGATTTATTTTACTATCAGAACCCGTTTTCTTCCTTTCCGGCTCTTTCCGGAAATGCTTCGGATCGCAGCAGAAAAGAAGAAGCTTTCAGAAAAGAATTCCATTTCCGGAATGCAGGCGCTGATTATTTCCACAGCCACACGCGTGGGCATGGGAAATCTGGTAGGCGTTGTCGCTGCCATTTCCGCAGGGGGTGCAGGTGCAGTCTTCTGGATGTGGGTCACTGCCCTCCTTGGCTCCTCCACTGCTTTTGCAGAAGCGACCCTGGCGCAGATATACAAAGAGAAGGATCCCCTTTACGGCGGATTTCGGGGCGGTCCGGCTTATTATATTCATCATCTCTTTATTAAAAAGGACAGCAGGCGCAAACGTTCCATCATCGCTGCTTTATTTGCACTTTCCGGCCTTCTTTGCTGGTGCGGGATCAGCCAGGTAATCGGAAACTCTGTTTCCTCAGCTTTTAAAAACGCCTTTCAAATTCCGCCCCTTTATACTACCATTATCCTTGTAGTGATCGCTGCTGCAATCGTGCTTCGGAAAAATGCAACGGTAAAGGTTCTGGATATTGTGGTTCCCATCATGGCGGGCATGTATTTCTTATTTACCGTATTTATTATTATCAAAAATGCAGGACAGCTGCCTTCTGTTTTTCAGCAGATCTTAGCAGAGGCATTTGGCATTCGCCAGGTCGTGGCAGGGGGCTTCGGGGCAGTTCTTATGAACGGCGCCAAAAGGGGACTTTTTTCCAATGAAGCAGGTTCCGGTTCTGCTCCATGTGCTGCTGCAGCGGCAGATATCAGCCATCCTGCAAAGGAAGGGCTTCTTCAGGCCTTTGGGGTTTTTATTGATACCATTGTCATCTGCAGCTGTTCTGCCATGATCATGCTTCTGGCTCCAGCAGAACTTACCCAGGGATTGGCGGGAATGGATCTCCTTCAGGCCGCAATGAATTATCACCTGGGAGAATTCGGCGTCATTTTTATTGCTGTTATCTTGTGGCTATTTAGTTTTTCCACATTTATTGGCATTTTATTTTATGCAAGATCCAATGTGTCCTATCTTTTGGGAGATAACTGGGCATCCCAAACAGCTTATAAGCTCCTTGCACTGGTAATGCTTTTTATCGGCGGTCTTGCTGCATATACGTTTGTATGGGATCTTGGAGATATCGGCATAGGACTTATGACTATATTTAATATGATCGCACTGATTCCTCTTTCCAGACAGGCAATTGATTCCCTGAAGGATTACGAGCATCGCAAACCCAAATGAGATCATAGGATAACCCAATAAAAGATCCTTGCGTATTACGAATACATCCGCAATACGCAAGGATCTTTTTTAATACTGCCACTTGTTCAGGGTCAGTCCTTTTTAATTTTAATCACTGCCTTTACAATATCCGCTTTATTATTTACACTATAATCCATTGCCTTCTGGGCATCATCCAGAGAGAAGATATCTGTTACGATACCTTTAAGGTTGACTTTCCCTGATGCCACCGCATCAATAGCCATAGGATAAATATGGCGGTAACGGAATACGGTTTTAAATGTCAGTTCCTTATCCAGGCAAAGGCTCATAGGAAGAGTCATTTCTCCGCTCTTGCTGTATCCTACCAGCACAATGGTGCTTCCCTTTTTCGCCATATGGATAGCCTGTCTTGTTGTAATTTCTGTACCTGCAGTTTCAATGACCAGATCCGTTCCCTTGCCATTGGTAAGCTCTCTTACCCGGGCAAGGACGTCTTCCTTTGCACCGTTTAGTACACCGGAGGCTCCCAGCTCCATTGCCTTTTCCAGGCGCTTTTCCATAATATCCACTACATAAACCTCAGATACGCCTCTTGCCTTTAAGGCCATCATAGAAACAAGGCCGATACAGCCTGCCCCCATAACCACAGCCTTCTGTCCAAGGTGTGCATCTCCCTGGATCGCTGCATGGAAGCCAACTGCCAAAGGCTCGATCAAGGCACCTTCCAAAGTGCTTACATTTTCCGGAAGCTTAAAGCAAAGCGCTGCTTCATGAGCTACATATTCCTGAAATACGCCGTCTACAGGAGGCGTTGCAAAGAACACCACGTCAGGGCAGAGATTATATTTTCCTTCTCTGCAAAATTCACAGTGCCCACAGGTCTTTCCTGGCTCCAGGGCAACTCTGTCCCCTGCTTTTAAGTGTTTTACGTCTTCTCCCACTTCTACAACCACGCCCCCAGGCTCATGTCCCAGTACAAACGGCGGCTCTACCACGTAGTCTCCAATGGCACCTGATTCATAATAATGCAGATCTGAACCGCAGATTCCCACATATTCCAGCTTAACCAATACCTCATTGGCTGCAGGCTTTGGAATTTCTCTTTCTTCAAAGCCAATTTTTCCAATACCGTTCATAACTGCAACTTTCATCATTCCGTCCATGCTTATTTCCTCCCATTCATTACATAACACACTTTTATAAATACTTTTATTAAAGTAATTGTATTATTTCACAGGTGCCAAAATATGTCAAGGGCTTATCAAATTTTCCTACTCCAAAGAATCAAAAAATTTCTCTACAAAATCCATTGTAACGCCATATGCAGAAGACTCCAGCTTATATTTTCCGGTTTTCAGGTATGAAGTATCCAGATCAAACTGATTGTACTTCATCAGCTTTCTGCCAAGTACAGGGAGGTACTCTTCCATATAGCCGCCTACATAGCCCCCAAGGATGATATCACAGTCAAAAGCCATTCGGAGATTGGATACCACCACAGCCAGATATTCCAGATACTCTTCCCATGCCTGCAGGCATTTCTGATCTTTTTCCCCAAGTCTTCGAAAAAATTCTTCCAAATTATCGTCTGTCAGCTTCTGCAGCACTTTTGCAGAACAGTATGCATCTGCACAGCCTTTTTTTCCGCAATAGCAGGGACGTCCATCTCTTTCTATGACCATATGGCCAAACTCGCCGCTCTTAAAATTCTCTCCCTGATACAAACGATCATACAGATAGACTGCCCCTCCTACGGTACTGCTTAAGGACAGATATACCGTGTTTCTGGAACTTCCGGTTAATTCTGCATAAGCCGCACTGTTTGCATCGTTTTCCAGAGAGAAGGGATAGCCTATAATCTTCTCCAGATTTTTAAAGCTTACATTCCTTACATTTAATACATGGGAACTTAATAAAAGCTGTTCATCTTTTTTTACAAACCCGGGAAGGGAAATGCCGATTCCCACGATCTTCTCTTTCTCTGCGCCTGACCGATCTAAAAAGCTATGGAGATGTTTCCCCATTTCTTCATAATAAGCAAAGGTATTTTCATAAGAAAGCTTCAGCCGCTCTTTGCACACAAGCTCCCGTTTCATATTTACCAGCACAAGGGTGATATGATTTGCTGTAATGTCCAATCCTCCAGCATAGCCTACATCCGGAGAAATGGACAAAGCCTTTGCCTTCCTGCCCCCTGTGGATTCATAAGCACCGTTTTCCTGTATCACACCGCCATCTGCCAGCTCCCGCACATTCTGAAGGGTAGTAGGCATACTTAAACCAAGCTCTGCGGCAATTTCCGCTTTAGAGGTAACCCCTTTCTGGGAGATAAATTTTGCAATCCGCACTTTGTTATTTCGTTTTATTTCTTTCACTTTAATCACCTTTGTAAACGCCACACCTGCTTTTTATTCAAATTCAGAAATATAGAATTTCCTCAGGAAATAGGTAGGGGTGCAGCTCCATGCATGGCAAAAGCTGTTAATGGCTACAGAGCCATAGGGAGACTCGTATTTATTATGAGGGTTATATAATTCCCAGAAGGTATCTGCATGATCCTTGATCATTCCGCCCCAATAATTCTTTATTTCCTCCAAAGCGCGCTCCCTCTCCCCTGAGCGGATCAGTGCGTCAATATAATGGTGGTACATATAAGGCGATACCATGGAATGTTCCGGATTCACTTCAATGGTATGAATGATCAGTTCCCGATTCTTCTCTTTATCAAACACTCTGGCAAGAATCATCCACACCTGGGTTGCCCAGGATACCTGGCGTTCTTCACCGCTTACAAACAATTTCTGCTCTCCATCCCAGAAATGATCTACGGCAGAACGTTTCAGTTCTTCCATTTTTTCTGTAAGCCAATGTATCGTTTTATCATCCTTCATATATTCAGCAAGACGGATTCCATATCTCATGGAATAAATCAAGATCGCCAGTGATGCAGCCTGGGTATTCAGTCCATCGCCCCAGTCTACAAAACACCAGAACTGTCCGCTTCTATCTGGAATAATTCCGTCTTCATTCAAGTAAGTCAGGCCAATCTCAATCTGACGGATGGCAATTGGATACAGATCCTCAAGGGTCTTTTGGTCTTTTGTGGCTCTGTAGTAATCCAGAAGAACAGAGCCGAATAATAATGCATAATCAAAAAGATAGGTATCATCCGGCTCAATCTCCGGCTCCAGGAAAAGACAGGCCGGAATCTTACCTTCATTAAAAGTCAGTCCGCCAAAAAGGTAAAGACAACGCTTTACCATACTCATATTCCGGAAGGTTCTGTAATTAGCCCTTGCCTGCAGACGGAAGTCTCCCAGCCACATTCTACGGTCTCTCTTAGGACCATCTTCAAACACAAACTGCATACAATTCTTTAATGTACGAATACTGACCTCATCAATCTTACGCAAAATTGCATCATCTGATTTAATTAGTTGAATATTTTCATCATTTACAGCAGATACTGCCTTCACACTGATGTCATTGATTACCAGGGAAAATTTCAGTGAAACATCCAGTACCTTAATTTCCAGATAGCGGAATGCATAACGTCTTGGAAGTTCAAGTCTGGCAGGAAGGACATCCACATGAATATATTCTTCCTGGAACCATCCCTTGCTGATCCAGCCCGTATATTCCTCAGTATTTTCCGTAAGTTCATCCAACCGTTCTGCAAATCTTACATAAATATATGCAGGTGCATCCTGATGGCTGCCTGCTGATGCCAGATTCAGGGTCAGATATCCTACATAATGTGTTCCAAAATCCAGGATCACAGACTCGTCCTTCTTAAACACCCTGTATTTCAAAGTATCCTGTGCCTTCTCATCTGTTACAAATGTATCTCCATCTTCGTTCTTTTCTACTTTTACCATGCTTAAAGGGCGGATCTCCCGCTCATGCAGCTCTGGCTTCAATTCTTCTGCGATCCGCAAAAATTCCTCATTTTTATGAACCTCAAATTCATCAAGAACACAAAAAGATGCCATAATAAAACCTCCTAATCCATTTGCGCTCATTCTACTATATCCATATTCCTCTGTCAAACGGAATCCTGTCGAGTTGAAAGGTATGTATGAAGGCGTAAGATAAAGCCGGCAGAAATCCTGCCGGCTTTGTCATTTATTTTGCTTCTGTTACAGAAGTAATGTGAGGATTTACCCCTTCATACCAGTACAGGAAGCCTTCCATATCAATCTTATCGCCAATTTCCAGTTCTTTTACAGCTTTGTAAACGTCTGTGGTATTATCGCACAAATAGGATTCTACTGTAAAGGTATATGTTTCACCGTTCAGGGAAACGTTGAAATACAGGTCGTCCCCATCCTGTCCGGAACCATCCCAGTTATATAAGAATGCAACATCATTGCCTTCCTCATCCTGTCCTGCTGCTTCAACAGTCATTCCCTTAAAAGATACGAACTTATTCTGATGGTCAATCAGCTCTTCTTTTCCAAGAAGTTCTGTAACGTCTGTTACAGGAGCAATGTATTCGCCCTCTTCCAGCTCGAAAGCAGCATCCATAATCTCAACTTCTCCTGACCACTCGCCCTTAAAGCCTGTTACCTTAATCTTAGCGCCTGGAACCAGCTTCTCATAGTCTTCTTCAGAACATGCCATATTGTAAAGGAAATATGCACCGTCTTCATCCTGTGCATATACGGTAGCCTTGTCTTCCCACCAGGACTGCTTTGCCTGAACATAAGCTTCAATAACAACCTCTGTGTCAAGCTCTGCTGCAACATATTCCTCATAGGTCATTACGCCTTCTGACTTAGCTTCTGTCTGAGCAGCTTCTTCACTCTCTGCCATTACCAGGCTGCACGGAACCAAAGTCAGGGACATTGTTAATAATAATGCCAATAATTTTTTCATATTTCTTCTTCCTTTCAAATAAGTATTTAAAACACATCCTCATTATACATCAAACTCACAGGAAATCAATGTTTCTTTTTTTCCTTTTTCTTCTTTTTCACTGCTCCCCAGATAAGATACAAGAAAATCAGTATCCAGGCAGCAGCCAATCCAGACAGCAGCATCACCCCAGTCCCCGGAAGTGCCCCAAGATCTGCCTTTCCCGCAAGAGAATCTCCCGCTCCCGATACTTTGTGATCCAAATGGTATAAGGAAGTTACTTCGTCATACAGGTTCTCGATATAAGCATCATCTACTTCCTGCTTTCTTCGAGTAGACTTTGTTACATTCTCAATAAGCTGTCCTGCTGCATCACGAAGGGAAGCAGAGCCATTAAATACCGGTGTAACAAAAGTATGCCCCGTATTGTCAAGAAGCAGCTTTGAGGCTTTGATCTTTACATCATAATAAAGCTCATTGTCCTGTCCGCACCTGGAAAGATAATCCTGATATTCCAAAGACTCCTGAGCCTTTAAGGTAACCGGTACATACCCTTCTGTTTCTGCATAGGCGATCTGCACTTCATTTGTCAAAAGATACTGCACAAACAGCCATGAAGCCAGTACCTCCTGGGGATCCTTTTTATTAAACACGCAGACAGACGGCCCCTGGGAAATCATCTTTGGATTTTCCGGGTCAAACTGGGGTATAGGCATCACTTCTGTGTCAAACTCCACAAATTTGTCATCGCTTATATCAGAAAGGGGAGCATAAGTTCCCATCCAGGTAGCGCCCGCTGTGGAGTCTACAGCAAAAAGGCACTGCCCTGCATTCAGAAAATTAGCAGGATAACTGGAAATCTTAAATGTAGAAAACGCCCCTGTTTTGGCCTGCTCTGCAATGGTAAAAAGAAGCTCCTTTGTGGTATCATGGAAAAGCTGCACCTCTCCATTTTCATTGGAATATCCAGCATCCTTCTGCCGCAGCATCTGGATCATCATATTATCCGTAGACTTATAAATAAAGGGAATCATTACCTTCTGACCGTTTAAAGCAAACACACCGCTCTCATCCTTTTCAGCAGCAGCCTCAGATACTTCCCATATAAAATCCCAGGTAAGCACCTCCGGCAGGGTATAGCCCAGTTTTTCCACATAGGTTTTATTAATATAGCAGGCCTCTGTAGAACGCATAAAAGGAACTGCGTAATAATGTCCGTCAAAGGAACATTCCGTTAAAAATTGTGGGATGATCTCTGCCTCTTTGGGGGCATCGAATTTCACCTGGCTTCCCCCAAGCCCATACTTCTCATCTGCAAACAGCTCTTCCAGGGGAACCACGCTGTTTTCCCCCGTCAGATAGGTGGCAATATGATCGGGGTAGGTAATGCACACATTTGGGGTGGTATTGGTGGAAATATTGGTGATCACGTCATTATAGATTTTGCCGTAATCCGTATATAAACGGAGATTTACCGTAATATTTGGGTATAATGCTTCAAAATCCGCAATGGCCTTTTCGTAAATTTTCGTTTGGGTCTTGTTTGTATCATTCTTAGCCCAGAATGTAACCTCATAGTTTTTTGACTCGTCAAATTCCTTTGGCGTGGCAAAGGCACTCTGACCCTTTGTACCATGGCAGCCCGAAAGGAACATCATACAAAGCAGGGCAGGCAGGCAAAGAAGCCCTATCTTTTTTCCTATTCTTCTCATCCTTTGGTTCCTCCTCTTGCCACACCGGCCATGATCTTCTTATGAAACAACAAAAACAAAATCACAAGAGGAACGGATATCACCACAACTGCAGCCATCATAGCCGGAATATTTTCCCGGCCGAAACCACTCTCCCGAATTTCCTGGATTCCGTTGGAAACCAGAAAATATGCTTCATCGTCTGTGATAAGCCTTGGCCATACATAAGAATTCCAGCACTCGATCACCTTCAAAATAGTAATCGTCACAATGGTTGGCTTACAGATGGGAATCAAAACCTTCCACAGATATTTCAGGTCATGTGTTCCGTCCACCTTTGCCGCATAATAAAGCTGGTCAGGCACCTGTTCAAAATTTTCCTTCAGCAAATAAATATAAAAAACCGAGGTTACAGAGGGCAGGATCAAACCTGAAAAGGTATTTCGCAGATCCATATTGGTAATGGTCACATAATTTGTAATGATCACCAATTCATTGGGAATCATCATTAAAGAGAGAAAAATGGTAAATGCCGCGTTTTTCCCCCGAAACTCAAGCCTTGCAAAGGCAAATGCCGCAAGGACCGTTACCACCAGCATCAAAGCCGTAGTAATCACGGTAAATATAAGCGTATTCCAAAAATATCCTGCAAGGGGCACCGCTGTAAATGCCTCCGCATAATTCTCCAGTGTGGGCGACAGTGTATAAAGACTTGGTATATATTCCGAATTATAAGCACTGTAGCTCTTTACAGACGTCAGAATCATCCAGTAAAACGGAAACAGCACCATCAAAGCCCATAGGGTAAGCAAAATATAGGTGATACTCTTTCCCGCAATTTTCTGCACCCTGGAAGATTTCTTCATTTTTTCATAATCAACTTGTTTCCCCATATTCTCTAACCTCACACATAATGGACCTTTTTCCTGCTGATCAGAAGATTTATGCAGGTAATAGTCAGGACAATTGCAAATAGGATGATAGCAGCAGCAGATGCATAAGAAGGATATCCGCCGCTGTTTCCGTAGAGCATGTCATAGACATATCCTACGATGGTATTCATCCCCGCTGCATTTAAGTCTGTTCCAAAGAGAGCAACTGCATCGCTGTACGCTTTAAATGCACCAATAAACCCTGTGATCACCAGGTAAAAGATCATGGGCGAGATCATAGGAAGGGTAATCTTTCGAAATATCCGAAACCCGGATGTACCGTCCACTTTGGCCGCATTATAGTAATCCCTGTTCACAGATGCCAGGGCACTGGTAAGAATCAGGATCTTAAAAGGCAGCACGACCCATATGGTATAAAAGCACAGCACAAACATTTTGGCTGGATATGGCCCGTCAATAAAGTCAATGGCATTTCCCCCGAACCAGCTGAGCATTAAGTTAATAAGGCCGTCTGTATAGGCCGTCTTTTTAAAAAGGATCATAAATACCAGCCCCACAGCCAGAGTATTGGTCACATAGGGCAAAAAATAAATGGTCTGGTATAAATCCCTCAAAGGTTTGATAGAGCTCAGCCCCATGGAAATCAAAAGTGCAACCCCTGTAGAAACCGGCACAGTGATCAGCACCAGAATAAACGTGTTTTCCACTGCCTGTAAAAAATAAGGATCGTGGAGAACATAGGAGTAATTGTATAATCCTGTTCCAAAATATGTCTGGGATGCTGAGTTATATCCTTCCTCAAATGAGTAAATAAACACATCCACTAAAGGATACACCAGAAAAAATCCCAGAAAAAGAATCGCAGGCAAAAGGTACAGCCAGCCTTTCCAATTTTTTTTATCCATCTTTTTCTCCCCTGTTAGTCTTTTAAAAAACAGATACGCTCTTGTGTTTCCTTATGAAAAACAAACACTTTGCCGGGCTTCAGTGTGAACCGCACTAAAGCCCGGCTTGCATCCACCTTATTTTCCGCACTTATGATTGCCCGGATCGTGGGATTCACGGACGCCCTGTTTGCGCAGACCACACTAATGTCACGTCCCATAACCTCAACGCCTTTTAACTCACAGCTAAAGGAGCCGTCCTTGCTAAGTACAAAGCCTTCCGGACGAACTCCCACAAAAACCTCCTGATCCGGAAGATCTTTAGTCTCCATAATGACTTCTTCCCCGATATAAAGCTTTTGTCCCTTAATTCTTCCCTGAAAAACATTAATGGGGGGCGTACCCAAGAACTTTGCTACAAAAAGGTTCACTGGAGCATCATAAACCTCCTGAGGCCTTCCGGTCTGCTGAATAACCCCCTGCTTCATCACAACGATCTCATCGGAAATGCTCATAGCCTCTTCCTGGTCATGGGTGACAAAAATGGTGGTAATCTTTGTTTCTCTCTGGATCCTCCTGATCTCCTCTCTTGTCTGCAGCCGCAGACGTGCGTCCAGGTTGGACAGAGGTTCGTCCAAAAGAAGAACGCGGGGTCTTTTTACCAATGCCCTGGCAATGGCAACACGCTGCTGCTGCCCGCCGGAAAGCTCACTGGGCTTACGCTCCATCAGATCATCAATCTGAACAAGCCTTGCTGCCTCATTGGCTTTTTCCATCATTTCCGCCTTGGAAAGCTTCTGTGCGCCTTTCAGGTTTTCCAAAGGAAACAAAATATTCTGCTTCACTGTGAGATGGGGATAAAGAGCATAGTTCTGAAACACCACTCCAACCCCTCTCTTTTCTGCCGGAAGATCTGTCACATCCTCCTCACCGAAAAAAATCTTTCCGCTGGTAGGCTTTTGAAGACCGCAAAGCAGATTCAGAGTAGTACTTTTTCCGCAGCCGGATGGGCCTAGCAATCCTATAAGCTTGCCATCCGGAATCTCAAAGCTAAAATCATCCACTGCTGCAATTTCCTTTGGCCCGTTTTTGCTACGTCCAGGGAATTTTTTTGTCAGATTCTGCAATATCACTTTCATGGTTTTCTCCTTATTTTTTCTGTCGCAGACAGTATATCGTCTCGACTTCACTTTCGTTGGGCAACCTAATTTCATTGCCTTCATTCCTTCATAATACACCGGAAACCTAAAGTCAATCTGCTTTAAGATGCGTCCTTCATCCATCTTTTCCGGATAAAGCACAATGCTCTGGATGAAGTTATGGGAAAATCCTTTCTTCTCCAATTCCGTCATCTCAAAATACATTTTATCAAAACATATGAGAATTTGATAGACCTGTTTTGAGGTAATATCCCCTTGTCTTCCTCATCCAAATGATCCGCAAGGACTTTCCCGCTGTTGCTGTAACTGAAAATGCCAGTCACATCCTTATTGGAAAACATTTGAGGTATCTCCTCAAGTCACAGGCAAAAAACAGGAAGTTTCTAAGAAAGACGCCCCCTCCTGTTAGGCATAGCCTCAATCTCCGCCCGCGTGTTCTCCATCTCCACACCACAAACCTTACAGCACAGCTCCAGAAAAGCATCAGCCATTCCTGACTGATGCCCCTTCTGTCCCACTCAATACCTACAACAAAAACTATTCGATTGCCCCAATTCCCATACGCTCCAAACGTTCCAGATCCTCCCTCATGTTCTGCAGCACCTCCGGCGAATGCCCGGTCCAGCCGGCCACCTCCCCAACAATCCGCAAAGGCTCCTGTGTACGGTAAGACTTTGTTGGATTACCGGGAAATTTCTTATCCGTCACGTTCGGGTCATCTTCAAACTCTCCGGTGGGCTCCACAACATAGATGCGCTGTTTCCCATTCCCGGCTGCCAGTTCTGCCCCCCACACTGCCGCATCTATCGTCCCTGAAAAATAAACATACTTTGCTGTTCTGTCCGCATAGTTGGACTGAAAGCCTTTTGTAAGTAAATCCCCTGTTTTTAAATCTGCTTTTGTCCCATGAAAAAAAGAGCCGGGACTAAATATTACTTTTTGATCCATCTCAAAACCCCTTTCTAATGATGGGAACCATTATATTGAATAAATTTCAATATATCAAGTCTATAAATAACAGACTCCCTATAGTATAATAAAGTTAAGCAGAACAGCCCCACTTCTTGTCTTTTAGCTTCTTTTCAAAAAATACCTTCGTTTCATCCATATCCTTCAAAGGATACATTGGCAAAAAAGTATTGACCTCTTCGTTTGAAAAAAGCAAGTATATTGCTTCCATATCATTTTCTTCAAATCTTCTCAATATAAGTCTATTTGTTTCAATTCTTGTGTTATCCATTTGTATCTCCCCAACTTCCAATTTGTCTCTTTCATTATAGCGGACATACTCTCCTAAGTCATCCATTATTTCATCTAAAATTCCTGCAAAGTAAAGCTCACCTTCCACAGCCCCTTATAGGATGTATCTTTCACGAGGCTTGCCTTATACACTTCAATAAACATCTCCGTCCACCGCTCTCTGGGTTGTCCCTGCTTCCGTCTCACCGCCGGAATTTGCTTCCACATCTGCCATCTGCACCTCATAGAAATCTGGCAGGGGAAGCAGTGTCTGTTTCTATGATTTCCCTCTGAAGCGCATCATACTGGCTCTGCGTATTCCGGATTTCCTTATTAACTTTTGAAAAGGCTGTAGAGAGCTAAATCGTATCCCCACCGATCTTAACTGTAATGCACTGGATTGCGGACGCCACGCTCTCACCTGCCTTTCTCTCACGAAAAAAGAGCCATCACTGGCTCCGTAAAAATACATTTTTCCATCATTCCCATGGCGTATCAGCAATCTCATATAGATCTCCTACATAGGATTCCAAATAAGCCTTTACATCATCCCAGTTGATTGCCTTCTTTCCTTTAAAAATAATATCATTAATCAGGACAAGCTTATTTCCATTCAAATCTGTTATAACATAAAACTCAAACCTTTATTATCCCGGCAATTAGATCATAGCTTTCTGCAATCATCCTTTTGATTTCGTTATCAGGAACCGTCCCATCCAAAATGATGGAGTTCCAATGTTCCTTATTCTGGTGATACCCAGGCAGCACTGAAGGATAAGTATTTCTCCAAAGGTCACGCCACTGCGGATCAACCTTTACATTCACCCAGATGTGACCGTTTCTCTCATAAGTCCACGCAAATGCCTTTTTATTCTTCCGGTACCGCAAAAGCACCCAGTTGTCATCATGGAAAGGCGCATCCACATATACATCCGGAAAAGTCATTCCAAAATCCAGAACTTCTTTCCGCTCTTTCATCACAAACCGCCCCCTGTTTCATCCTATTTCCGTATGCCGAATTTCCTCCGATTGGACCTATGTCAATACTTTGGACAAAAAAAGTTGAAAGCTTATGCTGCTTTTTT